>CAVOHK010000018.1:0-180748 GCA_963695635.1 uncultured Acidobacteriota bacterium
GGTTCAGGACGGAAGTTTCCTGAGCGCGTGGGGATTCTCGACACCGGCTTCCGAGATCGTCGGCCTCGGCCCGTTCATCGTGAAGGAGTACACGGCGGGCCAACGCATCGTTTTCGAACGGAATCCTCACTACTGGCGAAAAGACGCGAATGGAAGGCAACTGCCGTACCTCGATCGCCTCACGCTGGAAATCATTCCCGACTCAAATGCCGAGCAGCTGCGGTTGGAAGCGGGACAGATCGACATGACGGCGAGCGAAGTGCCGCCGGAATCGTACGCGTCCGTGAAACGTGCGGCGGACGCCGGCAAGGTGAAGTTGTTCGATCTCGGGGTCGCGCTGGATGGCGACAGTTTCTGGTTCAATCTTCGGCCGGGTCAGTTCGCGAAGGATCCGCGAGGCGCCTGGCTGCAGCGCGACGAATTTCGCCGCGCGATTTCGATGGCCGTCGATCGCCGGCTGTTTGCCGACACGGTGTATTTCGGCGCCGGCGAACCGGTTGATGGTCCGGAGACCTCGTCGAACAAGAAATGGTATTCCGCCGACGTGCCGAAGGTGCCTCACGACCCGGAGGGCGCAAAGAAGCTGCTGGCGTCGATCGGCGCCGCCAATGCACGCTTCACGTTGATCACGCAAAAGGGCCGGCCTCGCCTCGAGCGCGGCGCCGCCGTCATCCGTGACGAACTGAAGAAGATCGGCGTGACGATGGACGTCGTGCCGCTCGATCCGAGCGCGTTGTTCGATCGGATCCTCGGATCCAAAGACTACGAAGCGGTCTACTTCAACCCGCAGAAAACCGATACCGATCCCGGCACGAACGCCGATTTCTGGCTCAGTTCCGGCGGTTCGCATTTCTGGAATCCGCTGCAAGCCAAGCCTGCCACCGACTGGGAACGGCGGCTCGACGAGCTGACGACGAAGCAAGTGGCGACGGCTGACGAAAACGAACGGCGTCGCCTTTATGCCGAGATGCTGCGAATTTTTGCGGAGCATCAGCCGGTGATCTACTTCGCCGCGCCGAAGATGTACGTCGCCGTTTCGTCGCGCGTGACGTTGACGCCGGCGATTGCGCAGTCGCCGGTGTTGTGGTCGCCCGACACGGTGTCGGTCGGCCCCGGCTAGTCGATCGTGGGCCGCTACCTCGCCCGCCGCATCGCGTTCGCGCTGTTTCTGGTATTCGCCGTATCCTCGGCGTCGCTGTTGCTGGCGCGCCTCGCTCCAGGCGATGCGGCCGCCGACGGACCAGACATGAAAGTGTGGCTGCAGCGTCGGCACGAGCTGGGCCTGGATAAATCGATCGCCGCCCAGTATCGCGACTGGCTGGTTGCCGCGGCGCGATTCGATCTCGGTAGGTCGCTGAAATACGAGCGCCCGGTTCGCGACCTGATTCCCGAACGCGCCGGCAACACGGCAATCCTTGCCGGTGCCGCGCTGTTGTTCGCAACCGCCATCGGCCTGCCGCTCGGGATCATCGCCGGCAGCCGCCACGGCGGATTGCTGCCGACCGCGATCCGCGCTGCGTCGCTGGTTTTTCTGTCGATGCCGCCGCTGCTCACCTCGTTGTTCCTGTTATTCCTGGCGGCACGCACCGGGTGGTTTCCGATCGCCGGCATGCGTTCGACAACGGCGTCGAGCGGCGGCGCGACGATCGATCTGCTGTATCACCTGATTCTTCCCGCCGCGGCGGTCGGCCTGCCGCTGGCAGCGATGCTGGAGCGCCTGCAGGCGCAGGCGATCGGGGAAGCGGTTCGTCAACCGTTTGTGATGGCGACGATCGCGCGCGGCGTGCCGCATTCTCGAGTGGTGTGGCGCGACGCGCTGAAGGCGTCGCTGCGGCCGGTTGCCTCGGTTTATGGCTTGATCATCGGCACCCTGCTCAGCGGATCGTTCGCCGTCGAAGTGATCATGGCGTGGCCCGGCCTCGCCAGCCTGATGCTCGACGCGCTGGTCAGCCGCGACGTCTTTCTGGTGGCTGGCTGCGCCGGCGCCGGGGCGGTCTTTCTGGCATTCGGCACACTGCTATCTGATCTTGCGCTGGCGGCGGTCGATCCGCGTGTGAGGGAATCGTGAAGCGGTTTGGCGCGGCGCTGGTCCTGCTGGCCGCGTTCAGCGCGATTGCCGCGCCACTGCTGGCCCCGACCGCCGACGTGGACACCCGTTACGCGCAATTGAACTCTCCGCCAACCTTGCCGCGCCTTCGTGACGCCGGAGGCTGGCGTGCGCCATTCATTTATCCGTGGCGGCTGGTCAATCGCTTGGAGCAGCGCTACGAACAGGATCAATCGACCGCGGTGCCGCTCCGCTGGTTCGAGCACGGTCAGCTGGTGACGACTGCCGATCCCGCTGTCGCGCCATTGTTGTTTCTGGGATCCGACAGCCTCGGTCGCGACGTGTTCAGCCGCCTGCTGTTCGGCGCCCGGACCTCGCTCGGCGTCGCATTCGTGGCGGCGCTCGGCGCGATGCTGATCGGCGCGGCGATTGGCGGCATTGCCGGGTATTCGGCCGGCACGCTCGACGATCTGATGATGCGAGCGACCGACTTCGTACTGGTTTTGCCGGCGATTTACGTCGCGCTGGCGCTGCGATCGGTCTTGCCGCTGGTGCTGTCGCCAACGACCGTATTCGTGCTGCTGGTCAGTATCTTCGCCGTTGTCGGATCGCCCTTCATCGCGCGCGGCGTGCGCGCGATTGTCAAGACCGAGCGTGCGCTCGACTACGCGTCGGCAGCGCAGGCAATCGGTGCCAGTCGCACGCGGGTGCTCGTAACCCATCTGATGCCGGCGGCGCGTGGGTTCATCGGCGTCGAGATTACGCTGCTGATTCCCGCGTTTATCGTCGCCGAGGCGACGCTTTCCTATATCGGCCTCGGCTTTCCAGACGGCGTTGCGACGTGGGGCACGATGTTGCGGGACGCCGCGAATGTTCAGGTGTTTGCCGATTTTCCGTGGCTGCTCAGTCCGGCGGTGGCGATGTTCGCAGTGGTGTTCGGCCTGAACCTCGCGTTGCAGGATCACGCGACCGGCGTAGAATCTGTGCGATGAGTCTCGCTGGAGTATTTGCGCCGGTTCCGACGCCGTTCGACGAACGCGATCAACCGGACACACGCCGCTTGAGCGCCGCATTGGTGAAATGGTCGGCCCGTCCGATCGACGGCTTCGTGATTCTGGGATCGAACGGCGAAGCCGTGATGATGGACGACTTCGAGTCCGATCGCGTGATCGTCGCCGCGCGCGACGCCGTGCCACGCGACCGCGTGTTCATCGTCGGCACCGGCCGTGAATCGACACAGGCTGCGATCAAGGCGTCGAAGCGCGCGGCCGAACACGGCGCGGACTACGTGCTGGTGCGCACGCCGGGATTTTTCAAGAGCCAGATGACTCACGACGCGTTCGTCCGGCATTACACCGCCGTTGCCGACGAATCGCCGGTGCCGGTGCTGTTATATAACTTCACCGCGTTGACCGGCGTGAATCTGCTCCCAGCGACGGTTCACGCGCTGGCCGCTCATCCGAACATCGTCGGTATGAAAGAGTCGGGCGGTGATGTCGCGCAAATCGCCGACCTCGTGTCGGGATCGCCGAGAGATTTCAATGTGCTGGCCGGTACGACCGCGACGTTCTACGCCGCGCTGTGCGTTGGCGCGGTCGGCGGGATTCTCGCGCTGGCGTGCGCCGTGCCCGATGCCTGCGCGCGATTGTTTACACTGACCCGCGCCGGCAAACACGCCGAGGCCCTCGCGCTCCAGCGCGAACTGATTCCTTTAGCGCGGCTGCTCGGACCGACGCATGGTGTGCCTGGCCTGAAGGCGGCGCTCAACCTGCTTGGCTACGACGTGGGCGTGCCGCGTCCGCCGCTGGTACCAGTCCCATCGAGCGCCTTGCCGGCGTTGCGCGAGGCGCTGTCGACCTTTGAGGAAATTCCGGCATGAGCCTCCTGCCCGATAACGATCGAATTCTTCTCGGCCCCGGCCCGAGCCTGACATCGCCGCGCGTGATGCGAGCAATGGCTTCGCCGACCATCAGCCATCTTGATCCAATCATGATCCGGTTGCTCGATGACGTGCGCGAGCGTCTGCTACGCACCTTCCAGGCTGCCGATGGGTCGTTCGCATTTGCCGTGTCGGGGACGGGCACGTCAGGAATGGAAACGTGCGTTGCGAACCTGGTCCAGCCCGGGACCAGAGCCACTGTCGTCGTTACCGGATACTTCGGCGATCGCCTCGCGCAAATGTGCGAGCGATACGGTGCAACCGTTACGCGGCTCGATGTCGAGTGGGGACGTGCGTGCGACCCGGAAGCGCTGCGTAAGAGCCTGCAAACCTCGAACGCCGACGTCGTCGCGATGGTGCACGCGGAAACTTCGACCGGTGTGCGAAATCCAGTCGCCGAGTTGGCGGCGATTGCGCGTGAGGGCGGAGCGTTAACGATCGTCGACGCGGTGACGTCGTTCGGCGGTCATCCGCTCGACGTTGGAGCATGGGATCTCGACGCCGTCTACAGCTGCACCCAGAAATGCCTCGGCGGACCTTCAGGCCTGGCGCCAGTCGTGTTTGGGCCGCGCGCGCTCGCGAAACGCGTCAAGTGCCGCAGTTTCTATTTCGATCTCAGCTTGCTCGAGGATTACTGGCTGCGGCGGAAGTACCACCACACGATGTCGTCGACGCTGCTTTACGCGTTGTACGAGGCGCTCGCGATCGTCGAAGAAGAAGGACTCGAGGTCCGCTGGCGCCGTCACGAGCGAAATCATCAGGCGCTGGTCGAGGCATTGAATGATCTGGGCCTGTCGCTGCTGCCACGTGAAAACGAACGGCTATGGACGCTGAACGCCGTACGCGTTCCAGACGGTGTCGACGAAGCGGCGGTCCGCAAACATCTGCTCGAAACCTTTAACATCGAGATCGGCGCCGGCCTCGGTCCGCTTGCCGGCAAGATCTGGCGTGTCGGGCTGATGGGCGCCAGCTCGTCGCCGCGGTTGATTCTTCTGCTGCGTGGAGCCCTCGAGAGCGCCCTTGCCCGGCACGGTCATCGCGTACCTGCGTAGGACGGTCGCGGCCGTCGCGGCGGCGGGTTTCGCGCTGCTCGCCTACATCTGGATGACCGTTCCCGACGTCCGCCCTTTGAAGACCACGAACCCGGCGACCACGGCGTTCATGGAACTGCGCGCCGACGAAGCACGTGCGAATGGCAAGCCGCCGAAACGATCGCAGCGCTGGATTGCCTACGACCACATTTCCAAAGACTTGCAGCGCGCGGTCCTGGTCGCCGAAGACGACGCGTTCTGGCAGCACGAGGGTGTGGACTTCGAGCAGCTGCAGGAATCGCTGCAGCGCGACTGGGCGCAGGGCCGATTCGTTCGAGGCGGCAGCACGATCACGCAACAGCTGGCCAAGAACCTCTACTTATCGCCGTCGAAGAACCCGCTACGCAAGTTGCGCGAGCTGGTGATTGCGCGCCGGCTCGAAGCGGAATTAAAAAAGGCGCGCATCCTCGAGCTTTACCTCAATGTGATTGAATGGGGCGACGGGATCTGGGGCGCGGAAGCGGCATCGCGTACGTATTTCGGCACGTCGGCAGCCTATCTCGGGCCGGCGGAATCCGCGCTGCTCGCGGCGGCAATTATCAATCCGCATGTGTTGAATCCTGCGCGTCCGACGGCCCGCTTGCTGCGGCGACAACAGTTGATCCTGCGGCGTATGGGTGCGGTCACCCCGCCAGCTATCGATGCAGCCCGTCCTTTGCCGTATCAAGTAACACCATTGCAGTAAATTGCACTCTGTTCAGCTTGACAGGCGTGATAGCGCTGGCTATAGTCACCGCGGCTCCCCACGCCACATTGATAAATTACACTGAGCGAATCACCCTGCTCATGCAGGACGTCGTCACGCGTGTGCCGGCGCTGTCATTTATCGACGTCGCCGACGTTCTAGTCTTCGCCCGTTCGGGCCGGACGAACGCTGAGGGGGCATTTGCGACCTGCCACTGCTTGACCCTTCCGCCCAGCGAACCGGGCTATTACTTCTGGCGCGATCGCACCAGCAAACGAATCACGCGGCGTTCGGAATGGTTTACGACGAAGTCTCCGTCGGTCACCATCGGCACGCGCGCGATCAAGTACATGATTTCGTTTGCGCTGCCGCGTTTCTGCGATCAAACACTGGACCGTTCACGCAAAGAAAGGTTCTATCCCGGCGCCGACGCGTGGATCGCAAAGCTCGACACCGTTGTGCACGAGCTGTATCACATCGATCCGCTGCTCGCCGGCATCCGTCGCATCGAAAATCAGGACGGCACCTACTCCGCAAACTGTCACGGCCAGCAATTCTTCGAGCAGGTCGCCGCGATGGTGCATACCTACCTGCGCAACCAGCCGAGCGCGGCGGCGTTGGAATTTCTGCAGTACGACTTTGCCGCGCTCGAAGCGAAATACGACGGCGTGGTTGCGACCAGCTTCCGCACGTTTCCGTCGTATCCACAGCGCTACATCGAGCGGCTCGCCGATCAGCCGCCGTGCGATGCGGATGCCGAAGGGATCGCCGTCGAGTCCCTCGATCCGCCGGCGCAGCCGACGCAGTATACGGAAGACGATCTGCACATCCGGCAGTTCGCCAAGCGGTCGACTGCCAGGGTCATTCGAAAAGGGGCTTTCCGCGCTGCTTAGCCGATTCGTCGCGCGCCGACATAGCGCGGCGACCAGTAGGACGAGCTGAGACGCTCCACTCGGACGACGCCGCTCGAGCTGGGAGCGTGGACGAATTGATCGCCGCCCACCACGATTGCCACGTGCGACACGCCCGGGTCAGTTGTTGAGAAGAACACCAGGTCGCCTGGCGCGAGGTCGGCTGGATCGATCGATTTGCCCTGGCGATACTGCTCCCTGACTTCACGCGGAAGTGCGACGCCAAACTGCGCGAAGACGTACTGCGTAAATCCGCTGCAATCGAAGCCGTTCGGATCGCTGCCGCCGTTGCGATAGGGCGCGCCTCGCAGCGACAACGCAGTACCCACGAGGGCGTACCGTCGAGGACACCGACTGCCGGCGGACGTTCGGGTAACGGCGCAGGACGTGACGCGGCACGTTCGCCGGGCACAGGAAACGGACGTGGCACGGCTCCGTTGGACGACGCGCACGCCGAAGCGACGGCTGCCATGACGATCACCGCTGCCCGGAGCCACCGCATTCTGAAGGGTATCGGCACCATCGCCAACGTACCACAGAGCCGCTAAATGTTTGACACCTCTTCGGTTGTCATGCAAAATTTCCAAAGGCGCTCCCGGTTGCGGAACCCTAAATGGAACAGACGCTCTTACTGAACGCGTCGTACGAGCCCCTCAAGATCGTTGACTGGCAGAAGGCGATCACCCTTCTGTGCCAGGGCAAGGTTGAGGTAATCCGGGAATACGACCGCGAAATCCGCGCCGTCACCTTCAGCATCAAGCTCCCGTCGGTGATCCGGCTGTTGCGCTACATCAAGATCAAGCGCCGGTTCGACTACGTACCGTTTTCGCGGGCCAACATTTACGCTCGGGACGAGCATTCGTGCCAGTACTGCGGCGACAGCTTCTCAACCGCCGAGCTAACCTTCGATCATGTGATACCGGTCGCCCAGGGCGGCCGTAAGGATTGGGAAAACATCGTCACGTGTTGTGTGACGTGCAATCGCAAGAAAGGTGGGCGGACGCCGGCTGAAGCCGGCATGCATCTGTTGCGGATGCCGAAACGTCCTGCATCGGCGCCGGCCATCCGCATCACCGTCGGACTTCGTAACGCCCCCGAAAGTTGGCGGGACTACTTGTATTGGAACGTCGAGCTCGACGATACCTAATGGAACTGAGAACTGAGAACTGAGAACTAGGAACTGACAACTGAGAACTGAACCAACGTTCGATGTTTGAAGTTCTAAGTTCTAAGTTCTGACTTCTAAGTTCAAAGTTCTAAGTTCCGTATGGCTCTCCCTATCACCCCCGCGGCTGCCATCGAAGGCGGCCGGATCATCGTCGAAGGATCGGATTTCGCGGTCGACGATGACGTGCTTCCTGGCGCTCGGATCGGCAACATTCCGGCGCGGATTTCCTTCGCGTCGAAAGCCCGGCTGATTCTGATCGTTCCATCCGGCCTCGAACGCGGCGACCATCGCGTGCACGTTGACGCAGCGGGCGACGTCGGACTGGTGCGCGTTGCCGGATCGTTTGCGACCGGCCTTCACCAGGTCGACAATCCGGTATTCGACGTCGCGGGAAACCTCTACGTCACCTACAGCGGCACCCGTGGTCAACAGGTGCCGGTGTCGATCTTCCGAGTGCGGCCGAACGGCACACGCGAGAGTTTCTCGTCCGGGATCGTGAATCCAACCTCGATGGCCGTCGACCCACAGGGACGGCTGTATGTGTCCAGCCGCTTCGAGGGAAACGTCTACCGCGTTGCCGAGGATGGCTCGGTGGAAACCTTTGCGAGCGACCTGGGCGTCGCCTGCGGCCTGGCCTTTGCGCCGGACGGCACGCTGTTCGTCGGCGATCGCAGCGGGACGATCTTCACAGTCGGTGCCGATGGCCACGCGACAACGCTTGCGTCGTTGCCGCCTAGCGTCGCGGCCTTTCACCTCGCCTATGGGCCGGCGGGCGGCGCGCCAGAAACGCAAGCGCTATACGTGACGGGCCCGACACTGTCGCCGTATGACGTCCTGTACCGGATCGATCGCAACGGCACGGTGACGACGCGGCACGCGGCGTTCGGACGGCCGCAAGGCCTCGCGTTCGACGGGGACGGCGCGCTCCACGTCGTCGAAGCACTCGCCGGTGTCAGCGGGTTGTATCGGATTTCCGACGGCGCAGACCCCGAGCTGGTGTTGTCCGGACCAGGCCTGGTCGGCGTCGCCTTCGATAGCGCCGGCGGTCTGGTGGTGACGTCAAACGAAACGGCGTACCGAATGTAACTCGCTCGACTCGTCGCTCGTTGCTAGCGAGTCGCTCGTCGCTCGTTTCTACGAGACGAGCAACGAGTGACGAGCAACGAGTGACGAGGACGTACAGTTCCCCCCACATGTCGCAACTGTTCAAGCGCAAACCTATTGCCGATCTCGTACCCGAGGGCGACGGCGCGCAGACGATGAAGCGCACGCTCGGCGCTGGCGATCTCATCATGCTGGCGATTGGCGCGGTGATTGGCGCGGGCATCTTCGGCGCGATCGGGACGGCCGCGGCGGGTCAGATCGGACCGAACGGTGAAGTGATCCGCTCGGGCGCTGGACCGGCGTTGGTCTTTTCGTTCATGTTGCTCGGCGGCGCCTGTGCACTGGCGGGTCTGTGCTACGCGGAACTGGCTGCGATGATTCCGCAGGCCGGCAGCGCCTACGCGTATTCATATGCGACGCTCGGCGAGCTGGTGGCGTGGATCATCGGCTGGGACCTGATTCTCGAGTACGCGGTTGGCAACGTCGCCGTGGCCATTTCGTGGGGCGATTACTTCAACACATTGCTGCGTGGCTTCGGTCTCAGCCTGCCGGTGTGGATGACTACCGGCTACCGAACCGCGCTGCTCAGCGCCGATCCGCAGATTCACGGTCTCCTGGATTCCGCGCCGCGGCTCGCCGGCATCCCCGTGCTGATTCATCTGCCGGCGTTTGCGATCGTGATGTTGATCACCTGGCTGCTGCTGCGCGGTGCGCGTGAGAGCGTCACCGCCAACAACATCATGGTCGCGATCAAGCTGCTGGTGATCACGATTTTCATCGTGGTCGGCGGCACGCACATCAATACTGCGAATTTCACCCCGTTCGCGCCGAATGGCTGGAACGGGATTCATCAGGGCGCGGCCATCGTGTTTTTCGCGTATATCGGCTTCGATGCGATTTCGACGGCCGCCGAAGAAACCCGCGACCCGCAGCGGAATCTGCCAATCGGCATCCTCGGCGGCCTGGCGATCTGCACCGTGATCTATGTGATCGTCGGTGCGGTATTGACCGGCATGGTGCCGTACAAGGAGCTCGCGGTCGCGGATCCGCTGGCCCGCGCGCTCGAACTGGCGGGCTTCAAGGCAATCGGCTGGTTTGTCGCACTCGGTGCGGCGATTTCGATGTCGGCCGTGTTACTGGTGTTTCAGTACGGCCAACCGCGTATTTTCTTTGCGATGGGCCGCGACGGTCTGCTGCCGCGGTGGGCCGCCAAGCTTCACCCGAGTCACCAAAATTCCATCGACGACAACGCTGATCACCGGGCTGTTTGTCGCCAGCTGGGCGCTGATTGGCGACGCCGCCGAAACCTACGATCTGACGAACATCGGCACGCTGTTCGCCTTCATGCTGGTCAGCATCGGCGTGCTCGTGCTGCGCTACAAGGAGCCGGATCGGCCGCGGCCATTCAGGGTGCCGATGGTCTGGCCGGTGTGTTTGTTGTCGGCGGCCGGCTGCATTTACATCATGTTTGGCTTGCCGAGAACGGCGTGGGAGCGGTTTGCGGCGTGGCTGGTGATCGGGTTGGCGCTCTACTTCGCTTACGGTTTCCGCCACAGCCGGCTGCGTACCGGCGCCTGAGACACCGAGGCGTACGGAGGCACGGGTTCAACACGGAGCAACGGAGCAACAGAGAAAAACAGAAAAGAGAAAAAAAGTTTTGTACATCTTGATCTCCGTTGCTCCGTGTCTCCGTTGAACCGTCTAGCTCGGTCTGCCCGGTGACACGAATGCTTGACGGCATTCGCGTACTCGACCTGACCCGACTGCTGCCGGGATCGTATGCGACGCTGATGCTCGCCGATCTCGGCTGCGACGTGATCAAAATCGAGGATCCCCGCGGCGGCGACCACGCGCGGCATATGCCGCCGCTCGCCGACGGCACCAGCGTCTTCTTCACGCTGCTCAATCGCAACAAGCGCAGTGTCTCGCTGAACCTGCGGTCGCCGGAAGCGGCGCCGATCCTGGCGGCGCTGGTCGCGCGCTGCGATGTGGTGATCGATAGTTTCCGACCCAAAACCGCCAAGCGTCTCGGCGTGGATCCGGAAACGCTGCAGCGCCATAGTCCCGGGCTGATCTGCGCGTCGATCACCGGCTTCGGCAAGACCGGTCCATACGCCGATCGCGCGGCCCACGACATCAATTACGAAGCGCTGGCCGGTCTGCTCGCGCTTCATCCCGGGCCGCCGCAAGTGCCCGGCCTGCTGATCGGCGACATTGGCGCCGCCTATCAGACGACGATGTTCGTCCTGGCGGCGCTGCTGGCGCGCGCGCGTAGCGGCATCATCATCGAAGGCACGCTCGACGTGTCGATTCACGAAGCGGCGCTGCAGTGGATGGTGTTTCCGTCGGCGCGCCGGCTGGTCGACGGCGGCGATCGCGATCCGCGTCAACTGCCGCTGCACGGCGAGGCTGCGCGCTACAACGTGTATCAAACGTCTGACGGCAAATGGCTGGCGCTCGGGGCGCTCGAAGCGAAGTTCTGGGTCGGATTCTGCGAAAAAATCGGCCGCCCCGATCTGAGCGCGCTTCATGACACGCCAGGCGACGAACAGTCGCGGGCGTTGGCCGAGGTTCGCGCCATCATGAAAACCCGAACGCGAGACGACTGGCTGGCGCATTTCGCCGATGTCGACGTCTGCCTGACGGCCATCAATTCGGTTGACGAGGCGCTGGACGATCCACACGTCAAGGCGCGCGGCGTGGTGCAGCGCCACGAAGGCGTGACCTATGTCGGCTTGCCGCTTTCGAAACCGCTGAAGCGTTCGCCGGCGCTCGGCGAGCATACCGACGAGGTTCTGGCCGCGCTCGGGATCGACGAATCGCAGCGCGAACGCCTCCGCCGTGACGGCGTAATTTAATCCGAACGCCGAACCCCGAACACCGCGAACCCCGCGAACCCCGGCGAACCTCGTGAACCGCGCGAACTTCGAACCCGCGAACCCGGCGAACCTCGTAAGGCCTCGCGAACCTCGCGAACCCCGGCGAACCTCGTGAACCGGAACCCGGGTCTCGTTCCGGCCCCGGCGAACCTCGAACCCGCGATGCAAGCGAACCTGACGTATCACGATGGGGCACGATTGGATCGCTGTACGCGGCGCCCGCGTTCATAACCTCAAAAACATCGACGTCGACCTGCCACGGCAGAAGCTGGTGGTCATCACCGGGCTGTCGGGCTCGGGAAAATCGTCACTCGCCTTCGACACGATCTATGCGGAGGGGCAGCGCCGCTATGTCGAATCGCTGTCGGCGTATGCGCGGCAGTTCCTCGAGCAGATGGAAAAGCCGGACGTCGATCTGATCGACGGCCTGTCGCCGGCCATCTCGATCGAACAGAAGACCACCGGCTCGAATCCGCGCTCGACAGTCGGAACGGTCACCGAGATCTACGATTACCTGCGGTTGGTTTTCGCCAACATCGGCGTGCCGCATTGCCCGAATTGCGGCAAGGAAATTTCCAGTCAGTCGCTCGAGCGGATCTGCGACATGGTGATGCTGTATCCGCAGGACGAGCGGATCAACGTCATGGCGCCGATCGTCCGCGGCCGCAAGGGCGAGTTCAAAAAGGAACTGGCAGCACTGCGCGGCCAGGGGCTACACCAAGGCGCGCGTCGATGGACAGTTCCGCGCGCTCGAGGAAGACATCAAGCTCGACCGGCGGCGCAACCACACCATTGAAGTCGTCGTGGACCGTTTGATCATTCGCGGCGGCATCGAGCGTCGGCTGCTCGAGTCGGTTGATACCGCGTTGACCCTCGCCGACGACATCGTCGTGATCAATTCGTACGAAGCGGGCGACCGGCTGTTCTCGCGGCGACTGGCATGCGTGGACTGCGGCCTCAGCATGCCCGAAATGACGCCGCGTGCCTTTTCGTTCAACTCGCCGCACGGCGCCTGCACGGATTGCCAGGGATTGGGCTCGATGGTGGACTTCGATCCGGCGCGCGTCGTTCCGGACGAATCGAAGTCGTTGGCCGACGGAGCGATTGCCCCGTGGTCGCGCGGCGATCGCAAGCTGGTACGCGAGCAATTGCAGCAGATTTCGCGCGACTTCGGCATCGACTTGACCGTTCCGTTCAACAAGCTGCCGCGAAAAGCCCGCGAAGTGCTGCTGTTCGGCAGCGGCAAGTTCGAAGGGCTGATTCCGAATCTTCGCCGCCGCTTTGAAGAGGGCAGCTGGTCGGATCAGGAAGATCTCGATCCGTATCGATCGTTGCGGCCCTGTCCGACCTGCCGCGGCCAGCGGCTGAAACAACAGAGCCTGTCGGTGAAGGTCAAGGGACGGACGATTGCCGACTACGTCAACCTGCCAATCTCGCAAGCGCTCGAGGTGTTCGAATCGCTGCAGTTGACCGATCGCGAGGCGATTATCGCCGAGCGGATCTTGCGGGAAATCCAGGAACGCTTGCGCTTTCTCCACGACGTCGGCGTCGGTTACCTGACGCTCGGCCGAAGCGCGGCGACGCTGTCGGGCGGCGAGGGGCAGCGCATTCGCCTGGCGACGCAGATTGGCGCCAATCTGACCGGCGTTCTCTACGTCCTCGACGAGCCGTCGATCGGACTGCACCAGCGCGACAACCGGAAGCTGCTCGGAACGCTGTCGCGGCTGCGGGACCTTGGCAACACGGTGGTGGTTGTCGAGCACGACGAAGAAACGATCCGGGTCGCCGATTACGTGGTCGATCTCGGCCCCGGCGCCGGCGATCTCGGCGGGCACGTGATCTTCCAGGGAACGCCGAAGCAGTTGCTCGAAGCGGCCCCCGCCTCGCTGACTGGCGCGTATTTGAGAGGGGAGCGGTCGATTCCCACGCCGAAAGCGCGCCGTCCGCAGCTGAAAGGCGACATCGTCATTCGTGGTGCGCGCGAGAACAACCTCAAGGCGATCGACGTCAGGATTCCGCTCGGAGTGTTCACGACCATTACCGGCGTCAGCGGCTCGGGGAAGTCGACGCTGGTGAACGACATTCTGTATAAGTCGCTCGCGAAAACGCTCTACAAGGCGGGCGACGATCCAGGCGCGCACGAGCGGATCGAGGGGATTGAACTGATCGACAAGGTGATCGAAATCGATCAGTCGCCGATCGGCCGCACGCCGCGATCGAATCCGGCGACCTACACCGGGTTGTTTACGTTCATCCGTGATCTGTTCGCGATGATGCCCGAAGCCAAGCAGCGCGGCTTCAAAGCCGGACGCTTTTCGTTCAACGTCAAAGGCGGGCGCTGCGAAGCGTGCCAGGGCGACGGTGTGATCGCGATCGAAATGCACTTCCTGCCGGACGTTTATGTGACCTGCGAGCAGTGCAAGGCCCGTCGGTACAACCGCGAGACGCTCGAGATCAAGTATCGCGGTAAGTCGATCGCCGATGTGCTCGAGTTGACGGTCGACCAGGCGCTGCCGCTGCTCGAGAATTTTCCGGCGATCGCGAACAAGCTGCGGACGCTGCAGGACGTCGGGCTGGGCTACGTGCAACTGGGTCAATCGGCGACCACGCTCTCGGGCGGCGAGGCGCAGCGAGTCAAACTGGCGAAAGAGCTTTCAAAGCGCGGTACCGGCCGAACGCTCTACATTCTCGATGAACCGACCACCGGGCTTCATTTCGAGGACACGCGCAAGCTGCTCGACGTGCTCACCAAGCTCGTCGAACAAGGCAACACCATCGTCGTCATCGAGCACAACCTGGACGTGATCAAGTCGGCCGATTACGTCATTGATCTGGGCCCTGAAGGGGGCGCAGGCGGGGGCAGAATCGTCGCCGCCGGCACACCAGAAGAAGTGGCGCGGACCGAGGGATCGGCGACCGGAAAGTTCCTGTCAGATTTGTTATTTGGCGCGGATCAGCCGCCCCTTCAATCGGTTGCGGGCTAGAACCGTTGTGGTAAGATTGCCACAATTTGAGACGGGCTCCCTGTGGTGGGAGTACCACAAAATTGTATCGCCGCGCGGCGTGACGATCCACAAGAACTGACGTAACACGATTTGATTCAACATTTTACACTGAGCGACCGTTGGCAACCATTGCGGGCATTGGGTTTGCTCAGCTTGCCTGTGCACGTCCCCCGTCGCCCGAGAGGCTAATGGACGCACAGCGTACACTTCGTCGTCAAATTTCTTGTGTCGGAATCGGTCTCCACTCCGGCAACAAGGTGAATCTCACGCTCAAACCCGCGCCGGCGGATTCCGGCATACGGTTCCGCCGGACTGATGTCGGCGGCCCCGGCGGTCACGAGGTGCCCGCGACGGTCCAGCATCTGGCGGGGATCCAGCTTGCGACCGGGTTGTCTCGCAACGAAGTTTCCGTCGAAACGGTCGAGCATCTGCTGGCCGCACTGACGTCGTGCGGCGTCGACAACGTGCTCGTCGAACTCAATTCGCCCGAAGTTCCGATCATGGATGGCAGCGCCGCGCCGTTCATTTACCTGATCCAGGAAGCGGGCTTGAAGAGCCTGCCGGCTCGCCGCAAGTATCTGAAAATCGTCCGACCGATCGCCATTTCACGCGGCGATAAACGCATCGCGCTGTATCCGTCGGATCATTTCAAGGTGACCTACAGCATCAGTTACGACCATCCGATGCTGCGTCACCAGTCGCGCACGCTTCGCATCACCGAAGATACGTTTGTCGAGGAACTGGCGCCGGCGCGCACATTCACGTTCTTGAAAGACGTGGAAATGATGCGGCAGAACGGACTGGCACTCGGCGGATCGCTCGAAAACGCGATTGTTCTCGGCGAAACCGGTATCCTGAATAACGCCCTCCGGTTCGAAGACGAGTTCGTGCGTCATAAGATTCTCGACGCGATCGGCGACCTCGCGCTGGTCGGCTATCCGGTGATCGGCCACCTCGTCGCGCATCGCGCGGGGCACGCGCTCCACACCGAATTCGCCGCGAAAATTCTCGAAGAGACCAACGCCTGGCGGCTGGTGGAAGCACCGGTCGACACCGCCGTTGGGCTTCCGGTACCGGTCCCAGAGACCGCGGCGCGGCTGGCGAACTAGCCCGGCAGCGTCCGTAACAATTTCTTGTCACAACTGGCGACGGCGTAGTCTGTTACGCTGTCGCCATGAAGAACGCGCTATTTTTCGCTCTCGCCGCGGCGATCGTCCTGCCTTTCACCGCGCGCGCCCAGGCCAAGCCCGATTTCACCGGCACGTGGACGCTCGACGCCGCCAAGAGTGACGCCCCGGGCCGTGGCGGTCGTGGCGGCGCTCAGGGTCCGATTACCGTTACCCAGGACGCGAACACGCTGACCCAGAAACGTGGCGAACAGACGCTGGTCTACAAGCTGGATGGTTCGGAAAGCTCGAACGAGGTCCAGGGCCGCGGCGGCGTGCAAACCGTGAAATCGAAAGCAAAGTGGGAAGGCGCAAAGCTGGTCATCGAATCGACCCGCGAAATCCAGGGCTTCGCGCTGACCACCAAAGAAGAACGCACGTTGAGCGCCGACGGCAAGGAAATGACGATTCAGATAACAGCGTCGACGCCGCAAGGGGACATCAACAACAAGCAGGTGTATACCAAATCCTGAATTTGAGGATCTGAGGATTTGAGGATTTGAGGATCTGAGATCTAGGATCTAAGGATCTAAGGATCTGCCCTTCTAACTAACGCACAAGCAGCGCGCGGGTTGTCGTCGGCGATCCGCAGCGTTCGAACCAGTCGATGCCTTCGCTGACGAGATCAAATTTCAGCGCGTAGCGGCCCGGCTGCGCCGGTGCATCGATCTCGATGGCGACGTCGGCTGCCTTTCCGGCTTCGAGATTCGCGGGCAGCCAGGCGCGCGCGAAGTCGCGATTGATCACCGCTCCATTCCCATCGCACAGTTGAGCGCCGAGGCGAACCAGCCGCCGGCCGTAGGTAGCGCGCGCCGGAAATGGACGCGTCGACAGATTGCGAACGCGCGTTCGCACCTGCAACGGACGGCCGGCTTTCGCTCGCAACGGCAGACCCGGAATCAGGGTTCGCACGTCGATGTGCGCCTTCGGCATCGCTCCGGGGATCGCGTTGCCGAGATTGTTGTCGTCCCACACTTCGTGTTTCAGCGCCGCCAAATCCGGCGAGCCGGGCACGAATCGTCGCGAAAACGAATCTTCGGGATGATCGGTCAACTCCCAGCACAGACGATCGACGCCGATCTCGCCGGCCAGTTGCCTGGCTCGTGTCATTTCGGCGTCACTGTCATTCCATTTGAACAGGATGTAGCGCCAGTTCAGGAACGGCAGGTCGCGGCACGCTTTGCGTTTCTCGTCCGCCATCGCCCGCAGGTTGGCAATCGCGACATCGAATTTTCCGCGCTGCCGATACTGAACGTAGGTATCCTGAGACGCCCCGTCGATCGAAAACGTCACTTCATCGATTCCCGAGTGGACCAGGCGGCGCGCCTGCGCTTCGGTCAATGCCAGCCCGTTCGTGCTGGTATATAAATAAATGTTCGGAAAGCGGGACTTGATGTACTCGCACATCTCCACGGCGCGTTTGTGCAGAAACGCCTCGCCGTAGTTGAAGAAGTCGATCCGGCCAAGTGACGGACCGGCCTCGTCTATGACCCGCGCGAACAGGTCGAAGTCGAGCATGCCTGCCTGGCGGGTGCGAGTGATGCCGGTTTCGGGGGCGCAGCAGGCTTGCGCGCACGAGATGTTGCAGGCTGCTGTGCACTCGATATACATCCGCGACGGCAGCGCGCCGGCGTCAACCGGCCTGATCTGCGGTGTCTCGTCTTTCTTGAGCGGCAGTTTCAGCGGGCAGTCGCCGCAGAACTTCGACCCGCCGCCGTTCAACTCTTCGCGCAGCCTGGTGATGACCGGTCCGGTCCAGACTCCCGAGACCGAACTCTGGCGGACGTCGCCGAGCACACGATGCCCGTACAGGTCGGCGCAGCCGCAAACGATGCGACCGTCGCACAGCATGACCAGCGTCGACCACGGCCAGGTACATTGAAAGCGGGTCGCGAGAAAATTCAACGACATCGAAGCTCGATTATTATCGCTGCAATGGGGAAAATCCAACGCCGAGATCGTCGAGATCGCCGAGGATCTGATCTGATCAAACGGCTGGGTCGAAGCTTGGTGGGTTTTCCTCGGCGTGCCCGGCGAACTCGGCGTTCCAACCGGCTTTCGTCGCCGTGATTCGAGGTTTTGAGCCAACCAATGCTATTCGCACTCCTCGCGGCGCTGATCTCCCATCCGTTCCTGGGGATCACTTATATCGATCGCACCGAAATCAGCCCGCGGCCGCTGCACATCCGTGTCGTGCAGATCGACCTCAAGGCCCCGGGCATTCGCTTCAAGCTTTCGCCGCCCGCTGGCCCGCGCGAAGTCGTCCGCGAGACGACCGTCGAGTTTCTGCGGAAAGAGGGTGCGCAGCTGGCGATCAACGCGCACTTCTTTCTGCCGTTTCCGTCGGATGAGTCCGACGCGTGGGTGATCGGATTGGCGGCCTCCGAAGGGCGCGTCTATTCGGCGTTCGAATATCCGGAGCAGAACTTCGCATTGCTCGACAACGCGCCGGCCCTGAACATCGATCGCCGGAATCGCGCGGCGATTGTGCATCGCGATCTTCGGGCAGCCGACGGCCGGCACGTGCGCGAACGAGTGACACTCTGGAATGCGGTTTCCGGTTCGGCTCAGATCGTGACCGCGGGGGCGCCTTCCACTCCAGCACTCGCCTGGTACGACGCGCTCGCCGCCCGGACGGCAATCGGCCTCTCGCGGGACGGCCGCACCTTGACGCTGTTTACCGTCGATGCGAAAGGCGATAGCGAGGGTATGCGCGTCACCGAAGTAGCCGACCTGCTGGTGAAAGACTACGGAGTGTGGAGCGCGCTGAACCTGGACGGCGGCGGTTCGACGTCGCTGGCGATGGAAGATCCGCTGACGCGCGAGCCGAGATTGATGAACACCACAGCCGGGACCGCTGGAGAACGGGCCGTTGGCAGCAGCCTGGCGGTTTTTGCCCGGCGGCGTTGAACCAACCGCCGCTTTGACGCCGGTTGCGCTGCGGATCGTTATAATCGGCCGGCAGCCATGCTGAAGCCGAAACCTCCGAAGACGCTCGAGTTTCACGGCGACATCGTCCGCTGGCGGCGCGTCGGCGGCCTCGTGCTGGCGGAAGTCGAGTACGAGCCGGGGCAGCGGGTTCATCGCGCGATCCATTCTCACGCGCGGTTCGTGTTAATCCTCAAGGGGGCGCTGAGCGAAGGGGTCTCCGGCAGTGGCACAGCGATGGGACCGTCCACCCTGCTGTTCGAAGCCGCTCACCAGGTTCACTCGTACACCGTTTCGCCGCGCGGGGCGACTTGCTTAGTCGTCGACATGGACGCGTCGTGGATCGCCCGGGCTCAGGAGCATGCACCCGTGCTGACCCGGGACGCATCATTTCGCACCGGGCTGCTGCTGCATCTCGCACACCGGCTGTACGGCGAGTTCAGGCTGCGCGACGAAGTATCCCGGCTGGCGATCGAAAGCCTGGCGCTCGGAGTCATGGCGCAGGCGTCGCGTCGGACCGCGACCGTCGAGCGTGCCGCACCGCTCTGGCTGCAGGCGGCGCTGGCGTTCATCGCTCTCCATTTCACTGGTCCGCTGTCGTTGACCGGAGTGGCACAGCACGTCGGCATCCACCCTGTTCACCTGGCTCGCACGTTCCGATCCTTCTACCGCACGTCGTTCGCCGCCTACGTGCGCGAACTGCGGATCGATTTCGCCCGCGAGCAGCTCGCCGGACATGCACCGCTCAGCGACATCGCCGCCGCCGCCGGGTTCTACGATCAGAGTCACTTCTCACGCTGCTTCAAGCGTCACGTTGGCGTGACACCGGCCGCATTCCGGGCGAGCATCCGCTAGGCGGCTGACGCCTAGGCGGAATGCAAAATGCAAAATGCAGAATGCAAAAGGCAAAATGCGATAGCTGAGACCGGTGGTCTTGTGCATTTCGCATTCCGTATTTAGCAATTCCGCATTCTGCATTTGGCATTTGGCATTTTGCATTCCTGTTAAGGCTGTCCTAAAAAGTTCGATCCGTCCAAGACGTCAGCCGCGTCGTCGCGGCAGACTGACCCGCCACCATGGGTATTTGGACCAAGAAATCGCTCGACGAGCTGCACGCCGAATCGGAGCGAGCCGCGCTGCGCCGTTCGCTCGGGCCGCTCAATCTGACGGCGCTCGGCATCGGATCGATCATCGGCACCGGGATTTTCGTCCTGACCGGTACGGCGGCGTCGCAGAACGCCGGCCCGGGGCTGATCTTCTCGATGATGATTTCGGCGATCGGCTGCGCTTTCTCGGGCTTGTGCTATGCCGAATTCGCGGCAATGGTGCCGGTCGCGGGCAGCGCCTACACCTACGCTTATGCGACCGCCGGCGAGTTAATCGCCTGGATCATCGGCTGGGACCTGATTCTCGAATACGCGCTCAGCGTGTCGACGGTGGCGGTCGGCTGGTCCGGATATTTCGTTTCGCTGTCGCGCGACTTTGGCTGGGTGGTGCCGCCGGCGATTGCCGGCCCGCCCGGCGCGTTCAACCTGCCGGCGATGTTGATTGTGCTGATCGTTGCGGCGCTGCTGTTGATCGGCATCAGGGAATCGGCAAACGTGAACACGGCGCTCGTCGTCGTCAAGATTGCGGTGCTGGTGGTGTTCGTTACCGCAGGTGCTGCCTACGTGAATCGCGCCAATCTGACGCCGCTGGTCCCCGCGAATACCGGAGCATTCGGCAGCTTTGGATGGAGCGGCATCCTCCGCGGCGCCGGCGTGATGTTCTTTGCGTATATCGGCTTCGACGCGGTCTCGACAGCAGCCCAGGAAGCGAAGCATCCGGAGCGCGACATGCCGATCGGCATTCTTGCTTCGCTGGCGATCTGCACGGCGCTCTACATTGCCGTCGCCGTCGTGCTGCTCGGCATCGTGCCATACACCCGGCTCGACGTCGCCGATCCGCTGGCGATCGGCATCGATGCAACCGGGATGACGTGGCTCTCGCCATTCGTCAAAATCGCGGCGCTGTTCGGATTGTTCAGCACGATGCTGGTGCAGCTGCTGGCGCAAACCCGCATCTTTTATTCGATGAGCCGCGACGGCCTCTTGCCACCGCTGTTTGCATCGGTTCACCCGCGCTTCCGCACTCCACATGTCAGCACGATTCTCACGGCGGTGATAATCGCGATGGTTGCCGGGCTGACACCGATCACCGCGCTCAGCCAGCTGGTCAGCATCGGCACGCTGTTCGCGTTCGTGCTGGTCAGCATCGGCGTCATCATATTGCGGCGTACATCGCCGGACGTGCCGCGGCCGTTTCGAACGCCGGGTGTTCCGTGGGTGCCGATTGCCGGGGCGGTGGTCTGTCTCGCTCAGATGATCGGGCTGCCGCTGGCGACGTGGGAGCGGTTGTTCATCTGGCTGGCGATTGGGCTGGTGATTTACGCCACCTACGGAGCGCGGCGACTTGAACTGAGAACTGAGAACTGAGAACTGAGAACTGAGAACTGAGAACTGAGAACTGAAAACTAAGCACTGAAATCCAGAACCGGGAGTGCTTTAGTTCTCACTTCTCAGTTCTTAGTTCTTAGTTCTAAGTTATTTCTTAGTCAACTTCTTCATATACGCTTCCAGCTTGTCGTTCTCGTACTTCACCGTATTGAGAAACAAGCTTTCGGCGAGATAGGTTCGGCGCTCTTGATCGTCCATTTGTCCGATCAGGTGGTGAATCTCCTTCACCATGTCCTCGAACGATCGTTCGAGCTCGCGTTTTGCCGTTACTTCCTTGTAAAGCGCTTCCATCACCGATAGCAGATCGCCGTCGAGGGTGATAGAGGCGCCGCCGCTGGTTTTGATGGTACGCATCGTTAGGCCCCGAAGCTTTTGACGGCGCCCGGCTCGTCGGCGTGTATCTCGATGAAGTTCTGCGCCCCGGTCATCGTCAGCATCGTCTCGACGCGTTTCTGGACGCCCGAGAGCTTCAGCTGGCCGCCGGCGTTGTGGACCTGACGATAGAGGTCCATCAGGCAGCCGATCGTCGCGCTGTCGACGTAGGTGACCGGGCTCATGTCGATCAGGATCCGATTCTTGCCGCCGGCGATCAAGCCGCTGACCGCCGACGAGAAATCGCCGAGAATCGGGTACATCAGCCGCGTCTCGCCAATCCGGACGATCGAGACGCCGCCGAGCTGTTCGGTTTTGACATTCATCAGTCAGACTCCCGTCCCGTGTTTATTACTCGGGCGCTCCCCGAGCCGGTTGGACTGTACTCGTTGCCGCGCAGCTTCCGGATCTGCCGCGCGAGTTCGGTGCGGCCGCGGTTGATTCGCGACTTGACGGTCCCTTCGGGCAGCCGCAGCTGGTCGGCGATTTCCTGGTAGGACAATTCCTGGATGTCGCGCATCAATACCGCCGTCCTTAGCGTGTCGGGCAGCGTCGACAGCGCCTGCTTGAGCAGCATCACGCGGTCGCGCTGTTCGAGCGCCGCCACCGGCCCCGGCTCGGCGGTCGCCGGCGCCAGCTCGCCGGCGTCGACGTCGCGGTCGATCGTTTCGCGCTCCTTGCGCACGCTGCGGTAGTGATCGATGCACAAGTTCCGGCTGATGCTGATCAGCCAGGTCTGAAAATTCGCACGCCGGTCGAAGGTGTCGAGCGACTTGAAGATCTTCAGAAAAATATCCTGCGTCAGATCCTCGGCTTCGTCGTGTTTGCCGACGAACTTGTAGGCGACATTGAAGACTTTGCGCCAGTAGGTCTTGACGATCTGCTCCCAGGCGAGCTGATCGCCGTTCAGACAGCGCTGTATCAGCGACTCGACGACGTCCGGCGAATCCGACGGCATGAAGGATTGAGTAGAATAGCGTATCACGTTGCCACAGGTACCCGGCTTCTCCCGCCAGCAGTCTGCGACTGGCTCGGCCGACGATCTGCTCACCTGCGACGGCGTTTCGCTGGCCGCGATCGCCGCTGTTGAAGGTACGCCAATCTACATCTACAGTGCAGCACTGCTGCGCGAGCGCTACCGCGCCCTCGACGCGGCGTTCGGCGATTATCCACACGCGATTCACTACGCGCTGAAAGCGAATTCGACGCTCGCGCTGGCGCGTCTGCTGCGCGGCCTCGGCGCGTGTGCCGACGCAAATTCGGTGTGGGAAATCGACGTTGCCAAACGCGCTGGCTTTACCGCCGCCGACATCGTCTTCACCGGCGTTGGCAAAACCAGCGCGGAACTGGAATGCGCGATTGGCCTGGACCTGAAAGCGATCAACGTCGAATCGGCCGGCGAACTGGATCGCGTTGAAGCGCTTGCCACGCGGCTTGGTCGGATCGCTCGTGTCGCGGTCCGCATCAACCCGGATATCGACGCAAAGAGCCATCCTCATATTTCGACGGGGTTGCGGATCAACAAGTTCGGCGTGGCACTGGACGACGCTCGCGGACTGCTGGCATCGCTCGGCACGCGTCGCGCTTTGAAGCTGGTAGGGGTGCACGTTCACGTCGGCTCGCAGGTGACGACGCTCGATCCGCTGCGCCGCGCCGCGTCGTTCGCGGCGACCCTGAGCCGTGAGTTAATCGACCAAGGCCTGGCGCTCGATTACGTCGATTTGGGCGGCGGCCTGGGGGTTTCCTACGACGGTTCGCCGGTGCCGACGCCGCGCGACTACGTCGAAACCCTCGTCAACGAAGTGCGCTCCACGTCGTTGCCGATCGTCATCGAACCCGGGCGGTCGATGATTGCCCCCGCAGGCGCGCTTGTCGCCCGGGTTGTCGATGTCAAGCCGCGCACCGCCGAGAGCGACTTCGTCGTCATCGACGCCGGGATGACCGAACTGCTGCGGCCGGCGATGTACGGCGCCTACCATCGAATCGAACCGGTGATCGGTTCACGCAGCGCCCTCCGCCACTACGAGATCGTCGGGCCGGTCTGCGAGAGCAGCGACGTTGTCGGGCGCGATCGTGAGCTGCCGGCACTCGCGGTTGGCGATCTCGTGGCGATTCGCGACGCCGGCGCGTATGGATCAGCGATGGCATCGAACTACAATCGCCGCCCGCTGCCGGCCGAGGTCCTCGTCGATGACGGCGGCTATCGCGTGATTCGGCGACGGCAAACCATTGACGATATGATCGCGCTCGAATCGTTGTGAACAAACAAACGCTAAGGTCGCTAAGTTTGGTTCGGTCGCAAACAAAGATAGATATTGTTTGTGTCTTTGCGAACTTTGCGAACTTTGCGTTGATTGTGTTTCTGGTGCCAGTGATGCGCGGCCACATCATCGCCTTCGAAGGACTCGATCAGAGCGGCAAGCAGACACAGGCGGAAATGCTACGCGATCGGCTCAAGCACGATGGGTTCAAGTCGCGGCTTGAATCGTTTCCCGATTACGCGACATCGATCGGCGAAGAAATTGCGCGGGCGCTGCAGGGCGAACGCGAATACGGTCCTGATGTGATGCAACTGCTGTACGTGGCCAACCGCTATGAACGCAAGCCCGACATCGCGCGCTGGCTGGACGGCGGGTTAATCCTGGTCTGCGACCGTTACATGGCGTCGAGCGTCGCCTATGGGGAAGCGTTCGGCCTCGATCCGCTGTGGCTCACCGACATGCAGAAATTTCTGCCGGCGCCAACCGCGACGATCCTGTTGGATATCGCTCCCGAGACCGCGGTGAAACGAAAATCGTCCGATCGCGATCGCTACGAGCGCGATCTCGCACTGCAGGCCCGAGTCCGAGACAGCTACCACCGCCAGGCGAACGCTGGAAACTGGGTGATCCTGGACGGCGAGCGAGACAAGGACGCGATCGCCGCAGACGTCTACGAGGCTGTCGCCGCACGCGTCGCCGACCGCAAATCGTAATCTGCTTACAAAACTGATAGTCCGCAGTGCCGCGCATGCGGCATTTCTGCAGCAAATCGCCAGCAGCATTGGACGCGTTTTTGCGATAGCTGTTCTGTTCGATGGACCGATCCCGCGCTGTCTTTTGGACCCTGGTCGCGGCATTCTGCGCCTACGCCGCCCTGTTTATCGCCCGTACGAGCTTCCTCGTCGACGGCGTGCGCTACTTCACTCTGGCCGACGACCAGATGATTTCGATGCGTTACGCAGAGAACCTGGCGAACGGCTACGGCCTGGTCTGGAATCCGGGCGGCGAGCGCATCGAAGGGTATACAAATTTTCTCTGGGTGGTTTACATGGCGATCTTTCACCTGCTGCACATTCCGCGGCCGGTGATTAGCGTCTGCATCCAGATCAGCGGCGCGCTGTTTCTCGCGCTCAATCTCCTTGTCGTGTATCGCATCGCGAAGCACATCGGTCATGATGCCGGGACGGCTTTGCTGGCGGTGGCGATGACCGCGTTCTACGTTCCGCTCGACAACTGGGCATTCCAGGGCACCGAGGTCAGCATCCTGACGCTGCTGGTGTCATTGGGCGCGCTGTGGACGCTGGAACACTGGGACGACGACACGGTGCCATGGCGTTTATGGCTGCTGCTCGGCGCCACTACGCTGATTCGGCCCGACATGATCGTGTTCGGCGCGGTCGTCGTGCTGGCCGTGGCCATCAATCGCACGACGTGGATGAAACTGCTGCTCTCGGGAATGCTGGTCGTCGCCCTGTTTTTTGCCGCCGAAACGGCGTTTCGATTGTGGTACTTCGGCGATCCGCTGCCCAACACCTACTACTTGAAGGTGACCAACATTCCAGCGGCCATGAAGACCAGCCGTGGCTTGCTGGTTGCCGTCCTGTTTCTCTCGCAACTGTTGCCGCTGGTGATCGCGATGTTCGCCTCCGGACAACTGCGCCGGCCAACGCGTTCGGTCGTGTTCCTGCTCGCGGTGTTTGTTGCTCAGGTCGCCTACAGCATTTCGATTGGCGGGGACGCCTGGGAATGGTGGGGCGGCAGCAATCGCTTCATCGCGATCGCCATGCCGCTGTTCTTCATTGCGGCGGCCGAGGCCGCGGTACGCCTCTGGAACGGCTTCGTCAACACGTTGCAGCGTGAACTGACCCCGTTGGCCGCTCCTGCAGCCGTCGTGGTCACAATTGTCGGCCTCAACTGGATGGCATTTTCACTGACCACCAATCGAACGCTGCCCCTGAAGCGGTTGTTGCTGATCGTCAAGCCGTATGAAACGGCGTCCGACGAAGATGCCGTACGTGCCGGGCTCGCGCTCCGTCAGTTCACCAGCCCGGACGCAATCGTTGGCGTCGTCCGTGCGGGCCAGATTCCCTATTTCTCCGAACGGACCTGCCTCGATCTTCTCGGCAAGATGGATCGCCGCATCGCCCATCAACCGATGCGGGAGAAAAATCCGCGGCTACCGTGGTGGGCGGCGTTTCATCCCGGCCACATGAAATGGGATTACGACTATTCGATCGGCGAGTTGAAGCCCGATGTCATTCAGGCGCCACTCTGGCCGTACACGGCGCCGGCCGAGAATCTTTCCCAGCGCATCGACGAAGCCCTGCGAACGCAGCCATTCCTCAGCGATTATGAAGTGCAGACACGTGGCGGGGATTGGTACGTGCGGAAGACGTCGCCGCGCTTGTTACGACTCGCGCAGCGGTGAGCGCCCGCACTTCTCGCACGCCAGCCTCCTTCAAGACCCGGGCGCACGCTTCCAGTGTGGCGCCAGTCGTGCTGACGTCGTCGATCAACACGACGCAAGCGCCGGCAAGACGGCGGGCATGGCGCGTCGGCGCAAACGCATCGGCGATGTTGCGACGGCGTTGCAGCGCCGGCAGGCCGGTTTGCGAGGGTGTGGCGCGGACGCGCGCCAATGCGTGAACGACCGGACAGCCAAGCTGCCGCGCAAGGTCCGCGGCCTGATTGAATCCTCGCCGCCGCCGCTTCGAGGCGTGCAACGGAACGGGGATCACGCAGGCCACGCCGCTCAGAATGTCGCCGCTTCTGGCACGCAGCAGGGCGCCGAGCGGACGCGCCAACGAACGGCGCCCCTGGTACTTCAGCGCATGGACGATTGCCCGAAGCGCGCCGTCGTAGTCGCCGAGGGCACGTGCCCGATCGATAAACCGGCGCGTACGCCGGCATCGCGGGCATTGCTGCAGCGCCGTGCTGATGGCACGCCACCCGGGCAGCGGGTCGCCACACTGGTCGCACAACGGCGGCGTCAGCGGACGAATCGATTCCCAGCAGGAAAGGCAGACCGGGCCCTGGGTAGGATGCTCGAGCAGTTCGCCGCACGCCGCGCAGGCCGGCGACACGACGATAGTCAGCAAGGCGTCGAGGCCGAGCCTCAGCGCATCGATTGACCAGCGGGCGACACCTCGACGCGCTCGGCGTTCCCCCAGAGCCGTTCCAGGCCGTAGAACATCCGTGTCTCCGGGGCGAAGACGTGCACGATGAAATCGAAGTAGTCGAGCAGGATCCACTCGGATCGGTCGTAGCCTTCCACGTGCGCCGGTTTCGCGCCGGCGGCGCTGAGCGCATCGATCACCGCATCGGCGATAGCGCGTACCTGTCGCGCGTTGTTCCCGGATGCGAGGACGAAATAGTCGGTGAAGCCGGCCGCCTTGCGCAGATCGAGCACCGCCAGGTCGACCGCTTTCTTGTCTTCCGCGGCGCGGACCGCCAACTCGATTTGCTTGGGAAGCCGTGCCGCTCTTCGCCGCTTCTCAGTCTTTGCCATGCAACCTGCCTGCCTCTTACGATGCGGACGTGTCCGATGCGCGCCGGCCCGGAGTCATCGACGTGTAAAGCCCGTGTTGTTCAATGTGTTGCTGCACTTCCAGCGGCACCAATCCGGCGATCGAGCTATTGGCCGAGCGGCGCTGGCGGATCGCAGTTGATGACACTTCGGTCGTCTGGGCGTCGATCAAAATGATCACCGGTTCCACCTGCAAGAGGTCGTCGATTGGCGCAGACACCATCCGATCCGCGAGCAGTGGCAGGCGGTGGGGAAGTTGCTCCACCGGAAACCCCGGGCGCGAAACCACGACGAAATGCGCTTCCTGCAGAATTCCGGGATAGTCGCGCCACGTGCCGATGTCGGCGAACGCGTCGGCGCCAAGCACAAAAAACAATTCGTTGGCGCCGTAGCCGCGTTCATGAAATTTCTTCAGCGTGGTGGAAGTGAACGACGGCGCCGGCGAACGGAGTTCCAAATCCGAAGCGCGCCACCCCTCACGTCCCACGGCACAGAGCGCCACCATTGCGAATCGGTGGAAACTCGACGCGAACGGCTGCGGCCGATGTGGCGGCACATTCGAGGTGATCAAGAACAGCCGGGTCAGACCGAGGGCCTGCACCGCGGCTTCGCCGACGTCGATGTGGCCGCGATGAATCGGATCAAACGTCCCACCGAGGATGCCGATGCGCCTGGGCGTCGTCAAGGTCAGGCGGCGTTGGCGCGCGCTGCGGCCAGCGTTCGCCACATCGCTTCGAGGAGGTCCGGAACTCCCGCGCCGCTGGCTCCAGAGATGCGATAGAACGGCAGCTTCAACGACTTCGCCCGTTTCTCGAGCGCGGTAACGGCAGCCTCGAGGTCCGGTCCGGCGACGTCCATCTTATTGGCCGCCACCAGTTGCGGCTTGGCGGCCAGTTCGGGTTGAAACAGTTCGAGCTCCTTGCGCACCGTATCGAGATCTTCAACCGGATCGCGACCCGTGGCGCCGGAGATGTCGACGAGGTGCACAAGCACTTTCGTGCGCTCGAGATGGCGCAGGAACTGATGGCCGAGGCCATGGCCGCGATGCGCGCCTTCGATCAAGCCGGGCACATCGGCGACGACGAAACTGCGATCGTCGCTCAGACCGACGACGCCGAGATTCGGAGTCAGAGTGGTGAACGGGTAGTCGGCAATTTTCGGGCGCGCCGCCGAGATGCGCGCGATCAGCGTGGACTTGCCGGCGTTCGGGAATCCGACCAGGCCGACATCGGCCAGCAGTTTCAGCTCGAGGCGCAGATCTTTGATGTCGCCGGGTTCACCCGGCTGAACCTTGCGCGGCGCGCGGTTCGTCGAGCTGGCAAATCGGGCGTTGCCGAGACCACCACGCCCACCTTTCGCCACCAGCACGCGCTGGCCTTCGGCGTTCAGATCGGCGAGGAGACGCATCGGTTGGCTGGGATCGTCGGTCTTTTCATAGACCAGCGTACCGATCGGCACGGCCAGTTCCATGTCGTCGCCGTTGGCGCCGGTGCAATTCGACCCTTCGCCGTGGCGTCCGCGGTCCGCGGTGAATTCGGGATGGAACCGATAGTTGATCAGCGTGTTGGTGTGAGGGCTGGCAACGACGTAAACCGATCCGCCGTGGCCACCATCGCCGCCGCTCGGCCCGCCGCGGGGGACGCGGAGCTCGCGGCGGAACGCGAGGCACCCGCGACCGCCGTGACCGGCTTCGACGTGAACGTCTACCTGGTCAACAAACATTCACCAGATTAGCTTTCGCGTGGAACGATGCTAATCACCCGCCCTTTTGCGCCGTGATCTTCGAAGCGCACGCGGCCTTCGACTTTCGCAAAGATCGTGTCGTCTTTGCCGATGCCGGCGTTCAATCCCGGGCGGAACCGGCGGCCGCGCTGGCGCACGATGATCGTGCCGCCGCTGACCAGGTTGCCGTCATGAGCTTTGACGCCGAGGCGCTGCGAGTTCGAATCGCGGCCGTTGCGGGAACTGCCTTGTCCTTTTTTATGAGCCATCTTGGTGGATCCTTACAGGTGATTGGGGATTAGGGATTAGGGATTGGTGATGGTCAGTGATTGGTCACTGATCACCACCAATCCCCAATCCCTAATCCCCAATCACTACACAGTTATTTCGGTAATCCGAATTCGCGTGAAGACCGCGCGATGACCCTTGGTGTTCCGCTGGCCCTTGCGTCTCTTCTTCTTGAAGACCCGGATCTTCGGGCCACGCGTCTCGCCCTCGACCACTCCGTGAATCTTGGCGTTGGCGACAAACGGTGCGCCGGCCAGTACTTCGCCGCCGTCCTTTTCGACGAGCAGCACCTGCTCGAGCGTCACTTTTTCGCCCGGCCCGGCGACCGTCCCTGCGACGGTCGCGAAGCCGCCAGGAGTCACCTTCAGCTGATGGCCCGCGGTCTGGATGATTGCGTACATAGTCGGCACCTGTGCAAAAGGGAAAGTGTACAACCGAAGTGCCTTAGTTGTAAAGGGTTACCGGTTGGAGCGGGTGAACGGGACCTATTTCAGCAGGACGCGTGTGCCTTTAATCTTCTGGCTGCTGAGCGTGCTGAGGAAATTCGGCACCAGCCGGTCCATCAGCTCGAAGTAGGACGACAGCGCCGGCGTGTTTTGCTGCGCGTTGTAAAGAATTTCCTCGCGATAGCTCTCCGAGTACATCGTCGCACCGGTGCGGCCGTCGATGAAGACGAACTTGGGACGCAGGATGAAGCCTTTGCGTTCCATATACATGCGCACCGGGCGGACGACGCGCCGGCCGAAGCTGTCGTACATTTCCTGGTCGCGCTGCACGTAGCCCGATCGGGTGTGCGGCGAAAACAGCACGGTGCCGGTGACGATCAGCGGATTCTGAAATTCTTCGCCGATCCGCTTCCAGTACGCCGTATTGGCGAACAGCCGTTCGTACGGTTCGAGATCTTTTTCTTCCTTGATCTGTTTCGGCAGGCTGACGCCGGCGATCTGGCCTTGCGTGCTGTTGACGTTGTTGTCCGGAGACGGATTTTCTTCCCCAGAGCCGCCCTGATCGGCCGCGACTTCCATCAACGGCAGCAGGTCCGCATCGATGACTTTCAGCTGCGACTTGGTGCGCAGCTGGCTGCGGAGCAGACGCACGGTTTCCTGGTTCGCGTCGATGTCTTCATTGCCGCCGGCGACGAAGCCCGCGACCAGCACGCGCTGAAATGGCGAGACGTCCATCTTCGGCTGGATCGGCGTCTCGATCGGAATTTCGTAGAACGTTGTGCCACAGCCGATCGCCACGGCGGCGAGCGCGGCCGTGACCGCAGCGAGCGCGAGCGGGCGCGCTTTACGATCCTTTTTCTGGACTCGTGCGGTCATTGATTTCCTTGAACAGCTCGTAGTTCTGTCGGATTTGCGCGTTGTTCGGTTCGAGCTCGATCGCCTTTTCGTAGGCCTTGCGCGCTTTGTCGAGCATGCCTTCGTGCTCGTAAGCAATCGCGAGATCGTTGTGCGCCGCCGCGTAGGTCGGATCCAGTTGGACCGCTTTTTCCCACCGGTAAATCGCTTCGCGCCACAGGCCGCGCTGCGCCACGTTGATGCCGAACTCGACTTGCGATTTGGCCTCGCTTCGCGCGTCGGCGAAGGATGGCGAAACCGAAGCGATCGTGAACGCCAGAATGATCGCTGCTCGCACTTTCATGGGCTGGATACCGTCCACTATAGCGACTCGAAGTGAAAGCATGCAAGGCATTTGGCGTCAGATCCCTAGACAGAAGAGCAAGGCATATGCCACGGACGATCGACGGAAAATGGCCTGAATCCGTGGTCCGCGGCCGCTGGGCACTTACGAAACGTTGTGAGGGCGCTCTATAATAGAGGACAGAGGTCGAGTCTTCGCGCTGAACGCGCGGCGAGGCTCGGCCTTCTCTCATGTATGGCCGGCGCCGCAACAGGGGTCGTCCATGGCCGACGCGGCTGCAATCGTCAACCTCCAGAATTCAATCGCGCTCACGCTGTTGCCTCTGGCGTGGAATCTGCGAATCACTGACGGGTTGCGCCATGGCCGCACGCCGGCCGCCTTGCTGGACGAACTCGGGCAGGATTTCCGAAACGAACGCGGCGAATCGATCGCCGACCTTCGCGCGCACGCGCGCGAGGCGCTAACGCGCGGCCGTCAACTGGGTGTTGAACCGGTTCCCTGGGACTCGGCGTCGTACCCGGTGGCACTGACGACGATTGTCGATCCGCCACCAGTGCTGTGGGTGCGCGGCGCGATCGACGTTCTCAACCGCGATGCGGTCGCGATTGTCGGTGCGCGGGCCGCGTCACCGTACGGATTGTCGGTCGCCGAGCGGCTTGCCTCCGATCTCGCTGCAACCGGGCTGGTCATCGTCAGCGGCATGGCGCGCGGAGTCGATTCGGCCGCGCATCGCGGTGCACTGTCGGCTGGCGGGCTGACCATCGCCGTCCTGGGATCGGGAGTCGACGTGATCTATCCGCCCGAGCATGGTCGGCTCGCTCACGACATCGCGGATGCGGGCGCGGTGATCAGCGAGCTGGTACCCGGCACGCCGCCGCTTCCGCATTTCTTCCCGATGCGCAACCGAATCATCAGCGGGCTGTCCCGCGCGGTGGTGGTCATCGAAGCCGGAGAAAAGAGCGGATCGCTGATTACCGCGAGGATGGCGCTCGAGCAGGGACGCGACGTCCTGGCCGTTCCGGGCAATGTGTTGAGCGGCCGTAACCGTGGCGCCCACGGGCTTTTACGGGATGGTGCAAAGATTGTTGAGTCCGCGGACGATATCTTGGAGGAGCTGGGAATGCCCTCGGCTGTCCGGAAACTGGCCGATTCAGTGGCCGACCCGGTGCTGGCGAGCCTGACTCCAGGCGAAGCCAGCGATTTGGACGCGATTTCGCAGCGCACCGGCCTGAGTCCGACGCGGCTGCTGCCGCGATTGCTCGAGCTCGAATTGGCCGGCGCCGTTGCGCGCGTCGGCGGAGGAAAGTTCGTTCGGCGTGACAGTTCGTGCTAGGGTGCAAAGATGTCGCTCGTTTCTCGACGCTGGTTGCTCGTGAGCAACGTGTCGCGAGCATCGAGCGACGAGTAGCGAGCAACGGGAGCGACGAGCAACGAGGGTAGCAGACATGACGAGCAACGAGCGACGAGTAGCGAGCAACGAGTAGACGAGTCTATGGCAAAAGCATTGGTTGTGGTCGAATCGCCCGCGAAGGCGAAGACCATCAACAAGTATCTCGGGCGCGACTACAAAGTGATCGCGTCGATGGGTCACATCCGCGACTTGCCGAAGAGCAAGCTCGGTGTGGACGTCGACAACGACTTCGAAGAGACCTACGAGTCGCTCGAGTCGCGGAAAAAAATTCTCAAGGAATTGAAGGACGCCGCGAAAGACGCCTCAGAAATCTACGTCGCAACCGACCCGGATCGTGAAGGCGAGGCGATTGGCTGGCACCTGGTCCAGGAACTCAAAGGCAAGAAACGCAAGTTCCACCGGTTGACGTTCAACGAGATTACCAAGAAGGCGGTGCAGGACGCGCTGAAACATCCGCGCGCGATCGACGAGAAGATGGTCGACGCGCAGCGTGCGCGCCGCGTCCTCGACCGACTGGTCGGCTACAAAATCAGCCCGCTGTTGTGGGACAAGGTGCGGCGCGGCTTGAGTGCCGGCCGCGTGCAGTCGGTTGCCCTGAAACTGGTGTGCGATCGCGAGGCCGAAATCGACGCGTTCGTCGCCGTCGAGTACTGGAATATCTTCGCACGGCTCGCCGGTCCGCAGCCGCCGGAGTTCGAAGCCAAGCTGCTGAAAAAGAGCGGCGACACCGTCTCGGTCGGAAACGAGGAGCAGTCCAAAGCGATTCTCGCCGACCTCGAACGCGCCTCGTGGCTGGTGGCGTCGGTCACCACCAAAGAGCGCAAGCGCAACGCGGCGCCACCGTTCATCACCAGCAAGCTGCAGCAAACCGCGCGATTCCCGGTGAAGAAAACCATGCTGCTGGCCCAGCAGCTCTACGAAGGCGGCATCGAAATCCCAGGGCTGACCGGCGGCCTGATCACCTACATGCGAACCGACTCGGTGCGCGTCGCAGACGATGCCGTCGCCGCGGTGCGCGACTACATCAAGGAGGCGTTCGGCGACGATTACCTGCCGGCACAGCCCAACGCGTATAAAACGAAATCGGATGCGCAGGACGCGCATGAAGCGATTCGGCCGACCTCGCTGCAGCACGACCCGGAAACGGTGAAGCAGTACCTCACCGCGGATCAATACTCGCTCTACAAATTGATCTGGAACCGGTTCGTCGCGTCGCAAATGCCGCCGGCGACGTTCGACGAGACCACCGTCGACGCCACGGCCCGTTCCGGGCAGGCCGCCGACTATCTGTTCCGCGTCAAGGGCACCGTGCCGAAGTTTGCCGGCTGGATGGCCACCTATGGTCTGCAGCCGGGCGAGACCGAGGAAACGGATTCCCGGAAAGATGCGGAAGATGATGATGCGGTGTCGGGCGTGCTGCCGCCGCTCGCCGAGGGCGACCGGCTCGATCTGAAATCGCTGCGGCCCGAGCAGAAGTTCACACAACCACCGGCGCGCTTCTCGGAAGCGACCCTGGTCAAAGAGCTGGAAGAAAACGGCATCGGCCGGCCCAGCACCTACGCGTCGATCATCGCGGTGCTGCAGGATCGCGAGTACGTCAACAAGATCGAAGGACGGTTCAAGCCGTCCGCGCTCGGCCGGATGATTGCCGACATTCTGACCAAGAGCTTTGTCGACATCATCGACGTCGAATACACGCGATCGCTCGAAGATGATCTCGACAAGATCGAACAGGGGAAAACCGACTACACCAAAACGCTGACCGACTTCTACAAGAAGTTCAAGAAAGACCTGGCCCGCGCCGGCAAGGAGATGATCGATCTCAAGAAAGGGATCGAGATCGGCGAGAAGTGTGACAAATGCGGCTCGGAAATGTTGAAGCGGGTCGGCAAGTTCGGGCCGTTCATTGCCTGCAGCGGTTACCCGGACTGCACCAACACCAGAGAGGTCGAGGTACAGGAGCCCGAGTCCGAGACCGGTGAAGAAGAGATCGAGCCGTGCGAAAACTGCGGCAAGCCGATGGCGATGAAGCGCGGCCGCTTCGGCCAGTTCCTGGCATGCACCGGTTACCCGGAATGCAAGACGACGCGAAAACTGATTACCACGAAGCAAGGCGGCCTGCGCGCCGCGAAGCCGGATCAGATCCTCGACGAGCTGTGCCCACGCTGCAACGCGAACCTGGTGATCAAGCAGGGCCGCTACGGCGAGTTCACCGCCTGCACGAAATATCCGGAGTGCAAGTACGTCAAGCACAAGACGACCGGCGTGAAGTGTCCGAAGGATGAGGACAAGGGCGGCGAAGTGGTCGAACGCAAATCGCGCCGCGGCAAGACCTTCTTCGGTTGCTCGAATTATCCGGATTGCGACTTCGTGCTGTGGAACCGGCCGATCGTCGAGGAATGCCCGAAGTGCAAAGCGCCGTTCCTGACCGAAAAAATCACCAAGAAGCACGGCCGCCAGTTGATCTGCAATAACGAAGAGTGCGACTACGCGCGGTCGGAAGAACTGCCCGAGACCGCCGCGTAATCACGCAGCCCCGACAATCGAATCAACACCGCGAACGCCGTAGCCGCCGATATCCAACGATAACTCGGCGTCCTCGGCGGACTCTGCGTTCATCTTCGTCGTGGCTCGCGGTTTCGTGTTTTTGTCGTTTCGTGTTAAAGCTGGGGCGGTGGTAACGATCATCGGCGGCGGGCTGGCCGGCTCCGAGGCGGCCTGGCAGGTTGCCTCACGCGGCGTTCGCGTCACGCTTCACGAAATGCGGCCGCGGCGTGCCACTGCCGTCCACAAAACCGACCAACTGGCGGAGCTGGTCTGCAGCAACTCCTTTCGCGGCGACAAACTCGATAACGCCGTTGGCCTGCTCAAGGAAGAAATGCGGCGGCTGGGTTCGCTGGTGATGCGCGCCGCGGAAGAAAGCCGCGTCCCGGCCGGCGCCGCGCTCGCCGTCGATCGCGAGCGCTTCGCCCAGACCATCACCCAGGCGCTGACGGATCATCCGCTGGTGACGATCGTCCGAGACGAAGTCAGCGCGATTCCGCCATCCAGCGAGCGCGAGCCGGTGATCATCGCAACCGGTCCGCTGACCTCCGACGCGCTTGCCGCCGACATCGCGGCGCTGGTTGGCAGCAGCCATCTCTATTTCTACGATGCCATCAGCCCGATCGTCCTCGCCGAAACCATCGATCGATCGAAGGTGTTCCGCGCCTCGCGATGGCACAGAAGCTTACGGGGTTCGCGGGGTTCACCAGGTTCGCGAGGTTCACGAGGTTCCGAAGGTTCGCAGGGTTCAGGAGGTTCAGAAAGTTCACGAGGTTCGGGGGGTTCAGGCGCTTCGCATGACGTCGGTCCGGCGTGTGGTGTGGATGATGGGGCGGGCGACTATCTGAATTGTCCGATGACGCGGGACGAGTATGCGGCGTTTTATGACGCGCTGGTGACGGCCGAATCGGCAACGGTGCACGATTTCGACAAAGAAAAGTTCTTCGAAGGCTGCCTGCCGATTGAGGTGATGGCGCATCGCGGCCGCGACACGCTGCGCTTCGGCCCGATGAAGCCGGTCGGCTTGATCGATCCGCGCACCGGCCGGGAGCCGTACGCGTGCGTGCAGCTGCGTCAGGACAACCTTGCCGGCGATCACTTCAGCCTGGTCGGCTTTCAGACGCAGATCAAATGGGGCGAACAGGCGCGCGTGCTGCGGATGATTCCCGGCCTCGAGCAGGCGGAGTTTGTCCGCTTCGGAATGGTCCATCGCAACACCTATGTCAACGGCCCGACGGTACTCGCCGAGACCTGGCAGGTGCGGCGGCGGCCGACGCTGTTCTTTGCCGGCCAGATGTCGGGCGTGGAAGGCTACGTCGAATCAGCGGCCTCCGGCCTGATTGCCGGGCTCAATGCAACCGCACTCAGCAAGGGCCACGAGGTTTCGGCGCCGCCGCGCACGACCGCGATCGGCGCCCTTGCCTACTACGCATCGCACGCCAACCCGGCAAATTATCAGCCCTCGAACATCACCTTCGGCATCATGCAGCCTCTGGTCAACCCGCCCAAGGGAAAGCCATTCAGAAATCACGCATTGTCCGAGCGCGCGCTCGGCGATTTGCAGAATTGGATTGATGCTCACCGACTTGAAAGCGTTCCTGCAGTTTCTCCGGCTTAACCGGAACGCTTCCGCCCACACGGTGCGCGCCTACGACAGCGATCTGTCGCAGTTTCTCTCGCATACCGCGAAGTCGCTGGCAGTGAAACGCAGCGACCTGACGCCGCCACAACTCGACCGCCAGGCGATTCGCGGGTTCATGGCGGAGTTGCATCGGCTGAGGCAAAGCCGGGCCAGCGCCGCGCGCAAGCTGGCGTCGATCCGGACGTTCCTGCGTTACCTCCGGCGCGAGGAGCGGATCGAAGACGACCCCGGCGCGCTGGTACCGACGCCGAAACGCGATGTCCGGATGCCGGCGCATCTCTCGGAACGCGACGTTGCGGCGCTGCTCGAGGCGCCGGACAATTCGCCGCTCGGGAATCGCGACCGCGCCATCCTCGAGCTGTTCTACGCGTCGGGCCTGCGGCTCAGTGAACTGGTCGGCCTCGATCTCGACGACGTCAATCTCGGTCAGCAGCGAATGGTTCGCGTCCTCGGCAAGGGCGGCAAGCAGCGGATTGTTCCGTTCAACCAATCCACCGCCACGGCGCTGCGTGTCTACCTGAAAGATCGGAGCGCGCTGGTGGAACACGAAGGGCAGGTCGGGCGGGTGGGGCCGCAACGGCTGGAAGGAAAGCGGGATCGCTCCCGCTCTCGCGATCCGCTATTCGTGAACTACCGGGGCGGGCGACTGACGGTGCGCAGCGTCGATCGCCTGGTCAGACGTTACGTCGCGGCAACCAGCGCGCGGATCGGAATCAGTCCGCACGCCCTGCGCCACTCGTTTGCGACCCACCTGCTGGAGCGTGGCGCCGACCTGCGCGCGATTCAGGAGTTGCTCGGTCACGCCCGTCTCAGCACGACGCAGCGATACACGCACGTCAATGCCGCGCAGTTGTTAGGGGTGTACCAAAAGTCGCATCCCAGGGCTGGCAAAACCGGCGAGGCGGGAGCGGCAGGAACAGCAGCAAGGACCGGAGGGAAGGCCGACTAACCGTCGGCCGTCCATCCAGCCCGTTCCGTCTTTCCTGCCGGATTGGTTAGCTCGCCGCTGCGACGATCGGCGTCGGCGGATCCTGCGGCGGCGCCAGCGGCGCCGCCCGTCGTCCGCGCGGGAACTCGATACCGAGCGTCTTGATCTTGTAGTTCATCACTCGCGCGCTGATTGACAACAGCTCCGCGGCGTCTTTCTGGACCCAGTTCGTCATCTTCAGCGCTTCGATGAGCGCGTCGCGCTCGATATCGTCGAGCGCGAGCCCGCTGAGCGGAATCTTGACGGCCGACGCCCTTTCGGGCTGACTGCTCGCCGAAGCCATCGAGCAAGACGTCCTCGAGCCGGAGGTCGGCCAGACGCGATTGTCGTCCTTCGCACAACAGCACCGCACGCTCGATCGTATTCTCAAGCTCGCGGATGTTTCCCGGCCAGTTGTGGCGCTTAGGAGCGTCTGCGCATCGGTGTCGAGGCCGTCGATCTTCTTCTTCAGCTCGCCGGCGAACCGGTGGATGAAGGCATTCGCCGAGCGGCACGATGTCGTCCCTGCGCTCGCGGAGCGGCGGCGATTCGACCGACACGACGTTCAGGCGATAGTAGAGGTCTTCGCGAAAGTGGCCCGACTGCACCATCGCGGACAGACTGCGGTTGCTCGCCGCGATCAGCCGCACGTCCACGCTCAGCGTGCTCGTGCCCCCGAGCCGCTCGAAGTCGTGCTCCTGGACCACCCGCAGGATCTTTCGCCTGCGTGCCTGGCGCCATGTCGCCGATTTCGTCGAGAAAGAGCGTGCCGCCGTCGGCCAGCTCGAAACGGCCCATGCGCTGTCTGTCGGCGCCGGTGAACGCCCCGCGTTCGTGTCCGAAGAGCTCGGATTCGAGCAGGTTCTCGTGAAGCGCGGCGCAGTTGACTTTGACGAAGTTGCGGATGTTGCGCAGCGAGTTGTGGTGAATCGCGTCCGCGATCGAGTTCCTTGCCGCGTACCGGTCTCGCCGCGGATCAGCACGGTGGTATTGCTGGCTTCGCCACCTTCTTGACGATATCGAGCACGCGCTGCAGCGCCGGACTCGAGCCGACGATGCTTGTCGAAGTCGTAGAGGTCCTGCTGCGTGCCGCGCAGGTATTCGAGGTCGGTCTTGACGCGCTTCACTTCCAGCGCCTTCTCGATTTTGACCTCCATCTCCTCGATCTCGAACGGCTTCTGCACGTAGTCGAAGGCGCCGACCTTCATCGCCTCGACCGCGGTGTTGACCGATCCGAACGCGGTCATCAGGATCACGGCGGTGGTCGGATGCAGCGCCTTGGTGGTGCGCAGCACATCGAGGCCGTCGCTGCCGCCCATCTTCAAATCGCTGAGCACCGACGTCGAAATAGCTGTCGTGCAGCCGTTCGATGGCGGCGTTGCCGTTGGACGCCTCTTCAACGTCGTGCCCGGCTTCGACCAGTCCTCGCGCGAGCCCGCGGCGCAGCGCATCGTGATCGTCAGCAACCAATATCCGACCCATACTCACCTTTCGAGGCACCCGCACAATCTGGTCATTTGATCATCTGGTCATCTGGTCATTGGATTGTTCAATTGATCAATCAATGACTAAATGACCAGATGACCAAATGACTAAATTGTGAGGTGCGTCATTTGAAATACTCCGTCGTACTGTTCACCGGCAGCGTGACGCGGAACCGCGTGCCGGCGTTCGGCACACTGCTCACGTCGATGCGGCCGTCGTGCGCGTCGACGATTTTTCGAACGATTGCCAGTCCCAAGCCGGTTCCCGTGACTTTCGTGGTGAAGAATGGATCGAAAATCTTGTCGGTAGCGTGCGCCGGCAGGCCGGGGCCGTTGTCGGCGACGTCGATCATGATCGCCGGCGTCGGCGGCCGAATACCGGCAAACGCCGGGTCGTCGTCGATCACGCTCGGCAACGCGGTAATCGCGATGCGGCCTTTGCCGTCGAGCGCCTCGAACGCGTTGGCGATCAAATTCGTGAACACCTGCGCGAGTTGGTGATGGTCGCCCTCGATCCGCGGCAGACCGTCCCCCGTTTCGATGGTCACCGCGACACCGCCGCGCGGTGTCTTCGACTCCGCCATCGTCACCGCCTGGTGCAGCACGTCGGCGATATCGGTATGTTCCACCTGCAGCCGGACCGGCCGCACGAATTCGAGCATCTCGACGACGATCGCGTTGGCCAACTTCGCTTCGCTCAGGATGTCGGCAAGCAGCGACTGCGCGTCTTTGGAATCGGGCACCTGGCGACGCAGCAGACCGGCCATCACCTCGATGCCGGCCAGCGGATTCTTCAACTCGTGCGCGATGCCGGCGGCCATTTCGCCGAGCGATGCCAGGCGGTCGCGGAGCCGTTCCCGTTCTTCGAGCTGTTCGACCTGGGTGAGGTCCTTGAAATACATCACGGCGCCAATGACTTCGCCGTGGTCGTCTCGCACCAGCGACAGCGTGTAGCCGATCACGCGGTCGAGATCCTTCAACCGCAACTCGGCGCGGTTCGGCAGGTGACTGAGTTCAAACGCGCTGGTCAGGACGCGAATCGCCGCCGAGCGTTCGCGAAACACTTCCGAATACAGCCGGCCCACGTCGTTGTCGCGCCGGGTCAGGCCGAAGATCCGATACGCCTCGTCGTTCATCAGCGTCAGCCGGCCATCGCGCCGGTAGGCGATGACGCCGTTGCGCATGCTTTTCACGAGGTGGTGAAAGAAGATGTCGTCGGCGCCAGATGGCGGGCGAGGCTTCGAACGGCGGTCTGCCGTAGGGCCGCGCGACGCGCTGCGCGCCGCACGACGATCCCTGGGGACAGGGGGAAAACCGGGTGGCTGAGGCGTGTCGGCCATGTATGATGCGCGCACTTCGGAGCTCAACGGTGGAGGGGCAAAGGTTGTACCTGACCCTGCATATTCGTCGAGCGTGTTAACTTCAGTTGGATGAGCGATTTACCAGAAACACCTCACCCGCAGTACTAACAAAATTGTAATCCAATTACGATTCCGCAAGATGGGTTTGCAGTTCTTCCCACTGATGCATCAGGTCCCCAACCTTCCACATCAGGGCTTGATGGCGGTCGACGATGGCTTGCGACGCTGCCCGATCGTCGTAGAACCCCGGTGCCGCCATCTGCTGCTCGAGGTCTTTGATGGCTGTTTCGGTCTCGGCGATCTGTTCCTCCAGTCTCGCGATCTCAGACTGTTTCGCCTGCGAGGCCCGGAGTTTCTTGCGCGCTTCGGAGTCGACCCTTTTCTTTTCGGCGTGTGATTGCTGCGGTTTCGGCGGCGTCGGTTTCGGCGGTGGCGGTTTGCGCGCTGCCTGCTGCTCGCGTCCCTTGACGACCTGCCCGACTCGCCCCGCCTGGTCTTTACTCCACAGGAACTCTTGGTAGGTGCCTGGATAGAGCAGTGCGTTGCCGTTTCCTACTTCGAGGATCTTGGTGGCGAGGCGTTCCACGAAATAGCGATCGTGCGACACGAAGATCAACGTCCCGCCGTAGTCCGCCAGCGCGTCGAGAAGGACTTCCTTCGAGTCGAGATCGAGATGGTTGGTGGGCTCGTCGAGCAGCAGCGTATTCGACGGCCGGAGCAGCATTCGCGCAACCGCCAGGCGCGTGCGTTCGCCCCCTGACAACACCCGCACCGGTTTGTAGACGTCGTCTCCCGAAAACAGGAAGCCGCCGAGGATGTTCCGGATCATCGGCACCATCTGCAGCGGTGATCCGCCGGCAAGGGTTTCGTAAACGGTCGGCTTCGGATCCATCCGCGTGGCTTCGTCTTGCGCGAAGTACTGCGGCACCACGTTATGGCCGAGCACCCGTTCGCCGCTGTCGGGTGTTTCCTCGCCAGACAGCATCCGCATCAAGGTCGACTTGCCGACGCCATTCGGTCCAACCAGCGCGATGCGGTCGCCACGTTCGATGTGGAGCGTGAGATTGTCGAACACGACGAGATCGCCGTAGGCCTTCCGCGAGTGTTTCAGCTCGAGCACCGTCCGGCCGCTCTTCGCCGACACCGGAAAATCGAAATGAATCTTCTTGCGCTCGGCCGGGACTTCGATCGGGACGACTTTCTCGAGCATCTTGATCCGGCTTTGCACCTGCGATGCCTTGGTCGCCTGGTAGCGGAAGCGGTCGATGAACATCTTCACGCGCGCGACTTCCTCGTCCTGCTCGCGCTTGGCTTTCCGCATCGCTTCGATGCGTTCGTGGTGTTCGGCGAGATAACCGCTGTAGTTGGTGTGGTAATCGGTCAGCGTCCGCAGCGTCAGGTCGGCAATCCGCGTCACGACCGCGTCGAGAAAGAACCGGTCGTGTGAGACGAGGATGACGGCGTGAGGATAGGCGTTGAGGTACTCCTCGAGCCAGTTGCGTGCCTCGAGATCGAGGTGGTTGGTCGGCTCGTCGAGCAGCAGCAGGTTCGGCTGATGCAGCAGCAGTTTGGCCAGCGCGATGCGCATCTGCCAGCCGCCGGAAAACGTTTCGGTCGGTCGCTCGAAGTCGGATGGTTTGAAGCCGAGGCCTTGCAGAACCGTCGCGGTTTTCAACTCGATGCTGTAACCGTCGTGCAGCCGGAAGCGATCCTGCAAATCGCTGTAGCGATGCAGCATGTCTTCATGTTCACGTTCCGGAATGGCGTCGTCGCCGAGCCGCTGCTCGAGGTCGTGCATCTCGGCTTTGACCGCGAGCAATTCGGCGAACGCGCTCGACGCTTCTTCGAAGAGGGTGCGGCCGGAATGCGACAGTCCATCCTGCGGCAGGTAACCGACGGTGGTTGCCGCCGGCATCAGGATGGCGCCTGAATCGGGCTCGTCGAGCCCGGCCATCATTTTGAGCAGCGTGGTCTTGCCGGCGCCGTTCGGCCCACACAGGCCGACGCGTTCGCGATCAGTAATCTGCCAGGTGACGCGCTCGAAGAGGGTACGGTCGCCGAAGGTCTTGGAGAGTTCCGACAGTTGGATCATGAACGAAACTTAGAGGTCTGCTAGTCACTCAATTCCCCGCCTTCACTCGCCGAGCGCCTTGGCCGCCGCGGCGAGTACCTGCGGAACGCGGAACGGCTTGGTCAGATAGCCGGCGACGCCGAGGTTCACGGCTTCGATCGCGCTCGACTCGGTGGAGAAGCCGGTGATGATGATCACCGGCAGATCCGATTTGTAGCGCTTCGCCTCACGAATCACCGTCAGGCCGTCCATGCCCGGCATTTTCAGATCGGCGATCAAGAGATCGTAAGGATAGAGGCGCATCCGTTCCAGCGCCGAGCGGCCGTCTGGCGAAACGTCCACGTCGTACTCGGCGAGCGCCAGCGTTTTCGACAGCAGATCGCGAATGCTCGCCTCGTCGTCGACGACCAGGACGCGCGGGCGCGCCGCACCGCTCGCGGGACGCGCGGGAGTTGCGGCAGCTGCCGGTGCGGGCCGCGGCCCGCCACCGCGCGGCCGCTGGCTGTCGAGCCACGCATCGATATCGCGCTTGCGGAACCGCCACTGCCGGCCAACCCGCACCGCTGGAATTTTCCCGGCCTTGATCAGCCGGTAGACGGTGCGCAGGTTGACCTGCAAGTACTCGAGGACTTCTTCGGTCGTGAGAAAGGTTTCGTCAATCATCGGCTATGCATCACTCGCCGCTTCGCCCGCGACGCGACTGCCGTGCGCAGTTCGCGCGGGCGACGGGGCGGTCGGCAGTTCGACGGTAAACACCGCGCCACCCTCGGGGTGGTTGGCGGCACTGATTTGCCCGCCGTGTTCCTGGACGATCCCGTAGGCGATCGCCAGGCCCAATCCTGTTCCTTTACCCACCTCTTTGGTCGTATAAAACGGCTCGAAAATCCTCGTCAGCGTGTCTTCAGCTATCCCCGTCCCGTTGTCGCGGACCGTGGCAATGACCCGATCGTGATCCAGGTTGAGCTGGGTCGTCACTTCGATCCGGCCGCCGGGCCCCATGGCGGTCACCGCGTGTTCGGCGTTCATGACCATATTCAGGAACACCTGGTGCAACAACAACGGATCGCTCAGAACACGGGGTAACTTGTCGTCATAGTGTCGCACAAGCTCGATGTTCTGAGCACGACAGTTCGGAGTTCGTAGCGCCAGCACTTTTTGCAGGACCGCATTGATACTGACCGCGCGGCGCGCCAAACGGCGCGATCCGGCAAAGACCAGCAGATTGCGCACAATTTTGGCGGCGCGATCCGCTTCACGATAAATTGTCTGCACTTCCTTGCGGATCTGCTTCGGGAAGGCGCCGGTGACGCGCAACAGCTCGAGGTGACCGAGCACGCCCTGCAGCGGGTTGTTCAGCTCGTGGGCAATACCGGCCACGAACTGTCCGAGGGCGGCGATCTTTTCGGTTTGCGCAAGGCGCCGCCGCAACTCCTCGCGCTCCGCTTCCAGCCGGGTCTGTGGCGTCAAATCACGCGCCACGATCACACTGCCCATCCGTTCCTGATCGCTGTTCCGCAGGTCGGTGACCGTGATGGTAAACGGACCTTTCAGCATGCGGTCGTTGATCTCCCGCGTCGTGACGTCGCGAGTGTGTTCCCCGGTCTGACGCTCGGCGATCCACGCGCCAAGCTCCGGGCCGACAAATTCAGCGAGCGGCCGATCGATCAACGTTTCGCGGGTCCGCCCGACGCGCGCCGCGAATGCCTCGTTGAGGTGCGTGATATGACCGCGGCGGTCGGCAACCACGACCAGATGAGTGATCGAGTCGAAGGTGTTTTCCAGTTCGCGTCGCGAGCGAATCAAGTCGTCGATCAGCTGAGTGTTTTCGATAGCGCTCGCCAACTGACGTCCCAGTTCGTCGGCGCGATCGAGCAGGTCCAGCTCGCCGCCGGTTTCGACGCGCACACCTTCGAACACGATCGTTCCCAGCGCGCGACGCGTCCCGCGCAGCGGGACGGTGACGACCGTCGTGACGTCGTCGGCGGAGTTCTGGACGATTTCGGCGCGGGCTCGTCGCAGCGCGACCGCCGCCAGGGTTGACGCATCCTCGGTGCTGACGCGTGCGCCGCGCGTCGCCGGCTCGGGATCCGACGATGCCTGGAGCTTCAGTTGGCGGGCGCGGCGATCGTGAATCCAGACAGTCGCGCGATCCGAACCGAACAGCAGATTCGCGCCGTGACAGAAGATGTCGAGGCCCGCGGCCAGGCTGAGCGTGGCTGACAGGCTGGTCGAAAACTCATCGAGCAAGGCGCGCACGTCGCGCTGCAATTGATCGCTCTTTCGCAGGTGGAACAGTTCGAGCGCGGTGACGAACGCGTCGCCGATTTCGGCAACACCGCCATCAATCTCGGTCGGCGCCTTCCGCATCCCGATCGCGAGCAACCCCAGACGATCGGTTCCACGTGCCAGCGGTACGAGGATCACGGCCGCGGTTTCGAGGCGAGCGGCAAGCTCGGGCATCCGCGCGTTGACGTCGGCGACCAGCAGCGGAACACCTCGGTCGAAGGCGGCGCCGATCAAAGACAGCTCATCGTGTTCGGGCAGCCAGGGGTCGGTTCGCAGCGACTCGAGACCGTAACCTGAAGTGGCTTGCAAGGCGCCGGTCCGCGGATTGTGCTGGAACAAGATCGAGCAGTCGCCGCCGGCCCGTTCGACCGCATGCTGATGGAGGTGCGGGAGCAGCTCGCTCGGCCCGCTCGTTCGGGCGAGCAGGTTCACCAGGGCCGGGCGAGCCACGCCTGGACCGGCCCGAGGCTCTCGCGTGCGCTTGACTGGTTTGCTGTCGGTTCGGGGCATGGCTGTGCGGAGAACCGGGAAAAACGCGCCTCGGGATTCTACTTCGATACAATTGTTGCCGCCAACCGGCGCCTGACCACTACCGCGTGTCTATAAACGTACTGACCGGCTGCGAGTTACTCTGTACCGACTGCCGGCGACCATCCGGCGTCTTAGTACGTGAGAGAGAGGCCCGCCGCGCTCCGCATGACGTGGACGGACGAAGAACTCGTCGCCCGATTGATTGGCGGCGACGCCGACAGCTTTAACGAACTCATCCTGCGATGGGAACGCCCCATCTACGCCCTCGCGTACCGGACGATTGGCCGCGAAGAGGATGCGCGGGACGTTTGTCAGGAAACGTTCTTACGAGCGTTTCGCGCGCTGCCCGGATTTCGCGGGCAGGCGAAGTTTTCGTCGTGGTTGTATCGGATTGCCCTGAACCTGTGCCGCGATTGGGTGCGACGCGAGCGGCGCGCGCCGATCGTGCAACCGCCGGAGGACGTCGACTTGATGGAAATGGCGGCCGCGGCGGAGCCTTCCGAATCGATCGAGGAGCTGGTTGCACGCAAAGATCTCACCCGAGCGGTCGAGCGGGCAATGGCGCTGCTCCCCGAAGAGCAGCGGACGGCGATTGTGCTGAAGGAATACCACGGGCTGACCTTCCAGGAGATTGCGGACCTGGTCGGCTGTCCGTTAAGCACCGTGAAAACGCGACTCTATCAGGGGCTTACTGTTCTGCGCCGCGAACTGGCCAAGACCGGTAAGGTGAGCAGCCACTTATGAGCGACATTCTCTGTAGTTACAAAGACCGTGAAGCGGTGTTGATGGCGTATCTCTACGACGATATTACGCCCGCGGACCGCGAGGCGTTCGACATCCACTTGACGACCTGCGCGCGATGCCGCGTCGAGTTGAACGGACTCGGCGGCGTGCGCGCGCAGCTGTTGCACTGGGCGCCGCCGGATTACCGCGACCATCCGGCCATCACCGGCGAAGAAATCGGCCGGCCGCGTCGGCAACTCCTGACGATTGCCGAGCCGCGAGCGCCACTTGCCGAGCGAGGTGTGTCGAGCGCCGAGCAACGAACCACGAGCAACGAGCAACGAGTGTCGAGCGACGAGCGGCGACGTCCCTGGCGGGACGTTCCGGCATGGGCGCAGGCCGCAGCGGCGATGCTGATTCTCGGGGTCTCGGCTGGTGCGGCGAACTTGAACATTCACTACGACGGGCAGAGCGGCCTCAACGTGCGAACCGGTTGGTCACATCCGGCACCACCGATCGCGCAGGCGCCCGCGGCGCAACCCAGTGACACCGCAACCCGCACCGAACTGGCCGCGCTCGAGCGGCAACTCCGCAGCGAAATCCAGGCAGCTTCGCCGACTGCACCTGAAACGCGGGCGGTGTCGGCCAGCAATGTCGATGCACGTCGCGTCAAGACGCTCCTCGACGAAAACGAGCGGCGTCACGAGCGCGAGATGGCTCTGAAGATCGCCGAAGTGATCCGCGACTTCAACGTGCAACGGCAGTCGGACCTCGTCAAGATCGATCAGAATCTCGGCCTGATCGATCGTCGGAACGACATCGAAGTGCGCAAGAACCGGCAAATGATCGACATGTACCTGCAGCGTGTTTCGCAGCGACAGTAGGGGGGCAACGTGAGCGCGAAGGTTTTCGGGGCGATTGTTGGCGGGTGTTTGATGACGGCGGCGCCGTGTTGGCGCAGTCGAACGCGCAGGCGCGGGCGGACGCGCGGCGGAAGCGATCGCCAGGCAACAGCGCTATGAGATCAGCACGCTCGAGCGTGTATTCGAGGGCGCGGTCGAACACGGCATCAGCGTGGTGCGCGATCGGCTGCAGGCGGTGGTGCAGATGCCGGCCGAACTGCTGATTAGCGACAACGCGCACGCCCGCGGTTTCCGCCTCGAAGGCTACGGCGTGTTTTTCGATGTGACGGTGCCAATCTTCGATGCGACGCTCTGGACGTTGCGAACGCTGGACCAGAACGACCTCGGGCTGGACAGCGCGATGAAAGAACTGCAGCAGATTGTCAAAGGCAACATCAACGCCGAGCAGGCGCTTCGCCGCGTCGAACTCCAGGTGACCGCCGATCGGCCTGCCGCGGATGGCTGCAGCCAGCGGCAGCCGCAACACCGCCGGATCAACCGCGTCGATCGCCGACGATCCCCAGGCGCACGGCACCAGCCAGGATCCGATTCTCAACGAACCGAGCGAAGCCTATCGGACCGAAGTGATTACGGCGCTCAAGGAAGCGATGCTGAACCACAGCAGCTCGCTCGGGATCCAGGCCACCGAGTGGTTGACGATCGCTGCCCGCGGCAACGACGACCGGCCACGTCTCGCGCCGGCTGACTCGTCGCCTCGCACCCGGATCCTGCGGCTCAGAGGTTCGGATCTGCTGGCGTTCCTGGCGCAGAACATTACGAAAGACGAGGCGCTGCAGCGAATCGAGGTCAGGGTGTAATAATCTGAATGCTAAATGCAAATGCAGAAGGCAGAAGGCAAAATGCCGACGGCAGAATGCAAATTGCACAATGGGCGTTGAGGATTTAAGATTTTCCTCATGCGTGCTGCCATGCTTTGCTTCGTGCTTGCGGTTGGGACGGCCGGCTGTGGACCTGAGGTCGACGTCGCCAAGGCGCTCGAGCTGAACGTCGTCAACAGCGGCTGGTTCGATGCCGGCATCATCAACGGACAGAACAAGCTGGTACCTGCCGTCACGCTTACCATCAAGAACAACTCCGCTCGGACGCTTGGCTTACTGCAGCTGAACTCGTTGTTTCGTCAGGCCAACGCCACCGAGGAATGGGGCAGCGCGTTCCTCACGGCGGCGGGATCTGAAGGCCTTGGTCCCGGCGCCTCGAAAACGCTGACACTCAAGTCCAACAACGGCTATACCGGCACCGGCGAGACCCGGCAGGAGATGCTGGCGAACTCGCATTTCGTCGACGCCAAAGTCGAAGTGTTCGCGAAGTATGGATCGACGCAGTGGAAGAAGCTCGGTGTCTATCCCGTTACGCGTCAGCTGATCGAGAAGAGCTGAGCGCCCACAGCGACAGCAGTGCAAGTGCGCCATCGCTGGCCGCGAAGATCAGAAACGACGCCGGCGACGTGCCGCGCACGAAATAATCCAGCAGGAACGTCAGCGCGCCTGCGCCTTTCAGCAGCGGGCCCATCACCCACAAGTACATCCGGCCGCTCCGCGAGTTCGGTTCGCGAATCGTGATCAGGTAGCCGGCAGCAACCGACAACAGGAAGACACCGTTCAAGTCTGCGTGAATGGGTGGAACCGGCAGTGGAACGGAAAACAGGCTGGCGAACAGCGGCCGTCCGGCAATCATCACCACGCCGACCATGGCGTCGTAAATCAGCGAAACGGCCGCGACAGTGCGAACTCGCAACGCTACTGAAGCTTCTTCAGTTCACCCTGATACGTCGTCGAATGATCCGGCGTGATCCGGACGTCGAAGGTCAGCGTTTCGTAGCCGGCCGCGCGTACTTCAATGCGGTGCGGACCAGTCTCGACGTGCAGGCGCTGAAATGTGCCGTCGAACTGATCGACGACGCCGACGAAGTAGCCGTCTACGTAGACCTCCGCGGCGCGCGGTTTGATTTTCAGGCGAAGCGAGCCTTCGTCCGCATAGCTCCCGCCCTGCTGTCCCGGATCGTAATAACCCGGGTCGGGATAACCACCGAACCACGGGTCGTAGTAGCCGCCGTAGTAGCCACCGTAATAGCCGGCGCCGCCGAACCACCACGGATAGAACGGCGCGCCGCCGACGACGATGCCGCCGCCACCGGCAGGCGGCACCGAACCCCGCGGCACCGCGGTGCCGACGATTGGTTCGTTGCCATCACGCCCTCGCGGGTGCGTCGGCGAACCGGCATTTGATCCGTCGGGTGTTCCATCGAGGGTTCGCGGTTCGCGACCTTCGCGTGCCACGGCGCGACCGCTGGCGCCTCCGGCATTCGTGCCCTTGGAACCTGCGTCGGTGCCGCTGCCGCTCCGCGGGGCGGCCGCTGCGCCGGTGCCACCTGAATCGCGCCCGCGATCGCCGCGCGCGCCGCCGTTTGAGTAGGATCCGCCGTCGCCGCGGGAAATTGCCGTGCCACTGCCACCGGTCGTCGCATGACGGCCGCCGACGTCCACGCGACCGCCGCTACTGCCGGCACCCGAGAACCCGCCCCCGCCCGACGATCCGCCACTGGCAGATCCGCCACTGGCAGATGATCCGCCGCCACCACTAGATGAGGATCCGCCACCCGAGGATGTTCCGCCGCCCCCGCCGTTCGCGTTGCCTCCGCCGCTTGCAGCGACGCCGGAGCCCGCAGCGGACGAGCCGGCGGCTGCCCGGTTTTCCTGGGCAATCGCCAGAACCGGCAGTGCCAATAGTCGCGGCCATTGCGAGCGTCGCTAAGGGCGATATGTCGTTTCATTGTCCTCATGACGGAGAACCTCTGCAGGTGCGAAAAGCAACCCACCTGCCAGTCAAAATGTCCCGAAATTGTCATAAGTATAAGGTGGACGTGTCCCCGCCGGAGTCCAATTCGTCCCGTTTTCTTGACACTCTTTTGAAGCCGCCGATAGACTCCAAAACAGGTGCTTTCACCAGCACAACCATCCTTGCCGTGCGGCATGGCGGCCGGGCGGTCATGGCTGGCGACGGCCAGGTGACGTTCGGCCAGACGGTCGTCAAGCAGACGGCCCGCAAGATCCGGCGGCTGTACAACGACAAAATCCTCGCCGGTTTCGCCGGCTCGGCGGCTGATTCGTTTGCGCTGTTCGCCCGCTTCGAAGGCGAAGCTCGAACAGTCCCGCGGCAATCTCGAACGCTCCGCGGTGGAGCTCGCCAAGGACTGGCGCAGCGACCGCATTTTGCGCCGGCTCGAAGCGATGCTGGTGGTATGGACGCCAACGCCACCTTCCTGCTTTCGGGCAACGGCGATTTGATTGAACCAGACGACGGTATCGTGGCAATTGGATCGGGCGGGCCGTTTGCGCTTGCCGCGGCGAAGGCACTTGACCGCCAATACGACTCTTGACGCGCGGGCGATCGCCGAAAAGGCGATGCTGATCGCCGGCGACATTTGCATCTATACGAACACCAGCATCGTGCTCGAGGAGCTGTGAACGCGTGCCCATTTTTCTTCCCGCGTCGACCGAAATTGCCGCCGACGCGCTTGACCCCCGGCAAATCGTCGCCGAGCTCGACAAGCACGTCGTCGGACAGGAGGCGGCCAAGCGCGCCGTCGCCATTGCGCTGCGCAACCGGATGCGGCGGCAGAAGCTATCGCCCGAACTCGCCGAAGACGTCACGCCGAAGAACATCTTCATGATTGGGCCGACCGGCGTCGGCAAGACCGAAATTGCGCGCCGGCTGGCGCGGCTGGCGCAGTCGCCGTTCATCAAGGTCGAGGCCTCGAAGTTCACCGAAGTCGGTTACGTCGGGCGCGACGTCGAATCGATGGTGCGCGACCTGGTCGAACTCGGTGTCAGACATGATCCGCGAGGAAAAGGTCGCGAAGTCCGCGGCAAGGCGGAGCAGAATGCCGAAGATCGGCTGCTCGATATTCTGCTTCCGCCACCGAGTCCGGTGCGACCCGAGGACACGGCCGAGACGATGCGCGAACAACAAAGCCGAACCCGCGAGAACTTCCGCGAACAGCTTCGTTCGGGACGCCTCGACAGCCGCATCGTCGAACTGGACGTAATGCAGAATCGTTCCCCTCGTTCGAGATCATCGCCGGCTCGAACGTCGAGGAAATGGACATCAATCTCAAAGACATGCTGCCCGGCCTGTTTCAGGGCAAGAACAAGCAGCGCAAGCTGAAAGTGCCCGAAGCGCTCGAGTACCTGGCGCAGGAAGAAGAACAGAAGCTGATCGACATGGACAGCGTGGCGAGGCCGGCGGTGGTGCGTGTCGAGCAGTCGGGCATCATCTTCATCGACGAGATCGACAAGATCGCCGGACGCGAAGGAGCGCATGGCCCCGACGTCAGCCGCGAAGGCGTGCAGCGCGACATCCTGCCGATCGTCGAGGGCACGACCGTCAACACGAAGATACGGGATGGTGAAAACCGATCACATCCTGTTCATCGCCGCCGGTGCGTTCCACGTGTCGAAGCCGTCAGACTTGATTCCTGAGTTGCAGGGACGCTTTCCAATCCGGGTCGAACTCGAGTCGCTCGGCAAAGACGAGTTCGTGCGCATCCTCACCGAGCCGCGCAGTGCGCTGGTGAAGCAGTACACGGCGCTGCTGGAGACCGAGGGGATCGAACTCGCGATTCACCGACGACGCGATCGACGGATCGCCGACTTCGCGACGCTGGTCAACGACCGCACCGAAAACATCGGCGCGCGGCGACTGCACACGGTGATGGAAAAACTGCTCGATGAAGTGTCGTTCGAAGGCCCGGACCTGGTAGAGAAAGTCGTCGTGATCGACGAGGCCTACGTATCGAGGATGCTCGCGGCGATTGTGAAGAACGAAGACCTGTCGCGGTACATTCTTTGATCGAAGGAAATCGAACGCCGAGGACGCCGGGCTCGCCGAGAAAGATTTTCTCGGCGTTCTTTGCGTTCTCGGCGTTCCTGTTTCTGGCCGCGTGCGGCAAGAAAGGCCCGCCGCTGCCACCCCTGATCAAGCTGCCCACGCCCCCCGCCAATTTCACCGCTGAACGGCGTGGCGGGGTAGTCGATCTCCGATTTGACGTGCCGGCCGCGAACACCGACAACACCCGTCCGGCGAACATCGCTCGCGTTGACGTGTATGCGATGACCTCGCAGAAGTCGTTGACCGAGGATCAGATCGTCAAGCAGGGCATCCGCGTTGCCAGCGTCGACGTCAAAGCCCCCAAGGACCCGGACAAGACGATCGACGAAGAAGAATCGGCGGCCGACATGGAAGTGCCCGAGGGAAAGGGACTTGACCAGGGCGCGATCGGGCACGCGTCCGAGACGCTCAACGGCGCCGCGCTGGTGCCGGTTGAGCCGAAAATTGAAAAGTCGCCCGGTCTGCCGCCCGCACCGGCACCACGGGACGGTCCGCTGCTGCCGCCGCGCCCGGCACCCCTGGCGCGCGCCTACGTCGCGATCGGTGTCTCGACGCGCGATCGGAAAGGACCGCCGTCAAAGCGGTTGCTCGTACCGCTGGTGCCGCCACCCGCTGCGCCACGCCCACCGCTGGTCACCTACGACGAGAAAGCGATCGCGGTGAAGTGGGACGCGGTAACCCCGTCCGCCAGTATTCAGCGGCCGACTGCGCAAGAGGAGCTGGCATCCCGTCCGCTCGGCGCTCCCGGCGCACCGATTTCCTACAACGTCTACGACAGCAAGACGAATGCGAAGCTCACGGCGCAGCCGCTGGCCGACACTACCTTCAGCGACCAGCGGATTGCCTGGGGTGAGGAGCGTTGCTACATCGTCCGATCATTACAGGCGCTGGGCGATCTGCGAATCGAAAGCGAGGCGTCGGCACCAGGGTGCGCGACGTTGACCGACACCTTCGCGCCGAAAGCCCCCGCCAACTTGCAGTCGTCGCCTGTCGCCGGTGCGATCAGCTTGATCTGGGACGCCAACACCGAACCAGACCTCGCCGGCTACATCGTGTTGCGCGGCACCTCGCCGCAGCGCCTCGAACCGATGTTCAACGACCCGATTCAGGAAACGATCTTTCGCGACGACGTCCAGCCCGGGATCCGATTTACTTATGTGGTGATCGCGGTTGATCGCGCCGGCAACCGCAGCGCACCGTCGAAGCCGGTCGAAGACGCCGCGCGCGAATGAATTAGAATCGCCGGATGGGCGGCCGCCTCTATCGTTACGCGCACAACGGCTCGCCGCGATACGCGGTCGAGCGCGATGGCGTCCTGTACGAAGCGACCGGCGATATCTTTCACAGCTATTCGGCGGGCACCGCGATCCCCGGGGGCCTCGCCGCCTTGACGCTTTTGCCGCCAGTTTTGCCGACCAAGATCGTCTGCGTCGGGCTGAACTATAAGGATCACGCCGCCGAGCAGAATAAACCGCTGCCGGCAGAGCCGTTGCTGTTCATCAAACCGTCCACCTCGGTCATCGGACCGGGGCAAGCGATCGTCATTCCGCCGGGGGTTGGCCGCGTCGACCACGAGGCCGAGCTGGGGATAGTGATTGGCAAGCGCGCGACACGCGTCGCCCGCGCTCAAGCCTGGGACTACATCCTTGGTCTGATCTGCGTCAACGACGTCACCGCCCGCGAACTGCAGAACCGAGGGGCAGGCTACACCCGCGCCAAAGGTTTCGACACCTTCGCACCGATTGGGCCGTGCATTGCGACGCGGTCGAATCGCCATCAGCCAGGTCCCTTGACCGTTGAGGGCTTTGTCAACGCGACGCGACGCCAGTCTTCCGATACGTCGCACCTGATTTTTCCGATCGATTACCTCGTCGAGTACATCTCTTTCAACATGACTCTCGAACCGGGCGACATCATCTCGACCGGCACGCCGGCTGGAATCGGACCACTGGCGCCCGGCGATTCAGTGACGGTGAAAGTCGAGGGCGTTGGCGAGCTGACCAACCCGGTGATCGACGCGACTTAATCCCAGGAGTGTTTTATGAAGATATTCGTCGACACAGGCAGCATCAAAGAGATCGAAACGATCGCGCAGCTCGGCATTCTCGACGGCGTGACCACGAATCCATCGCTGCTGGCGAAGGAGAGCGGCGACTATCGCGAGAACCTGAAACGAATCTGCGACATCGTCAAGGGTCCGGTCAGCGGTGAAGTGACCGCCACCGATTTCGCCGGCATGATGCGCGAGGGCCACGACATCGCGAAGCTGCATCAGTACATGGTGGTCAAGGTGCCGCTGACCCGCGACGGCATTCGCGCCTGCAAGGCGCTGTCGGGCGAGGGGATCCGCGTCAACGTCACACTTTGCTTCTCGGCCGCGCAAGCGCTGCTCGCCGCGAAGGCCGGCGCCACCTACATCAGCCCATTCGTCGGCCGTCTCGACGACATTGCGACCAACGGCATGGAACTGATTCGGGAAATCGTCGAGATCTACGCCAACTACGACTTCACGACCGAAATTCTCGTCGCCAGCTGCCGCCATCCGATTCACGTCGTCGAAGCGGCGAAGATCGGCGCGGACATCGCCACCTGCCCGCCGGCAGTGATCGATCAGCTGTTCAATCACCCGCTCACCACCATCGGCCTCGAAAAGTTCCTGAAGGACTGGGAAAAAGTCCAGGCGGTAAAGGCCTGATGTGAACGACTTCGACAAGACTCTCGCGGACCTGGAACGGCGCGCGGAACTCGGCGGCGGCGCGGACCGCCTCGAGCGTCAGCACGCATCGGGCAAGCTGACCGCGCGCGAACGGATCGACCTGCTGTTCGACCCGGGGACGTTCGAAGAACTCGACAAGCTGGTTACTCACCGCTGCCGCGATTTCGGAATGGAGCAGCAGATCATCCCCGGCGACGGCGTGGTTTCCGGGCACGGCCTGATCGACGGCCGCCAGGTGTTTGCGTTCGCGCAGGACTTTACCGTGTTCGGCGGCTCGCTCTCCGAGACCAACGCCGAAAAGATCGTCAAGATCATGGACCTGGCGATGCAGCTCGGCGCGCCGATCGTCGGCTTGAACGATTCGGGCGGCGCGCGAATCCAGGAAGGTGTGATGTCGCTCGGCGGTTACGCGGACATCTTCTTGCGCAACACCCTGGCGTCCGGCGTGGTGCCGCAGATTTCCGCGATCATGGGCCCGTGCGCCGGCGGCGCGGTCTACTCGCCGGCAATCACCGACTTCACGATCATGGTCAAGAACACCAGCTACATGTTCGTGACCGGACCCGACGTGATCGAGACCGTTACGCACGAAAACGTCACCAAGGAAGAACTCGGCGGTGCGATGACGCACAACGCCACCAGCGGCGTTGCGCATTTCGCAGTGGACGACGACCGCGAGTGCATTGCGCTGCTGCGCGAGCTGCTGTCATTCCTGCCGTCGAATAATCTCGACGATGCCCCGAAAGCTTCGACGTCCGATTCACCGGATCGCGAGGACGACGCGCTGGATCGGATCGTGCCGAGTGCGCCGAATCAGCCGTACGACATGCTCGATGTCATTCACTCGATCGTGGACGACAACAATTTTCTCGAAGTGCATCGCTACTACGCGAAGAACCTGATCGTCGGGTTCGCGCGTCTCGACGGCCGGTCGGTCGGCATCGTCGCGAACCAGCCGGCGGTGCTCGCGGGCACGCTTGATATCGACGCTTCGGTTAAAGGAGCGCGCTTCGTGCGGTTCTGCGACGCGTTCAACATTCCGCTGGTCACGTTCGAAGATGTGCCCGGTTTCCTCCCGGGAACGGTTCAGGAGTACGGCGGAATCATCAAGCATGGCGCCAAACTGCTGTTCGCGTTTGCCGAGGCGACGGTTCCCAAGGTCACCGTAATCACGCGGAAGGCGTACGGCGGCGCGTATTGCGTCATGGCCAGCAAGCACATTCGCACCGACTTCAACTACGCGTGGCTGACGGCGGAGCTGGCGGTGATGGGGCCTGAAGGCGCGGTCAACATTCTCTATAAGCGCGAGCTGGACAGCGCGTCCGATCCGGCCGCGGTGCGAGCGGAAAAGGTCGCGGAGTTTCGCGAGAAATTTGCCAACCCCTACATCGCCGCGGGCCGCGGTTTTCTCGACGAGGTCATCCATCCGCGCGAGACTCGGCGCAAGCTCATCACGGCGCTGAAAAACCTGTCAACCAAACGATTGAAGAACCCTCCAAAGAAGCACGGAAATATCCCGCTCTAGTCGTTGACATTCGAAGACAACCGGTACTTACTACTCCCTTGCAAGTTTTGCAGTCAGGGGAGGACAAATGAAACGAACTCTGCTCGCGGCGACGTTGACGTGCGTGCTGGCGGTGGCGGGTTTGAGTGCGCAACAGGGCACGGGCGAACTGCGCGGGAGGGTGCTCGACACGCAGAGCGCCGTGCTGCCCGGCGTCACGGTGGTCGCGAAGAACGAAGCGTCCGGTCAGTTTCGCGAGGTCGTCAGCGGCGCGGACGGCTCGTTCTTCATGAGCGCGTTGACGCCGGGGTCGTACGAGGTCGGCGCGCAGTTGTCCGGGTTCAAGCGGTATCAGCGCGAAGGGGCGTCCGCGTCGAAGTCGGGAAGACGCAGTCGATCGACGTGCAGCTCGAAGTCGGCGGCATCGAGCAGGAGGTAACCGTCACCGCGGAATCGCCGCTGGTCGATACGACGACGAAGCAGTTGGGCGGCAGCGTGACAGACCCAGGAACTGCAACGACGTGCCGTCGCTCAATCGCAACTTCACGTCGTACCTCAGCCTGCTGCCGGGCATCACGTCGACGATCTCGGTCGACTCGTTCGGCGCCGACTCGATCCGCGTCAACGGCCAGGCGACGCAGAACGCCAACTACATGCTCGACGGCGCGGGCAACAACGACAACTTCAACAACGGCAACGGCGGCGCGCAGGCGCGCACGCCGGTCGAGGCGGTGCAGGAATTCCAGCTGCTGACCAGCAACTTCGACGCGGAATTCGGCTCGACGTCCGGCGGCGTCGTGAACGCCGTGTCGAAGCAGGGAACCAACGCGATCCACGGCGTCGGCGTTCTTCTTCACGCAGAACCAGGATCATGACCTCGCTCGACTACTTCGCCGAGCCAGCAGAACCTGACCAAGCCGAAGGCGCAGCAGAAGCAGTGGGGCGGCAACGTCGGCGGCCCGATCATCAAGAACAAGCTGCATTTCTTCGTCAACCTGGAGCGCATCGACCAGGACCGCGCGCGCACGATGAACATCAACGCGCGGCCGGATCTGAACGCCACCGCGAACACGCACGACAACGTGTGGAACTGGATGGTGCGCGTGGATCACCAGATCAACGCGAACAACACCTGGGCCGTCCGGTGGCTGCGTGAGACGTCGCCGCAGACCAACCAGCTGGTGCAACACGTTCTACACGCTGAAACGCGCCGAGGAAGAACAGGACACGGACTGGACGATTGTCGGAACGCTGAACTCGGTGCTCGCCAACACCCGTGTCAACGTGCTCAAGTTCTCGTACACGCACGAGGATGTGTTCTTCGGCAACCCGGGCTACTTCGATACCGGCGATCAGGCGTCGCTGCAACCGCTGCTCGTGCACCAGACGTTCGAAGACGGCATCGCCACGCGCGCGAACCGCCGCATGGATCCGGCGTATCAGCTCGACGACACGTTTTCGTGGTTCAGTGCCCAACATGAAGGGCGACCACGACTTCAAGTTCGGCGCGAGCTATTACTATCTGCCGCTCCACGTGTTCGACGCCGGCACCATGAACGGCCAGTTCACCTTCTCGGCGAGCGACCTGGATTTCGACGCGACCAATCCGCGGACGTATCCGGACCGCCTGCACGATGCGCGTGCCGGGCGAGTCGGACTACTTCGTGAAAGGCACCGAAGTCGGCGTGTTCGCCCAGGACAAGTGGAAGATCGACCGGAAGTTCACGGCGAGCCTCGGGCTCCGGTGGGACGTCGAGTTCGTGAAGATGGACAACACCGGCAATCCGCTGTTCGCCGCCGGTGACAGAATCGCCGCGTCGACATGAACAACTTCTCGCCGCGTGTCGGCGGCACGTGGACGGTGGACGATGCCGCGACGACGGTCGTTCGCGGCGGTTACGGCCTCTATTACCAGAAGACGGCGTATTCGAACTTCACGCCGATCGTGTCGGCAGGCGTCACGTCCAATTCGTTCCTGGTCAATCTGTGCGGTCCCGCGGCCAATCCGATCTGCCCGTCGGCGACGACAGTCGATCCGGGCCCCTCGGCCGGCCGGCTACCGACCGAGTCCGTTCCTGGTGAACGGTCCCGTGGTCAACCGTGCGCTGCTGAACCAGATGTTCCCGCCAGGAACGACCACGAAGAACACCGGCACGGTGCGCTTCGACAGCCCCGATCGCCATCTGCCGTACTTCGCACCAGGCGAGCATCGGCTTTGAAAAGCAGCTGATCGCCAACATGGCGGTGAGCGCCGACTACGTGCACGCGAGCCATCGCGACCTGTACATGACGCAGGAAATGAATCCGGGGATCCGCGCGTCAACGGCGCGCACGGCAGGCCTGACGCGCGTGCTGCCAACGTCGCAATTCGCTGCAAGCGTGCTCACACTCGTCAACGCCGGCACGTTCGAGTACAACGCACTGCAGGCGAGCATCCAGAAGCGCTACAGCAACCATTACCAGGTCCGCCTGTCGTACACCTACTCGAAGGCGCACGGCACCTCACGGCGCCGGGCGCGACCGACAGATCATGACCAGCTATGTCACCGATCCGGTGACGAAGGTGACCGACTATCGCATCGGCGACCTGGAAGCGCCGGGCGACCAGGATCGACCGCACATCCTGTCGATCAGCGGCGCCGTGGAGATTCCGCACACCAAGGGCCTGAACATCAGCGGCGTTTGGCAGTACAACAGCGGCACGCCGTTCACGCTGACCGACAGCAACACCGATCCGAATCGCAACGGCAACTTCGAGGAGCCGCTGCCGGCGGGCACATACAGCGGCGCGGCCTCCAACGTCAACTCGATCACGGTCGAGAACAAGGGCGGCTTCAACGGCGTGCGCGGACCGGACTTCCAGATCGCCAGCCTTCGCGCGGCGTATCAGTTCCGGCTGCCGCATAACGCCCAGAAGATTCGCGCCTACGTGGACATCTTCAACGTCACGAACCACGCGAACTTCAACAACCCGACTGGCGACCGTCGCGATGCGGCGACGTTCCTGATCTATCGCTCGATTCGCAACGGCGGCCCGACCCGGACGGCGCAGTTCAACATTCGATACGAGTTCTAGCTGGGGGCTGGGGCTGGGGGCTGGATCTTTCCAGCCCCTAGTCGCTAGTCGCTAGTCGCCAGTCGCCAGTCGCTAGTCGCCAGTCGCCAGTCGCTAGTCCCAGTCCCCAGTCCCAGTCCCTAGTCCCCAGTCCCCAGTCCCCAGTCCCTAGTCCCCAGTCCCTAGTCCCCAGCCCCCAGTCTTCCGTCAGTTAGACTACGGCGCATGCGCAAGCGGCTCGTCGTTTTCCCGGCCCTGTTGTTTTCTCTTGCCACCGCCGGTGCGCAGCAACCGGCCCGGTCCGCGCTCGATGAAACGACGATCGCGCAGGTGCACGCGGCTTTCCGCAGCGGAGCGCTGACCTGCCGCGGGCTTGTCGAGCAGTATCTCGCGCGCATCGATGCCAACGACAAGAAGGGCGCTGCGCTGAACGCGATCATTCTCATCAACCCCGATGCACTGACCACCGCGGATGATCTTGACCGGCGGTTTCGCCAGGGCGGGCTGGTCGGTCCGATGCACTGCGTGCCGGTGATCGTGAAAGACAACTACGAAACCCGCGACCTGCCGACCACCGCCGGATCGTTGTCCTTGAAAGATATGCGCACCGGCAAGGACGCATTCGTCGTCAAGCGATTGCGCGACGCCGGCGCGGTGGTGATCGCGAAGTCGAACATGGCGGAGTTCGCGTTCAGCCCGGTTGAAACGGTCAGTTCGATTCTTCCGGGATACACGCGCAACCCGTACGACACGACGCGGGTCACGGCCGGATCGAGCGGCGGATCGGCGGCCGCTCTCGCGGCGAACTTCGCGCTGCTCGCCACCGCAAGCGACACCGGCGATTCGATTCGCGGCCCGGCTGCGCACCAGGCGCTGGTCGGCCTGCGATCGACGATGGGGCTGGTCAGCCGGGGCGGCGTGGTGCCGCTGAATCTGGCCGCCGATATCGCCGGCGTTCTGACCCGCACTGTCGCCGATTCCGCGCTCGCGCTGCAGGTGATCGCCGGCGAGGACACCAACGATCCATCGACCGCTGCCGGTCGCGGCAAGGTGGATGCGGACTACGCCGGCGCGCTACGTCGCGACGCCCTGAAGGGGGCGCGCCTCGGCGTGCTGCATCAGGCATACGACACGCCGACGCTCGATCCGGAAGTTGACGGAGTGTTCAAGAAGGCGCTCGGCGAACTGCGCAACCTCGGCGCCGATGTGATCGATCCGGTCGAAGTACCAGGGCTGGATGCCCTGCGACGCAGCCAGGGTGGCGGTTGTAGTCAGCTGAAGCACGACTTGAATCAATATCTGGCCGCGCTTGGCGACAAGGCGCCGATGAAGTCGCTCGAAGAAATCATCAAGTCGCGCCGCTTCCATCCGTCGATTCAGCAGCGGTTGGAATCGTCGCAGGCCTCAGAGGACGTCCCGGGAGAGTCGCCCGGCTGTAAAAGTCGCGACGAATTCCGGGACAAACTGCGTGCTGCGGTCCTCGCGATGATGGGCGACCAGCGTCTCGACGCCCTGGTGTATCCGACCTGGAGCAACCCGCCTCGGTTAATCGGCGACCTGAACACACCCGGAGGGGATAACAATCAATTCTTTGCACCTTCGACCGGCTTTCCGGCGATCACCGTGCCGATGGGCTACACCCGCAACAACACCCTCCCGGCCGGTTTGCAGTTCTTCGGCCGAGCGTGGAGCGAATCGATGCTGCTCGGTCTGGCCTACGCTTACGAGCAGGCCACCCACTATCGACGGCCGCCGATACTAAAATAGTTATTGGCCCTTGTGAAAAAAGTACTGATAGCCAACCGCGGCGAGATCGCGGTACGCATCATCCGTGCGTGCCGCGAAATGGACATCGCCCCAGTGGCCGTCTATTCGGACTGCGACCGTACCGCCCTTCATGTCCGCCTCGCCGACGAAGCGCACGCGATTGGGCCGAGCGCGCCGCGCGAAAGCTACCTCCGGATTGATGCGATCGTTGATGCGGCGCGGCGGTCCGGGGCCGATGCGGTCCATCCTGGCTACGGCTTTCTCGCAGAGAACGAGGATTTTGCCGCAGCGGTCCGCGATGCCGGCCTGATCTTCATCGGTCCGTCGGCTGACGCGATTGCCACGATGGGCAGCAAGACGACGGCGCGTACGGCGGCAAAACGGGCCGGCGTGCCGATCGTTCCAGGCACCGAGGAGCCACTCGGCGTCGAGGTGCCTGACGAGGAGGTTGCGAAAGCGGCGGCGTCGATCGGTTACCCGATTCTGGTCAAGGCGGTCGCGGGCGGCGGCGGCAAGGGGATGCGGACCGTCACCGAACCGGCGAGCCTGTCGGCGGCGATTCGAGCAGCCCGGTCCGAAGCGGGCAGCGCCTTCGGCGACGCCGCGATCTACCTCGAGCGGCGCCTGGTGCGGCCGCGCCATATCGAAGTGCAGTTATTGGCCGATCATCACGGCACGGTGCTGCCGTTCGTCGAGCGCGAGTGCTCGATCCAGCGTCGCCATCAAAAAGTGGTTGAAGAAACGCCGTCGCTCGCGGTGACGCCGGGGATTCGCGCCGCGATGACCACGGCGGCGGCAGCCGTTGCGAAAGCGGTCTGCTATACGAACGCCGGAACGATCGAGTTCCTGCTCGACGAGGACGGACGGTTCTACTTTCTCGAAATGAATACGCGCCTCCAGGTGGAGCATCCGATCACGGAGATGGTGACCGGCCTCGACCTGGTGCGATGGCAAATCCGGATTGCGCGCGGTGAAAAGCTGACGCTCGATCCAGCGTCCCTGTTACGGCCGACTGGCCACGCCATTGAATGCCGGATCTACGCGGAGGATCCGGACAATAATTTCCTGCCGTCGCCGGGCCGTATTCTTCAGCTCCGAGTGCCCGCCGGTCCCGGCCTGCGCGACGACAGCGGTGCGACCGCGGGACTGGACGTCCCAATCTTCTACGATCCGATGATTTCGAAACTGATCGCCTGGGCGGAAGATCGGCCGCTGGCGATTGCCCGGATGCGTCGGGCGCTCGGCGAATACGAAGTTGCAGGGATCAAAACGACGCTGCCATTTTTCACATGGCTGTTCACGCAGCCGGAGTTCATCGACGGACGATTCCATACGACCTACCTGGACGACGTGCTGCGGAGCCGCAACGGACGGCGGTTCGCCGAAACGCCGGCCGCCGTCGAGGAGATTGCGGTGATTGCGGCAGCGATCCAATCCGCGTCCGCCCCGTCGGCATTCCGCAGGGAGAAGCCAGCCGATGGCGGACTGTGGCGGGAACGAGCCCGTACCGAGGGACTTCGCTAGTGCGTTTCGAGATCGATGTTGACGGCCGAACGCGCATCGTCACCGTGGTCACGGACGGGCGCGACGTTTGCAGTCACGGTCGATGGACACCGCCGACAGGTTGATGCGGCGCGCATAACCGCGCTCGGGATGTCGCTCCTGGTGGACACCGTGTCACCGCACGACACCGTCATCGTGCCGGGACGGACGGCCGGTGAAATGACGGTGACCGTAGACGGCACCGCCGTGCCGGTGGTCGTCAACGGACGGCGTAGCCGGCGCAGGACCGACTTCGCTGACGGCGGCTCCGGTCCGCAGCAACTGATCGCGCCGATGCCGGGCAAGATCCTCCGCGTACTGGTGAAGGCAGGCGACGTGGTGGAAGCACGACAACCTCTGGTCGTGGTCGAAGCGATGAAGATGGAGAACGAGTTACGGGCTGTCCGTGGCGGCACGGTTTCTGAAGTGCAGGCGCACGAAGGGCGTTCGGTAGATGCCGGCGCGTTGCTCGTAACGATTCAGTGAACGTTTTCAAACGGATCCGCGAGCACCGAATCTCACGCTACGCTGGTCGCACCGGCGCGATATTCGTCGCGCTGGTCGGTGCCGCGCTGGTCGTGTTGGTGACCGTCGATTTAGGTCCGTGGGTGAAGCCGCTCGCCGAACGCCGCGGCTCGCAATATCTCGACCGCGAGCTGGCGATTGGCTCGCTCAAGATCAACCTGTTCAAGGGACGGATCGTCGTCCACGACCTGCGGATTGGCGGACTGCATCAGGGCGATCGGCCATTCTTCACGGCGAAATCGCTGTCGTTGACACTCGATTGGCTGCCGGCGTTCGCGCTGCGGCCGAATTTCACGGTGTCGTCGGTCGAAATGACCGACTGGCAGATGCTCGTCGAGAAATGGGAAAACCAGCATAGCTTCCCGCGTTTCACCCGCAACAACCCGAGCAGCGGTCCGCGGCCGTTCACCACGACGATGAAATTGCTCCGCGCCGATCGCGGCCAATTCGTCTACGAAGATCACGAACTGCCCTGGAGCGTGATTTGTCGCGATCTCGCGATCAACATCGGCAACCTGCCCAACTATCACGGTACGGCAACGTTCACCGGCGGTACGGTCGCCATTCAGGACTACCTGCCGATGTCGGCGAGCATGAAGGCGCAATTCACGCTCGATGGTCCGCTGATCAAACTGTCGCGAGTGGATCTCGAAAGCGATGGCGCGGTCAGCGTCGCCAGCGGCGAGGTCGATGGAGCGCACTGGCCCGAACAGACCTATCAGGTCGAATCGCGCGTGCACTTCGCCCGGATGCGGGAAATTTTCTTCAAGAACGAGCCATGGCCGCTGCGCGGTGACGGCAGCTTCAAGGGCGTCTTTCATCTCTTCAACGGGGGTCGCGATTTAACCGGCACGTTCGCCAGCGACGAGTTAGGGGTCTACGACTATCGGTTCCCATCGCTGCGCGGAGCGCTCCACTGGACGCCAAAAGCGTTCGAAGTGACCGATGGCGGCGCGAAGTTCCAGGGCGGCGACGCCAGGTTCGCATATTCGATCCAGCCGCTTGGCTCGAAAACCAGGCCGACCTCGCGGTTCGAATTCGACCTCGCCGGCGCTGACCTGCAACGACTATCGGATTTCCAGCAGTTGCGTGGCATGCGGTTCGCCGGCAGCGCGAACTGGCAGAACGTGTTCGAATGGCCGCTCGGACGGTTTGCCGAGCACCGTGGTGAAGGACACCTCGTCGTGTCACCCCCACCGGGGATCGTCCCGATGGCACCGACGTTGACCGCGGTCGACGCCGCAGATGCCGGCCACGATCGACATGAATGGGGTCCGTTCGCGCCGCTGCCGCTCCCATCATATTTGCCGATCGCCGGCGACATCACCTACTCGTACGGACCGGACGACGTGACGTTCGAGCCGAGCCGCTTTGTTACGGAACGAACGCACGTCACGTTCCAGGGAACGACCGCCTACGGCGATCGTTCGCAGCTGGCGTTTCATGTGACCAGCCGCGATTGGCAGGAAAGCGACCAGCTGTTGGCAGGCTTGATGACCGATTTCGGCGTCAAGACCGGGCCGGTCACGTTCGGCGGGCGCGGTGAATTCGACGGCGTGATGACCGGCGCGTTCCGCAGGCCGCTGGTCGAAGGCGAATTTCGCGGCGCGGATCTCCGCGGCTTCGATGCGGTCTGGGGAGCGGCGACCGGACACATTGCCATCCAGAACAGTTACGTGACCGTGAAGGATGCGATCGTGCGCTCTGGCGATTCAGAGATTCGCGTTGACGGCCGTTTCTCGCTCGGCTATCCGCGCGACGATGGTGGCGAAGAAATCGATGCCCGGTTCCGCATCAGCCGACGCGATCTCGACAGCCTGCGCCACGCGTTCGCGATCGATGAATACCCGGTTACTGGCCGGTTGTCGGGAGACTTCCACCTGACCGGCGACTACGAACGGCCGATCGGGTTCGGCGGGATGACCATCGAAGACGGCACCGCTTACACCGAACCGTTTCTGAAGGCGGCCGCAACGTTGCGTTTCGACGGGAAGGGTGTGCGGCTCGACAACGTCGAGATGACCAAGGGCACCGGCACGGTAACCGGCGCGGCATATATCGGCTGGGACTCGACGTATGCGTTCAACGCCGACGGCCGCCGTTTGCCGTTGGAGCAAGTCCAGTTCGTGCAGTATCCGGCTGCGCCGCTGACCGGGGTGGCCGAGTTCAGCGCAACCGGCAACGGCACCTTCGACGTGCCGCGTAACGACATTCGGTTCCGTCTGGTCGACGCCGCCATGGCCAAAGAACCGCTCGGCCAGGTGACCGGTAATCTCGCGCTGCGTGGAACGGAGCTGAGCGGCAACCTCGATGCGGCGTCGCCGCGTCTGGCGTTGACCGGCGCGGGGCGGATCGCGCTGAATCGCCAGCGCGACGCCGAGATTACCTTTCGGTTCCACGACAGCTTCCTCGATCCCTACGTCCGGATGTTCGAACCGCGGCTGTCCGAGTACACCACTGCCGTGGTCAGCGGTTCGATTCGGATCGTCGGTGAACTGGCCGATGTCGACCACCTGCTCGTCGACGGGACGGTCGACAGCGTCGACATGCGGTTGTTCGACTATGCGGTGCGGAATGCGTCGCCGGTGCGCCTGTCGCTCGACCACAACGAGATCAAGGTCGACGACCTGCAGCTGGTCGGAGTCGACACGCAGCTGCGCGTTTCGGGATCGATCAACCTGAACGAAGAAAAGATCGCTCTGCGCGCCGCAGGCGAAGCCAACCTCGGCGTGCTGCAGGGATTCTTCAAAGACGTCCGCGGCTCGGGACGCGCTCGACTGACGGCGGCGATCGACGGACCGCTGCGCCAGCCGGTGTTTTCAGGGAACGCGGCGATCGTCGATGGCCGCGTGCGGCTGTTCTCGCTACCCAACGCGCTCGACGACATCAACGGAACGGTTCAATTCGATTCGGCCGGGATCAGGCTCGACGATCTCGCGGCGACCTTCGGCGGCGGCAAAGTGCAGTTCGGCGGCCGGATCGGCTTCGACGGATACCTGCCGAGTGAATTGAACATCACAGCGCGCGGCCAGGACATGAACTTGCGGGTCCCGGAAGGCGTGAGGTCGGTCGTGGACGCCGATTTGTCGGTCACCGGACCGTACGCAGCGCCGACTCTGGGCGGCACGGTGACGGTGAAGAACGCGTTGTGGAGTCGTCGCATCGATACACCGGGGAGCATTTTCGACCTGGCGTCGCGGCGCTCGGCGAGCGCTGCTGATGCCGCGCCAGCCGCGGCCCCGACCATCCCGTTGAGGTTCGACCTCCAGCTGCATGTGCCGTCGACCCTGCGGATGGAGAACAACGTGGCGCGAATGGTGGCGAACGCCGACCTGACGCTTCGCGGCACTTACGATCGCCCGGCGGTGTTTGGCCACGCCGAAATCGAACGCGGCGAAGTGACCTTTGAAGGACGCCGCTACCGGATCACCCGCGGCTCGATGGACTTCACCAACCCGAACCGGATCGAGCCGTTCTTCGACGTCGAAGCCGAAACCAACGTGCGCGTGCCGGGACAAACCTATCGCGTAACGATCAGCATGGCGGGAACCAGCGAGGGTTTGCGTCCGGCGCTCAATTCTGATCCGCCGCTGCCGGCGGCCGACGTGTTGACGCTGCTGCTGGGCGACGTGCGGCCGAACGCCGCGACCGGGACCGCGCCCGAATTGCGAGCCATTCAAGATCGCACGCAGACGCAGACCGACATCCTGCGCACTCGCGCGACGCAGGCGCTCGCCAGTCCGATCTCCGAGCCGGTCGGCAAGGTGGTCGAGCAGGCATTCGGCGTCAACACCTTTCAGTTGACGCCGTCGTTTGTCGATCCGAACAGCACGCAGGCGTCACGAATCAACCCGACCGCCCGGGTCACGATCGGCAAGCGGATTTCCGATCGCGTCTACCTCACCTTCTCGCGGAGCCTCGGCACCAGCATCGATCAGATTGTGTTGCTCGAGATCGATCAGAGCGATCGCGTGTCCTGGATTCTGTCGCGCAACACCGAGGATCAACAGACCTACGCCCTGGAATTCCGGGTGCGGCGCGTTTTCTGATGGTTCGGTCGGTTTCATGGGCGACGGCGTGGGTTGGTCTGGTGCTGCTGTTGGTCAGCCCGAGTCGGGCTGGCGCCGCGGTGGCGGATTACATTGGCAAGCCGATCGCCGTGGTGCGCATCACTATCGAAGATCGTGAAACGACCGATCCGACGGTGACCCAGATCGTCGAAACCACGGTGGGACAGCCACTGTCGATGGCGCAAGTGCGCGAAAGCCTCACCCATCTCTACAGCCTGGGCCGGTTCGAAGACGTCCGCGTTGACGCGGCGCTCGATAACGGCCGCGTCGTTCTGCATTACGACCTGAGCCCGATTCATCCAGTCGCTGAAATTCGCTTCGAGGGCACAGGCGCCCCCGGCATCGACAGTGGTGAGCTGCGGCGCGCGCTGACCGATCGGTTCGGATCGACGCCGCCATTGGCGCGCGTTACGGAAATGGCCCGACTCGTCGAAGCGGCGCTCGGCGATCGCGGATACCTTCGCGCGGCCGCCGAGCCGCGCGTCGATCTCTCTCACAGTCCCGAACGGGCGACGTTGGTGTTTTCGCTGCGTCCCAACAACCGCGCGGTGGTCGGCGCCGTCGAAATCGTCGGTACGCCGATGGCACCGCTGGAACAACTGCGCGGCGACCTGAAATTGACCGCTGGCGCGCCGTATCAGCGCGACGTGCTCAACACGCGGATCGAGCGGCTGCTGGCGTCGCGCCGGAAACGCGGCTACTACGAGGCGCGGATCGTGCCGACCGTGACGTTAGTGGACGATGACCGCGTGGCGAACATCGTGCTCAGCATCGACCAGGGGCCGCATGTCCGCGTGGTGTTTGCCGGTGATCCGCTGCCGCAAGCGCAGCAACAGGCATTCGTGCCGATCGAGCGTGAGGGATCGGCTGACGAAGACCTGCTCGAGGATTCGAGCCACCGGATCGAGGAGTACTTTCAGGCCGAAGGTTATCGTGATGCGTCGGCGCCGCATTCCCGTGAATCAACCAGCGGTGAGTTGTTGATTACCTTCACGATTACCCGGGGACCGCTCTACAAAGTGTCGGAGTACGACGTCGTCGGCAATACCTCGGTTTCGATCGATGAACTCGCGACCCGCGTCCACGTCGCGGTCGGACAGGCTTTTGGCGCCGGCCGGCTCGACGCGGATATTTCCGCGATCGAGGCGCTCTATCGACAGCGCGGTTACGCCAGCGTGCGCGCGCAGCCGTCGCTGCGGATCGGCGCGGTCGACCCGTCGGGTGTCGTGCCGGTGGCGATTTCGATTGCGATCCTCGAAGGCCGACGGACGCTGATCGATCGCATTGGATACGCCGGCAACCCTTCGGTAGACGCTGGGAACTTACGGGCGGTGACCAGCTCGCAGGCAGGGCAGCCGTACGTGCCGAGTCAGGTGACCCGAGATCGGGACGCGATCCAGGCGCTGTATCAGGATCGCGGCTACATCAATGCCACGGTCGCGATCAAAACCGAGCCGACGGCCGACGAATCAACCGTCGCGGTGGTCTTTCAGGTGGCCGAGGGGCCGCAGGTGATGGTGGATCACGTGCTGATCGTTGGCAACGTTCGCACGCGTACCGACACCATCGAGCGCGAGCTGCAAATCAAGCCCCAGGAACCATTCAGCCTGTCGGCGATCAACGAAAGCCAGCGGCGCCTGGCATCGCTCGGCCTGTTTCGGCGCGCTCGGATCACCGAAATCGGGCACGGCAGCGAAACCACGCGCGACTTGCTGGTGACGGTCGAAGAAGCGCCGCCGACGACGATCGGTTACGGCGCCGGCGTTGAAGGCCGCCGTGTCGTCGCCGGCACCGACGAAAACGGCAACGCCCGAGAGCGCTACGACGTGGCGCCCCGCGCGTTGTTCGAAGTCAGCCGCCGCAACCTGTTTGGCCGCAATCGCTCGGCCAGTCTGTTCAGCAGCGTCAGCCGCAGCGTGCGTTACAGCCTGACGGAATATCGCGTGCTGGCGACGTTTCGTGAACCGCGTTTGCTCGATACGCCGGCCGACGCGTTCATCACGGCTTCGCTCGAGCAGCAGCATCGTTCGAGCTTTGACTTTTCGCGGCGCAGCATCAGCGCCAACCTGCAGCGCCGCTTCGACAGCCCGTACAGTGCGATTGGCACCTACTTGCTGCAGCGCACCCGGGTGTTCAATCAACAGGCTACCGGCAACGACATCATCCTGATTCAGCGGGCGTTTCCGACTTTCCTGTTGTCCTCGTTTATCGGCACCCTGATTCGCGACACGCGTGACGACCAGGTTGACGCGACGGACGGGACCTTTGCGAGTGCGACCGCGCAGATGGCGAGCAGCGCTATCGGCTCGGAGTTCAGCTTCATCAAATCGTCGATCACCGGACAGGTATTTCACCGAATCGCGGGAACGAACCAGGTGGTGTTCGCCGGGAACGCGAGGCTTGGCGTGGCGCGGGGATTCACCGCGGTGCCTGATCCGTCCGGCCTCGCTCAAGAAGGACCGCTGCCGGCCAGCGAGCGTTTTTTCGCCGGCGGCGACTCGACGCAACGCGCCTTCGCCGTCGACCAACTCGGCGTCCGCCATACACCGCCGCAACCGGGCGACACCATCGATCCGGACGGATTCGCTACCGGCGGCAACGCCTTGGTACTGTTCAACGGCGAGCTGCGCGTCCCGGTCACGTCGGCGGTCGGCGTCGTCGGGTTCGTGGATACCGGCAACGTGTTCGCGCGCGCTGCCGACGTCGCGTTCGAGGAATTCCGCACCGCGGTTGGCGCCGGCTTGCGCTACAAGTCGCCGCTCGGACCGCTGCGATTTGATTTCGGCGTCAACGTCAATCGCCAGCCGGGCGAAAAGCGCACCGCCTGGTTTGTCAATTTTGGCCAGGCGTTCTAGAGGATGTCTCGCATGGTTTACTACCGCTCGCTCGTTCACGATGAACTCAGAGTTCGCAAAGAACGCAGAGAATTCCAGTGAACTTCCCGTTTTTACGGATTGTCTTCTGGCTGCTGCTCGCCGCGACGCCGGCGGCCGAGACAATCGATCGCGTGCTCGCGGTTGCCGCCGGCCAAATCATCACGCTGAGCGACGTGACCGTCGCACGCGAGCTGGGGCTTGTCTCGCCGCCGGCCGCGGCCGATCCAATCCGCGCGGTACTGTCTGCGCTGATCGATCGCGAGCTGATGCTGGCGGAAGTGGATCGCTATGCGCCGCCGGAACCGCCCGCCGACGCAATCGAGCGCGACCTCGCCGCCGTACGCGAGCGGTTCGCGTCGCGCGCTGACTACGACGCAGTGCTGGCGCGCTCGGGCGTTGACGATCAACGCATCCGCGAACTGGTTCGGCAAAGACTGCGGATTCGCGCCTACCAGGATCAACGGTTCTCGTCCGCCGACGCCCGGCGTGAAACGTTGATCGCGGAATGGCTCGCCGGACTCCGTCGTCGCGGCGACGTCGTCGACATTTACGCGACTGGACGCTGAACCGGGCGGATCACGACCGACTGCTCGCGGCGACAAAGGCGGCGATTTGCAGCAGGTCGAAGCCCGCGTGACTGACCATCGGCGCGACAGCCGATCGCCGCGACAGATACACGACACCCCAGAACGCGCCGAGTAATCCAGTCGCCACCGCCGCGTCGGCCCCTTGCAATAGATGACCGGCGCCAAAGGCGATGCTCGTGACGACGACGCCGGTGGTGCCGCCGCCCAGCCACACTTCGAAGCGGTGCAGCGCGAATGCCCGCTGCAATTCTTCGCGGATGCCGCCCGCGACAATCACCACCAGCGCAAACAGCGCGGCATCGCGCGGCGATTTCAGCAATCCCTGTAACGGGTTTTCCGGAACGGTGCGCAGCCACGGTGCGGCGAGCCGCGCAACCAGGACCACCGTCATCGCAATGGCGAGCGCGACGAAGATCATCGGCACTCCGGCGGCGGCTTCCGCAACGACGCGGCGCTGGCCGACGACGACGTCGCGGGGCCGCTCGCCGTGCACCAGCAGAAATGAAATGATCAACGCGATGACGACAACCGAATCGATCAGCGACAGGCCGACGACGTAACGCAGGCTCAAGCCGCCGGCGTCGGTGAAGGCGCCGTGTCCGAGCGCCGCGAAGGTTCCGCCGATGGCGAGCTGGGTTGGAAAACCGGAACAGAGGAGAACTTCGAAGAGTGCGACCACGCGCGCGACAAATGGCGCTGAGGGGGTTTGATCATCGATCATGGCTGATGGCTAATGGCTAATGCCATATGGGCCCAATGGACCCATCGTCCATATGCCATCAGCCATCAGCCATCAGTCATCCATTATCACTCAGCCGCGAACGCGAACCGTCAGCGGTTCCGTAAGTTTCACCGACAATGCCGAACCTTTCGGCAGATGCACTTCTTCGCCGCGCGTCGACAAGACGACTGCCGTGCCGGCGCCGCCGCCGACCGCGGTGCCGATTGCCGCGCCTTTCTTGCCGCCAGCAATTGCTCCGATGATCGCGCCGCCCGCCGCCGGCGCACCGATCTTCATCGCGTCCTTTTTCTTGGTCGCCTCGGCGGTGCGGCCAATCGTCGTCGTCGCGATGCGGTACTTCGAACCATCGCGGCCGGGCGTCAACGAATTGAATTTTACGGCGACGTGCGCGAGGCCCTTGACTTTGCCCGAACGCGTCGCGTCCATCACCACGCCGCCGACGTGCGAGCCGGCGGGCAGCGCCGTGTGTCCGTCAATCACGACCGGGCGGGTGACGTGCGCCGAAACCGCTTGCTCGACGCGGCTGATATCCGAGCCGATCGACGTGTCGAGCGTGACCGGAATGATCGTGCCTGCAGGGATGGTGATCTCGCGCTCCTCCACCGCCACGGATACCTTCGTCTTCGCATCGCTCGCGGCGTTGGGTTCAGCGGCCGCGGCAGCGAAAGATTTCGCGTCGGGGGTGGCTGCGGCTACCGATTCCGTTCGATTACAGGCGCCTGCTGCAAGTGACGCAACGAGCAATCCCATGCTGATCAGTCGCATAAATGTCTCCTCGTTTCCTTCGGCTGGGGATCGTGCAAACGATTCGCCACCCGTTGAGGTCACGCAAATTATTGCCCTGTAGAGCTTGCACCTAGGCGATAAGGGGCGGAGAATGTAAAAATGACACGGTTGAGGTGAACAGCGTGACGATAACGACTAGCGGGGAAACGATTTCGTCGGCGACCTCCACGCCAAAGGCCACCACCGAGCGGGTGCTGATCGTCGAGGACGATTCGGCGGCGCGCGTTGGCCTGGAACAGCTGGTGAAAAGCTGGGGCTTTGTCGCAGAGTCGGCGACCGACGGCGAAGACGGGCTGGCAAAGGTGACGTCTTTCCGCCCCGCGATTGTGATTAGCGATCTGGTGATGCCTCGCATGGACGGCCTGTCCCTGCTTCGCGCGCTGCAGCAGCAGGGCGCGGACGTCACGACACTACTGCTGACGGCGCAAGGCACGGTCGAGACGGCTGTCGAGGCGATGAAAGAGGGCGCCTACGACTACCTGACCAAGCCGATCGACATTCAACGGCTGAAAATCCTGCTCGACAAGATCGTCGAGCGGCTCGAGACGATGCGCGAGGTGAAAGCGCTGCGCCGGCAACTGCGCGAGAGCGGCACCTTCGGGTCGCTAATCGGCAACGCGCCCGAGATGCGCAAGACCTATCAGATCATCGAACAGGCCGCTCCGACCAGCGCCTCGGTGCTGATTACTGGGGAATCGGGGACCGGTAAGGAATTGGTGGCGCAAACCATTCATCAGCTGAGCCCGCGCGGTTCGTTTCCTTTCGTGGCGATCAATTGCGCGGCGATTCCCGAAACGCTTCTCGAAAGCGAAATTTTCGGTCACGAAAAAGGCGCGTTCACCGGTGCGGCTGACCGCCGTCAGGGCTGTTTCGAACTGGCGGATCGCGGGACCTTGTTTTTGGATGAGATCGGCGAGATGACTCCGGCCACGCAGGTGAAATTGCTCCGCGTGCTGCAGGAGCGCCGCTTCCGCCGGCTTGGCGGTCGCACCGAGCAATCGGTCGACGTTCGGGTCATCGCCGCCACCAACGTTGACCCAGGGGAAGCGGTGCAAAAGGGAAAGTTGCGCGAGGACTTGTATTACCGGCTGAACGTGTTTTCGTTTCGGCTGCCGGCGCTGCGCGAACGCAAGGAAGATTTGCCGCTGCTGGTGCAGGCGTTCATCAACGAATTCAACACCCGCAACCAGAAAAACATCCAGGGGCTCGAACAGTCGGCGATGCGGATGCTCGAACACCACGCCTGGCCCGGCAACGTCCGCGAGCTGCGCAACGTGATTGAGCGCGCCACGATCCTGTCGCCCGGTCCGTTCATCGAGCTGAAACATTTGCCGCCGACGCTGTCGGAAGAACCGCCGGCGCCAAACCAGCCGCAAGTGGCGCTCGCGCCCGGCATCACGGTCGAGGAAGCCGAGCGGCGGTTGATCATGATGACGCTGCAGCACACCCGCGACAACAAGACCCGCGCCGCGGAAATTCTCGGGATCAGCCTGAAAACGCTGCACAACAAGCTAAATAAATTGCGATTGCGGCCGAAGAGAGACTAAGGACGGGTGCTGGGTGCTAGGTGCTGAGTGCTGGGTGCTGGTGTCGGGTGCCAAGGTGTCGGGTGCTTGGTGCCGGGTGCGGGGTGCCGGGTGCGAGGGTGCCAAGCGCCGGCGTGCCAGGCGCCCGCGTAACAAGCGCCGCCCTGCGACGTGGCACCGTACCGGGCACCACGCACTCGGCACCCGAATTTAGCACCCTGCACCTCGGCACTCTCCAGCACCCGACACCCGGCACCAGCACCCAGCACCCAGCACCCAGCACCCGGCACCCGCTGAGGTCCTCCTCCATGCGCCTAGGCATCAAAGGCAAGCAGGTTCTTGGCGTCACCTCGATCGTCGGCACGGTCGTCGTGGTGTTGAGCATCGTCAATCTCGCGAAGCTGGCCAGCATCAGCTTCGAAGAGAGCCATGCGCGCGCCGACCTGTTGGCCAAGGCGATTCTGCATCGCGGCAACATGATCGTCGTATCGGACACCAGTCCGTACGACACGCTCAAGCGCGACAACGGCTTGCGCTCGATCATCGAAGCGAGCCTCTATTCCCGTAACGTCACCTACGCGGCGATTACCGACACGCAGGGAATCATCGTTGCGCATTCGGATCCGTCGCGTGAAGGATCGGAACTGGCGTCGGGTGATCCGCTGGACCAGCTGCTGCAGAAGTCGGCGATGTCGCAGTTGTTTGCGATCTATACCGGGCAGGGCAAGAACTACGAGTTCCGGCAGCCGCTGCTGCTCGGCGACCGGGAAATCGGCTCGATCCGCATCGGTGTCTCGACCCTGCTGATCCGCAACGACCTCAACGCCTCGCTCGGGCCGGCGCTGGCAACAGCGCTGGTCGCGCTGGCGATTGCCACCATCGTGGCGATGCTGCTGGCGCAACTGCTGTTGCGACCGATTCACGTCATCCGTAGCGGTCTGACCCGGCTCGGACGCGGCGAATTCGGCATCAAGCTCGATCTCGATCAGCAAGACGAGTTCGGAGAGCTCGGTACCTTCTTCAACGCGGTCAGCGAGCAGATGGCGGCGGATCGGTCGCAGATGGCCGGACAGGTGGCGCACCTGGAATCGGCGGTGGAGCATCTCGAGGACGCGGTCGCGATCGTCAACGCCCGCGGCGAACTGCTGTTCGTCAACCCCGCGATGCGGGTGCTGCTGCCGGAGGCCGCGCCCGGGGTCGCGCTGAGCGCGGTTGTCCCCGCCGATCATCCATTGCAGCGTCTTTCGGAGCAGACGCTGGTCAGCCGGCAGTCGCGGGGCCCGCTGTCCGCGGCGTTTGGCGACACTGAGCGCTTGATCATGACCCACGCGATCAACGACCCGAAAGGTGACCTCGTCGGCATCATGTTGATCGCGCGCAATCTCGAATATCTCAGCCAGGTGCAATCCACGGTTCGCTATTCGCGAAAGCTGGCGGCGCTCGGCCGCCTCTCCGCAGGCGTCGCGCACGAAGTCAAGAACCCGCTGAACGCGATGATGATTCACCTCGAGTTGCTGCGGCAGCAGTTCGCGGCGCGCCGCGCGTCGCCGCGGTTGCTGGCCGCGGCCGGCGGCGCTGATGCGGGCGTCGCCGAGTCGGCGATGCTTCCGGCATTCGATAGCGGTGAAGCGATTCAGCACGTCGACGTCATCGCGAAAGAAATTCGTCGCCTCGACGAAGTGGTGCAAGGCTTCCTCAAGTTCACACGTGCCGAGGATCTGAAACTTCAGCCGGTGACGCTCTCGGCGTTGTTCGACGAGGTCGTGCCGATCGTCCAGCCGGAGGCGGACCGCGCCGGCGTCCAGCTGATTGTCGAGTGCGGCGGCGCCCCGGACGTCAACGGCGACCCGGCAATGCTTCGGCAAGCATTTCTTAATCTGGCGCTGAATGCCTGCCAGGCGATGCCGAACGGCGGCAGCTTACGAGTGCGATGTGAAACCGTGCGGGGCCGGCGAGTGGCCGTAGTATTTACGGACAGCGGCGTCGGGATCCGTCCCGAGCACCTGCAGCGGATTTTTGATCTCTATTTCACAACCAAAGACAAAGGCAGCGGAATCGGGCTTTCGATGGTCTACCGAACCGTGCAGATGCACGACGGGGAGATTGAGGTACAGTCAACACCAGGGGCGGGGACGACGTTTCGAGTTCTTCTGCCACAGGCATGACACCGTGAAGCTCTTCGCCGCGATCGCGACCGCGCTGGTTCTGGCAGGCGCAGCTGGATGCACGCGTGCCAAGGCCAAGACTACGCCTGACGCGCCGGCACTCGATGTCCCCCCGGCGCCGCCGCGCGACGTCGAAGTCAACGAATCCGAACCGCCGCCGCCGATGCCGCTGCCGCAGGAGCCGGCTCGTAACGCGCCGCAGCGCACCACCCGCAATCCGTCATCGGCTGCACCGCAACAGCCGGCGCGCGCCAACGAGCCGCCGAAGACCGAACCGCCGAAAATCGACGCCGCACCAGCGGTCGAACCGCCGAAGGCCGAGGAACCGCCGAAGCCGACGGCGCCGACGCTGCAAACCACCCCGGCGCAAGCCGACGTCGAAGTCGAGCGCGGCATTCGCGCGACGATGACGCGCGCGACCAACGATCTCAATCGGATCGACTATCGCGTGCTGAACACCGACGCGCGAACTCAGTACGACACCGCCAAAACATTCATTCGCCAGGCCGACGCTGCGCTGGGTCGAAAAAACCTCGAGTTTGCCCGGACGCTCGCCGATAAGGCCGCGGCGCTCGCCGCTCAGCTCCGCGGAAGGTAGCAGTCACCAGTCGGCATTCAGCTACCCACGGGTTCTGAAAACGTCGTTCCTAATACCCCAGGTTCACTGCCGCGATTTGCCAGATTCTTCGGAAAACTGCATGGCATTGCGCTTGCTCAAAAGGTCGATAACCTCGTTCTTCTCGCGACCTGCGAGGAGACAAAAACCTTCTGAACACCCTGCCTGTGCACCGGGAGGCAGCCGCAAGGCGGCCTCCCACTCGCCTCACTTCGGGTGCTGGGTGCTGAGTGCTGGGTGCTGGGTGCGGGTGCCGAAGTGCCTAGTGCGGGTGCTGAGTGCCTGGTGCGTGTGCAGGAGTGCGTTTTCCACAGCCATGCACAGATGTCAACATCTTGCGTCTGCCCTAAATAAAAAGCACAATATCTTGTGTTTACACGCTTGACAAACGTACGGGGTGGGCGCATATTTGCTCGCCGTGGCGCGAACCGGTAGACGAGAAGGAGCACCCCAGGTTCCTTCAACGAATCTGCCGGATTCCGCTCCCGACTAATCAACCCAAGACAAGCGCTCAGCTCCGCGGGGCAGCGGAGGGGAGTACTTTGGATCGGAGCGTACATCGATGAACGAACGTGCCATTCAGGCGGCCAGCGCCGGACAGCAGACGGTAGACAGCGGCTCGGGCGCAGCGATGCCAATCGCTCCCGAAGCCCCGCGAACCAGGGCGAAAACGACGGCGGCTGCCCCAGGCCTGACGTTTCCGCGCTTCTTTACCGATGCAGCGATTGACCCGTTCGACGAAGTCGACTGGGAACTGCGCGCGGCGGTGATCGGCAACGAAAAAGGCGACGTCGTCTTCGAACAGCGCGACGTCGAGATTCCCAAGTCGTGGTCGCAGCAGGCCACCAACATCGTCGTCTCGAAATATTTCCGCGGTCAGATCGGCGTGCCGGAGCGAGAGCGCAGCGTCAAACAGTTGATTGGCCGTGTCGTCGACACGATCACCGAATGGGGACGCACCAACAAGTACTTCGCGACTGAAGACGATCTGAAGGCGTTCAGCGACGACTTGAAACACATCCTCGTCTATCAGAAGGCCGCGTTCAACAGCCCGGTCTGGTTCAACTGCGGCTTCGAGAAAGCACCGCAGTGCTCGGCGTGCTTCATCAATTCAGTCCAGGACACGATGGATTCGATCCTCACGCTGGCGAGGACCGAAGGCATGCTGTTCAAGTTTGGTTCGGGTACCGGCACCAATCTCTCGCCGATCCGTTCGTCCCGTGAACTGCTGGCCGGCGGCGGCACCGCGTCGGGACCGGTCAGCTTCATGAAGGGCTACGACGCGTTTGCCGGCGTGATCAAGTCGGGCGGCAAGACCCGGCGGGCTGCCAAGATGGTGATCCTCGACGCCGACCATCCCGACATCGTCGAGTTCATCAACTGCAAGGTCGACGAAGAAAAGAAGGCGTGGGCGCTGATCGATGCCGGCTACGACGGCTCGTTCACCGGACCGGCGTATTCGTCGGTGTTCTTTCAGAACTCGAACAACAGTGTGCGGGTGACCGACGACTTCATGCGTGCGGTGCTCGATGACGGCGAGTGGGAAACGCATGCCGTGACCGATAGCCGGGTGGTCGACACCTACAAGGCACGCGACCTGATGACGCTGATTGCCGAAGGGACGCACGTCTGCGGCGACCCGGGCATGCAGTTCGATACCACCATCAATGAATGGCACACCTGCCCGGAGACCGACCGGATTTACGCGAGCAATCCCTGCTCCGAGTACATGTTCCTGAACGATTCGGCCTGCAACCTCGCGTCGATCAACCTGATGAAATTCGTCAAGGTGATGGGTGACGATCCGAACAATGTCGAGTTCGATGTGGTGTCCTACAAGGCCGCGATTCGCACGCTGATCACCGCGCAGGAGATCATCGTCGACAACGCCAGCTATCCGTCGGCCGCGATCGAGAAGAACTCGCATGCCTATCGGCCGCTCGGCCTTGGCTACGCGAACCTCGGCGCGCTACTGATGTCGCGCGGCTTGCCCTACGACAGCGACGCCGGCCGCGACTACGCCGCCGCCTTGACCGCGCTGATGACCGGCGAGGCCTACGCGCAATCGGCACGGATTGCCCGCGACCAGGGCGGTCCGTTCAGCGGCTACGACAAGAACCGCGAGCCGTTCCTGAGAGTGATGCGCAAGCATCGCGACGCGATGCGCGACGTCAACGGCCGCAACGTGCCGCCGGATTTGTATCAGGCGGCAAAGTCGTCGTGGGACGATGCCGTCGAGTTGGGCGAACAGCACGGCTATCGCAATGCTCAGGCCACCGTGCTGGCGCCGACCGGCACCATCGGATTCATGATGGATTGCGATACCACCGGCGTCGAACCGGACATCGCGCTGGTCAAGTACAAGAAGCTGGTCGGCGGCGGATTGATGAAGATCGTCAATCAGACCGTGCCGATGGCGCTGAGAAAGCTCGGCTACACGCAGCCGCAGGTCGACGCGATCGTCAAGTACATCGACGAGAACGAAACGATTGAAGGCGCGCCGGGACTGAAGGAATCACACCTGCCGGTGTTCGACTGCGCATTCAAGGCCGCGAAGGGCAACCGCTCGATCCATTACATGGGTCACATCAAGATGATGGGCGCAACGCAGCCGTTCATCTCGGGTGCGATCAGCAAGACCGTCAACGTGCCGAAAGAGGCCGCCGTCGACGAGATCCTGCAGGCCTACATCCAGTCGTGGAAGCTGGGCGCGAAAGCGATCTCGATCTATCGCGACGGCAGCAAGCGGACGCAGCCGCTGAACACCTCGAAGGACAAGACCGCCGCGGAGTTGGCGCAGGCCGCGATCAAGATGGTGACGCAGCCGGTTCGCCGCAAGCTGCCCGACGAGCGTCAGGCGATCACCCACAAGTTCGACATCCAGGGACACGAGGGCTACATCACGGTCGGCCTGTTCGAGGACGGCCAGCCGGGTGAAATCTTCCTGGTGATGGCGAAAGAAGGTTCGACGATTTCGGGCTTTGCCGACGCATTCGCGCAGGCGATTTCCTACGCGCTGCAGTACGGCGTCCCGCTGCAGGCGCTGGTCGATAAGTTCAGCCACGTCCGCTTCGAGCCGTCGGGGATGACGCGGAATCCGGAAATCCGCTTTGCGAAGTCGATCGTCGATTACATCTTCCGTTGGCTGGCGTCGAAATTCCTGTCGCCGGAGGCGCAGTTCCATGCCGGCGTCAACGGACGAGAACTGGAGGATGTGGCGAACGGCTCCGGTGCGCCCGCCCTCGCTCGCGCCGAACCAGAGCCGGCAGCTACGGCGGGTAAAGCGGCGGCACCTGCCGCTTTAAATCCGCACTTGACGATTCAGAATCAGGAAGACGCGCCGCCGTGCTCGACCTGCGGGTCGATCATGATTCGCAGCGGCGCGTGCTACAAGTGCGTCAATTGTGGAAACACGTCGGGCTGCGCCTAGCGGCTTTTCGTCGGTGATTGGGGATTGGGGATTAGGGATTGGTGGCGGTCGGGTGATTGGTCGCGACGAATCACCGAGCCATCACTAATCCCCAATCCCTAATCCCCAATCACCTTCAGATTCTTGAAAAAGGCTTCCGTCTCGCTTCCGATCCACAGCGCCACGCCTCCCTTGGCCGGCGGCTGTTTTAAATCGTTCACAATCAGCACCGGCTGAACCGCCTGGTTCACGAATAACTGCGCTCGTTTGCCGTTGAACGTCACGCGCAGATTCGTCCACTCGCCCGAGACGAGATCGACATACGACTCGTAGACGCCGGGATTTTCCTGACGTAGCTTCTGCCACGGAAATCCGGGGAACGAGATGTATTGTGTCGAGTGATTCCGACGCAGCTGATCGTCGGCGCGGCCGTTGGTCGGGCGGATGTAGAAGCACTCGAACGTCGAATCGTCTGGCTTCACGCGGAACGCGACGCCGACGAAACCGCGCGCGCCCTCTGATGCGCCCGCCTGCGGCTGTCCGGCGACGTCCACTTCGATCGTGCCGTCCTGGAATGAGCTGAGGCCGTCCACGGCGGCGTAGCCTTCACCGGCGAAATCCGCCTTATTCACCAGTCGTAAGCCTGGCTGCCCCTGATGCGTTGCGGCACTCGCGTCAACGCCGTGGAGACGCAGCCGGGAGGGGTCTGCGAGCGCGAACCGCTGTTCGCGTGACGGCGTTTGCTCGGCCACGGCGAACGACGCAAGGCCGATAGCCGCGATGATGACTAGCGTTCGATGCATCAGGTTATTCCTCCAGCAGCACGGCGGCGATTCGGGTCCATTCCTGCTCGAGGGCACGAGTGGCTGTTGCCTGCCGGCGCAGAAGCGACCCTACCCTTACCACTAATCACCTTCCCCTGACCACTAATCACCTTCGCCCAATCCCTGACCGCCACAAACCCCCAATCCCCAATCCCCAATCACTAGAATGAGTTCTTGACCATCGAATATCTCCTCTACCCCGAATGGCAAGGTTACGGCCTGAGTTCCGCGGTTTACGACGGAGCGGCGTCGCTGGCGGCCGGACTGATGCCGGAGACGAAATTCACGCTGATCGATTCGCCGCCGGCTGAAGAACTTCACGTGCGTGATGGCGTGCTTGGGCTCGACTCGATCGCTCCACGGTTTCTGCGAACGCTCGAATACCTGCGCACTGTGGCGCCAGACAGGGTGATCACGCTGGGCGGCACCTGTGGCGTGGAAGCCGCGCCGGTCGCCTATCTCAACGAACGATACGCCGGTGACCTCGCGGTGGTGTGGTTTGACGCGCATGGCGATCTGAATTCGCCGGCAACTTCACCGAGCGGGCATTTTCACGGCATGGTGCTGCGAACCCTGCTCGGTGACGGACCGCACGAGTACGTTGACGCCCTCGCGCGGCCGCTGCAGCCATCGCAGATTTTTCTGGCCGGGACGCGTGATCTCGATCCTGACGAAGCGGCGTACATTCGCTGGCATGGCGTATCGTCTACGACGCCTGAGGCGTTGAGGAACCAGCGTGCGATCGCGGACACGATTCGTGCGCGAGGGTTCACGAACGTCTATCTGCATCTCGATCTGGATTGCTTCAGCCCCGGCGACATTCCGGACACGCTGATGCAGACCCCGGGTGGTCCGGCGTTCGCCGATGTCGTCGCCGCGCACGCCGCGTTGCGGCGCGATTTTCAGGCCGTGGGACTCAGCGTGGTCGAACACGTCGAGCGCGGCGGCGGGTCGCTGCAGAAGCTGGCGAAGCTTCTCGTTTGACCGATCGGGTCGCAGGGCTAACCACCTCCGCCAAGGCTACGGTGATCCGCCGAAGTCTTCGGCGAAGGCGGAAGCCCCGCATATCGCCAGGTGTGCGAACTGTTGCGCGCTGCTGCGCGACTCATTTCTCGCGAGCCACTTGCTCGTTGAATCGCTGTCGGGCCCGTTCGACGTAGGCTTTGAATCCGCTCGGATCGACAAATGGATTGGGCCCGTTGGGATGGGCGCGCAGCTCGTCGGCCTTTTTCGCGCCGCCGTAGTAGGACGGATGCGCGCCGAGAAAAATATCAACCGGCAGGTGCGTCAGCACCTCGAACGTGCGCTCGTAGTCCGACTGGATCGTCGGGTATGACGGTTTGCCGGTGAGGCGCGTGCCGGGAAGAATCGTCAGCCCGCCGAGCACCACCGCGTGATAACGCTTCCCGCGATCGACGACATCGAATGTCCACGTCGTGCAGCCTTTGGTGTGGCCTGGCGTCCAGCGCGCGGTCAGCGTCACGTTGCCGAGCTTCACCTGGTCGCCGTCGTTGAGCGCGCGATCGACCTTGACCGGCGGAAAGGCGCTCTCAGCGTCGGGAATGACGAAGTCGCCGCGGCCGCCGGCCTCGATAATCGGCACGTCGGCAGCGCTGATCATCAACTGCGCGCCGGTCAGCTTCTTCAACTTCGCGAAGCCCGCGGCGTGATCGAAATGTGCCTGGGTATTGAGCAGGATCTTGATGTCGCTGAGTTTGAATCCGAGCTTGGTCACGCTCGCTTCGATCAGCGGCACGGTGGCCTCGTAGCCCGCATCGATCAGGATGTGCCCCGACGGGGTCGTGATGAGGTAGGACGAAATGTCCGATGCGCCGACGAAATAGAGATTGTCGGCGATCCGTACCGGCTCGGCCGGTTGGTTATCGGGCGTGGACGCCTGCAACGAAAAGACAACGGCAACAAGCACGGCAGCGAACTTGATAGGTGTCATGGTCCTTTTTAGAATACAAGGTTGACGTCATCCGAACGGAGGCCCTATGCAATTAGTTCTTGGGTCCCACGTTCTCGAGCACGGGAACCGTGTGGGACGACTGGCGGGGTTCGAGCTTGAACCTGCCGAACGGCGAATCCGTCGCATCGTCTTCAGCGCCGGTGGCAATCTTGGGCCGCAGGCAATGACCCGGCCGCTTGCCGCAGTGACGAACGTTCGCGGCAGCACGATCGAATTGTCGGACCAGACCAACATCGACCCGTTGCCGGCGGTTGCCGACGTCGTCCTGTTAAGCCGGGCGACGCGGGTGACCGCGCGCGGCCAAGAGCAGGGTCGGCTGATCGGTATCGATGTCGATCCCATGAGCCGGGCGCTGCTGTCGGTTTCGGGACGGCGCCATTGGTGGTCCGGTCGAATCACAATCGATGCGAAGCAGATCGATTGCTCGATACCTGGAGAATTGCGCTCCACGAACTCCGATGACACCCGTGCGGCCTGAACGGTGTAAAGTGACGGGCTGCATTATGTCCATACAACGAAGGAGTGACCGATGAAGCGAGTGTTGTTTGCCGTTCCGGTTCTTGCCATGTTCGCCACCGTCGCGTTCTCACAGATGCCGGCCGGCGGCAAGACGACGCTGCAGACCAGCCTGCAGCGCGGCTACGCCGGCTTGAAGGCAAACCTGACGCAGGAAGCGGAAAAAATGCCGGAGGCCGATTACACCTTCAAGCCGGGCTCGACACCTGAAGCGCGGACCTTCGCGCAGGTGATTGCGCACATCGCGCAAAGCCAGCTCGGGACCTGTTCCGCACTCAAGGGCGTGCCGAACCCGATGGCGGGAAAGAATCTCGAGCAGGAACTGAAAACGAAGGCAGAGGTCACCAAAGCGCTTGCCGATTCGTTCGTGCTGTGTGACGAAGCGTTCGCCAACGTGACCGACGCGAATGCCACCGAGTTCATCAAGATTGGGCAAAACGAAGTGACGCGGGTCGCTGCACTCTACGGCCTGCTGGTTCATGGCAACGAAATCTACGGAACCGGCGCGGTCTACCTGAGGTCGAAGAACATCGTTCCGCCGTCGACCGAACGGGCGATGCAAGGTCGCGGCCGAGGCAACCACTAGAAAATCCCTAATCCCTAATCCATTCCTAATTCCTAATTCCTAATCCCTAATTAGGAATCAAGAATGGGGGCGGCCGGTTGCGGCCGCCTTTCTTTTGGTCTATATTGCCTACGATGTCAGCAATCGAGCCGATCGGGGAATTCGAACAAGTGGTCCTGTTAGCGATTTTGCGATTGGCCAGCGATGCCTATGCCGTGACGATTCGCGATGAGATTTGCGCGCACACCGGCCGGGACGTGTCGCGCGGGTCGATCTACATCACACTCGATCGCCTGGAAACCAAGGGCTATCTCAAGTCGTGGTTCGGCGATCCGACACCTGAACGCGGCGGGCGGGCCAAGCGTTACTACGCGTTGCGTCCACGAGCGGTCGAGGCGTTGCGCGAGAGCCGGCGCGCGCTGGTGTCGCTGTGGCGAGGTATCGAGGAGAAATTGGCATGAACTGGACCTCGCTGTTGCGTTCATTGCCGCGCGATCTTCGCGAGACGGTCGCCGGCGACATCGAAGAGGAATATGTCGCGCTGCGCGCCCGTCGCGGCCGGATTTACGCCGAGGCGTGGGCGTGGGGCGAAGCGGTGCGACTGGCCGCGGTGTTCCGAATCGAACGACTCACACACCGGCGTGGCGTGCCGCCGATTGCCGAGGAATTGCGCAGCCGAACGAACATCTGGGATGCGATTCGTCAGGATGTTGCGTTCAGCATTCGGCTGTTGCGGCGACAGCCGGGGTTCACGGCGGTCGCATTGCTGGCGCTCGCGCTTGGCATCGGCGCTAACACCGCAATCTTTGGCGTTGTCGATGCCGTGTTGTGGCGTCCGCTGCCGTTTGCCGATGCCGACCGAATTCTTTCGCTGGCGGAGCAGCGCCCGCGCGAAGGGCGATGGTTCGGTCCGGTGTCGCCGGCCGACTTTTACGATTGGCGCAGCCAGACGACTTCGTTTGCAGCGATGGCGGCATACCAGGACGAGTTCGTGAACATGACCGGAAGCGGTGAACCAGAACGGATTCGCGGATTGCTGGTCACGCCCGGGTTCTTCGCTGTCCTCGGCATACAGCCGGCGCTTGGCCGCGATTTCCGCGCTGATGAAGAAACTGTCGGCCGGCATCGTTCGGTGTTGCTGACCGACGCCTTCTGGCGGCGTCGATTTGGCACCGAGGCATCGGTTGTCGGCAAGACGATCGCGTTTGATGGAAACTCGTACGAAGTGGTCGGTGTGCTGCCTGCTGCGTTCTGGTGGCCGACGCAACCGGATGCGATCGTGCCGCTGGCGATGGACGAACACGACAGAACATTGCGCGACGCCCACTTTCTGGAAGTGACTGCTCGGTTGAAGGCTGCCGTGTCGCCGCAACAGGCACACGAGGAGCTGGCTGTTCTCGGGCAGCGGCTGGCGAAAGATTTTCCGGCGGCGAACGCCCGGCATTTTCCGAACACCCGTCCGATGCGCGCTGCGCTGGTTGGCGATACCCGCACCGCGCTGCTGGTGTTGCTCGGCGCCGTCGGCTTTGTGATGCTGATTGCGTGTGCCAACGTGGCGACGCTGCTGCTGGCGCGCGCCGCGGGCCGCCAAAAAGAGCTGTCGGTGCGGAAGGCGGTCGGTGCCAGCCGCGGCCGGCTGATGCGGCAGATGTTGACCGAGAGCGTCATGCTCGCGGCTGTCGGCGGCCTGCTCGGCGTGTTGATCGCATCCTGGGGCCTGGCCGGGCTGCGCGCGATTGTGCCCGCGCAATTCGAGAGCCTGCCGGGGATCGACGGACTCGGCCTCGATCTACGCATCCTCGCAGCGGCGTTCGCCCTGACATTGGTCACCGGGGTGGTGTTCGGCTCGGCGCCAGCCATTGTGGTGTCCGACAATCGACTGAGTGCGGCGCTCAATGACGAATCGCGCGGCAGCAGCGGAACGCTGCGTACCCAGCGATTGCGCTCGATGCTGGTCGTTGCAGAACTGGCACTTTCGCTGGTGTTGTTGACCGGGGCCGCGCTGTTACTCGTCAGTTTCGCGCGATTGTCGAAGGTCGCCCCCGGATTTCGCTCGGAGCAACTGGTGACCGCGCGATTGCAGATTCCGCGGACCCGCTATGGCGACCACCCGCGGACCCTGGCGTTCTTTCAGGAACTCTACGAGCGATTGCGTGCGGTGCCCGGTGTCGTGCGCGTCGCCGCCACATCGGCACCGCCGTTCAGCGGTGTCGACGCGCGCTTGAACCTGACCATCGAACGACACCCGGACGACTTGCCTGGTCCGGTGCGCGCGCATCCGCGCCTCGTATCGACTGATTATTTTTCGACGATGGGTATTCCGTTATTGCGTGGCCGCGGCTTCACCGATGCGGACGATGCAGCGTCGACGAAAATTGTGATCCTGAACGACGCGGCGGTTCGTCGTTACTGGCGCGGCGAGGATCCGATCGGTCAGCGGGTGAGCCTCGGCGCTGAGGCGGACTGGATGGAGGTCGTTGGCGTCGTCGGCGACGTGAAGCACTCAGGGCTCGACGTGGAAATTGAACCCGAGGCGTACATACCGCACCGCCAGAATTTTACAAGCTTGGGGAACGGCCTTGCTCGAACGATGTCGATCGTCATTCGAACGACGTCTGATACTGCATCGACGGCGTCGGCGTTACGAGCAGTGGTCCACGGGATCGATCCGCTGCAGCCACTCGGCCTCGTGCGGTCGATGGACGACATGATTGCTGCGTCGGTGGCGCCTCAGCGATTGAATCTGGTGCTGGTGTCGGCATTCGCGGTGGTCGCGCTGGTCCTGACCGCGGCGGGGCTGTACGGTGTGATGTCGTATCTGGTAACGCAGCGCACGCGCGAAATCGGCGTGCGGATGGCGCTTGGCGCGACTCGCGGGCAGGTTGTCGGGCTCGTGATCCAGCAGGCGGGGAAGATGACGCTGGTCGGCATCGCGTGCGGGATTGCCGGTGCGCTGGTGGTTACTCGATCGATGACGTCGCTGCTGTTCGGCATCAGCGCCGCGAATCCGCTGGTGTATGCCGGTGTCACCGTTCTGCTGGCTCTGGTCGCGTTGGCTGCCGTCGCCGTGCCGTCCACCCGCGCGACGCGGGTTGATCCACTGGTCGCGCTGCGGGACGCCTGAGGCGCCAGGTCAACCGCTCAGGATCTCCGCAGCGCTCCGCGCGCCGGCCCTGTCCCCAAGGGACACCCTAGGGGACAGTCCCCGGGGCTGTCCCGGGACTGGCTCGGCCCTGGCCCCGGGCCTGTCCCCGGGACTGGCTCTGGCCCTGGCCCCGGGTCTGTCCCTGGGACTGGCCCGTAGCGATCAGGTCGGCCCGCCGGTTAATCGACTACGAAGATATTCGTATTGACATCTACGAAAGTCGTCGTAGATAATCGCCGGCGATGAAAAGCCTGCGCCGCAAACCGACCGATGGCGAGCTGAACATCCTGCGCGTTCTCTGGGACCGCGGGCCCAGCACCGTCAGGGAAGTCGCCGCAGCCATGGGGCGCCAGGCCGGCTACACCACCGTGCTCAAGCTGCTGCAAATCATGACCGAGAAAAAACTGGTCCTCCGCGACGAGTCGGAGAGAACCCATGTCTACCGTGCAGCGTATTCAGAGGATCAGACCCAGCAACATCTGGTCAGCGACCTGATTTCGCGCGCATTTGAAGGGTCGGCAGCCAAGCTGGTGTTGCAAGCCTTGAACACTGGCAAGGCGTCGCCCGAAGAACTGGACGCGATTCGCAAGCTGATTGATAGTCACCGAGGTTCGCGATGACTTCACTGCTCACCATCATCGGCTGGACGCTGATTCACTTCGTCTGGCAAGCCAGTCTGATCGTCGTGCCGGTCGCGGCAATTTTGCGGCTGACCCAACGCCGATCCGCCAATCTGCGCTACTTGATCGCCTGCGCCGGCCTGCTGGCGATGATCGCGGCGCCGATCATTACCGCGCGCGCATTGCTGGCGAGTGCCGATCGATTCGACGCGCCGGCGATCAGTGATGCCGTTGCGTTACCAGTCGTGGCGAATCCAGTTCGGACAACGACCACTGAACCGGATCGCACTGCGGCTGCCGCGGCACCGCAGAGACGGAGCAATCTGGCGGCCGTCTCGTTGCCTGACCTCGATCGAATCGCTCCTGATATCACCATCGTGTGGCTCGCGGGGGTTGCGCTATTGCTGGCGCGAATGGCCGGTGGCTGGTGGACGGTCCGTCGTTTACATCGCGCGGCGCTCGCGGCAGACGCGTCGCGCTGGCAGGTCGCGTGCCGCCGCATTGCGTTCCGTCTTGGATTGCCGGCGGCAGCGCACGTTGTCGAATCAAGTCTTGTGGACGTTCCGGCGGTTGTTGGCTGGCTGCGTCCGGCGATTCTGCTTCCGGTCGCGGCGTTGTCCACATTGACACCATCGCAGGTGGAGGCGATTCTCGCGCACGAGCTCGCCCACATCCGGCGCCACGACTATCTCGTCAACGTTCTGCAGACGCTCGCCGAAACGGTGTTGTTTTATCACCCCGCCGTCTGGTGGGTATCGAAACGGATCCGGATGGAGCGTGAGCACTGCTGCGACGACATAGCGGTCGCCGTTTGCGGTGATGCGCTCAACTACGCGGAGGCTCTGGCCGTGCTGGAGCAGTCGCGGTCTCACCGTATGGCGTTGACGATGGCAGCGACCGGCGGATCCCTCGTCGATCGCGTTCGACGAATCCTGCGCCGGCCGGTCGCGGCTGATGAAGGTCCGCGGTCGTCGAGTTGGGCTGTCACACTGGCGCTGACGCTGGTTTTCACTGCGGGCGCAGGCAGCGTCAAGCAGTTGCCGTGGCCGCAGACGTCCGGCGCCGACATCGAAGCCCTTGCCGCGAATCCGGGGCCAGTCCCGGGGACAGTCCCGGGACAGGGTGGGGGACAGGCCCCGGGACTGTCCCCGGGACTGTCCCCGAGCAGCCGCGACCACCGGCTCGGCCGGTATTCCCCGAACCGCCTGATCCTCCGACAGCTCCGGTGCCACCAGAACTGCCGGAGCCGCCCGCGCCACCGACACCGCCTGGCGCCTCAGGACGACCTCCTGGCGCCGCCAGTGCCGCCGGCGCCACCCACAGCAGTGACGCCGCCCGCTCCGCCAGCGCCTCCGGCGCCAATCGCTCCGCCAACGCCGCTGGCAGCACTAGCGCCACAAGCGCCGCCGGCTCCACCCGCTCCGCCTGCGCCACCGGCCCCCCCTGCACCGCCGGCGCCACCGTCGAGCGGATTCTCGGTGCTCAGCCTCGATCGCGGCGAGTCGCGTTGGTCGTGGTCGGACGACGACGTGCGGATGGAAGTGACCTTGCGCGGCAGCGTGACGTTCAAAGACGACTTGTCGGATGTGGAACGTTTGTCCGACGACGGCTTGCTGCGGATTCGCGACTGGACTCGGTTGATTCCTCGCACCATCGAAATCCGATCCGAAAATGGACGGATTGCCCACAGCTATTACGTTGCCGGCGTCGCCCGAACCTGGGATGCCGATGCTGAGCAGCGCCTGCGTGAAGTGCTGCCAAAGCTGGTCAGGCGAACTGGACTCGGTGCGGAGTCGCGAGTCCGCACGATTTTCGAAGCGAAGGGCACCGATGGCGTTCTCGATGAAATCGCACTGCTCGAGAGCGACTACGCGCGACGACTGTATTTCGTGGCGTTGATCGATCGCGCGCAGCCCGACGCGGCGGCAATTGTCCCGATCCTGCGGCGCATGGATCGCATCCGCTCCGACTACGAACGTGGCCAGGTCCTGCAGCGCGTCGCGAATCGGGTGACGCTCGACCAGCGTGCGGCCGCGGAGTATGTCCGGGCTGCGTCACCGATTAAATCCGACTACGAGCGGCGGCGGGCGCTGAGCGCTCTCCTCGCGGCGCGGCCGTTGCCGCAGGGCGCGGCGACCCTGGCATTTCGATCGGCCGTCGAGATGCGTTCGGATTACGAACGCAGCGAGGTGCTCCGAACCGCGCTCGCGCAGGATCAGCCGACCGAGCCTGAACCGCTCTTCGCCGCAGTAGGCCGCATGTCGTCGAGCTATGAGCAACGGCGAGTGCTGACCGATCTTGCCAGCCGTAATTCGCTCTCGCTGGAGCTCAAGCGAGGTCTGCTCACCGCCGCGACCGCCATGAAATCCGACTACGAACGTGCTACCGTGCTGCTCGCATACATCCGCTATCACGGCGCAGAGACAGCCGTTCGACAGCCATTGTTCTCCGCGGTCGACACGATGTCTTCCGACTACGAGAAACGTCGCGTGCTCACAGCGGTCGCGGCATCAACAGACGCCGGCGCCGCCGAAATCCAGCGCGCCGTGTTCGACAGCGTCGGCTTGATGCGGTCGGACTACGAGCGAGCCGAGGTTCTTCTGTCATTTGTCCGCTCGAGCGGTATCGATTCGACCAGCCGTTCGGCCTTCGTTGCCGCCGCCGAGCGGATGACCAGCTCGCATGAACAGAACCGTGTATTGGGAGCTCTCGTGCGATCGGAACGACGGTAACGAAGTGTGAAGTCTGAAGTCTGAAGTCTGAGGTTTGAAGTCTGCGGCATTTCCAAGGAGCTAACTTCAGCAGCTCGATCTCGACCCGCACAGACTTCAAACTTCAAACTTCATGCTTCGTTGTTTGATACCTTATTCGGATGCCAACAGCTGCTGGTGTCCGCTATCTTGAAGCTCTTCCGCCGCCAAGCGCGCGCGCCCGCGGCGCGCTTGTCCTCCTTCACGCATTTCCGCTGAATGCTCGCATGTGGGAGGGACAGCTGGCGTTCGCCGGTCATGGCTGGCACGTCATTGCTCCCCATATGCGCGGCGCCGACGGCGGCCTCGATGATCGTCCGACGGCATCGGTGACGATGGACGACTACGCTGCCGATATCGTCGACCTGCTGGACGCGCTGCACGTTGAAGACGCCGTGCTCTGTGGTTTGTCGATGGGCGGCTACCTGGCTCTGGCGTTGATGCGTCACGCGCCCACCTACATTCGCGGACTGATCCTCGCCGACACGAAATCCCAGGCCGACACTGCTGAGGGCCTCGAAGCGCGTCGCGGAATGCTGTCGCTCGTCGAAACCCAAGGCGTGAAGGCGGTCGCCGAAGCGATGATCCCGAAGTTGCTCGGGGCTACGACGCAGGCTCAGCATGCTCAAGTTGTCGAGCGGGTTCGCACCTTGATTACAGCCAATTCTCCAGAATCGGTCGCCGGATCGGTGCGGGCGTTGATGAGCCGCCGCGACTCGACGTCTCTCCTGGCGTCCATCCGAGTGCCGACGCTGGTCATCGTTGGCGACGCAGGACGTCGTCACGCCGCCGGCTAACGCCGATGAACTTCGAGAAAAGATCCCCGGCGCGGAATTGGTCGCGGATCGCGAATGCCGGCCATCTGTCCAACCTCGAAGCCCCCGACGCATTCAATGCCGCGCTCACACGCTTTCTCGACCATCGGGTATAGTCGGAGGAATCCAACCCATGCGGATCGCAATCACGGCCGCAATCGTCGCCTGCTGTGTGGCCGCGCCGATTGCCCAGGACACGAAGGGCTACGACGAACTGCTCGACACCTACGTCCGCGATGGTGAGGTCTACTATCGCGCGCTGAAATCCGACCGCGGCAAGCTCGACGCTTTCATCAACCAGGTCGGTGGCGCGAACGTCGATCGTCTGTCCCGGGACGAGAAAGTGGCCTTCTGGATCAACGCCTACAACGCGATCGTGCTGCGGACCATCATCGATCACTATCCGATTACGGGCAAGTCGGCGCAGTATCCGCCGAAGAGCATTCGGCAGATACCGGGAGCGTTCGAACGGACCGCGCATCGCGTGGCCGGTCGGACGGTGACGCTGGATCAGATCGAGCAGACCATCCTGCCGGAGTTCCACGATCCGCGCGTCTATTTCGCGCTGGGGCGAGGCGCGATGGGCAGCGGCCGCCTGCGAAGCGAAGCCTTACGGCGCAGCGCAGCTGGAGAGCCAGCTCACCGAAGCTGCCGAACGAATGCATCACCCGGCAGCAGTGCGTTCACATCGACCGAGCGAGACCAACAAGGTGGTAGGCTCACGCGATTTTTTCGTGGCGCGAAAAGGAGTTCGTCGACCGCCTACGCCGACACGGCGCCAGCTCGACCTTCGCCTCACGCAGTCCGATCGAGCGCGCGGTGCTCGCCTTCGTGCAGCCCGAAGCTGTTGACGACCGAAAAGGAATTTCTGGCGGCAAAAACACTTCCAGGTCGACTTCAGGCCGTTCGACTGGACGCTCAACGACCTCACCGGCCGTGGCGGCGCTGACGGCCGGCCAGACAACAGACAATCACGACGATGAATCTGCAGCTGACCGGCAAGGTCGCCATCGTCACCGGCTCGAGCCGCGGGACTCGGGTTGGCGAGCGCCAGCGCGCTGGTCCAGGAAGGCTGCCGCGTGACGATCTGCGCCCGCGGCGAAACGAGCGCTCAACGAGGCGACGGCCGAACTGCGCACCGGGCACAGCCGGCCGGCGACGACGTGTCTGCCGGTCGTCGCCGACGTCTCGACGGCCGACGGGCGTGGAGACGGTCGTCGCTGCGGACGGTCGAGACCTTCGGCGGACTCGACATCCTCGTCAACAACGTCGGTCTCGCCAAAGGCGCCGATATCGTCGACACGTCGGACGAGCGAGTGGCAGGAGGCGTTCGACCAGACGCTGTTTCCGGCCGTCCGCGCGTCACGCCTGGCCGTGCCGCACATGCGGAAACGCGGCGGCGGCGCGATCGTGATGATCGCGTCGATCTGGGGGCGCGAATCAGGCGGACGGATGACCTACAACGCCGTTAAAGCCGCGGAAATCAGCCTCGCAAAGGCGATGGCGCAGCAGCTGGCCGCGGACAACATCCGGGTGAACAGCGTGGCGCCGGGGTCGATTCGGTTTCCGGGGGGATCGTGGGACCGCCGAGTGCAGGACGATCCCGGAGGGGATGGCGGAATTCGTGAAGCGGGAACTGCCGTTCGGCCGGTTCGGCCGCCCCGAAGAGGTCGGGGCGGTCGTCTCGTTCCTCGCGTCGCCGTCGCGCGAGCTGGATCAGCGGGGCAAGTGTGCCCGTTGACGGCTGCCAGTCACGCTCCCTGATCTGATCTGGGGGTTTGTCGCTTTCGACTGCGGCTGGTACGGTTCGGGACCGACCGCTGCGGCGATCTGCGCGGGGAACGGAGGTTGACGCGACCCGGACGCGAACGCCAAACCCTTCGGGGTTTTCGTGTTCGCCGGTGACATCCGGTTCGTTGCCGTCGGGCGAGTGAAGGAAAAAGCCTCTGCGCCGCACTCGCGGCTCGCGTGCAACCATCTTCAAGCCTCCTTCAGACTCTCACTGATCGTTTATCGGCGTCTGAAAACAGAGTAACAGTACCGCTCGCGCGATCAAGACAAAAAACTCGAAAAAGTTCGCGTCAGTGCGCACGACGTGCGAAAGCGAGCTCGTAGATCGGCAGGCCGGCGAGGATCACCGCGAACGTGATCACGCTGTCGGAATCGTGTCGTTGCATCAGCGAGTTGATGACGAACGCGACGACCGAGACGATGAAAATGGCGGGGACCACCGGATACCCGATCGCGCGGTAGGGCCGCGGCAGATCCGGCCGCGAGGCGCCGCAGCCGATAGATGGCCGCGACGCCAAGCGCGTAGAACGGCCAGATGGCGAGCACGAAGGTATCGGTCAGCCGTTCGAAGCTGCGGCTCATGACGAGGGCGACGCCGAGAATCGCCGCCAGGATGATCGCCACATAGGGCGTCTTGTAGCGCGGATGGACCTTCGCGATCGCCTGGAAGAACAGCCCATCGTCGGCCATCGCGAAGAACACGCGGGGCGACGCCAGCATGCTGCCGTTGAGCGAGCTGAAGGACGAAATCATCACGAAGATCGAGACGAGGACGACGCCGGCGCGACCGAAGAGGGCCATCATGGTGTCCGCCGCGACGAGCGGCGACCGTGCCGACGGTTTCGATCGGAAGCACGTAGAGGTAGGCGAGGTTGGTCAGGACATAAATGCACGATGATGGCGCCAGTGTCCCGAGGATGATCGCCCGGGGCAGATTGCGCTGCGGGTCCTTGACTTCGCCGGAGGCGAAGGACAGGTCGGCCCACCCGTCGTAGGCCCACAGCACGCTGACGAGCGCGAGGCCGATGCTGCCGACCGCAAGGCGCACCTGCTGACGGTGCGTGAGGTGAGCCGCGCTGGCGCCGTGCGTCGCCGCCGAGCGAGAAGACGCGAGCATCGCCAGCAGGGCGAGCGCGCCGAATTTGGCCCAGGTCGCGACACCGACAATCAAGCGCGCCGAGGTTGCGCCCGCGGACGTTCACCGCGGCCGCAAAAGCGATCGCGGCGGCCGACAGACCGCGGGCGAGCGACGTAGTGCACGACGGATCGATGCCGAAGCTGCGCAGCAGGTATTCGCCGAACACGACGGCAATCCCGCCGAGCGCCGAGGCACGAATCAGGACGAGCTCGGACCAGCCAAAGAGGAAAGCCGCGCGACGGCCCCAGGCTTCGCGGAGGTAGGCGTAGATGCCGCCGGTTTCGGGCAGCGCCGCCGCCATTTCGGCCAGCGAGAGTGCACCGCACAGCGTGATGGCGCCCGCCGGCGACCCACAGAGCAGCATCAATCGCGGAGGGTTCGGCGCCTGGCGCGCGATTCCGGCGGGCGACCGGAAAATGCCCGAGCCGATGGTGATGCCGACCACAAGCGCGACCGAGCTCCACAGCCCGAGCGTGCGCGGCAGGCGTCCGTCGGGCAGCGTCATTGGTGCGCAAGCCTACCATCAAAACCTGGACGAGGCGGCGTTAAGCCATTCGCCATCAGCCATTAGCCATGTCCTGTTTGCCATTTGTTCGCCTCGCTGGTACGATGCTGCGCCATGCTGCCCGCGCGGCGTCCGCACACTGAAAACGCGCTGGATGCTGCGCTCGAGCGCCTGGCCGGCGGGCTTCCGCGGTCGATCGCTCGCCGGACACGCCGGATCTTCACGTGACCGCGATGCGGCGGCTGCCGGCCGTCGCCGCGCAGTTCGCGCCGTTTCCTGAGGCGCTCGACGAGCGGCTGACGCAGGCGCTGACGTCTCGCGGAATCCAGCAGCTCTACACGCACCAGGCCGAAGCGATCGATCACGCGCTGGCCGGCAGACACGTCGTCGTCGATCACGCCGACCGCCTCGGGCAAGACGCTCTGCTACAACGCGCCGGTGCTGCAACTCGATCCTCCAGGATCCGTCGAGCCGCGCGCTCTATCTCTTTCCGACCAAGGCGCTGGCCCAGGATCAGCTCGCCGAGTTGCAGGCGATGTGCGAAACGCTGTCAGCGGACGCGGCAGCCGAGATCGGCGTGTTCACCTATGACGGCGACACGCCGCAGGATGCGCGGCGGACGATTCGATCGCGGGCGCACCTCGTGCTCAGCAATCCCGACATGGTCCACTCGGGAATCCTGCCGCACCATCCGCGATGGGCGAAGCTGTTCGAGAATCTGCAAGTACGTCGTCATCGACGAGCTGCACGCCTACCGCGGCGTCTTCGGCAGTCACCTGTGCAATGTGCTGCGACGGCTGCGGCGGATCTGCCGGCACTACGGGTCGAATCCGGTGTTCCTCTGCTCGTCGGCGACGATCGCCAATCCGCGCGAGCTGGCCGAACGACTCACCGAGCAACCGTTCGAGCTGGTCGAGCGGAGCGGCGCTCCGCGCGGCGAGAAGTTCTTCGTCTTCGTCAACCCGCCGGTCGTGAACCACCAGCTCGGCATCCGGCGGTCGTATCTCGGCGAAACGCGGCGGATTGCTTCCGAATTCCTCAAGCGCAATCTGCAGCTGATCGTGTTCGCCCAGAGCCGCCTGGCGACGGAGATCCTGACGACGTATCTGAAGGACGATTTCGAAGGCGTACCTGGCGGGCCGGAAACGATCCGCGGATACCGCGGCGGCTATCTGCCGCTGCGGCGCCGCGAGATCGAGAAGGGGCTGCGGGAAGGCGTCGTCCGCGCCGTCGTGTCGACCAACGCGCTCGAGCTCGGCATCGACATCGGCGCGCTCGACGTCGCCGTGCTGGCCGGCTATCCGGGCACGATCGCCTCGACGTGGCAGCGCGCCGGCCGAGCCGGCCGCCGGACGAGCCGATCGGCCGCGGTCATGGTGGCGAGCAGCGCGCCGCTCGATCAGTTCGTCGTCCGCAACCCGTCGTACTTCTTCGACGCGTCGCCCGAGCGCGCGCTGATCGATCCGGACAACCTCCACATCCTCGTGGATCACATCAAGTGCGCGGCCTTCGAGCTGCCGTTCACCGACGCGGAGGAGTTCGGCCGACACAGACCTGCAGGAAATCCTCGGGGTGCTCTCCGAGCAGGGCCTCGTGCACCGGTCGACGAGCGGCGTCTGGTCGTGGACGAACGAATCGTATCCGGCCGATGCGGTCAGCTTGCGTTCCGTCTCATCGGACAACTTCGTCGTCGTCGACACCACGCAAGAAGCGCGGGTGATCGGCGAAACCGACTTCACCAGCGGGCCGACGACGCTGCATCCCAAGGCGATCTACATCGTGGAAGGGAAGCTCTATCAGGTGGAGCGGTTCGACTTCGAAGGGCCGAAAGGCGTTCGTGCGCGAGATCGACTGCGACTACTACACGACGGCGATCACCTATCGAAGGTCACACCGATCGACACGTTCGAGACCGACGCGAGCGCCGGAGCCGAGCGTTCGTTCGCACGGCGAGGTCCACGTCGTGTCGCGCGTGGTCGGTTTCAAGAAGATCAAGTTCTACACGAACGAGAACGTCGGCTCCGGCGAGCTCGACCTGCCGGAACAGCAGATGCACACGACGGCCTACTGGCTGACGGTGCCGGCGAGCGTGATGGCGCTGCTGCCGTATGCCGCCGACGATCGCCGCGACGGCGTGGTCGGCCTCGCCTTTGCGCTGCAAGCAGGTGGCGCAGCTGCTGTTGATGTGCGATGGCCACGACATCGGCATCTCGATCGACAGCGGCGACGGGAGCTGGGTTCGGCGGGCGCGGTCAAACCACAGAAGATATTTCGTCTACGACAACTATCCGGGCGGCATCGGCTTCAGCGCACCGCTGTTCCACATGCACGACGAGCTGTTGACGAAGACGCGGCGCGCTGATCGCTGAGTGCCAGTGCGAGAACGGCTGCCCTGGCTGCGTCGGCCCGATCGGCAACACCGGTCCGCTCGCGAAGATCGTGGCGCTGAAGATTCTGGAACTCCTGGCGCAAGAACACTCGAGGAGAGCGTCTTTTGAGCTCTCTGACCGATCGCATTCGCGGCGTGATGTCCGGCGGCAACCCCAATCACCGGTCACTCGTAACCGATCACCGTGCACCGGCACTGACCATCCCCAATCCCCAATCCCCAATCCCCAATCACCTCGTGAATCGCCAGACCTGTCGCCGCTCGCAGGTTGCTGGACCGGTGACTGCTTCGTCGTCGATCGCCGCTGGACGCCGTCGGCGTGATACGGGAGAGAACGGATCGGCGAACGTCGCCGCGCGGCTCGAAGCGTCGATCGCGACGCGGCGCTCTTTTCCGGCGGTGCTGCGGCGCGGCCGCCGTTCGTGTTTTTCGATCTCGAAACCACCGGACTCAGCGGCGGCGCCGGAACGCACGTGTTTCTCGTTGGCTGCGGCCGGTTCGACGAGGACCGATTCGTGACGCGGCAGTTCGTGCTCACGCGGCATGCGGACGAGCGGCCGATGCTGCGAGCGGTCGCCCGCGCGTTCGCTCGCGCCGGCGCGCTGGTCAGCTTCAACGGCAAGTCGTTCGACGCGCCGCTGCTCGAGACGCGCTATCTGTTCCATCGTCTCGAATGGTTCGCTGGTGAAACGCCGCACGTCGACGTGCTGCATCCGGCGCGGCAGTTCTGGAAGCGCGACGACTGCTCGCTTGGGGCGCTCGAGAAACAGCTGGTCGGGCATCGCCGGATTGGCGATGTTGCCGGCTTTGAAGTGCCGGCGCGCTACTTTCAATTCATCAGAACCGGCGACGCACGACCGCTCGCCGCGGTTCTGGAGCACAACCGACTCGATCTGCTGTCGCTGGCGGCGCTGACGGCGCGGTTGCTGCACGTCACCCGAAACGGTCCCGGCGCGGCGCATGACGCGCGTGAAGCGATTGCGCTCGGCGCGGGTGTATGCGCGTGCCGGCATGGACGAGCGTGCCGCCGACGCTTACATCCGGGCGTTATCGTTGTCGCACGCACCGGTCCGGGCATTCGACGCCGCGCGCATCGATGGGCTGCGCGGCCTGGCGCAGACGTATCGGCGATTGCGCTGTTTCGATGCGGCGGCGCAGCGATGGCAGGAGCTGCTCGACATCCGCGGCTGTCCGGCGCCGATCGCCGCCGAAGCGACCGAAGCGCTCGCGATTCATCACGAGCATCGCCTGCGCGATTTCGAACTCGCGCGCAGCTTCGCGCTTCGAAGTCTGGACTCGATTAAAGAGGCAAGACGGCCAGCGAGGACCGAAGCGGTGAAGCACCGCCTCGGCCGGCTGGACCGTAAGCTGAATTCGGAACGAACGCTGAGTTTCTAGCGGGTTGCTGCGGCGGTCTTCTTGGCCTTCGCGGCAGTCTTGCGCTGTTCGGCGGTTTGCGCGCCGTACTTCTTGGTGAACCGTTCGACGCGGCCTTCGGTGTCGAGCAGCTTCTGTTTGCCAGTGAAGAACGGGTGGCAGTTCGAGCAGATCTCGAGGTGCAGTTCAGGCTTGGTCGAACGGGTCTTCCACGTCGCCCCGCAGGCGCAGCGGACCTCGACGGCGTTGTACTTCGGGTGAATACCTTCCTTCACGGCGTGCTCCTCGGGATATAAGAGAAACCCCTATTATATCAGCACTTGGAACAACGCCTCGAACCGGCTGAGGCCGCCGCCTGGGCGCTCTGCGCTGTTGCGGCGATTTTCGGCAGCTGGGCTCTCCACATCGGCTGGCACAACGGCATCCTCGACGTGCACGGATGGCGGCAAAGCCACACCGCGATCAGCGTTCAGGAAATGCTCCGCGGCGGTCCATTCTGGCGCTATCGCACCCCGATTTTCGGTCCGCCCTGGCAGTGGCCGCTCGAATGGCCGGTGTATCAGTGGCTGGTGGCGGAAGTAAGCCGTGCATCCGGCAGCCCGATCGAGCCGGTCGGCCGGGCAATCGCGGTGGCGTCGTTTGCTGGCGGGCTCGCGGCGTTGTGGCACGTGCTGGACGCGTTCGACGTCGCGCGGCGCCATCGCCCGGTGTTTCTCGCGCTCCTCTGGTCGAGCCCACTCTACATTTTCTGGTCCCGTGCGTTCATGATCGAATCGACAGCGCTGTTTGCCGGCATGACCTACGTTGCGGCCGTACACGCCGCGACCCGGATCGATGCGCGGCGCAGCACGCTCGCCGCTGCGCTGGCGATCCTGTCGGGCGCCGCCGCCGGCGCCATCAAGGTCACGACCTTCGTGCCGTTCTTCACCGCGGCAACGCTGCTTCTTGTGTCGCGCCGGCATGTTGGCTTCGCGCAGCGACAGCGCAGTGCCGCGTGGTCGATGCTGCTGATTCCCGCTGTCGCGACCGGCGCGTGGCTGGTCTTTTCCGACGCGCAGAAAATCTCCAACCCGCTCGCCATGGAGCTTGTCTGGGCCGGAGAGCGTCAGCAGCGATTCGGATCGCTTGCCGATCGCTTCGCGTGGCGATCGTGGTCCGCGGTCGTGGGCAACGCGGTGCTCGGCCGCACGCGGCATACGACGGTAGGGAGTGTCTGGGTTTTTGGCGCGGCCCTCGCGGCGTTGCTCGTGACGCGGCGGCGCGCTCTGGCCGCACTAGCCTGCGGCGTTCTGTATCTTTTGCCGGTCGCCATCTTCATGAACCTGTTTCGCGTGCACGTCTACTATTCGTACGAAAACGGGTTTCTCCTGCTGATGATCGTCGGCTTTGGCATCGTGGCTTGCCTGGAAGGGCGGATGGTGGCGCGCTGTGCCGGCGTCGCGATTCTGGCGGCGGCGTTCGCGGCGATGGCCACGAACTATCTGTCCGGGTATTTTGTCGATCAGGACGCGGGCGATATGGCGCCAGTCACGCTGGCGGTTCTGGCGCGGCAGTGGACGCCGCCCGATTCGACGCTGCTGGTCTACGGCCTGCGCTACGCGCCGGAAGTTCCCTACGCGGCGTCGCGGCGCGCGATCATGGACGACAAAAATCGAAGCGTTCGAGATCCTCAGATCCAGCAGCCGCTGGCTGCGCTGGCACGGGAAGGCGGACGGATCGGCGCCATCGTCGTCTGCGGCGAGGCACGCGGCCTGCCGGTGATTCGCGACAACATTGCGACGCTCGAGTTTCCCTCACGACCGCGTTACCGCGAGCCGTACTGCGAGCTCTACGTTCGCCCCTGAGTACACAACGTGAAATAAATTTCGCTATCCTTTGCTGCCGTTCGACATCGACGCCAGGAAGTCGGCGTTCGTTTTGGTCTTGCCCATCTTCGACAGCAGCAATTCCATCGCCTCGACCGGCGACAGCGGCGTCAGCACCTTGCGTAGCACCCAGACCCGGTTCAGGTCGTCTTTGGCGATCAGCAGTTCTTCTTTCCGCGTGCCGCTTTTCTGGATATCGATCGACGGGAAGACGCGACGGTCGGTGAGCTTGCGATCGAGGTGGATTTCGAGGTTGCCGGTCCCTTTGAACTCCTCGAAGATCACTTCGTCCATGCGCGAGCCGGTGTCGACCAGCGCGGTGGAAATAATCGTCAGCGAGCCGCCTTCCTCGATGTTGCGCGCGGCGCCAAAAAAGCGTTTCGGCCGCTGCAGCGCATTGCTGTCGACGCCGCCCGACAACACTTTGCCGGAAGGCGGCACGATGGTGTTGTAAGCGCGGGCCAGGCGGGTAATCGAGTCGAGCAGGATGACGACATCTTTCTTGTGCTCGACCAGGCGCTTTGCCTTTTCGATGACCATCTCCGCCACCTGGACGTGGCGCTGCGCCGGTTCGTCGAAGGTGGACGAGATCACTTCGCCGCGGACCGAGCGCTGCATGTCGGTCACTTCTTCCGGCCGCTCGTCGATCAACAGGACAATCAGGTATACCTCGGGATGATTCCGGGTGATGCTGTTGGCGATGTTCTGCAGCAGCATCGTCTTGCCGGTGCGCGGCGGCGCGACAATCAAGCCGCGCTGGCCCTTGCCGATCGGCACCATCAGGTCGAGGACGCGGGCCGACAGGTTGTCGCCTTCGGTCTCGAGGGCGATGCGGTTCTGCGGGTAGAGCGGCGTCAGGTTTTCGAAGAACACCTTTTCGCGCGCCCGTTCGGGTGGTTCGAAATTGACTGCTTCGACCTTGATCAGCGCAAAGTAGCGCTCGCCATCCTTGGGCGGCCGGATCTGGCCGGAGACGGTGTCGCCGGTGTGCAGATCGAACTTGCGAATCTGCGACGGCGAGACGTAGATGTCGTCGGGGCCGGGCAAATAGTTGTAATCGGGAGCGCGAAGGAAGCCGAATCCGTCCGGCAGCACCTCGAGGACGCCTTCCGAGAAGATCAGGCCGCTCTTTTCGGCGCGCGCTTTCAGGATTTCGAAAATCAGCTCCTGCTTGCGCATGCCGGTCGCACCCGGGACGTCGAGACCCTTGGCGATCTTGGTGAGCGCGCCGACGCTCATGTCCTTCAGCGTCGACAGTTCGAGTTTTTCCGGCGGTGGACTTCCCGCCGCGGCGGCGCTGCCGTTGGGTCTGGCCGGAGGTGGCGCTGCGGTGGTTGCCGGCGGTTGCGTCGCGGTGGTGTCCGTTTTCACGCGGACTTCATCAGTTGGTCGATCAGTTTCCACAGTTCGTCTAATCCTTCGCCCGTCTCCGCCGAAACCGGCAGGACGGAATGTTCAAACACGGCTTCGTTCGTCTTGATCGCGCGCTGCCGTTCGCTGCGCGATAACTTGTCAATCTTGGTGGCGACCAGTGCAGCCGTCACGCCGGTCGAATCGAGCCACGCCCACGCCTGCCGATCGCTTTCCAATCCTGGATGGCGCGCGTCGATCAACAACAGCGCGGCGGCGTCGCGACCGATCCGGCCGAGGTACTCGCGTGTCACCGCCGCCAGTTCTTCGCGCTTTCCTCGGGCGAATCCGAATCCGGGAAGATCGACCAGATAAAACGGCCGGCCGGCCCGCGCGACGCGGAAGACGTTTGCCAGCCGGGTCTTTCCGGGCGTTCCACTGGTTCGCGCCAGGCGCTGCCGCAGCAGCGCATTGATCAGCGTCGACTTGCCGACGTTCGAGCGACCGATCAACGCCAATTCCGGCAGCGATTGACGCGGCCAGTCGCGCGCCGTCGCCATGCTGGTGACAAAGGCGGCTTCTACTCTCAAAACCGTAGTGATTGGGGATTGGGGATTGGGGGTTGGTGATGGTCTAGTGATTGGTCACGAATCACTGGCCGTCACGAATCCCCAATCCCCAATCCCTAATCACTTCCAGCGTCAGTGCGTAATGGTGTCGTCGCTGATGTCGACCGGTTCGGCAGTTTCGGGAGCCGGGATGCGGCCCGCCAGCGGTTCGGCCAGCGCGATCTTCAGGACCTCGTCCATCTGCTGGACCATATAGACGTTCAAGGTATCCAGCACGTTCTTGGGAATGTCGGCCAGGTCTTTCTCGTTGTCCTTCGGCAGGATGATGTTCTTGATGCCGGCGCGATGCGCCGCGAGAACTTTCTCCTTCACGCCGCCGATTGGCAGCACCTTGCCGCGCAGTGTGATTTCGCCGGTCATCGCGACGTCTTTGCGCACCGGGATGCGAGTCAACGCTGAAACCAGGGTGGTGGCCAGCGTGATGCCGGCCGACGGGCCGTCCTTCGGGATCGCGCCTTCCGGCACGTGCACGTGGACGTCGGTCTTGCGATTGAACTCCTTGTTGATGCCGAACTCTTCGGCCTTCGAGCGCACGTAGCTCATTGCCGCCTGCGCCGATTCCTGCATCACGTCGCCGAGCTTGCCGGTGAGGGTGAGGTGGCCTTTGCCAGGCATCAGCGTCGCTTCGGTGATCAGCATCTCGCCGCCGACTTCGGTCCAGGCCAGTCCGGTCGCAATGCCGATTTCGTTCGACTCTTCCGCCATCGTGTTGCGGAATCGCGGTACGCCGAGGTACTGCGTTACCTTGTCGCCGGTGATCTCTTCGCTGAACCCGTTCCCTTCAACCACTACCTTGCGCGCGATCTTCCGGCAGACCGACGACAGCTCGCGTTCGAGATTGCGGACGCCCGCTTCGCGCGTGTAGCCGTTAATCACCCGCTGGATCGATTCGTCGCTGAAGCTGATGTTGTCCTTGGTCAGGCCGGTGCCTTCAATCGCCTTCGGTGCGAGGAATTTCTTGGCGATTTCAATCTTCTCGAGCTCGGTATAGCCGGCCAGCTGCAGCACTTCCATGCGGTCGCGCAGCGCCTGAGGAATGGTGTGCAGCACGTTCGCCGTGCAGATGAACATCACGTTCGACAGGTCGTACTCGACGTCGAGATAGTGATCGAGGAACGTATTGTTCTGCTCGGGATCGAGCACTTCGAGCAGTGCCGCCGACGGGTCGCCGCGGAAGTCCATCGACATCTTGTCGACTTCGTCGAGCAGGAATACCGGATTCATCGTCCCGGCCTTCTTCATCATCTGGATGATCTGGCCGGGGAAGGCGCCGATATAGGTGCGGCGGTGGCCACGGATTTCGGCCTCGTCGCGGACGCCGCCGAGCGACAGCCGCACGAACTGACGGTTCATGGCACGGGCGATCGATTTGGCGAGCGATGTCTTGCCGACTCCGGGAGGTCCGGAGAAGGTCAGGATGGTCGCCTTCGGCTTCTTGACCAGGGCGCGGACCGCGAGGAATTCAAGGATGCGCTCCTTGATCTTCTCGAGCCCGTAATGATCTTCGTTGAGAATCTCTTCGGCCCGCTTCAGGTCGCGTGATTCGCGGCTTTTCTTGTGCCACGGCACGGCGATCAACCAGTCGAGATAGTTGCGCGAAACGGTGGCTTCGGCGGACATCGGCGGCATCGCCTCGAGGCGTTTCAATTCCTGAATCGCCTTTTCCTCGACGTCCTTCGGCATCTTCGAGGTTTCGATCTTCTTCTTCAGATCATCCACCTCGTTGCCCTTTTCATCCTTGCGGCCCAGTTCCTTCTGGATCGCCTTCATCTTCTCGTTGAGGTAGTACTCCTTCTGCGCCTTTTCCATCTGCTTCTTGACGCGCGATTGGATGCGGCGATCGACCTGAAGTTTGTCTACTTCGATTTCGAGAATGCCGGCAATGCGGTTCAGCCGTTCGATCGGCGAAATGATTTCGAGAAGGTTCTGCTTTTCGTCGACGCCGACCAGCAGGTGGGCGGCGATCGTGTCGGCGAGCTTGCCCGGATCTTCGACCCGGACCGCGGCAATCATCGCGTCGTAGTGCAGGTTGTTCGACAGTTTCACGTACTGTTCGAACAACGACACCACCCGGCTCATCGTCGCTTCCGCATCCGCCGAGGTTTCGCGCGGCTTCGCCAGCACCTTCACGACGACGCGGTAGAAGCCTTTGTCTTCCTTCCACTCGACCGCACGCGCGCGATCGACGCCTTCCACCAGAACTTTGATGTTGCCGTCCGGCAACTTCAGGCTCTGGACGACGTTCGCGACACAGCCCATCGTGAAGATGTCTTCGGGCCGCGGATCGTCAACCGATGCGTCGTGCTGCGCGGCGAGGAAAATCCGCTTGTCCTTCAACAGCGCGTGCTCGAGCGCGCGCGTCGACGAGGGCCGTCCGATTACGAACGGCATCATCATGTGGGGGAAGACAACAACGTCCCGCAGCGGGACGATCGGCAGGGTTTCGTAGACTTCCAAGGGCGTTTCCATAAGATGGCTGATGGCTAAATGGCTAGCCCTCAGCCACTGACTCCTATCCGGCTTTTTCGATCAGGGTGATCGGCTTGTCCTTCGCCATCACCACTTCGCGAGTGATGGTGACTTCGCGGACTTTCTTCTGATTCGGGACTTGATACATCAGGTCGAGCATCAGGTCTTCGATGATCATTCGCAGGCCGCGCGCGCCGATTTTTCGTTCGAGCGCCGATTCGGCGATCGCCTCGAGGGCGTCGTCGGTGAAACGCAGCTTCACGTTCTCGTACTCGAACAGCTTCTGGTACTGACGCGTAATCGCGTTGCGGGGTTGCGTCAGGATCTGGATGAGCGCGGCCTTGTCGAGTTCGTGCAGCGTGCCGACGACCGGCAGGCGGCCGACGAACTCGGGGATGAGGCCGTACTTGATCAGGTCCGCAGGCTCGAGCTGCTCGAGCGTGGCGCCGATGTCGCGGCCGCGCAGCGACTTCACGTCGGCCTTGAAGCCGAGCGTTTTCTTGCCCACGCGCCGCTCGATCTGCTTGTCGAGCCCGACGAACGCGCCGCCGCAGATGAACAGGATGTTGCTGGTGTCGACCTGGAAGAATTCCTGGTGCGGATGCTTGCGGCCGCCCTGCGGCGGAACGTTCGCGACCGTACCTTCGAGAATCTTCAGCAGCGCCTGCTGGACGCCTTCACCCGACACGTCGCGGGTGATCGACGGGTTCTCGTCCTTCCGGCAGATCTTGTCGACTTCGTCGATGTAGATGATCCCCTGCTGGCACTTCTCGATGTCGCCGCCCGCAGCCTGTAACAGCTTGAGGATGATGTTCTCGACGTCCTCGCCGACGTAGCCCGCCTCGGTCAGCGTCGTCGCATCGACGATGGTGAAGGGAACCGAGAGGAGCTTGGCGAGGGTTTGCGCGAGCAGCGTCTTGCCGGTGCCGGTCGGGCCGATCAGCAGGATGTTGCTCTTGGTCAGCTCGATGTCGTTGCGGCTGCGCGGCTGTTTCTGAATTTCAATACGCTTGTAGTGGTTGTAAACCGCGACGGCTAGTTTCTTTTTTGTCCGTTCCTGGCCGATCACGTACTCGTCGAGGAACTTCTTGATTTCCTGCGGTGTCGGCAGCGACGAGCGCGTGCCGCGATTTTCGAAGCGGTTGTCGTCCGCGATGATGTCGTTACACACCTCGACGCATTCGTCGCAGATGAACACCGTCGGTCCGGCTATGAGCTTGCGGACGTCGTTCTGATCCTTATTGCAGAAGGAACAGCGCAGGACTTCCGTTTCCCCGGCTTTTTTCACCATTGTGTCCTTCGTGTGCCCAACCCTAAAAGGCTGAACGACACAGGGTTACCCTAGGCGCGCTTTCTAATGACATCATCAATAATACCGTATTCCTTGCCCTGGTCGGCCGACATGATGTAGTCGCGCTCGGTATCATCCTGGATCCGTTTAACCGGTTGACCTGTATGGTGTACCAGGATTTCGTTGATCCGCTCGCGCATGCGCAGGATCTCCCGGGCCGCAATATCAATATCGGTCGCCTGGCCGGCTAGACCAGACATCAGCGGCTGGTGGATGACAATTCGCGCATTTGGCAGTGAAAAACGCTTTCCTTTCGCCCCGGCCGCCAGCAGCACGGCCGCCATGGAAGCGGCCTGCCCAATACAAATCGTCTGAACGTCCGGCTTGATGAACTGCATCGTGTCGTAAATCGCCATCCCGGCGGTGATCGAACCACCAGGCGAGTTGATGTAGAGCTGAATGTCCTTGTCGGGATCCTCGGCCTCGAGGAACAGCATCTGAGCAATGGCGAGGTTGGCGATCTGGTCGTCGATCGGCGTGCCAATGAAAATAATGCTGTCTTTCAGCAGCCGCGAAAAGATGTCGTAGGCGCGTTCGCCGCGATTAGTTTGCTCGACCACCATCGGAACCAGTTGGTTCCTGGGTTCATTCGAATAGCGCATAAGCGATTGTCGGATCTGTTCGGACTGTTCAGTTCAGCTTAGGTGATTTCTGTGGCAGGGAACGTCTTGCGCATTGTAACACGGCGCCCGCCCCGCGATCACTCTGCCACCGAAGCCTGGCGGTTGGCGAACTCGATAGCCTTTTCGCGGCGCAGGCCCGCGCGAACCCGTGAAAGGCCGCCCTCTTTTTCCAGTCCGGCGCGCACTGCCGCGGCGGTCCGGCCGGTACGTTCGGCATACCGGGCAATTTCCTGCTCGACTTCCTCCTCGGTCGGGTCGAGCTGCTCGCGGCGGGTGATCTCGTCCAGAACCAGGGCCGCGGCGATCGCTTCACGCGCGACGTCACGCTGGCTGTCGCGGAATGCGTTCCAGTCGATGCCGGCCTGGCGCGGATCGATCTGCTGATCCATCAGCCGGCGCGCGAATTCTTCGACGCGGCGGTCCATTTCACGGATTACCAGCGACTCCGGAACGTCAAAAGGCAGCCGGGTGGAAAGTGCCTTCATCAGCTCGGCCCGCATTTCGCGCTCGGCTGCGTGGTGGGCCTCGTGCTCGAGGTCTTCGCGAACCCGGATTTTCAAGGCGTCGAGCGTTGCGAATTCGCCGAGGTCCTTCGCGAACTCGTCGTCGAGCTCGGGCAGCACGCGGCGCTTGATTGCGTTCACCGTGACGTCGTACGACACCTCGGTATTGGCAAGCTCGCCGATCGCGTAGTCGGGCGGATAGTGCACGGAGAACTGTTTGCGCGCACCCGGTTCGAGACCGAGCAACTGCTCGTCAAAACCGGGCGGGTTGGCTTTCGCGCCGAGTTCGATCGACACGCCGGCGTGTGAATCGGTTTTTCCGTCCGGGTCGGTGCGCTTGAGATCGACGGTCAGGGTGTCGCCGTGATCGACACCGCGCCCTTCAACCGCTTCGAACCGTCCGGCGCGATCGCGCAGTCGCTGCACTGCGCCGTTGACTGCTTCATCGTCGATACCGACTTTGGGCTTGCGCAGCGTGATCGTCGAGAGATCGCCGGGATCGAATGCGGGCAGCGTGTCGAACGAGGCGGTGAAGGTCAGCGGCTGGCCTTCTTCGATGTTCACGTCGCGGACGTCGGGCGTGTCGACCGCTTCGACACCGCGTTCGCGCAGCGCATCGTCGACCGCGCGCGGGACGAGGTCGTGGAGCACGTCGTGGAGGATCTGCTCCTTGAAACGCTGTTTGATGACCTTCGCGGGCGCTTTGCCCGGACGAAATCCGGGAATGCGCGCTTTGCGCGAATAATCTTTCGCCACCCGATCGATTTCAGCGGCGACCATTTCGGTGGGGATTTCGACGCGCACCGTCTTGCGCGTTTCGTTGACGTCAGCGAATTCCGTCTTCATGAGAATTGATCTGAGGATTTGAGGATCTGAGAATTTGAGGATCTGAGAATCTGGTCCGCCTTCGCGCCTGCGGCGCTTCGGCGAGACGCACGCCCTGGCCCCTTCGGTGACGCTCGCCGCCGCTCGCAGTGCCTGCATCGCCGAAGCTCGCCTCGCGTATTCACTGGCGAGCGTAGGCGTGCGAAAGGGGGGACTCGAACCCCCATAGCCTTTCGGCTACCAGATCCTAAGTCTGGCGCGTCTGCCAGTTCCGCCACTTTCGCGTCAGGAACCCGATTCGATCAGAGTAGCACACGCTCGGCGGCGCCACGACCGCAAATCCCCGCCGCAGCAAGGATGAGTAGATACGGTTCAAGGGGCAGTCCGTAGCGAGGCTCGACATACATTGGCAGGTGAGAGACCACGAGGTACGCGGGGACCGCCCAGATCGGCATCAACATCATCCATCGCATGCGATGGCGCCACAGTCCCGCAACCGCCGCTAAGAATACGAACGCGTTTCCGGCAGCAAATCCGCCTTTGACGATCAGGGTTGTCCAGCGTCGCTCGGTTACTGCGCGTTTGAAAGTGCTGTCGTTCGCGCTGAGTGGCAGGTAGACACCGTTATCGAGAAGCAGCCACGGAAATTGGCGCGCGCGCGTGACCAGCCAGGTCGTGGGCTGGTTGCGGATCCTTCGGATCGCCTCGGTCCGCGCCGCCTGCTCCGCCACATACAAGTCGCCGGCGACCACTCCCGTCGCGCCGCTCATCAACTGTGCCCACGGGTTCGAACCGGTCCGCAGTCGTTCGGTTCCGAACAGTAAATTCGTTCCCCAGCCGGCATCGGCGATGGTCGGCCGGCCGCTGTGCCATAGATTTCGTGCAATCCACGGGCTGACGATCAGCATTGCGGCGCACGCCATTCGAACCAGAGTCCCGCGACGTAACACGACGCCAACCAGAGCCATCGCGAGAACGAACGGTCCTAGTACGGCGCGCGTCAGAACCGCAAACCCCATCAAGCTGCCGGCGCGCCACGGCGCGAGAGCGCTCCATGCGACCGACGCGGCGACGACGAAGAAGGTGAACGTCGTTTCGGTGAGAAGCGTTCCGCAGTAGCGGACCGACATCGGCGCGGCCGCATAAGCCGCCGCGGCAAGCAGCGCTGCGCGGCTGCCGAAGCTGCGGCGTGCCAGGACGAACGTCCCGACAACTGTTGCTGTTCCAAGAACACACTGCAGCAGCAGGATCGAAACCGGCATCGGCGCCCCGCTGTCGTAGCCGATTGCCAGCAGCGCCGGGTAAAGGGGCGGTCGATAGGTAGACGGGTGAACGCCGTCGGCGCTGAAGATGCCGTATGAAGCGAGTCGCGTGGCCAGTGCGACATATTCGGCCGAATCGCCCTCCATCGCCGGGGCCCACCGCAGCGAGAGCAGACGCAGCGCCAACGCGACGGCGGCAATCAGCGTGATCGCGACCGTGTCGCGACCACCGCTGCTGGCGGATGGTCTCGGCTGGGTTACTACCGCTTGCCGATTCACGATGAACGCAAAGTTCGCAAAGAACGCACTAGTGCCCCGCGACGTTCGTCATCACGAACTCGTCGACCGGTCCGCGCCGCGCCGCGTTGCTGTTAATCGCCCGCCGCGCCGGCACGCGAAGCGTCCGCACGCCCGCGGCGAGCGCCGCCGCATTGCGTTCATAGAGATCGGCAATCTCGTCGGCCGAGGAATTGCTCGCCAACACATGACAGTTGCGCTCGGCCAACGCGACGATCACCTGCTGCAGGCGAACCTGGTCGCCGTGCCCGAAGCGCGGCGCGGTATACGAGGTGAAACTCGCGGTGCGTGTCAGTGGCGCGTAGGGCGGGTCGAAGTAAATGAAGTCGTCGGCGCGCGCGACATCGAGGACCGATTCGAACGATCCGTATCGCAGCTCGATACCCGGCGCGCCCAGCGCCGACGCGGCGCGCGCCAACTTGTCGCGGTCGGCGATCTTCGGGCGCTCGTAGCGTCCAGGCGGTACGTTGAATTCGCCGCTGGCGTTGACGCGGAACAGGCCATTGAAGCCGGTGCGATTCAGGTAGATGAACATTGCCGCCAGCGCAGGAGTGTAGGCGATGCGTCCATCCGCCTGGCGCCGCTGCTCACGCAACGGGTTGAACTGCGTGTCGCGCACGGCGAAGTAATGCGCTCGCGCGTCGATCGCGTGCGCCGCGGCGAGCTGGTCCAGTTCCGCGGCGACCACGTCGTGCGCGTCGCGGACCGTCTCGTACAAGCCGATCAGATCCGGGTTCGAATCGATCAGAACCGCCTGATGTCCGGCGAGGCGACCGGAGGTGTGTAGATCGAAGAAGACCGCGCCGCTGCCGAAAAACGGTTCGACGTAGCGGTTGAAGGACGCGGGATAGAAACGACGCAGCTGCGGCAACAACTGGCGCTTGCCGCCAGCCCATTTCAATAATGGACGAATCTGGTAATTCGGTGGTCTGGTAATCGGGCAATGATTGGGATATCGACTGGACCCAATCCCTCAATCACTCACCAGATTACCCGATTACCAATTACCCACTTCACAGTGCGGCATCTCGCTCCGCCCACCACCACACCGCAAGCGCCGTCGCGAGCAGCGCCGTCGCCGCACCGTAAAGCGGTAGCGACGGACCGATGCGGTGGACCAGCGTCACCAATCCGCTGGTCATGACGTCGACCGCATCGTTACTCACCGCGCTCACCGCGGTCATGCCGCTGCGCCGTATCAGCGTCCAAATGCCCGCGACGATTGTGATCACCACGGCAGCGATCGCCACATTGAAGCTGGCGTCGAGCACCTGATCGCTGCGCCATCGCGCACGCCGCACCCGCGTCATCGCTCGTGCGGTGAACTGCGCCGATGGTTTCGGCACCGGCCGGCTCTGCAACATCCGATCGAGCGCCCGCGCGTCGCCGAGCGCCGCCGCACAGTTCGGACACGTGGCGTAATGATCAGCGAGACGGCCATCGGGCGTCACTTCGCCCGCGGCCACTGCTTCGACGGCATCCAGTGCTTCGTCGCAATACATAACGCAATCGATCAAGTGCGCATCTGATCATTTGATCATCTCGTCATCTAGTCATCGCATTGAGCTATTGAATGACCAGATGACCAGATGACCAGATGGGCAAATTCGCTATTTCAGTTCCGTCTCCAGCAGCCGGCGCAGCTGTTGTTTCGCGCGGTGCAACTGCACTTTTACCGTCCCAAGCGGAAGATCGAGCGCTTCCGCCAGGTCTTCGTATCGCATCCCTTGCAGGTAGTGCGCCGCGATCACCAGCCGGTAATTGGCCGGCAGTCGCGCGATCGCTTTCTCCAGACGATCGCGCAGCTCGAGATCGCCGAACTGCCGGTCGGTCGCCCCTGGCGCGGAACGCGATCGGCGATCGTCGTCCAGCGACTCGGACCCGGCCGGTTTGCTGTGATCCTGCAGACAGACGTTCGCGACGATGCGATAAATCCATGTCGACAGGCGTGCCTCCCCGCGAAAATAGGGAAGCCCGCGATGCACGCGCAGGAAGACATCCTGCGCCAGATCCTCCGCCCGCGATCGATCCTGTACCGTGCGGGCGATTAATGCGAACACCAGATCCTTGTGTCGATCGACCAGTTCTTGAAACGCGTGCTCGTCCCCGGCCCGGCAGCGCTCGACCAGCGCGCGCTCCGCGGCGGCGGTGAGAGGGTCCATCGACTGTGGTATTAGAGCACGCGCCACCGCGAATTGTTTCAGTGACTCAGCTGAAACAATTCCAGAAGCGCTCCAGTCTAATCACTTCAGCATATGGACTTCATGTACTCGCCGTTCCTGATCGCGATCGTGGCCATCGTCGGCTCTTTTACTTACAGTATCGTCCGATCGCTGGCCAACGCACGCGTGCGCGAGCTTGAAGTGCGTGAGCGGATCGCGATGATCGAGCGCGGCCTTGTCCCGCCGCCCGAGAAAGATCCGCAGGGATTCGATCGCGCGATGAACCGTTACGATCGCCTCCGCGATCAGGACGATGACAGCGATTGGTATCCGGGGCGCCGTACGCCGGGCCGGTATCGGTCGGCCGGCATCACGCTGATGGGCGTCGGTTTCGGCTTGATGCTGATGATCGGCGTAGCGGGCGGCGCGCCGGAGTCGGGCATCGGCGTCGGTGGATTCCTGGTGGTCATCGGCCTCGCATTTTTCGTCAACAGTTGGCTCAGTCGCTACGACGCGCCGCCCTCGTCTCGTCCCTCCTCCTATTCATCGACGTCGAGTTCGCGGCCGCAGGATCCGCCGCGGGCGCCCTGAACGGAATCACGCCCGCCGCGATACAGCCGCGCTTCCATATCGATACAACCCCTCTAGCCCGATAAAAGCCTGTTGACGGGCTTCGTATCTCAGCGGACTCCGCCCCGTATCTTTTCAGACACAATTGTGACTTAAAAGTCATAATTAGTCGTATAAAGTCGTCTTGTCACTGTAAGTGACAGGGCGAAGCTGTGCAAACCCCCACCAAAAATCCCCTGGAAGGCTGGACTCGATGCCCGAATCGTTGATGCCCCCAGTTGGAACCCTCGGTCCACCGATCGAACTGGTAGGCCGCTCGGGCGCTATCGCCAAAGTGCACGAGTTCCTACGGCGTGCCGCAACGCTCGACGGCGGGGTGCTGATTGCAGCTGAAGACGGATGCGCAGTCGATAGCGTCGTTGTCGAACTTCATGCGCGCGGCCGTCATGCGTCCGGGCCGTATGTCGCGGTTGATTGCGCCGCGGATGGAGCGTTCCTCGATCGTCTTTTGTTCGGCACGACCACCGGCGACGGATTCGATCTGGAAGCGATCGCGCCAACCAGCCGCATTGCGCACGCGCGCGGCGGTTTTCTGTTCCTTCGGCAGGTGACGGAATTACCGGCGGGCATTCAGGCGCGTCTCGCCCGCATCGCCCGAGACGGCGAAGTGCGTATCGACGGCGTCACGGTGGAAACCGGATTTCGACTGGTGGCAAGTGCACTGCCAGGCGTGGATGCCGACGTCGACGCGCGGCGGTTGCGCGCCGATCTGTATCGGCGATTGTCGGCGATACGTATCGATCTGCCGCCGCTTCGCGACCGCCAAGAGGACGTGCCCGAACTGGCGACGCGGCTGCTCGATGATTTGTGCGCCGAACGGCGCATCGCGCCGCGTCGTTTTGCGCATCCGGCACTCGCCTTAGTCGGCGGCTTGAGTTGGCCCGGCAACCTGCGCGAATTGCGCGATGTCATCGAGCGGGTGCTCACCCTGGTGAGCGCCGACGTGATCGAATTGGAACATCTGCTGCCGGCGCTGCGGCTGCAGCGCGGCGCCGAAACGTTCACGCCAGCCGGTAGCCTCCGTGAAGCACGCCGGCGATTCGAGCGCGACTACATCGCGTCGGTGCTTCAGCATCACGGCTGGCACATGGCCGATGCCGCGCAAACGTTGGGGATCCAACGTCCCAACCTGTATCGGAAAGCCCGGCAACTCGGGATCCCGCTGACTCGAGCTGCGGAATAAATAAGGAAGCGAATTCGCCCATGAATGTCCTGGCCTCGGTTGTCATAGCCGTCACATTTCAGACCCTGGCTGCGCCGCAAAAACCCGTGGCCGTCGCCGCGCCGCCGGTCGTTCAGCCCAGTTACCAGATCGGTCCGCAAGACGAACTAAAAATCACCGTCTTCGACGCCGAAGAGCTCACCGGCTCGTACCGCGTCGACGGTGATGGGTTCATCAGCTTTCCGTTGCTGGGCCGAATTGCGGTCGGCGGCGCCACGCTCGGCGAGACCCAGGAAAAACTGCGGACGATGCTGTCGAAGGACTACATCAAGAATCCGCAGATTCGGGTCGACGTTGCCGAGTACAAGAGCCAGAGCATTATCGTCAGCGGCGAAGTGAGGGCGCCGGCCGAAATCCGCGTCACCGGCGCGATGACGCTGTTGCGGGCGCTGGCTCAGGCCGGGTCGCCGCTGTCGTCGGCAAGCAGCGAGTTGTCGATCGCGCGCCAGAAAAAAGGCGCGAGTGGCGGACCAGCCGCCGAGAATGCCGAGGTGATTCGCATCAACTGGCGCGATCTGCAGACCGGCAAGGTGAATGACGTGACGCTGCAGGACGGCGACATCATTTTCGTGCCCAAGGCGCAGACGTTCTTTATCGAAGGCTACGTGCGTAATGGCGGAACATTTGTCCTCGAACCCGGCTTGAGCGTCGAGCAAGCCATCGCACTGGCCGGCGGCCTGACCGAACGAGGCACCAACCGCGGAATCAAGGCGACTCGCACGCTGAATGGCAAGACGTCAGAAGTGGAGCTCAAGTTGTCGGACAAGGTCCAGGCCGGCGACGTGATCCACGTCAAGCAACGTCTGTTCTAAGTTTCAATTCCTAATTCCTAATTCCTAATTTCTGATTCCGATGTGTGGCATTGCAGGCGTTGCGCGACGCGACGGCTCGTCGATCGCTGATCCGCAGGCGCTGGCCGGTGTCCTGGACAAGGCGCTGGCGCACCGTGGCCCGGACGGCTGCGGGACGTGGACGTCGCCAGCTGCCGACGTTTTGCTCGTGCATCGGCGCCTTGCGATCATCGACCTCAGCGCAGGCGCGGCCCAGCCGATGATGCTCGACGGCCGACATCTGATCGTGTTCAACGGCGAGGTTTACAACTACCGGGAGCTGCGTCGCGAGCTCGAGTCGCGCGGCGAGCGACTGCGCAGCGCCAGCGACACCGAGGTGCTGCTGCGGCTGCTGGTACTCGACGGCCCGGCTGCGCTGGAACGGGTGCGCGGCATGTTTGCGCTGGCATGGTGGAATGCCGAGGCGCGAGCTCTGGTCCTCGCTCGCGACCGCTATGGAATCAAGCCGCTGTTCGTTGCTGCGGCTCCTGGCTCGATCGCGTTTGGATCGGAATTACGGGCGCTGCGCTCGGCGAAATTCATCGACCGCGAGCCGGACCCGGCTGCGATGCTCGCGTTTCTGGCATGGGGAAGCGTGCCGCCGCCACTGGCGTGGAATCGCGGCGCCGAAATGCTCGAGCCTGGCTCGTGGTTCGAGTGGCGCCAGGACGGCGGGGAGCGCCGCGGATGTTTTGCCGACGCCCGTGCAGCTTATCGAACCAACCGCGAGACGGTGACGAGCGACGAACTCCGCCGGCGTGCCGGCGCTTCGGTTCGCGACAGCGTCGCCGCGCACCTGGTGGCGGACGTACCGGTGGGAGTATTTCTGTCCGGCGGCATCGATTCGGGTGCGATTGTCTCGGCCGCCATGTCGAGCGGCGCATCGAATCTGCAGACGTTCACCGTCGCCTTTGACGATGCATCGTCGGAAGGCGGTCGGGCGCGCGCGATGGCCGAGCAGTTTGGTACGACTCACCACGAACTGCGCGTTGACGCAACCCACATCGTCTCGGATTTGGAGACGGTGCTCGCGCATCTCGATCAACCGACGATCGACGCGGTCAACACGTTCTACGTTGCCCGTGCGGTTGCTGCAACCGGCATCAAGGCCGTGTTATCGGGCGCTGGCGGCGACGAACTGTTTGGTGGCTATCCGTCCTTCCGTCGCTTGCCACGCGCCCAACACGCGAAGCGGATCGCCGGTCCGCTATGGCCGGCGGTTGCGGCCGTCGGACGTCGAACGCTGGCCCCGCGACTGCAGACGCGGTGGCGCCATTTCGCTGCAGCCAACGGCAGCCTGATCGAAGCCTACCGGGTGCAACGCGGGTTTCTGCTACCGGAAGACCTTGACGCGATTGCCGGGCCGGCGCTGCTTGACGCGAGCGCGCGTCACGACGCGGCCGACGCGCTCGATCGCGTCGAGCACACGCGCCTCGATGCCATCGGCCCGGAAACCGCCACGGCCGCGGTCGCGCGGATGGAGTCGCGGCTCTACCTGCAGTCGCAGTTGCTGCGTGATATCGACGTGATGGCCATGGCCCACAGCCTCGAGGTCCGCGTGCCGTACGTCGATCACCAACTGACGGCCGCGATCTGGCCGGCGCTCGGACAGAACACCGAGTGGCTGCGCGGCAAACGCCTGCTGCACACCACGCTCGATCGCCGCTTGCCGCCGGCGATTGTTGCGCAGCAGAAACAGGGCTTCACCCTGCCGTTCGCTTCGTGGATGCGCGGTTCGCTCGCCCCGGTGGTGCAGGATGGCCTTGACCGTTTGAGCGCCGCCGGCTGGATTGCCGCCGATGCGCCGCAGCGCGTCTGGCACGAATTCACCAACGGCGCCACGCATTGGAGCCGCGCCTGGGGCCTCGGTCTGCTCGGTCATTTTCTCCACGCATGAACGGATCGCTCGCCACTCGCACCCTTCGAATCGAACCGCCGCGTGACGTGGCAGGCGATCGACCTGCCAGAACTGTGGCGTTATCGCGAGCTGCTGTATTTCTTCGTCTGGCGCGACAGCAAAGTCCGTTACAAGCAAACCGTGCTCGGCGCGGCCTGGGCGATCATCCAGCCGCTCTCGACCACCCTCTTGTTCACGGTCATTTTCGGGGTGCTGGGCGGAATGTCGAAGCAGGTCCAGGGCCCATACGCCCTGCATGTGTTCGTCGGATTGTTGCCGTGGACATTTTTTGCCAACGCGGTCAATCAGGCCGCGAACAGCCTGGTCGGCAGTGGCCATCTGATCAGCAAGGTCTATTTCCCGCGAATCCTCGTGCCGTTCGCGTCGATTATTGGCGGGCTGATCGACTTTGCGATTTCATTCGCCGCGTTGCTGGCGCTGATGGCGTTTTACGGAGTATGGCCGACCGCGCGATTCGTGGTACTGCCGCTCTTCTTGATTGGCACGATCGCGGCGTCGGCCGGCACCGGCCTGTTGTTTGCCGCCCTGATCGTCACCTATCGCGACTTTCGATACGTCGTCGGGTTCGTCGTCCAGCTGTGGCTGTACGCGACGCCGGTGCTCTATTCACTCGACATCATCCCGGAGCGGTGGCGTCTTTGGTATGCGATCAACCCGATGGCCGGGATGATCGCCGGGTTTCGCGCCGCCGTGCTCGGAGGCCCGTGGCAGCCAGAGGTGATCGCCGTGTCCGCATTCAGCGCGCTCGTGTTCTTCGTCGTCGGGGCGTGCTACTTCATGAAAGTCGAGCGCCGCTTTGCTGATGTCATCTGACACCGCGATCGCCGTCGACCGACTCGGAAAGCGGTACACGATCGGCGCGGCGATCGGTACCAAAACGTTTCGCGAGTCGGTCGTCGAAACGCTCACCGCACCGTGGCAACGCTTCCAGCATCTCGCCGGTAACGGAAATTCACCGCAGTTCTGGGCGTTGCGTGACGTCAGCTTCACGGTTGGTGTCGGTGAAGTGATCGGCATCGTCGGCCCAAACGGTGCTGGCAAAAGCACGCTGTTAAAAGTGTTGTCGCGGATTACGCCTCCGACCGAGGGTCACGTCGATCTGCACGGCCGAGTATCGAGCCTGCTCGAGGTCGGCACCGGCTTTCATCCCGAGCTGACCGGTCGCGAAAACGTCTTCCTCAACGGCGCGATCCTCGGCATGCTCCGCACCGAGATTCGTCGCAAGTTCGACGCGATTGTCGCCTTTGCCGAGCTCGAGCAGTTCATCGACACTCCGGTCAAGCATTACTCGAGCGGCATGTACGTTCGACTCGCGTTCGCCGTTGCCGCGCATCTCGAGCCGGAGATTCTGATTGTCGACGAGGTGCTGTCGGTCGGCGACCTGCATTTCCGAAACCGATGTCTCGGACGGATGGAAGACCTTCGCAACGAGGGACGAACCGTGTTGTTCGTCAGCCACGATCTGACGAGCGTGCGCCAGCTCTGTACTCGCGCGTTGATGCTGAACGGCGGACAGATTGTCGACGACGGATTGCCGGACGAAGTGACACGGCGTTACGAACGGCTGCACCAGGATGCCAGCGGCGCGGCACTCGGCGCCGCGGAGCGCGTCAATCCGCCGCCCGATTACCACTTGCGGCGTGTCGAACTCCGGAACGCTTCGGACGAGGTCAGCGGGCGCTTCGACGCCGGCGACACGATGACCATCCACCTGTGGGCGAGCGGGCGCGCCCCGGAAAATTCATACACCGTCGAGTTCAAGTTATTCAACAGCCAGGATCAGATCATCAGCTTTGGCGCCGCGAACCCGGTGCGCAACACCTACTATCGAGCCGACCAGACGCATTTCGTGTGTCGATTGGGTCCGTTGCCGCTCACCGAAGGGACCTACGCCTTGAGCTTTACGGTTCGCGTCTGGAACGCCGGCCGCTGGGACTATTGGGATCGGGCGATCAAGTTCGAAATCGCGCGCTGCGATCTCTTCAAAACGGGGCACGGCATCTCCAACGTCCACGACGGCGATTTCGTGATTCCGCAGGAATGGCTGGCTGGCGACTAGTCGTGGAGCGTACCCGCAAAAGCAGTACCGGCCCGAAGATGAACGCCGAGACCGCAAAGATCGCCGAGTGTCAATTTCATTCGGAGTCTCGGCGTTCTTGGCGAGCTCGTGCGTTCATCGTGAATAGGCGAGCGGTAGTAAGCCACGCGAGACGGTCCACTGGCAGGAGCATGACCATGGACACCGCGCGCTTGCATCGGACGTTTGTCGAGGCGAAGCCGTTTCCGCACGTCGTGATCGAGAACTTCCTCGAGCCGGCGGAGGCGCAAACGATTGCGAATGCCTATCCGACGTTTGCCAACGCCCGGCAAATGGGCTTCAGCTTCAATGCCGTCAACGAACGAAAGAAGGTACAGGTCACCGACCGAGCGCGATTCCCCGATGCGGTCGGGAGCCTCGCCGATCGACTGGTCAGCCCGGAATTCGTCGAGCAGCTGAGCGCGATTACCGGCGTCCCGAACTTGCTCGCCGATCCGACATTTTTCGGTGGCGGCATGCACGTCACCGGCCCACACGGGCGACTCGACGTTCACGTGGACTTCAATCTGTTTGGCGCGTTGTACCGGCGAGTCAACTTGCTGCTCTATCTGAATCCGGAGTGGCTGGAGGAATGGGGCGGCCAGATTGAGTTGTGGGATGCCGAGGTCAAACATTGCGGACTTCGCATGACGCCGGACCTCGGGCGGTGCCTCATTTTCGAAGCGAGTGATATCAGTTTTCATGGCGTGTCGCCGCTGAAGTGCCCCGACGACGTTGCCCGTCGATCGTTCGCGGCCTACTACTACACACACGAACCGCCGCCTGCCGGCATCCGCAACGTCCATGGGACCGTGTTTCGTGCTCGGCCTGACGAGCGGCTGCGCGAGCTGGTGTTGATGCCGGCCGAGCAAGCGCAGCGCGCCGTCGTGGAAACCGTCAAGACCGTTCGCCGCCGCGCCCGGCGGCTCGCGTCGCGGGTGATTCGCGGGCAGTAGCGTGACAGGTATCCCGACTGTTTCGGTGAACATGCCGTGCTATCGGCAATTGCCGCTGGCGCGGCAGGCGATCGCCTCGGTGCTGGCGCAGGACTTTGCCGATTTCGAACTGACGCTGATCGACGATGGCGAATCGGACCAGTATCGCGAGTACGCACAGTCATTGAGCGATTCGCGCGTGCGCTACGAGCGCAACCAACGCCGCCGTGGGGCAATGGCCAACATGTTCCACGCGATCGTTTCGGGCCGAGCCCGATACACGGTTGCGTTTCACGAAGACGATCTCATGGCGCCCGGCTACCTCCGCGCCGCGGTTGACCGTCTCGAGGCCAATCCACTGTGCGGGTTTGTTGCGGCGCGTCTGCGAACATTCCGGGATGAGCCGCCGGAGGCCGATCGAAAATCCGGCGGCACGGAATGGGCGGAGTTCAAGACAGCCGCGGATTTCGTGCGTAGCGTGTTTCGCGGCGTCGAGCCGATGTTCGGGTCGGTCATCTACCGTCGCGCGGCCGTCGATGGCGTGACACCGGATCACGATCGCTACTCGACGCTGGTCGATCGCCCGTTCCTGCTGACAATTCTCGAGCGTTGGACCGGTGCGCTTGTCGCAGATCCGCCAATGGCCTGGTACCGCGAACACGGCGAAGGGGATCGCCGCAATAGCGCGATGACCGGCGACCACATTCTTCATTTGCTGGAAACCTACCGCGCGGTTTTTCCGGCGACGATGACTACCGAGGATCGCTCGCTGTTGCTCGGCTACACCGGCTACTGGCTGCCGGCGCTGCTGGCGATGGTGCCAGCCGAAGCGCAGCCGCCGCGCCATCGCGTGCTGTTCCGCGCCTGGCGGAACGGTCTCTACGATCCTCGACGAAGCCGGATTTACGGACGAAAGCGTCTGATCGCGTCGATGTTGTCCAGAGCCTAGCCGGCGTTGAAAACGATTGCTTTGCTGCCGGTCCGCAACGAGGCGTGGGTGCTGCGCCACTCGCTGGCCTGCCTGTCCGCATTCTGCGATGTGGTGCTGGTCAACGATCAGGCATCGGACGACGACTCGCGCGACATCTGCCGCCAGTTCTCGAACGTCATCTTGATGGAGTCGCGCGTCCCAAAAATCTGTGAGGAGGCGCGCTGGGAACTGTGGGAGGCGGCCCGCGACTACCAAGGACACAATCTGATCTGGTGCACCGACGCTGACGAACTGGTGTCTCCGGCGCTGGTGCGCGCGTTCAGGGAGCGCGAGCGCAATCGACTGGTCGGCGGTACCGTTGTCGAGTGCCGCTACTATCACGTGTGGGACGGCCCGGGCCACTACCGCGACTCGGTGTGGCCCTACATTCCTTATTGGAAACCGATCGCGATCGTTGACGACCGGCGCACCGATTACAGTCGAGCGCGATCGCTGCCGCTGCACGAAGAGCGGGTGCCGATCGACGCGGCGGCGGAACGGGTTCACGCCGACCAGCTGCCGGTGCTGCATCTGCAATGGCTGCTGCCGCGGCGCAATCAGGTGCGTCAGGCATGGTACCGCTGCCGCGAATGGCTGCACGGCGAACGACCGCTACGCGAGATCAACCTGCAGTACTCGTTCACGTTGCCGAATCATCGCGTTGCTACCAGGCCGGTACCACACGGCTGGGTGACCGACGTGACGTTTCCGGATGTCAGCATCGACGCGGTGGCTTCGTGGCAGGAGCGCGACATTCTGGGCTGGTTTGTTGAGCACGGCCCGGAGTTTTTCGAGCCGCTCGAAATCTGGCACATTCCGGTGTTCCGAGACGCGTTTGTCGCTGCGGCCGGCCGCTTGCCGCGTTGCGATCAGTCTCACTATCCGTCGCTTTACGCGCGCGCGCACGCCGCCGCCGGACAGATCGCCCGGCGCGTCGTCGGCGCCGCCCGAAGGCGCCTGGTCGCCGCCAACCGATGAACCCGTTTCTCACGGTACTGACGACTCCAGTCGTGCCGGGCAATCGGCGAATTTATCAGCGGGTGAGAAGCGCGCTTCGGCCGCTGGTCAAATCCGGACCGCCGCTGTCGGCCACTTCGCCGTATCCGGGCCACTACGCGCTCACGCGCAGCGTTGTCGAAGGATTGCGGCAGCTTGATGCGGATTTCAATTTCAACCCGCGGACGCTCGGCGAAGTCGCACGAGTCGTGTACGCGCCGGCGAACGAAGCCTTGCGCCAGGCGGCCGACTGGAAACGGACTGGCCGAATCGATTGGCTGGTCGCCGGCCCGGTCAACGCGCTGTCGCCGTCAGAAGAGGGCGGCGTGCTGATGCTACCGGAGATCGACTGTTTGATCGTGGCGTCCAACTGGGTCCGCGACCTCTATCGCGATTCAGCGCCTTCGCTGGTTGCCAAGTGCCGCACCTGTCCAAGCGGCGTGGACGCCGTTGCATGGACGCCAACCGCTTCCGCACCGAGCGGACACGCGGTCGTATTTTGGAAAAGTGGACCGGAATCACAATGCGTCGCCGTCGAACGCGCGGTTGCGCAGCATGGCTGGGATCCGGTGCGAATTCGCTATGGGACATACAACGCCACCACTTATCGCAAGGCGCTGGACGGCGCCGCGGTGGCGGTTTTCCTGAGCGCGTTTGAAACACAGGGGTTGGCGCTGGCTGAATCGTGGGCGATGAACGTTCCGACCATGGTCTGGAATCCGTTGACGCGCACCGAATGGCGAGGCTGGTCATTCACCGCGGGATCGTCGGCGCCTTACCTGTCGGAAGCGACCGGGACTTTCTGGCAGTCTCTCGAGGAACTCGACCGTGCGTTAGCGCGTGTTCGCACTGAAGACCACAGCTTCCGCCCGCGCGACTGGGTTCTCGCACACATGACTGACGCGGTGTGCGCGCGGCGGCTGGTCGCAACCATCGAAGAGGTGTCGCGCGTGGCGGTCGTGCAATGAGAGGCACGCTGCGCCGGGCCGGTCGCAAGGTACGAGCGATGCGCCGGCGCCTGTTTCAGGATCCCGAAACCGCTGCGTGGCGCCGCGCCTGGCATCGCGCCGAGCTGACACCGCGGTTCACGCCGGGTGAGATCCGGATGGTGGACTACGACCTGCGCTATTCGGATCTCTTGAGCTTTTGCCCGCAGTGGCAGGACATCTTCGTGCGCCGCGTCCTCGCGTTTCGCAGTAGCGATCCGGCGCCGCGGATTCTCGATTGCGGCGCCAACGTTGGACTGGCGAGCCTGTTTTTCAAACGCGCCTACCCGGCAGCGCGAGTGACCGCCATTGAAGCCGACCCGGCACTGTTTGCAATGCTGCGGACGAACCTGCGCGCCAACCGTGCCGCCGATGTCGAGACGATTCACGCGGCGCTGTGGATCTCGAATGGCACGCTCGCTTTCCAGTGTGAAGGCAGCGATTCGGGAATGATCGGCACGTTGCCCGGGGCGATCGACGGCCGGTCGGTCACTGTTCCGAGTCTGCGGCTCCGGGACCTGCTCGAGCGCGAGGCGTGCGACCTGCTGAAACTGGATATCGAGGGCGCGGAAGACGCGGTGCTCGAGGACTGCGAACCGGTGTTGCATCGGGTCGCGGCGATGGTGATGGATCTGCACGAGTTCGATCCACGCACTCGTCAGGCACCGCGCGTGCTCGAACGGCTGACACGCGCCGGATTTTCGTACGCGATCGACGAATTCGTCCCGCTGACCTGGCGCGAACCGCTGGCCGGACCGCGATCACCGTTTCCCGGCCGCGCCATGAACTGGGCAATGACGGTGCGCGCATGGCGGTGACACGAACGCTTCGCCAACTGCGGCGAGCCGCCGGTGCGGTGAAGCGCCAGGTCGCGCCGTCACCGGCCGTCGCCGCCTGGCGCCACGCCTGCCGCGAAGCGGATCGCACACCGCGGCGGACGCCCGGAACGATTGAACTGGGCGCTTACACGCTGCAATACACCGACTTGTTGACGTTGTGTCCTCAATGGAAAGACATCTTCGTCGATCGCTCACTGGCTTTCCATTCGGACCGCGACGCTCCTCGCATCCTCGATTGCGGTGCGAACGTCGGGCTCGCCTCACTGTTTTTCAAAAGTTGCTACCCGGCTGCACGGATCACCGCGTTCGAGGCCGACCCGGCGATCGCCGCCGTGTTGGCCGCGAATCTCGAACGTAATGGTTTCGCCGACATCGAGGTGGTGGCCGCGGCTGTCTGGAAAGAGTCGGGAACGCTGACGTTTCGTGCTGACGGCGCCGACTCGGGCGGCATCGCTGAAACCACGGCCGCGTCGGTCGGAAGTTCCGTCGAAGTGACTGCGGTGCGTTTGCGCGATCATCTCGACGCCGGCCCGATCGACTTGCTGAAACTCGACATCGAAGGCGCTGAGGGTGTCGTCCTCGCCGACTGTGCGCCGGCACTCCACGCGGTCCGCGCTATCCACGTCGAAGTTCACGAATTCGACCGGAACCGGAGGCGCGGTCCCGAAATTCTCACTCTGTTGCGGGATTGCGGCTTTACCTACGCGATCACCCACGTTACGTCGCTGCCGTTGCGACAGGTTGGCGGCGCGCAGAACAGCGGACCGTTCCGGCACCATTCGACGGCCTGGGTGGAAGCGATCAGTGCGTGGCGGGAAGCGGCGCAATGACCGAACGGCCGAGCGTCGTGCATGTCATTCCCGACAAGATGGGCGGCGCGCTGACCATCGTCGCGAACCTCCTCGCACATCGCCATCCCGACACGTTCGAGTACCGGCTCGTCCTGACCCACAATCGGTTGCACGTTGACACGCGATCGTCATTGCCGATTGCTTCCGACAAGACGACAGTCGTGGAGTACACGCTGCCGATCGAAAACCTGTCAACCGTGTTACGGCGGCTCGAAGCCGCCATCGGACCAGGATCGGGCGTGCTGGTCTGCCACGATCACCTCGAGTTGCTGCTGGCCGCTAGCCGGCCGCTGGACCGAGCGGTCGTCCAGGTCCTGCATGGCGATTACGACTACTACTACAACCTGGCGATCGATCACCAATCCTACGTGGACGCATTCGTGGCCTACAGCCGCACCGTCTTCGAGCGTTTGGTCGAGCGTTTGCCGCAGCGTGCCGCTGACATTTTCTGGCTGCCATACGGCATACCGATCACCAATGATCGGCGAACCGCGGTGAGCGGTAGCCTCCGTGCGGTGTTCGTGGGACGGCTGGACGAAGCAAAGGGAGTGTTCGATCTCCCGGCGATCGATCGATTATTGCGTGCGCGTGGCGTCGTCGTGCATTGGACGATCCTCGGGGATGGTCCGGCGCGCAACGCCCTGCAGTTGCGTTTTCCGCCTTCGGATCAGGTTCGCTATGACGTCGCCGAAACGCCGGCGGCGACACGAGCGATCCTTGCGATGCACGACGTGCTCGTGCTGCCAAGCCGCGGCGAAGGCTTGTCGGTGGCGACCGTCGAAGCGATGTGCGCGGGCGTCGTGCCGATTGTCGGCGACCTTCCGAGCATGGCGGAGCTCGTCGACAACGAAACCACCGGCTTCCGCGTGCCCGTCGGTGACGTCAGCGCATTCGCCAGCGCAATCCTTGGCCTGGATCGCGATCGCCAACGCCTTGAAACGATGAGCGCTGCCACGTTCGTCTTTGCACGGCAGCATTACGACATCAGCTTGCGGGCCGGGGCGTACCAGGCACTGTTTGCCGAAGTCGCCGAGCGTGCCGGTCAGCGACCACGAGCGCGGCCGCGCACGGTCGGCAGCCGGCTTGACCGTTCGTGGATTCCGAACAGTTTTGTCCGGCTGGTCCGAACAGCCATCCGGCAGGCGCGTTGATGACCAGCGGGGCACAGACCGGCTCGCAGCCTCCGTCGGTCAGCGTCGTGCTGACCGCCTACAACCGCGAACACTACATAGCCGAATCGATCGAGAGTGTGCTCGCACAATCGTACGGCGACTTCGAGCTGATCATCGTCGACGACGCGTCGTCGGATCGAACGGCCGCGATCATCGAGTCATACGCGCGCACCGATCCGCGAATCAGAATGGAGGTCAACGATCGCAACATCGGGGACTATCCCAATCGGCGGAAGGCGGCTGGACTGGCGCGCGGGCACTTTCTCAAATACCACGACTCCGACGACGTGATGTATCGGCACTGCCTGATGGCGATGGTGGAACCGCTCGAAGCAGAGCCGCGTGCCGCCTTCGCATTGTCTGGTAGCCGTCACTGGCCGGGCGGTCCATGCCCGATGCTTCTCACGCCGGCGCTTGCCTATGAGCGCGAATTTCTCGGCAGCGGCCTGTTCCAGCTCGGGCCGTCCAGTGCGCTATTCCGCACCGACCTGTTTCGATCGCTTGGCGGATTTCCCGATCGCGGCGTCGCGTCAGACTACTTGTTCTGGCTCGACGCGTGCGCGCGCGTCAGCGTCCTGCTGGTGCCAGGCGACCTTTTCTACTACCGGATTCACAGCGGCCAGGCGATGGTTTCTGCGTCGAGTCTCGGCGAGTACGCCCGGGCCTCGAGCGAGGCCTGGCGGAGGCTGAACGCGGCTGGCTGCCCGCTGACCGGAGCCACGCGCGAGCAGGCGAAGCGAAACTTCCTGTTCACGCAGGCGCGGGGTGCGTGGCGGCTCGCGCGCGAGGGGAGGATTGCTCCGGCTGCAGCCGTTCTGCGGCACGCCGGCGCGGGTCCACTCGACTGGTTACGCTATCTGCGGCCGCCGCGCCGTTCGTCAGCGGCTGGCACACCACGCGCCGAGGCGCGAGTTTGAAGCACCGGTGAAAATCGCGCACCTGCTTGGCTGGTATTTTCCCGACAGCGTCGGTGGCACTGAAGTCTACGTCGAAGGGTTGTGCCGAAGGCTGCGCGCCGCGGGCCATCACGTGCTGATTGCCGCGCCGGACGCACATGCTGCGGCGCCCGAACGTTACGAGCATGACGGCGTCGCGGTGTTTCGCTACGCGATTTCGGCCGACCCGACTCGTGCTGAAGCGACCCAGCGTACGCCGGTCCGCGGCAGCGAGCGTCTGCATCGATGGCTTGCCGACGAACGTCCCGACATTCTTCACGTCCACAGCTTTACGACCGGTGTCGGACTTCACGAACTGCGCGAAGCGCGCCGCCTCGGGATCCGGGTGATCGTCACCTGTCATCTCCCCGGCCTGGGTTATCTGTGCCGTGCCGGCGAATTGATGCAGTGGGGCCGAACCCCGTGCGACGGCATCGTCGATTCGACGAAGTGCGCCGCCTGCAATCTGGTGCGGGTCGGGCTGACCAGACCGATGGCCGAAATGTTGGGCGCGATGCCGCCGACCGCAAGTCGTTGGTTGGGATCGATCCCCGGAAGAGTCGGCACCGTTCTCGGGATGAGCGCATCCGTGGAGCAGTATCAGGACTTGCAGCGTGAACTGTTCCGGATCGTCGAACAGTTCGTCGTGTTGAACGAAACTGCGCGGCGCATGCTGGTCGCGAATGGGGCGCCGGCCGCAAAACTGACCTTGAACCGGTTAGGCCTCAGCCACGCGTCAGTTCGCGCGAAGCAGGACCCCGACCTGCACCCGACTGAACGGCCGGTCCGCTTCGGATACATCGGACGCATTCATCCGACGAAAGGGCTGATCGAATTGGCGCGAGCGGTCGCGCGTATACCGAGAGCGATCGATTTCCGTCTCGAGATTCGAGGACCGGAGCTTGACGCCGCCAGCCGCGCGTTCGGCGATTCCGTGCGCGAAGCGATCGGCGCCGATCCGCGCGTGTCGTTTCAACCGGTTGTTCCGCCCGCCGAAGTGTCTCGCGTGCTCACGGCGCTCGATGTTCTGGTCGTGCCTTCGTTATGGTTCGAAAACGGTCCGACGATAGCGCTCGAAGCGATGGCCGCAGGCACGCCGATTGTTGCGTCCCGCGTCGGCAACCTTGCCGAGATTATCGAGGATGGTGTGAATGGGCGACTGGTCCAGCCCTCGGACGTCGCAGGACTGAGTGACGCGTTGACTGGAATCGCGCAGCATCCGTCCGAAACGGTCGACCGATGGCGCCGACGTTTGACGTCGCCGCGGACGATGGACGACGTCACTCGCGACTATCTGGAAATGTACGCTGCATGATGAATGAGCGGCAGCCAGTCTGTGCAACGCCGGAATCGGCAAGGTTGCTCGACTATTGGGATCGCCGCTATCAGCGATTCGTGCTCAGCGAGTCGGGCTGGTCGGGCGCGGGCGAACTACTCAACGAACGCATCTACGCCTGCAAGCTTCAGGCGCTGCGGCAGGCGATCGATCAGTTGAACCTGGCACCATCGTTCTCGGTGCTCGATGCCGGATGCGGACAGGGCTATTTCACGCGCTTCTACCAACAGGTTTATCCGAACGCGATCTACACCGGAGTCGATATTTCGTCGCGGGTGGTTGAACACCTGCGTGCAACCGTCCCGGGTGCGCGAGTCGAGGCCGGCGATCTTTCGCAATGGCGCGACTCGCACGGTTCGTTGTTCGACGTGATTCAGGCGATCGACGTCTTTCAGATGATTCTCGACGACGCCTTCGTGAGGCGGGTGGTGACGAACCTTGCGAGTCAGTTGACCGAAGGCGGAGCGTTGATCGCGACGCTGGCGTTTCGCATCGGAGACGTTCGAGCCGGCGTCGTACCTGCGGCATCGCAGCCGAGATCACTGGACGTCGCTGCTGGCGTCGTGCGGCCTGACCATTACCCGTGCAGGCAGCGATGTACTACTGGCTGCCAGCGGGAGGCCCGCGCAACAAGTACGCCCGCTACGCCTTCGATCGGCTTGGGCCGACGCCGTTGTATCTCGTCGATCGCGCGGCGCTCAAACTCGGCGTGCCGCAGCCGGCATCGTCGCCGATCGACAATCGGACGCAGCTGCTGACGATTCAGCGGATGAGGATGTGACGGCGATCTCCGGCGAAGCCTGTGGTGCTTCACGCGGTCAGCCGTTTCCTGCCGCGCAGCGAGACCTTTGTCTACACCGTAGTTGCCGGCCATCGCGGGTTCGCGGCCGAGGTGTTGTGTCACGGTGTCGAGTTCGCCGACGAGTTTCCTTTTCCGCGAGTACACGTCGAGTCGATTCCGGAAACCAAGTGGTCGCCAGGCTGGTGGAGCGCAGCGTTCACCGAATGGGTGACTGGCCGATCCCCGTGGCGACGACGGGTCGAGTCGCTTCTTGAGCGCATCAGGCCATCGGTGATCCACGCACATTTCGGTCCGGTCGGCTGTCAGATGGCGGCTGTGGCCAGGGCCTCGGGCATTCCATTGGTGACGAGTTTGTACGGCGTCGATGCGGCCGTGCTGCCGTACACCAGCCGCTGGCGTGACCAATATGTCCGGCTGTTTCGTGACGGCGACCTCTTTTTGGCGGAAGGGCCGGAAATGCGCGAATTGGTGATTGCTGCCGGAGCGCTGGTCGAGCGAACGGTGTTGCAGCCAATCGTCATCGACTTGCGCAAATATCCGACGTGGCGGCCCGACGCCGCTATCACCGTGTTGTTCGTCGGCCGGTTCGTCGAAAAAAAGGGCCTGCTTGATGCCATCGCCGCATTCGCGAGCGCCCATTCGCGACTGCCTGGAGCGCGACTGACGATCGTTGGCAATGGACCGGATGAGAGCGCGGCACGCGCGCTGGTCGCCGAGCGCGGACTGATAGACGTCGTCGAATTCGTCGGGACAAAGCCACATGCCGACGTGATCGCTCGATTGGCATCGGCGCGGGTGTTGATTCATCCGAGCGCCACTGCGGCTGACGGCGATTCGGAAGGCGGCGCGCCGACGATTCTGCTCGAAGCGCAGGCGATTGGGACGCCGATCGTCAGCACGCGACACGCTGACATTCCCTACATCGCGCCCGAAGGCCCGGGAGTCTACCTGAGCGACGAACACGATATCGACGGCCTCGCGCGCGACCTCGTCGCGGCCGTTGAATCGGGAAAGCGGTCAATCGGAGCGCACCTCAAATCGCGTCACGACGTGTCGTCCGCCATCGCATCGCTCGAATCGCATTATCGCGCGGCGATTGGCCGCGTGCCTCGCGCGGTCGCCGTGTGATGAACCGTCCTCTTCGCGTCACGGTGGTTACGTCGGGTCATCTGTCGACTTGTCCGCGGATGCTGAAGGCCGCCGACGCTCTCGCCGATGCCGGCCACAGCGTACGGGTGGTCGCAACGAATCATGAACCGTGGGCCGCGGCAGCAGACGTCGACGTCCGATCGCGAAGGCAATGGCCGGTGACCGTGGTCAACTACCAGCGCGGCGATCCAGGCAATGTGTATTGGCGATCCGGCATTCGCCATCGTGCGGCGCGCCGGCTCGCTCAAACGATGGATGCGGCTCGTCTGCCGCTTCGGGTCGCGGCGCATGCGTTCGGTCGCGTACATAGCGAACTGGTCGGGTCGATTGTCGAGCAACCGACCGATCTCGTCTACGGCGGAACGGTTGGTGCGCTGGCGGCCGTGGCCGAAGCAGCATCACGCCTCGGCGTTCCATACGGACTCGATCTCGAAGACTTTCACAGCGGCGAGGACCACGGTTCGGCAGCGGCGCTGACGGGCCAGCTGGCGACACGCGTCGAGGGCGCGGTGTTACCACCCGCGGCTTTTCTGACGACCTCGAGCGCCGAGATTGCGGACGCCTATCGCGCAAACTACGGCGTCGACGCGGTGGTGATTCACAACACGTTTCCGCTACCGCGGCGGCCCCCCGACTTCGGGCGCGGCGACGCCGGCGTGTTGCGGCTGTACTGGTTCAGCCAGACGATCGCCGCCGGGCGAGGCCTCGAAGAAACCATCAAGGCGATTGCCGCAGCGAGAATCACCGCGACGTTGACGCTGCGCGGGCGGCCGCAAGATGGCTACCTGGCGACGCTCGACGCGTTGGCCGCCGGATGCGGTGCGCGCGTTACGATTCGCCACGAGCCGCCAGCCGCTCCAGACGCGATGGTCGACCTGGCGCGCGGTCACGACGTGGGCCTGGCGATTGAGCAACCGCTTTCTCGAAATCGTCAGCTCTGTCTGCCGAACAAGACGTTCACCTACATCCTCGCCGGACTCGCGGTTGCGATCAGCGACCTGCCGGGACAACACGCGCTCGGTGTCGATCTCGCTCCCGGTGGCGCCCTGGTCCCGCCAACCGATGTGGCGGCGCTCGCCGCCGTGTTGGCCGGATGGGCAGAAGATCCGGCCGCGTTAGCACGCGCCCGCCAGGCGGCGTGGCACGCGGCCAACCGCCGCTGGCACTGGGAGCACGCGCACGATCGCGGACGCCTTCAAGACGTCGTGCGCCGAGCCGTTGCATGAAAATTCTGCTGATCATGGATCCGTACATCCGGGTACCGCCGCAACACTATGGCGGTATCGAACGGGTGATCGCAGACCTTGCCGAAGGTCTCAGCCGCGCCGGCCACGACATCACGCTGTGGGCGGCTCCGGGATCGCAGGTCGCCGGCCGGGTCCGGCCGTTCGGGAGCGAAGGCGAATGGACTCGCTGGAGCAACCTTCGCAACACTCTCACCCTGGCGAGCCGCTTTGTCGCGACCACGCACCGCTTCGACGTCGTGCACAACTTCGGACGCTTGGCCTACCTGGCGCCCATCCTGCCGCGCAACGTTCCCAAGGTGCAGACCTACATGCGGAGGGTGAATCCACGCAACATGACCGTCGCGACGCGACTCGGCGCCAAGCGGCTGCACTACACCGCCGTCAGCGCGCGGATGCGCGACACGGGAATTCCGGGCGGCGGCGAGTGGTCGGTTATCTACAACTGCGCCGTCCCCGAGCGATATCCGTTCGTCGCTGGCACCAACGCGGCGAGCGCGCCGCTGGTATTTCTCGGCCGTCTCGAGCGATGTAAAGGCGCGCATCACGCGATTACCGTTGCGCAGCGGCTCGGCCGCCGCCTGACGATCGCCGGCAATATTTCACCGCTGGCCGAGGAACGCGACTACTTCGAACGCGAGCTCGCACCGCGAATCGATGGCGAGCTGGTCCGCTATATCGGAGCGGTCGACGATACCGCGAAACGCGAGCTGCTCGGGTCGGCGGCGGCGATGCTGATGCCGATCGAATGGGAAGAGCCATTTCCAGTGGTGTTGCCGGAATCGATGCTGTGCGGTACGCCGCTGATTGCGTTCCGCCGCGGCGGTGTTCCTGAAGGGATTGACCACGGCCGGACCGGATTTCTCTGCGACAGCGTTGACGAGATGACCGAACTGGTGAAGCGCTTGCCCGAACTCGATCGCCATCGGGTACGCGGCGAAGCCGAGCGCCGCTTCAGCGACCGGGCGATCATCAGCGAATACCAGGCTCTCTATCAGCGAATGCTTTCCGCATGAGCGAACGCCGTTTCGTGCGCGCAGCGCCTGCGATTCCCGGCAGTCCGTACGACCGCTGGCTCGCCGAACTCCGGCCGACCGACCACTGACATGCGACGTGTGCTGATGGTCAGCCCGCATTTTCCGCCCGATTCGAGCGCGGCCTCGCATCGGGTGCGCCTGCTGGCGCCGCATCTCGAACGTGTCGGGTGGGAACCGACCGTTGTCACGATCGATCCGTCTGGCTACGAGGGCCGCCTCGACCCGAATCTTGAACGCCTGGTGCCGCCCTCATTGCGCATCGTGCGCGCCCCGGCGTGGTCTGCTCGCTGGACGCGGCGGGTCGGTATCGGTGATCTCGGCGTAAGGGCCTTTACCGGGCTGCGACAAACCTGCCGGAAGCTGCTGGCGACGGGTCGATTCGACGCATTGTTCGTCACCGTTTATCCGGTCTACCCGGCACTTCTGGGCGGCGCGCTGAAATCGGAGTTTCACCTGCCTTTCGTGCTCGACTATCAGGATCCGTGGGTTGGCGCATGGGGCCGATCGGTCGGCGGCGCGGCTGATGGCGGCACCGACTGGAAAAGCCGCGCCTCCCGTCAGCTCGGTGTGTGGCTCGAACCTCGGGCAGTTCGTGCCGCCGACGCGCTGGTCGCCGTCTCTCAAGGCACGCTCGATGGCATCGTCCAGCGCTTGCCGGCGGCAGCGCGCACACCGCAGCTGCGTCATCCCGCTCGGCTTCGAGGCGGCAGACTTCGAACGGCTGCACACGAGCGATCGCGCATTCACGCAGTTCGACTCAGGCGACGGCCTGGTGCACTTGTGTTATGTGGGCACGCTGCTGCCGACCGGAGTCGCCACGCTGCGCCTGCTGTTACGCGCGCTGGTTCGCGCACGCGCCGATGATCGCGGCGCGGCGCGGCTGCGGCTGCACTTCTTTGGAACCAGCAATCAGTCGTCCTCGGATCGCGATCGTGTGCTGCCGATCGCTCACCAATTCGGCGTCAGCGCGGTCGTTACTGAGCACGCGGCGCGGCTCGATTATCTCGATGCACTCGATGTCTTGTCGCGATCGTCGGGCATTCTGCTCCTCGGCAGCAGCGAGCCGCACTACACCGCGAGCAAGCTCTATCCTGCATTGCTGGCGCGCCGTCCGTTGCTCGCGATCTTTCACGAAGCGAGCAGCGTAGTGCCGCTGCTGCGACATGCCGGCAGCGAACCGACCGTGCGAGTTGTTTCGTACGATCAAACGATTGGCAGCGATGACCAGGTCCACGCCGTCGCATGCCACCTGCGAGCGCTCGCTGCGTCGCCGGAGTACCGCGCGGGCGACGTCGCGCTCGACGCTGTGACAGGTGTTTCGGCGCAGTCGCTCGCAGCGGACCTCGCTCGCTTGTTCGATCAGGTGGCGGCGTGACGCCGATTCGCGTCACCTTCGTCCTCACCCATCCGATTCAGTACTACTCGCCGTGGTTCCGGCATATCGCGGCGCATGCGCCCGATCTGGCGTTGACGGTTATTTACGCCACTGAACCTAACGCCGAACAGCAGGGTGTGGGATTTGGCCGGGCCGTTTCATGGGACACGCCGCTCCGCGAAGGTTATCGCTCCGTTGTAGTTCGTGCCTCCCAGCCGACGGATCGGATCGATAGCAGTCACTTCTGGGGACTCGACGTGCCGCAGGTTGGCGAGGCCATCGCAGAAACGCGCCCGGACGTTGTCGTGGTGACCGGCTGGTACTCGGTGACGCTGATCCGCGCGGTGATGGCATGCCGGCGCCTCGGCGTGCCGACGCTCTGTCGTGGTGATTCCCACCTCGGAAGCGCGCCCGTCGGCTGGCGTCGCCGGTTGTGGCGCCTCAAGACCGGCTGGATGCTCGGCCGGTTCGACGGGCATCTCGCGCCGGGCACTCGGGCGCGAGAGTACTTGACGCAGTTCGGCGCGCCTGACTATCGCGTGTTCGACGTGCCTCATGGCGTGGATAACGACATGTTCGCTGCCCGCGCCGCTCGATACCAGGCACCGGAAGAGCGCAATCGGATCCGCCGGGAATGGGGCATTGCGCCCAACGCGTTCGTGCCGCTGTTCGTCGGAAAACTGACCGAAGGAAAACGGCCGCTCGATTTCATCGAAGCAGCCGCGCTCGCCGGCGGCGGTCACGCGCTGGTCGTCGGATCGGGAGAACTTGGACGGTGCCATTCGGACTCACGCAGAGCACCACGGCCTCCCGCTGACCATGACCGGCTTTTTGAACCAGCAGGAATTGAGCCGCGCGTATGCCGCCGCGGACTGCCTGGTGCTTCCGAGCGGTGGCGAAACGTGGGGGTTGGTCGTCAACGAAGCGCTGGCGAGCGGATTGCCGGCGATTGTCTCGGACGCGTGCGGATGCGCGCCCGATCTTATTACGCCGCACACCGGTCGTCTGTTCGCGACCGGCGACGTTGCCGCCCTGGCGGCGTCGCTTCACGGCCTTCGCGCACAGATCACGTCGAGTGGCAGCCTTGCCTTGGCTTGTCAGGAACACGCAGCGGCGTTCAGCCTGACGGCAATGACGCGCGGCCTGACCCTGGCGTGTCGATCGGTGTTGCGGCGGTCGGCCCAACCGGCAGGCGAGGTCAACTCGCCGGACGCGCCACAGCGGATCATCGCCTGCTGCGGCCAGATGGTCATCGTCAGCGGCCTGGAACGAATGACCTTCGGCGTGCTTCGTGCCTTGCGCGAGCAGGGCGCGGCGGTGCATTGCGTGGTCAACAGTTGGGAGAACCACCGAATTACGCCGATCGCTGAAGCAATGGGCGCGACATGGTCTGCAGGTCCATATTGGTACGCGCTATCGCGGCCAAGGTCGCCACTTGCCTCCGTGCGAATGGTTTGGGAAGTGATGCACGTCAGCGGCCACCTGTTGCGCGAAGCGCGCGCGCAGAATCCCACCCACGTGCTGCTGCCCGATTTCAAAGCGGTGCTGCGGAACGCACCCGCGTTGGCCTGGCTAAGACTGCGCGGCGTGAAAGTCATCATGCGACTCGGCAACCCGCCCGATCGCGGCTCGTTCTACCGGATAGTGTGGCGGACAGCGGTTGCGCCGTTTGTCGATCGCCTCGTATGCAATTCGCAGTTCACTGAGAATGAACTGGCAGCGCACGGGGTTCCCGCAGAGAAAATCATCACGATTTCGAACGCCGCACCGCCCCGAACCGCCGCGTGGGACAGCGATGTCGATCGCGTGGCGGGCCGGATCATTTATGTCGGCCAAATCATTCCGGTCAAAGGCGTCGATTTGCTGCTCGAAGCGGTGGCGACGTTACGCGAGCGCGGCCGCGATGTCACGCTCGATGTGGTCGGGGCACTCGACGGATGGGAGACTCCGGCCGACCGCGGCTATCGCCAACGCCTTCGCGATCGCGCCGCAGCACCCGATCTCCAGGGCGCGGTTACTTTTCTCGGTCATCGCGAAGATGTACCGAGCCTGATGAAGCGCGCCAGCCTTCACTGTTGTCCGAGCCGTCCGGAAATGCGCGAAGGGTTCGGACTGGTCGTCCTCGAAGCAAAACTCGCCGGACTGCCTTCGGTGGTCGGCCGCAGCGGTGCTCTTCCAGAATTGATCGACCACGGCCGCAACGGCTGGGTTTGCGATCCGCTTGCCGTTACGACCCTCGCTGAGGGCCTCGATGTATTCCTCAGCGATCCAGATCGACTGCGAAACGCGCGGCCGCCTCGCGCGCGAATCCGCGGCGGCGTATTCGCAAGCGCGCTTCGACAACGCCTGGCGGAACGTGTTCGCAGTAGATGAGGCCAATGTTCATGCCAGTTACGCTCGCTGAATTCATCGCCGGCAGTGCTACGGCCATCACGCTCGGCTGGGTTGCCGATGATGCGCTGGTCGCGTGGAGTCTTGTCGTGCTGTTCGTCGGCTTGAAATTAACAGCAGACCGACGACAACCTGTTTGTATTACCGGCGGCGTTTTCCTTTCACTGGATGCAAACCAGTCTCGGCCTCCTTTACAAGGGGCTTTTCGACTCGCGAGGTCGCGACGGTTTACAGCAGCAACTACCGCCCAATGGTCGTGGATCGGCCTGGGCTGCTGCCTGGCGCTGGCCATTGGTCTCAGGCTCGGATTGATGTTCGTGAAGGGCGCCGATCCGTATGAGGAACGTCCGACGTTCGCGTTTTCGCTGCAACTTCTCGTCATCGTCTACGTCGTCACGGTCTTCTTCGAAGGATCGCTATCTGCTGGTCTCTGGGCAATATCCGTCGCTGCGACAGATTATCGTCACCGCGGACACGGCGAGGCTTGGCGTCCTCTACCTGATCTTGCGACGGCTGCTGATCCCCGCGCCACGCTGGTCGATGTTCGCGGCCGTCCTGATGGTCGAGTGCATTCTCGGCATCACTGGATTTTTCGCAGGTTTCCGGGAGCCGGTGGTGCTTGGCGGTCTTGCTCTCTACGAGATCTTCGATCGGCGAATCACCAAGCACTGGTTCGCGCTTGCCACGGGCGTCGATACTGGCCACAGTGCTCGCAGTGCTGTGGATGGGTATCCGTGCACAGTATCGCCGCGAATACACCGAGGTGGATGCGTTCGCCACGTCACGGTCGGCTCGATTGCGCGAGGTGTCCGCACTCAGTTCGGCGTTTTTTGGGACGGACTGGAAACGATGCTGACGTCCACCGACAAGCTGGTCGACCGTCTGTGGGCCGTTTACTATCCGTCGCTGGCACTCGAGCGCGTCCCGAGCATGCTGCCGCACACCAATGGCAGCTTTATCACCGGCGCGATGCTCCACGCAGTCACGCCGCGCGTCCTGTTCCCGGGCAAGGAGGCGCTGCAGTCTGACAGCGAAAAGGTCCGGAAGTACTCGGGCATCAGCGTCGCCGGTGCCGATCAGAACACCAGCATCGCCTTTGGCTATGCGGCCGAGAGCTACATCGATTTCGGTTACCCGTTCATGTTCGTCCCGATTTTCGTGTTTGGTCTCGCGCTCGGGTGTGCCTACCGCTGGTTTCGGCGGCTGATCTGGCATCACGAGCTGTTCGTCGCATTCGCGACGATCACCTTCTGGTTGTCGATTTATTTGTTCGAACGATCGTGGGCGACCATGCTGGGTGCATCGGTCAGCATGATGGTCTACCTCGGCCTCCCGGTGATTTTGCTCGATCGGACGCTGCTGGTCCGGTTCGAACGTCAGCAGCGCGACGCACAAGGCTTGCTTTACGACGCCCACTGATTCCATCGGCCGGATGCGCGTTCTTCACGTGACGCCGTACTTCGCGCCCGCCTATGTTTACGGCGGACCGCCGCGGAGCATCGCCGGCCTGTGTGCAGCGCTCGCACGGCTTGGCGTTGCCGTCGATGTCGTGACGACGACGGCGAACGGCCCTGGGGCGCCGCTCCCATCCGCGACGGCTGTGCCGGTGACGCGTGATGGCGTGGTGGTGCGCTACTTTCCCTGGTCAGAGCCTCGATGGTTGTGGCACGCGACTGGCCTTCGGCGTTGGCTCAACCGCGAAATCGCCGCCTACGACGTCGTTCATATTCATGGCTTGTGGCACTTACCCGGTTGGCATGCGGCACGTCTGGCGCGACGTCACGCGGTTCCGTATGTCGTGTCGCCGCGAGGCATGCTCGAACCCGAGGCCCTGGCGATCCGCGCCGGCCGAAAGGCTGTCGCCTTCGCCGCCATCGAGCGCCAGAACCTGACACGCGCCGCGTGGCTACACGCGACGTCGGCCCGCGAGTGCGAAACGTTCGAGGCGCGCTTGCTGGGACCACCGGTGGTGCTGGCGGCGAATGGCGTCGATACCGATGGCCTACCCTCGGCCGATCCGACTCCGACGTTGAACGCGTGGAATCTCTCCGACCGGCCGTACGTGCTCTTTCTGGGCCGCGTCCATCCGATCAAACGTCTCGACCTGCTCGCCCAAGCGATCGGTCGGCTCCGCAATCGCGCGTTTCGCCTGGTCGTTGCCGGTCCCGACGAAGGCGGTCATCGCGCGCAACTCGAGCCGCTGTTTGCGCAATCGGGTGTGGAGGTTGTCTGGACCGGTCCGGTTGACGGCGCGGCAAAAGCTGACTTGCTGACTGCGGCACGAGCGTTGGTGCTGTGTTCAGATTCTGAAAGCTTCGGCCTCGCAGCAGCGGAAGCGCTCGCCGCGGGAACACCGGTAATCGCCACCCGGACGCTTGCCTGGGAACAACTCGAGCAGAGCGCCGCTGGCCGTTGGGTGGAGCAGACGCCGCAGGCGATCGCCGATGCGCTGGAGGAACTTCTGGCGGATCCCGACGAGGCCCGTGCGATGGGACAACGAGGGCAGCTGCTCGCGACGCGGCTGTTTACGTGGACGACATCCGCGCGCACGATTGCGGACGGCTACCGGCGGCTGGTCGCCGACGCTGCGACGGCGCGAGCCAGCTGATGCCGACGATCGTTCTCACGCCAAACCTTACCGGCCGCGACGGCATCTCGCGGCTGGCGCGGTTGATGGTGCGAGCCCGCCACGCCGAGCGCGTGATCGCGCTGCACGAGTCGTCGGCATCCGAACGGTTCGAAGACGCGGCGGTTCACGGCGCCGGCGGCGTACCGGCCCGACTTGCCGCCTTGGCGCTGCAACAGGCGGCGCGCGTCGCACCTGACACTACGGTGATCCTGGTTCACATTCATCTCGCGCCCGCCGCACTGGTTTTTGCAGCGCGCGGCGTGCCGATCGTGACGATGCTGTGCGGCATCGAGTCGTGGAATCCGCTGACCTGGCCGCAGCGAGCCGCCGTTCAGCGCAGTCGCCAGGTGCTGGCGATCTCCGAACACACGCGCCGGCGGTTTGCAGCGGCGAATGTACGAGCCGCTGAACGCGAGATCTCGGTCTGCCATCTTGGCATCGAAGCGGATGCTTTGGCGACGCCGCTCAATGGCCACCCGACCGTGCTGATTCTTGGACGCATGGCCAGTGACGAGCAATACAAGGGACACGACGCACTGCTCGAGGCATGGCCCGAGGTCGTCCTGTACGCTTCCCACCGCACGGCTCGAGATTGCCGGCGACGGCGACGACCGTGCCCGTCTCGAGGCCAAATCGATAGCACTCGGTGTCGACGGCTCCGTTGATTTTCTCGGCGCCGTCACCGACGACGAACGCGAGCGATGTTTCGAGCGCTGTACTGCGTTTGCGATGCCGAGCCGCGACGAAGGATTTGGCTTCGTGTTTCTCGAGGCGATGCGGGCCGGCCGTGCCTGCATCGCGATGGAAGGATCGGCGTCCGAGATCATCGACCAGGGGCACACCGGGCTGGTGTTGCCGCGTGACGCGAACCGTTCCGAGCTCGCGCGCGCGATTCTGTCGCTGCTGGGCGATCCGTCGCGCGCATCGGCGATGGGCCGTCGCGGTCGTGATCGGTTTCTGTCGACCTTCACCGCAGCACACTTCGACGAGCGGTTGTCGGGCCTGCTGGAACGAGCCGGACTGGTCGGCACGCCGGCATGAACATTCTCGGGTTGAACGCCTACCACGGCGACGTTTCCGCGGCGCTGGTGCGCGATGGCCAACTGGTCGCTGCGCTCGAGGAAGAACGATTTCGGCGCATCAAGCACGTGGCCGGTTTTCCATCGCTGGCGATCGCCGAGTGCCTGCGCATCGGCGGAATCACTGCAGCGGACGTGGATCAGTTCGCAGTGTCGCGCGATCCGCGCGCGCATCTCTGGCGGAAGGCGCTGTTTTTATTGCGTCGTCGGCCGCGCGGAACCGTCGCCGACCGCGCGCGCAATGTGGCCAGCGTCAGCGCGTTGCCCGAAACGCTGGCGGCGGCCGTCGACCTGCCGGTCGATCGGGTCAGGGCGCGCACGCGATTCGTCGAACACCATCCCGCCCACCTTGCCAGCGCCGCATTTGTCAGTCCGTTCGATACCGCAGCGGTTTGTGCGATCGATGGCTTCGGTGATTTCGTCAGCACGTCGTGGGGACGGCTCGAAGGCACCGCACTGCATGTCGATCAGCGGGTGTTTTTCCCTCACTCGCTTGGCTTGCTGTATCTGGCAGTGACCCAGTATCTCGGCTTTCTGAATTACGGCGACGAATTCAAAGTGATGGGCCTGGCGCCGTACGGCGAGCGCACCTTCGTCAAACCACTGGAATCGCTGGTGCGCCTCGACGACGCAGGTCGATTCGAGCTGGATCTCTCGTATTTCAGTCACTGGTCCGATGGCGTGCAAATGACCTGGGACGACGGCGCGCCGATGGTGGGCCGGGTGTTCACGTCGAAACTCGAATCGCTGCTCGGGCCGGCGCGAAAGCCGGACGAGCCGCTGACCGCGCAGCACGAAGCGATCGCTGCGTCGCTGCAGGCCGTATTCGAAGCGGCAGTGATGCACATTCTGCGGCATGTCCAGCGGCAGACCCGCGCCAGGGCGATCTGTCTCGCTGGTGGCTGCGCGATGAACAGCGTCGCCAACGGAAAAATCCGCGAGGCCACCGACTTCACGGAAGTCTTCATCCAACCCGCCGCCGGCGACAACGGCACCGCCCTCGGGGCTGCGTTTCACGCCTGGCACGACACTCCCGGCAGCCGACGTGACTTCGTCATGCATCACGGCTATTGGGGCCCCGAATTCAGCGACACCGAGATTCGCAGCGCGCTCGACGCTCGAAGTGCAGACATTTCGGCCGCGGCATGCACGCGGCAGATTTTCGGCGACGATGGTCCGCTCGATGCATGGACGGCCGCGCAAATTGCCGATGGACAGGTCGTCGGCTGGTACCACGGCCGCATGGAGTGGGGTGCCCGTGCCCTCGGCAACCGCAGCATCGTCGCCGATCCGCGCCGCGCCGACATGCGCGACATCATCAACACCCGGATCAAATTTCGCGAGCGTTTCCGGCCGTTTGCGCCGTCGGTCGCGGAAGAGGCCCTGGACGAGTACTTCGACAATGCGGTGCCGGATCCGTTCATGTTGCAGGTGTATCCGGTTCGAGCCGAGAAGCGATCGGTGGTACCGGCGATCACGCATGTCGACGGATCGGGCCGGCTGCAGACGGTCAGTGCTTCGTCAAACCTGCGGTACTACCGGCTGATCAAAGCGTTTGAGCAGCTGACCGGGGTGCCGATGCTGCTGAATACCTCGTTCAACGAAAACGAGCCGATCGTGCTGCGACCGGAACAGGCGCTCGACTGTTTTCTGCGCACGCAGATGGACGTGCTGGTGATGGGCCGCCATGCCCTGCAGCGCGTCGCTTCGAACGGGGGCCGGCGGCGTGACGGCGAAAGGTTCAGGAACTGACGGTGGATCTCGCGGGCAAACGCGTCATGGTCACTGGGGGCAGCGGCTTTCTTGGTCGCCATGTCGTGAGCGCACTCGGCGGTTGCGGCTGCGAGCGCATTGCGGTTCCGCGCCGGCGCGAATACGACCTGACCCGCGAAGCCGACGTCATTCGACTGTTTGACGATGAGCGGCCGCACGTCGTGATCCATCTGGCGGCGGTGGTCGGCGGCATTGGCGCCAACCGTGAATTCCCCGGCAGATTTTTCTACGAAAACGTGATGATGGGCGCGCTCGTGCTCGAACAGGCGCGGCGCGCCGCAGTCGAAAAGTTCGTCGGCGTCGGGACGATTTGCGCGTATCCGAAACTGGCGCCGGTTCCGTTTCAGGAACGCGATCTGTGGAACGGATACCCGGAGGAAACGAACGCTCCGTACGGCATCGCCAAGAAGATGCTGCTGGTTCAGGGGCAGGCGTACCGGCAGGAGTACGGCCTGAACGCGATCCATCTCCTGCCAGTCAATCTCTACGGGCCACACGACAACTTCGACCCGGCATCATCGCACGTCATTCCGGCGTTGATTCGTAAGTTTACCGAGGCGGTCGGTACCGATGCGCGCGAAGTGGTGATCTGGGGAACCGGCAACGCGACACGCGAATTCCTGTTCGTAGAGGATTGCGCGCGAGCGATCGTTCAGGCGACGCACAGCTACGATTCGCCGGAACCGGTCAACATCGGCGCCGGATTCGAGATCAGCATTCGCGAGCTCGCCGAGTTGATCGCGCAATTGTGCGGCTTCGAAGGACGCCTGGTGTTCGATCGAACCAAGCCCGACGGCCAGCCGCGGCGCTCGCTCGCGGTCAACCGGGCACGCGATCGTTTCGGCTTTCACGCAACGACCGACTTTCACTCGGGCTTGAAGCGCACCATCGATTGGTATCGCGCGTGCACGTCTGCTTCTTCAACCGCTCCTACTGGCCAGACCAGGCCGCGACCGGTCAGCTCTTAACCGAGCTGGCCGAAGACCTGCGCGGCCGCCACGGCTGCCGCGTGACGGTGGTCGCTGGCCGGGCGCTGAACGGGACTGTCGCGACCGCCACTCGGACGCGGTGGCCGGTGGCGCGCGAATCGCGCCACGGCGTCGAGATCCTGCGGGCAAACGGCACCAGATTCCCTCCCCGCCGTTTCTCCGGCCGAGCGACTAATTACGTCAGCTATTTTGCTTCGGCGGCCTGGGCCAGTGGCCGCGTGGTTGATCCCGACATCGTCGTGTCGCTGACCGATCCACCAATCATCGGCCTCGCCGCGCTTCGAACGGCACGCCGGGCCGGCGTGCCATTCGTCTTCCTGTGCGAAGACATTTTCCCGGAGGTGGCGGCTCTCCTCGAGGATTTTCACAACCCGCTGGTCAACCGCACGCTCGATCGCATCAATCGCTACTTGCTTGGCCAGGCGGACGCGATTGTGGCGCTTGGCGATCGAATGCGCGCACGTCTGGTCGAGGAAAAAGGAGCGGATCCGACGCGCGTGCACGTGATTCCGAACTGGAGCGACTGCGACGCCATCGTCCCGGGTGACAAGAACAACGACTTCACTCGCGCGAATGGCTTGTCAGACCGCTTTGTTCTGATGCACTCGGGAAACGTCGGGCTGTCACAGAATCTCGACGTGCTGATCGAGGCTGCGGACCGGCTGCGCAGCAAGGAGCGGCTTGCGATTCTGATCGTTGGTGAAGGAGCGAAGCGGCAGGCGCTCGAGCGCGAAGCGACTCGCCGCGGATTGACCAACGTGAGGTTCATGACCTATCAGCCCAAGGCGCTGCTGCATGAATCGTTCGCCGCGGCCGACGTCTTTCTGGTCTCGCTGAAGCGAGGTATCGAGGGTTATATCGTTCCCAGCAAGCTGTACGGCATTCTCGCGGCGGGGCGTCCATTTGTGGCCGCGGTTGATGCGAGTTCGGAAGCGGCCGTGATTGCCCGCGACCACCACTGCGGCGTTCTGGCCGAGCCCGACGATCCGGACGATCTCGCTGCCAAAATTGCCGCGCTCTACGACGATCCGGCGGCGGTACGCACCATGGGTCGCAATGCGCGCGGCGCGGCACTGCAGTTCGATCGGCGGGTCGCGGTCAAGGCGTACCACGACCTGTTTGCGCGGGTGACGCGGCGGGCGGGATGATCAAACGGCTGTTCGACGCGACGCTTTCCGGGGTTGGCCTGCTGCTGTCATTGCCGTTGTGGATCGTCATTCCGGCCGCGATCAAGCTCGAGGACGGCGGCCCGGTGTTCTTTCCTCAAGCGCGAGTCGGCCTCGACGGCCGGGTGTTCAAAGCGCTCAAGTTCCGTTCGATGGTGACCGATGCCGATCGACGCTTCGGACCGATGCAGGCGCGCGAGAACGATCCACGGATCACGCGCATCGGACGGGTGCTGCGTGCGACGGCGATGGACGAATTGCCGCAGCTCTGGAACATTCTCGTCGGCGATATGAGCTTTGTCGGCCCGCGACCGCTGATGCCCGGCGAAGTCGAAGTCCGCGGCGACGGCGGGCTGGTATCGCTCGAATCGATTCCCGGTTATCGTGAACGCCATAGCGTTCGTCCCGGCCTCACCGGACTCACGCAGGTCTACGCGCCGCGCGACATCGCCCGCGCTGCCAAGTTTCGACTCGATCGCTTGTACTTGAAGCGCGCGAGTTTCTTTCTCGATCTGAGATTGATCCTCCAATCCTTCCTGATTACGGCGCGCGGCCGCTGGGAACATCGCGGCCCGAAGGTCTGAAACGCGCGTTCACCCGTATAATGAACCCGCAAATGGCGCAGCCGGCGGTTGATGTCCTGGTCATTGGAGCGGGGCCGGGCGGCTTATATGCCGCCGGATCGCTGGCGCGTCAGGGATATCAGGTCCTGGTCTGCGAAGAGCACGCCACAATTGGCGATCCGGTGCACTGCACCGGCATTGTCGCCACCGACAGTTTCGACGAATTCGAATTGCCGCGTTCGGCGATTCTCAATCCGCTGATGCGAGTCCGGTTCGTCTCGCCGTCCGGACTTTCGGTTGACTACCGCACGCATTCAGCCGAGGCGACGGTCGTCGATCGAGGCGTCTTTGATCGCGCGCTCGCCGATCGCGCGCGCGGCCTCGGCGCCGCGGTGCAGACCGGTACGCGGGTGACCGAGTTCGTCGCCGATGCAGACGGTGTGCGGGCGATGGCCGGTGGAGCACCGGTCAGGGCACGGCTCGCGGTGCTGGCTTGTGGTGCGAGTTATCGGCTGCAGCGGAACGAGGGGCTCGGTCTGCCGGCGCAGTACCTTCACACTGCTCAGCAGGAATTGCCCGCGTCGCGGCTGCGCGACGTCGAAGTTCATTTCGGGGAGTCGGTTGCACCCGGTGGATTCGCCTGGGCCGTGCCGGTCCGGCGGGCCGGTGCCATGTGTGTCCGGGTTGGCGTCATGGCATCACACGATGCACCCGGCTTCTTCCGCAACATGCTCGATCGTGTTGGCGAAGCGTGGGGAGTGTCGGCGGTTGACGCTCGTCCGAGGTTAAAGATCCTGCCGCTCGCGCCGATTAGCCGGACGTTTTCGGAGCGCTTGCTCGCCGTCGGCGATGCTGCCGGACTGGTCAAACCAACGACTGGCGGCGGGATCTACTACAGCATCGTCAGCGCGTCACTGGCAGCGGAGGTGGCCGGTGAAGCGCTTCGTGCCGATCGCCTTGACGCCGGCACTCTCGCCAGTTACCAAACGCGATGGCGCGAGCGGCTCGATCGCGAATTCGACGCGCAGCAGGCCCTTCGGCAGACCGTCCTCAAAATGTCTGACGCCGACATCGACGCCTTGTTCGATCTCGCGCAGACTGACGGAGTCATGCCGCTCGTCCGCAAGACCGCCCGCTTCAACGAACACCGCCATCTGATCCGCGCGTTGTTCAATCACCCGCCGGCTCGGCGCATTCTCTTCCGCGCGCTCGCTGGATGAACCCAACCGCATGGTGAAGCTGTCGCTCGATCGAACGGTGCGACTGGCCGAAGGTGTCGTGTTCCGCGAGCTGGAAGGCGAGACGGTCATCCTGAACCTCGAGAGTGGCACTTACTTCGGTCTGGATCCGATCGGCACGCGGATTTGGCAACTTTGTCAGGAACACGGGCTGTTGCGCACGGTCCATCAGTTCATGCAGGCCGAATACGATGTCACCGCCGAAGCATTAGAGGCGGACGTGATTGAGTTGGTCGACGAGCTGCGGGCCAAAGGCCTGGTCACCCTTTCCTGACCATTCGCAAGCGACCGCCATCACGACGAACCACGCGAAAAATGCGCCGTAGCGGACGTACTCGAGATCGATCGATCGTCCTGCCAGGGTGGTGGCGCCGATTCCGGCAGCGACCGGCCACGCCTGGATCAACGCACAGTTTCGAAACAAAGCGATGCGGTCCATCTTCCTCAACGACAGACCGACCGAGAGGAGGCCGATCGAGGCGAGCAGGGCGGCGCCAAGACCTGGCTGAACCGCATCGAAGCGGAACAGACGGTCGGCCGCCTCGAGCGGTCCGAAGCGCGCCGGATCGTGCACATAGAACGGTACCGAAAGCAGTGCCACGGTGGCGCAGGCAATCGACGTGATCCGCGCCGCGACGGGCCACCCGAAATGCTGTCGGAACCATCCGAATGCCAACGGCACAATAAACAGAAAGTTAGCGCGCGACGCGAGCGTGACGCCCCATACCACGGCCGCAAGGTCGCGTTGTCGGGTACGCGACAGCCACCACAGACCCAGTAGAACGGTGATCGTATTGGCCGAATATCCCGTTCCGGTTGCGATCTCCCAATCGACCGCCGGGCTGAGGGCGAGAACCAGCCAAGCCAATGTCAGTGCGAGGCCCGCATCGCCGGTCTCGGTCTTCACCGCCAGAAAAAACAGTGGAATCCAGAATATGTTTTGCAGCGCGCTCGTTCCCGCCAGCACGAATGGCATTGCGAGCACGAACGCGCCTGGCAGGTGGTGAAGCACGTTGCCCAGATAGGTTGTTTGCGCGTATGGAGAATGGCCTGCGAGTAAAGCGCGCGCGCCCAGGTTCAGGGCGTCGTCATCGTCGCTGCCGATCCCGGCGACGTGCAGGTTGACCCGTGGGTAAACCAAAGCGAAGATGATGACCGCGACCAGCCAGGTTACGGCCGCCAGCACGCCGGCTGCGCGGTTCGTCATCGGCCGGAACCGTCCGGCGACGCGCGCGGTCACGACCGCGACGATGATTGTGTAGGCGATCGCGCCCGACCAACCGCCGTACTTGATGAGTAGCGCAAACGACGGAACAGTCAACGATAGCCAGAGGCCGATGACATCCCATCGCCGCACGCAAAGGATTGTACCGCGCAGATCGTTGACCGTTGCCGATTGGTCGCTGTTGGCGCGAGTGGCGGCGATGCAGCTCGCCACCACAGTCGTCGTTCGGATCGTCCCTCTACGTGTCGTCAGGACTGTCGCCGCGCGTCTCGCTCGGTTGATGCTGGTCGCCGCACCGGTCGAAGACGCCAAAGTCGTCTGGGCGATCGAGGCAACTGGTCGCCGAATGGGAAGGCTGAGCACGTGCCTGGTGAAGGCGGTCGTGGCCGAAGCGATGCTGAACTCCTCAGTGCGATCAATTCGCTTCACGATCGGCGTAAAGCGGGTTGCCGACGGTTCCTTGCGCGCGCACGCGTGGGTCGCGAGCGAGAATGGCGTCTTGATCGGTGCGACATCTGAAGACTATGTGCGCCTGGTCGAGTTGAGCGGAACGTCCGCGTGAGACCACTCGCGGCCACCGTTTGCCGGCCGTTTCGATACCACGCCTACGGCGTCGTGGTCAGCAGCGACGTGCCTCTGGCATTGCCGGATCATGCCGGCGCGGCTTTGGCGAGCGTCGAGTGTCGCGGCGCTGACGAAAAAACGTTTGTGGAGGCGCGCAAGAATGCAGTCTGCGAGGATGCGTTTCACAGGTTTGCTTTTCTCGCGGACGGATCAACTTACCTTGGCTGGGATACGGTGGGCGAGTTCAGCGTATCGGCAGACGGCCGCAGCATCAGCTGCCGCCGCGCCGTCAGCGCCACCTGGGAATCGTTCCAGGTGTACATGCTGGGGCAGGCGTTATCGTTTGCCCTGGTCAAGCAAGGGATAGAGCCACTGCACGCGACCATGGTCGTCGTCCACGGCCAGGCCATTGCGTTTCTCGGCGACAGCGGCCACGGCAAGTCGAGCCTGGCCGCGTGTTTTCTTGCCGGCGGCCATCGCCTGTTGACCGACGACCTGCTCGTCCTCGAGGAGTCCGGTGATCATCTGGTGGCGCACCCCGGGCCTCCACGGATCAAACTCTTTCCGGCTGTGGCGCGACGTTTTTTGCAGTCGCGCGATACGCCGACGATGAACGGCACCACCGAGAAGGTGATCGTGCCGCTCGCCGAGCATCAGCGCTGTCCGGTTCCCGTGCCGTTGACGGCGATCTACTCGGTGACGGCGCCGGTCAGTGCCTGCCGCAGGAGCGACGTCAGCATCGAACCGCTGTCACCGCGCGAAGCTTTCGTGCGTCTGCTGCGTGCGACCTTCAACCGCCGGATCGTCTGCCAGGCGCGCCTGGCGCGGCAGTTCGCGGCGATGACGACGATTGCGAATCGGATAACGGTGCGCAGACTCAGCTACCCGCGTTCGATCGATCGGCTGTCGGAAGTGCGAGACCGGATCATCGCGGAGAGCCGCGGCGGCGACCAGTCGTGAGCGGGTTTGTCGCACTCGTAAATCTGGACGGTTCACCAGCCGACCCATGTCTGCTCGATCGCATGACGAGCTTTCTCCACTTCCGTGGTCCCGATAGGCAGCAGCTGCGCGTGGTCGGTCAGGCTGGACTTGGGCACGCGTGGTTGAACGTCGGCCGTCCGGTCGTAGACCAACCGCCACCGCTGACGTTTGGCGGACAGTGCTGGATCGTCGCCGATGCGCGGATCGACGCGCGACGCGAATTGGTTGCCGCACTCGCGGGCGAACTGACGAATGCGACCGCCACGACAGCAACCGACGTGGAACTGATCGCCCGTGCGTATGCGAAGTGGGGAGAGGACTGTGTATCGCGGCTGCTCGGCGATTTTGCCTTCGCGATATGGGACGCGACGCAGCGCCGGCTGTTCTGCGCCCGCGATCAGTTCGGCATCAAACCGCTGTACTACGCGCGAATCGGCTCGACGATTGCGGTCAGCAACACACTCGATTGTCTTCGCGTGCATGGTGGTGTGTCGAATGCGTTGAACGATTTTGCGGTCGCCGATTTTCTGATGTTCGGTGAAAATCGAGAACCTGGCACGACCGTCTTTCGCGACATCAAACGGATGCCGCCAGCGCACCATATGACGTGGTCCGGCGATACCGTGTCACTCCGGAAATACTGGACGATGCCGGTTGAGACGCCCATCCAGTTTGCGCGGGCCGGCGATTACGTCGATCGATTCAACGAACTGTTGCGTGACGCGGTTGCCGACCGCTTGCGTTCCGATCGGGCGACCGTGTTGATGAGCGGCGGTCTCGACTCGACATCGCTTGCCGCAGTGGCGGCCGATCTAGGCAGGCGGCTCGGCGGCTGCCAGGTGGATGCCGTCACCTCGACCTACGAGCGGCTTATCCATGACCCCGAACGACAGTTTGCTGCAATAGTCGCCGCTCATCTCGAGATTCCGATCCGCTACGACGTGCGCGACGACGAAGTGTCGATCGCCGATTGGAATCGGGTGGGGGTGAACACGCCCGAGCCGGTCGCGAATCCTCCGGCGTTCGCAGCCGCCGTGCAGTTTCTGCAGACCACCGCGCGCGGTGCGCGAGTGTTTTTCTACGGCGAAGGTCCCGACAACGCGCTGCGCTATGAATGGCGCCCCTTTCTGTCGTACCTGGGACGCTCAGGGCAATTCCGACGTTTGTTCCGAGCGCTGGCCGACGACGCGTTGATACACCCACGGGTGCCGTTGTGGTCGTCGATTCGACAGATGACGGTTATGCGTCGCCGCGCCCACCAATGGGAGGAGCCGTTCCCCGCCTGGCTCGACCCGGCCTTTTCGAACCGCTACAACTGCCGTGATCGCTGGGCGGAGCAAAATCGTCAGCCGGCACCGGTCCATCCGACCCGGCCGCTCGGCTACGCCGGGCTCGAACCGGTTCGTTGGCAAGCGCTCTTCGAAGACTGCGACGTCACCGGCGCGCACGGCCACGTCGAATTCCGATATCCTTTCCTCGACGTCCGCCTGTTGCAGTACCTTTTGGCGCTACCCGCAATGCCCTGGTGCCGGAACAAGTTGATCATCCGCCGGGCGATGAAACCGTTGCTGCCGCGCCCTGTGCTCACGCGCAAGAAGACCGTCGTCGCGACGAGTGCGGATTGGCAACGGGTACGGAGCCGGGGACTGCCGCGTGTTGCGCCGACACCCGAGCTCCGGGCATTCGTCGATCCGGCCAAACTTCCGTCGACCATCAACAGTGAGCTGGCGATGCGTGCCGCACTCCGGCCGCTCGGTCTCGGCTACTGGCTGCAGCGTTATTCACCCGTCGAGTCAAAGGAGCTCCGTCATGGAATCGAAAGCGTCGTCCCCGCCTGAAAAGCGCGCACCAACCGCGCCGCGCAAGGCGTACCACAAACCGCGCCTGCAGGTTTACGGCGACCTGACTGAGCTCACGCTCGGAAAAATTGGTACAAAGACGAACGACGGGAGTGGTCACCCGAACAGGCACTTTACCTCGTAGTTTTGTTGACGATTACTCAACGCGACTCATCATGGCTGGCGACGCTGATCGCGCCGCTCTCGCCGGACGACTTCATCCGGTCCTATTGGACGACGCAGCACCTGTTTTGTCGCGGCGAGTCGAACCGGTTCGCACACCTGCTGTCGTGGGGCGAGCTGAACGAGATTCTCGAGCATCACTGGCGCGAGGTTTATCGATTCCGCCTGGCGCGCCAAGGCCGTGATCTCGAACCGGCGTCGTACGCCGATCTCGATGGCTACACCCCGCGTGTCCGCGCCAGAGACGTCACCGACCATCTGCGCCGCGGCGCGACCCTGTCGTTCGACGCGATCGACGAACTTCACCCGCCGCTGACCCGTCTCGCCGAATCGTTCGAAGCCTGCTTCCGGGGCGGCACCAAAATTAACATCTACGCCGGTTGGCGAGCGCTGCACGGACTCGATCTGCATCGGGACAAACAGGAAATCTTCATTCTTCAGCTCGATGGTCGAAAACGCTGGCTGATCTACGGGTTTAATCTCGGCGACGTCGATCTGGGTGAACTACGCAGTCGATCGGCGCCGCCGGCAGGAGCGTTGCTCGACCAGGTGCTGGCGCCTGGTGATGTCCTCTACATTCCGCGCGGCTGCTATCACGTCGCCCTGCCGATGAACGAACCGACGCTGCATCTGACAATCGGAGTCAAGCTGCCGCGGGGGCGCGATATTCTCGATTGGATGACCGGACGCGCGGAGTCGGTCGCGAATCGAAATGTGCCGACGGTTGGCGATGCGGCGGAGCGCCGGCGGTTCAGCACAGACCTTCGCGAGGCCGCCGCGGCAGGGCTGAGCGACGACCTCGTCGAGCAGTATTTGACCGAGACCGGATCGAACTTCAAGCCGCGGCCCTCGTTCAGCCTTCCTTTCAGCGCAACGGATGAAGGTCTGCCGCCCGGACGAGATTTTGTCGTGCGGTTGAATCCGCCGATTCCGACGATCGTCAGCGGGTCTGAGGTCGCCACCCTCGAATGGCGCTGTGGCGCGCGGGTCTGTCGATTTCCGCGATCGATGCGATGGATCGTGACGGCGTTAGCCGACAGCGCTGCATGGCCTTTCAGCCAACTCGTGGATGCCGTCTCTGCCCACCTCGACGAGTCGTCGGTCCGGTTTCTGCTCGGCATGCTCGTCAGCGAAAACCTGATCGCGATTCGACATTCGTCGAGCGCCGAACGGTGACAGCCCACGGACTTTCCGCGCGCGACAATTCAGCCGAGGCGACGGCTGTGGTCAGGCGCGTACTGCGCGACCCGCACGACACGCTGAGCAGCGTCGAAGCGAGCAACATCGTCGCAGTTGTAGAAACCGCCGCCGCGCATCGCGTGCTCCCGCTCCTCGCGGCAACGCTGCGCGCCGCAGGCAGGCTCGACCGATGGCCCTCCGACTTTCGCCGCGCCGCGGCAGTCGCGGAACGGGATGCGGCCGCTATCGACTGCATCCGTCACGCCGAACTGATCCGAGTTCTCGACGCGCTGCAGGCCGCGGCTGTTCGGACGCTGATCTTCAAAGGCGCCGCGCTTGCCTACACGCATTACCCGGCTTCACACCTGCGCGAACGCACCGATACCGACATCTTGATCGATCGCGATGATCTCGAGATCGTCGAGCGCGAGCTCGTGTTGCTCGGTTACACGCCGCAGCACGAAACCACGGGAAAGCTGGTGTCGTACCAGAGCCACTACGGCAAGCGCGATCGCCATGGTGTCTTTCATGCCCTCGATATCCACTGGAAGGTATCGAATCGTCACGCGCTTGCGGATCGAATCGGTTTCGGCGAACTGTGGGACGACCGCGTGCCGGTCGCCGCCCTCGGACGGTCGGCGGCGACAGTCAGCGCCGTGGACGCGCTGCTGCTCGCCCTGATGCATCGCGCCGGCCACCATCCGGGATCGACGAACCTGCTCTGGATCTACGACGTTCACCTCGTCTCCAGTCGGCTGACGATCGCAGAGCAGCAGAAGGTGGCCGCGCGGGCGGCTTCGAAAGGTCTCGCTGCTTTGGTGAACGAAGGGTTGCAGTTGTCGCACGATTGGTTCGCGACACCGGGTCTCGACGTGATGATGACGATTCTGCGGAACGCTGCGTCTCCAGCCAACACTGCTGCATTAATCCCCGGGCAGTGGGCGCAGGCCGACATCGTGCGTCACGATCTGCATGCCTTATCGACATGGGGGGAGCGCGGGCGTCTCGTCCGCGAGCATCTGTTCCCGCCTGCCAGTTACATTCGCGGTAAGTACCGCGTGCCGTCGGCGTTCCTCCTCCCGGCGTTTTATGCATGGCGCATCGTTGCGGGCGCGCCGCGCTGGTTACGACGTTCCGATCATACCGACTGATTGCTGCACGGCGGGTGTATAGACGGCCGGGTGATGAACCCGGCCATTTTTTTAGGAGCGGGGCCTTACGGCTGCGGTGAATCTCCGGTCAACGGCGTCAAGGCGGCCGCACAGCATGCGGCGAACAGCATGCTATTCGCCGGCATGCGCAGTCCGGTTTCCCAGATGCTTTGCACGGCGATTGCGAATATGCCGCTGACCGCGCCTGCACGAATCCAGTAAGAGGCCGACCGATCGGAATGGAGCAACTCGCGGGCGCGAATCACGCCGGCGACGCCGGCAATACCGACAATTGCGGCGAGCGGGATGCCGCCTTCCGCCAGGATCTGCAGGTACTCGTTGTGTGCGTGGTTGAAAGAGAATTCGTGCGGCGCCTGATACAGGCTGACTGCCCGCGCATAGGCGCCGATGCCGACGCCGGTCAATGGGAAGTCGCGAATCATCTGGCGTGTCGTATCCCAGATCTCGCGACGCCCGCCGACGCCGGTTGCCAGCGTTTCCTGGAAACGCATCATCAACGCGCCGCTGCTTGCGTAGAAAAACCCGATGAGCACGATCAGCCCCATGCCCGCCAGCAATGCGACGCGATTGCGCCGTGAAATGCGGTCGCCCGACAACCAGGTGAACGACACGACCGATGCTGCGGCCCCGGTCAGACCGGCGCGCGACGTCGACACCATCAGTGCCGCGGTCATCGCAATCAGCCCGCCAAGCAACCAGAGTGTCGTGTCGTCGAGCAATGCGGCCGTCGGCGCCGGCCGGCGGCCGCGACGGTGCGATTCGATCCGCGCCATCAGGTAGCCGGCGGTAAGAGGAATTGCCAGGATCAGCCAGGCGGCGAGATCGTTCCGGTTCACAAACGGCGTGTACGGTGAGGCGCTGCGATTCGCCGGCGGCCATAGCCCGTAGAGGAGCGACGGCGCAATCGCGTGCTGGACGATCGCCAGCCCCGATGCGATCAATCCGCAAATTGCCACGGTCCGAAGCAGCAGGCGAAGCGCGTGGCCGGCGAACAGCGCCCGCGCCGAGAAAAAAATCAACAGTCCTGACGCGGCCAGTGCCACGGCGTTGGCCGTTCCGGTGCCATCGATACTGAGTGGCGCCCAGCGTCGCGACTCGGGATTGTCCGCGTCAAGATACAGAAGGCGGTCGACGCGGGTCAGCGCCGGCGCGACGGTCGACCGCACCGCCCGCGGCAACGGAACGAGTTGGGCGGCGCCCACCAGCAGAATCGCGAGCAGTGCGGCATCGCCGACGCGCATCCCGCGCGGCATCACACTCGGCCGCACCGCGACCGCCAACATCAATGCTCCGATTATCAGGGGCACGGTTGTCCACGGGTAAGCGCCGCCGAACGCGAACAGGGACCAGCCGATGACGAGCGCGAGGATGCCGGCGCTCGAATTAGACCGCGGCTTCGGCGTAGTAGTTCTTGTACTGGTGACCGTAGTAGCGCGAATAATAGTACTTGTTCCGCTCGAAATCGACCTTGTTCAGGACGACGGCCGTCATCTTGGGATGACTGTTGGTGATGGTTTCGAGTGCGCGCTCCGCGAGACGTCGCCGGGTCATCTCCGCACCGACGACGAAAGTGACGCCCGAAACCGCCGGCGCCAGAATGACCGCATCGGTCACGGCAAGCACCGGTGGCGTATCGATGATGATCCAGTCGAACGGGCCGTGCGACAAATTGGCCAGCAGCGTCTTCATCCGTTCGGACGCGAGCAGTTCTGAAGGGTTGGGCGGTGTTTTGCCCGCCGTGATCGCCAGGAGATTGGGATCGACCGTGCGCTGAATCACATCGCGCACCCGCGCCTGGCCAATCAACACCTGGGATAATCCCCGTTCGTTGGTCAGCCGTAACGGACGGTGCAGGCCTGGACGGCGCATATCCGCGTCGAGCAGCAGAACCCGCGATCCACCATAGGCCAGCGCCATTGCGATGTTTGCTGCCGTCGTGGTTTTGCCTTCGAGCGGCTGCGCGCTGGTCACCGTAATGATCTTCGTGCCCTCACCCGGGTAACGAGCAATCAACGATGTGCGCAGCGAACGGAACGCTTCGCCGAAATCGTGCGGCACGTGCGACGAGGTCAGGACCGGATGTTTGTCGCCGCGCACCACCGGCACCAGCCCGAGGAAAGGCAGCTTCAGACGGCTCGTGACATCTTCCGGCGTCTTGATCGTGTCGTTCATGTAGTCGAGGCCGAACGCGACGAAAACCGCCAGCGCCAGGCCGACCGCCAGCGACAATAACCAGGTCCGCCGGCCACCGGGCGTGACCGGCGACTTCGGCACCTCGGCGCGGTCGATCACGCGGACGTTGTTCGCACGGCTATTGCTGGCGACGCTCAATTCCTTTTCGCGGGCGAGCAGCGATTCATAAACCTGGCGGTTGCTCTTGGCCTCGCGCTCCATCACGTTGTAGCCAACGCTCTTGCGGCTCAGGTCCTGCGCGTCGGTCTTCGCCGCCTCGAGATTGGCAATCAGCGTCCGCTCTTCGAGGACCGCGGTGTCGTAGTCGTTCTTGATCGACTGCATCGCACGTGCGGTTTCGGCGTCGAGTTGGGTGCGTGCTTCCACCAATTTGGTGTTGACCGTTTGCACCGCCGGCCATTTGTCGCCGTATTTTTCGGCCAGCGTCGCGCGCTGTTGCTGCAGGTCGGCGATCTGATTCTTGAGGCTGGCGATTTGCGGATTCTGGGCGATCGCCGGGATCGCGTCGGGCGTCGTGGTTCCCGCCATCGCGCGGACCTGGTTGTAGAGCGCTTCGCGCTGAACCTTCTTCGTCTTTGCCGCGATCATCGCATCGTTCAACTGCGTCAGCCGCTGGGTGACGATGTTCTGCTTGTCATCGAGAGACAGCGCGTTCTGCTTGTCGCGATAATCGCTCAGCGCCTGTTCGCTCTGCCGAACTTGGGTTTGCTGCTTCTGAATCTCGTTCGCCAGCCAGTCGAGCATGTTCTGCGACGACTGCACCCGAACTTGCAGGTTCTGCTCGACGTATTCGTCGACCAGAGTATTCACGGCCTCGGCGGCAAACTTCGGTTCCATCGCGGTGAACGTGACATATACCAGGCGGCTGCCGCGCACCGGATTCACTTCGACGCGAGAGACAAAAGCGCTGACCAAGCTTGATTCGTCCGGGCTTTCGTCAACCCGCGGCGCTTCGCCGACCGGCTCGGACGCCGACGGCTTCAACAGGCCGGCGAGCTTCTTTTGCGCGTCCTGGACCATCGTCGCCGGCGTCGTCGGCGGCGTCGCGGTTCCATTGAATTCCGGAATGGTGCCGAGATTCAGCTTCTTGACGACCCGCCGAGTGAGATCGCGGCCACGCAGAATGCGATACTGCGTGTTGTAGTACGGCTCGGGGTCTTCATAGTAGGTGTTGTCGGTGTTGTTCAGGCCGGGGACGGCCACTGCGCGCTCGTCCTCGATCATGATTTGCGCGTCGGCCTTGTACAGCTTCACCGTCGAGTAGCCCTGGATCATCATCGCAGCCGATGCCAGCACGAACACGGTGAACGCGATGCGGCGGTAGCGATACAACACCGCGACGCGGTCCAGCAAATGGACGTCGGTCGGGGGTGTGAACGTCGGAGGAACGCTGCCGGCGGCGGCGAGCGCGGGTCCAAACGACGGTGGTTTCGCCCCGGGTTCAGGCATTATTGGCGCGGGCTCTTTTGCTGGCCGACGATTTCGGTCGCGAGGATTCCAGAGGTTGCTGCGGCAGTCGTCACGAGAATCGCCGACGTCATGGTGTGCCCGAGCACTCCGGAATACGGCCGCGTCCGGAAGGGCAGCCTGACGATGGTCGAAGCGTCGTCGCCGCTGTTGATATTCAGAATCTCGCTGGCGGCGATCACGTTGTTGTCAACCCCGAGGAGTTCGACGATGTAGCTGCCGGGATCAAGCGAGCGGAAAATGAACGAACCGGCCGTGTCGGTAGCGGTCGTGGCCACGGTCCGCCCCGATCGCACGTCGCGCAAGCGAACGACGCTGCCGGAGAGCGCGCTGGCGTCAACATTCAACGCGGATCCGCGAACCGTGCCGAAGGCCTCGCTGTGCGTTCCGGGCAACAAGTCACGCGCCGGGCTGGTTGCAGTCTTTGGCGCCGAAGGAACGTGTGACTGTGCAATCGTGTGCAGCGGCACAGCAGCAATCAACATCGTGACGGTCAAGAGCGAGACTCGTCTCATACCAATGCTGTTCTTAATATCGGCAGATCCAGCCAAAAGCCGCGCTGGTTAAATATGACTTTAACGAACAATAAACGTCAATTTGGACCTTTCGCGATGCTAACACAGCCGCCGTGGCTCAACAAGCGACCACTCCCACCTCTGTGGCGGGCTGGCGAGACGGCGACCAAGCCGGACAAATCTTGCAAGGGTTTTAGATTGTGAAGTTTAGCGGCAGATCAGGCTCATGACCAAAAGGCGTCCGCCCCCGAAAAAGAGCGTGAAGCGGTGGCCATTTGCCGTGGTCCTGGGGGCCGTCGCGCTCGCGATCGTGCCGTTGCCCGCACCGCTGGTTGAGCAGTTCTTTTCACGCGGCCTTTACAGCATGTTGCAGCCGGCGATCACGTTCACCTCGAACCTCGCGCCCTTTGCCTGGCTGGATGTGCTGGCAGTGGCAGTCGTCGCGGCGCTGATCGTTCTTTCGACGCGCGACATAGCGCGCGGCGGTTGGTCCGGCCTGGGACGCGCAGCCATCCGCGTCGTCGTTGTCAGCGCTGCGATTTACATCGCCTTCGCGTTGCTGTGGGGGCTCAACTACCAGCGTGAACGGTTGCCCGGACGTTTGGCTTTCGATGCCGCTGCCGTGACGCCAGTTGCTGCAACGCGGCTCGCGACGCTGGCGCTCGATCGCGTCAACCGCCTGCACTCGGCGGCGCACTCGGAAGGATGGATGACTGGTACCGCCATCGATCCGGCGCTGGCCGGCGCGTTTGATCGCGTCAGCCGCGAAATCGGCGCAATGCCACGTGGTGTCGTAGTCGGGCGTCCGAAACGATCGCTGATTGACTGGTATTTCCAGCGTGCCGGCGTCGCCGGCATGACCGATCCGCTGTTTCTCGAGACGCTCGTGGCTGGTGATCTGCTGCCATTCGAGCGGCCAATGATCATCGCGCACGAGTGGGCGCACCTCGCTGGCCTGGCGAATGAAGGTGAAGCCAACCTTGCCGGCTGGTTGACCTGTGTGCGCGGCTCAATCGCCGATCAATACAGCGGCTGGCTGTTCATGTACGACGAGGCGATTCAGGCGCTGCCGCCGAACGATCGCGTCCCGATCGTCCGGGGGCTCGGCGCAGGGCCGCGCGCCGATCTCAATGCGATCCGCGATCGCTCGCTGAAGCATGTGAACCCGCGACTCTCAGCGGCCGGCTGGCGCCTGTACGATTCGTACCTCAAGGCCAACCGCGTCGAATCGGGGACGCACAGTTACTCGGAGGTGGTTCGCCTCGCCCTGGGTCTCGAAGCGGCGCGCGAGTTTCGTTAATTTACAATTCTGAGCGTGCCCCGATTCAAGCTGACGATCGAATACGCCGGAACGCGATATAGCGGGTGGCAGATTCAGAAGAACGCACGCACCGTTCAAGGCGAAATCGATCGCGCGGTGAAAACGGTCACCGGTCGAAAGGATTTCGAACTCTACGGATCGGGAAGGACCGACGCCGGCGTGCACGCGTCAGGGCAGGTGGCGCACCTCGACGTCAGCACGAACCTGCCGCCCGACACGTTGCGTGCGCGCATCAACGACGAGTTGCCTCACGATATCAACATTCTCGACGCGGTCGTGGTGTCACATCGTTTCCACGCGCGGCACGACGCCGTATCGCGGCGCTACGTCTACCAGATTGCCCTGCGGCGGACGGCGTTTCACAAGGCCTATGTGTGGTGGGTCAAAGAGCGGCTCGAGGTTCAGCGGATGCGCCTGGCTGCCGCTGCGTTCGTTGGCATGCGCGACTTCGCGTCGTTTGCCGATTCCGACGAGACGACGTCGGGGAAGTCGACGCGGGTGCTGGTTGAACGCCTCGAGATCGTTGAAGACGGAGACCTGTTGCTGGTGGTCGTCGAGGGTTCGCACTTTTTGTGGAAGATGGTCCGCCGCGTCGTCGGCGTCCTGGTCGAGGTCGGTCGAGGAGGAATCGCAGCCGATACGGTCGGGCGGTATCTGGCGGACGCGTCGAATGCGCCGGCGCGGCTGACCGCTCCGCCGTCCGGTCTATTTCTCGCGCGCGTTCGCTATGGGGCGGATGCGCCGGACGACGCCATCGGCGCGCTCACTCCGCTCGCAAGGTCGCTGCCGGTTCGATCATCGCAGCGCGGCGCGCCGGGATGAGCGCAGCAATTCCGGCGACAGCGACGAGCGTTCCGATCACCGCCGCGTGAGTCAACGGGTCGGTCGGCCGCACTTCGAATAGCAGGCGGACCAGCGCTGGCGTCGCCAGCGTCGCGAGCGCAAGACCAGCCGCCAGGCCGGCAACTACTGGCGCAAGCGCTTGCCGAACCATCATCCGCAACAGAGCCCAGCGGGTAGCGCCGAGGGCACGTCGCACGCCGATTTCGGCGGCGCGCTGTGTCACCAGGAACGAGACGACACCGGCAATGCCGGTGGCAGTCGTGAGCAACGCCACCATTGCAAACAGCGCGAGTAGCGTCGTCGTCAAACGCGAGGGGGCCATCGACCGAATGCGAACCTGGTCCAGTGTCTGCGGACGGCTGATCGGTTGGCGGGCGTCCAGATCGCGCGCGACTTGCAACAGGTGTTGCCACATCGCCGCCGGGTCGCCGGTCGTTCGTACGAGCAACGTGGCGGCGAGCGGCGCCCGCTGGTCGAACGGGACGTAGATTTCATCACTTGGCTCGCTGGCCAGACCGTACTGCTTCACATCGTTGACCAGTCCGACGATTCGCCGCCACGTCCGACCGTTGTCGAGCGACAGCTGGCGCCCCACCGGATCGGCGTCGCCGAAATAGCGGCGAGCCATCGAGAGATTGACGATCGCGACCGGGCGAGAGTCGGCGGAATCGCGAGCCGTGAAAACGCGACCGCGCAGCAGCGACATGCCGATGGTGCGGAAGTAGTCGGGCGAGGCCAGTCGAAAATCGGCAGCGGGTCCGACCGCTGGCGGCCTTCCGCGATCGACGACCACCGACAGGTTGAACGGTTCGCTGTCGTTCAGAGGGAATGTCAAGCTGAGTGCGGCGTTCTCGATGCCCGGCTGCCGGCCGAGGCGATCGAGCAAGTGGCGGAAATAGGCACGGCGGCTGTCGTCGGTGTCGTACTTCACCCAATCGAGATCGACCAGCGCAGTGAGCACGCGATCCGAATCGAAACCCGGATCGACAGCACGTAGCTTGATGAAGCTTCGCAGCAGAAGGCCAGCGCCGATTAACAGGACGAACGAGATCGCGACCTGCGCAGCGATCAACGACTGGCGGATGCGATGACGTGTGACCGGCGTCGTTCGGCTACGCGCTGCCACTGACATCGCAGGCAGCCCTTCCGGGCCTCGGCTTGGGTGAACCGTTGTGGTCCTTGACGTGTCTAGGACGGCGCTCTGTAGCTGCGTTGCAACCATGGCGTGCCCCTTTTGGAGCCGCCGCCATCAAAAGCGGATTGACACGCAGCAGACCGCCTCGATCCGCCTCCTTAGCCCGGCTTTGCGGCGGTCGATGCTTACGGCACCCGTCAGTCGCACTGCCCTCGCCTCCACAACCTTGGCGCAGGTGGTATGCTCGCTGCCCTGGGGAGTGCGCATATGACCTCAGACAGCGATGACCTTGAAAGGCAGTTTCGGCAGAGCCTGAAGCGACTTGAGGCCGAGCTTGCCAGGTCGAACGGGATAGCAGCCGAGAAGCAGAACGATGGAGAAGCGACTTGAGGCCGAGCTTGCCAGGTCGAACGGGATAACAGCCGAGAAACAGAACGATGAGCAGGTTGAGGCCGAGCTTGCCGGGGCGGTCGGGATAACAGCCGAGAAACAGAACGATCAGATAGCTTACCTCTTTGGGCGGGTTCTCTACTGGACTTGTTTCATCGTGGCTGGGGGCTTAGCGGCATGGGGCCTTCTTGCAGGAATCGTTAAACCCAAAAATTGGGCTGACCTTAATTTCTATCTACTCTTCGCCGTCCCAGCTGTCGGGTTCCTCGGGCTTGGTCTAGCAAGCCGCTACACGCAGGCATTTCTCAAGCTCCTAATGCGGCTCGCAGACGACGGGTGAGGTCAATGAAGGACCGTGTTGGGTCCTCCCCTAATAAAGCCTGACCCACAAAATTTTGTTGCGCTTCTTGCCGTTGAGCTTCCCCTTCTCTGCCGCCTGCCGTTCGGCCTCATCCCACACCCTCTGCCAACCCTCCGCTCTCTTTTCCCTCTCAAGTTCCTCCTCCTGTACCTCGTTCTTCAACTCGCGCTCTCAAACAGCGGCAAGTTTCGTGATCTACTCCGGCAGGTGTTCCAATTGGAAACACTGTGCAGAATGGGTCCCATCTAGACCCCCCCGGGGATAGGCAAATTGAAGGTGGGGGGGGAGTTGCTTCTGGCGTGTACTCATGATGGAGCCAAAACGAACTTGCTAGGGAGGAGTTGTCATGGCCGAGTTCAGCGTCAACCCTGCTCGTTTTGATCCCCGGGAGTTGAGGTTGGGAGCGCCGACCGAAGTCGACGCCAGGACCGAGCCCACAGCTCGAAGGCGATGGATTTTTGCGGAGCTAGTGGACGAGATATCGGGGACAGGGGAAATTTTCCCGGAGTGTGTTTGCGACAATCCACGTGCCGGATAGATGGCGCTTCTGGGGATTATCGCGAAGCCAGCGCACGACAAGGTCTCTAAGCTGTTCCGCTCCTAATTCGTCTGGTGTGCAAGTGACCAGTCCCTGAGTAATCAGCGCGTCTAACGTCCCTCTCACATAGCCGTTGCAGAACCCCAAAGCTCTGGATTGGCACATTTCCCACATCTGATTTCCATTAAACATCTCTCTCTCTGCCGACGAGGCCATCGCCGTCATTGCGAGACTTAACATGGTCGCAAGTACGAACCTCAGCATTGCCACCCCGTGCATTAGTGATGGAAGTGTAGGGCAGGTTCGCCTAGTGCGGAAGACGCCCTGCCCCCGGCCAGACTGCTGTCTCAATCCAACGGCAAGCGGCCGGGGGGTGCGGATGGTAGTAGAATGCCGACCGAAGCCGACGCCCCATGAAGAAGCCCCGGCGCAGGGAAATAATCCGGGGCTTCATAACTTTTTCTGGACCGGGGTCCGAACGGCTATGGGGGAAGCCCCCGGGTCCGCGCCGAAAAACGTGGCTGGCGACCGGCCGGTTCCATTGAGACGAAGCGAACTCCAGATACTGTGGCATGGCTGCCACGCATGAAAAGAAGCCCCGGCGCGGAAGCACCAGGGCTCTTAGCATCCGAACGCTGGCTCAAACAGAACCAGCCATATTGAGTTAGCACAAATGCCCCTTTGCGAATGTTGCATCGCCACCACTGCTAACAGCAAAAAGGACGCCGACCGAAGCCGACGCCCCTTTAAGAAGGTCACCTCCGGGGGTGTTTCAGTAGTACTGAAGGCAAACGCCTGCAGGATTCCATCGCGCACACCTGCGCATCTCTCGGCGGGTCTGGCGGATGGTGGTTCTAGCCACGCAGACACCATTAACTCGTGTCCTAAAGGGGCCACACCAAAAGGCGACTCGCGTGGTCATGCCGTCAGGCTGATGAAGCGGCGCGGGCGACATGGCTTGCGCCGATGTTGCGGCGGCAAAGGCAATAGCGGCAACAGCGATCAATCTGACCATTGGGTTTCTCTCATGATTGTGGATGCGCCGGCCGAAGCCGACGCCCCAAGCCAGAATAGCAGGGCTTACATTTTCTTCTCTGAACACATGTTGGTTTTCGCATCCCACGTGCCGCCGTGCTTCTGACAGTCGGCCTCGGTCTTTGCTTTTGACACGTCACCGGCGAATGCAGGACCGGTGAAGGCAAGTGCTACTGCCATAGCGAATGTCGAGATGAGAATTTTCATGGGGTTTTCTCCGTTACGCTAGACTATGCCCCCATAGATGAACGTGTTTTGTGCGAATTGCGTTCCAGGAACACCCTTCCCCATCGCAAGTTAAGTCGGGGCTGGTGGATGGCCCTACAACTGTCCATCGGCAATCAGCCCCCAGGCTGAGAGAAGCCCGACTGTGGTGTTTGCCATGCGGTCGGGCTTCTTGCCTGGGAACCGCTTCGCTATGAGTAACACTGGCAGCTTGGCGATATTCGCCGCGATGCGCCTCGCCTCATTCCTCGGGCCACTCCAAAACAAAAAGACGCGCCGACCGAAGTTGACGACGCGACAAAGCCCTTAAATGTCGCGAAATACGTTTCCGGCAACAGGTTACGCTGGCCGTGTTCAGAGCAGACTGCTCGCTAGTGGAGCAATGTGCCGTAATGGCCAAAAATGGAACCGCCCGCACCTCAGCCTGGAGCGAAGCCGGAAAAGCGTCGAGGCCGCCGCTCCTCTCGATATGCTCTGCGAAGGGCGATAACTGCCACTAGGATGTTGGCGGCAATCACAACAGACAGCGCCAAGAAGAGGATTTGGTACATCATTGTTCCCTCCGCCGGCCTTTCTTGTTGAAGTTTTCGTTCAACTCTCCCTGCCTTTTCGGCATTGTATGGCCATTTTTTAAAACAGCGATCAGCGTTTTTTGGTTCCCGTGCCAAGCAGCTAGGTCAAAGTTAAAATCTCCGGCTCGGATCGTCCGTTCGCCTTCGGTTGGTCTGCCTTAGCAAAAAGGACCTCGTGAGCCTCTAGGACCCTCACTAGGAGTTCCAAGTCGTCGGCGGTCTTCAAACGTGCAGAAACCTCAGCACGAGTCCGACAAAACCGATAAGCGATAACAGTAAGGTGCTGCGGTCCCCACCGCTGCTTTGATTGCTGTGGCAGGTGCCGCAACTATAACAGCTGGCTTTCCGGCAGCGGGCTGTCCGTTTAAATCGGCCCCGAGCGGACCAACCAACTCGGTAGCCGTCAGCAAATGAGCCGCTAACAAGCCCCTCACGGCTCCGATCATTTCGTCACCTTCGACGGCCCATTCGGACTGTCGCCCTCAAATATGTAAGACCGTGTATGTAAGACCGTGGCAGAGCATCGTTAACGCGCGATAAACGTCCCACGAAGCTGCTATTATCATCACCGCTTGCTGCTGTTTCGCGGAGGGAGGTTGAGCGCGCCCGCTTTCGTTGGACGCCAGTACACCGCGTCACAATCGGCTATGCGAGCCGGTCCGCCGCCGTATGGGCAAAGAGCCTGCATCCGGGAAGCCTGCACGGGCATCAGAGAGTGCCAAACCGACAACAGGCGCTCGACGGTCGTTGCACTAAGCTACTGGCGTCGAGTTCACCAACGGCAAGAGGCCGGGGGTGAAAGAAGCCTTCCCACGCGACAAAGCCCCGGTGTGGGGGCCGGGGCTTCTAGGTCGCTTCGCGTTTGGGATAGGCTGTTGGGGCTGGGTAATCCGACTGAGACAGATGGCAGTTGATCCTACCGCAAGGCGTTCTCAATGAACTCCATGCCGAAGAACGCGAGCATACCAAGGACCGCGACGAGCATCAGCACCAACACAATGCCGAAGGCGATTATGCGCTCCTTAGCAGCTTCACTTTCTGATGTCCCACGGCGTGCTCGGCAATGTAAACGAGCCAGAGAGAATGGGCCAGACGAAGGCATCAAGGTCCCGGCGTGAGAACCTCTATTTTTTTGCTGAAACCATTCTTTTTTGAGTTTTCAGGTTTGCCTTTCCCGTCGTTTCCATTCGCGACTTTGGAGACCTTTGCAGGTTTTCTCAGGGGCAGCGGAACCGCTGCAACTTCTCGCGCTGAGACGGAACCAGTTGCTAAAGCAGAGTCCGGCGTTGGCGAAGATTTGCTGACGCTAATGACGTTGCCTTTAGGCGACGCTTCCGACCCTTGCTGAAACGCGAAATTGTCTAGGAGAAGCTGTGAGTTTCCGTTGCGGTCGTCCGCAAAGCGAAGTTAAGCGCTCCCCAAAAAGCCAACGCGACCAGTAAACCGGACACGACCCGCGGCTTTATGAGGGTGCGAAGCCAATCGAAGATAGAGGATTACGATTATGCGGGCCTAAGCGCTGTACGAGAAAGCGCTGAGCTTCCGGAACGAGTCACCTGGCCGTGGTGAACAGTCCATGCGCGCATGGCTTGCAGGCGCTCTTCACGGTCCAACCCAAAGCAATTGCTCGATTGGCCAGGAAGATCCGAAGGCGTCTAGAGACGTCACTCACGCTCATGGCACAGGAAAGAGTGGTCTCAAACTCTTGCACAATGGTTAAAATGTGAAAAACGAAGACGCGGTGGCTCAGTCCCCTTACCGAGTAGCGCAGGCAACTTGGCGAAATTGCTCGCCAACCGCCTTGCCTCATCCATGGTGAGCACTCCGGCTGTGCCCGTGTCGTTGTCATTCTCTCGTGCGTAAAAGTAGGCAAGCGACTGACCATTGGCGTCGATCACCTTGAAGCCACCGGGCAAGCGCTCGACGGTCCAGGGCGGTGGGAAGCGGCGGTTGGTCATTGGTTCTAAGTCTAGAGAAAAAGGGCGCCGACCGAAGCCGACGCCCTCTGTCTTCGAGTTTCGTCCGCTGCTAGAAGGACGCCGACCGTCGCCTAGGCCCCTGGGTTCGTTTCTTGTAGGCCCAGAGACCGATCTCGATTTCTTGCTCATCGAGGATTTTTTCGCAAGTATCGTGATATTCAGCCAAGAGACGTCGTAAAGGCGTGATCGGGCGCATGGTGGGACTGGTTTTCATTTCGAGCGTTTCACCCCACAGCTCCACATAGTTCTTTGCTTCACCTTCGATGTGATTTCGATCCTCTTCGCTTAGATGTTGCAAGTCGCCATAGCCAAGGTCACGCGCCACAAACACACATAGCGCAGCAAATTTTTCTGCCCTTTGGGCATTGAGCATGTCGAGTTTCGTCATGAAAAGTCCCCCGTTTTGGTGGCGCAGCCCTCACTCGCCACCAATCGAATTTCCACCAACCCCAAAACACCAGTTAGCGGTCAGGGTTCCGTCTCCATCGATGTCTTCGGTAAATATTTTGCCTAGTATGCATGATTCGCGTTTAGGGATGGCGCGAGGCCACGTCCTTTTTACATTTAGTTTCTGCCGATGACCGATAACTGCGATCTCTGCGTCGAGGTGCGGGACCAAGACCTCGTCGTCACGATGCCGGGCACGAGCTTAAGGGTCGTGTACCGGAAGCCACATCGGGGATCGCAGCTCGTGGCGAGGCTCGATTATTTTCAAGATCAGCAGAAGGGTCCAATCACGCGGGCGGAATTTCTGGCTCGTGCCCTAAAGGCCGCCAACGACAAGGCGCGCGAGCTAAGCTGGATCGTGTAAGCATTACTCAAAAGGAAATCAGTGAGGCAAATTGCAAAGCGAGAAAGCCTCTCAAGCCCGCATAGAGCGGGCTGAACCTGTGGAAGCCGATTAGGTCCAACCCCGCAGTCCACCCGACTGACCTTGGCGAGACAGGGTTCACTTCCGATAATGGATGTTCTCGGAACCTAATTTCATATGATTCGATCTGAACGCTCGCGCCTCACCAGGGCCGGGGACGGTGCGGTGTCGGCGTGCTTGTGATCCTGTCCAAACTTTAACTTGTTCGTTGCCGCTCAGGAGCCTGTATTCCGAGATTGGCGATATTCCGTTTTGGAGGGAAGCCATGTGGAAAGCAGTTCTGGCCGGGATGACAGCGGCGCTGATCGCCGGTTCGGGCCTGCGGACCCAAGGACTGGTCTAATCACTACTCCAACACCGATCTGTGAGCCCCGCCCGGAACGAAAATCAAGGGGGTGGGGGTGGGGTATACCGTGAAATAGATCCTATAACCCTCCCCCCCATTGCATGGGGCCCATGGAAGGGGCGGTGAAGCTTTGCGATGGCAACTCGGAAATGCGCGTCATGGAGGGGCCAACGCTGCAGCGGCTCACCGGGGAAACTGAAAAACGAGAGGATGAATTGGTCATTACGCCCAGGCGATGGGGGTCAACCGCTCAATCACCGGAGCAATGCGGGTACATTTTAGACGACGCGCTCCCTATGTAGTTTGAATGTGTGGCCGCTACGACAATTTAATCCCTCGCGACGCCTATAGCGCACTCTTCCGCGCAGTTAGGATTTCTCGGTCTAACTTTCCGCCCCGATACAACGTCGCCCCAACCGACCAGATTCCCATCGTTCGCATCGATCCGAGAGATGGTGAGCCTGAACTAACCATGGCGAGGTGGGGTCTCATTCCGTTTTGGATGAAGGAAAAGCCAAAGGTGCCGCATATCAATGCGCGTGCCGAGACGGTGCACAAGTTACCTTTGTTTCGAGAGGCATTTGCGAAGCGACGCTGCCTCATTCCGGCAACTGGCTTCTACGAATGGCAAAAGCGCGACGATGGCAAGCAGCCCTATCGCTTTAGACGCAAAGATCTCGAGCCGTTCGCCTTTGCTGGAATATGGGAGTTTGCGCGACTTGACGGCGAGGAAATCTTATCCGCAGCGATAATCGTAGGGCAACCAAACCCGCTTGTCGGGGGAGTGCACGACCGGATGCCGGTCATGCTGTTACCCGAGGACTATGACACCTGGCTTGGACCGAGCAAATCGCCCGACGAATTGCGCGCACTGCTTCGACCGTACGACGCGAGCTTGATGGAAGCTTATGCTGTGAGTCGCCTCGTCAACAGCGTGAAGAACGACACGGAAGGATGCATCGAGCCGATCGGCGATGAAGTCGCTTGAGTGTTAGGCGACTCGAGTTTTCGATAGCTCAAATTGACCGCTCTCAGTCGGCTTTTGACGCTCATGCAACTGCGTAGTTTCGGGGACCAAATTGTCTACAATTTCCAACTGAGTCACGAACTCATTCGCAAGCCTTCGATAGCTATTACGCATGAGACTGACATGCTCACGCAAAAGAGAAAGTTCACGATCTTGAGCGCGTACCCGCTCACGGAGCGCGTTTCGTTCGGCGATAAAGCGTTCAATCGCACCTACGGCGCTCAGAGCCCAGCTCTCAATGTCCGAGTCGGTAACCTGTCGATTGGTTTGGTCACCTAGTTTTTCTGCCACGTTGCTCATTGGTGCAAAGTCCTCGAACAGAGGCCCCGGCAGGCTCGATTATGGCGTCTTTGTCTCGCCGGGTGCCTCGATACGTGCTTGCTGCGTGCTAATGTCGGCGCTGTCTTTAGCCGTATCAAAGACGCGCGTGCCGAAGAGAAAAAGAACCGCAAGGATGGCTGCCAGCACAAGGCCGGGGGTAACAGAGTTATCGGTTCTGCCTCCGCGGCTATCTCTAATGACAGATCTGTCAAAACTCATGGGTGTATCAGGCATACGCAGCCTCCACACCCCCGTCTGACGGAGAAACAAACCAACTGCCACCGAGTTCCGCGTTGAACCGCTATTGGGACGCCAGGAAGACTCGATCCTACGCGGGTTGAATTGGAGCCGAGGACAGGGCACGCCCGTCCAGGGGTTTCAGCCCACACAAGGCTGAGAGAACCCCGGCTGTCATGAACGTGAGCGGTCGGGCTTCTTGTTAGAGTGGGCAGGGGGGCAGCACGCTCGATGTCCTGAGTCCGACCGGAACGGCTGACCGTGAGGGGTGTTTAATGAGTAATCGCGTAACACGCAAACTCAGGAGGGCGACATGCCCAAGCTCCTCATTGCATTCGCATCAGCGACACTACTCTTAGCTAGCAGCGGCATCTGGAAAGCCAACGCGGCGACAATAGCCAATGCCGGAACCCTGGCACCTCTAACGAAGTCCTATACGCCCGCTGAAAAGGTTGCCTATTGGCGCCGACAATATCGCCGAGCCTATCGCCGTGGTTATTATGGCTATGGCTACGGGTACCCGTATTATGGCTATGCCTACCCAGCCTACCCGTATTACGGCTACGCCTACAGGCCATACGGTTATTACGGCTACGGCTGGAGACCAGGCATCAGCATCGGTATCGGACGTGGCTGGGGTTGGGGCTTTTAGAGCAACTTTATGTGCCCAATTGCCAAGGCCTGTTTGGCAAGTGAATGCGGGTTACGCAGCCGCCTTAGACTCAAGACTCAACTCGGCGTCTCGCCCGAGAGAAACGAACGCCCGGCATTAAGCCTCATCCGTTCGCGGTAAAGCTGCAAGAACACTGGCGCCGGCTGTCTTGTCGCTGACCGGCAACAAATCGCCCACGGAAGCGTTATTCCACAAGTGTTTTAAGCAGGATATTTGATGGCGGCACTGCGCTTATTCGCCCGTTTCGGCTATGCACCGACGATGCTGGTCGGGCTCAATCTTTTTGCCGTGTATCTAATTGCCGACGGCTATTCCTTCTTATGGATCGGCGTATTATTCGCAATCGCTGTTGCTCTATCGCTTGTAACGGAGTGGATCCTACCCTTTGAGCAATCCTGGAACTACACGCACTCTGACGTCGGTAAGGATGTGGCTCACGGTGTAGTCTATGAGATCGCGAATATCAACGCGATCATGATGCTGCCACTCGTCACGATGTTTGTCCCGTGGCAAGGCATCTGGCCTTCGACTTTGCCCCTCGGCGTGCAACTGCTCCTTGCGATCATCATTGCCGATTTCAGCATGACAATAATTCACTATTGGAGTGATCGTGTGAGTTGGCTCTGGAGGCTACACGCGGTCCATCACGGCGTGCATCGGCTCTACAGCTTCAACGGTTTGGTGCGCCACCCGCTACATCAGATGCTCGATCTTGCGGTCGGGTACGCTGCCCCTCGTGTTAGCCGGCTTGTCGGTCGACGTCGCCATTCTTCTCGCTTTCGCAATCTCTATGCAACTTCTCGTACAACACTCCAATACCAACTACGAGCTTGGCCAATTTCAGAAGTTCTTGGCGGTAGGTGCTGTGCACCGGCTTCACCACGTCAACTGGACTGGACAAGGAGATGTCAACTTCGGACTGTTCTTCACTTTTTGGGATAGCCTCCTCGGAACGCTGAAGCTCGCTTCCGAGCGCGCGCCAAGTGCCGGTGACATCGGCATCCAAGATTACCCTTGCTTTCCACAGCACTACATGACGCAGCTGATGCTGCCTTTTACAAATGACCAAGCCGTCAGCACTGTTGGGAAGCGCGCAGCGAATTTCGGCAGCAAAAAAATGCCGGCCGAATCTTAATTTCATGTCGTCGAAGTACGAGCTTCTGCTGACGGTGTCCCTCCTCCTGTCCTCCGAGTTTCACTTGACCTGGCGGGGATCTCGGGTTCAATGCGAGATGACCGTCAGGGCCACCGGCAACGTGGTCGGCTGACACTTTCGGCAGTTGAATGGCAGATGGCTCATGAGGAGGCATTTCTGATTAGGAACCTAGCCGTCTTACACTTGTCATAACCCACCAGCGCATTCCCTTTGTCGCGGGAACTAGTTAATGCTCCTGATCGTTTTCGATCCGCTGCTTCCTAACTAGATCAGATCCAACTTCACCAGGTTCAACCCCGATGGTCTACGATGGCTAAGCCTCTCGAAGAGCGTAGCGACGAAGAGCTTAAGCGTGGCCTTGCGGAGGGTGAGTTCGGAGATAAGAAGGCGGTCGTCGCCCAAGAAATTCTTCGCCGCCGTCAAGAGGTAAAAACCGAAGAGTTAAAACGCAAATACACTTGGTTCGGCAGCATCCTAGCTGCGCTTAGTGTGGCCTTAGTCGCATTCAGGAGATTTTGGCGCAAATAGAGGTGCGCGGGCCAAGAAACACCACGTCCATAAGATTAGCATGCTAACCGTTGGATTTTTCTCGAACGAGTTTAAGCGGAGTTTCGCTGACCGCCTTTTCGCCAACTCTTGTGCGAGCAACTTCGGGTATCCGCTTTTCAGCTGCTGGAGTGCGGGCGGCGTTGATGATGATTTCGGCCGCCTGCTTCAACGAGGTGGCGTAGGCGTCGGCTCCTGCAGTCTGCTTTAACGCTTTGACTGCGCCATTCCCATCGGCTGCCCAGTACCCGACGAGGATAGTGCAGTCCGTAGGAATGATTCCCCGAAGTCGCTTGATGAGATAACGGACGTGGGCAGGGCTCGGACCGATGCTCATATATGAGAGGCAGATGAGTTCTCGCATCGGTAACGTCCAGCGAAGCGATATGACCCGCCGAAATTGCTTCGCTACCTAGGACACGCGGTTTCAAGCCAAGCTTTTCCAAAAGCTCCGAAAGCAAGGCGGCGGCAGCATAGTCCAAGGGCGTCCGGCCACCGATGCAGACGACCGCGCCCTCTGCCTCCCATCCAGGCGCAAGATCACCAGGCTCCAGACGCTCTAGGTCCTGCTTTTCTTCGATAAGCGTCAGCGAGGCCAAGCCACCTGCTGACTTTTCCGAGTTTTCCTTTTGGGATCCATGCTGCGGCTCAAAATCTCTGAGATTTTCGATTACCTCTCTCATTGTCCTCTCGATGCGCTCGAGATTCTCCTCGACTAGCGCCCCGCGCTCGGCATCATGTTGCGCAAACTGCAATGCCTTCAGTGCTACTTCATCAAAGCAGCTTACGAGCGTCTGTCCTTCTTTAATGCAGTTCTCCAACTGATCGGCCGATTCTGCCGAATCTCCCGATAGCAGGCGTTGGTAGAAACGTTGCTCCGCGGTGAGTGCTGGCTCATCACCAAGCAAGACGTCGAAAAACTGAAGCCCCTCGATATGGCGCCCAAGGACCACAAGAACGACAGTAAGCGGCGTCGCAAGCAAGAGTCCGAGCGGCCCCCATAACCATGTCCAAAACACAGTCGCGATTACGATCGCAATTGGCGACAGGCCCGTGCCGTGACCATAGACGACAGGCTCTACAAGCTGACCCATGGCCAACTCAGAAACGAGGTAGAGAGCAGCAGTGAGCAGGAATGTGGTCCAGCCTGGATCGACAATTGCAGCAAGCAACACCGGCGGTGCGGCAGCTATAAAGGACCCCACGTAAGGCACGAACCGCATGAGCATGGCGAGAATGCCCCACACGGTGGCGCTTGGCACTCCTATCAACCAGAGGCCAAAGGCGATGAAGATGCCAAATGCCGAATTGATCAGCAGTTGAGTTATGAAATATCGGCTAAGCCGCTCCGCCGCGTCGTTTATCGCGGCCGTAGAGCGTTGTAGGTCGGAAGTGCCGAACAAACGAATCAGCCTGTCGCGCAAGTCCTCTCTTTGCAGAAGAATAAATATGACGAAGAGGAGGACAATGCCGGCGGTAGCAATCGGGGGAAGCAGAGTACCAGCCAGACGCTGAAACAGTTCAAGTGGCTTTGGTTGCGGTTCACGAATCTCAACCGGTACAGGTTTGCGATCTTCCCCTACCTGCTCCGGCGGAACGGGCACGGTTCCCACCGAAGTATCAGGTCTGGGGTTAGCTAGCTCCTGTTGAAGTTCTTCGAGCGCTTGCGTTATCTTCCTTATACCGGGCGCGTCCGCTGCCGACTTAGTGATCTTATTGATCTTCTCGTTGAGAATGCCTTGATAGCGCGGGAGCTCGACTGCAAACTGCGCTGCCTCTCGCGACATCAACCAGCCGAGCGTCAAGATCAATAAGAAAGCTGAACTCACTAGGATCCCCACTCCCAGCGCTCTTGGCACTCCTAGTCGGCGCAACAAGAGCAGCGGTGGTGTAAGCACAAAGCTGAGCAAAATTGCGAGTGCGAGGGGAACCAGAACCTCACGCCCAACATAGAGGGCGGCAACGACTATTGCCGCGATCAGGAGCCCCTGGAGGAGTGCATAGCGACCGGGCGACGTCGATGCAAAGACGGGAAAGCGTGATTTAGGTGGCATTCGGTAACCACTAGCCAGAAAAGGTGCCTGACCAAAAACCAAATTCTAATCATGAAGTTCCGGTGCCGGCATGACCTTGGCAAGTGAGGGGCTGAGTGTACTCTGCTGAAACTAACAGCGAGTCAAACCACCAACTAGTTCAGCATATCGCGGAGACGGGTCGCCAATACCGACGGCGAAATCGGCTTCTGCAAAAGATCGACGCCTTGCTCCAGACGACCTTGATGCATCACCGCGTTCCTGGAGTATCCGGACATATACAGCACCTTCAGTGGCTCGAGCCTACGGTCGGCCCCAGGGTGTCCGTCTACCTGGCGAAGTACATGGCAAGTGCAAGCACGCCGACGATAACCAGGATGATGACGACTGCAGCGAGCGTAGCGATGGTGTTTCCGGCGTGCTCCATAGTGCCGGTAAATTCCTTCGGATGACAGTAGTTACAAGTTCGACCCACTAGACCCCCCATGCCCCAACTATTGGATTGCGGTGGCGGCCGGCGGCGGGCTGGCGTCCTTATCCGGTGCGGTCGCTTCGTGCACCTCCTGACGGACCTCTTCGCCGACCTTCTCGACCGAAGCGCCTAGGGTCGTACCAACGTAGTCCCAATTCACGATATCACGTGTGTCAGGCTCTGGCCCGAGATTATCAATGAGGAATACGACGAGGAAACGGTGAGAAGGATGCCGGTTAGCACACCTGAGAGGTAAGGCATGTCACTGTCGCGTTAGGCGCGCAGATGCATGGAGACGATCGTGTCCTCTATTGCTGCTACGCTAACCACGGCGACATTCGTACCCCAAGCCTACAAAATAATTCGTAGTCGCGAGACGGCGGCGTGTCTCTTCTGATGCAAGTCGCGTTTGCCACAGGCGTTGCGTTCGCGCTGAGGCCGGCAGCCCCGTTGCTGTTTCATGCTCATCTTATTTCCTCACGTTAGCCAATTTTCCGCGGCAACCTTCAGCGATGCTTAGTGGTCTGCCCTGGGAGCGTTGCTGAGCAATGGCAGGATGAACTTTTCCGTCGGTTCAATTTACCCTTCGAGATTCCGACTATGACAATCTCGAAGCTGCCCGGTCCTAGCCGGGTCTCACTCTTCCTCGCCCTCGGCAGCAGGCGCAAGCGCCGCCTCAGGATCCGGCTCCCACTGGGAGAGGCCTGCGTCCAGCAGGCGCTGCAAAAGACGGTTCGCGGCTGGGAAACTCTCATCAACGTCGGTCCCGGGCGCAGCAAGGTTTACAGCACCGTGACACGGCGGTGTCTCCCAGGGCTTCAGCCGTAGGTTTTTGCATTGCTGATGCCGTGCAGCGAATTGGGCAACTTCTTCCCAACTGCGGTCCTCGAGCATGGACTCAATCTGCTCTGCACGCTCGGGCTCGGCTTTAGTTAATTCGAGTGCTCTTGTGAGAGCCTCTTTGTCAATCTCATCCATTGTCACTTATCCTCCACCGCATAAATCTCCGCTATCAGGAGTACGCAGCGGCGCAGTTCGCGGGCCAAGGTGAAGGTCTTCATCGGCATTTGCCGGATGACGTTCATGCGGCGCAAATGCTTCCACCCTCAGGCGGAATCAAAACCTGCTGGGGGAACCTCGACCGCAGATCATTTCCGATGCCCCTCTGATTGGGGCTTATGCGCAAAAAATCGTTCTTGGCCGAAAGGCCATGGTTATCGCAGGGCGTGCCTCGCAGGAACATCTAGCGCCGGGTGGCGAGTACGCCGAGCAAAAAGCCGAAACAGGCTGCGAGTGCGAGAGTCATGTGCGGGTATTCCTTGCTTATCTCATCGCTTCCCCATAGGCATCAGCCGCCATGTTTCTGACGCGGGCAAATTTTTTCTCGGCCTTGCGGGTCACGACCGGCTAAAATCCTGGTGGAGCAAAGATGAACAGCCCCAAGTTAGGACGTCCTCTGACCATGGGGTCAGGTGAGTTCTTGGGCTGCTGCGACCCTCCACGGTTCTTCCCTGCGCCACTCGGTTCGTCAAACGGACGTTCCAAATGAGCTACTCGCTTATCAGCCGCAATCGGCGATCTTCTTTTTGCATCGACGTCCAGCCGACGCCTCGCAGGCGCTTGTTCGGCGACCGTCACGTCTCTCAAAAGCGGCTTTCGCAGGGGCAGACCGGGATCGTCGAGCGGCGAGCGTTCCGCATCATTCAACGGAGCTTGTCGGGGCGTTGGATTTGCCGCAGGGACTGTCAAACTTGGCTGTTGAGTTTCCTTTTCTGGACGGCCTGCGACCGAATTTTCATCGGAGCCTTCGACGGCTACCTTTGAGCTATTCGGCAAGTATGGTCCCCAGGAATCAATTTGTTGGCTAGCGTTAACTTGCTCAGCCGGCTTATGCGAATGGACTGCGCCGTCCGAAACGGGGCGAGGCAGCACCAGATGATTGGCGATGTAAATCGCGCCCCACATCAGACCAAGTATCAAGAACAAGCGTTTCATTGGTGTTCCGAAGGAGCCAAGTCATTAAGGAGCCAAGTATTTAAGCCGGAAATCGTAGATTGGTTCCATGGCTGCGTTCCCCCACCTACGCGCTCGAAACTGTCGTGGAACTGGTTCGCCTTCTCGAACTTTAATTGATCATGAAAAGAGTCGTCTTGGTTTTGATTTTTGTAAGCCTGCTATTAGTCAACGACGCTCGCGCCGATGATTGGACTACGCGGGAGGATAGTCACTTTGGCTATAGCTATTCCTATCCCCAGGAACTGTTCGCCGAGGTCGAAGGAGAAAGACCGGCGTTTCATTATTTCCAGTCCCCAAACACAGGAGCCAAATTTCTTGCCGGTGCGTGGGACAATGAGAAAGGTGAAACTCCGGGCGACTTCAAGCAGTGGATGCTCACTCACGCCGACGGATATGAGGATGTAACCTACGAGCCACGTGGCAGGTCATGGTTCGTCGTAAGCGGCTACCGCGGCGACCAGATCTATTACGAGAAAGTCATATTCTCGTGTGGTGGACGCATTGTGAATATCCTAGCGATAGCTTATCCGGAAGCTAGGCGCGAACTCTTCGACCCCGTCGTAGAGCGTATGGAGGACCATTTTACGGGCGGCAGACGCTGCGACTGAATACCAGACGTAAATGCGCTGCCTGCCCGTAGCCGCAAAAGAGGCACGGCTCGAACCCGAAAGCGGCTCTAACAGGCGCTGCGGCCGCCGTGTCCCTTTCAGGTTTGCGGTGAGGCTTCGACGATAGCGAATCGACGGGAAAAGGTCGGCTTCTGGCATTGGCCGCTCAAGTAACGCTGCGTGGGGGACGCCACACGTCAAAGGGCCGACAGTACTTTGAGCAGAACGGTGACAGATGCGAACTGGGCCTCTGGTGCGGAAGTGCTTGCTTGCTCCGCATGATTGAAAGTCGGAATAACGAACGAGGTCATTAGCGAGAAAATGGTTACAAGCCCGGCGAGAGCCCACGCCGCGAACGGTAAGCGCGTCTTCACCGGAAGCGTGCCTGCGATCTTGAACATGGCAATTCTCCCTCAGTGTGCCTGATCAAAAAACGTCGACGACTCGCGATCAGTTCCCGGTTCGGGTAAACACGCGAGCCGGAACTTTTCGTTATTCGGATCGTTCGCTTCTAAGCGGAGGCAGATTTTGATACGACGAAAGTGCCAAGTGCGTGTGGCGGTGTGGCGCACCGGGGTTCGGATCAAACGTCGGGCTGCCGGGTTGACTCCGCATGTCAGCTAGTAAGCCAGAATATTATCGCAGTCGCGTTGAGAACTGCTGCCTTCGGGCGGTGGTAGCCGAGGATGTTGATCACCGCTCGCACTGGCTAGAAGCTGCTGCGCGTTGGTTTTCGCTTGCCCGTCAGGAAGGGGTGTTGCCGATCAAGGCTAAGGGTGCGGCAAGCACACTAACTAGTCCGCAAGGGCCGCGACAAGCTACGAGCTAGGTGCCTCTAATAACTGGCGTCGCTGATTCCAGTCGTTGCCCTTGCGCGAGCAACTCTTCCGGCGTTTCGATAACAATCATGTCTCCGGCTCCCACGCCCCGAAGCAGCGTAGCGTTATTTGGGTTTCGTTCCATCCTGACGTAGTAGTCAAGGTTGAGATGACGAACGAGTTTCTGCTCGCCAAGATTTTCGTCCTTTTCCAAAGTGCATCTTACCCACTGACCCATGAGCGGCTCCTAATGTTACACAAGGGAGGGCCTTGGTCGACCCAACTCCCATTCAACCTTCAATAGGATCGGGGGTTCCTGAACAGTCTAGTGGGAAAGGCCCGCTGCCTCCCTCAAGGCGCTGACCAACGGCTCACGATTTTTTTCCTCCCTCCAACGGATCGACTGCTCAACAAACTCGAGCATCGCTTGAATCTCTATGTCGGGGGCGTCCCGGTCGCGCATCTTGGCGACCTCGCGCTTAAACGCGATCACCAAGGGCTCGGCTTCAATAGTCGGCATGGCTAGTTCTCCGCGTTGGTTTCGTCACAACGCGGAATGACCTTTTTCGGTTTCCGACTTCACTACGAAACGTCTGGTTAGAAGTCGGCGTGGCCATCGAGGAACAGCAGCCAGTAGCGGCCGCGGCGCTTAAGCGCGAGCAAGTAACCGAGTCACCGTTTAGATGTCAAGGCACCCGGCACCGAGACCGCCCTCGCAGCCTCAAGGTTGCCGGTGTACACGCTGCCTGACGGCCGCAAGGTCCTCCTCTAGCAATTCCATGACTCGGTGGTTGTCCCCTGGAAGGCCCCATTTGTTGCAGACGGTGCAGCCGCTTAAACGCTCACCATAGAGGTCTATCTCGATGAGTGGCGTCTGGCATTGGTCGCAAAGAATGTCAGCCACGGTTGTCCTCCAGGCCGATTGCCGTTGGTGAACTCGACTCCGCAGGCGCGTTTTTCAGTGTGCCAGCCTGCCCCATTGAACTTCCTTGGCAAAGCTGAGTTTACGCATTGTTCCACTAGGTTGAAGGAACGGAGGAAAGGATGATCAGGTTAGTCGCCGTTATCTTTGCATCGGCCGTCGCCACATCGGCGCTGGCCATGTCGCCTGCCCCGCTCCATCAGCCTGAGGGTACCGTTACACAAGTCCGCGAAGGCTGCGGTCCCTTTAGGGTACGAGTCAATGGTATCTGTGTGGCGAGAACCAGCATCCGTCAAACTCGCCGATACTACCGCCGGTGTGCTCGATGGAGTGGAGGTGTTTGCGTTCAGAACTACTGAGCCGGAAAAAGGGCCCGGGGAACATCGCGCTGTAGCTCTAACTACTCAGCGAGGGATGCTTAGGAGTCTAAGATGGATAACACCACGCTATTGATCCTCATTATTGTAGTTCTGTTGGTGTTCGGTGGTGGTTGGTATGGCCGTGGCCGGTGGTACTAATTCGACGTAATGGCCACTCACTAGTGCGGGCATCCCAGTTCCAACAAGAAGCCCGACCGTTCGACCATTGGCCGGGCTTCTCTCAGCCTAGGGCTGATTGCAGCAGCCAGTGAAGTGATCTCATGCGAGAGGTCGCCAACCTCGGCTGCCGACAGCGATTCAACCAGCGATGGGGAAGGTTGTTCCTGGAACACAATTCCACGAAACACGTTCATCTGAGGGGGCTTAGTCCAGCGTAAAGAGAGAAACCTCATGAAGAGCATCGCTTCCATTCTCACCGTTGCCATTGCGATTGCTTTCACCGCGCCCGCGTTTGCTGGCCCTGGCTCAACTATCACGAACAAAGAGGACTGCGAGAAAGCCGGCAAAGTCTGGGATGACGCCGGCAAGAAATGTGTAGAAAAGCAGTAAGTAGCTTGGACTGCAGTAGGGCGTCGGCTTCGGTCGGCGCAGTCCGGAGACATCTTTGATCAAGAGGCGACGAAGACGGCGGTTGCCGACCTGATCGTCAAGTTTGCGTCTCATGGCGAAAGCGATCCCGCCAAGCTCAAGGCTTTAGTCTTGGTGGCCCCTGACATCTCCAGCGAAGACCCCCGTCGGCATCTAGCGCAAGAGCGTCAAGGTTTTAGGATCTTATCGACGCGGCGCTCGGGCATGGCTGGGCGTTAGCCGCGGGGATCGAAAGCGGCCAGTGTCTCCTTGATCGTCGTAGATCAAATGGAACTCGATACGCCACCCTACATCAGAAGCAGCTCGAAGGTAGAGGCGCACTAACCCTCAATGGAAGCGGTCCGCTTTGAGTCACTGTTTCGGGAGCTGGTCCGCTTTGGAGGCGTGTACGGACACATCCTAGTTTGCAAACGGATTTGTAAACGAACCACGCGGCACAGCGGGAACCTTTAATACCAACGCAGCATCTAATGCCCAAACTCCGGGCATTGCTGCAGGAAAGCCAGAAATCCAGAAATTTCGGCAAATCTGGACTTCCGCATCACACGGGGGATGCAGGTGAAGACCGCATCCATTCTCTAATTCCCGCCGATTGGCCTGATGCGCAACAACTCGGCTAACTTTCCATTCGGAATTAAGGTCTCGCACTACGCCGAGGCTCTTAACTGGATGCGTTCCCCCGCATCTCGTCAAAGCCGGTACGGGTTGGACTTCTTAAACTTCGCGATTGGAAGTATTCAGACCAGCTTTGGGACATTTGTCGCTTTTTATCTCGCGGATCTGGGATGGACGAAGGAGAGCGTCGGCCTGGCCCTCGCGACCGGCCAGATTACCGGCGTACTTGGACAAATCCCCGGCGGAGCTATCACCGACGCAATAACTTGGAAGAGGGGTTTCGCCGCTGTCGGGATTCTGATGAGCATGGTCGCCGCCCTAGTTCTCGCTGCGGCACCACTATTTGGGCTTGTTTTTGCCGCGCTGGCCCTCGACGGGCTTACGGCGGCGATAGTTGTGCCGGCGATTGGAGCGATCAGCTTAGGCCTCGTCGGCCGTCGCGCCATGTCGGCTCGGACGGGGCGAAATTACCGCTTCGCCGCTGCCGGTATCGCGATCACAGCCGGTGCCCAAGGCCTGATCGGCAGCTATGTGGCGACAAATGCAATCTTCTTTGCAACTGTGTTTTTGTGCGTTCTCGCCCTTGTGGCGCTCGGCTTCATCAAATCCGACGAAATTGACTATTGTCGCGCACGTAATGCGGCGTCCGGCAATGGTGCGAAACTCCAGCACCTAAGACATCTCGCGACTAACCGGACCCTTCTCTATTTCGTATTATGTCTAATGTTTTTCCAGCTTGCCGACGCGTCAGTTGTTCCACTCCTTAGCGAAAATATTGGAATGAGCAAAGCGGCAAGCTCGTCACTTCAGATATCCGGTCTAATTGTAACCGCCCAACTCGTTGTGATGTTTCTCGCCCCGTGGGTTGGCTATCTTTCAGAAGGATACGGCCGGAAACCGCTCCTTCTGTTGGGTTTTGGTTTTGAGGCTCTGCGCTCAGTGCTTCTTGCCATTACAACGGATTACAATTTTTTATTGCTGGGCCAGCTCCTAGGTGGTGTAACGAGCGCGATCGTGGAGGTTTTAATAATTGTCATCGTAACGGATCTCACCGCAAGGACGGGTCGTTTCAATCTCGTCGGTGGTGCGGTGACAATGCTGTTGGGCATAGCATCTTCAATTAGTGTTGCTGCGAGCGGATTCATTTTTGGCGCGGTGGGTCATCTGTCTACATTTTTGATTTTCGCTGGTATCGCAGGGTTGGCGACCGTTTTTGCGGCTATCCTGCTCCCGGAGACCAAACCGGCGCAATACGAAGACTAATGCGTCTCCCGCTTACGAGTGACCTGCGAAATTCGCTCGTCAGCTAGTCCCACCACTGAGGAGCAGCGCGACGAAGCAGGGGCATTAATAGCCAGCAGGTCGCGGCTGAAACAACGCTTATAGCGACCACGAGGCTGAACGCTTCTCGTCCCTGTGTCTTTGCGGCTTCGAATAGCCAGCCGCCAAATGCTTCAGACGCTGACCCGGCAAAGTTGGTCAGCGCCATAACAATTGCGAACACCGTCGCCGCAGCCCTTGCCGGAATGATGCGCGCGGTCAGGTCCAATTGAATGAGAGTGCCGGTCATGTAAGCGGCTCCGGCGAGCACGGAGATGCCATAAGCCGAGGTCAAGCTGCCCAATTGCCAATAGACAGCGTTCGAAACGATAGCCGCCAAAATCGAAAGATGTAGCAGTGTCGAAAGCCTCACCGATCGACAGTAAATGCCATAGCCGATGCTGCCGATCAGAGCCCCTGCGAAGAAGGCCGAGGTGACATTGCCGAAGTCCCGCTCGGAGAATCCGAGCCCCTCGGTCATGTGCAGATAGAGCACCGAACCCCAGACCGGATTGAAGCTCCACAGCGTTAACAGCGCGCAGATCGCGAGGAACAGCGGATCTCGAAATACGCTCATCAGCGCGGCCCCGGTTTCGTGCAAGCTCGCCGCATCCAGATGGGCGTCTTTGCGGTCATCGGCATAGCGCCACGCCACAACGAAAGCGAACAACCACAACGCGCCGCAGAGAGCAAAGGCGAGCGACTGGAGCCTTTCCTCTGCGATATAGCCTCCGAGGACGCCCGTCAGTAACAGAGCGATGTTCGCTGCGGTCCACTGGATGGATTGAAAACGCCCGGTCAGGCCGAGGGGCTGCCCTTTCTCGACCATGAGCGCATCGACGATCACATCGCCCAAGGCTATGGCCATTGTGGTTGGTAGTAGAAGCGCGAACAGGAGCCAGCGACTTCCTGGCGCGAGCGGGACGAATGCCAGCACAAGCAAGCTCGCTGCCGCCAGACCATTGGCCAGGAGCAGATAGCTGCGACGTCGCGAGCCTAACAGCGGCACGAAGTCCGACAAGAGGCCGAAGGCGGGCTTGATTGTCCAGGGCACCGCCAGAAGCGCCATAAGCGCCCCGAGAGCTGCTGGCGATTCTCCCCAACTCCTGAGCAGAGAACGGACAGGCTGGGCGATCATCCCTGATGTCGGATCTCCGACGCTCTGCACAAAGTAGAGCGCCGCAAAGAAAATGTAGGCGCCTGTTACTTTTGCCTGAGATTTTCGCCTGGCGTTATTCGACACTGGCGGGCCCGAAAACTC
>CAVOHK010000019.1:0-192697 GCA_963695635.1 uncultured Acidobacteriota bacterium
GCAGCCGACGCATGACCCGCTGGAATCGGCCGCGCGGCCGCTACTACCGGCCGATGCCGGCATGGTGGCCGGACGGCGAACAGTGGCCGCCTTTCGATCCGGCACTGCGCTGGCGTCGTCGTCGTTACGGATTCATGCGGCGTGCATGGATCCTGATGGCGCTGGTGTGGTGGCTGAGCGGGATCGGCGCGTTCTCGATTTTCTCGCGCGTCAGCGACCGGCCGGTGTTCTGGACCGGCGATCGCCTGTGGTCGCTCGGGATTGTCGCGGTGATCGGCCTGTTCGCCGTGTCGCTGGTGATATTCGTAACGCGCGTGATTTCGCCAATCGGCGACATCGTCGGCGCCGCGCACCGGGTTGCGGACGGCGATTTGAGCGCGCGGGTGCCGAGAAAGGTCCGCCGGCGGTTCGCGCCGTAGCGACCGCGTTCAACGACATGGCGGAGCGCCTCGCGCGGCAGGAAAAGCAACGGCGCGAGCTGATGGCCGACATCGCCCATGAACTGCGGACACCGCTGAGCGTGGTGCAGGGGCGATTGGAGGGGCTGATCGACGGCGTCTATCCGAGCGATGCCTCACATTATCGACCAGCTCCTCGAGGAAACGCGAGTGTTAGCGCGAGTCGTCGACGACCTGCGGACGTTGGCGAATGCCGAGAGCGGTGTGCTGACACTCGAGAAGGAAGCGACTGATATCGGCATGCTGCTGCGCGATGCGGCCGACGCGGTCCACGACGAAGCGGCACGAAAATCAACGACGATCAGCATTAGCGGAAGATCCGTCGGCGCCGGTGGTCGTCGTTGATCCGGTTCGAATGCGGCAGGTGATCGTGAACCTGCTGGCGAACGCAGTGCGCCACGGCGGCGGGGCGGCGGTGACCGCGGAGGCACGGGTTGATGTCGGGACGTTGATCGTTCGCGTCGCCGACGCCGCCCGGGCATTCCAGCCGAGGAACTGCCGCACATTTTCGATCGCTTCTACAAGCGGCGCGGCTCGACCGGGTCGGGTCTTGGCTTGACGATCGCGCGAACGCTCGTCCGCGCGCACGGTGGAGAGATTGCGGCAACGAGCGAGGCTGGGCGCGGATCCACCTTCACGGTCACGATTCCGGCACAAAGGTAAATCAAGTCTTGGAACCTTTGTGGTGAAATAGAGCGATGTCGAAGCTGACGGGATCCAGGAAGGCGACTCAATTTACCGAATCGGTCATCCGCGAGATGACGCGGCTGAATGAGCTCTATGGCGGCGTCAACCTGTCGCAGGGGTTTCCGGACTTTCCGGCGCCGGCCGAAATCAAGGCCGCGGCGTGTGCGGCGATCAGGAATGCGGATATCAACCATACACGGTCACGTGGGGCGCGAGGCCGCTGCGCGAGGCGATCGCGCGTGAATTTACGCGCCGCTACAGATTGCCGGTCGTGCCAGACGAGCAAGTGACCGTCTGCTGCGGCTCGACTGAAGCGATGATGTCCACGATGATGGCCATCATCGATCCGGGCGACGAGGTCGTGATTTTCGAGCCGTTCTACGAGAACTACGGGCCCGACGCAATTTTGTCCGGGGCGACGCCGCGCTACGTCACGCTGCACGAACCGGACCCTTCGGCGCCGGCCGATTCGCTCAGGGCAGGCTGGACATTCGACCCGGATGAACTCGCTGCCGCCTTCAACAACAAGACGAAAGCGATCATCATCAACACCCCGAACAATCCCACCGGCAAGGTGTTCTCACGCGACGAGCTCGAAACCATCGCTGCGCTCTGCCGGAAGTGGGACGCGATTGCGATTTCGGACGAGATCTACGAGCACATCATCTACGATGGCCATTCCCATATCCCGATCGCGACGATCGAAGGGATGGCCGATCGCACGGTCACGATGAACGGCTTGTCGAAGACCTACAGCGTAACCGGCTGGCGCGTCGGCTGGACGATTTCGCCGCCGTCGCTGACCGGCGCGATCCGGAAAGTTCACGACTTCCTGACGGTCGGCGCGCAGCGCCGTTACAAGAAGCAGGAGCGGTCGCGCTGGGGTTGCCCGACGACTACTACGGCAAGCTGGCGGAAACCCGCGTCCGCCGCGATGTCCTGATGAAGACGCTGGCGCGGCATCACTTCACCGTCTACAAGCCGTACAGGCGCATTACATCATGACCGACATCAGCGCCTTCGGTTTCAGTGACGACGTCGAGTTCGCGCGCTACCTGGTGAAAGATATCGGCGTCGCAGCCGTACCGGGAGCAGCTTCTACAAGACGCCAGGCGTGGGGAAGACGAAGCTGCGGTTCTGTTTCTGTAAGAAAGACGAAACGCTACAGGAGGCTGACCGCCGGATGGAAAGGCTGGTGCCGGCGGGAGTGAGGATTCACTAAGTCTGAAGTCTGAACGCAGAAGTCTGCCTCGCCCGATCGGATGGTTACAAGCCAGCCGTCTTCGCGAATGAGGCCGCCCTTCAGACTTCGAACTTTAGACTTGCCGCGGGCGTCGTTCAGTATCGAGCGACGACACAAATAAATTCCTCGCATCACAAACGACCCGATATCCTGTTTCACCAGGTAATACATGTCGAGCAATCGGTAGCCGCCCTTCAAGCCGACGTTTTTCGTGAAGTTCACTGTTCCGTAGATGTCCAGATCGACGTAGTGCCCGCCGTAGCGGCCTTCGATGGTCGTCGGCAGCGTGAAAGCCGTCAGCTCGCCGGTGATCGAGATGTTCGGGACGACGTAGAACCGTCCAATGCCGCCGAGTGCCGGAATCGGCGCACGGGCGCGCGCAAATTCGGTGAGGCCGATCGCCGGGCTCGTCAGCTCGACCTGTACGTCGGTGTATTTCCCCTCGATGATGAATCCTGCGAAGCCGCGGTTCTTGCGGACGAAGTCGAACTCGTAGCCGAACCGCACCGCGTTCCACTTCAACGTCGAATCCACCGGGATGCCGATCCGATACCGCTGTCCGTTGAAGACGATGTCTCTCGTGACGGTGCTGCTCGCCTCGAATTTGATCGGGATGTACTGCAGGCGAAATTTGTGTCCCGCTGCGGGTTGCAGAAACACTTCCAACGACGGCATCCGCTTGTCTGTAAAGCCGAGGTCGCGCTTCGCATTGATCTGGGTACCGGCAATACCCGATAGCAGCCAATCCACCACTGGTGACATTGAGGTCGGCACCAGGACTCCAGAATGACGCCGCTGCTTCGATGTGGAATTGCTCGCCGGTCGCCGGGTCGTTCAACGGGCGGGGTTTATATTGCGCACGCGCGGGCGTGGCAATTGCCAGCACCAGAGCGGCGACCAGTACGAACCCGCAGTACCGTCGGGTAGACGCAAGCAGCTGCATACTTCCGGGTCTCCTAGATTGCCTACTTCTGCACTATCGGCGCTTCGCGGTCGAAGCCGTAGCTCACGCACTGGGAGGTGTGAGCGGGCCAGGGAGGTGGACGTCAGAATACCACGGCTGATGTCTTTGTATGTAACTGACTCTCAACAATTTGACCGCGTGAGAGTTCCGTTGACACTCATATAACCGGGGCGTAAGAATCGCCCGGAATTGGCCCACAGTTTTACTCTCGCACCTACATTCGATTGTCGTTGAAGGAGGAATCCCCATGTCGGTAACGCGCCGCGGTTTCCTTCAGGGGCTGGGAAGCGGACGGAGTCACACCTCCGCCGCTCGATTCATGGCCGCTCGCGGTCATGAAGAGTTTGTCGCTGAAGCCTTGCAGGCCCGCCAGGGCCGTAGCGGGCAGCCACGGCCGACTCCGCCACCTGGAGTTGAAACAATCCGCATCAGCAGCAACGAGAATCCGCTCGGTCCCGGCAAGGCAGCGATTGAGGCGATCCTCGGCAAGTTCCCCGAAGCCAACCGTTATCCGTTCAACAGTTCGCCGCTCAACGCGGACGTTTATCGAGATCCTCGCCGCCAAACTGGCGGGCGGCGCACGGGAAAACATCACGCTCGGCGTCGGTTAGCAGGAAATCCTCAAGAACGCCGCACGCGTCTATCTGTCGCCGACCAAGCACCTCGTGATTCCGTCGCCGACCTACGGTGATCCGGCGGGCTTCGCCCAGAACCAGCTGAAGGTGCCGATCAAGACGGCGCCGGTCGACCCAAAGACACTGAAAACCGATCTCGCCGCGCTACTGCCGCTCGTCAAGGGCGCCGGCATGGTTTACATCTGCAATCCGAACAACCCGACCGCGACGATCAACAGCGGCCAGGAGATCAAGGACTTTGTCGCCAGGGTACGCAAGGCCTGGCCAGGCCGCGACCGCGATCCTGTTCGACGAAGCCTATGCCGACTACGCGACCGACAAGGGATTCGAAAGCGCGTTCGGGATTGCGTTGTCGACGCCGAATGTTCTGGTCGCCAAGACCTTCTCGAAAGCGTACGGGATGGCCGGCGTTCGGATTGGCTACGTCATCTCGTCGGTTGAAACCAACCGGAAGATGAACCGGTGGCGGATGCCGTACAACGTCAACACCTTCGGTGTCGCCGCGGCAATCGCGTCGCTGAAAGATCCGGCGCACATCAAGGAAGAGGTGGCGCGCAACACCGCCGTCCGCGATTTCACGGTGAAATCGCTGGCCGACCTCGGCTTCCACGCCACCGATTCGCAAACCAACTTCATCTTCGTCGACATCGGCAAGACGATGACCGCCGCCGCCTTCCGCGACGCCTGCGCGAAGCAGGGCGTCATGGTCGGCCGCGACTTCCCGCCGCTTGAAAAGCAGTGGGCGCGCATCTCGCTCGGCACGATGGAAGAGATGCAGAGAGCCACCACCGTGTTCAAGAACGTGCTCCGGTCGACCTCGACCGCGGCGGGACAGTAGGAGGAGCCAATGCTTTCACGACGCAAATTCGTTCAGACCGTCGGAATCGGAGCAGGCACGGCCCTCACCGCCAACATCTGGGGCCGCGGCCGCGAAAACGCAATCTGGTCGGCCATCGAACCCGACCTGCAGGCCGTCGAGCGTGGCGTAGTCTGCATTGCCAGTAACGAAAACCCGGTCGGGCCGGGCAAGCAAGTCCTCGACAACTTGCGCGCGCTCCTCGAGGGCGGCGCCAAGCCGGGCCGCTACTCGAACCAGGGGGGCGAGCTGCAGGACGCGGTCGTTTCGAAGTTCGCCAAGCACGGCGTCAAGCGCGACAACGTCCTGTTGAGCGAAGGCTCGACCGAAATTCTCCGCGCCGCCACGCAGGCCTTCACCGCGAAGACCAAAGCGTTGGTCGGCACGATCCCGACCTACGAAGAGTGCGCTGGCTACGCGGAACTGATCGGCAACCCGGTGAAGGGCGTGAAGCTCAACGCCGAGTTCAAGATCGATCTCGACGCCTACCTCGCCGCCTCGAAGGGCGCCGGCCTGGTGTTCTACTGCAACCCGAACAACCCGACGTCGACCTACGTCGGCGCCAAAGCGACCCGCGACTTCGTCGCGAAGCTGAATGCGGCGTCGCCCGAGACGACCATCCTGATCGACGAAGCGTATTTCGACTACGTGACCGACGCGGACCACGATACGCACGCTGAACTCGCGATCAACAACCCGCGAGTGATCGTTGCGCGCACATTCTCGAAGGCCTACGGCATGGCCGGCCTCCGTCAGGGCTACGCCATCGCGCATCCCGACACCATCGCCAAGATGCGCAGCTGGACGTCGGCATCGGGAACGGGTTCGCTCAACGTGTTCGGCATGGCGGCCGCGACCGCGGCCATCGCGCAGGACAGCGACGGCAAGTTCACCGCGAACGAGCGCGCCCGCAACAAGGCGGTCCGCGACTTCTCGATGAAGTGGTTTGCCGACCGCGGCATGAAGCCCGCCGACTGCCGGCGAATTTCATGTTCGTCAATATCGGCACGCCGGCCAAGGAATTCCGCGACGCCTGCCGCAAGAAGAACGTGCTGGTGGCGCGCGATTTCCAGCCGTTCAAGACGATGGCGCGGATCACCCTCGGCACGATGGAAGAAATGCAGAAAGCGGTTGCAGTGTTCGGTGAAGTCCTCGGAAAGAAAAGCACCACTGCGGCAGCGTAGAGACACCGGGGAAGGGTTGAACGCAGAGTTCGCGAAGGTCAAAATGATGCCTTTGCCTGCCTTTTGCGGCCTCTCATTTCTTCTGGAGCATCTTCGAGAACTGCGAAACCCGCAGCACCCGATACCGGTACGTGCTGGTGCTGAGGCTGCTGGTCACCAGCACAGGCCGTCGACCCAGACGATGTTCCCGAGCACGAAGAACGGTGACTGGGTCGCGTACACCGCCGATAACCGCGGTACCAAATACTCACCGCTCGATCAGGTCAACGCGGCCAACTTCAGCAAGCTGGAGATGGCGTGGCGGTTCAAGACCGACAATCTGGTCACCCGCCCCGAGTACAAGTTCGAGGGTACGCCGCTGATGATCAAGGGCGTCCTTTACGCGACCGCCGGCACCCGCCGCTCGGTGATCGCGCTGGAGGCCAGCACCGGCGAGATGATCTGGTCGCACAGCGTCCGTGAGGGCCAGCGCGCCGCCATCTCGCCGCGCCAGCTCTCGGGTCGCGGCGTAGCCTATTGGACCGATGGGAAGGGGCGATGACCGGTTCATCTACGTCACCACCGGCTATCGCCTGGTCGCGCTGAATGCCAGCACGGGCCGACCATGCAGTCGTTCGGCGAAGACGGCACGGTCGATCTCAAAGTCGGCATGGTGTCGGCAAGGGCCAGCAGATCGAGTCTGAGACCGGCGAGATCGGGCTTCCACTCGACGCCCACCGTCGTCAACGACGTGGTCATCGTCGGGTCGTGCTTTCAAGGAAGGCATGACGGTCCCCACGCACAACAACACCAAGGGCCTGGTCCGTGCTTTGACGTCAGGAGCGGCAAATTGTTGTGGACGTTCCACACCATCCCACGCCCGGCGAGTTCGGCAACGACACTTGGGAGAACGGATCGTGGGCAATCAACGGCAACACCGGGGTGTCGACGCGGTATCCCGGTCGATGAAACCGGACTGGTCTACCTGCCGGTCGGATCGCCGACCTCCGACTTCTACGGTGGCCATCGGCCCGGCAACAATCTGTATCGGTGAGAGCCTGGTGTGCCGTCGACCTCAAGACCGGCCAGCGCAAGTGGCACTACCAGATCGTGCACCATCCGATTTGGGATTACGACCTCTCCTCGGCGCCGACCTGCTGACGGAATCAACGTGGCGGCAAGGTGATGAAGGCGGTCGCTCTACCTACCAAGGAGCGTTTCCTCTACGTCTTCGATCGCGTGACCGGTCAGCCTGTCTGGCCGATCGAGGAGCGGCCGGTGCCGCAGAGCGACGTGCCGGGCGAGAAGACATCCCCCACGCAACCGTTCCCGACCAAGCCGCCCGCGTATGCGCGCCAGGCTGTCAAGGTCCCGAGGATCTGATCGACTTCACGCCGGAACTGAATGCCGAAGCGAAGAGAATTGTGTCGCGCTACAAGCTCGGTCCGATGCTTCACGCCATGGTCGGACGCGTGCAAAAGCGGTCAGGGGCATCGCGTGATATCTTGCCGGCACATGAGCCGCATCCGCGATCTGTTCCTCGATCCGCCGCGGGCCGGGTGGACACGGCGAAGTTTTCTGCAAGCCATCACCGCAACTGCCGCGATACCGCTGCTGCACCAACGTCCGGCATTCGCTCGTGCGCAGCAGTCGAGTGGACGGATCAAAATCGCCGACGTTCGATTGCAACGGTTGCGTGTCGAGAAGGAATGGGGATCTTACGAGGATTACATCGGTGCCCGCCGGTCGGGGCGCACCGGCGGCGGCGCGATCACCGAAATCCATACCGACCAGGGACTGATCGGGATCGGCCCGGGCGTCAACCCCGCCGCGGTGCAACCGCTGAAGGAATTCCTCGCCGGCAAGGATCCGTTCGACATCAACCGGCACATGGCGATGCTTTACGCCGGTGGTCGCGAAGGTGGGCTGCGGCTGCCCGGTGGAGATCGTCCAGTCGGTGTCGAAATCGCGCTCTGGGATCTGATCGGCAAGGCTGCGAACCAGCCGCTCTACAAATTATGGGGCGGCACTCGCGACCGCATCGTCCCGTACTCGAGCATGTTTCGACTCGGTCCGCCGCAGGAACGCGGCGAAACTGCCGCCAAGTTGAAGGCGCAAGGCTGGAAGGCGATCAAACTGAAGTCGCACTATCCGACGCTGAAAGAAGATGTCGCGCAGATTGAAGCGGTGCGCAAAGCCTGCGGCCCCGACTTCATCGTCACCACCGACGCCAACAAGGCAGGCTTCAGCGCCGGCTTCCAGGGGACGCGCGGCGTGCCGTGGAGTTTCAAGCGAGCAGTCGACACGGCGAAGGAATTCGAACGCCTCGACGTGTTCTTCCTCGAAGAACCGTTGCCGCGCTACGACTTCGAGCGCCTCGCCGAACTGAATCGCCTGACCTCGATCAATTTGGCCGGCGGCGAAGAGCAGGAACCGGGCGTGCACGAGTTCCGCTGGCTGCTCGAGAAGGGCTGCTTCGACATCATTCAACCGGAAATCAACACGCAAGGTCCGGGCGTGCTGCACAAAGTTGCCGTCATCGCCGAATCGCTCGAGAAGCAGATCATTCCGCACCTTGGCGACGGCCGGCTGAGCACGGTGTGCGACATGCACCTTGTGGCAACCTGGCCGAACGCACCGCTGATTGAAATTGCGAATGAAGGACCGGAAGGTGCCTACGAACACAGTTACGCGGTGTTCGAAAAGCCGATTTCGCTAACCAGGGATGGTTTTTTCGATCTGCCGCAGGCGCCAGGGCTCGGGGTGACCATTCGCAAAGAGCTCTACGAGAAGTAGCGCCGCAACACCGCATCGACATCGTCGCGGCCGGTCGGATACCACGCGCGATCGGGCTTTTCTCCTGCATCAATCAGCAGCTGTACCGCAGTCGCGAAGTCGCCGGTTCGGCAGTGCCATCCGTGCAGCGATCCATACAGGCATTGGCCAATCGGCGTTCCACCGTAGGTCGGGTCTTGCACCCCAATCGGCGGATTGTGTGCGAGCAGTCGCCGCAACAGTTCGACGTTTCCATGAAAGGCTGCCCAGCGCACCGGCTCCCACTGATCCACGCCGCGCACCAGCGGATCGAATCCGAGGTCGAGCATCAGCAGCACCGCCGCGGTTCGGTTCGCATGCGCGGCGTCGGCAATCAGCGTCTTCTGTTCAGGCTGCAGGGTTGCGACGAGGTTGGGGTCCTGCGCCACGATCGCTTCAGCGGTCGAGCGCTCGGCCCGCCAACACGCGGCCAGCAGGCGTTGCGCGGGCGTCGCATGCCCCTCGAGCATCGCGACGATGTCGTCATAGCCAAGCCGGTGAGCAACATCCAGCGCGCTGACGTTGTGATCGAACACCCACCGATAAATGTCGCCGCGATGATCGCCGATTTCCTCGCGAGTGGCAGGTCGTTCGCCAGAGTGGACCGCCCGATACTTCCCGCGCCAGATGCGGTGGTTCAGCGCGTCCGGATCGTTGTGCAGGCAGCGCTCCACCAACGCGAGATCACGCAAACCAACCGCGATGAAGATATCGAACCAGGCGCCGCGATCGATCAGCAAGCGCGTGATGGCAGGATGGTCGCGGACCAGATACTGCGCCGCGGTTGATTCGTGATCGACACACCTGGCGTCGATCTCCGCCCCGTGGTCGATCAGCCAGGTGGCGATCGCAACCGTCGACGCACAATGCAGTGCGGTCTTGCCGTCGCCGCCGCGAGCGTGAACCACGGCGGGATCGCCGCTTTACCAGCTCTCGCACACGATCCAGCATGCCGAGGTGGGCGGCGGCAAAAATGTCGACGACGGCGCCTCGCGCGATCAACGGCGCGGCCTGTTCCGGCGTGCAGCCGTATTCCAGCAGGCCGAACCCGCCGGCCCACCAGTCGCTTTTCAGATTGAGATCGGCGCCGTACGACAGCAGCAAATCGACGATCGGTAGGTTGTCTCGTACCATGCCGACTGGCCGACCGCCGAAGGCGACCGATCGGAGCGTTAACCGCCGCGCGCACCTCGGAATCCGACTCGAGCAGGGCGCGGACGCGGGTCAGATCCCCGGACCGCAGGGCACTTCGAAACTGGTCAACAGCAGGGGTGCGCGGGCTGGCCACCTTTACGTATCCTAAGCGGATGGACCTCTTTCGGGAACCGGTCGGACGCGCCAGGGCGTTCCTCGCGCGAGCGGCAGACCTCGATGGGCGGTACCGTGCCGGCAAAGTACGCGTCCACGTTCCCGCAGCGCTGCTCGACTCCGATCGCCAGCTCGAGGAGTTGGTCGCCCAGCAGTTTCCCGCGTCGCATGCTGCCTTCGATGCGGCCGCGCGCGGGTTGTTCTATTCGCTTCCAGTGGCCTTCGACCCGGCGGAGTCGATTGGCCCGTACCTCGCCGTCATCGACCGCGATCATGCGGGCAAGCCGTACCGCTTTCTCGACATGGGAGCGCTGATCGCCACGCAAGCGTTTGGTGAAAACGAGCCTGCTGTCGTCAGCGCGGTTCTCGAGTCGCTGCCGTTTGTGACCTCGCGCTATGCGCACTCCGAATACCAGACCGTGCTGTCGTTGCGATTGAAGGCTGCACTCAGCCGCGTCGCGCCTGCCGGCGCGCCACGCTTTTTCGTGTGCAACACCGGCGCCGAAGCGGTCGAGAATGCGATCAAGGCGGTGTTGCTCAACCGCGTGAAGACCGGCGATACGCCCGACGGCGGCTTCGTCGTCTCGTTCGAAGGCGCGTTTCACGGGCGCACGCTCGGCAGCCTCGCCGTCACGCATCGCAAGAAGGCGCGACTTGGCTTTCCAACCTTCGACTGGCCGCACATTTTGTTTCCGGTCGAGGAGCCCGGATCGCCCAAAGAAACCGCGCGGCGCGAAGAACGCAGTTTGAAACAACTGTGGGACTTGCTCGTCTCTGGACGGCTGCCCCGCGCCGACAAGAGCAAAGACACCTTCCGCCGCGAGATGGACGCGCTCGACGATTTCCTGGCTCACCCTGACGGCAACGTCGGCGACGTCCCAGCCTTCGTCCAGGCGCAGCGGATGAACCTGACAGCGGACGTGATCGCGCGATCGCGCCGCGTCGCAGCGGTGCTGATCGAGCCGATTCAGGGCGAGGGCGGCGTGCGGATGGCCAGCGCGCGGTTCATGCGCAAGCTGCGGCTACTGACGCGTATCTACGAAGTCCCGCTGGTCTTCGACGAAGTGCAGACTGGCTGGGGCGCCACCGGCCGGATGTGGGCGCATGAACTGTTCGACCTGCCGTCGCCGCCCGACCTGGTGACGTGGGCGAAAAAGGCCCAGAACGGCGTGCTGTTCGTCAGCGAAGAACTGGCGACCTTCTTCCAGGAAGAAAAAAAGTTCAACACCACCTGGGAGGGCGATTCGGTCGGCATGATCCGGCTGCTGGCGCTGCTCGACAAGCTGAATCTCGAGCAGGTGCAGCGGACCGGCGCACTCGCCCGTTCCGGGCTCGAAGCGCTCGCCCGCGAAAAGCGCGAGATCCTCAAGAACGTTCGCGGCGCCGGGGTGATGCTCGGGTTCGATGTCGTGCGCGCCGATCTGCGCGATCGCCTGCTCGACCGCGCCTTCCGTCGCGGCCTGATTTTGCTCGCTGCCGGCGAGCGAACGCTGCGCTTCTATCCGCGCTACGACATGGAACCGGCAGCGCTCGACGAAGCCCTGTCGTTGCTGCGCGCGGCGGTCGAAGATCTGGTCGGCGGCCGTATGACCAGCGACGCGACACCGACGCCGAAGATTCGCGTCGGCACGCTCGCGATCCCGCTCGACACGGTCGAAGTTGTCGAACTCACGCCGGCCACGTTCGAGGCCACGAAGCTGCAGATCGCCGCCGTTGAACAGGAACGTTACGGCGGCGCCGACTACCCGCCGGATGTGCAGCGCGCCGGTCACCGCCCGCTGCTGCAGTACCCGATCGAAACCCTCGAGACGACGATGGCCAACCATGGTGCGGTCGGTGTCGGGATTCGCGACAAGGTATCAGGACGGTTCGTGGCGTACGCGCTCGGCAGCGCGCTCGAGAACCACGACGAAGAAGGTGTCAGTTCCGACCCGCGCTTTGGCGAGAACGACACCTTTTACCTGCAGGCGATGGCGACGCTGCCGTCCGTGCAGAACGATGCGGAGTTGACGAGTTATCTCCTCGAGGCGATCCGAACCAGAGTGCTGGCGGCCGGATTCCAATTCCTGTCCGCCCTGGTAGAGGAGCGCATGCGCGAAGCCGGCCCGCCCTGGCTGCGCGAGGCGTCGGTGCTGCTACGCATCGACAACTACCTGGGCAGCGGTATTCCGTTCGCGTATACCCAGGCCGCGTTAACGCCGGTGCCCACGCCAACGCCGGAGCAACAGCCGGTGGCGGATGAAGTATGTGGTCTCGGCGTTCCTCTTCCGTCGCGTCAGACCCGCTGCCGTGTCGCGGGACAACCGTCGACAAACGTCCGCTTCGATCCACTGCGGCGTCGCAATGCGCTCGAAAAAGCTTTCGAGGTAGCCCTTCATCTCTTTCTTGTGCGTCGGGCTGAGCTCGCGCATCGATTCGATCGCCGCGAGCATATCGGCCTGGTGAGCACGGAACGGTTCGGCCGCAGCATTGAATTCTTCGACCGTCCGACACGGGCCGCGATACAGGCGGTCGGTGATGCTTTTCAAATGCAGCCGCTGGTCGGGCGCCGCATACGGCACGTTGACCATTCCAGACGAATCGAAATCGTACGGAACTGGAAAAAATCGGCGCGTTTTGTCTTGTACGATGACGACGTTGTGGAGCGTCCAGATCGAATAGTCGGTGTTCCCCAGCATGTACTCGATCATCATCATTGTCGTCAGCGCGCCCTGGTCGAATTCCTTGAACAGCATATTCGGCAGCGGACGCCTCGCGGCCGCCGAGCCGCCGCGCAACATCATTTTCATGCTCGAGGAACAGGCCGTAGTGTGTTGAGAGCTTTTTCTTTGAGCGTGCGTCGATGTAGGTGACGCGCGCCAGCCGTGCTCGGAAGGACAGCGGCGTCACGAGATTCGTGAGCCTGTAGGTTAAGTACCTCGCGCAACACGTACTGATCGAAATCTCCACTGTTCCGACAGTGCGTTCCAAGCTTGAGTGTCGTCTGCCCTTCGAAAATCGCTGCGCCGTGTTGCTTCGGGAAGACGACCTTGATCGGAACGAAGTCGCAGATTTTGGACTGGAGCCTCAAGTGCCCTCGGGACCCGAGTTTGACTGGAATGTCGGTGCCGTCGACGGTCAACACGCCGTCGAACTGCTTGGCGTTGTTGGGCGTCCGTTCCTTGTTGATCAGGTTGAAGTCAGATGTCAGGTTGATTTCGAGCGGGGGACCGTCCTGAAACAGCTTTCTATTTTGCGCCTCGCTCTTCCGGGCCAGAAGGACGTCGTCCTCCGGCCACGGCTCGGCAGAAATCGGAGGCTTCGGCGCCTTGACGGCGGGAACGGCGTCTTGCGCGATGAGCGCTGGCGCGGCCAGCGACAGCGCGACCAGTGCGGACAAACCGAGACGGCGCATCATCAGGTGCTCCTCGGTCAATAGATATTGGAACGGGCGGCAATCTTAACACTGCGCGGCGGAGTCAAACGCAATCAGCTAATCAACGTGATTAGACCGCGATCAGGGTGATTCGACGAGTTCGGGATAGGCCGGCGAGGTGAAGGCGCTGCGCCACCCGGTTTTGCCCTTGAGGTGCGCGTCAAAGAACGTGTGCAGGGCATACGCAGTGACTTCGACCTGGCGGCGGCTGTCGATGTGCAGCCGTCCGAACAGGCGCAGCAAGCCTCGAAACACCGCGCTCTTCAGCAGCGCCCCATCGTCGCTGAACGTGAAATGGTCCGCGCCGCGGATGACGGCGCGCATGCGCGTGTCGCGCGGCTGGCGCTCGTAAACGGATTGGATCTGCTCGGTGATCTGCCGGTCGATCGGATCATTGAGCGCCCCGTGATCCGAGAGCAGAAACATGAACGGCACGGAAAGGCCAACCTGGACGATGCTGCTAAACAGCCGACCGTCGATGTCGATGCCGACCGTGCAGCGTGGGTCTTGCGAACAGAACTGCGCGGCCTGCGCGCCGCCAAACGAATGACCAACGATGCCGACGCGCATCAGATCGAGCTTTTCTTTGAAACGAGTGTCGTCGGTCGACAGATTTCGCAGAGAATCGAGCGCGCGGCCGATGCGCCCGACCAGCGGCGTCATCACCTCCGTCGCGCAGGCGTCTTCATCCGCACGGCCGACGCAGAGTTCCGGATTCCTGCCTGCGGCCGCGTCGACGCTGGCGACGATGTAACCGTGACTCGCGAGATCTTCGGCCAGCGTGGAGAAGCTCAATCCGGATGTCCCCGATCCGCCGCCGCCGAGCATAACGACCGGATAGCGCGCATCGGCGGCCGACACCGCCACGTCGTGCGCACTGTGTGCCTGCACCTTCGACAGGTCGGCCGTCAGGAAGTTGATGAACCAGGGTCTCGCGTGTTCCCATTCGGTGCGAATCGCCTCGGGCAAGTAGGCACCGGCCGGTGCGGCAGTCGCGGCGGGGTACCAGATCCACAGGCGGAGGTCATCCCGAGTGACGCCGGTGCGCCCGACCGGCAACGGACCGGTTGGAACGGGCAGTTCGACGGTCCGCCGGTGTTCGAGCCATAGCAGAAGCACGATGGCGGCACATGCGACGGTGATGGCGACGCCGACACGGGTTACGACATGGCGCAGACGCATACGATAAAATACTTTATACTATAAAGTATGGAGCGGCAACGGTCGGGCTGTAGGTGCTTCTGTGGATCTTTCTGCGCCTACGGAACCATGGCGCGCCAAAAGTCGTCGCCCGACAGCCGCGCCAGCATGCAGGTGCCGCCGATGCGATTGGCAAATTCGATACGCCCGGGATTGTAGGGCGGGTCGTTCAGCCAGAACGCCGAATCGCCGTCTGCTTCGAGCGGGATGACGCCGTCGATCCAGAGTTGTCCCCTGGCCTTGACGACTCGCAGGCTGCCATACCACGGACTGTCGTTGCGGTAGTGACCGGTGAAAGCGTCCCACGCGGACGGATACGTGAACGTCCGGTTTCCGGTGTAGCGCGAGTGGAAGTACCAGTTCGGGCCGTGCACCAGATCGGTGACCGGCGTGCCCGGACCTTTCTCGCGCTGGAAGTTCAGCGGCCATTTGTCGAGCGCCGCATCGCGTACGATTAACCCGCCGTCAGCAGTCGGATCAATCGGCATTCGTTTGCCGTCGCGGATCATCGCGAGTTCTGCACCGGCGACGACGATTTCCACTGCGGCGCCGGCCGGCGACGTAAACCGGCCGGCAAATTCGGCCGCATTCGCAACCGTCCGAGCGTTCAGCGGCGGCGGGTCTGGAAGCGCCTGGCCGCGATGCGCCGCGCGGATCAACTGCAGCGCAAATTGCGCGACCGGATTCGGCCGGTATCCCTGCATCGCGTTGATCGAGGCAAATACGCCGACGCCTTCGTCGAGGTCGACCTGCATCGCTGAAGCAAACGACACCATGCCGCCGGTGTGGCGCACGATAGTCTGGCCGTCGAGCGTGTCGACCGCCAATCCGTAACCGTACGACGCAGTCGGCCCGAACGTCTCGGCCTTGGTGTGCGGATGCGTCATCAACGCGAACGCGTTGTCGGACAGCACGCGCGTCCCATCAATCGCGCCGCGGCTGGCGATCATTTGTAGATAGCGGCCCATGTCGCGCGGCGTGGACGAGATGCAGCCCGCCGCGTTGTCCATCACCAGCGGCGGCGCCGGCTTCAGACGCCCGCCAACCGCCAGCGGCCGATCGTCGAGCAGCGGATTATAGCTGCGCGGTTCACGCAGCCGCGTCTCGCCGGAAATAACCGGCTCCGTCGATTCCATCTTCAGCGGTCGGAGGATCCGTTCACGGATGGCGTCGGCGAACGGCCGTCCGTCGGCCTGCCATACGAGATAGCCGAGCGCCTGGTAGGCCAGGTTGCAATAGCTGAAGTGCTCGCCCGGCGCGTAGCGCACGCGAAACTTCAGGTTTGGATCCGCGAGCAGGCAGTTCAACCCTGCGGGCAGTCCCGAGGTGTGCGTCAGGAGATGGTGCACCGTGATTGGCGCGAATGGCGAATCGACCTTCAACCACGGCATGAACTCCGCGATTGGTTTGTGCAAATCGATCTTCTTTTCATCGGCGAGCTGGAGGACGGCGATCGCCACGAACGATTTGCTGATCGAGCCGATCTCGAATAACTGATCGGCATTTACCGGTACGGCATGGTCGACGTCGCTGAATCCGTAGGTGGCCGCGCGGACGATGCCGCTGCGGTCGGCGATCACTAGCGTCATCCCCGGCGCATCCATCGCGCGCATGTAGTCGCGGACGAACGTGTCGAGCGCCCGAAATGATGGCTCGAGTGACGGGTTCGGAGCCCGCTGCTGCGCGTCAAGTTCCCTGACCAAAAAACGGCCGGCCGCAAGCGCAACGCTTGCGCGAAGCGATCCGCCGAGTATCTCGCGCCGCGTCCATCGCTCGGTCATCCGAACCTCCGGCCGGTGCATGGTAGCGCAGGATCGCACCGGCTAATGGACGGATGTTAAAGGCCTGAGGCATGCGAGGTCAGGTGGCGGAGAAGTCACTTGAGATTCGACACCATCGCGCTTTGCGTCGCGCTCATTTTTTGCAGCAAGTTCGACATCGTCGATACTTCAACCGGCAAGTTGCGGCGGGGATCGCGCCGAAGGTGTGGCCGCAATCGCGCGAATGTCGCGCGCCGACTATTTGATCGTGACGCCTGAATGGAACAATCTCTTCCGGCTCAGCGCAGGCTTACGCGAACGAGGGTTCGATATCGACTTGTTGTGGACGTCTCCAATCAGACCTATCAGATCTACCGGATCAAAAGCAGGAGCGCACCGGCTAAGGGGTGTTAGGCGCGGCGCCGCGGCTTTTCAACAGGTGGTCGATGTCCTTGATCAACGACTCCGTCGAGGCTATACGGCCCGCGGCGTAACTTCTGGCCCACCGATCCGGGCCGAATCGTGCGCGCCCTTGTCGTTCCGTCTGTTCCCGAAGGTCCTGCACGGCTCGATCCGGGACCGCGGCACCGGTGCGTTCCGTGGCGGAATCTGCAGCCCCCAGGATTCGCGCCGCCCAGGCGTCGTCCCCCATCATCACTGCCGCGGCAGCGAGCGGGACCAGCGCGCACACGAACGCGAACTTGTCACGGAGCTCCCGGATATAGGTGAGGCTTTCTCGGACGAACGTGATCGCCTCGCCGGCGTTCCCGCGGCGCACCGCCAGGAGGGCGCGAAGATACAACGTCCACGACAAGAACCACGGCGCGGTATGTCGAAGAACCGTGGTGGCCTCATCGAGCAGTTGCTCCGCCTGCACCTGGTCTCCGCTCGCCAGGACGACTCCGGCCATCCCGGTCAGCGAGTTTCCGAGTCCCCACGGGAGCGCCAGCGCCCGGAACCCTTCGACGCCGCGGGCGAAGTGTTCGCGAGCCGTGTCGACATTGCCCATGGCGTGTTCAATGTCTCCCAGCATATTCTCGGCCCGCGCGACCATCAGGCTATCTTCGGTCGCGTGGGAGAGGGCGAGGGCGCGGGTGAGTTCGGCGCGAGCGTGCCCGAGTTGTCCCTGCGTGTACCGCATCGCCGCCCTGCCGATCAGCGAGCGGGACTCCACCGCCGGCGGAAGGGAAGGCCGGTCGAGAATCTGATCGTACCAGCGCATGCCCTCGGTCGTATGTCCACGGATGCCCCAGAAGAAGAACAAACTCCACGCGATGTCGGATGCTTCGGCCAGGCGGTCGCGATCGATCAGCCAGGTCAGCGCGCCGCGATAGCTCTCGAGATCGTCACGTACCCGATCCAACCACTCGCCCTGCGCGCGCCCGACGAGTCCCTCCGCGGCCATAGAGGCTTCGGCGGCGCAATAACGCACCAATCCCTCCATAGCGTCGTCGCGCTCGCCCGCGGCCGTCAGCTCGAGGGCCGCGTACGCCCGCACGGTTTCCAGCATTTGGAACAACGGACGATTCGACGCCGAGTTCTTCGCTCGCAGCAGCAGACTTCTATCGATCAAGCCAGCCGCGAGACCAAGCACTTCGTCGCTGTTCGCCCGCGTCGCCTCGCGACCGGCAACGACCGCCACGGCTGCCTCAATCGGAAAGCTGCCAGGCAGGGCACCAAGACGCCGGAACACTCGTTGCTCGTCTGCGCCAAGCAATTGATAACTCCAGGCGACAGTCGCGTTCATCGTCTGTTGGCGTTCCGGGAGATCACGCGAGCCTGCAGTCGAGAAAAGGACATCGCGCGCGAGCCTGTCGCAGAGACCTTCGGCGCTCAGCACCTTGAGCCACGGCGCCGCCAGCTCGAGGGCGAGCGGCAACGCATCGAGCCGCCGGCAAATCTCCTTCACGGCGGGACCGTTGGCCGCTGTCAAATGAAAGTCCGGCTGGACATCCCTCACACGTTCCACGAAAAGGCGCACCGCGGGAGACCGCGCGAGATCGGTCGGAGACGTGGCGTCGACGTCAGTATCCAATGCGAGTGGTCCGACCGCGTACTCCCGTTCTCCGCGCAGATGCAGCGGCGCGCGGCTGGTGACCAGCACGCGAAGCGCCGCGACCGATGCCAGAAGATCCGCGAGCAGCGGCGCCGCGTCCAGGACTTGTTCGAAATTGTCGAGCACCAAGAAAGTGGGAGTGCCGTCGCACAAGGCGCGCACGCGTCTCGGTAAATCGAGCGTCGTCGCATCGACGACGCCGAGCGCCTCGGCAATCGCCGGCGCTACAAACGCTGCGTCCCGAACGGCGGCCAAGCCGACAAAGAGCACCCGTGCGCCCTCCCCGGCTTTCGCGTGCGCGAGTTCCAGCGCCAGACGTGTCTTTCCGGCGCCTCCCGGGCCGGTGAGCGTGATCAGGCGCACGGTAGGATCCGACAGCCACAGCCGCAGCGTCTGCACGTCGCCGTCGCGGCCGACGAGGACCGTCAGTGCCAGCGGCAACGAGAAATCGCGGAGTTGATTGACTGGAGCGTTGTCAGCCGGCGCTCTCGCGCTCCCGATGAGCGCGTCACGGGTCGTGCCTGTCAGATTGAGCGCGCGCGGACAACGCGCGCAAGGTGTCGACCTGTGGCCGCCGACGTTGCCCACGTTCCAGCGCACTGATGGCGTGCACTGAAAGGCCGGCAATCGTCGCGAGCTCCTCCTGCGTGAAGCCTGCTGCCTCGCGAAGCGATTTGAGCTGAGCACCGAATGAGCGCGGCGCGCCAGATTCCACTCCCCTTGATTCTACCGCCGCGAATGTCGGGTGCGTGGCGAGTGTTGTCAACCGTGTCGTCGATTGTCAGCGGCGAGTTAAGAAGTGCTAAAGGCCGCGACAATCAGACTCCTCTTCCTTACGAATGACGGTTTTGGCTGCGGTGCTACTGCACGCGCACGAGCTGTCCCCGCGCCACGCCGTCGGGGTTACGAGCGGTGTGGATGTTGAAGTAGAACGCGGCAGGGTTGGCCGAGAATGGCGCTGGCCTGGTCGGCGCTGACGGCAATTGCGGTTTTCGTGAACGAGCCGGAACCGGTTGGAAACGTGATCTCGCCGCTGGCGATGCCGGAGCCTACGAACACCGCGCCATTCGCACCGGCCGCGCCGGAATGAATGTGCGCATTGGTCAGCGCCGTGCCGTTCGGAAACCCTGACGCGGTGACGGCGATATCCAGCGTCGCCGCGGTAATCGCGCCGCTTGCCGATCGAGTCAAGTTGAACGTGAGCGTCGCCGTCCCCGACACGCCGGCCTCGGCGCCGGCGATCGGCGGCACTTCATTCGCCGCGTTCAGATTCGCGGTAAAGGTCTGGACCGAGTCGGCTGACGGAGAGACCGGCGAGTCGTTGCTGCAGGCCGTGATCCCGAGTCCCAAGATGATGATGCGAGCGTTTGAAAAAAGCGTGTCATCGATTACTCCTTCTGCGAATTAAAAGAATTTCCGGCCGAGGTTGAATCCGAGGAACAGGCTGTTGACGGCGCCACCGCGCGCGACTTGCGCCAGCGTCGTGCCGAACGAGTTGGTGAACGTCAGCGAAAACATGTGGCCGCCGACGCGCTTCTCGATGCTGACGCCGTAGGACGCTTCGTCGGGCGCGTATCCGCCGACGCGCGGGACGATTTCCGCCGCAACATAGGTCGTGCCGCCAACGCGGACGCGTCCGCCGATGCCGATATACGTCGTGTTTTGCCGCGCGGCTGCCGCCGCAACGTGCGCGCCGGCGTCGTGATCGTGATCATGCGCGATCGCGTCCAGCGACGCGGCCGTGTTGAAGGCCCAGACCGGCGTCAGGTACGCCGCAACCCGCGTGCTGACGATTCGAGACAGCGTCACGCCGAGGGCGGGCGCGTATTTCTCCTGAAAATTATCGGTACCTTCGATCGAGATGACCGCAGACATCGACGCCGGGACGGAATGGCTCTGTCGAATCGCGTCGTACTTGCCATGGAGCTGGATGGTGCGGTCGAAACTGGATCGGTAGAACGCCGCCTGCGCGTGCGGCGCGACCGCGAACCGATATTCGAAGCCGATGATGGCGCCCTGGTCGATGCCGAACAGGCTGGCGGCTTCATCGCCGAAGCTGCCACGCCGCAGGTTGCCCGCAAACCGGTGTGTCAGGCGGAAATTGCTCCGGAACAGCGGCAAACGCAGTCCCGTCGGCAGGTTGACGACGACAAAGTCGGGTTCCGCTGGAACAAGCGCGCCATCATCGTCCCGCTGCGATCGCGTCTGTTCTGCGTTGGCGTCCGTAGTCGCCACCGCGGCCGGTCGGCCGGCGGCTGCGCCGCGGCGACGTTGGCGATCGTGATGCTCGCAATCACCCACGCTGCGGCAAGCAGGCGGCTTCGCCGAATCAAAGTCTTCACACATCTCTCCTTGTCGTGCCCGTGTTTTGCGTACGCGCTTCGAGTGAATGGAATCTCGGCGGGAGTCGCAATATTCCGGGATGCGGGTGTCGCTCGGGCGACTGGCGTGTCGAACGTTCGGATGACTGAACTGCGGAATTACCGGGCAGTCCGGCCGCACACCGACGAAACCGTGGCGGCCGGACCGACGAACGAACTAGTTACCTGGACAGAGGAGTCGCCGAGAACCGTCCAACGGACCGCGTTTCTTCGTGTCGTCAGGTCGGCGAGCGTGGCCACCACCTGCACGACGTGCTCGCCTTCGCTGAGAAGCGGTCGTGGCACGTGGCAGCTGAAGACCGGCCCGCCTTGCTTGAGATGTCCTGGCGCAAAGCACGCGGCCAGCCCTCCGGTAACTTCGACGCCGTCGAACAGCACACGAGCGTCGATCAGCGCCGCCCCGGCATCGATGCCAATCATGAGATCGATGTTGCCGACCTGAAAGATCGCGCCCGAGGCCGGTGCGATGGTCAGACCCTGGACAGCCACTGGCTCGCCATAGATGAAGTCGTCCATCGCCACCAGATCGAGCGCCCCGGCTTCGTCGGGACCGAGTGCTGCGTTGCCGCTGATGATGTGAACGCGTCCGACGATTTCGCCTTTGTCGAACGATACACCGAGGAACGACTGAGTCTCGTTGCCGTTGGTGGCCGGCACGGCACGTTCGAACAGCAGGGCACCATCCGGTGAGAAGAACTGCAGCCGCGTGCTGGTCGGCGAATCAACATCCGTGAACACGGCACCGAAGCCGGTCACGCCCGCCGCTACTGCTGGATTCCCGGGCACGTTGAAGATGACATCCAGCTCGTTGGTATTGCGCGCGACGAACAGGCGCGGCGCGCTGAACGGCGCGAACAGTCCGGCATAACTCGGGTTGATATCGCTGAAATCAATCGGGCCGCTTGCCGCGCTCGTTTCGAACCCGGTCCCGTTCGTAACCATCGTTGCGCCGCGGGCGTCGAAGCGCGTCAGCACGGTGCCATCGATTGTTGGCGGAGCCGCGGGACCGCCGCCATCCCAATTGATTTCTCGACGGCCACCCACCTGCGATCCAGCGACCAGACCGTTGTTCGGGCCCAGGTCATTTCTGAATTGATCGACTGCGGCCTGAATCGCCGCCGGGTTTGCACCGCTCGCTGCTCGAATGACCGGACCGGCGGACGCCGTACCGGCTGCGAATACGCACAGGACTCCGAAAACGTACTCCGACAAGTTTCATGAACTTCTCCCTTTAGCAGATTTACGAACCGCGCGTTCAACACGAACCGCGTTTGCAGGTTCGGTCAGCACGTCGAGATGAATCGCGACGGCTGGTCGATTATTCCGAGTGCCGCTACGCGCACGATCTCGTCGGCCCGATCGGCCGCGAAAAACACCTCGGACACTCCGCCGGAGGTTTGCGTCGAGATGACGTGTCCAATGCGATCGATGAACCTTCGTCCGACGACGTTTTCGAGCAGCACATGGGCGGTAAATCGATCGAACCCACGCGCCCGCGCGGCCGCGAGCAACCGGCGCGCGAGCGCGCTGCCGATGCCCCGCGCCTGCCACTCGTCACGAACGACCAGGCCCACTTCGACGGCACGTTCATCGTCGGTCGCCTTGTAACCAGCGAGCGCGACCGGTTCGGGCGCTGATGGCGTCCGGGCTTCCACGATCAGTCCGAGCGTGCGGCGGTAATCGACCGATGTCAGCAGCGTCACCAGCGGTTCCGGCATCGTCGGCATGGCAGAGAAGAATCGAAAATATCGCGTGCGCAGACTCAGGTGACGGTGCAGCTCGCGAATCCACCCGCCGTCGGACGGTTGGAGCGGCCGCACCGCCAATTCGAGATCGCGCCTCAGGCGGATCGTTCCTTCAAGCTCGCGCGGATAACTCGTCGCAAGGTTGATCATCGGCTCGTCACTTCGATTCGCATCCATGGGTGATCCAGGCTCGTGTTCACGTATGCCTAATCACGAAGGTCGCGTGGTTATTCCTCGGTTCGTTCGCACTCGGTCGATCCGATCGCGATTAGCACTCTCAAGCGTTCAATTCGACTCTGGAGCCGTCCCGCCGAATTCGCGGTCAGCACGAACGGCAAGCGATCAGGTCGGGCAAGTTCATCGGCTGTGTACGCTTCACGCATCAGTCCGGTTTGTTCGTGCGAGCGGACGGCGAGCAGCACGTGCCCGATTTCGTGCGCGAGAACGCGGCCGAGCGCGCGTGCCAGCTCTCGTTCGTGCACATGACCGGCGATCGATGTCCAGGCGTGCGGGCGGAGCGCGAGCGTCTGTTCCGTTGCATCGATCGACACGCGGATCGGCCGCCTGGGCGGATGCACGGGGTCGATGAACGCACGACCAAGGATCAGCGGACTACCCAGCACACCAGACCGTTCGTTGTCCCGAGCCGAGAATCGCCGTCACGGAAAACGGCTCCACTGGTGATTTGGAGTCGGGCCAGGTAATGCGCACGCCGTACGGGCGCCAGATGCGTTCGGCCTCGTCCTGAACGTCTGCAATCAGGACCTTCCGCGCGATTGACCGATCGATCTGCAGATGTATCTGAATGTCAAACAGGGCTGGCTCGGTAGCTACTCGGGCGGGCGACAGCACACCGAGCATCGCCAATACGAGGGGAAATACAGCGACGGTATCCATTTGATTCGCGTAATCCGCGAATCAGCGTAGGTATTCCAGTGCGACGCTTCGTACTCGCGCTGTACGAGTGCTGTACGAGCGTTGTCGGTGGGCGAACGGCCTGGTCGGCGGTCACGATGTCGAGATGAATGTCGAGAGAGATTTTGACGAACTGATTCTGCCGCACTTCAACGCGGCGTACCGGCTGGCGCGATCGTTCACCCGCAACGCCGAGGACGCAGAAGACATCGTCCAGGAAGCGGCGGTGCGGGCGCTGCGGTACTTTCAGACCTTCACCGGCGGCAACGCTCGCGCCTGGTTCCTGACGATTGTTCGGAACCTTTGCAGCAACTGGCACTTCCACAGACAACGAGCGCCGCTCGACCCGTTCGATGAAGAACAGCACGCCAATGCCGGCGAGGCGCCATTCGATCCCGAGACGCTGCTGCTGCAGAAGGCCGACGCCGACGCGATCTACCGCGCGATGAACTGCATGCCCGAGCGCCTGCGCACCGTGCTGATCCTGCGCGAGCTCGAAGGATTGTCGTACCGGGAGATCGCGGACACTTTGAGCATGCCGATCGGAACGGTCATGTCCAGCCTGTCGAGAGCGCGTCAGCGTCTCCGCACGTTGCTCCGCGAAGAAGTCGCTTAACCCGACGATCTACCCCGCTCGATCCCGCGTTGAGGCTCAATTCGGTCCGGTCATGTCGCGCCGGTCGTGCGCGCGAACGGCACCCGCCGGTCTTCGCGCAGGCCAGCGACGTCGGCCTGACCAGGCAGGGGCAATCCGATTGCGGCCCTCGCACTTGGCTTGATACAACGCCGCGTCAGCACCGGCGAGCCAGCAGCCGGTCGACTCACCCCGTTTCAATTCGCTGACCCCGCCGCTGATTGAAACGCGGCGGCCGTTGAGCGACAACGTCTGCTCGACGAGCGCCCGGAGATCCTCGGCCACAGCCATAGCGTCGCCGGCCGTCGCGTTCGACAGCAGCACCCCGAACTCGTCGCCGCCGATGCGGCAGACGACATCGACCAGCCGGATCCGCCGCGCCACGATCGTGACCAGCGTCTTCAACACCGCGTCGCCGGTCGTGTGACCGAAGGTGTCGTTGACGGTTTTGAAGTGATCGACGTCGAACACAATCAGCGACGCGGGTTCCGACGTACGCTCCTGTCGTTCGGAGGCGATACGCAACGCCATCTGGAAAAGGCGCCGGTTGAATGCGCCGGTCAGCGGATCGATGAAAGCGTCCTGCAGCCGCCGTTCTTCGCGATTTCTGAACAGTGCAATGCCGACGATGCCGCTGATCAACATGAACACGATCGTGAACGGCAGGGCGGCCAACACATGAAGTGTGCTGACCGCCTTCGCCAGCACGGACGCTACGATCGACGCCGGCAGCATGGTTCGTCGCTGTTACTGCGAGCTCTGGAGCGTACCGGTCATGTCCGGATGGATCGAGCAGTGATACGGACGCGGCGCAGGCAACGTCATCGCCTGGCTGAATCGCCCGGGCGCGATATCGCCGGTGTCGGACTGGCGATCGTCGAGCACGACGCGATGCGTTTCGGTGTCGACGTTGTGCCACACGACCGTCGCGCCGGCCGCCACCGTCGCCGGATTGGGCGAAAACGATAATGCACCGCGCTCGCCGACGACGTTGATGACAATCGCTCCCGGCGGAGCAGTTGTCGGCCCGGCGGGATTGCCGCTCGGATTGTCATAGCTGCTGCACGCCGAAGCGGCAAGGGCAAAAGCGACGAGCGCGAAATTTCTACGCATCACGTTGATCCTCTTTTCAGTCGTTGATTGAACCGCCCACTTCGATCGCGCCGGTCATGCGCGGATGGAGCGAGCAGAAGTACTGGTAAACGCCCGCCGCGGCGAAGCGGTACGAGAACCGTTCGTCGGTGTCGAGCACGGGTGATTTGAACGTCCGCTCGGTGCTGACGATGTTGTGCGGCACGTCGTCGCGGTTGGTCCAGGTGACGATGGTGCCGACGGGAACCGTGGCCTTTGCCGGAGCGAAGCTGAAGTTGTCGACGACAATCTCGTGGCCGGCGCCAACCGACATTTCGTCCTCGAGCGGCACGTCGGTGATCGCAATCGGGTGGTCGACCGGATTGAACGACAGGCGCGAGAGACCAAGGACCTTGCGCAGACGGTCGTCGGCGACTTTCATCGGGCCGGGCGACGGCGCTCTACCCGGTTCCGGCTGCGGAAACGCCGTGGACATCGCGGTGTGAAAGGTCACGTGCCCTTCTACTTTCTGCATCACCTGATGGATGTGCCCGTTGAGGACCGAGACGGACCCGAATCGCTTCAGATATGACAGCGCGCGCTCGCTGTCGTCGGTTCCCCATCCCCACTCCGGATAGACCGACCACAGCGGAATGTGCGCGAACACGACGATTGGTGTGCTGCTTTTGAGATGCTTGACGTCGCGTTCGAGCCATTCGAGCTGCTCGCCGCCAAGCGTGCCCAGGCCACCAGCTTTGAGATTGGCGACGTTCACCAGGCCGATGAAATGCACGCCGCCCTGATCGAAACTGTGCCACCCCGCGCCCAGCGTGCCCTTGCCGAATCGCTCCAGGTAGGCCGTTCCGCCCTCGTCGAGCAGGTCGTGCTCCCCGGGAACGAAAAACACCGGAACCGAGAGCTCCGTGAGCACCTGCTGGAGCGTGTCGAACTCGGCCGGCTTCGAGAGATGTGAGAGGTCGCCAGTGTGAAGGACGAACGCGGGCGGCTCGGGACCGGCCTTGATCTTCGCGATCGCCGCGCGCAGCGTGGCGGTCACGTCCGTATTCGCCGGTTTGTCGAATCCGATGTGGGTGTCGCTAATCTGGACGAAGCGTAGCGCGCTCGCGCTCGACGTCATCGACGGCCGCTCTAAGTAACCGATTGGCGATCCCTTCAGTACGCCGGCCGACATGGTCCAGACGGCTCCTGTACCGACCCAGGCCATACACTTGAGGAAATGACGGCGGTCGAGATCGTGGTCTGCATCGTTATAGGTCATGCCGTTTGATCTCCTTTAGGAGTTGAAGAAGTCGGTACCCCACACGAGGAGTCCCCCGAGGTGTGCGGTGACGCCGATGAGCAGTGCGGCAGCGAGCAGGCTCACGCGATAGGGCCAGCGCCGCCCGTGTAATGCGTCGCGCGGAACCAACATCGCCGACACGACGGTCATGACGGCCGCACTGGTTCCGATCCAGCGGTGCCAATCGAGCAGCGGGCTTGCGCTGCCGGCTGCCAATTCCCACCCGAGCACGGCCGCAACGACCGCAAACGCAGCCGCGAGCCGCGTATTCACCGAAGCAACCATCCGCCAGCGTTCGTCGGCGCTGAGGACGTCACCGAGCTCAGCTCCAGCCGCGACGATCGCGAGCGCGATTGGAAAGTGAATGAGCACCACGTGCAGTCGTCCGAATGTTGCCATCTGGATGCATGACGTCCTGACGAGCCGTTCTATTCCCTGGAATAAAGCCGTGCGCTCGAGAGTCCTCACAGGGGTAGATGTCTCGCCAACGATTCGAGGAGACGGTCCTGCCCCATCTCGATGCGGCTTTCAATTACGCGCGATGGCTCACGAGAAACGATGCGGAGGCCGAAGACGTGGTGCAGGACGCCTGCGTGCGAGCGATGCGGTTTGCTGCCTCATTGCGCGGAGACAACGCGCGATCGTGGTTGTTCGCGATCGTGCGGAACACCTGGTACAGCCGCGCGCGCGGCTCGCCGAGGACAATCTCACCGTTGGACGCCACCTGCGGCGAACTTGCCGACGAGGCGCTCGATCCCGAGGAGCTGCTGCTGCAGCAGCAGACGGTGTCGCGCGTTCGCGCGGCAGTCGAGAGCTTGCCGGCGGACTTCCGCGAAGTCATCGTGCTGCGGGAACTCGAAGGCCTCTCGTATAAGGAAATTGCCGCCGTCGTCGATGTGCCGCTCGGCACCGTGATGTCGCGGTTGGCGCGCGCCCGCGAACGATTGCTTGCGGTGCTCGAGGCGCCGCGTCGGGAGGTGTTATCGTGACGTGCGACGAAGTCGAACGTGATCTCGACGCGTTCGTCGACCGCGAGCTCGAGGCCGGCACGGCAGCCGCGGTCGGCGCGCACATCAGCGGTTGCCTCGGATGCCGCGGACGGGTTGACAATCGGCAGACGTTGTCACGCCTGCTTCAGGCCGCACCCTATTTTGCGGCGCCTGATCGTCTGCGCGAACGTGTGACGGTGCGGGCCGTTCGGGCCAACCCGATCGGTCAGCTCGCCAGATGGGCGGCAGCCGCGGCGGTTCTGATCATCGTCGTCGGAAGCGCCGCAGCGCTACTTTGGCCGCGAGCGCAGCCAGCCGACGATCTCACGGCCGACGTCGTCGCAGTCCATGTTCGATCGCTGATGGGCGAACACCTGTTCGACGTTCGTTCCAGCGATCGGCACACCGTGAAGCCATGGTTTCTCGGAAAGATCGATTTCGCGCCGCCGGTTGTCGACCTGGCCGCCCAGGGTTTCCCGCTGGCCGGCGGCCGCCTCGATTATCTGGCGCGCCGGGCCGTCGCGGCGCTCGTGTATCAGCGCGGGGGTCATACGATCAACGTCTTCATCTGGCCGGCTGATGGTGGCGCCGACACCGGCATTCAGTCGCGGTCCGACCGCGGCTTCCATGTTCGTCACTGGACCCACGACGGAATGGCGTTCTGGGCCGTCTCGGATCTGAACGACGGCGAGTTGACCGCGTGTGCCGAAGCGCTCGCGCGCGAGGCGTCGCGTCACGGATCCTGATCTGTCCACGCGATCTCGCGTAGCAGAATGCCAGCTCCAATGCGCCAGCGGATCTAGGATCAAAAGCAGGATCGCCCAGCTAGGGGGCTGCAAGGTGGGAATTGCGCGATGGCTTGCCAACCGAAGCTCACGCTTAGGTTTCCAGGTGTGAGCGAAGGTTGGATCGAGGTCCGCCGTCGCGGCGTTGATTCACGAGCCGCTATGGCGGACAACCTTCGCACTTGCTCGCGCGACGCGGTCTGCCAACCGTAGCCGCGAGCGAAGCGAGCGTCTGGCGAAGGTTGGCGGGGTCGACGGGACTCGAACCCGCGGCCTCTGCCGTGACAGGGCAGCGTTCTAACCAACTGAACTACGACCCCAATACCATGGCGATTTCGGATTTGGGAATGGGTAGATTGCAGTCAGAGATCTGCCGTCAACCAATCACATGCCTGCGCAATCGTCAATCGCCATCATCAATCTCAATCAACTGCACTCCGCAATTCATGCAATTTGCTGATTGAGTTGGGCGGTACAGGATTCGAACCTGTGACAGCCGGCGTGTAAAGCCGGTGCTCTACCACTGAGCTAACCGCCCTCACCCGCCAAAAACAACCATTATACGTTGCCTTCAGGACCAGCAGCAACATCGCCAGCGACCAGCCCGACAACGCGCGGTGCTCACGATTGGCGAATCGCCTGCGCCACGCTGAAGCGCCGCCGGGCCGCTGACGACGCGCTGCTGCTCGTCCGCGATCGGTAGCTGCGTCGCCGAACGTCCGCCGCAGAAACGCTTCTTCGTTCTTGATCGCCGCACCGTAAGCGTGATGAACAGAGTAGGCGCCAATCAAGCCGCGACGATGTTCGCGGCAGCGATCGCGAGGCCCAGTGCCCATGATCGACGATCCGACGTAGAGCGGATGCGCAAGTCAGCGATACGGACCCGACGCGGTCACTTCGCGCGACTTGTTCAGATGACCGGCCGCCCAGATGCGAATCGCTTCGCCAATCGCGCCCACCACGGCGCCCACGACGAGCGATTCGCGCGTCGGGTGCGCCAGATCAGCACCAGCGGCGCGCACACCCAGCCGAGCGCGACCCGCAAGCGCGCGAGAAATTCCATCGTGCGATACCGCCGGCTTAGACACGCGGCCGTCCGGCGGCGAGCCGTCGCTCGACTGCGTCGACCACTTCGTCGACCTCGATGTCGAGCAGGCACATGCGATCCAGCTTGCAGCGGCGCAGGTGATGACACTGGCAGATCGCGTCGCGCGACACGGTTTCGTCGGCGGCGGCCATCGGACCGTTGCGCGCCGGACGCGTCGGCCCGTAGATGCCGACGAGCGGCGTGCCGACCGCGCCGGCGATGTGCGTCGGCCCGGTGTCGCCCGACACCATCACCGCGGCGCCGCGCGCCAGCGCGACGAGGTCGGCAATCGTCGTTCGGCGACAGTAGCGACCGCGGCTCGGCCGTGACGCAACAACCGTCTGCGCGAACGCTTCTTCGCCGGGTCCCCACAGCACGACCGACATCAGACCATGCCGTCATCGCGCAGCGCCGCAGCCAGCGGCCAAAGCCGCGCCGGCGGCCAGCGCTTGTTCGGCCATGCCGCTCCCGGATTCAGCAGCGCGTAGCGCCCGCCGGTTTGGTCGGCTGCATGGCGCGCCGCGGCCGACTCGATCGGCGTCGATCGGAAACTCCGGCTGCCTGGCAGTGATGCCGAGCTGCGTGAGAATGCCCGAGGTTGATCTCGACGACGTGCCGCGTTTCGCGCGGATCGTACATGCCGCCGCGGCCCGGATCGTGCGCCTCGGTGTAGAACAGCCGCGCGAGACTTTCGCGTGCGTAGTTCGGACGAAAAGCCGATCACGCGCGGCGCGCCGGACAATCGCGCGAGCACCGCGGATTTGATCAGGCCCTGGAGATCGAGCACGACATCGTAGCGTGCGCGCCGCAGTTCGCGCACCGCTGCCGCCAGCGAGGTGCCGCCGCCGGCGCCGCCGCGATCGTTGACGACCAGCCGCCGATCGATCACCGGAACCAGATCGAGAATTTCGCGATGCTTCGCGCTGACCAGCCAGTCGATTCGCGCCGCGGAAACGCGCGGCGAAGCGCCGCGGCCACCGGAATCGCGTGCACGATGTCGCCGAGCGCGCCGAGCCGGACGATCAGAAAGCGGTCGGCCACGCTATTGCCGACCCGCCGGATCGTCGGGCCGCCTGCCGCTGCCTGAACCGCGAGCGAGCAGATCGCGCGTCGCGTGGCGTTTCGGATCGCCGACGATCGCGGTCCGACCGCCGTAGCCGAGCACCACGGCGCGCTCGGGCACGGAGTCGACGGTGTAGTCGGTGCCCTTGCAGTGCACGTCCGGTTTGAGCAGCGTCAGCAGGCGGCCGACCGTCGCGTCGTCGAAGACGACGACGTAGTCGACGCCGCGCATCGCGGCGACCAGTTCGGCGCGATCCGCCGCGGCCAGAATCGGGCGTCCCGGGCCTTTCAGCGCCGCCACCGACGATCGTCGTTCACCGCAACGATCAGACGATCGGCTTCGCGCGCCGCGCCCTGCAGGTAGCGAACGTGTCCGACGTGCAGCAGATCGAAGCAGCCGTTCGCAAACGCGATCGTCCGGCCCGCCGCACGCTCGCGCGCGACCGCCGCGCAGCAGTTCGCGATTCCTGCCAGACCGTCCCACGAACTCAACTCGCTTACTTGCGCCGACGCCCCTGCGCCGGACCTTCCTGCGACCAGTTCTCGAGCGACGTGTCGTGGTCGCCGGTGATCGCGTCGATCAGCTCGCGCGCGGAGACGGTCGCGGTGCCGCGCTTCATCACGACGAGGCCGCCGGCGTAGTTCGCCAGCCGCGCCGCCTCGTAGAACGACGCGCCCGCGGCGAGCGCCAGGCCAACGTCGCGATCACCGTGTCGCCCGCGCCGGTCACGTCGGTCACTTCGTCGGATCCGAAGATCGGAATGTGCGCTCGTCGGCCGCTTCGGCTCGAACAGCGCCATGCCGCGGCTGCCGCGCGTGATCGAGCACGGCTTGCATGCGCGTACGCCGCAGCAGCAGGCGTCCGGCCCGCTCCAGCGCCTCCGCGTCGTCGTCGATGTGAATGCCGAGCACGCGCTCGACTTCCGATTCGTTCGGCGTGCAGGCGGTCAGGCCGCTGATAGTCGAGTCAGCCGGTAGCGCGAATCGAGCAGGATCGGGCACCGGACGGCGGCGCGAGCGCTGCGGCCACGACGCCGGCGGATCGCGTCGGCCAGCGCCGGCGTCACCAGGCCGGAGCCGTAGTCCGAGAGCAATCACCGCGTCGCAGTCGTCGAGCGCCGGGCCGATCTTCTCGACAGCGAGCGCGCCGCTGACCGCTTCGTCGAGCGGCCAGTCCGGTTCGCGATCGATTCTGCACGACCTGCTGCTTCGCCGAGTGCACGCCGCCGGCGAGAATCCGCGTCTTGACCGGCGTGCGATAGCCGCGCGCGCGAACCACGAACGCGCGATCGACGCCGCGATGGAAACGCCGAGCAGCCGCGGCCCTCCGGATCGGCGCCGACCAGGCCCGCCAGACGGGCGCGGCCGCCGAGGCGCAGCGACGTTGTTCGCGGCGTTGCCGGCGCCGCCGGCGACCATCTCGGTGGCGTCGTACTTGAGGATCAGCACCGGCGCCTCGCGCGAGACGCGCGCGACCTCGCCGTAGATGAACTCGTCGGCGATCGAGGTCGCCGACGACCAGCACCCGCCGGCTCGAAAAGCCGTCGACGAGGCCCAGCAGCCGCTCTTTGCGTTCGGCTTCGCCGGGCAACGGATGAACGGAGCGGGCGATCAGCATCGATCAGAATCCAGACTGGCCGCGGCTGCAAGATTGTCGACGATCGCGTCGGCCATTCAGGTCGCGGCGGCTGCGATCGCACGTTCCAGCCTTCGCGCCGGCGCCCGGTCCGGACCAGAACGCCCGCGCGCCACAGGACTGCGCCAGCGCCGACGTCGAGCCAGCTGTCGCCGACGACGAACGACTGCGACGGGTCGAGCCCGAGCTCGCGCGCAGCGCGCTCGACCATGCCGCGCCGCCGGCTTGCGGCAGTCGCACGCTTGGTAAATGCCGGCGACCGTGCCGTTCGGATGGTGCGGACAATAGTAATACGCGTCGACGCGCGCGCCGCCGCGTCGAGCACGTCGGGCCGATCGCCGGTGGACTGCGTCGACGAACGCTTCCGTGAAACAGCCCGCGCGCGATGCCCGACTGATTGGTGATCACCACGACCGGCAAACCCGCGACGATTGAGCGCGCGAATCGCGTCGACGGTCCACGGAAAGAAGTCGATCTGCTCGAGACGATCGAGATAGCCGACGTCCTCGATCATCGTGCCGTCGCGATCGAGAAAGACGGCGCGTGCCGTCACAGCGACGCCTGCGCGTTCGCGCGCGAGACACCGGGTCGGCGTGATGCCGTCGCATGCAGCGATGATCGAGCGGACACTCGCGGAGCATGCACGGGCGGCACCAGACGCGTGGCGAGTCACTACGGTGTGACCGTCCGCCGAGTCGGACGCGTCGCGCGCTCGTCGGTCGGACCGAACATCGCCGTGACCGGCGTGCCGATCGCGGCGGCGAGATGCATGGCGCCGGAGTCGTTGGTGACCAGCGCGCGGCACCAGCGCGAGCACGCCGGCGAGCTGCGACAGATCGGTTCGTCCGATCAGATTGAGCACGCTCTCGGCTCTGCGCGACGCGTTCGAGCTTCGCGCCGCGTCGGCGCATCGCCGGCGCTGCCGATCAGCACCGCACGGACGCCGTCGGCGGCAAGTCGCGTCGGCCAGTGCCGCAAACGATTCCGGCGGCCATCGTTTCGCGCCGCCGTACGCCGCGCCCGGCGCCAGCGCAACCAGCGGCGTCCGCGGCGTCCCACCCGGCACTCGACAGCAGCTTGCCTCGCGGCGTCGCGCGCGCTGTTCGGACACGACGCAGCCGCGGCTCGAGTGGCGCCGTTGGGAAAGCCGAGCGCGTGCACGAGATGCTGGTAGTACTCGACCTGGTGCAGCGCCCGACGGGCGGATCGAACGGCGCGCGTCAGCAGCCGGCCGCGCCAGTCGGTGCGATAGCCCCATCGTTCGCGAATGCCGGCGCGCCACGCCGATCAGCGCCGAGTGCATCGAGTTCGGCAGCAGCAGCGCGGTGTCGAACGCTGCCGCTCGCGAAGGTCGGTTCCGACGTGCGACACCGGCCGACGACGTTCGAATCGTCAGCGACCTCGTCAACCTCTGGGACCAGTCGAAAGAGCGGCGCAATCGCTGGCCGCGCCGCGACGGCGATGTGCGCATCCGCGCGCCGCGCGCGGACGTCGGCGATCGCGGGCAGCGCCATCACCGCGTCGCCGAGCCAGTTCGGCGCGAGAATGACGCAGCCGCTTCATGCGTGTGGTACCGTGTTTTCAGTCAAACGCGGCATTCCCATCATGTCCAGCCGAACCCGCTGCTTTCGGTCGTGATGCCCGTGTACAACGAGCGTACCACGATTGAGGAAATCATCCGACGCGTGCTCGCCGTTCCGCTGCGCATCGAGCTGATCGTCGTCGACGACGGATCGACGCGACGGAACGCGGCGATCTGCTCGACGCGCTGCAGCACGAACTCGGGTTCACGCTGCTGCGCCAGACGAACGCGCGGCAAAGGCGCGGCGCTGCGACGCGGCTTCGCCGCGGTGACCGGCGATCTGGTGGTCATCCAGGACGCCGATCTCGAATATTCGCCGGAGGAATTCCCGCGAGCTCATCGAGCTGATCTGCCAGGGCAAGGCCGACGTCGTCTACGGCTCGCGGTTTCTCGGACGCCATCGCGTCTTCCTGTTCACGCACTATCTCGGCAACCGGATCGTGACGCTGGCGACCAACATCCTCTACAACACGATGCTGACGGACATGGAGACCTGCTACAAGGTGATGCGGGTCGAGGTGCTGCGATCGATGACGCTGAAGTCGAACGGCTTCGGCATCGAGCCCGAGATCACGGCGAAGATCTTCAAGCGCGGCTATCGTGTGTACGAAGTGCCGATCACCTATGCCGGCCGCGGCTACGATCAAGGCAAGAAGATCACCTGGCGCGCCGGCTTCGTCGCGTTGTGGGTGCTGCTGAAGTACCGATTCACTGAATGAAGATCGCGCTTCTGCAGATCAATCCGACGGTCGGCGATCTGGCCGGCAACGCGCGGCTGATTGCGGACGCCCTGGCGAGGCCCAGGCCGCCGGCGCCGATCTGGCGGTGACACCGGAGCTCGCGCTGGTCGGCTACCTGCCGCGCGACCTGCTGCTCGATCCGGCGTTCGTCGCGCGAAGCTGGGACGCGGTGGCAGCGCTGGCGCGCGACGCCGCGCGATCTGCCGCCGGTGCTCGTCGGCCTGCCCGAGCCGAATCCATCCGACGAAGGGCGTCCGCTGTTCAACAGCGCGGTGCTGCTCCAGCGACGGCACAGTTGGATCAGCGGTTTCGCAAGGCGTTGCTCCCGACCTACGACGTGTTCGACGAAGACCGATACTTCGAGCCGTTTCACGGCCCGCAGATGCTGGATATCGGCGGCCGCCGCCTCGGCATCAGCATCTGCGAGGACATCTGGAACGACCGCGATTTCTGGAAGCGCCGCCGCTACCACCACGATCCGATCGACGAGCTGGTTCGCGCCGGCGCCGACGCGATCGTCAATCTGTCGGCGTCGCCGTTCACCGCCGGCAAGCACGCGCGGCGCGAAGAAATGCTCGGCAGCATGGCGCGCAGACACCACGTGCCGGTGTCGTACGTGAATCAGTTCGGCGGCAACGACGACCTGGTCTTCGACGGCCGCAGCTGCGCGTTCAACGCCGCGGCGCGCCGATCGCTCGCGGCCGTTCGTTCGAAAGCGATGTCGTCGTCTGCGATCTCGAACGCGCGTGCAGCCGATCGCGCCGGCGACGATCTCGACGTCGAATCGGAGATCTGGCGCGCGCTGGTGCTCGGCACGCGCGACTACGTCGCGCAAGTGCGGCTTCAGCAGCGCCGTGCTCGGTTTGTCGGGCGGCATCGATTCGGCGCTGACCGCCGCGATCGCGGCCGACGCGCTCGGCGCAGCGAATGTGCTCGGCGTGCTGATGCCGTCGCCGTATTCGAGCCGCGGCAGCCTTGACGATGCGCGCGAACTGGCGGGCCAACTGGCGATCGAGACGATGACGCTGCCGATTGAGCGGCGTGATGCGCGCCTACGACGCGGCATGCTGTGCGACGCCTTCGCCGGCCGCGACGCCGGCGTCGCGGAAGAGAACCTGCAGGCGCGCATCCGCGGCACACTGCTGATGGCGCTTGTCGAACAGCGCGGCGCGCTGCTGCTGACGACCGGCAACAAGTCCGAGATGTCGGTCGGCTACTGCACGCTCTACGGCGACATGTCCGGCGGTCTCGCTGTGATCGCCGACGTACCGAAGACGATGGTCTACCGGGTTGCGCGTTGGCAAAACCAGACGACCGGACGCGCCGATCATCCCGAAGCGAGCTTGACGAAAGCGCCGTCGGCCGAACTGCGGCCGAATCAGACGGACCAGGACTCGCTGCCGCCGTACGACGTCCTCGACGCGATTCTGCAGCGGCACATCGAGCAGCATCAGTCCGGCCGACGACATCGTCGCGGCGGGATTCGACGCGGAAACCGTGTCGAACGCGTGCTGCACCTGGTGCGCATCGCGGAGTTCAAACGCAAGCAGGCGGCGCCGGGCATCAAGGTCACCGACCGCGCATTCGGGACCGGCTGGCGGATGCCAATCGCGAGGAAATAGAACGGGGTGCTGGGTGCTGGGTGCTAAGTGCTGGGTGCTGGTGCCAAGTGCCAGGTGCCGGGTGCTAGGGTGCCAGGTGCTAGATGCCGGGTGCTAGCGGTGCCAGGTGCCGGGTGCTAGCGGTGCCAGGTGCAGAGGTGCCAGTGCAGCGCCGGGATTCGCATTCCGCGGCCAGCGCCCGGCACCCGGCACCGGCACGCACCCGGCACTGCACCCAACACCCGGCACCAGCACCCAGCACGTAGCACCCAGCACCCGACACCATTACTTGCACCAGCACCTAGCACGCAGCACCCAGCACCAGGCACCCTCCTACCCGTCCGTGTCAGCCGGCGGAAACATCCCGGCCGTCGCATCACCGGCTGGCTGTTCGTCCCGCCAGCGCCGATGCATCCACAGCCATAACTCGGGATTACGGCGGACGTACATCTCGAGCACGTCGGTGCAGCGCTGCGTGAATTCGCGAACCGCGTCGGGCGCATCGGGGCGCGGCGGCGTGACCGGGTGTTCGTAGATCAGACGGAAGCGTCCACGCGGTGCCGGCAGCGCGAACACCGGAACGACCGGCGCGCCGGTGCGAAGGGCCAGCGCCGCCACCGCCGAAGTCGTCGCCGCCGGTCGCGAGAAGAAGTCCACGTAGATCGCGTCGCGGCTCATGATGTGTTGATCAATCAGCACCGCGACGCCTTTGCCGGCTTCGAGTGTGCGCATCACACGGCGGATGGTGCCGCGTCGATAGATCACCGAGTTTCCGGTGCGCGTGCGAATCTCCTCGAGCAGCTGATTCAGCCGGGGGTTGTCGAGCGCGCGCGCCAGCACCGCGATCGGTTCCACGCGAGCCGCGTGCACCAGCGCCTGCAACTCCCAGAATCCGAAGTGCCCGGTCACGAACAGCACGCCTCGACCTTGCGCGTAGGCCAGACGGGACCGGTCCTCGCCGTCGACGTCGACGCGCGCCAGCATCTGCTCGGGCGTCAGCGTGCTGAACTTAAGGAGCGCAAACAGCAGACGACCGAAGTGCTTAAAGGCCTCGCGTGCAATGGTCTGTCGCTCCGCGAGTGGCCGCGTCGGAAAGGCGGTCGCGAGGTTGCGCTGGGCGATTCGCCGATGCGCCCGGTCGAGCGTATAGAACGCCATTCCCAGCGTGGTCCCCATGACGCGGACGAACCAATCGGGTGAAAGACGGACCAGCCCGAGTAGAAAACGAACGAGCGTGTATTCGAGCCAGTGTTTCATCGACGCAGGCGCGCCAGCAGCCAGTCGCGAAAACGATCCTCTGGCTCGATCACGGTGACCAGCGGCACCGCAGCGATTGGCAGGTCGCCGAGCGGCAGCGGCGCCAGACGCACCGCATCCTTCTCGGTCGTCAGGACGATCGAGCAGCGTGCGCCCTTCGCGGCCGCGGTCAGACGATCGACGTCGCGGACGCTGAAGCGATGATGATCGCGAAACACCATCGTGTCGGCAATTTCCCAGCCGGCCGCCGTGATGTCCGCAAAAAATCGCTCCGGCCGCGCGATGCCGGTCACGACAAATACCCTGGAATTCGCCGGCACCACCACCGGATCGCGAGGCTCGGCAACATGGCGCGGCGGGCCGATCGCGCGCGCCACTCGAAAGACGACGGGTACGCTAAGGCCACGGCCAATCCGTTCAGCCGCGGTGTCGTAGCCGGCGGTTACCAGAGCAGCGTCGGCAACCGCGGCAGACGCGATCGGTTCGCGCAGCCGGCCTTCCGGCAGCGGGCGATCGTCGAGGTCTTCCTCCGCGACGACCAGCAGGTCGATGTCGCGGGCGAGATCGAGGTGCTGAAACCCATCGTCCAGGATGTGGACTGTGGCATTGAGCCGCCGCTCGGCAAGCGTGCCGGCGAGATAGCGATCGGCACAGACCAACACCGGGACGCCGGGCAGCGAACGCGCCAGCATCAATGGTTCGTCGCCGGATTGGTCGAGACCGGCAAGAACGCGCCTGCCGTCCGACACGACGGTGACGCCTTCCTGCACGTTCTTCCGCGCGTAGCCGCGCGTCAGGATTGCCGGCCGTTCGCCCGCCGCCAGCAGGACGCGCGCGATGTAGTCGACTGCCGGTGTCTTGCCGCTGCCGCCAACCCGCAAATTGCCGACGCTGATCACCGGACGTGCGAGTGCGCGACGGCGGCCCGGATCGCGCTGGTAACGCGCGCGCCGCCACGCCGCGACCGCGCCATAGGCGGTACTAAGGGCGCGCAGCATCCGTTAGAGACGTAACCAGCCCTCGAACTTAGCGGGCACTGTTCACCGGACGAAACGGACGGACCACCGCGCGCCCGGGTGTGTCGCCCGAAGGAAATATGCCGGCGATGACATCGAGCGTCTTGTGCTTCGCACCGCGATTCGCTTCGACCAGCGCTCGCGCCGCGGCGCCGAGTGCGGCGCGACGAACCGTATCGCTGACCAGGGTCAGCAGTACATCGTCCAGTTCGCGATCGGACTGAACCTGCACCGCCGCACCGTTCGACAGGAACGCATCAGCGATTTCCTTGAAGTTCTGCATGTGCGGACCGAACACCACCGGCTTGCCGAAGATCGCGGGCTCGAGGATGTTGTGGCCGCCGTGGTCGACCAGGCTGCCGCCGACGAACACCGCGGTTGCGACCTGGTAGAGTTGCGCGAGCTCGCCGATCGAGTCGAGCACAACCACGTCGGCGCGCGGTTCCGCGTCGATCGGCAGTTCCGATCGCCGTACCACGACAAAGCCGGCCTCGCGGGCCAGCCGTTCAACTTCGCCGAACCGTTCGGGCGCGCGCGGCGCCAACACCGCCAGCGCACTCGGCGTCGTCGCCTTGATTCGTGAGAAGGCGCGCAGCACGGCGGCTTCTTCACCCTTCATCGTGCTGCCGGCGACAATCACCGTCCGATTCGGCGACAGCCGGAAAAAGCGCAGAACCCGGTCGCGCGGCTTACCGTGGGTGGTCGTTTGCGGCAACTCGAGCGAATCGAACTTCAGGCTTCCGGTCACTGACACTCGCGACGGATCCGCGCCGAGATCAATCAGCCGTCGCGCTGATTCGTCGCTCTGCATACAGAACCGGTCCACGTCGGCGAGCACGCGACGGAAAAACGGCCTCACCAGGCGATAGCGCGGGTAGGAGCGCGAGGAAATTCGACCGTTGATGACTACCGTACGAATGCCGCGTTTACGGCACATCCGCAGCAGGTTCGGCCAGATCTCCGTTTCCATCATGATGAACAGCCGCGGCCGCACCAGGTTCAACGTTCGCCGCACGATGAACGTCCAGTCGAACGGGAAGTAGAAGATCGCATCGACGTTCTGAAGGCTGCGCCGCGCCACCTGCTGACCGGCAATCGTCGTGGTCGAAACAAACAGGCGCATGCGCGGATAGCGGGTTCGCAGATCGGCGACCAGTGCCCGAACGGTTAAGGCTTCACCGACCGAGACTGCATGAATCCAGATGGAGTCTTCGCCATCGAGATTGAAGGTAATCGGCAGGAAGCCGAGCCGTTGCCGCAGGCTGCCGATGTATTTCTTGTAGCGAATCGCCTGGTAGACGAAGTACGGCGATACGACGACAAAAAGCGCGAACGACAGCAAGCTGTAGACCGTGTACACGAGGCGAATATTGTAGAATGAAACGTTTGTCCGGGCCTCGCCAATGCGAGCCAGTCCGGAACGTCTCGATACAAGCGAGGCTGTCAAGTTCAAAGGAGCAGGCACGATGCCGGTACGCGTTGGCATTAATGGTTTCGGACGGATCGGGCGCAACATTATGCGCGCCGCTCTCGGGGACAAGAACATCGACTTCGTCGCGGTCAACGATCTGACCAACGCAAAAACGCTGGCGCATCTGTTGAAATACGACTCGGTGCTCGGCAATCTGCACGCCCAGATCGGCGCCAAAGACGATGCCATCTCGGTCGATGGCGACAGCTTCAAAGTGCTGTCGGTGAAAGACCCGGCGCAGCTGCCGTGGAAGGACCTCGGCGTCGACGTGGTCTTCGAATCGACCGGCTTGTTTACCGATCGCGATGCGGCCGCCAAGCATCTGACCGCCGGCGCCAAGAAAGTCGTCATCACCGCGCCCGCGAAGAAGCCGGATGTGTTCGTCGTTCTCGGCGTCAACGAAGACAGCTACGACCCGAAGTCGCACCACATCATTTCAAACGCGTCGTGCACCACGAACTGCCTCGCACCGCTCGCCAAGGTGTTGCACGATTCGTTCGGCATCAAGAACGGATGGATGACGACCATCCACTCGTACACCAACGATCAGCAACTGCTCGATCTGCCGCACAAAGACCTGCGTCGCGCACGCGCCGCCGCCTTGTCGATGATCCCCACGACCACCGGCGCGGCATCGGCGGTCGGTGAAGTCCTGCCGGCGCTCAAGGGCAAGCTCGACGGCTTCGCGATGCGCGTTCCGACTCCGAACGTGTCGGTGGTCGATCTGGCCGCGATGTTGACCAAGACCACGTCTGCGGAAGAAGTGAACGCCGCGCTGAAAGCGGCGGCCGACGGCCCGCTGAAAGGCATCCTCGCCTTCTCGACCGACGAGCTGGTTTCGATCGACTTCAAGGGGAACCCGCACAGCTCGATTATCGACGCGGCGTATACGAAAGTAATGGACGGCAATTTCGTCAAGGTCCTGTCGTGGTACGACAACGAATGGGGCTACTCGAACCGCTGCGTCGATTTGCTCCGGCTGATGGTGAAGAAAGGCTTGTAGCGCGACGCGTCCGCGTAACGTTACGGTATGGCGAAACTCTCGATCCTCGATCTCGATCTCGTCCGCAAACGAGTCTTCATTCGAGTGGACTTCAACGTCCCGATCAAGGACGGGAAAATCACCGACGACACGCGCATCCAGTCGTCGATTGAAACCATCCAGTTCGCGCTGGCCCATGGCGCAACCGCCGTGGTCGCCAGCCATCTCGGACGGCCGAAGGGCAAACCGAATCCGTCGATGAGCCTTCGTCCGGTCGCCGATCGACTGGCCGAACTGGCGGGGCGGCCAGTCGTCTTCACCGACGACTGCGTCGGCGAGGCCGTCAAGCAACAGGTGGATCAGGCGCACGCGTCGGGCGCCGGTCTGGTACTGCTCGAGAACCTGCGGTTTCATCCGGAGGAAGAAAAGAACGATCCGGAATTCGCGAAACAGCTTGCGTCACTGGCCGATCTCTACGTGGACGACGCCTTTGGCGCGGCGCACCGGGCGCACGCGTCGGTCGAAGGGATCACGCATCATCTGCCGCAGGCGGCGGCGGGGATGCTGATGGAAGAGGAACTTCGATACCTCGGTCACGTTCTCGAAGCGCCGGAAAAACCATTCGTCGCCATCCTCGGCGGCGCGAAGGTGTCGGACAAGATCGAGGTGATCGAGAACATGCTCGGCCGCGTCGATCGCCTGATCATCGGCGGGGCGATGGCCTACACCTTCTTCAAGGCACGCGGTCTGCCGGTCGGCAAATCTCTGGTCGAAGCCGACAAGCTCGACGCTGCGCGGAAGATCGAGGCTGACGCCAGGCAGAAAAACGTGCAACTCCTGCTGCCGGTCGATCATGTCGTCGCCGAGAAACTCGACGCCAACGCGGCAAGCGAAGTGATCGCCGTCGATTCGGCGGCAATCGGCGATCGCATGGGCCTCGACATCGGACCGCGGACGATCGAGGCCTTCACCGCGGCGCTGCGCGATGCGAAAACCGTGGTGTGGAACGGTCCGATGGGTGTTTTCGAAATCGACGCCTTTGCCGCCGGCACGAACGCGGTTGCCCGCGCGGTCGCAGCGGTCAGCGGGACGACGGTGATCGGTGGCGGCGATTCGATCGCCGCGGTGAAGAAAGCCGGCATCGCCGCGCGGATCACGCACATTTCCACCGGCGGCGGCGCGTCGCTCGAGTTCCTCGGCGGCCGCACCCTGCCGGGCGTTGCCGCGCTCACCGACAAGCCATGAATTTCACGGACCCCACTCACGCGGCACACTCGACTTACCCGATCGGGGAAATGCTGTGAGGACTCCATTCATCGCCGGCAACTGGAAGATGTTCAAGACCGTTCACGAAACGGTGGTGTTCGTCAAAGAGTTGCGCAACGCCATCAAAGACGTCAGCAGTGTCGACGTCGTCGTCGCGCCGCCGTTCACGTCGGTGCATGCGGCGGCGGAGGCGGCGCGCAATTCGAACCTGGCGGTTGCGGCGCAGGACGTCTACTGGGAAAAGGAAGGCGCGTTTACCGGTGAAGTGTCGGCTGCGATGCTGAAAGACGCAGGCGCCGAATACGTGATCATCGGCCACTCGGAACGGCGGCGGCTGTTCGGTGAAACCGACGCGATGGTCAATCGCAAAGCGATCGCGGTGATGGCGGTTGGCCTGACGCCGATTGTGTGCCTCGGCGAAACGCTGGAAGAACGCGAGGCCAACGAAACCCTGAACGTGCTCGATCGGCAGGTGAAAGACGGTCTCGATCAGTTCAGCGCCGAGCAGATTGCCGACCTGGTGATCGCCTACGAACCGGTGTGGGCGATCGGCACCGGTCGCGTAGCCACGGCGGCGCAGGCGCAGGAAGCGCATGGGCACATTCGCAAGCGGTTACGTCAGTGGTTCGGCGGCGACGCCGCGGATCGCTGTCACATTCTGTATGGCGGCAGCGTCAAACCGGACAATATTCGCGAGTTGATCGCCGAACCGGACGTTGATGGCGCGCTGGTCGGCGGTGCCAGCCTGGACGTGCGCGGCTTTGCTGAGATCGTGACAAGGAGCCGGCCGGCTACGGTATAATCGAGGTTTCCTGAAAGCTACAAAAAATGGTTCTGTATTATCTGGTTTCAACGCTTTACGTGCTCGTCTGCCTGGTGCTGCTGATGGTCATCCTGCTGCAGCAGGGCAAGGGCGATATGGCCGCGGCGTTCGGCGGCGGCAGCAGCAACTCGGCGTTCGGCGCGCGCACCGGCGCCACGTTGTTGTCGAAGGTGACAGCGGGGCTGGCCGCGGCGTTCATGATCGGATCGCTGGCGCTCGGCATCGTCGGTCAGCGCGGCACGTCCGGTTCGATCATGAGCGGTACGCGCGCGCCGGCACCAGCGCCGGCACCCGCGCAGTCGGCTCCGGCGACCGGCGCACCGGCAGCGTCGGGCACGACCGCGCCAAGCGGATCGACGACACCGGCAACGCCGCCGCAACGCCGGCGCCATCGGGACCGACGGGAAATAAGTAGACGTTGAAGTTTGAAGTTTGAATTAAGAAGTTAGGACTGGAAATCTAGAACGGCGGGCAGAACGCAGATTCGACTTGAATCTGCAATTTGCATTCTGCATTCTGCATTTCTTTGGCCCTCATTCGCGGAAGTGGCGGAACTGGCAGACGCACCAGCTTGAGGGGCTGGCGGTAGCAATACCGTGGGGGTTCGAATCCCCCCTTCCGCACCAGTACCAAAATCCTTAGCAAAATCCAGCTTACGGTCGGGCGCGTAGAACGGTTGATCGTCCCGGCTGACTACGGCAAATCTGGCCGAGATAAAACCCAGCGCCTCGACGCCATTCACCGAAATGGGGTCTGTGCAATCTGCAGCTGTGCCAGGGCATGTACGGATCCCACTCGGCACTTAGAGCTCGCCAGCCAATTCGCCTGGCTTCGGTTGACCGGCATTGGCCGCGTGTGGTTGGGTATGTAACGAACCGGCGCGTCATCGACGACTCGATTACATTCCTGATCAGCGATCTCACCGTTCGTCGATCGGAACAGAACGGTTCGCTCAACTCCGACTGCTCGTGGACATCTGCACGGTCATACCGGATCGCCATTGCACGCAACTTCGACGCTGACTCAAACTGGTGGATCGGTTGATGACGACCGCGCGTCGTAAGTTACCCGCCATCTATCAGTTCCATCGTCCGGCCGCGAATGTCAATCGATTGGCCCGTCCAGTCATCCGCCGTCCGCCACGTCGATGGTCCAATCAGGGTCATGAAGGGCTGACCGCCAGAAGCGGAGGCCAAGGAGAAGACCGTGATGCGACCGTTGCCGCTGGTCAAATGTCCAGCGTGCAGTCTGTTAAATGACCCTTCGGCGACGACATGCCTGAAATGCGAGCGACCGTTGGGCAACATGGACATGCCGTTCCGGTCGATGGTCAACGGGCTCGGCGTCGTGTCGCCACCGCCCGCACCGGTTCCTGCCGTGATGCCGGTGCGCGTCAGCATCATCGACGTGGACATGCCGTTCCGGTCGATGGTCACTCTCATGGTCAAGTGGGCGTTCGCCTCCGTGCCCGCCATGATCGTCGTGTTCGGGGTCGTGTTCGCGGTCTTCATGATCGCCGGGCTGCTCTTTGGCGGTCTCGCCACGGCCCTGTTGTCGTCGCTTCGTTGAGGCGACGCATGGCTGAGATCAGTTCCGCGATCACCTACACCGCGAAGTTCACCGAGAAGGAATACCGCCTCGTCGCGAAGGCGCTCGCACTGCTTGCCGGTGTCGAGGGTCCACGGGTGATGCCCGAGGACCGGGAAGCGGCGAAGGCGCTCAACAACCGGATGCTCGAACAACAAGTGGCCGATCTGCTCGAAAAGCTCTCGGTCGCCAAACACAAACGGACGAAGGACAAGTCATGAAGACCCGCACCATTGGCGCGGCCCTCGCGGCGGCGCTGCTCATCACCGCGACCGTGTCCGCCCAGCGAGCACGGGTCTTCATCACCGAACGGTTGGCCCGCGCGCAAATTTACGGCACGCCGTTCTGCTTGCGGCGGCCGTCCTTCAGAGGGCTCGCGGTGGTAATCCGACAAGCCCGTCCGCGCCACGCACGACGACGACCCGCTTTCACTCTCTAAGTCTCCCGTATTTCCCCGCATTTGATAAGTGATACTTTACAGGTTACGATAGGCTGCGGTGTGAGGATTCGCACGTTTAGACACGCAGGCCTGCGGCGCTTGTATCAACGCGACCAGGCGCGCGGACTACCGCCGGACGCCGTGGACAAACTTCGGAAGATGCTGGCCTTCCTGCAGGACATGGAGACCGAGCAGGAAGTCCGGACGATCCCGGGCTGGCGGGCGCATCAACTGACCGGCGATCGGCAGGGCACATGGAGCCTGCGGGTCACGGGCAACTGGCGGCTGACATTTCGGGTCGAGGCCGGTGAACTCGTCGAGGTGAATTATGAGGACTACCACAACTGATCGAGGCGACCGGATGAAGAACCCGCCGCACCCTGGAGCGTTCGTGCGGACCGAGATCCTCGAACCGCTCGGGCTGACGGTGACGGCGGCCGCGCAGGTGCTCGGCGTCTCCCGTGTCGCGCTCTCAAGCCTGCTGAACGCCCAGGCGGATCTGTCCGGGGACATGGCCCTACGGATCGAGAAGGCCTTCGGCGTCCGGATGGAGACGCTGATGACCATGCAGAACTCCTACGACATCGTGCAGACGCGGCAGCGCGCCAAGACGATCATAGTGCGGCGCTATCGACGATCGGCAGCCTAACAGACGGTCACAGGACCGGAGACGTTGTCACCGTGCTGGCAACCTCCGGTAGTGGGTTAGTTTGAAATAGCCGACCGGCATCGCGGACCACGTTTGGTCGATTGAAGAAATAGTCGGATTGCTGCAGAGGACGGCGAGACAGTGACCTATCTGAAAGCAACCGCAGTCGGAATCATCACTGGGGGACTCTTCGCTGTCGCATGGCTTTGGGCTGCACTACAGCTACCAATCTGGTGGCAGATGTGGCAGCAGCGGAATCAAGGTGCCGGAACCGGAGCATCATCTGTCGGATCGGGCTCTGTCCTGCTCGCCGCAATCATCGGCTTTATCCTTGGTTTTTACTGGATGGTGCGGCGAGTCCCAAACTGACCCACTATCGATTCTCCGGCACGATCACCGGTCGTCACGACATTCTCCTGACAGAGCCTTCAGGTTACCGGGCGCGAGCGTGAGCACGCGCGCAAGGTGATGCGCGAAAGACGACCACCGAATGCCTTAGTGCTAGCTATTTTCACGGCCCTGCAACTCATATTGTGTCGAACCAGAACATTTGACTTATGTGCTTATGTTTCAATTAATTACTGAATAAATTCTACTTTGTGTGTTCTTATAAGGAACAGTAACGACTCCGACCGCCTGAGTCAGAAATACGCCCGACAAACCGTAAGTCTAGCGTCTCCATCAGTTACCGACAGTGGAGTCTGAGTCGCGCCGGCGGCGCTTGCCTTGCTCATTGCTCAGGCAGTCGTCTGCCGCATCGGCGGCCCGGAGTCGTCAAGAACACGGCTCCAATATTCGTTGCGAAGCGTGACGACGAACTTGGCGCTCGGATTGGCCGGGCGCTGTCCATGCCAGGCGCTTGGCGCCGTGGCCGGAGGTTCGTCATGATCCGCTCCGCTCGCCTGCTGCGTATCGCAACCATCGTCGTCTGTGCGCTTGCACTGACCGGTTCTCGGGCTGCCGGCCAGGAGCCGTCGCATCCGATCGCTGACGCTGTACCGCGGCCGCCCGCGCTGATCCCACTTTATGCGTCGTTCGCGACGTTGCAACTTGTCGACATGCACTCGACTCGGCGGGCATTGAATCGCGGTGCGGTCGAAGCGAACCCTCTCTTGAGCGGAGTGGCAGGAAACAAAGCGATGTTGCTCACCGTAAAGGCCGCCGGGACTGCTGGCGTGATCGCCGTGAGCGAACGGCTTCGTAAGAAGAGCCGGACGGCCGCGGTGATGCTGATGATTTCGGTGAATTCCGGGATGATGTGGGTCGTCGAGCACAATTACACGGCAGTGCGCTAGCCCTCGTGTCGACGACGCTGACGCTCGATCTCAGACGAGTGTGAATCTCTGCTTCGCGAAGTGGCCGGCGACGTGGCGACGCCTCGCCGACCATCGCCATCGACCGCTCGGGGCACCGAGTTGGACAGTCCGCATCATCGCTCGTCGTCTTCGCCCACGGTGCTGCGAATCGTGCGCCCGTTTCGCTTCTGCAGCGGCCGGAAATTGTTGCCGAGGATGTGCCGGAACGCGTCGAACTGCTCGCTGGACAACTGCGCGTACTCGTGGAGCACGAACCACGTCACCGTCTCGGTACACGGCGGCGTCGTCAGCGATCCCGGATACGTGTAGTACCGCGACGTGTTGGTCAGCGCGCCCGCCACGTTGATCATCTGCGAGGGGACGTTCACTTCGTCGCCGCTCTTCGTCGGCAAACCATGCGTCAGCAACTCGGCGACGAAGCGATTGGTCTTGCCGATGACGAACAGCTGGCCGACGACCGCCTTGTTGTCGGAGGCAGGGTCCGCGAACACCGCGTGCAGTTCCATTGCTGCGTGTCGGCCGGCGACCGTGTGCTCCGACAGCGTATGGAAGTGGAACTGGCTCAGGCCGTACACGACGCCGTTGACGGTCAGCGAACTGCCCGGTTCGTACTCCTCTTCGATGGTGTGACCGTTGTTCGTAAGAGCCAGCGGCGTCTCATCGAGCCGCAGCTGCAATGGTCCGAGGTGCCGATCGAAAACGATGTGGTCGATGTCAATCGGCGACTGTCGCTGCGTACGAGACGTGCCCGCGCAGGCCTCCCAGCCTGGCGTCCCTCCCCAGAATCCTGGTCCGTTGTCACCGGAGTATGCGAACTCCGGCGCGCTGGTGTCGGCGTCCGCAGAAAGGACCGTTCCGCGACCGGTTTCCCACAGCGCCAGTAGGCCGACGGAGACGGCAAACGCGAGAGTGCTTACGAGCGCCCGACCGAATACCCACCGATTGCGTACGATACCCATGATGCTCCTTCTCTGTCCAGACTGGACTGACGCGACACGACGGTGCATCGAGCACGCCAGTGAATGTCGCTCGAATTGGCGTGTTTGTGCGTGAAAATCGCAAGCGCCGCTCCGTGACATCGGAGGCACTCCGACGCACTGGATGATTCCGTCGTGCACCACTAGGAATTCTTTAGGAAATCATTGCATGCCAATCGGCACGAACGCAGGAGCGGTACAACGGCGGCGAGTTGATGATCTTTGAACAGACTACGCACGTCGGTCGAGCGCTCGACAACCAATGACTGACTGCGCGCCCGCGAGCTTGCGTCAGAAGACGACCGGAGTCCGCAACATTTCGGCGGTTTTCAGTAGTAGCCAAACGAATTTTTCGGCTACACATGTCGGCCAGGACTGGCCGACGTGAGGCGAAATTGTGAGGATACGCTTGCCGCGCACGGCGCTCGGGCGCGATGATCAAGCATCGCGCTGATGCGCGGACGTTAGGCAGACCGGACCGCCATGAACGATGTCGCGAAAAAGGTACGTGAACTAAGAGAGCGCACGGGCAAGAGCGTCGAGGACATGGCGTCGCTCCTTGATATGTCGCGGATGAGTTACTTCGACATCGAATTTCACGATGACGAACTGGAATCGGTGCCTTCGTTGAGACAGGTACGGCAGCCGTCAGATTTTCGGCTGATGACCGAGACAATCGCGCTCTCTTTGGGAGAAAGGCGCCGAGCGAAGGCGGAACGGTCTCCGGCCAATGGGTTGGCCGCGTCGGTCAAGGGACTGGCCGCATCTGGTGCCTCCTCGGCGTTTCTAACAAAATACACAACTAACGGCGCACCGATCGACGTCAAACTGGGATGTGCGTCCGACGCGTCGCGTCGTTCGTCGCACGTCTCCTCCCCCGAGGAAGGCACGGATGTAGTTGCTTCGCCGATTGTGGGCATTCATCGGACTGCTTGGAGTGGTGGTCGGCCTCCACTCTCAAAGCAGTGCGACAGTCTCGATGCAAACGCCGCGCGCGCCGCGGCGGCGTCCCGACATCTTGCTCGTGACGATCGATGCACTTCGAGCCGATCACCTGTCCTCGCGCGGCTATGGTCGCTTGACCACACCGGCGATCGACGCCTTCGCACGACGGACCACGCAATTCACCAGCGCGATTTCGCAGGCGCCCTACACCAAAGCCTCGATGGCGTCGCTGATGACCGGCCTCTACCCAAGCACGCATCAAGCTGTCACGGCGACGGTCCCATTTCCGGAAACCATGACCGGACACGTCACCAGCCACGCGATCGCCACTGACGTACTCCCATCGTCCGCGACGACGCTTGCGGAAGCACTGCATGCCGCGGGCTATCGAACGATCGGATTCACCGCGAATCCTTTCCTGATCGCCGACTTTGGTTTTGCGCAGGGATTCGACCGGTTTCGTTTCTATCCCGGACCCGATTTCGCCAGGGGCGAGAATCTGGTCGCCGATCTGGTCGATGAAGCGCGCTCGAGCCACACCGACCGGCCGCTGTTTGCATGGATCCACTTGATGGAGCCGCACAGCCCGTACACGCCGCCGCCGTTGACCGCGGGCATGTTTCAGCCGACCGGGCCTGCCGAGCCAATCGAGGATCACACGTCGATTCCCTTCTGGCTGCTTCCTGGCTCTCCCCGCGACCGCCGACCGTACGTCGCCGCCTACGACGATGACATCGCTGCCGTCGACGCCGCCTTCGATACCGTGGTCCGGGAATTCCGGGCGGTCCGCCAATCGCGCGAGAACGTTGTCGTCGTCACCGCCGATCACGGCGAACAATTTCTCGATCACGGGGGCTGGGAGCACGGCTCGAATCTGTACGATGAATTGGTGCGCGTCCCGCTCGCAATTCTGGCGCCCGATACGACCGCGGCAGTCGTCGACGCCCAGGTAGAGCTGATCGATCTGTTCTCGACCCTGCTGGAACTGGCGAATGCCGACGTCCCTGACAATTCCGGTCGATCGCTGAATGCTCTCCTCCATGGAAAGGGAGCGGGACGCGGCGCCTTGTCGGAAATGCCGGGTTCGCAGTATTCGCTCCGCCAGGACGCTTTCAAGTTGATCGAGTTCAACGATGGGCGGTGCCAGTTGTTCGATTTGTCAACGGATCGATTCGAACAGCACGACATCTCGAGCGCGAACCCGACTCGCGTAGCGCGGATGCGTGCCGCACTCAACGCCAGGCTCAGCGAGGCGATCGAGATGCGACGTCGCGTCCGTGGCGAGTCCGCTCCCGTTGACCCCGCAATCGCAGAACGACTGCGTGCGCTCGGCTATACCCATCGCTAATCGTTACGTTCGAATAGACGCGCTTTTACCTCATCTTTGCTGATTCGGCTTGGGCGTTGCAGTGTCGCCGCACAGGAGGACCTATGTCGAAATCCGCGCGTGATGTGATGACTACTGATCCGGCCTGCTGCTCAGGCGACACGACGCTCGACCGTGTTGCGCAGATGATGGTCAAGAACAACTGTGGCGAAATCCCGATCGTCGATCGCGGCAACCGGCCGATCGGCGTCGTCACCGACCGCGACATCGTCTGCCGCGTCGTCGCCGAAGGAAAGAACCCGACCGGGCAGACCGCCGAAACGATCATGACCAAACCGGTCGTCACGGTGCGCGCCGATACGCCGCTCGACGAGGTTATCTCAACGATGGAAAAGCATCAGGTGCGGCGGGTGCCCGTGGTCGACGAAGGCGGTTGCTGCACCGGCATTATCGCGCAAGCCGATATCGCCGCCGAAGCGCCGTCGCAGAGCGCCGCCGAACTGGTTCGCGAAGTTTCGCGCGGCTGAAAACGAACGAAGCAAAACCGGAACGCCTCGCTGTAATCGGAGGCGTTCATTCCGCTGGGTTCCGGCTCCGGGTCGGGGCTTATGAGGTCGTGCGTCCAATCTGCGCCGGCGGACTGGGGCGAGGTGTATCTCGCTCTGCGACAAGATCACTGCACACTTCTTCAGCAGAAAATGTGGCGCTGCAGGGCAGACTTTTGTCGCGCGATCAGCCGGGAAAAAAACCCAGAAGTGTAAGTGTCGTTTCGCGCGGATCGAGAGCGCAGTTTCAACGTATGCTCGTGATTCACCGCTGATCTCTGTGCGACTTGAACGCACTCAGAAGTGCAGCGGAAGGAGTCGCGATGCATACGAGAGGACGAGTGATGACAACCGCAGCGGCGGTTGTCGCGGTGAGCGTGCTCGCCGCGCCGGCTTTCGCCGGCGACCAGGGCAACTGCAAGACCGTAGTGGGCAAGGCCGAATGGACTTTAATGCCTCCGACCAACCCGCCGGCAGCTGAACCGCTCGGCCGCGTCCTCGGGCCTACGACCGGCGATCTGAAAGCGGCGGTAACGGCTTATCTGACCAGCCTGACCCCGAATGCAGCGTTCTCCGAGTTTCACGCCACCAGCGTCGAGACCTGGGCAACCGGAGCGCAGGACCTGCTGCTATTTGCGGGCGACGCCACGTTCACTGTGATCCCGGATCGGCCGATCGGCACCGTCGCGGATTCCTTGACGCTGACCGTGATCGGCGGGTCGGGCAAATATGCCGGAGCGACTGGAACGGTGCACGTCACCGGAACCGGCTACAACCTGTTTGGCCCGAACGCCGGACCGGGCAGCACGTTCTTCGACGTGCGCTACCGAGGAGAGATCTGCACGCAGTAATCGAAGTTTGAAGTCTGAAGTTTGAAGTCTGCTTCAATCGAGCAGGACTCAGACTTCAGATTCAGATTCAAGTTCAGACTTCAGACTTCAGACTTCAGAATCCCACCCGATATTCCAGCCGCACAATATCGTCGTACCACGCCGCGTCGGTCAGCGCGTGGCCGTAGCCGACGTAGATCGAGCTGTGGCCGCCGAACAGCACGCGCCCGCCAACTTTCAGATTGACGATATTGATCCCTTTCGCGGACGCCACGTCGGCGGTCTGATAACCGTTCAACACATGCCAGCCGACCAATTCGACGACCGGCGCGAATGCGGTCTGGCCGTTGCGATACACCTCGAAGCTCGGTCCGAAGCCGTAATACAGCACTTTCCCGGAAAACTTGTCCGGCGAGTTCGTCGGCACGCCCGCGGAGCCGTCGGTCGGAAACACCTCGCCAAACTGCGCTTCAAGCGAAAAGCGATCGGCGCGCTCGTGGTAGAGCAGCGCTGGTTCGACGCTCCAGTGATCGGTGCCGAGACCTTTCAGCGGGTCACCGCTCGGCGCTGCAACGTTCAACGAGAAGGTAACCTGCCGCTGATCGTTCGAGACCAGGCCGGCTTTCGCGCCGAAGTTAATGTCGGAGATCCCAGACTGATTGTCGAAGCTTCCGGTGCCGGGGGCGAAGGTTTGCGGCCGCAGGAACCGGACCGGTACCGTTCCAAATATCGAGGCACGCTGACCAACCGCATACTCGCCCAGGATGTAGAGTTGGCTGAAGTTGAGATCGGTGAGCACGCCTGGACCCGGGCCGGCGGCGTTCGGATCGTAGGCCGGGTTGGTGACCGGCAGACCGCGATAGCAGCCGCACTTGCCGTAGAAGAATTCGGCACGATCGGCAGCGTTGACGCCGTAACCGGCGTCGAACCGGATGCGGAGCTTCGAGCTGACATCGCTGTCGTTGACGTAGCCGACCATGCTCGGTCGACGGCGCCCACCCGGCTCAGCCGGCCGAGCTCCACTGGGCGCCTGCCGCGCCTCGGGCGCAGGTGCCGGCACCACTACCCCTTCCTGCGCCGCCGCCGGAGCCGGCAGCATCGCCGAGGCAACGGCGCACAACACCGGCACTGTCCGCAACATCCGCCACATCCGGTTCATCGGCCGACCTTTCTTTGTAGTTGTTGTTGAGCGCTCATCAATGGTCCACGGTCGCGTGCGGGAATCGACGGTAACACGCGATCGACGGTGTCGAGTACGGTTCGGGCATCGCTGGCGCTGCCGGCTGCGGCGATCGATTGCGCCAGCGTCGCATAAGTGTTGATGCCGCGAACCAGGAGCGCGCGCCCGCGCTCCGCGCCGGGCACCGACGCTGAAAACGCCGCTAAGTTTAACAAATAATCGCCGAAGCGCAGGTGGAAGTCGGGGTTGTTCCGCAACGCCGGATCACGAGCGCCATCGGCGAACGCGTTGAGCGCGAACGTCAGCTCTTGTTCAGCGGCCGCTGCATCGCGCTGCTGCAGAATCGCACCATACACGTTGTGCGCGTCAGCCCGGGCGACATTGAGCGATGGTGCCGGCCTGGCGAGATCGTCGAGCAGCGAGATCGCCTGCCGGCTGCGGCTCGCCGCGGCGGTTTCGTCGCCGGCTTCCTGCAGCAGCGCCGCCAGGTTGTTGCAGTAAATTGCCAGTTCAATTTTGAATTCGCGATTCTCGGGGTACTGCACCACCAGCCGTTCGTCAGTCTCGATCGCCTTTTCCCACCACCGCCGAACTTCCGCGGAACGGTTTGTGCCCATCGCCAGCAGGCTGCCGAGGTTGTTGTAGGCGCGCGCCAGTTCCTGGGCGACCTGCGGGTCGCTGGCAGCGATCGGTTCGAGCAGACTGATCGCCTGGGTGAAGTCGGCTTCGCTGGCTGCGGCATTTTCCGGCTTGCTCGAGCGAAGGATGCCGCGATTGTAGAGGGTCCGCGCCAGTTCACGCCGGTATTGCGGCGCGTCGGGATACTCGCGCACCAGGTTCTGCTGCAACACCAGTGCGCTGTCGTAGGCCGCGTTCGCTTCGTCATAGCGATCCGCTTCAGAACGGCGCAACTCGCCGAGCCAGTTGTGGGCGCTCGCCAGCGTTGCCCGGTACTCTGGATTGCCGGGACGCTCGGCCGCCAGCGCCGCAAATTGCGTCACCGCGTCCTGATATTCACGCACCGCATCGTCGCGCTTTTCGAGCAATCGATTGATGTGACCGAGACGGAAATGCGCCGTCGCAACGTCGCGGCGAATCGCTTCGCTGCCGCGTTCCTGGTTCATGAACGCGCGGTAAAACCGTTCGGCCTTTCCGAGCAGCTCCTTTCGGAACTCTTCGACTTGTGGCACGTCGGCGCCGGCACGCGCTGGATCGCGATCGGCGGACGCCAGCGATTCGTCAACCGCGCTGCGCGCCAGGTCGAGGTTCTGCTCGGCGCGCCGCCGCTCACGCCACGTCAAATACCCGAGCGAGACCGCGATGACCAGAAATGTCGCCAGCACTGCTGCGGCCCACTGCGCGCGCCGTAACGCCGTCTTCCGCTGGTGCTCGCGTTCTGCCCGCTCGCGCGCCGATTCCGCGCTGGACGCATCGAGGAACGCAATCGCCTGTTCGAACTGGCCACCGTAGCGCCGCGCCCACGCCGCGGTCGGCAGCGCATCGGCCCGCCACTTGCGCGCCAGCTCCAGCTCCGGATTGCGCCACAGGCCGGCGGTTCCACAGGCGTGCCACTCGGCTGCCTGCGCGAGGCGCGCGTAGGCTTCAGCCGACGCGCGTTCCTCCTCTGCCCACTGCTGCAGGCGTTGCCAGCAGCGCATCAGGCTTTCGTGCGACAGGTCGACGATCGAACGCGCCGTCAGCGGGACCGATGCCGGCGGCATCAGAAAACTGCGGCCGGGTTGCCGGAACAGGTCGATAACCCGAATCACCAGCGACTCCGGCGCGCCGACGATCTCCGAGAGCTCGGCGACCGAGGTCGGCCGGCGAACGCCTCGCGCGTCGCCAAAGGTGTCGGTCAGGCTCTTGAACACCTGTTCTGCCAGCGGCGCGAGGCCCGACTCGAAGGCTTCCTCGAATGCTTCCTCGGCATGCCGCGACAGCGCGTCACTGAAGGTGCCGACCACTTCGTAGTCGTGAATATCGAGGGAACGCGTCGCCCCGGCACTGGTGTGCTTCGACCAGTGCTCCCACATGCGCATCAAGGCGTGCTGCACCAGCGGCAGCTGATCGTGATCGTCGCTGAGATCGTTGAGCACGCGGTGCACCAGTCGCGGTTCGATGGTGCCACCCCCGACTGCAACCGGACCGGTGATCGCCGAGCGTAGCGCATCGCGCGACATGCGCCCAACCAGGTACAAACCCTCGTTGACGGCTTCCGACAGTCCCGGGAAGTCCATGCAATCGCCGATGAAGTCCGAACGCATCGTCAAGACGATGTAGGCCGGCTGGTCACGCTGACGCGAGGCCTCGAGCAGCAGCCGCACGAAGCCGATCGCCTCGTCGCGCGAGTTGGCGATCTGCGGATTGCGACGGAATCGAAACAGCTCTTCGAACTGATCGACCAGTACCAGCAGATTTTCGTCGCGTGGGATGCGCGCTTGCTTCAACGCGTCCGCCAGGCCGCGCGAGCCGCGCCGCAGCGTCGCTTCCAGCAGGACTGGCGCGGTCGCGGCAAAATCGTCGTCCGGCGCCGCGCTGCCCAGGACGTCGCGCGACGCCAGCGCGTGCGCCAGATTGCCGACCGGATCCTCGCCCGGCCGCATCACCGCGACGCGCCACGACGAACTGGCGCCCGCCATGTAACCGGCCTGCAGCGAAGGAATCAGTCCAGAGCGGACCAGCGATGACTTGCCGCTGCCCGACGTGCCAACCACCGCCAGGAAACGCGTCGTCCGCAGCCGCCGCAACAGCTCGTCGGTTTCGCGCTCGCGGCCAAAGAACAGGTGTTCTTCGTCCGCCTCGAACGGGCGCAGGCCTGGGAAGGGGTTAAACAGACTTCACCTGCGAGAGATACGGCGCCAGTCGATCGATCGTGCAGCCGTCCCACTGCGGAATCACCTGCGCTTCATGCGTGCGAAAGTGTTCTTTTTCTGGCGTGCGCGCACCGATCAACGCGATCGCCACCGGCGGTGCCGGTTTGGTGCGGCCGTAGCCGATCGCCTTCTGCACCTCGCGCAGTTTGCGACGCAGCCACAGCTCGTTAGCGGCACCGTAGAAAATCAACAGGCCATCGCAGCTGGCCAGGTTTTCTTCGTGATATTCACGGAGCTCCGCCTCGTCGCCCTCGAACATCGGCTGGATCACTTCCAGTCCCTGATCGAACAGCGGATCGAGCCACGCGCCGATGGCGCTGCGCGTCGCGAGCGTCGGCCGACGATATAAAGGCGCCGCGCCGCCGCGGCACTGGCCGGCGGGGATGGTTCCTGTGGCGCGCGCGATTTCCTGAGCCAGTCCTGCATCATCGTGCGCAGGTCTTCGAAGAACGTTTCGAGCAGGTCGGCATTATCGCGAATCCGCGGGTCGCGCTTCAGGCGCTCGATCACCTGTCGCTGCCGTTCGTCGTCAACCTGCAATCCGTCGGGAATCCACAACAGGCGCGAGAACCCGCCCTGCATCGCCCGCTCGGTGGCGAGTTCATGTTGGAGTTCGATCAAAGACTCGGTGCCGCCCTCCGGTACCAGGCTGTACTTCCGGCCAATCGGATGAATCGACATGCGGCAGCGAGCCAGATCTTCGCGAATCGCGGCTTGCGCTTCATCGAGCGATGTACGGCATCGGGTGGTCCGGCAGCACGGTGTAGCCCTGCTGCTGCAAGTCCCGTTTCAGCGCGTCACGCTGCTCCCGCAGGTCGGTCGTCGTCTCGGCGAGATACACCGCACCGGCAGTCGGTGACGCCGAGGTCGCAGTCGGCGCGACGGCGGCTTTCGCCGCGACGGTGGCAGTCGCTGCCGCTGGCGGTGTGCCATCCTTCCAGAGCTTCAAGGATCTCGACGATGTCGTGGGCGAGATCGTCGAGTTTGATCCAGAAATCGCGCTGCGCGTCGGGTCCAAACACTTCGTCAAGCTCGCGGACCTTGCCGGTGTCGGGATCGATCCGGAAGAAGTCGTACCCGATCAGTCCACGCAATTCCGGCGGCGTCTTTTCGAGCGGCACCGGCGTCTTCAGCACCTTGAACACTCGAGCCTTCGAGCCGACGTTCACGCCGCCCTGCGCTTCGGCGGCGTGCCAGAACTCGCTCAATTCGCGGAGCGTCCATTCCGACTTCAAATAGCGCGGCGAAATCACCGTGACCAGGACGGCGACATGTTTGAGGCGTTCGAGCAGGATGTCGGCAAAGACGTCGTTGCCCGACAGTTTCGGATCCCGCCAGATGCTCGGCGGTTTTCCGAGCAGCTGTGCAACTCGCACTTCGAGAGCCCGGTGCAGGTTGGCAACCCAGCCCCGGCGACCTTCGACCAACTCGACGTTGTCCAGATGCGCGTAACTGATGAACGCTTCGCCTTCGAAGTCCATGCGTGTGGGACTAAGGCTAAGATCAACTTGCCAACCTGTCCAGACGCGAACGTTGACCAGTCCCAATCCATCCGCCGACGCGTGCTGCGACGAGGGTGAACGCCACCTGAAAAATGGCGCACCTCTGCTTGCCTACGACGTGCTCTCGGACGCGCTGCAGCGGCACCCCACCCACGTCCGGCTACGGCAGTTGCTGGCCCTTTCGATGGCCCGGTCCGGTGCGGCGCGCGATGCCAACGCCATCCTGCTGCAGCTCGCGGCGGAAGGTCATGCCGACGAGGAAACACTTGGACTACTGGCCCGCACCGACAAGGACGTCGCACTCCACGCCATCCACCCCGACGTCCGCCGCACGCACCTGGCACGAGCGTTCAGTCGCTACGCCGACGCCTACCACCGAACCGGCGGCTATTGGAGCGGGATCAACGCTGCGACGATGGCCCTTCTGCTCGGCCGACACGACGAAGCGGCGGCCATTGCGACCGATGTCCAGCGACGCTGCCTGGCGTTGAGCGAAGAGCCGCAGCGGCCGGATCGCTACTGGTTGTTGGCGACGCTCGGTGAAGCGGCGTTGATCCGTCGCGCGTTCGGCGAGGCCGAGGATTGGTACGGCAAAGCGGCGGCAGTCGCCGTGGGCCGTCATGGCGACCTGGTATCGACGCGCCGCAACGCTCGCCTGATTCTGAGGGTTCTGGACGTCGATCCGTCGCGGTTCGACGCCACGTTCGACGTGCCGCGGGTCGCCGTGTTCGCCGGCCATTTGATCGACCGTCCGGACCGGTCCTCGGCGCGATTTCCGCAGACGCTCGAACCAGCAGTGCGCGACGCCATCGACGCCAAAGTTGCGGCGCTCCGTCCGGGATTCGGTTACGCGTCGGCCGGGTGTGGCGGCGACATCCTGTTTCTCGAAAGTCTGGCTCGGATTGGCGCCGTCTCTCAGGTCGTGCTGCCATATAACCGCGAGCAGTTTCGCCGCGATAGTGTTGATTTCGTGGCGGCCTCGAACTGGTCCGAGCGCTACGACCAGGCGCTGGCACGCGCCGCCGAAGTCGTGCTCGCATCGGATCATCCGATTGGCGGCGGAATGTCGTACGAGTACGGTTTCCGGCTGCTCGATGGCGCCGCCCAGGTCAAGGCAGACGACCTGGACACCGATCTGATCTGTCTGGCGTTGTGGGACGGCCAGCCTGGCGACGGCCGCGGCGGCACCGCGTCATCAGTCGAGCACTGGCAGCGTGCGAAACGGACGATCGAGCTTATCGATCTCGCGGCACTTGCGGCGCAGGGCGGGGTGATCAGCCAGGTCGAGCCGATGAATCACGTCGAACCACGCGATCAGTTCGCCCACGACAAGCAGTTCGACAGCGAGATCGTTGGTCTGCTGTTCGCGGACGCAAAGGGTTTCAGCCGCCTGACCGAACCGGAAATACCGTTGTTCGTCGAGCATTTTCTTGGAACGGTCGCCGACGTGATCAGGCGCGCGCCTTTAGCACCGTTGCAAGTGAACACCTGGGGCGATGGGCTTTACCTGGTCTTCGACAGCGTGGCGTCGACCGGCATGTTCGCCCTCGAATTGGTCGACGCGGTCCGCGCGATTGATTGGCGGGCCCGCGGGTTCACCAATGACATCAACGTGCGGATTGGTCTGCATGCCGGTCCGGCGTACGTCTGCATCGATCCGGTTACCAAACGGCGGAATTATATTGGCGCGCACGTCAGTCGTGCCGCCCGAATCGAACCGATCGCGCCGCCGGGCGAAGTCTACGCAAGCGGCGCTTTTGCAGCGCTTGCCCGAACCGATCAAGTGGACGCCTTCCGCTGCACCTACGTCGGCCAGACGCCGCTGGCGAAGGGCTACGGCACCTTCCCTACCTACGTTGTGCGGCGGGCCCGGTAACCGTCACTTCACGCCAGGGAAAATCACCGGCAGTACCTTGTCGGTTGTGTAGATGCACCGATCGTTGTGCCCGCACTCCGAAACGATCTGCACAGCGTGGCTCGCGCCGAATTTTTCGTTGACGTATTTGACGTAGGCCTCGCCTCTGGCGCGCCGCGTCGCACCCTGGGCCATTGCCGGACAGGAAGAATCGAAACCGCCGAGCGGCAAGGTATCAACCTGGCCGAACAGAAAGGTCGTCGGCCGAGACACCAGCTGTTTTCTCAGCTGATCGTCCGACATTTTCGCGGTGTAGCCACTGGTTCGTTCGGTGAGCCCGGCCGGCCACCGGTTGAAGTTGGCGCAGGTCGAGCCGTCGAACGGACCATATGAAAACTTGGTGTGAACCTCTTCGGTCTCCCACGCTCCTTTCGCTGCCGCCGGTGCGGCATCGTCAGCCGGAAGCGGACGCGTGGCGTCGGGCCAGGCATAACTCGACGGATTGGCGACTACATAGGTGACGGGAACGCCGAGTGTTTCGTGCACTCGATTCGCCATTTGATAGCGTGCCACCACCTGGCCGCCCGCGGAGTGACCGGCGACAACGATCGCGCGAAGATTCGGGAAGACGTTCTTATTCGCGAGTTTCCGCAGAATCTGATCGATGAACTCGAACGACGTGAGATTGGGATGGCTCACCGAGGTTCCGCCCGAGCGCCAGCTGTCGCCGGTGCAGCTCCAGCTCACTTCGTTCGGCGCCAGCACGTCATGGCAACTGCCGGCATTCGATGCGATGCGGGGCGAGATGACGATCGAATCGTCGAGCGCGCCGGCAATGAAGGCGGCAGTGGTCGCGGTCGTGAAGTAATGATCGGCGTTGCGATTGGTGCCATGAATCATGATCAACGCACGACGAACGCTTTCGTTCCGAGCGTCGAGGGATCGCGTGCGGTAGATCAGCGATCGCGCCGGTCCGCCGCCGAGCGTCACCCACTCGGTGCACGCCTCGGTCGCGGTGGTACAGGGCGTGGTAGCGGCTGACGGTCGCCCCGGCTGAGCAGCAACGAAAACGAATGCAGCGATGGTTAAAAGAGCTGCGCGCATCGGAACACGATACACGCTTCAGTTCATTTTTTGAATTTTTCCACCGGGTGCCGCAACGATCAGCTTGACTAACGCCTCGGTGACATTGGGTTCGAGTCCCTCGGTGTGGCCTTTGTCGAGACGAACGACGTCGACAACGACGCGGTTGTCTTTACACTTGGGATATTCGAAAACGACCGCCTTGCCCGGACGCGGTAGCAATCCCCAGGCTGGAGTCGGCGGATCCTGACGCGTTCGGTCGTAGACGTAACCGGCCTTGGCATCGACGATTTCGCCGCTCCGTCGTCGCGCCCCACATCCCAGTTTCATCGCCCACTGCGACGTTTCGGGAATGCCCTTTTCATCAGCCTCGAGTTGACCGGACTCGTAAATAAAGGAGAAGTCGGTCTCGGGCAAAGTCGTCGGTGTCGGCGGAAGCCCGCCTGGACCGGCGCCGCGACCACCCGCAGGCGCCGTACCGGCAGCACCGGCCCGGCCGGTTCCGGGGGTTGCGCCGCGAAACATCGTGCTGAAGTCGCCTCGACCCGGATTGCCTCCCAGCCTCCCACCCGAGAGACTGAGCCAGCCGTCAACCTTGGCTTTGAAAAAGTCGGTTCGGACGATTCGGTTCGACGTCATCCCGCCCTGTGAGTGGCCGACCAACCAGAACGACTTGATATTCTTCGAACCAATTTCCGCGACCACCGCCGTGACGATGTTCTGCAGATACTCGTCGTCTTCCGCGGCCCAGACGCGGCGCGGCGAAAACGGAGTGGCAATCACCAGCCGATACTTGTCTTTGTAGTCGAGCAGCGGGAAGTAGTGACGCTGCCAATTGCCGTACGAGCCTGCGCCGTGCAACGCGAGGATGAACGTGACCTTCTCGCCCTTCTTCAGATCGCAGGGGTAATCGAGAAAGTAGTTGCGACCGGTCTTGGTTTCGACGGCCGGACCACCATTCGTCACGACCTCGCCGGCGCAGTTCGCGTCGGGACAATGCAGCACGGGCGGCTTTTCACAACTGGTTCCCGCCAGCCGCATCGGCTGGCCCACCGCCGACGCGGTGACCCCGAGGAGCAGCGCCGCCGTCAAGCATCCGGTTTTCATGGTGCCTACCGTACGGTCGGTAGGCGCAGCTGTCAAGCGCGAAACGGACGCCTTGTCATCTTCGGCATCGCTGCGATGCTTTGCTGGCGAAAGAACGGGCCACAGAGACACCGAGTCACAAAGCGAAAACTCTCAGTTCGGCAGGCGGCGCGAAGCGCGTCCGTTCCGCGGCGCTTCGCGCCGCTCGCCGAACTGGGTGGTCCTCACCGCCGCTGCCGCTCGCTCTGGCGAGATCCACGCCGCGACAAAAACTCCGTGAACTCCGGTGCTCCGTTCCCTCGGCGCGGAGGCGATTTCCATCGACGCGCCCTAAGAAATTGGACAAAGTGCGGCGTGGATGCGTGTAACCAAAGCGATACTACAAGGTCGCCGCCACGACGCGCGCCAGCACGCGTTAACGCCGAAACGGACGCCAGGGCAACGCCTTTTCAAGCGCAGTCGCGAGTTGCAGCACGGTGTGCTCCTCCGCCGGCCGACCGCCAAGTTGAACGCCGATTGGCAAGCCGCTCGAATGCACGGCAAGCGGCAAGGAAATCGCCGGTGTTCCCATCACGTTGTGTGGCAGCGTGAACGAACATGCCGGCGCATATAACGCTTCGACCAGGTTCGCCATCGTCACGTCGGTTCGACCGAGGTTGTAATGGCCCCACGGCTCGGCCACATTCGGTGTGGTCGGCGACAGCCAGATGTCGTAGCGCTCGTAGAATCGGCCGAGCGAACGTCGCGCGCTATTGATGGCCACCATCGCGTTCAGGAACTGCGCCGGCTTCATATCTCGCGCGTGGCGGTAGACGTGTTGAATCACCGGTTCCAGCGTCTCCGCGCCAATCGCTTGACCGGTTCGCTTCGAGTAGCTTTCCAGCCGGAGATCGAAGCCGAAAAACCAGACGTCCGTCATCGCGCGCATCGTCGCGACGCCGTCATAGCGCGGGCTTTCGTGGCGCACATCGTGTCCCATGCCGGCCAGAACATTCGCCACGCGTTCGATCGCCGCGGCCACTTCGGTTTCGGTCGGAACGCCCATCAACGCGTCCGTTGACCAGCCGATCCGCAATTTCGGCGGCGCGGTTTGGGCGAGGCGCGCATAAGAGTCTGCCGGTTTCGGGATCACAAACGGATCGCCGACTTGCGGGATCGACACACAGTCGAGCATCGCCGCGGTGTCGCGCATCGTTTTCGTCTGAACGAAATTCTGTCCGAGACCGTAGCCGTTTTCATCCAGGTTCGGACCAAACGATACGCGTCCGCGGGACGGCTTCAAGCCAACGCCGCCGCAGAAGCTGGCCGGGACCCTGATTGAACCGGCAATGTCCGAGCCATGCGCGATCGGCACGATGCCGGCGACCACTGCAGCCATCCCACCACCCGTCGAACCGCCGGCGGAATAGCCATGCTTCCACGGTGTCGAGGTGTTGCCGTAAAGCGCGGTTTCAGTCGTGCCGGCCATCGAGTACTCGGGGGTCGCCGACCGGCCGATGATGTTGACGCCCGAGGCGCGAACCATTTCACAGTAGTAGGAATCCTGCGCTGTAACCATGCCGCGGCAGAGACGGCTGCCAAATTCCATGCGGCGGTTTGCCTCGTGGCCGAAGACGTCCTTCATCAAGAACGGCACGCCGCGAAATGGTCCGTCGCCGAGTGAACGGTCGTCCAAATCATCGATGCGGTCGGGATAGGTTTCGACCACGGCGTTCACGGAAGGGTTGAAGGCCGCCACCGCGCGGGCGGCGGTTTGCGCGAGTTCGCGCGGTGAAATGTCTCCGTTTTTCACCAGAGCCGCCAACCCCAGCGCGTCGTAGCGAGCGTATTCGTCGAGCGTCATTTTTTTCAGATGCTACTGCATATAATGCGCGCATGAAGAAATCGTGGCTGCTCTCTTGTGCGCTCGCGGTGCTAGTGGTCGTCGCGGCATCGGCACAGCGCCCCGCCAACGCGCCGCCGACCGGACCGGCTGGAAAGCCGCCAGACAGCGTCTTCATCGAGGATCTGACCTGGGCCGAAGTGCGCGACCTAATCAAGGCGGGCACGACGACGGTGATCATCGGCACCGCCGGCACCGAGCAAAAGGGTCCGCACATGGTCGATGGCGAACACAAGCTCGTCATGGAATGGAGCGCCGACCAGATCGCGCGTGCGGTCGGCAAGACGCTGGTCGCACCGATCGTCACCTACGTCCCGGAAGGGAGTTGGGAAAACATCGGCGGCCACATGGCCAAGCCGGGAACGATCACCCTGCCCGACGATCGGTTCGTTGAACTGCTGGTCAACGCCGGCCGCAGCCTCAAATCCGGCGGATTCAAAACGGTCTTGCTGATCGGCGAATCGGGTGGCAATCGCAACGGTATGCGAATGGCTGCTGACAAGCTGAACGAACTGTGGAAAGGCACGGACGCGAAAGCGTGGTGGATCGACGACTACTACACGAAGGGACACGCCGATCAGAACAAGTGGGTGACCGAGCACGTCGGCATTCCCGCCGATCAAATCGGCAACCACGCCAATATCCTCGATACCTCCGAACTGCTTTACGTCAACGCCAAACACATTCGCAAGAACCGGCTCTCGGGAAACGACTACGAGAACAACGGCGTCAGCGGCAACAACCAGGCGAAATCGACGCCAGCCATCGGCAAGGCGTTATTGCAAATCAAAGTGGACAATGCGATCGCGCAAATCAAGAGCTTGATGAACGGCTCGAGCACCCGACAGCAATCAGCCGCGCCGGGTGAAGCCGAAGGGGGCGGCAGAGCAGGACGCGGGGGCGGCGGCGGTCGCGGCGGCCGCGGCAATGCTCCCACCGAGCGACCACGTCTCGAACCGACGATGGATACGGCGCCGGCGAGCAAGACGCCGACGGCGGCGCCAGACACCTTGTTCATCGACGAACTGACCTGGGAAGAAACCCGCGACGCCCTGAAAGCCGGAAAGACCACGGTGATCGTACCGACCGGCGGTACTGAAAAGAACGGCTACCACATGGTGATCGGCAAGCACAACTTCGTCATCACCTACACCGCGAACGTGATGGCGCGGCGCCTGAAGAACACTTTGATCGCGCCGACGCTGCAGTACGTGCCCGAAGGCGATCCCGATCGTCAGAATGCCGGGTCGATCTCGGTACCCTCGCCGGCTTACGACATGATCCTCGACGCAGCCGCGCGCAGTTTGAAAGTCCATGGCTTCAAGGAAATCCTCTTCATCGGCGACAGTGGTCCGAACCAGGCAGGCATGAAAGCGGTTGCCGACAAGTTGAACGAAGAATGGAAGGGTCAGAACGTGAGAGTGTTCGCGCTGACCGACTACTACGAGTCAAGCCGCGTCTACTATCGGGCGTGGCTGCAGGCTCAATTCGGCTACGACGAAGAAACCGCCGGCAGCCACGCCGGCATCACCGACACATCACAGATGATGTACATCCATCCGAACGGCATCCGAAAGGATCAGATCAAACCGTGGGGCGGTCCCGCGGATTCAGGTGTGTCTGGCGATCCGTCGAAGGCAACCGCCGACATCGGCAAGATGGGCGTCGAGTTCAAGGTGAACGCCGGCATCAACCAATACAAGGCGCTCAAGAATCCGCAGCGCGGGCGCGGCCAGCGGGAAGGACAATAGGCTTCCACTGAAGACGCCTGCTGACGAATGGAGCAACGCTCGCCAGGGCTGACACGGCGTGCACTCGTGCTCGGCGCGGCGGCCGGAATTGGCGCGCTTGCTGGGCGCCAGTGTCTGTTGCCGGTCAGCGATTCGGGGCCGTTGTTCGACACCGCCGACACCCCCACCGCGCCGGGCGGAGTCGTGCTGAACGACGCCAGCGAGCTCTCTTCGACGCGCGTCGAGTCGCATCTCTCGTTCACGAAGGAATCGCAGACAACGGTCGTGGAGCAGCTGCGCTCTGCGATGGCCGATGCGCGTGCGGCTGGCCGCCCGTTCATCGCAAGCGCCGCGCGGCATTCGATGGGCGGCCAGAGCCTTGCGAAGAACGGCACGGTGGCGACCTTCGACCAGGAATGGCTCGAGCCCGACGCCGCGAGCCGCGCATACCGCGTCGCGGCGGGCGTCCGGTGGTCGACGATCATTGCCAAACTCGACGCGATTGGATTCTCGCCGGCGGTCATGCAGTCGAACAACGACTTCGGCGTCGCCAGCACCTATTCGGTCAACGCCCACGGTTGGCCAGTGCCGTTCAGCGGATGCGGCAGCACCGTCCGTTCGCTGACGATGGTGCTCTGCGGACGGCTCGGCGGTGCCGCTGCTCGCGGACGGAGAATGCGGAGCTGTTCCGCTACGCCATGGGCGGTTACGGACTGTTCGGCGCGATCACCGAGCTCGAGCTCGACATGGTTCCCAATGCAGCTGCTCTCGCCCACGTTCGAGACGATGGACGGACGCGAGCTCGGCGCCCGCTTCGTGCAGCGGCTGAAGGAAGATTCGACCATCCGGATGGCCTACGGCCGAATGGATGTGGCGATCGATCGATTCTTCGACGAAGGTCTGCTGATCACCTACCGTCCCAGCAAAGACCAGAGCCAGATTCCGGCCGCGTCGGGATCCGGATTGGTCAGCCGCGCCGCGCGCTATCTGTTCCGCGCGCAGCTCGAGTCGGATCGCGCCAAACGCATGCGCTGGTGGACCGAGTCGGCGATCGGTCCACGGATCGCCGGCGACGCGACGCGGAACAGCCTGATGAACGAGCCGGTCGTCACGCTCGACGATCGCGATCCGTCGCGGACCGATATCCTGCACGAATACTTCGTGCCGCCGGCGGCGTTCGCCGCGTTCGTGGCGGCGTGTCGTCAGGTAATCCCGGGTTCGTACCAGCAGCTGCTGAATATCACGCTACGTTATGTCGAGGCCGACCGCGACAGCGTCCTCGCCTACGCACCGGAACCGCGGCTGGCTGCGGTCCTGCTGTTCTCGCAGGAAAAAACCGCTCGCGGCGAGGCCGACATGGCGCGCATGACGCATGCGTTGATCGATCGCGTCCTCGATCTCGGCGGGACCTACTACCTGCCGTATCGTCCGCACGCGTCGATCGATCAGCTGGTCCGCGGCTATCTGCGTGCCGGGGAGTTCGCCGCGAAAAAGCGCGAGCTCGATCGTGACCTGCTGTTTCGCAACAGGCTGTGGGACGACTACTTCGCCCATTTGTAACCGGAAAGGATCGTCATGGGAAAACTGCGCGTGACAGCGTTGGTCTACATGCTGGTTCTGCTGTCTGCGGCGTCGCTGAACTACATTCCGGGTCTGACCGACGCACAGGGGCGCGCGTTCGGCGTGTTCGCGCTGGATATCTATGACGACGCGCTGCACGTGGCATCGGCGGTGTGGGCCGGCTTCGGCGCGTTCACCTCGAGCGCTGCGGCGCGGATCTTCCTCCGCTACTTCGGCTCGCTCTACCTGCTCGACGGGCTGCTCGGGTTGGCGACCGGCTCCGGGTTTCTCGATCTCGGCATCGTTAACAACGGCGTCCTCGACCTGCCGATGTCGTTCAAGATTCTTGCGAATCTGCCGCATGTGGCCGGCGGCGGATTCGCCGTCATCGCCAGCTTCGTCTTCAAGGAGTGACCGGCGGCGATGAGGCGGCTGCTGCGTCGGCTCTGGAAGTTCGTCAAATGGACGAGCGTCATTGGCGTGGCCGCACTTGTCATCCTCTGCCTGCCGGTCGGTTACATTGAGCTCGCATGCCGCGGCCACGCGACGCCGCAGGCATACACGCCGGCGATCGAGCCGGCGCAACAGCGCCGCGAAGCCAACACCTACCTCACCTATCCGGAGTGGCACATCGTTTACGCCTATGACGGCCTGGCCGAGACGCTGAAACGCGGTGACGAGTACGCGTTCGACTACGCGTCGAGCGTGGCCGGCTTTTGGCGATCCTCGTGCGCGCTGATGCGCGTCGCCGATGCGCACGGCGGCGCCGACTGGTCGACGCGCAGCATGATCCACACAATCGGCGTCAGCTTCACAGTGGAAATGGCCTTGAAGGCGGCCTACGAAGAGACCGTCGGCCGTGCGGCGGCCGGGCTGCGCGGCGAGCGCAAGACGCCGCAGGACGCTGCGATCGCCGGCATGGCAGCCCGCTACGCCGCGTTTCTCCGGCAAACGCCGTGGTACCGCTATCCGTTCGGCCGCGACACCGGAGAACTGTGGGCGGCGCCGGTTGACGGGGTCGTGCGCGGATGGGAACGGCGCCTCGGTATCGGCACGGAGTTCACGGTCAAGCGCCTGTACGCGAAAGCGATCGCCGCCGCAGCCGCGAGCGATCCCGCGCCGCTCCGGATCCGCAGCATTGTCGCTGGACTTGATGCGGACTACGTTGTCACAGATTCCAGATGTGAGCGTGATCGGCGAGCGCGGCGGCGGCGTCGAGATCGACACACCGCGCTACGATCTCTTCACTCGCATTCTCGTCGCCATCGCCCGGCAGGGCGGCACCATCACCGAAATTGCGGGCAACGACGACATCATGGTCACGGTCACCGTGCCGCCGGGCAGTGACGGCCGGGTGGCGGTCGGGACACTGCTGACGCGAATGAAGCGCAGCGGATTTCCCGGCGATCGGCTGATTGTGGACCTCAAAGTCCGGGACCTGACGTCGTTCCTGAACACGTATCACCTCGGTGACCCCGGCCTCGAACACGTCTTCGATTACTAGCAGACTGTCTCGCGTGGTTTACTACCGCTCGCCTGTTCACGATGAACGCAGAGTTCGCAAAGAACGCAGAGAATCCGAGTGAAATACACACTCGGCGATCTTTGCGGCCTCGGCGTTCCTCTTCGGGCCAGTAGAAAAGTTACTGCGTGACGCGACCGTCCGCGGCGACACGGAACGAAAATCCAGGCTCGGGGCCAGGCGTCGTCGCGTTCTGCACCAACTCGACCCCGTTGAGGAACACGCCGCGGGTCACAGCACCTGTCGCATTCTGATCGCAGGCGTTGCCGTCGTTGACACGGAACAGATGCGTCGTGCCGACCGGCACTCCGGTGAGAACCACCTCGAAGCGGTCGGGAGGAACCGGCGTCAACGTGATGGCGGAATAGTCGAGCCAGCTCGGATGCGTATGTGTTGCGCCGACGGCCAACACGCAGCTCTCAAATTGTGAGATCAGTTCACCGCGGCGAGCCGTCTGTCCGCGATACACGAGGGCAACGGACGCGGCACTCGCTGACGCACTCGGCTGCGCCGGCGGGGCCGGCATGTTGTTCGACCCACATCCGCCGGCAACAAGAGTCGTCATGAAGAGAGCCGCGCCTGCGTGCCGGGTCATCGGATTTCCTTTCCGGGCGCCACCCGCTGGCCTAGCAGGCTGCTGAAGAACGCAGCCTGAATGCAGAATGTCAGATGCAAACTGTCGAACGTCGGCTGTTAGGCGTTTGGCATTTGACATTTTGAATTCAGGGTGGCGTCTTTCAGCACCCTGCTAGAATCCCTCGTGATGATGACGCATTTTTTCCGAACAATTGCCTTCGTGCTACTGTGCGCCGCCGCCGCGTCGGCCCAGACACCTACTGGCCAAACGCCACGCAGTACCGCCAGCGTGAACACGCAGCCGCGGGTAGACGTGCTCGGCATGGCTCGGCCGATCGACATGCACGACTCGATCTGGATCGAAGACCTGACGATGATGGAAGTCCGCGACCTGCTCAAGGCCGGCAAGACGACCGCCATCATCATGACTGGAGGGATTGAGGAAAACGGACCGTACCTGACGACCGGCAAGCACAACAACGTGCTTCGCGTCATGGGCGATCCGATTGCGCGAGGGCTGGGCAACGCGCTGGTGGCGCCGATTGTCACGCTCGAACCGGGTAATCCCGAACGCGTGCGAACGCCAGGAACCGTGTTCTTATCGCAGGAGACGTATCGTGCGGTATTGACCGACATGGCGGTCAGCCTGAAAACCCAGGGTTTCAAGGACATCGTGCTGATCGGCGACAGCGGCGGCAACATGAAGCCGATGCAGGAAGTCGCAGAAGCGCTGAACGCCAAATGGAAAGCCGAGGATGCCCCCGGATTGAACAAAGGCGCGCGCGCGCATTTCATTCCCGAGTATTACAACTACGACGAGGTCGAGAAGTTCGAAGAAGCGGCGCTCGGCATTCACGAAAAGATGGAAGGGCTGCACGACGATTACTACATTTCGTCGCTGATCATGGTGCACGACGTCAACGGCGTGCGGCTGCCCGAACGCATCAAAGCGAACAAGGCGACTATCAATGCAGTGCCGCTGACGCCGGCTGAGAAGACGATCGAAAACGGAAAAAAGATTGCCGCGTTCCGAGCGGAAAAGACGATCGCGGCGATCAAGAAAGCGATCGCCGCCAGCCGGTAACAGAGGAGACGGAGGCACGGGGCTCAGCCATATCTGGTCCTTTTGCAGGCCGATCAGCGTAGCGATTTATGACGACCACTACACGCACGGTGGTAGCATCGGGGTATCGTGACCAAGGACGAGGAAGAGGCGCAGCGGCGATCTGTGCGCATCGATCACATCCTCGAGGAGCTCAAGCTTAAAACCGACGATCTGCACGAACTCGCCAAGCAGGCGACCGGGCGCGCGCGACAGATGCTCTCTGACTCCCTCGCGCAGCGCCGATCCATTGCGGAGCAGCGCGCCAAATTGAAAAAGGCCTGAGCTATCGACGTGCGCCAGAGAAAGATCATCGCGAACGTAGCGACCAGTGCAGACGGCTTCGTCGCTCGGCTCGATGGCAATCTCGATTGGTTGACGGAAAGGCCGCCGGTCAGGGGCTTTTACGGTCTGCCGGAATTTGAACGCTCGATCGACGCCAAGGTTCTCGGCCGCAAGACCTTCGATCAGAGTTTGCAGCTTGGCGCGCGTTTCGGTACGGGTGCCGCGCATTACGTGTTCTCGCGGCGGCCCGCACTCGGCTCCGTGCCGGCCGGCGTTCACTTCGTCAAAGAGTCGATTCGAACATTTGCCGAAGGCGTCCGCGCACAACCAGGCAAGAACGTATGGCTGATGGGCGGAGGCGAGATCATCGGATCGTTCCTCGACGATCAGGCGATCGACGAATTCATCATTACCGTGGTGCCAACATTCATCGGTGAAGGGATTCCTCTAATCGCGCCGCGGCATCGTCACGTGCCGCTCCGCTTGCTCGGCCTCGAACAATTTCCAGACGGCGTCGTTCAATTGCATTACGAAGTAGGGCGGTAGACTCCAGTTACCGGTAGTGGTCCAGTTTGATTCAGGGTCCTAGCGAGTCTTGCGCTTTTGGGCCGGTTTAGGCTTTCGGCCTTTCGGTGGTTTCGATCACATGCTGGAGCGCCCGGAAGGCCGATTGCGCGGCATCCTCACGCTTTGGCGGGCGCTTCGATTTCTTCGGCATACGGCCAGTAGCGCACGCTATTTAGGCCGTCGAACCTTGAACACCTGGTTGCAGTCCTCGCAGCGAAAATACGTGACATCGTCCACGAGTCCAACGCGGGTCAGACGCGGGGATTTACAGTGCGGACAGGTGTCGCGGTCTGCGAAAAAATGCCGCAGACGCTCGGCAATGACAGCGGCATCGTCGGCATCCTGGCAGCGTTCCATACAGACCGGGCTGTCACCGTTGAAGACGTAGACGGTGAAGGTTTCGGGGTTTTTGGTCGTGATGAGCACGCAGCGGAGAGCGCCAGATTCCCAGAACGTGTGATGGTGGGGGCGGGAGCCAGACGACGACAACGTGGCGTGATAGTACCAAAGAATTAGGGAATTTCATGTATTCAAACTGGACCACTGCCCAGTTACCGAATCGCATCGTCGTGGGCAGTTTCAGCACACAACGATCGGTGGTTTCGCACGTGTAATTCCGCGTAAGTTGCTGAAGCCCTTGTCACTAGCTCCAATTGTTGCGCTGGCGACGATATTGAACTCTAGATGACATTATGGTCCACTATGACTCGACGCGAGCCGCTGCCCAGACACATCCTCCTATCTGTCCGAAGTGCGGAAGTCATCGCACCGAAATCGTCGGTCGTACTGACAATGGCGCCACGCTGGTGATTCGCTGCAACGCCTGCGGTGAGCGTTCGCGCGTCAGCGTGCCGGTCGATGAGCAATCGTCGAAGACCGCCGACGCCATTCATTCAGTGACCCCGCTGTGAGGGCCGACGCGGCGTGCCTAACGATGATTGAATGACAGCGTGAGTGCTGCGGCGGACGTCGTCGTAGTCGGCGCCGGCGCCGCCGGCCTGGCAACCGCAATCTTTGCGCGGCGCGCGAACCCCGTTCGGTCGGTTCTCGTACTCGATGGCGCGAAGCGTCCAGGCGCCAAAATCCTGATCAGCGGCGGCTCGCGCTGTAACGTCACCAACGCTGTCGTCACCGAACGTGATTTCTGGGGCGGGCGCGGCACCATCGTCCGCGGCATTTTGCGTGCTTTCACCGCGCATGATGCGGCCGAGTTTTTTCGCGGACTCGGCGTCGCGCTCCACGAAGAGCCCGGCGGCAAACTGTTTCCCGATTCCAACCGTTCGCGAGAGGTGCTCGACGCTCTGCTGCGCGAACTGCACACGCGCGGCGCCGAACTGCAGGCCGATCAGCGCGTGCTCGACGTCATCAAGCAAGGCGACGCCTTCCGCATCGTCACCAACCGCGGCGAGGTGATCGCGACGACCGTTGTTTTAGCGACCGGCGGACGATCGCTGCCCAAAACCGGAAGTGACGGAACGGGCCTCGAGATCGCGCAGCGCATCGGCCACACGATTGTCGAGACGACGCCGGCACTCGCGCCCTTGATACTCGATCCCGCCAGGTCTTTCCACGCCGAGGTTTCCGGAGTCGCGCACGAGGCGGAGTTGGCAATTTGGATCGACGGTTCGATCGACACGCGGCTGCGCGGCTCGTTGCTGTGGACGCACTTCGGCGCGAGCGGGCCGGTCGCAATGAACACGTCGCGCCATTGGTTGCGGGCCCAGCTGGAAGGTCATCGCGTCACCATCACGGTCAGCTTCTGCCCCGACCGTTCATTCGAAGAGCTGGAGAACGACATGATCGGCGCCGCGGTCGCGAAGCCAACATCGACCCTCCAGAAGTTCGTGTCGTCACTGATGCCTTCGTCGATCGCGTTAGCGTTGCTGCAGCGGGTCGATCTGCCGGCGGCTACGCCGCTCGCGCATCTGGGGCGCGATCACCGGCGACGCCTGGTGCGCGCGATCGTCGAATGGCCGCTGTCGGTCACGGGAACTCGCGGTTATTCCTTCGCCGAGGCCACTGCGGGTGGCGTCGCCCTGGACGAAATCGATCCCGCGACGATGGCGTCGCGAGTATGTGCGGGGTTATTCCTGGTTGGCGAAATGCTCGACGTCGACGGCCGCATCGGCGGCTTCAACTTCCAGTGGGCGTGGTCGACGGCATTTGTTGCCGGTCGCGCGCTGGCGAAGGGGGCCGCGCGCTAACCGCCTGGCCCGACTGACCGCCCTGGCCATGCTATCTCGGCGGCCCCAGTGGCCGCGATGCCATCCGGCGTCCATGCGTGATACGCTCTGCGGCAATGCATCACCGCTTCTTGTTCTGGGGATTCAAGTCATCGCAACAGTTGCTGGAAGATGGACTCGGCACGCTCGAACGCGACGTAATGGCGATCGCGTGGTCGAGCGCCGAGCTCAGCGTCCGCGATGTCTGCGAGCAGCTCAGTTCCAACGTCGCATACACCACCGTGATGACGACGATGGATCGGCTCTTCAAAAAAGGATTGCTGGCGCGCCGCAAGGTCGGTCGCGCGTTTGTCTATCGCGCCGCCGCAACCCGTCATGAAATGGAGGGCGCCGTCGCGAACGAACTGGTGCACAGCTTGTTGCACCGCGACGGAACTGAACCGTTGCCGATTCTCTCGTCGCTGGTTGACGCAGTGTCTGATCGCGATCGTGCATTGCTCGACGATCTCGAACGTTTGATCCGCGAAAAGCGCAAGGCCATCAAAGACCGATGAGCGGTGAATTCTTCGCGCACGGGGCGACGCTGACGTTCGCATGGTTTGTAGCGATGAACGTCGCGGTCACGGCGTTGACGGTCGGCGCCGCGGCGCTGGCGTTGCGCAAGACACCAAGCGTTCGGCCGGCTTTTGGATGTCGCTGCGCCTCGCGCCTTCTCTCGCCGCAATCTTTTTCGCAATCGTGTTGTTCGCCCCGTCCTACTGGAAATACGAACCGCGGGAAAACGTCGAAGGATTCGACATTACCCTGACGCTGCTGGCCGGCTGCGGCGTGGCCGTGCTCGGCGCGGCGATCGCGCGTGGCCTGACGGCCTGGACGACCGCGCGGCGACGTGTGCGGCAGTGGATGGCTCAGCGCGCGGCCGCTGAATCTCGCGTCAACCACGCTGCCGACGTATGCGATCGACGTCGCTCAGCCGCTGATCGCACTGGTCGGCATGCGCCGGCCGCGATTGCTGGTCACGCAAGGACTGATCGACACGCTGACACCCGCCGAGTTGGATGCGGCCGTGGCCCACGAGCTTGGCCATCAACGGGCCTACGACAATCTCAAGCGCTTCGCAATCTGTGCCGCGCCCGACCTGCTGACCTATTTCCGTGCGGCGCGCGTCATCGAACAACGGTGGGCAGCCGCCGCCGAACATCTCGCCGATCGCATCAGCGACTCGGCCGCAGCGCGATGCGCGCTAGCGTCGGCGCTGGTCAAGGTCGCGCGTCTGACCCCGATAATTCCCCGAAACGGCGAGCCGATCAGCACGCTGATATCGGGTGGCGAAATCGCCTCCCGGGTACAACGACTGCTGGCTGACGACGAAACCCTTCCATCCGTCCGAACCTGGCGGCTGGGCGCGCTCGGCGCAGTTGCTTGCCTGGCGGTCGCTTTCGCGTATTCGCCGCTGCTTCACTCGGTCCACGAACTCACCGAAATCCTCGTTCACGCGCTGCCGTAGTACCAAACTCAAGCACGAATTCACGAAAACCCGAACGCCGAACCCGGTTGACGCTTCGCTCGTCTAACTGGCAGAATCTCCCCTAAGGTATTTATGGGAGAGGCGAAGAAGGGACCTGCGGGCATTTTGCTGCCCGGCACGCTGGACATGCTGATCCTCAAGGCTTTGAATCGCGGCGACCTGCATGGTTACGCGATTGCCCAATTCATCCAGCAAGCCTCGCACGACGTGCTGAAGGTCGAAGAAGGGGCTCTCTATCCGGCGCTGCATCGCCTCGAAGTGCGCGGCTGGCTGAAAGCGGAATGGGGCGCCTCCGACAACAATCGCCGCGCGAAATTCTATCGGCTGACCGGATCGGGCCGGCGCGCACTCGAACAGGAAGCGGCGTACTGGCAGCGCGTGGCCACCGCGGTTAACCGGGTGATGCAGACGGCGTAATCGACCATGGACCGGTTCGTCAGCGCGTGGCATCGACTGAAGGCGCTGGTTCTGCGGAAACGGCTCGACCGTGATCTCGAGGCGGAACTGTCGTTTCATCTGGCAATGCGCGAGGCCGAATACTTGCGCGACGGCATCCGCAGGAGCGTGCTCGCGACGAGGCGCGCCGGCAATTCGGCAACGTCACCCACTTCAAGGAGCAGACGCGCGAGATGTGGACCTTTCCTTCGTTCGAGAGCCTGCGGCAGGACGTGCGGTTCGCGTTCCGGACGCTTCGAAAGGCTCCTGGCTTCACCGTCGTCGCCGTGCTCGCGCTGGCGATCGGCATTGGCGGCAACACCGCGATATTCAGCCTGGTCGACTCGGTCCGCGCGCATGCGTTGCCCTACAGCGAGCCCGAGCGGCTGGTTCAGTTGTGGGGCAACGTGCTGCGCGCCCGGCTCGAACGCCGCGGCACGTCGTATCCCGATTACTCCGACTGGCGAAAACTGTCGAAGAGTTTCGTCGAAGTTGCGGCAGTCGACCAGCAATCGGTGACGCTGACCGGCGTCGATGAAACCGAGCGCATTTCGTCTGAATACGTCGCCGCGCCGTACTTCTCGATTCTTGGCGTGACGCCGGCGCGCGGCCGCACCTTCTCCGACGCGGAGGATCTCGTCGGCCAACCAAGCTACGTGACGGTTCTGTCGGACGGGCTGTGGAGACGCCGGTTCGGCGCCGATCCGCAAATCGTCGGCCGCACGATCACACTGACTGGACGGAGCTATACGGTGATCGGCGTCATGCCGCCAAACTTCAAGGGCATTACTGATCGAGCCGAATTATGGGTCCCGTTCGCGGTCTACGCCCCGCCGACGGTGATGGCTGAGCGCGGCAATCGCGGCTTCGCGCCGATTGCCCGCCTGAAGCCGGGGGTGACGGTTGCGGCAGCACAAAGCGAGATGGATGGGATCGCCAAACAGCTCGAACAGGCCTATCCCGCCACCAACGAAAAGCGTGGCGTCGAAGTGAGTCCGCTCGACGTCGAACTGGTCGGCGCGCTGCGTCCAGCGTTGTTGACGTTGATGACCGCCGTCGCCTTCGTGCTGCTGATCGCGTGCGCCAACGTCGCCAACCTGCTGATTGCACGATCGGAAACGCGGCGGCGCGAAATCGCGGTTCGTACCGCACTCGGCGCGGGACGGGGGCGCCTGATGCGCCAGCTGATCACCGAAAGCTGCGTGCTGACCGCAGTGGGCGCAATCGCCGGTCTCGCGTTTGCGCAAGGTGCTGTCGCGTTGCTGGTCGCACAAAGTCCGGTGACGTTCCCAAGCTTCGTCACGCCCGGCCTCGACGCGCGGGTCGCGACATTTACCGTCGCGGTATCGCTGGTGTGCGGCATCCTGGTCGGCCTCGCACCCGGTCTTCAGGCGCGGTCGGTCGATCTGAACAGCGCGCTGAAGGAGACTGCGCGCGGCAGCGACGGCCGCCGTTCGCAGCGGCTTCGTAATGCATTGGTGGTTGCCGAACTTGCAATGGCCGTAGTGCTGCTGGTCGGCGCGGGCCTGATGATCCGATCGGTCCGCAACCTGATCGCGCTTGATCCTGGTTTTGCGCCCGATCATGTCCTGGCGATGCGGGTCAGCATTCCACGTGCGAACGTTCCTCCGCCTGCACCGACGCCGCCCGTCACTACCGCACCCCCTGCGCAACCGGTGATCCTCGGCCGCGCGTTGCTCGATCGGGTGCGAACCGTGCCGGGGCGTCGCGGCGGTCGCGCTCAGTACTGACCTGCCGCTCGACGGCGGCGCCGGCGCGGTGTTTTATGCCGCCGAAGGAATGCCGCCGGTCAATGCCCAGAACGTACCGCGCGCCTACTTTCACCGCGTGTCGCCGGAATTTTTTGCCACGTTGCGCATTCCGATCGTCGCTGGCCGGAGCTTCGAAGAATCCGAGTTGACCGCCACTTCGCCGGCGTTGATCGTCAGCGAGCGAGTGATCAAGCGGTTCTGGCCTGGACAGGATCCGATCGGCAAACGTGTGAAATTCGGCCAGCTGACGTCCCAGAATCCGTGGTTGACGATCGTCGGCGTCGTCGGCGAGGTGAAATATCGCGGACTACCCGACAATCCGACTGCCGATCCGGACGTCTATCTGCCATTCGCGGACCGCAACGCGCAGATTTCGCTCGCCGTCCGTACCAATGTGCCGCCTTCCATGCTGGTCGCGCCGATCCGCGCGCTGATCCGATCGGTCGATCCGTCGATTCCGGTATACGCCACGGCAACGATGGACGAGTTGATCGCGTCGCAGACGTCACAGTCGCGCTTCACGATGTGGTTGATGGGCGTCTTCGCCGCGATTGCCCTGGCGCTCGCCGTGATCGGCATCTACGGTGTGATGTCGTATTTGGTGTCCCAGCGCACGCGCGAAATCGGCATCCGCCTGGCGCTCGGCGCCAGGGCCGCGGACATTCTGCGCCTGGTTGTCGGCAATGGTGCGCGCTTGATCGCGATCGGCATCGGGATAGGTGTTGCCGCGGCAGTGGCGTTACAGCGGCTGGTCTCGACGCTGCTGTTTGGCGTAACCGCCGCCGATGCCGCCGCGGTCGTCGCGATCGGCATCCTTGCAGTCGTTGCGCTGATTGCCTGTTACGTACCGGCGGTGCGCGCGACCCGCGTCGATCCGCTGCGCGCGCTCAGGTACGAGTGAGTGCGCGGTTCCACGCCTCCACCAGCGCGAGGTAGGTTTCGATCATCGCCGCAACCGCCTGTTCCGCCGTCGCCGTGCCTTGCAGAAACGCGACGCACGGCTTCCAGAACACCGAGCGCCCAATCGCGAACCCGGCGGCAGTAGGGCATGCCGCAGCCGACCCGAACCACCGGCCAATCAACGCCGGATCGGCGTTCTTGCCGAGAATGATCAATCGGCTGCGCGGCCGTTCGGCGATCGCCGCATCGACAATGCGCGCGCCGTCCGCTGACGTCGTCCCTTCAATCTTCCAGAATTCCGGCTCGATGCCGGCGGCGTAGGCGTCGCGAATCGCTGAGGCGATTGCCAATGGACGGCCGCGTTCCTCAAAGTCCTCGCCAGCTTCATCCTTGCGCGGCACCAGCACTTCGATCAGCAGCTGCCGCCGATGGGCGCGACACCAGCGCTGCAATTCCAGTAGCTTGTCGCGTTGGCTGGCACGAATTGCTGGATCGTAATCAGGGCGGTCCTTGACGAGAACCTTCGCAAACGCGCCGGGCAGGCGCGATGAAAAGTCCGCGGCCGGCCACTCCAATGGAAACGAGCCGGCGCGTTCGGCCGGTGAACCGATGGTGACGCCTTCGCGAATCGCTCGCGCGATCGCGGCCGCGCCGTATTGGGTATCGAGTAACAGCGCGCCGTCGGTGGCTACCTGCGGCGACTGGACGCGCGCGGCCAGAAACGCGTCGACAATCAGTTCCTTGACTTCGGCGAATGCGCTGGCGCGCGACGCCGTTGGCGTCGCACCACTCTTCCCATTGCCAGCGATGATCGCCGGCAAGCATGTAGACCGTGCGGAGGCTGAGCATCGTGAAAAACCTCGAACCTTGCTATTCTTTGCGGCATGCTTCCAGCCGCGCCGCCGTCCACTCGGCCGTTTGACGTCGTCGGCATCGGCGCGACGTCGGTCGACTTCGTGTATCTGCTTCCAGCATACCCGGCACCGACTGCTTCGCTGGCGAAGATGCGGATCAGCCGCCATTTTGTTTCGTGCGGCGGCCAGGTGGCGACGGCGCTGGCCACGTGCGCGCGCCTCGGCCTTCGCTCGAAATTTGTCGGCGTCACCGGCACCGACGACAACGCCAAGCAGGTTCGGCGCGAGCTTGCCGACCGCGGCGTCGATCTGACCGATGTCGTCATCCGCGACGTCTCGAATCAGTACGCCGTGATCCTGGTGGACGAACATAGCGGCGAGCGGATCGTGTTGTGGGACCGCGACAACAAGCTGACGCTGCGCGAACGCGAATTGCCGCCTGACGTAATCGGTTCGACGCGAGTGATCCACGTAGATGATGTCGATCAGGAAGCGTCGATTCGGGCAGCAACGCTCGCCCGCTCCACCGGCACGATTGTGACGTCCGACATCGACCGGATCAACGAGCGGACGACTGAATTGGCCAAGGCAGTCACCATCCCGATTTTCGCCGAGCACGTGCCGTCGACGATCACCGGAATCAACGATCCGGCCGATGCGCTGCGCGCGCTGCGGAAAGACTTCGACGGCGTGCTGTGCGTCACTCTTGGCGTCCGCGGTGCGATGGCGCTCGACGGCGACAAATTGGTTCACGTTCCAGCATTTGCGATCGACGCGCTCGATACGACCGGCGCCGGCGATGTCTTCCGCGGCGGGTTCATCTACGGTTACTTCCAGGGCTGGCCGCTCGAGGACATCTTGCGGTTCGGGAATGCCGCCGCCGCCGTCAGCTGCACGAAACTCGGGGCGATGGCCAGCGTGCCGTCAGCTGAGGAAGCGCAGCGGCTGATAAATGCAAAATGCAAAATGCAGAATGCAAAATGAAGAACGAAGTCTGCATTCGGCATTCTGCATTCTGCATTTCATTTCGCTATCGCTTCGGTCAACACGCGGCCGTTCGGGTGCGGTAACGTGACGTTCGCGAGAAACGCGAGCGTCGGCGCCACATCGGTCGGCGAAACGGCGCCGAGGTATTCGCCCTTCGTAATCCCCTTTCCGATCAGCAACAGCGGGACATGCGTGTCGTAGTCGTATCCGGTCCCGTGGTTCGCCCCGGTTCCGGCGACAATCCAGTACGGCGGCTGGGTGAAGGTGATGTCGCCGCTGCGACCGGGCATGTAACTGTGTGCCAGCTGGCGGCCCATCGGGTCGTCGTCGAAAGCATCGCGCATCAGATCGTCGGCGGTGTAGACATTCAGCACGCCAGGCAGCGACATGATCGCCCGGCGCACGCTTTCGAGCACTGCTGGTTGCGCACGTAAACGGTCGAAGATCGTCGGTTGGAAGTAGAGATCGGTGTGCGCGATCGCGCTGACGTATTTGCCTGGACCGAAAGCCGCCGCGACCGTGCGCTCGGCGGCGTCGACAACCGCGGCTGGCGCGAGCCGGCCGGCGTCGGATCCGAATGCGCGCGCCCGCTCCGGGAATGGCGCCACCCCATGATCGGCGGTCAACGCCACCGTGTAATTTCCGGCACCGACCAGTCGATCGAGGCCAGCGAACAGATCGCCGAGCGTTCGATCGAGGCGAATCAACACATCCTGAACTTCATGGCTGTTCGGCCCGTAGTCGTGCCCGACCTTGTCGAGCGTCGAAAAACTGATGCCGATCATGTCGGTCTGGTGTGCGCCGAATTCGAGATGGCGCGCGGTCTCGAGCGCCATTCGCGCGAGGTATTCGTCGGCCCACGGACTGCTCTGCCAGCGATCGAAAAACACCTCGTCGGTCGTACCGTTGACGCTGAGCGCATGAGGGAACGTCGGCGTCATGCCGCCTTTGATGGCGGAAATGCCAATCGTCGGGCTCTCGAACAGATACTCATCCTTCGGCAGCGATGGCGTCCAGGTCTTGGTCGCGTCGCGTGCGATCGGATTCTGCTTGATGAACTCGGCAACTTCCGGCACCGGCTTCGCCGTGAACGCACTGGAGGTGACCCATGCCCCGCTGGCGTCGAACCAGGCCACCGCCGCCGGATGCCGTCCGGCGAGCGTCATCGCGGAACGAGCTTTTAGTGAAAAGGCAATCACCCGCGCGCGCGGACTGAGCTGCGCCTGCAGTTCGTCAGCCAGGGTGGTCGTCCGAAGCCGCGCGAGGCTTTCACCGCCAGCCGGTACCGGACCACCATAACTGATCGTGGTCGCGGACGAATCCTGTGTGCAGGTGACGGTTGCGTTCGTCGCGCGGTCCCACCACTCGTTGAGAATCATGCCGTGGACGGCGGGGATCGAACCGGTGCTGACGCTGGCGTGGCCCGCGCAGGTCACGGTGTTGTAGTACGGATAGCGCGCCTGGCGAAACCACGCGCCTTCGCTCACCAGGCGGTGCAGTCCGCGCGTCCACTGGTGCTGAAAGCGACCCACATAATCGCCGCGAAACTGATCCACCACCAACAGGACGATCAGTTTCGGCGCACCGCCGTGGGACGCGGTCGGCTGCGAGGCAAATACCGTCGTTGGCGGCCCGAGGCACAAGTCGAAACCCGCAGCCGCCACAGCCGCTAACACCGTCCCGATTACAACGCACCTTTTCGTCATCGGACTGCGCGAGGCGGACGATGAATCAGCGGGAGCCGGGGATCGGGTGGCGGCCAGTTCTGTCGCAGCGCGGCGTATCGCGGATCGTCGGTCGCCGCCATCGATCGCCGCGAGCCGGCGAGAACGTTCAGGTAGTAGGCGTCGTAGCCGTATGCTGTCACAAACGGATGATACCCTTCGCGAACGACGACCACGTCTCCATCTGTCACCCGAAACGTGTCGTCGTGTCGCCCGTCAGCCGTGTAAACGCGATGAAAACCATAGCCGTCAGGGTCGCGGAAGCGAAAGTAATAAATCTCTTCTAAATCCGCTTCCAACGGTGGCCGGTCGCGATCGTGCTTGTGCGGTGGGTAGCTCGACCAGTTGCCTGCCGGCGTCAGCACTTCGCAGATCATCAGCCGATCGGCGGCAAATGCCGGCGGCAGAATGTCGATAATCTGGCGGGTCGCGTTGCCGCCGCCGCGAATTTCGTAGCCGCACTGGTCGGGGCGCACGACCTGCGGCGCCAATGCGTTGCTCGATGGCGCGCGGCAGTCGGCAAGCTCGGTCGCCGCGGTTGCCTTTACCGCCACGCGCGTGTTCGCGGGCAAATACAACGCGTGAGGATACGACCCGAACACGCTGGTCCGTGGACCGAGTCGTGCCTGTCCCTGTTGACCCTCGGCCGAATGCCACGTCGCCTCGCATTCGCCGCTCATCAAAACAAGACAGCATTCCTCTTTTTTTAATTTCGCCGACCATGTGGCGCCTTTGGCGACTGTTCGGACGCTGAATGCGACAAGGTCCCAGCCGGCCTTGGCCGGCGTAATCGTCAACGCGACGCCCGATTGCTTCGGCGCGATGCGGCGGGAACGGAAATGGCTGGTGCGGGCTGCCACGGTTCACACCCGTTCAGGAACGATCGACGAGACCTTCACCAGTTGGCCGGTTTCGCAGGCCCGAGTCGCGGCCACCGCAACCCGCAGCGCCTCGACGCCGTCGTGAATGGTGATCGGCGTGGGCCGCTGTTTCAGCACGTTGTCGGCGAAATTTTCCAGCTGCAGCGTATACGCGCGCTCGAACCGCTCCATGAAATACGGCACGGTATCGTGCGCAATATTGTTGCGGGTCATCACCAGCAACGGCGTTTCGCGAATGTAGCCGATGCGAATCGTCCCTTCCGGTCCGAGCAGCTCGGTGGAAATGTCGTAGCCGTAGAAACCATTCCGCGTGAGATCGACCATCCCGAGCCGGCCGTCGACAAAGGTCATCGTGGCGATCACGTTGTCTTTGTCGCCAACCGCACCGAGCTCCGGGAATGCCAGGACACCGCCGACCGCCTGAATCGTCGCGACGTCGCCCATGAACCAGCGCGCCAGGTCGAAATCGTGAATACCCATGTCCACGAAGATGCCGCCGCTGCTCTTCGGGATCGGCGTAGGCGATGCTCGGCGGAAAAGGATCGCGGGATGTCGACTTTGAAAACGACCGGCCGCCCGATGCGCCCTTCGTCGATCTGCTTTTTTGCCGCCGCATAACCGGGGTCGAATCGACGCATGAACCCCATCTGAAAGAAGGTTCCGGTCTTCTGCTCGGCCTCTGCCATGTCGAGCGCTTCAGACAGATGGATCGCCGGGGGCTTTTCGCAAAACGTCGGCTTTTTCGCGGTCAGCGCCTGCACGACGACGTCGCGATGCGTGTGGGTCGGACTGACGATGACGATCGCATCGACGTTCCGATCGGCAATCAGATCCGCCGGATTCGCATAGGACCGGGGAACATCGAATTCGGCCGCGATCTGCTTCGCCAGCTCACCGTTGGTATCGGCAACCGCCGTCAACTTCGTCGCGGCAATCCGCGAACTCAGATCGCGTGCGTAGACGCGGCCCAGCCGTCCCAGTCCAATCAATCCGACATTCAACCGCGCCATTACTTCTCCCCTTTGGTCACCAGTTCGATGCGAACTTTCACGTCGGGCTGCGCCACCTCGCCGCGCAGCGCTTTCACCGCATTCTCGATCGCCGCCTTTCCCATCTCTTCGGGAAACTGGGCGACCGATGCCAGCATCGGTCCCTTCGTTGATTGCCTTGCGCGCGTCCTCCACCGCATCGAAACCGACGACCTTGATCTTGCCGGTCTTGCCGGCCGCGCGAATCGCCTCGACCGCGCCGAGCGCCATCATGTCGTTGCAGGCGAACACGGTGTCGATCTCGGGATGGGCCTGCAGCATGTTCTGAAACACATTGAACCCCTGATCGCGCTCCCAGTTGGCCGGCTGCGACGCAACGATCTTGATCCCTGGCGTCGCCGCGATCCCGTCCTTGAACCCGCGCATCCGCGAGTCGCCGGTCTCGTGACCCGGAATACCTTCGAGCACGCCGACGTTGGCCTTGCCGCTCGGTGCTGCTGACGACGAACGTCGCTGCCGTGCGGCCGCCATCGTAATTGTCCGAACCGATGAAGCTGGCGGTCTTGACCGCCGCTTCGGTTGCGGCGGCGGGGTCGAGCCGCGTATCGACAATCACCACCGGAATGTTCGCGCGATTGGCTTTGACCACCGCCGGAACCACTTCCTTCGATCCACTCGGCGTCAGGGCCAGCGCTTTGATACCGCTCTGAATCAGGTTCTCGACAATCTGCATCTGCCGTTCGACGTCGGTCTCTCGTTCAGCGGCTTGAACAACCAGCTCGACGCCAAGGCGATCGGCCGCCTGCTGCGCACCGCGTTGCATGTCGTTGAAGAACGGATTGTTCAACGTCTTCAAGACCAGCGCGATTCGCGGTTTCCCGCCGCTGGTTTCAGTGGTCGAACCGCCGCGATTGCATCCGAACGACGCGGCAATGCAGAGGAGCGTAATCACAAGCTTGTTCACGCGCGTTTCTCCTTCAAGACCCGATCGACCAGCACCGCGGCGATAATCACGACGCCGATCACGAACTGCTGCAGGAACGACGACACCCCCAGCAGGTTGAGACCGTTTCGCAGCACGCCCATCGTCAAGGCGCCGATCAGCGTGCCGCCGAGCGAGCCGTCGCCGCCGCTCAGGCTGGTGCCGCCGATCACCGTCGCGGCGATCGCGTCGAGTTCGTACATTGATGCCGGCAATCGGTTGCGCGGTATTGAGGCGCGCGGTCAGCAGAATCGCAGCGACGGCGCTCGCCGCACCCGATACACCGTACACCACTGTCTTGTGAAAGCGTACCGGCACACCCGACAGCCGCGTCGCCTCTTCGTTGCCGCCGATGCCGTAGACGTAGCGTCCGAACCTGGTCCGCGACAACACCAGGTGCGACAGCAGATAGATCACCAACGTCAGGACGATCGGTGCCGGAATGCCGACGACGTGGCCGGTCGCCAGCGATCGAAACCCGGCGCCGAAGCCCGACACCGGGCGGCCGTCGGTCAATAACAGCGCGGCACCGCGGGCCACGCTCATCATCCCCAGCGTCATGATGAACGGCGGCAACTTGCCGAAGGCGATGCCAACGCCGTTGGCGAGCCCGCAGATCGCACCAGTCCCGAGCGCCGCGACCGCGGCGATCGGCACGGGCCAGTCCGCTTTCAACGCCAGTGCCAACACCACGCCGGCGACCGCGAGGAGCGAGCCGACGGACAGATCGATCCCTCCGGAAATGATCACGTAGGTCATGCCGACCGCAACGATCGCGTTGATCGCGGTCTGCTCCATCACGTTGAGCAGGTTCGCGACGGTGAGGAAATACGGCGTCAGGATCCACAGCAACAGGCACAGCACCAGCAAGCCGGCGACGGCACCGAACCGCCGCGCCAGCGCGCGTGGACCGGCGGCGCCATTCACGACGCCATCCCCAGCGCCGCCTGCAGCACCCGCTCTTCGGTCGCGGTGCCGGCGGCAAACTCTGCCTCGATCCGGCCGCGCCGCATCACGTACAACCGATCGCTCATGCCGAGCACTTCCGGCAGCTCGGACGAGATCATCAGGATGCCGGCGCCGGCATCGGTGAGCTGATTCATCAACTCGTAGATTTCCACCTTCGCCCCGACGTCCACCCCGCGGGTCGGTTCGTCCATCACCAGCAGTTGCGCTTCGGCGGCCAACCAGCGCGCGAGGACGACTTTCTGCTGCGTCCCGCCGCTCAGCGTCACCACCCGTTCGGCGATGCTTGGCGTCTTGATCCGCAGCTCGGTCACCCAACGCTCGGCGGCGCGACGTTCCGTTGCCGCCGACACGATGCCAGCACGCGACCATCGCACCAGGCTGGAAAGGCCGATGTTCTCACACACCGAACGGGTCATCACCAGGCCGTGGCGCTTGCGATCCTCGGGCAGAAATCCGATGCCGGCGCGGATCGCGTGCTGCGGCGACCGCGGCGTCACGTCGCGGCCGCTGACGATCACGCGTCCCGCCGATGGACGATCGGCGCCGGTGATGATGCGAGCCAGCTCGGTGCGGCCGGCGCCGAGCAGGCCGGCAAGGCCGACGATTTCGCCGCGGCGTACCGTCAGGTCGACGTTGTCGACGCCGCTCGCGCCGCTGATCCCTTCCAGCCGCAACAACTCGTCGCCCGGCGCGGACCGCCGCCGCGGGAAGTGCTCGCGCACTTCGCGATTCGCCATCAGCCGGACCAGTTCGTCGGTGGTGACGCTCGCGAGTTCGAACGTGCCAACGTTGCGGCCGTCGCGCAGCACCGTGACGCGATCGCCGATCGCGGCCAACTCGCGCATTCGATGTGAAATGTAGACGACCGCGACGCCGTTCGCGGTCACGCGGCGGATCACGGCGAACAATTGATCGATTTCACGCGCCGTCAGGGCGGACGTCGGTTCGTCCATCACCAGCACGCGGGCGCGGCGGAACAGCGCCTTCGCCAGCTCCACCATCTGCTGCTCGGCGACACCGAGATCGTCGACGCGGCGGTCGGGATCGATTGCCAGCCCCGCTTCGGCCAGGCTGCGCACCGCTTCGTCGCGCAGTCGCCGCCGATCGATCCAGCCGGCGCGGGCCGGCTCGTGGCCGAGCAGAATATTTTCCGCGGCGGTCAAATGTGGGACGAGGCTCAGCTCCTGATAGATCGTGGCGATGCCGAGCGCCTGTGCGTCGCGCGGCGATTCGATCGCGACGGTCTGTGCCGTCGATCGCGATGTCGCCCGAGTCGCGGCGATAAGCGCCGCTCAGGATCTTCATCAGCGTCGACTTGCCGGCGCCGTTCTCGCCGAGCAGCACGTGCACTTCGCCGGCGCGCAGATCGAAGCTGACGCCGTCGAGCGCCACGACGCCAGGAAAGGCCTTGCGAATGCCGGTCATCGTCAAGACGGGGTCGGACGGTGGGGCGGGCATCGAGCGCGGGCAACACTCTAGCCTGATTCAGATGAAAAGCGTAGCCGGCTTTTGGCGAAGCGCTTCGAGCGCAACAATGCCAGATTTCTTTGGTAACTTTGAAAATACGGACGCACGCGGCAGCGCCTCTGGCGAAGCGGTTTGCTGAGCGGTTGGCGGCGCTGCTACACTGCCCTGTCGTTCATGAAGAGCCTCGATGTCGTGGCGATGGGCCGGAGCTCGATCGACCTCTACGCCCACGAAATCGGCGTGCCGATCACCCAGGTCAACAGCTTCGACGCCTACGTTGGCGGCTGCCCGACGAACATTGCGGTCGGCGTGCGGCGCCTCGGATTGCGGTCGGCGCTGCTCACCGCGGTCGGCGACGACCAGGTGGGCGACTTCATCCTGCACTTTCTCGAGTCCGAACAGGTTGATGTCAGCGCCACGCCGCGAAAGCCGGGGCACCGAACCAGCGCCGTGATCCTGACGATCCGTCCGCCCGATTCCTTTCCGCTGACGTTCTACCGTGACAATTGCGCGGATCGCGAGCTGACGGTCGCCGACGTCGATCGCGCGCCGGTCGCCAACGCGTCGTTGCTGGTCGTAACCGGCACCGGATTGAGTCATGATCCGAGCCGATGCGCGACGCTGCACGCCGCAACCGTGGCGAGGGCGTCGGGCACGAAGGTGCTCGTGGACATTGATTACCGTCCCGATCAGTGGGTCAGCCGCGCGGCATTCGCCGAGCAGGTGCAAAACCTGCTACAGCACGCGGATCTCGCAGTCGGCACCGAAGAAGAACTTGCCGCCGCTACCGGGCTCGAAGACGCTGATGCCGGAGCGGCGAAACTGCTCGCGGCTGGCTTGAGCGCGCTGGTGTTGAAGCGGGGCGCACGTGGTTCGCGAGTGTACGACGGCGGCGGCGAACGCAGCGATGTCGCACCGTTTTCGATTACGGTACTGAATGTGCTCGGCGCAGGCGACGCGTTCGCCAGCGGATTGATCTATGGAATCCTGCAGGGCTGGCCGCTCACGAAGGCGGCGCGCGCCGGCAACGCCACCGGCGCCATCGTCGTGACACGTCACGGTTGCGCGAACTTCATGCCGACGTGGCCGGAAGTCGAAGCGTTTATCGCCGCGCAGGGAGGTTGGTCGTGCGCACCCGCCGTGTGACAGTCGCCCAGGCGGTCGTCGAGTTTCTGATCGCGCAACGGACCTCGCGCGACGGCCCGGGTGAGCAGGATCAGCCTTTTATCAGCGGGGTGTTCGGCATCTTCGGACATGGCAACGTCGCCGGCCTTGGCGAAGCGTTGCTGAGTGCCCGCGATCGGTTGCGCTTTTACCTGCCGCGCAACGAACAGGCGATGGTGCATACCGCCGCCGCGTTCGCGAAGGCGCGCAACCGGCTGCAGACCATGGCGTGCACGACTTCGATTGGCCCTGGCGCCACGAACATGGTGACGGCGGCAGCCGGCGCGACCATCAACCGGCTGCCGGTGCTGCTGTTGCCGGGCGATATCTTCGCGACCCGCCGCGCGGCGCCGGTTCTGCAACAACTGGAATCGAATTCGTCACTCGATCAGTCGGTGAACGATTGTTTCAAACCCGTTTCGAAGTTCTGGGACCGCATCAATCGCCCGGAACAATTGGCGCCGTCGCTGCTCGAAGCAATGCGGGTGCTGACGTCGCCGGCCGATACCGGAACGGTGACGCTGGCGCTGCCGCAGGACGTGCAAACCGAGGCTTTCGATTTTCCCGAAACCCTGTTCGAAACGCGCACCTGGAGAATTGCCCGTCAGCGCGCCGACGTTGCAAGCTTGAACGACGCCGCACGGCTGCTGACGACCGCAACCGCACCGCTGATTGTCGCCGGCGGCGGCGTGATCTACAGCGGTGCCTGCGATCGCGCTACGCCGTTTTGCGGAACGGACCGGAATCGCTGTCGCGGAAACCCAGGCAGGCAAAGGGGTGCTGCCATTCGATCATCCGCAGTCGGCGGGCGCGATCGGCGCGACCGGCACGTCGACGGCAAACCGCCTCGCTCGCGACGCCGACGTCGTCGTCGCGATCGGCACGCGGCTGAGCGACTTTACGACCGCCTCGAATAGTGCGTTTGCGAATCCGGCAGTGCGCTTTATCGCGATCAACGTCTGCGAGCTCGACGCCGCCAAACGGAATGCGGTTCCGCTGGTCGGCGATGCACTCGTAACCGTTGACGACCTCGAATCGCGAATCGGCAGTTATCACGTTCCGAAGTCGTACACCGCGCGCGCTTGCGACGTGGAAGTCGGAATGGGAGGCAGAAACCGACCGCGTTTGTCGCGGTAGCGGCGGCGACGTGCATCAGTCAAGCGGAAGTGATCGGTGCGCTGAACGGAGTCCTCGGACCGCGCGATGTGATCGTCTGCGCGGCCGGCAGCCTGCCCGGCGACCTGCACAAGCTGTGGCGCGCCCGCGATCCGAAGGGCTATCACCTCGAGTACGGCTACTCGTGTATGGGATACGAGATCGCGGGCGGTCTCGGCGTGAAGATGGCGGCGCCGGATCGCGAAGTCGTGGTGATGGTCGGCGACGGTTCGTATCTGATGATGGCCCAGGAACTGGCGACCGCGGTCCAGGAAGGCATCAAGCTGACGGTGCTGTTGCTCGACAATCACGGCTTCGCCAGCATCGGCGGACTGTCTGAATCGGTCGGCTGCGCCGGATTCGGTACCGAGTACCGCGTCCGCGGCACGTCGGGCCAACTCGACGGCACACCGGTGCCGGTCGACTTTGCGGCGAACGCCGCGTCGCTCGGCGCGCAGGTGATTCACGCGCGCACACGCGATGCGCTCGCGCCGGCATTCCGTGAAGCGCTGGCAAACGCGAACACGACGGTCGTGGTGATTCCGGTCGATCGCAACGCCCGCGTCGGCGGTTACGAATCCTGGTGGGACGTACCGGTCGCCGAGACCTCGTCGCTCGATACCGTTCGCAAGGCGCGCGCGGCCTACGAAGAGGCCGTGAAAAAGCAGCGCCGATTTTTCTGATCTGATGATCTCCCTCTGCGCGGGTTCAACACGGGGCAACGAAGCCACGGAGAAGCGTACTGAATGATCCGCGCGGCGAATGCCCCCTGCTCATGGGGAGTTCTCGAGTTCGGATCCGAAGGCCGCGCGCCGGGCCCGATGCAGGTACTCGACGAGATCGCCTCCACCGGCTACGTCGGTACCGAACTGGGCGACTGGGGATTCCTGCCGACCGATCCGGCGCGACTGCGTCAAGAGCTCGCATCGCGCGCCCTCGATCTAGTCGGCGCATTCGTACCGGTCGCATTGCCGGATCGATCCGCTCACGAAGCCGGCGAGGCGTTGGCGCTCAAGACCGCGCGACTGTTGGCGACCAACGCCGCGGCCCGTCCGAAAATCGTTCTGTCGGACGCGACGGTTGCGAATCCGCTGCGCACGGCGAAGGCCGGCCGGATCACTGCTGCCGACAGCCTGTCGCCCGCCCAATGGCGGACCGTCGCTGAAGGCGCGGAACGGATTGCGCGCGCGGTGTTGAGCGAAACGGGTTTGCGAACGGTATTCCATCACCACTGCGCCACCTACGTCGAAACGCCGTCGGAAATCGCCGAACTGATGGCGAGGACGTCGAGCGAGTTGCTCGGGCTGTGCCTCGACACCGGACATGCGACCTACGGCGGCGGCAACGCGCTCGAACTGCTCGAGCAGCATCGCGCTCGTATCGACCATGTGCACTTCAAGGACTGCGATCCGCGCGTCGCCGCCGCCGCGCGTCAGCATCAATGGGATTACATCCAGGCCGTCCGAAGCGGGGTCTTCTGCGAACTCGGTGACGGTTGTGTCGACTTTGCCGCCATTGCGGCGGCGCTGCAACGCACCGGTTACGACGGCTGGATCGTGGTCGAGCAGGACGTGCTGCCGTCGGTGGGTTCGCCAGCCGAAAGCGCATCCCGCAACCGGGCGTTTCTTCGCCGGCTCGCGATCTGACACACTAACAGGATGGAACCTGACGCCCGCCGAGCGCGGAGTCGCACAGCTGCAGCTGAAGGGCCTGCGGCATCGCGACATCGCGGAGTTGCGGCGCACCAGCGAACGCACGGTGCGCCAACAAGCGCTGAACGTCTACCGCAAGTCGGGCTTGAACGGGCGCAGCGACCTGGCGGCGTTTTTCCTCGAAGATCTGCTGCTGCCAGTCTCGAGTACGTCATTAGCCGGATGACGATCGATACGGAATTGAAGTAATTTCTCCGGGTTCGATGCGACCCTTCCCGACGCTTGTCACTCTCCTTCTCACCGCGTATCTCCCCGGACCGCTTTCTGCACAATCCCAACCAGCACTGACCTATGCGCAGGCGCTCGAGCTGGCCCGCACTCGCAACCTCGGTATTGAGGCGGCGCGCCGGCTCCGCGCGGTTCGTGAGGCGGCCATCCAAACGGCACGTCAACGGTTGAATCCGAGTGCCGGCTTCGAAGCCACCCAGGACACCCCACATCAAGTATTCACTTTCGACCTGCCGGTCGAGCTCGGCGGCCGACGGGGCCGGCGGATCGACCTCGCGACCGAGGAAGTCTCGCTGGCCGACGTGGAGTTACAAACCGAATTCCGGATCATGCGGCGCGAACTGCGCGACGCGTTCTATTCGCTGGTCGCCGCGGACGAACGCGTTCGTCTGGCGGAAGATGTCGTCGACATCGCGCGACGGCTTCGCGACGCCGCCCAGGGTCGGTTCGAAGCGGGCGCGGCGCCGCGGCTGGAAGTCATGCAGGGCGATCTCGGGGTGACCCGCTCCGAAACGGACCTCGAGCTCGCGCGCAGTATCCGCGTCGGCGCACAGGCGCACCTCAATGGTGTTCTCAACTTTCCGCCACAACAGGCCACCGCGGTCGCTGGATCGCTGGCGGATGGCGTCGTCCCGGTCGCCTTCGAACCGGCCGTCGCCCAAGCGCTGACCTCGAACGTCGACCTCGTGACGCTGGATCGCCAGATTGCCGTCGAGCAACGCCGAATCGATCTGCTGCGCGCCGAGCGCACGCCGACACCGGTGTTTTCGTTTCACAGCCTGTTCAACAACCCGCCTGAGTTCAATTTCGGGATCGGCGGAAGCGTGAATATAGACGTGCCGCTGTTCAGCCGCAATCAGGGACCGATCGCCGAATCGGTCGCAACCACGGCGCAACTGCGCGCCAAGCGCGAAGACGTCCGCCGCGACGTCGAAAACAGCGTTTTTGCCATCGTCGCTCGGATTGACGCACAGCGTCGGCAGGTGGAAGCGTACACCCAGCGGCTGGTGCCGACCGCGACGGACCTCGCGGCACTCGCTGAAGAAAGTTATCGCGCCGGCCGGACGTCGGCACTCGGTGTGCTCGACGCCCAGCGCAGCCTCCGCGACCTGCGGCGAGACGCGCTGCAGGCCGCACTGGATCTGCAGCTGTCGATCGCCGACCTGGAGGAAATCCTTGGCACGGACATCAAATAACTACGTCTCGCGCCTTCGTGTCTTCGTGTTTGCGCTGTTGGTGTCGAACCTCGCCTGCACCGCCAAACACGCCGACGAAGAAACCAAGGCACCCGATGTACCGACGATATCCGCCGAAACCGCCAAGGTCGAGCGCACCACGCTCACCGAAGAACTGGCGGTCCGCGGAACTGTCGCGGCAGTGCCCAATGAAGACGTCAAGGTCAGCGCTCTCGTCGCCGGACGAGTCAACGCGGTTTCCGTCGCGGAAGGCGACAGCGTGCGCCAGGGCCAGGTGATCGCCGAACTCGATCGGCAGCCAATGGACGACCAGCGCCGACAGGCGGCCGCCGCCGCCGAACAGGCCAAGGCGCAGCTCGAAAACGCGCGGCTGAACCTGCAGCGCAACCAGCAGATGTTCGAACGAGGAATTGCGGCCGGCAAGGAAGTGGAAGACGCGCGGGCGCAGATGGCCGCCGCGCAGGCCGCGGTCGACACCGCCAGTGCAGCCCTGAATACTGCCGATCGAAACGTCGAACGCGCCGCGGTTCGCTCGCCGATTGCCGGCCAGGTCGTCAAGCGCATGGTCAGCGTTGGCGAACAGGTCGACGGCACCGCCGCGCAACCGATCGTCGAAATCGCCAACCTCGATCGCGTCGAGCTGGCCGCAAACGTGCCATCCGAGTACCTGTCGCGGATCAAAACGGGGCAGGCCGCGACGTTGACGAGCGATGCGTTTCCGGGACGGACGTTCGCTGGCAGCGTGCTGGCGATCGCGCCCGCCATCGACGCGGCGACCAACGCCGGACTGGTGCGTATTCGAATTGCCAATGCCGACCGCTCGCTGAAAGTCGGGATGTTCGCTGAATGCCGCGTTGCGCTCGGCGACCGTCCGAACGTGCTGACGGTTCCACCGTCAGCGGTCGTCAAGAATGACGAGGGCGCAGCGGTCTACGTTCTATCGGGAGACACCGCGCAACGGACGGCGGTGAAGGTGGGCCTCGAGCAGCCGACCGCCGTCGAGATTCTGAGCGGCGTCAAAGAAGGCGATACCGTCCTCACCTCGTCGGTCTACGGACTCGGCGAGAAAGCAAAAGTCACGAAGCCCGTGGCCGCTGAAAAGCCCGAGAAACCCGAGAAATGAACGTCGCCCGTTTCGCTTCACGGCAAGCCCGCGTCGTCGTCTTCGGGGTACTGTTCCTCACGCTCGCCGGCGCCTACGCCCTGACCACCCTGCCGAGCGGAATCTATCCCGAGGTCGAATTCCCACGCATCGTGATGGTGGCGCATTCGGGCGACCTGTCGCCGCGGTTGATGATGATTACGGTCACCCGCCCACTCGAAGAAGCGGCGCGTGAAGTGCTCGGCGTCCGCCGCGTCCGTTCACGGACCATCCGCGGCGCGACCGAACTGTCGGTCGTGTTCAACGCCGACGCCGACATGCCGGACGCGCTGCAGTTGCTGCAGGGCAAGGTCGACGAAGTGCGACCGACGTTGCCGGGCGGAACCGAAATCCGGGTCGAACGCATGACGCCGTCGTTCTTCCCGATGTTGAGTTTCAACGTCACCGGTCCGCTGCCGGCCTCGGACTTGCGTGACGTGGCGATGTTCCAGATCCGCCCGTTGTTGAGCCGCATTCCTGGCGTCGCACGGGTGGAAGTTGCCGCCACCGACGAACGCGAGGTCTCGGTCATCGTCGATCCACAGAAGCTGAACGCCGCGAAACTGACCATCGATCAGGTCGCCCAGGCCCTCAAGGCCACGAACCAGATCACCTCGGTGGGACGCCTGCAGAAGGACTATCAACAGTTTCTCGTGCTCGCGACCGGCGAGCTGACCAACCTTGAAGACATTCGCAACGCGGTCGTCGCCTTTCGCAACCAGACGCGCAATCTACGTCCGCGATGTCGCCGAGGTGCGCGAAGGAGTTGTCGACCGGACCACGTTGATCACCGGCAACGGTCAGCCGGCCGCAGTGGTCAGCATTGCGCGACAGATCCGCGGAAATATCGTCGCCATCGCCGACGGCGTCGACCAGGCACTGCGCGAGAACATCGGTTCGCTGCCCCCGTCGATTCGCATCTCGAAGGTCTACGACCTCGCGGCTTTCGTCAGCGAATCGGTGCGCAGCGTCAGCGAAGCAATCGTGATCGGCGGCGTGCTTGCGGTGTTCGTGCTACTCGCCTTTCTGCGGGATTGGCGAGCGACGTTCGTCGCCGCAACGACGCTGCCGCTGACGATGATCGGAACGTTCGCGATTCTGCGAGGCGCGAACGGAACGATCAATTTGATGTCGATGGGTGGCCTGGCAATCGCGATTGGCCTGGTGATCGACGATGCGATCGTGGTGGTCGAAAACATTCATCGCCATCTGGCTGCCGGCGAGACACCTGAGGCCGCCGCGGAACACGGCACCAACGAACTGGTCGGCGCCGTCGTCGGTTCGACGCTGACGACGGTGGTGGTGTTCATCCCGCTGGGCTTGCTGCAGGGACTGGTCGGACAGTTTTTTGCGGCGCTTTCGCTGACGTTGTCGGGCGCGGTGCTGTTGTCGCTCGTCTACGCGTTGGTTTTCATTCCGGTTCCGGCCGCGCATTTCCTCCGCAGCGGCGCGCCCGGCGCGAATCCCGCTGAATCTTCGCACGGTTGGCTGGCGCCCCGATACGAAGCACTGTTACGCCGGGTGTTGATGCGGCCGCTGATCGTGATTGCGGCCACCCTGCTGGTCGCGGTTGGCGGTGGGCTGCTCTACTTCCAGCTGCAGACCGGCTTCCTGCCAGAGATGGACGAAGGCGGCTACGTCATCGACTACGTCACACCGCCGGGCACGTCGCTGAAGGAAACCGACGCGATGCTCCGCCGCGTCGAGGCGGTGCTCGCCGAAGACGCCGGAAGTCGCGTCATTCACTCGGCGCACCGGCACGGAAATGGGCATGTTCGCGACCGAGCAGAACAGCGGCGATGTTCTGGTTCGCTTGAAACCGCGCAACGCGCGCAGCCGTACCGCCGAAATGGTCATTTCGGAGCAGCGCGAAACGTTCGAACGAGAGCTGCCAGGTGTCGAAATCGAATTCGTTCAGCTGCTGCAGGACATGCTTGGCGACCTGCAAGGCACGCCCGAGCCGATCGAAGTGAAGATTTTTGGTGATGACATCACCACGCTGGGCACGATCGCAGCTGGGCTCGAGGAAAAACTCGCGAAAGATCGAGGGACTTGTCGACCTGGTCGGTCCGCGAAAAGGCAACCCGGAACTTGCCGTCCACATCGATCCGACAAGAGCGGCCAAGGCTGGATTCACCGTCGAAGAGGTATCGGCGCAGTTGGCGACCGGGCTGCTCGGCAACGTTGCCACCGAAGTGCGGCGCAACGATCGGCTGATCGATCTTCGCGTCCGTTACCCGGATGCGTACCGCTTCAACGTTGACTGGCTTCGCGAGTATCCGCTGGTCACATCGGCCGGCGCCGTCGTCCCGCTTTCAGCGACGGCGGAAGTGCAACAGGCCGAAGGCGCGGCGCAGCTCTATCGCGAAGATCTCAAACAGATGGTGCCGATCACCGGCCGGCTGGAAGGGCGCGACATGGGCAGCGTTGTCGCCGAGCTCCGGCGCGTGCTCGCCGCCGAGCGCTTTCCAGTTGGCTACACCGCGGAGATCGGCGGGCAGTACGAAACGCAGCAGGAATCGTTTCGCTCGCTCATCGTGGTGCTGGCGGTGGCGATCCTGCTGGTGTTCGGACTGCTGCTGGCTCAGTTCAGGCGCCTGAAGGCGGCGCTGGTGATCATGTCGGCGGCCCCGGTGTCGCTGGCCGGAGCCTTCGCGCTGCTACGGCTCACTGGCACGCCGTTGAATGTCTCGTCGTTCATGGGATTGATTCTGCTGATCGGCCTGATCGTCAAGAACGGAATCATCTTGATCGACTACGCCGATCGGCTGGAACGAGCCGGCCACGAGCGCCGCGAGGCGCTGGCCCGCGCCGGTGCGATCCGGCTGCGGCCGATCCTGATGACGACGCTGTGTACGCTGTTTGGGCTGCTGCCGCTGGCCCTGGGACTTGGCGCGGGGGCCGAACTGCAGAAGCCGCTGGCGATCGCGGTGATCGGCGGCCTCTCAGTCTCGACGCTGGTGACGCTGTTCTTCGTACCGGCAGTGCTCGCCGTGACCGGCGACCGCTTGACCGACGCGCGGTGAGTTAACTTTCTTTTTTCTTTTTGGCCGCGCGTTTCTTCGCCGGCGCCTTGTTAGGTGCCGGTTCGTTGGTGGCCTGCAAAACGACGAGCCGGGTCGCGAACGTGCGGCGGCCATGCTCGTCGAAATCGATCACGGTGTGGTGTTCGTTGACTTCGACCAGCGTGCCCGCGCCGTAGGTCGGCTGCGTCACGCGGTCGCCTTTGGACCAGTTTTTCATTGATTTCTACCAGCGAGGCTCGCGGCGACCGCCGCCTGAACCGCCGCCGCGGTTGCCGCCGTAGCCGCCGCCGCCCCCGAACCCACCTTCCGGTTTCGGCCGGGCTTCGTTGACGGTCAACGGGCGTCCGCCCATCTGATATTGGTTGAATTCGGACGCGGCCTTCTGCGCTTCTTCGTCGGTGGACATTTCGACGAAGGCAAATCCGCGCGCGCGTCCCGTAGCCGCATCGCGCATCACGCGGACCGACTCGACGGTGCCTGCCTTGCTGAAGAGTTCCTGAAGTTCCTGCTCGCCCGCACTATAGGGAAGATTTCCGACGTAAAGCCTGCGACCCATACCTGCTCACCTCAGTTGCGGCGGCTGCGCGTCGGCTAGGCAATCACTGAAAGGGAGCGAGTCGGACTTGAGGCTCGATCGGCTCTCGGCGCGGGCGAAGCGGGCGGGGCAAACCACCAAGGGCGGGTAGTCTACTCAAGGGCCGCCGACGGTGGCAAGTCCCGCCTCTATAATCGTGAAATGGCCGTTTCCCTTGGATCTGCACGACTTCTGGCTTCCACCGCGCTGGACGGCAAGCGGGTTGGCGTCGTTTGCAACCCGGCGTCGGTCGATTTGCAACTCCGGCACATCGCCGATCAACTCAGAGCGCGGCGCGGTACCACCCTTGCCGCGATCTTCGGGCCGCAGCACGGTTTCCGATCCGACGTGCAGGAAAACATGATCGAAACCGGCCACGCCCGCGACGACTTGCGTTGCGTGCCGGTTTACTCGCTCTACAGCGAGACCCGCGAACCGACCGAGGAGATGCTGCACGGCATCGAGGTGCTGGTCATCGATCTGCAGGACGTCGGCACGCGTATTTACACCTACATCTACACGATGGCGAACTGCCTGATCGCCGCGCGCAAATATGGCGTGAAGGTGATCGTGTGCGATCGACCGAATCCGATCGGCGGCGTGGCGGTCGAGGGACCGATGCTGGAACCCGGGTTCGAGTCGTTTGTCGGGATGTATCCCATTCCAATGCGCCACGGCATGACCATCGGCGAGCTCGCACGGTTGTTCAACGACGAGTTCGGGATCGGCGCCAACCTGGAAGTGATCGCCATGGAAGGCTGGCGGCGAGATCTCTACTTCGAAGAGACCGGGGTGCCGTGGGTGTTGCCCTCACCGAACATTCCAACGATCGAAACCGCGGTCGTCTATCCCGGCACGGTGCTGTTCGAGGGCACCAATGTCTCGGAGGGACGCGGCACCACCAAACCATTTGAATTGATCGGCGCGCCGTGGGTCACGTCCGAGCGTTTTGCAGACGGCTTGAACCGGCTGGAATTGCCCGGCGTCTATTTCCGACCGGTCTTATTCGAACCGACGTTTCACAAGCACGCCAAAACGTCGTGCGGCGGCTGTCAGATTCATCCGCTCGATCGGACGACGTTTCGCCCGGTCGAAACCGCCGTGGCGCTGCTGGTGGCGTTTCGAGCCTGCGGCTCCGATCAGTTCGCGTGGCGGCCACCGCCGTACCAGTACGAGCATCACAAATTGCCGTTCGATATTCTCGCCGGTTCGTCCGAGTTGCGCGAGCAGATCCAGGCGGGATTGCCGGCACACGAGATCGCCCGATCGTGGGAGGAATCCACCAACGACTTCGAGGCGTTGCGAAAGCGGTTTCTGCTTTACTGATCGGTCTGTAACAGAGTGGACGGAGACACGGGTTCAACGATGGAGCGACAGAGAATCAGAGAAAAAACATTTTCTTCTCCGTAACTTGCCGTTGCGTTTGAACCGTGTCTCCGTGCGCCCGTGAGCGGCGATCAGCCTCGCGTCTTGGCAATGCCCGGCGCGGCGGCCTCTTGCTGCGTCGCGGGTTCGAGATGATGCGCGATCAGATGTGAACGCAATTGTTCAAACGCATCGGTCGGCGTGTCGGCAAAATGCAGCAGCTCGAGATCCTTCTCTGCGATCGCGCCCCACTCGGCCATCGGATCGAGATGCAGCACCTGGTCCCAGTATTCGCGTCCGTAGAGAATCACACCGATCTGCTTGGACAACTTGTCGGTCTGCACCAGTGTCAGGATTTCGAATAGTTCGTCACAGGTGCCGAACCCGCCCGGAAAAATCACCAGCGCTTTCGACAAGTAGGCGAACCAGAACTTGCGCATGAAGAAGTAGTGGAACTCGAACTGCAGGCCTTCGGTGATGTACGGATTCGCACCCTGCTCGAACGGCAGGCGGATGTTCAATCCAATCGTCTTGCCGCCGGCTTCACGGGCGCCGCGGTTTGCGGCCTCCATGATGCCGGGGCCACCACCCGAGGTGACGACGAAACGGTGGTTTTCCGACTGAATCGTCGAACTCCACGCCGTCAGCAACCGCGCCAGTTCGCGCGCCTCTTCGTAGTAGCGCGCCCATTCGAGCGCTTTGCGGGTTTTGTTCAGTTCCTTCTCGTAGTGATCGTTCGCGTCTCGCACACCGCGGGCGCGCAACGTCCGCAACGCCCGTTCGGCCCGTTCGCGGCTGTCAACCCGCGCCGATCCGAAGAAGACGACCGTGTCCTGGATTTTCTGTTCCTTGAAACGCCTCAACGGTTCGAGGTATTCGGAGAGAATGCGGATCGGCCGCGCCTCTTCACTGTCAAGAAACTCCGGCGACAGATACGCCATCGGCTGCTGCGACATACGGCCAATTTACCATCAGGTGCGTTAGAATCCGCTGCTTATGACCGTTGCGCGACTTCTCACGACTGCACTGCTGTGTTTCGTGCTGCTCACTTTTGGCGCCGCCGCTCAGCAAACGGCCGTCACGCCGTCGATTCATGGACGGCAACCGCGGCGTCTGATCATCCGCAATGCGATGGTGATCTACGGCAACGCCAAGCCGGCGTACGGCCCGGTGGATATCACGATCGACCGCGGCCTGATTACGTCGATTGGCAGTGCCGGCGATGTCGCCGCCAGCGCGTTGAGCAACGATTCCACCACGGTGACAATCGACGCGTCCGGCAAGTACGTCATGCCAGGCATCGTCAACGCGCACATGCACTGGCATGAAGAGCGGCAGCCAGACATCCCGCAGCCGATCCAGTACGAGCGGAACCTGTATCTGGCCGCAGGCGTGACCACGGTTCGCGAGGTTGGTGGCGACTTCGAAAAATCGAAGCGCTGGCAGGCGGAAAGCAACGCGCACACGATCATCTCGCCACGGATCCTGGTGTATCCGTTCGTCAGCAAGGGGCGGACTGGCGCGCCGGCGGAAATCCGCGCCTGGATTCGCGACATCAAGCAGCGCGGCGCCGACGGCTTGAAAATCATCGGCGCCGATCGCGATCAACTCGAGGCGATTCTCGACGAAGCGCATCAGCTGGGTTTGCGCACCGCCGCCCACATCGCGGTCGAAGAGACCACCGCGAAGGATTACGCCGAACTCGGCGTGAATTCGATCGAACATTTCTATGGCGTCGCCGACGCGGCGCTGCCAGGCGTCCAGAATTTTCCGCCGGAGATGAACTACGCCAACGAGATTCATCGTTTCGGCCGCGCCGGCGAGCTGTACGCCCAGGCCGATCCCGAGAAGTTGAGCAAGGTGCTCGACCTGATGGTTGAAAAGAAGGTCGCGTGGGATCCGACATTTTCGATCTACGAGGCGTCGCGCGATCTGTTACGCGCGCAAAACCAGCCATGGTTCCGCGACTATCTCCACCCGTCGATGGAGGTCTTCTTCCACGGCTCGGTCGATAATCACGGATCCTATTTCTTCGGCTGGACCAGTTCGCAGGAGGCGAAGTGGCGGAAGCAGTACCGCCTGTGGATGGACGCGGTCCGCGCCTTCGCGAACAAAGGCGGGCTGGTCACAACCGGCGACGACGCCGGCTACATCTATTCGATGTACGGGTTCGGTATCGCTCGCGAGCTGGAACTGCAGGAGGAAGCCGGCTTCCACCCGCTTGAAGTGATCGAGCACGCCACCTGGAACGGCGCGAAGCTGCTCGGCCTCGACGATCGGCTTGGAAAAATTCGCGAGGGATTCATCGCGGATCTGGTGGTGGTCAACGGCAATCCGCTCGAGAACCTCAAGTTGCTGAATCCCTACGGCACCGATGTGATGCTGTTGAACGGCCGCCAGGTATCAGGCTATGCGGCGATTGGCGTCGGCGACAAGGTCCAGAACGTTCACGGCGGCGGAATCGAGTGGACGATCAAGGACGGCATTCCGTATCACGTGCCGACGCTGATGCGCGAAGTGAAAGAGATGGTTACCCGCGCCCGCGCCGGCCGTCCGCGTTCCACAGCCGGACACTAGAATTTGGTCATTTGTTCATCTGGTCATCTAGTCATTGATTAAATACGCCAATCAAATGACCAGATGACCAGATGACTAGATGATCAGATGAGTAACTCGCCCAGCCTCGATGTCTCACCTTCATAGCCGCTCCGCCCGGGCGCGTGATGCGCGCGTTTTTTGACCCGCAGGCGCTGCACGCCTGGTGGCAAGCCGAACACGCAGTGACCACGCCGCGAACGCTCGGGGCGTACCGCGATCGAATGGCCAGTGACCGACTTCCGCGACGACGTGCTGGGACGGTTGGGCGGGGTGTTTCGCGGAACGGTGATGCAGTTTCATCCGTCGCAGGGATTTTTCGTCGCGGATGCCTATTGGCTTCCACCCGATGGGGAGCCGATCGGCCCGATGGCGCTCCATGTCACCGTGCGGCCCGAATCCAATGGCACCCACGTTCGGATCGAGCAGACCGGCTTCGAAGAAAGCGAGCGCTGGCGCCGGTATTACGAAGTGGTCGGACACGGCTGGACACGAGCGCTGGCCGGGTTGAAGTCGCTGCTGGAGAAATGAACGGGACCAAGAGCAGTTTGAACGCAAAGTTCGCGAAGATCGCAGAGAAAACATATTTTACTTTGCGTTCTTAGCGAACTCTGCGTTTGGCTTTCTCTACTGAGGCGCCGCGATCGGCTTGCCATCCATATCAAGGAACGTGATGTCCTTGTAGGCAGCCAGCTGATCTTTCACTTTCGCGTAGTCGCCGACGATCGCAATCACCGAATCCTGCGATCCGAGCAAGGTGCCGGCGCCGCTTTTGACCTGTGCCGGCTCGACGGCCGCGATCTTCGATCGGAACGTTTCGGGATAGTCCTTCGGCAGACCGAAGACGTAGACCGAGTTGAGCACGTTCGCGAGGCCGTTCTGCGTCGCCGTCTGAATCGGGAAGATACCGCGCACGTAGGCCTTGCCGCCTTGTAGTTCGGCGCCTTCGACACCTTCGGCGCGCATCCGGTCGATTTCTTTGAAGACCTCGGTCAGCGTCGCGCCGGTCACCTCGTTGCGGACATCGGCGCTGAAGCGATAGAAACCGGCGTCGGCAAACCCGGTCAGCGCCGATCCCGGCGAATAGGTGTAGCCCTTTTCCTCGCGAATGTTCCGAACGATCCGGGAATTGAACGCGCCGCCGAAAATGGTGTTGGCCAGCGTCAGCTCGTACCACCGCGGATCGCTGCGTTTGACCGCGATGTTTCCCACCGAGATCGACGATTGAATGCTGTTCGGCCGCTGCACGAAGTAAACCTTGCGGCCGCTCAGCGACGGTGGCGCCGGGAAGGTCGGCTTCGGCACGTCGCCACGCGCCCAGCCGCCGAACGCTTTTTCGACGGCGGCAATCGCCGCCTCCGGTTCCAGCGCGCCGACCACCAGCACGAACGCATTGTTCGGTCGGTAGTGCGCGCGGTGGAACGCCTCCACCTTCGCGCGATCGATCGCCTTCACCGACGTCTCGCTCTCGCTGGTGCGCGCGTAGGGATGGTTGCCGAACAAGGCCTGGCGGAAGATCTGATTCGATAAGAACTGCGGCGACGACTTGTTCTGCTCGACCAGTTGCAGGTGCTGCTGCTTCATGATCGCCAGTTCGTCGGCAGGCAGCGTCGGCGTCATCGCGACCTCGGCGAGCAGGTCGATCAGCCGGCTCGAGTCCTCGGACAGTCCGCGCACCGTCAGCGACGAATAATCCTGCGAGACCGTCGCGTTCAGCGAACCGCCCATCCCGAAGACGTCGCGACGGATTTCCTTGCTGGTCCGGTTCTTCGTACCTTCCTGGACGAGATCGGCAGTCATCGATGCCAGGCCGGTCAGGTCCGCCGGATCACTGGCGTAGCCCGAAAGCATCGTCAGCGTGACCGTCAGCTTCGGCACCACGGTCTGCCTGGTCACGATCACCCGCAACCCGTTCGGCAGCGTTTTCTCGACCCGCGGCGCCAGCTGGAATGGTTTCTCGGCGGACACCGGAGGGACCTGGGCAACCGTCACACCGCTCGATAGCACCCAGCACATGGCACCAGCACCCAGCACCTGGCACACGCCACCAGCACCCAGCACCTAGCACCCAGCACTCAGCACGCCTCGTCATTTCGTGCTCCCCTCCGGAACGCGGTCGATGACCGTGCGATTGGTCGGTACCAACCATTTCCGCGCTGCGGCGCGGACGTCGGCGGTCGTCACCTTGTCGAGATCGCTCAGGATGGTGTTGATGCGATTGGGATTGTCATCATAGAGGGCGAGCGCCGCAAGCAGGTCGGCACGTCCGAATCCGGGAATGAATCCGCCCTCGAGATTCTCGAGGAACGACGACCGGAAGTTCACCTTGGCTTGTTGCAGTTCCTCGTCGGTGATCCCATGCTCCTGGACGGCGTTGATCACCTTGTCGACAATCTTCAGGGCGTCGGTCCCTTTCATGTCGGGACGATAGTCGACGCGGAAGGTATAGAGCATCGGACCGTTGTAGTCGAAGTTGTTGCCGAGGCCATAGTTGAAGCCGCCCTGCACGTTCGAAGCGATCTGGTTTTCCTTTACCAGTGCCTGGTACATCTTGGCGCTCTCATCGCTGACCAGCAGCGGATCGAGCAATGACAGCGCAAAAAAGTCTTTGGTCATTCGCTCGGGGAGGTGGTAACCGAACGCAACCGCCGGCGTCCGCGCCAGCTTGTCCTTTTCCACCGACGACTTTTCGGCCGTCTGCGGCGGCTCGCTGATGTCCGGACGCGGCGGCAGCGTGCGTTGCGGAATGGCGCCGAAATGTTTTTCAGCCAGGCGCATCACTTCGTCGACGGTGGCATCGCCGGTGACAACCAGTACCGCGTTGTTCGGCGCATAGTAGGTGTCGAAAAAGTTCTTCACATCCTCGATGTTCGCGGCCTCGAGATCATGCAGGTCGCCGTAGAAATTGTGCGCGTTGTACCAGTTGGTATTCGCTTTCTGCGGCAGCCCGAGCCATTCGAAGGCGCCGTACGGCTGATTCAGGACGTTGACGCGCACTTCCTCGCTGACCACGTCCTGTTGGTTCTTCAAGGTTTCAGGGGTGATCTTCAGCGAGCGCATCCGGTCGGCTTCCAGGTAGATCGCCACCTCGAGCGCGTTCGACGGCATCACCTCGAAATAGTTCGTGTGATCGAACCGCGTCGACCCGTTCAGCGTCCCGCCATTTTCGTTGACGATCCGGACGTGTTCGAACTTGCCGACATGCTCGGAGCCCTGAAACATCATGTGCTCGAAGAGATGCGCGAAGCCGGTCCGGTTCTTCGGCTCAATCCGGAAGCCAATCCGGTACATCACTTCGACGACCACCACCGGCGCCGCGTGGTTTTCGCTGACCACGACACGCAGGCCGTTCGGCAATTTCCGGTAGACGACCGGCACCGAGAAATTGGATGACGAAGTGTTCGTTTGTGCGCTGGGTGTCGCAGTGCCGGACATCGCCAGACAAACAGCAGCGAGCAGGATATTGCGCATAACTTGTGAGACTACCACACCACAATTTATTATCTGGTCATCTGGTCATCTGGTCATTTGAAAGAGCGATATCTGGTCATGACTAAATTGATCGGCTTCCGTACGGTTTGATGCCTCGGCCGACGAAAGTGGTCATCAACCGCCGCCGCAGCTCGTTGGCGACGCGGCCCTGGTTGAGCGGCAAGGTTTTGAACTTGACACGCAACGTGGCCACGCCGTCGGCAAGCGATTCGATGCCGACCACTTCGAGCGGCGCCAGCACCAGCGTGGACCACGGCGGATCTTTCTCCATCGCGGCGCCGACTCCGCGCGCGGTACCGATGACGCGATCGATGTTCTCCTCGTACGCCACCTTCAGATCGACGACCGCGTAAGCAAACTGCTTACTCAAGTTCGCAAGCGCGGTGATGGTCCCATTCGGAAACACCTGCACCGCCCCTTCACCGTCGCGCAGGACAATCGTTCGCAGATTGATTTGCTCGACCAGGCCGGCAATACCGTTGATGCGCACCAGGTCGCCGATCCGTACCTGATCTTCGAGGATCAGAAAGAACCCGGAAATGATGTCGCGGACCAGATTCTGGGCGCCGAAACCGATCGCCAGGCCGGCGATGCCGGCGCCCGTCAGAATCGGCAGGACGTCGATCGACAATTCGCGCAGCACCATCAGCACCGCCACGAAGCCGACCGAGACGCTCACCAGGCTGGTCAGAATGCCGCTCAGCGTGGTCGCGCGGCGCTGCCATTCGAAATCGGCTTGCGGCATGACGGCGAGTCAGGCCGAGCTGCAGCTGGTTGATAGCGAGGCTGGCCGCGCGCGTGACAATGAACGCGCCGAGCACGATGGCGAGCGCGTTGATGCCGTGGGTCAACGACCAGTTGAGCACCAGTCGCGGATCCCACTGGGGCTCCTGAACGCCGAATCGTTCGAGCACGAGCGCAATCACCGCGCGCAGGGCGAGGAGTAAGACCAGGATGCCGACGGCGTTGAGGACGTAACGGATCGGTTTCACAGGCGCTGAATTTTCAGATAGTTGGCGTCACTGCGGGTCAGGTCGGCGCTGATGCTGACAAACACCGCCGTCGCACCGGCGGCGACAAACGCGCGGTCGATCAGCGCGGCGCCGACCCGAGCGCTGGCCTCATCGAGATTGTCGCCGATTGTCATGTGCAGCGGCACAACACCCCAGTAGATCGCCAGGCGGCGCGCGGTGGCGTGCTGTTCGGTGGCGGCGATGATCGGCGCTTTCGGCCGCCGCGCCGACAAGCGACGAGCGGTGCTGCCGCCGCGCGTGATCGCGACAATCGCCTGGGAGCTGGCGGCGCTGGCGAGCGTGCAGGCCGCTTCGCAAATCGCCTCAGCGTGATCGTCGTGCGTCGCCGAACGGCGGCGTTCGTGCGGTTCGTACGAAGGAATTGTTTCCGCGTCGCGGATGATTGCCTCGAGCGTTTGCACCGCTCGGACAGGATATCGGCCGGCGGCCGTCTCGCCAGCCAGCATGATCGCATCCACGCCATCGTCGACCGCATTCGCGGCATCGTTCACTTCCGCGCGAGTCGGCCGCGCTTCGGTGGTCATCGATTCGAGCACCTGGGTGGCCACGATCACCGGCACGCCGCGGCGCCGCGCCTGGCGAGTGATTTCCTTCTGGGCGCGTGGAACGCGTTCGAGCGGCATTTCGAGCCCCAGATCGCCGCGCGCTACCATCACGGCGTCGCTGACGTCGAGAATCTGGTCGAGCAGCTCGATGGCCTGTGGCCGCTCGAGCTTGGCAACCAACGGAATCTCGGGATGGCCTGCCTCCACCAGGATCTGCCGCGCGTAACGCATGTCTTCCGGCGTCTGAACGAAGCTGACCGCGACCAGATCGACGCCGAGCGCCGCGCCGAATTTCAGGTCGTCGACGTCTTTCGGCGTAATCGCTGACGTCGGAAGTGCGACGCCCGGCGCATTGATCCCTTTGTGCTCGCCGATCTCGCCACCATCGATGACCGTCGTCGTGATTTCCTGACCGTCCGTGGACTCGACGCGCAGCTCGATCAGGCCGTCGGCGAGCAGCAGACGATCGCCGGCGCGAACATTTTTCGCCAAACCGGCGAACGACGTAGACAGCCGTCCCGGTTGACCGGCAAAGTCGCCGGTGGCGATCTTGAGAGTCTCGCCGGCTCTGATCGGAATGGGCCGGTGATCGACGTTCAAGCCGGTACGAATCTTCGGCCCGCGCGAGATCCTGCAGAATCGCCACTTCGCGCCGGGCCCGTTCGGCTGCCGCACGCACCCGCTTGAAGGTGACGGCGTGCGATTCATGAGTGCCGTGCGAAAAGTTGAGACGGACGATGTCGGTCCCCGCATTGATCAGCGCATCGAGGATGTCATCGGAGCAACTCGCCGGGCCGACGGTCGCGATGATTTTAGTGTGCCGCATGCCGTTGCTGGTCGCTCGCGCCTCGCTGCTCGCACCGGAAGGCGGGCGAGTGGCGAGCGGCGAGCAACGAGTAGCGACTAGAATACTCCGATGGGCGCCATCGTCCCCGATGCCATTGAGCAATACCTGGCACGACTCAACCACGCGGTCGACCCGGTGCTGCAGGACATCGCGGAAAAAGGCGTGGCGCGCGAGTTGCCGCTGGTCGACGCGGAAGTTGGAGCGTTACTGCGGGTGCTCGCGGTTTCGATCGGCGCCGCGAAGATCCTCGAAATCGGCACGGCGGTCGGCTACTCCGGCATCTGGCTCGCCGGCGCTTTGCCGGCCGGCGGCATGCTGATGACGCTCGAAATCGATCCGGACCGAGCGCGCGAGGCGCGCGAAAACTTCGCGCGCGCCGGCCTTGCCGATCGCACCAGCGTCATCGTCGGCGATGCGGAACGGATGATCGCGAAGGTGGCCGGACCATTCGATCTGGTTTTTCAGGACGGCGCCAAGCATCTCTATTCACCGTTGCTCGATCGGATCGTGTCGCTGCTGCGGCCGGGCGGACTGCTGGTCACCGACAACGTGTTGTGGGATGGCAAGGTGGTGCCTGGGTTTGCGCCGGTGGCGGCCGACGACGACAATACCCGCGCCATCGCGGAGTATAACGACCGGCTGGCAACCCATCCGCAGTTGTTGACGGCAACCGTGCCGCTGCGTGATGGCGTGTCGATTTCAGTAAAGCGATCATGACGATTCAAGCCTGGCTGCAGTCTGCGGTGGCCGACGCCGAGCGGCGAAAACTTCCCGAATTGAAAGCGCTGCTGGAGGCGCTGGCGCGGTCGCTGACCGCACTGCGCGCCGCAGACTTCAACGATCACGCAAACCACTAATCGATCATGCACATCGAAGAATTCGCCCGTCGTCTGCGGGCGCGCGAAACGACTGTCGAGCAGGCGACCAACGAAGCCCTGCAGCGCGCGGAAGCGGAACAATCACGCCTCAATGCGTTCATTCGAATCATGCATGCCGAGGCGCACCAGCAGGCGCGCGAGTTGGATCAGGAACTCGCGTCCGGCCGCGACCGCGGGCCGCTGCACGGTATTCCGGTGACGATCAAGGACATTCTCGATATCAAAGGGGTCGCAACCACCGCCGCGTCGAACGTACGCGAGGGCTACGTCGCTCAGCGCGATTGTCCGGCGGTGGCGCATCTTCGTCAGGCCGGCGCGGTGTTTATCGGAAAGACCAACCTGCACGAGTTCGCGTTCGGAACGACCAATGAAGACTCGGCGTTCGGCCCGGCGCGGAATCCGTTCGATCCATCGCGATCGCCGGGTGGCTCGAGCGGTGGATCGGCCGCGGCGCTTGCCGCAGGCATCGGCCTGGCCACGATCGGCACCGACACCGGCGGCTCGATCAGAATTCCGGCTGCCGCTTGCGGTCTGGTCGGTCTGAAGCCGACGCTCGGTGAAGTGTCGACCGAAGGTGTGGTTCCGCTGTCGCGCACGATGGATCACGTCGGCCCGCTCACCCGAAGCGTCGCTGACGCCAGTCTGGTCTTTCACGCCTTGCTCGGCGATCCGGCCAAGAGCCCGCCACCGCCGGTTCCGCTCAGCGGCCTGCGCCTGGCTGTCGCACGCAAATACTTCTGCGATCTGCTGGACGGCGGCGTCCGCCATGAATTCGAAGCGGCACTCGATCGGCTGCGCAAGGCCGGCGCGCACGTAGACGAGATTGAAATCCATCACGCGAACGACATCGCGCCGATCTATCTGAGCCTGGTTCTTGCCGACGGTGCCGCCTACCACGCAACGACGCTCGAGGCGATGCCGGAAAAATACTCGCCGGCAGTGCGACTGCGACTGGAAATGGGACGCTACATCCTGGCCGAGGATTACGTCCGCGCGTTGGCCGGCCGCGAGGTGTTGACGCGTGAAGTGGACGCGGCACTTGGCCAGCACGACGCACTGGTGCTGCCGACACTGCCAATTCCAGCGCCGGTATTAGGCGCGTCCACGGTCGAGGTTGATGGGAAAACCGAGTCGATTCGCAACGTGATGTTGCGTTTGACGCAGCTCTTCGATGTAACCGGTCATCCGGCGATCGCCATCCCGATGGGAATGACGACCGCCGGGCTGCCGACTTCGTTGCAGCTGGTCGGTGGACGCCAGCAGACCGACGCGCTGCTGCGCGTCGCGCTGGCGTGCGAACAATTCATCACTAAATAGGCGTGTCGCCGCGCTCCGGCGTCGTCGGCGGATACATGTCGGGCTGCCCTTCGGGCGGCTGAATATCCGGCGGCGGAACCGGCTTGATGTCGGGCGGCGGCCTATCGATGGGGTCGGGGGGCCGCGGAATTTCCGGCTTTTGCGGTTGCTGCTCGATCATGCCCCGGCGGTTGCAAACCCGCTGCCGAAATTTGAAGTCTGAAGTCTGAAGTTTGAAGTCTGCCGCACTCGACTATCGGGATTGTTTGCAGCCATCCCGACAGTGGCAGACTGAGGCAGACTTCAGACTTCAATCTTCAGACTTCAAGTCCTACCGCCCTCATCAACGCCAACGCATTGCTGTGTTCGACGACGCCAGGCTGCATCCGGTAATCGAACACCATTTTTCCATCGACCAATCGGTCCTCGAAATGCTTATTGACCGCGACGGCGCCGAGACGTGACGGCAACTCCGTCAGTGCCAGGTCGTGCGTCGTGACCAACCCGACCGCGCCGGCATCAGCCAACGCCTTGACGATTGCCTCGGCACCGATACGCCGGTCGTGTGAATTCGTCCCGTGAAGGATTTCATCGAGCAGGAACAGCAACGGCGTGGAACCGCGAGCAGTATCGACGATCGATTTGATGCGAAGGATTTCGGCATAGAAGCGCGAGTGGCCTTCTTCGAGCGAGTCCTCCACCTTGAGCGTCGCCCCGAGCGCGAGCGGCGACAACGTGAGCCGCGTGGCGCGGACCGGCGCGCCGGCGAGTGCCAACACCACGTTGACGCCAACCGATCGCAGCAAGGTGCTTTTGCCGGACATGTTCGAACCGCTGATGACCAGGATGCGCGGCTCTCCAGGACCGCCGAGCGTGACGTCGTTACGAACCGACGTGTCTTCCCGCATCAGTGGGTGCGCCAGGCCGGCTGCATCGAAACGCGGACCGGTTTCGGACACGACCGGAAACGGATCGTGGGGATGTTCGAACGAATACGTCGCCAGGGCCGCCAACGCTTCGAGCTCGCCGATCGCCGTCAACCAATCGACAACCCGTCGGCCATAACGTGAATGCCAGCGATCGATCGCCACTGCCAGTTGCTGCGGCAGCAGAATCGCAAAAGCGATCGGCGCGAACAGCTGGTTGCGGCTGGAATCAAGCCACGACACCAGCCGCCGCAATTCGTCGATCCGGCGCGACGGTGGCATCCCTTCGGTGAACAGCGCGTCCTTGATTGCCATCAACCGCGGCGATTGAACGGTTTCGGATTCGATCCGCGCCAGCGCGTCTCGCACCAACGACAGGTCGCGATCCGCGGACCCGATTCGCGCCAGCACCTGGTGCACCGGCTTTCGCCAGATTGCGGCGATCGCCCCTTCCGCGATCAACCAGAAAACGAAGTAGCGGCTCGGAATCCGTTCGGCGAAAGTCAGCGCCAGCACGACGACCGTGACCAACGCGCACGCTGCGAACACGACGGCGACTGCCGCGGTCAGTCGGGCCGGCGACGCACTCGCCCACGCCGCCATTGATCCGGTGCGGCTGATTTCGGTCTCGGCAGCCAGCACCGCGAGCTCTTCGCGAAACGCCGTCTTGTCGCGCAATTCCGCAACCGCGACTTGCCGGGCGAGCACTTCCGGAATCGGCGCAGCCGACTTCAGCCACGCCGCCAGGGTCTCTTCACCGATCTCGGTGGTCGCAGTGTTCAGCAGCTGAAACAGTGATGCGTGTCCAAACAGGTCGAGGTCGCGCCCGTAGGAGTGACCTTTGAGGAACGGTGCGCCGTCGCGCCGTTCGCCAGCCCATTCGCCGCCAATGCGAAGCAAGCCGCGTGCATACCATCCTGCGGCGCGGCTGGCTCGTTCGAGCCGTTGCAGCAGGCGTGCATGCACGACGACCAGGGCGAAGAACATCAAGCCTGCGGCGATTGGCCAGAACGGCGACCATCGGCGGCCGATGGCGAACCACAGCAGAATCGCACCGATCAGCGCGACCACCAGCCGGCCGTTCGAAATCCGCAGGTGTGACGCTTCGAGCGCCGCGATCCGCTGACGGCAGGCGCCAAGTCGTGCCTGGTAGGCAGCGCGAGGGTCGGTCACATCTTCAATAATGCCCGGGCCAGTGTTTCGTAGTGATGGACGGCGGCGTGCAGCTCGGTGATCGACACGAACTCGTCCGCCGTGTGGGCAAGGTGAATCGATCCGGGCCCGAACAGCAGCGGCTCGCCCCAGGCCTGCAGGAAGGGAATGTCGGTCGTGAACGGGAACACCGCGGTATCGAACCCCGGCACGGTTTTCAAACGCACCGGCGGAACTTCGAGCACGTGTTCGATCGACACCCGCGGCTCGAGCACCGCCACCGCTCTTCGCACACGTTCCGCATCATGCACCGTCCGGAACATCACTTCAGCTTCGGCGGACGGCGGCACCACGTTCGGCGCCACACCGCCCGAGATCAGACCCACCGTATAGTGCGTGGCGCCAAGCACCGGATCGTCCGGCAGCTTCACGCGCCGCAACTCGATCAACGCGTCCACCAGTTTGTCGATCGCCGAATCGCCAAGTTCGGGAAACGACGAATGAGCCGCTCGACCGGCGGCCCGCAGCTTCAACCGCAGCACGCCGCGCGTGGCCGAGCCGAGCCGGTTGTCGGTCGGCTCGCCATTGACCAGAAACCGGCTGCGCGTCGTCGTCTGGTTGGCTTTTTTGGCGCCGTCGCTGCCCCGTTCTTCGCCAACCACAAAGACCAGGCCGACACTCATCTCGCCGGTGCGGCGCAGTCGCTCTGCCGCGGCGACCTGCGCCGCGAGAATGCCTTTCGCATCGCACGATCCGCGTCCATGCAGTCGATCGCCGGAGACGCGGCTCGGAAAAAATGGCGGGACGCAGTCGAAATGCGTCGAGAACGCGATCTCCGGTTCGCGCGTGACCGCGATGACGTTGAATCGCGACGTGTCGACCCGCTGCTCGGAGACAACCCAGTCGCGCCGGCGTAGATAATCCGCTAGAAACCGTCCGCACTCTCCCTCGCGCCCGGTCGTCGAATCGATGTCGACCAGCGCACGGGTCAGTGCGACCACGTCGACGTGATCGAGCTGCGCTAGCGAATCCATGCTTCGAGTTCGGTGCGAGTGTCGGTTCGCGAATCGCGATACTTGACGATCACCGGCGTCGCCAGCGACAGTCCCCACTCCGGGCCTTTCCCGCCGCTGACCGCACGCGCTCCCGGAACCACGACGGCGCCTTCCGGGACAACCAGCGGACGGTCACTGGTCGGTCTGATGATCGCGCCATTCACCAGGTCGTAGACCGGCGTCGAGCCGGTCAGCACCGTTCCGGCGGCGACCACCGCGCGCGCTTTGATGATCGCGCCTTCATAAATTCCGGTGTTGCCCCCGATCAGCGCTTCGTCTTCGATAATAACTGGCAACGCACCGACCGGTTCGATCACACCGCCGATCTGTGCTCCGGCGCTGACGTGCACCCTGGCGCCGACTTGAGCGCAGGAACCGACCAGCGCGTGCGAATCGATCATCGATCCCTCGCCGACGTAGGCGCCGATGTTCACATACATCGGCGGCATACAGATCACACCGGGCGCCAGATACGCGCCATCACGGATCGCCGAACCGCCGGGGACGATGCGAATGCCGGCGCCGAGCCCGGGTTTTTTCAGCGGCAAGGTATCTTTGTCGTAGAACGGCAGCTTACCGTGGTCCATCGACGCGTCCACCACGTCGCCGAACTTGAAGCCGAGCAGAATGCCGTGCTTCACCCAGAGATTGACCCGCCAACCGATCGGACTCGAAGCGTCGGGTTCGGCAGCGCGCACCTGGCCGGCGGACAGCGCTTCGCGAAGCCGCGCGAACGTGGCACGGACCGTGTCGCGATCAGCCGAGGAACCGGCAGCGACCAGCCGTTCAATCTCGAGCTGCAACGACTGTGTCACGCGAACGCCGGTTTGAGCAGGTTCAGTTCCTTGAGGATCTTCGTCAGCTTTTCACGAGATTCCGGTTTCGGTGAACACATCGGCAGGCGGTACTGCTCTTCGAGCAACCCCATGGCAGCCATCGCCGCCTTCACCGGCACCGGGTTCGCCTCGATGAAGTTACCGAGCATCAGCGGCAGGATCCGTTGATGCGTTTGTCGCGCGGTCGCAAAGTCGCCTCGTTCGGCGGCTTCGACCATCTGCACCATCTCGCCGGGGATTTCATTCGACGCCACGGAAATGATTCCGCGGCCGCCGATCGCCATCAACGGCAGCGTCAAGGCATCGTCGCCGGAAAGGACGAGAAAGTCGTTGGGCACCGCGCGCACAATCTCGCACATCTGGGTGACGTTGCCCGACGCTTCCTTCACCCCGACGATGTTCGGAATCGGCGCCAGTCGGACGAGCGTCGCTGGCTCGACGTTCACGCCGGTACGGCCTGGCACGTTGTAGACCACGATCGGCAGCGTCGTATTTTCCGCGATCGCCTTGTAATGTTGATAGAGGCCTTCCTGGGTCGGCTTGTTGTAGTACGGCGTGACGGACAGCAGTCCGGCCGCGCCTGCCTTCTGCATCAACGCCGCAAGATGGATGACTTCTTTCGTATCGTAGCCGCCGGCTCCTGCCAGAATCGGCACGGCGCCTTTGGCTTCATCGACCAGGATTTCGACGATCCGCCGGCGCTCGTCGTCAGTCAGCGTCGGGTTTTCGCCGGTCGTGCCGCAGGGGCAGAGAAAGTGGATCCCGGCGTCGATCTGCCGGCGGCCAAGCCGCCGCACTGCGGCCTCGTCGAGCGCGCCGCTCTTGGTAAACGGCGTAACCACTGCAGTCCCGACTCCAGTAAATGCAGTTCTCATTGCGACACTCCTCCGCGAAACTGCCGGTCTATCTGACACGACGATTAGCTATTCGACTCCAAGAACATCTTTCATTGTGTACCAGCCTCGTTTGCCGTGTAGCCATTTCGCGGCGGCAAGCGCACCCCGGGCGAAGGCCGTGCGATCCCTGGCAGTATGGGTCAGGGTAATCGTTTCAGCTGGTCCGTCGAAGCCCACTGTGTGGGTGCCGGGAATGAAACCGGCGCGAGAAGCCGCCACGTCGACCGCGCGTCCGTAACCGGCTTGTTCGATCGCCCGCTTCAATAACAGCGCGGTGCCAGATGGTGCGTCTTTCTTCTGGGCGTGATGCGCTTCGTGCAGGAATGCTCCGAAATCTTCCTGGGCCGCGAACAGCGCCGCGGCCCGTTCAACGATCGCCTCGAACAGCACGACGCCGGTTGAAAAATTCGGCGCGACGACTGCGGCACCGCCGCCTTTCGCGACCGCATCACGAACCGTCGCCTCATCCTTCTGCCAGCCGGTGGTTCCGATGACCAGGTTGATTCCCCGCCGCGCCAATGCCACCGCGTTGCCCACCACCACGCCCGGCGTGGAAAAATCGATCGCCACGTCAATGTCCTGCCACTTCGGATCGTCCGGATCGCCTCCGTGCGACGCCGACTGCGGGTCGATGACGCCGGTGATCTCGTGGCCGTACTGCGGCGCCAGGCTGCCAACCAATTGACCCATCTTGCCAAACCCAACCAGCAATATCTTCATGGCATTTGAGGATTTGAGAATTTGAGGATTTGAGGATCTGTGAATCTGTGAATCTGTGAATCTTAGGATCTATGAATCTTAGGATCTGAACTATCCGCGTTCAAAAAACACATCGTGGAGCCTGGTCATCGCGTGCGGCACGTCGGAATTCTTCAACACGAAGGTGATGTTGCGGCGCGATGCCGCCTGCGACACCAGCCGCAGCGGAATCCGATCGAGCGCCGTGACGGCTCGGCCGAACAGCGCCGGGTCCGAACGCAGATTTTCTCCTACCGCGCAGATGATCGCCATCTCGCGTTCGCAGTTGACGTCCGCGAAATTGCGGAGGTTGTCGACAATCGCCTCGAGCCGTCGAACGTCGTCAACCGTCACCGAGACACTGACTTCCGAGGTGGTCACGACGTCGACCGGCGTTTTCAACCGCTCGAACACCTCGAACAACCGCCTCAGAAAACCGTGCGCCATCAACATCCGCGTCGAGGTGATGTCGATCACCGTCACGTCGCGCTTGCAGGCAATGGCGGTCAGCTGACCGCCGGTGCGTCCCTCGGCGGTAATCAGCGTGCCGGGGCTGTCGGGCCGTCGCGAGTTGAGAATGCGCACCGGGATATTCTTGGCGACCGCCGGCAGAATCGTGCTCGGATGCAGAACTTTGGCGCCGAAATACGCCAGCTCGGACGCCTCGGCGAACGACAACTGCGGCACCACGCGTGGCTGCGGCACGATCCGTGGATCGGCGGTCAACATTCCGTCGACATCGGTCCAAATCTGGATTTCATCAACCTCGAGCGAGGCGCCGAAGATCGCCGCCGAATAGTCTGAACCGCCGCGGCCGAGCGTGGTCGTCACGCCGTTCGCAGTGGCACCGATGAATCCACCGGTCACCGGAACGCGGTTGTCGGCAACCAGCGGTGCAATGCGATCGCGCGCCCGTTCCGCGGTGCTGACCATGTCCGGCGCCGCCGTGCCGTGCTCGGCGTCGGTGACCAGCACCTTCCGCGCGTCTACCCAACCGCTCGCCAGGCGATGGTCGGCGAGCGCTGCCGCGACGATGCGGCTGCTGATAACTTCGCCAACCGCAACGACGGCATCGTGCGAACGCGGCGACACTTCGCGCAGCACCGACAACGCGTGCACCAGGCCGATCAACTCGTCGAACTCTTTCTTGACCTCGCTGATCACCGCGTTACGACTTTGGCTGGTGATCGCGCCGGCGACCGCGATGTGCCGATCGAGCAGCGCTTGCAGTTCTGCTGCGGCCTTGTCTGCTTCGCCTTCTTCGGCGAGGCGAGCCACCGCGACGAGCTTGTCGGTTACGCCCGCGAGTGCCGATACGACCACCACCGGCGGCGTCTTGTCTCGCTCTTTTTGCTGGCGGACGATGCCGATCAATCGATTGATGGCGTCAGGATCCGCGACTGAGGTCCCGCCGAATTTCATCACCGCGCTCACAGCAGGCCCTCGCGGTGCATCAGTTCAGCATTCAGGATCGCCGCGCCCGCCGCACCGCGGATGGTGTTGTGGCCGAGTGCCACGAACTTGTAGTCGAGAATCGGACAGCGCCGCAGCCTTCCGATGCTGATCGTCATGCCACCATCGCGATTCGCGTCGAGTGCCGGCTGCGGGCGATTGGCTTCCGTGAGGTAGACGATCGGCTGCGGCGGAGCCGTCGGCAGCTCCAAATCCTGCGGCCGACCGACGAAGTTGGTCCACGCAGCAATCACCGCGTCGGCGTCGGGCTTCTGTTCGAGCGCCACCGACATCGAGGCGGTATGGCCGTTGTGCACTGGCACCCGCGTCACCGTCGCGCTTACTTTCACCGGATGGTTGCTGACAGCCGCGCCGCTCAGCGAACCGAGAATCTTGTTGGTCTCGGTTTCAATCTTTTCTTCTTCGCCGCCACCGATGAATGGGATGACGTTGCCGAGGATGTCCCACGATGGAACGCCCGGATAGCCGGCGCCGGAAATCGCCTGGAGCGAGGTAATCATCGCGCTCTTCAAGCCAAACTGCCGCAGCGGCGCCAGGGCCATTGCCACCACGATGACGACGCAGTTCGGATTGGTGACGATCGCGCCTTTCCAGCCGCGGCCGCTCGCCTGCGCTTTCAGCAGCGCGAGATGGTCGGCGTTCACTTCGGGAATCAGCAGCGGAACGTCCGTCTCCATCCGGTAATTGCGCGAGTTGCTGACGATGACGTGTCCCGCCTGCGCGAAGGCTGCTTCAATTTCTCCAGCCACCGACGAGTCGAGGCCGGAGAACACCAGTTTCGGCGCATGTCCGGGTACCGCCGCATTCACCTGCTGCTTCGCGACATCGTCCGGGCACGGTGTCGGCAGGCGCCACGCGCTGGCGTCACGGTACGCCTTGCCTTCGGACCGCTGGCTGGCGCCGAGCCACGTGACTTTGAACCACGGATGATTTGCCAGCAGTGCGACGAACTGTTGTCCCACCGCACCAGTTGCCCCGAGTATCCCAACGTCAATCGCCATCGCCTCCCCTTTGTGTCCTTTCTTCTGACGCCGCCCTTTGTGTCTTTTCTGAAAAAAAGCCTGGTGAAAAAAAAAGCCGACGCGGTTTTCACCGTGTCGGCAGCCTGTCGCTTGATTGAAAACTATTTAGCGTTCGATCATGCAGTTTCCGACACGTTGGTCGCTGGGGCCCGCTTTCGGCCCATGCGCTTGATAGTGTCGGTAGTGAACCGCATGAGCCGTGCAGTATAGCATGAGGATAGATGCTTCAAGCAATCTTCCACGCCTGGGAACGTCGTCTCGCCGACGTCACGACCGATCGCGTTGTCCGCCCTTTTGACTGGGGCGCCGAATGGATTCCGTTCGTTTCGCAGAGTTCACTCGCGGCTGGCCGGTTCGACTCGCAAGGCTCGCTCACGGCAGGCGGCCAGAACGGCGGCAACGGCCACGATCCGGCGGCGGCAGTGCAGGCCTGGGTGTCGGAGATCATGGACGACACCGATACCTTCTATACGCCGCCGCCGACGGCCGACTTCACGCTCACTGCGGACGCCGACGGCGACCTCCTGAGCTTTCCGAGCGCCTTGCAGACGCCTCATCCCGCGAACAACACCGTCTACTGCCGCTATTTTCCGAACACGCGTGGATCCGGTGTGAAGCAGCGGGTCAGCAATGCAGCTGCGACGAAGCGCGCCGCGGTCCTCGTTTTGCCGCAATGGAATTCGGACTCGGGCGGCCACGTCGGATTGTGCAAGCTGCTCGCCTGGTCCGGTATGAGCGCGCTGCGTTTAAGCCTGCCGTACCACGATCGACGCATGCCGCCCGAACTGCGCCGCGCCGACTACATCGTCAGCGCGAATGTTGCGCGGACCGTGCAAGTCTGCCGGCAAGCGGTGCTCGATGCGCGACGCGCGATCGCCTGGCTGGCACAACAAGGCTACGACCGCATCGGCATTCTCGGCACCAGCCTCGGATCCTGTCTCTCGCTGCTGACTACCGCACACGAACCGCTGATCCGCGCGCAGGCGCTCAATCACATCTCCCCGTATTTTGCTGACGTCGTCTGGCGCGGACTATCGACGCGTCACGTGCGCGAGGGTCTGAACGGGCACATCGAGCTCGAACGGTTGCGGGCGCTGTGGAAGCCAATCAGCCCGCGATGGTATCTCGATCGGCTGCGCGACCGGCAGACGCTGCTGGTCTACGCGCGCTACGATCTGACGTTTCCGGTGGATCTGTCGGAGGAGTTGGTCCAGGCGTTTCGCGACGAAGCCGTGCCGCATGACGTCGCGGTCCTGCGCTGCGGCCACTACAGCACTGGAAAGGCGCCGTTCAAGTTTGTCGATGGTTGGCTGCTGACGCGATTCCTGAAAAGAGCGCTGTCGAAGTCTGAAGTCTGAAGTCTGAAGTCTGCCTCGATCGAGGCAGACTTCGAACTTCAGACTTCAGACTTACCGTCGGCTACAGATATTTCAGAATGCCGGACAGCGCGTTGTAGAGCACCGAGCCGAGGCTGCGAACCAGCGGCGAGATCTCGCCTTCGTTCACCGCGTTCGCGACGGTCACCGGCTGCGTCAGGAACAACCAGATCACCGCGGCGGCCAGCACAATGCTGACCACGGCGACGACGGTAAACAAGCTGACGCTGATCCGCCCGATGGTGCTCACGGGAGCAACACTACTTTCCCGAACTGTCCGGAGGCTTCGAGCCGCTGTTGCGCGGCGGCCGCTTCGGCAAGCGGATAGGTCCGATCCACGACCGGCTTTAATTGTCCGCTAAAAAAGTACTGCGCCGCGTCCATCAGTTCGCCCTTGGTTCCCATGTACGAACCGTAAACGGTGAGCTGCTTCGAAAACAGCGCGGCCAGGTCGAGCGTGCCCTTGGCGCCGCTGGTCGCGCCGCACGTGACCAGGCGGCCGCCGCGGGCCAGCGAGCGCATGCATTTCGCCCAGGTGGCTTCGCCAACATGTTCTATGACGACATCGACGCCCCGCTTGTTCGTCAGCCGTTTGATCTCGTCGGCGATGTCCTGCTTATGGTGATGGATAGCGGCGAACGCCCCCATCGCCCGGGCGCGCTCCAGCTTGTCGTCGCTGCCGGCGGTGGCGAACACGCGGGCGCCATGCAGCAACGCGATTTGGATTGCCGCCTGGCCAACACCGCTGCCGGCCGCCAGGATCAGCACATCGTCGTTACGCTGAATTCGCGCTTTCGTCACCAGCATGTGCCACGCGGTCACGAAGGTCAGCGGAAATGCCGAGGCGTCGACGAAGTCGATGTGGTCGGGAATCGGCACGAGGTTCTGCACCGGCACTTTGACCAATTCAGCGTAGCCGCCCTGGTGATTGCGGAAGCCGAGCACCTCGTATTGCGGACACTCGTTGTCAACGCCTCTCACGCACGCCGGACAGCTCCCGCAACTGACGCCGGCCTGTAACATCACCCGCGCACCGACGGCAACCTCCGACCCGGGAGCGGCAACGACCTCGCCGGCGACGTCGCTGCCGGAAATATGCGGCATCGGAGTTTTGACGCGCGGCAGACCGCGCCGCGCCCAGAGATCGAGGTGGTTCAAGGCGCAGGCGCGCACCCGCACCAGCACTTCGCCGGGTCGCAGGCTCGGGATCGGGCGCGTCCTCGTAACGCAATACGTCGACGTCGCCGTGCTGGTGAAAACGAACGGCATTCATGAATTTGGTCATTGATCTGGTAATTGGGTAATTGAATGGTGATTGGATTGTTAAGTTCGATCTAATCAATCGCGCAATCCAATTACCAGATTACCAAATTACCCGATCCCAATTTCGAGCTCAGAAGGCTTCTGCCGACAGTACCAGCGGCTCGCCCAGTCCGAGGCGGCTGAGGTCCTGGCCGATCACCTCGAGATCGCCGACGATCAGTGTCGTCAGCCGCGACGGGTCGACGTGCTTGGTCATGACCCGCGATACCTCCTCCTGCGTGATGGCTTCGACGGTCGCAACGAACTGCGCGTAATAGTCATCCGGCAGATCGTAGAGCGCCAATTGCATGATCGCCCGCGCCATTTGATCGGCGGTCTCGAAGTTGCGCGCGTAGCCGCGCGTCAGGGCGGCGATGCCGAACGCCAACTCGTCGGAGGTCACCGGACGGGTGCCGCGGATATCGGCGATCTCGCCGATCGATTCCTCGATCGCCCGCGCGGTCGCGGCGGTTTGCACGCTGACTTGCAGCAGAAACGGGCCGGGGCGGCGGCGAAACTCGAACGAGGTCCGCGCACCGTAGGTGAATCCTTTGTCTTCGCGGAGGTTGAGATTGATGCGGCTGACGAACTGTCCGCCGAGAATCGCGTTCGCCAGCGCCAGCGCGTGATAATCCGGCGTCCGGCGCGGCACCGCGACGTGGCCGATCCGCAGTTCCGACTGCGGTGCTTTGGGGCGCGGCACGATCGCCAGACGCGGCGGCGCGATCGGCGCCGCTGACGGCAGGTTGTCGCTGCCGCCGCTGCCGATCCAGTGGCCGAACACCTCCGCCGCCTGCCGCACGACCTCGGTGTGCTTGCAGTCGCCGACCGCAATCAGCGTCGCCGCTCCGGGCGCGATCGCCGAGGCGTGATAATTGCGAACATCGTCGATGGTCAGCGAGGTCAGCGTCGTCTCGTGACCGATCGGGGCGTGCCCGTACGGATCATCGGCGTAGATCAATTTCAGGAACGCGCGATCGCCGACTGCGGCCGCCGAATCGCGCATCTGTTTCAAACGGTGCAGCCGCAGCTGGCGGACCCGTTCGAAATCCGCCTCTCTCAACGCCGGCCGAACGACAATGTCGCCGATGAACGCGAGCGCCCGTTCGGCCACCCGACTCAGTGCGGTGACGCTGATCGCGGTCGCATCGGCGCCAATGTCGGTGTCGAACTGCGCGCCGAGCCGCGCCAGCGTCTCGTGCATTTCAATCGCCGACCGCGTATCGCTGCCTTCGTCGAGCATGTCCGCGGTGATCGCGGCAAGTCCATCCTTGCCCGCCGGGTCGGACGAGGCGCCGCGGGCGATCAACAGCACATAGGCAATCAGCGGAATCTGAGCGTGCTGGACGGTCCACACGCGCAGGCCGTTCGGCAGCGTGGTCTTCTCTACCGGAGGCAGCAGGAACGGCCGGCCCGGCCCCGGTATCGGCAATTTCGAGCGATCGACCTTCAGCTGGCGAGCCATCAGGCGACCGTAACCAGCTGCGAGTTCGGCGCCGCCAGTGACGCGCGGCCGTGCGGCACAATACTCAGCGTGACGCGAGCGCGCGGATCGAGGTAGCGCTTGACTGCACTCTGCATCGAACTGGCAGTCACCGAACGGTATCGCTCGAGATCGTGTTCGAAGTAGGACGGATCGTCGAGAAAGACATTGTAGGCGTTGAGCTGATCGGACTTGCCGCCGAAACCGCCGATGGTCTGCAAGCGATAGATGAACTGCGCTTCCGCCTGGACGCGGCCGCGTTCCATTTCGTCGAGCGTCGGCCCCGACGTGACGAGACGGGCAACTTCCTCGAGAATCACCGCTTCGAGCTCGCCGAGCGCGTGTCCCGGCGCCGCGGTTGCGGCAATCTGCGTGTAGCCGGCCATCTCGCGCGAATTCTGCGACGCCGACACGTCGGTGGCAATGCGCTCGTCGAACACCAGGCGCTTGTAGAGACGCGATGTCTTGCCGTTCGCCAGCAGGTCGTTCGCGAGATCGAGTTCGGCATCGTCCGGCGCGAACATCGCCGGCGTCAGCCAGGCCACGTAGAGCCGCGGCAACTCCACTCGATCCTCGAACATGATCCGCGTGTCGCCGGTCAATTCCGCGTGCGCCTGCACCGGCGTCACCGCCTCGCCGGGCGGGATGTCGCCGAAGTACCGATCAACAAGCCGCAACGCTTCTTCGGGCGCGACGTCGCCGGCAATCGCAATCGAGGCATTGGCCGGATGGTAGTAGCGCTGAAAGAACGCGTGCACTTCGTCGAGCTTGGTCGCCTCGAGGTCCGCAACTTCGCCGATCGTTGTCCAGTGGTAGGGATGGTCCGCCGGGAACAGCGCGCTCAGCATCGCCATCGGCGCGAGACCGTACGGGCGGTTCTCGTAGTTCTGGCGGCGTTCGTTCAGCACGACGTCGCGTTGGTTCGCGAATTTCGCCTGCGTCAGGGCCGGCAGCAGAAAGCCCATCCGATCCGATTCCATCCACAGCGCCAACTCGAGGGCATTTGCCGGCACAACCTCCCAGTAATTGGTGCGATCCGCGTTCGTCGAACCGTTCAACGTCCCGCCGGCTCCCTGGAGCGGTTGAAAATAGCCGTGGTCGTGGTGCTGCGATCCCTCGAACATCAGATGTTCGAACAGGTGCGCGAAGCCGGTGTGCCCCGGCCGTTCGTTCTTGGATCCGACGTGATACCAGAGATTCACTGCGACGATCGGGCAGGCATGGTCCTCATGGATCAGCACATCGAGGCCATTCGCCAGTGTCTGCTTACTGAAGGATAGCTTCACCGGAAGTTACCGCACGTCGGCATTTCCGAGCCGTAGTACGGATTGGCGAGCTTGTCGCCGCGCTGAATCCATGGCTTCTTGACCATCGGACACCAGGCAACAGCGGTTCCTTCGGGCAACTTCAGGTTCAATCCGGTCATGTAGGTGTCGATCGCTTCGCTCAACGCGCCGAACCGCTCGCGGACGACTTTGATATCAGTGTCCGCATCAGTCGCGCCGATCGAACCCGACAGTTGCAACGCGGACGTGTCGATCTTCATCGCCGGCGCACCCAGCGACGTCGAGGCTGTCGCAATCTTGCCGGCATTCGCCTTGATATTGGCGGTGCTGTCGTCCGCGAGCGCTTCCTGAATTGCGAGATACGGTTCGATGATCGACGTCGGCATCGGGCTGCCGCCGTCGGGAGTTTTGCCGCCCATTGGGGCGCAGGCGGAGAGCGTACACAACCCGACCAACGTCGACGCACGAAGGCACGACGACATCAGGACACGAAGCGCGCCTAGCTCGGCAGTACTCATCATCACCTCACCACCGTGAGCGGAATAGTCGGCCGGTTGTAGCTGGCAATCGACACCTGCGCCGCGGTCCGTTCGGCGGCGGCCATGAATGCGCGCGCGGCCGGCGAGTCGGGTTCGCTGATCATCAGCGGTACACCGGTATCGCTGCCCTCGCGGATCGGCTGGTAAATCGGAATCCGGCCAACGAATGGCACGCCGAGATCCTTCGACATCGTTTCACCGCCGCCGTGACCGAATATGTCCGACTCGTGATTGCAGTTCGTGCACACGAAGTAGCTCATGTTCTCGATGATCCCGAGCGGCGGAATATTCAGCTTCTTGTACATCGCCACGGCGCGGCGGCTGTCTGCCAGCGACACCTGCTGCGGCGTCGTCACTACGATCGCGCCGGCGACCGGTACGGTTTGACTCAGGCTCAGTGCCACATCACCTGTTCCAGGCGGCAGATCGACAACCAGGTAATCGAGGTCCTTCCAGCGAACTTCGCGGAAAAACTGCTGCAGCGCACCATGCAGCATCGGCCCGCGCCAGATGATCGGCGCATCGTCTTGCGTGAGAAAACCCATCGAGATGACCTGCAGACCATATTTTTCGGCCGGCACGATTTTCTGACCGTCGGTCACCAGCTGGGTTTTCATCCCGAGCATGATCGGGACGTTCGGACCGTAAATGTCGGCGTCGATAATGCCGACGCGGCCGCCGCATTTGGCCAGCGCGACCGCCAGATTCACGGCCACGGTCGTCTTGCCGACTCCGCCCTTGCCGGCGCCGACCGCGATGACGTTTTTCACACCGGGAATCGTCTGGCGGGGACCGTCGGCGCTGACTGCTTCACGAACGCGCGCGCTGAGATTCACGTCGACCGCGCTCACACCCGGCAGCTGCATCACCGCCGCGCGCGCCTGGTCGCGCATCTGATCTTTCACCGGGCACGCCGGCGTCGTCAGCTCGATGGTAAAGGCGACGCGCCCGCCGTCAATCGTCAAATCCTTGATAAACCCGAGGCTGACGATGTCGCGGTTGAGATCCGGATCGCGGACGACCTTCAGCGCCTCAAGCACATGGCTCTGCTCGACTTGCATCAGCCAAGGATAGCGTACGGCCGCCGCTCAGCGCGCTTCCCGTCCTCGAACCGGATAGAGCAACTGACTGATCCATCGCCGCGGAACCTTACTTCCGTCCGAGAGACCGTACGCGTCGGGCCATCGGTCGGGAAGGTAATAGGTGCCGAACAGCCGGTCCCAGATCGGCGTGTGCACGGCGAAATTCTTGTCCACGCTCTGGCGCTCGGCGCTGTGGTGCCAGTGGTGGAACGCCGGCGTCACGACGAACCGCTGCAGCGGACGGAACGTCCATCGGACGTTGGCATGGATGAACGTCGCCTGCGTCGCCACGAGAAACACGTAGACCGTCAGCGCCGGTTGTGAAAACCCGAGCACGAAGATCGGAACGTAGGTGAGCCCGCGCGTCACGATCACGTCCACGAGATGCAGCCGCGAGCCGGCGAGCCAGTCCATCCGCTCGATCGAGTGATGAATGGCGTGGAATGACCAGAGGAACCGCACGGTGTGAAAGGCGCGGTGGACCCAGTACTGGGTGAAGTCGGCCACCAGCAGCAGCGCCGGCACCTGGACGACCAGCGGTAAGTTGCTGACGGCGGCGCTCACTGCCTCGACGCGCGCCCAGTCGAACAGCACCATCGCCGGCTTGAGCGTCAGAATGGTCAGGATTTCGATCAACAACGAATTGACGAAGAAATATGTGAGATCCAGGAGCCACTGGGGACGGAATACCTGCTGATCGGACCGAAGCGCAAACCGCCGCTCGAGCGGAACGAACACCGCCGAATACAGGATGAGGTTGAGCACAAAGAAATCGACGCCGAGCCACGAGGTGTTCGCGGCCTCGTTTCCGATCGCACCCTGTGAGCCGCCGAGGAGCGAGGCCGCGAGGGTAAACCCGATGCCGGTCAGCGCCAGCATCTTGTTCGCGCGCAGCGACGCACTGACGCTTCCGAGGAGAAACGACGCGATCAGCGTGACGTGGATGCCAGCCCGGAGGTAGGGGACTTGATGCAGCGGTTGCAGTTCCCGGAAGGCCAGCTGCTCGGGAAAGCGAAGCGACAGCACGATGCCGAAGCCCGCGATGCCAAGGATCGCGGAAAGGAGGCCGCTGATGAAACCGTGCCCGAACGAGGTCGGTTCAGTCGTCTCGAGAGCGACATGCGTCGGGCGACGAGGACTTCGTGGTCGGTTACTCACCGCCGGCCCTCAATAGATCTCCGCCGTGCCGTAGTGTGCCTCGTAGCGCCGATCGTCCTGCCGCGCCGTCATGCCGGTCACGCGCGTCACAATCCATTCGAGGCGCCTGAAGAACGCGATCTTCTCGAGCGGACCGTTGCACCATCCAGTCGTGATGCAGTAGTGGCCGTCGTACGGCCGTTCGTGGTGCGCGGCGTGTTCGACCCTGCCGAGAAAGAGACCGAACGACTGAAGGATCCGGACCGAACGCGGTGGCGACGGCATGTGCGCCCATTGATGGATCTGGTTCGTCATGCTGCCGATGCCGCAGAACGCCAATCCGAAGACCGCCACCGCCCTGCCCCACGCGGCATCGAGCGGGACGGCGAGAAACGCCAGCAGGACCGGGATTGCCAGGAAAGCGACCTCGCCATTGGTGTCGATGAAACTGCGGCGGAGGAAGTCGTCGGGGTTGACGTGGTGCACACGAAACGGCACCAGAAGCCTGGGACCGACGACGGGACAATCGTCACGTCCCCACGTGTCGGCGGTCCAGTGGACCAGGCCGGACACGAAATCGGCCGCAGCCAAGCCGGCGGCCAGCGCCAGCGGCGTCCACCAGCGCGCCACGGCCAGCCGCGTCACAATCCGGAAGCCGAGCCATCCGAGCAACAGGAAGGCCGCCACAATCGACGCGACCGAGAAGCGAACCTGGCCCGGCGTCAGTTGGTAATGCGCCGGAAGCGCGGGAGGTGCGTTAACCACTCCCGATCATATCGGCCGGATCGAACAGCCGCTTGCCCCCCTCGCTGAGAAGCACCCAAAGCGCGTAGATGCCCAGCGCCGTTCCATACGGCAGCAGCAGCAAGTCGACCGAGCCGAGCATCAGCGCCATCATTCGCGCCCAGGGCTTGCGGCGGCGAAGCGGGATGCCGGCGACGACATGCGCGGAACCCCACAGGATGGCGATGATGGCCAGCGTCGTAAAGATGGCGGCGGTCAGGCCGGCAGCCATCTGACCGCTGCGCGACGAAGAAGCGATGATTGCGAATGCGCCGGCGCCGAGCGCCAGCGTAGACAGTCCGACCAGGGCGGTCAGCAGTCCCCAGACGATGAAGAGGACGCCGAGAAAATCAAGCTGTGACGGCAATGCGTACTTCGACGCGAACCGACGGCGCTTCGGGCGAGGTGACGCGGAATCGCAGGCGCGCGCCGTCGGCGACGCCGCGCGGCACAGTCACTTTCACGGCGCGGCGGTGCAGCGATTCGCCGGTGCCGTCGCAGTCAGCGCACGGTTCGGTCCACGTTTCGCCGCGGCCGCCGCAGCCCGCGCAGGTGGTTCGCACCGGCACGTCGATTGGGACGACCAATCCGCGCGACGCTTCGAATTTCGAGAGCGAGACTTCGGCGCACAACACGTCGGCGTCGTTGCCGTCCGGACGCTCGCCGAGAAAACGATCGCGCGCACGTTCCACGCATCGACCGACTGACGGAAAGTCGATCGCGATCTCGTCGGCGAAACATTCGTGCGGAAGCCCAGGCATTGAAACCCAACTAACGATAGGAAGAGGTCCCATGGTTGTCAATGCTTGGAATCGCTACGCACGTTTGGTAAGGTCAACAAAAATCATGCCCGAAGCGCGAGAGTGCCCGATGTGTGGCACATCCATGCGAATTCGAGAAATCGAAAGCGTGGTACACATTCCGGGCAATCCCAAGGCCACCACGCGGATCGCGCGCGAGTGGGTCTGCCCGGAGTGCGACTATTTCGAAGAAGTCGATGAAGAGGGTTAACGCGCGCCGATGGTGAGCAGGACTTCCTTGCGGAGGGTCTCCTCGAACTCAGCGAACTTCAGTTCCGTCTCGCATTCATCGCACAGGACTTCGAAAACCGCGGGACGGCTTTCCTCGGTCACTTCTACCCGACCACCTTCAACACTAACCACGTGCATTTGCAGCGTTTTGACCTGAAAGTTCCGGTCGTTGCCGCAATTCGGACAAGTCAACGTCACGTAATGGCTCCTCTAGGCTTTCAATCTTATGTAATGGCTGTGGCCCGGCGCAATGCAAATATGGCCGAATTCTGTTAGATTTGCGCGAAATGGCCTCAGGATCGTTCCAAATTCACACCCAAGAACGCGGCCCGCACTGGATTGCATGGGTCAGTCGGGACGGCAGCGGCAAGCCCGACGGTTCCGTCGTCCTGGTCGCCGCAACGCGCGAAGAGGCCGAGGAACGCGCCCGCCGCTGGGCCGAACAGGCCTGAGCCGCTGCTCGCAGCTCGTCGCTCGCTGCTCGTCGCTCGCCACTAGTCGCTCGTCGCTCGGTCGAGCCGCGAGCCGCGAGCAACGAGCAACGAGCAACGAGCAACGAGAAGAGGCCAGGGTACGTCACCCGCTCACCATTAAGACGCGCGAAGGCCGTCAGCGAGTGCACCGGCGCCGACGTTTCTGAAGAAATTGTGCGGTATGCGTCGCGCGTAAACTGCGGATGCCGGCGCGAACGTGGCACCGTTCGCACGTCCGCCAGTTGCCTCACGTCGTGAGCCTTAAGATGGTCACTTCTCGATCATCGCCTCGACGAAGCGATTCTTCACCTCATCAGGAAGCACTTCAGCCAGGCTGCCTCGTCCGGTCCTGAACTTGCCGTCCTGAACCGTGCCCGAGAGATACAGCCGATCGCGAGCCCGGGTCAGTGCGACATACAGCAGTCGCTTCGATTCTTCCTTCTCGCGCGCCGACGCGTCTTCGTCCGCTTCCGATTGGTAGTCGGCGATCGAAACCGTCGCTTGTCCGCCCGCCGCGCCAACATCGTCAGCGACTCGAATGGCAGGCCGGAACCCACCGGTGCCTCGACCCATATTGACGACGAAGACGATCGGAAACTCGAGGCCTTTGGCGGCATGAACAGTCATCAGGCTGACCGCGTCGATCGCGTCGATGGCAGCGTTCGATTCGTCGCCGACCGCGAGCTGTTCGAGATGCTCGGCGATCCGCGCCAGCGTCGCGTAGCCACGGTTCTGGGCGCGCCGGATCATCGCGCGCAGCTTCTTCAGGTTCTCGCGCGCTTGACGTTCTCGTGGGCCGTGCATTTCGACCCGGTAGGCAGTCTCGTGGAGAATGGCATCGAGCAAGTCTGACGGCGTTTCGCGGTCGACACGCGCCAGCCAGCCAGGCACCGAGGTTCGAAGCATGCCGAGCACGCGGGCATCCTCCGCGTCGAGCACCGACGCGCTCGCGGGCTCGTCGTCAAGAATTGCTTGTGCGAGCCGTGGACCGAGTACCGCAATGGCAGCGTCGGACACACGGACGATGCGCGATCGCAACAACGCGGAGGCGCGCAGGTCGGACAACGGATCGGCCAGATAACGCAACAACGCAACCGCATCCTGGACCTCGTCCGCGTCGAAGAACCCCAGGCCCTTGTAGACGTAGGTTGGAATGCCGCGGCGATCGAGCGCCGATTCGAAATCGCGATGACTGTCGCGCGAGCGGAACAGTATGGCGATATCGGCCGGCTTCGCCGCGCGACGAACGCCGGTCGACCGATCGCGAACTGTTTCACCGCCGATCAGGCCGACGATCTCGTTGGCAACCTTTTCCGCTGCCGCATGAACCGTCTCGCCGCTGATGAACATGACCGCCGTCGGGGCCGGGGCCGCATCTTGCGCCGGGAATCGATCGCGTTCGTCGTAACGAAATCCGTCCGGCCGCTCCACCGCCACACCGCCGACGATTTTCGTGAACACGTCGTTGACGAACGCCAGAATTGCCGGATCCGATCGAAAGCTGACGGTGATTGCCTGTCGCGGATTGCCTTCCGGCCGCAGGCTCTCGATGAACACCGCGGCATCGTCCACCACCGACACGTCGGCATCGCGAAATCCATAGATCGACTGCTTGCGATCGCCGACGACAAAGATCGACGGCGCGATCGCGTCGGCGGCGGCGCCGAATCCTTCGCCCCAGCTGCGAATCAGTTGCAGGACCAGCTCCCATTGCGCGCGGCTGGTGTCCTGAAACTCGTCGACCAGCACATGGCGATGTCGCGCTTCGAGGCGCAGGCGGCTCTCGGCGAACTCGTCGAGCGTCTTCAACAGTTTGACGGCGCGGTCGAGCACGCCCGAAAAATCCATCAGCGCGTGCGCGTCAAGGGTCCGTTCGTACTGGTGCAGCGCGATCGCGAAAACCCGCCAGACCCCGCGCGACATGATGACATTGAGGTCGCGACGGAAGCCGCGGATCGCGTCGGCCACCAGCGGTGCGATGTCCGCGGCAGTTTGCCGATGGCGCTTCCACGCATCGTCGGTGCGGCAGTCCGCGGCGTTGAAACCGGTTCCGGTGAAATTCCTGCCGCGCGGGTCGCCGTCCTGCTTGAGAAAGTAGGTGCGCAGCCGATCGACGAAGTTGCGGAACTGGGCTGGAGACTGGGGACTGGGGGCTGGGGACTGGGATGAAGCAATGTGTCGAATGTCGGCCGCCAGCATTTGAAACTGTGGGTGGCAAATCGGTCCGTCGTTCAGAAACAGGTCGAGGCCGTCGCGTACCGACGCGAAGATGTCGCGAAGCCGCGACGCGGCGTGCGCGCAGGCAACATCGGCGGTCAAGCCCTTGCGGACCACGCGCCAGGAATTTGCGCAGCGCGTGGGGTGCGACCAGCCGTCGATCCAGCAGCGCGGCGACACCGGCGCGCAGTCGCCGCTCGCCGAGCTGTGCGAACAGCAACGCCACGTCTTCGTCTTCTTTCGCGAGCCCGCGGCAAATGCGGAACGCCGCATCGAGCGACTCGGTGACCAGTCGCGGGACTTGCGTGTCGTCCGCGAGTTCGAAACCCGGGTCGACGTCAGCTTCAAGCGGAAATTCGCGAAGCAGCGACAAACAGAAGGCGTCGATCGTCGAGATCGCGATGTCGCCAAGCCGCTCTTTCAGAGTCGCGCCACCGCCCGGCGTCGAATTCCGAGAGCCGGCTCGCCTCCTTCATGCGGTCGATGATCCGCTGGCGCATTTCGGCAGCCGCCTTGCGCGTGAAGGTGATCGCCAGAATGTGATCCGGCTCGACACCGGCGCGCAGCAGATTCACGTAACGCTCGACCAGCACTCGAGTCTTGCCGGTACCAGCCGACGCTTCGAGCACGATGTTGCGCGTCGGATCGACGGCCGCCGAGCGGGCGTCGTGATCCGGTAATGCCGCCGGCCGCGTGACGACCGCTTCTGGTTCCTCGAACGGCAGCCGCATCACCTCAGACATCGCCGACGTAATCCTTCCGGCACACCGCGGCATAGCTGCAGGTCTCGCACCGATACACGTCATCGGGCGTCGGCGGAAAGTGGCCGGCGTTGATCGCGTCGATGGTGCTGACCAGGCGTTCCTGGGCATCGGCCAGGACCTTGTCGCGATCGGCCGGATTGCTAAACAGCGGCACGACGCGCCGCGATCCTTTAAATGCGAGATAGGTGGCTTCGCCCAGCGTCCAGCTGCGACCGCGGTAGGTTTGCAGCGTCTGCTCCGCGCACACGCTATAGATTGGCAACTGCAGCGCCTTCCGGCGATCCGGCGGCCAGCCAAGCTTGTAGTCAATCAATCGGAACGTTCCATCGGCGAGCAGATCCAGACGATCCGCTTTACCGCGGAGCGTCGCGGTTCGCGGTCCCGCCGCCGTGGTAAACGTGAATTCTCCTTCGAGACGGTGTTCGAGCAGCCGTTCGATGACTGGGGTGGTCCGTTCCGCTTCCATCCGAAAGACCGCTTCGCCGAGGCCGGCTGCGGCCGGCGAGCCAAGCAACCGCGTCCGTTCGAGGCCGGCTTCAGCGTCTGGCAACTTGGCGAGCGCCTTTTCGGCGACCCCGGCGAAAAGCTCGCGTGCGGCGTCGAGGTTGTTCATGGTGATCGCGCGGTGCCCCGCGGCCTGCCACGCCGCAAAGAACTTCTCGAACACGTCGTGAACGAACTGCCCCTGCCGCCGCGGATCCATCACTTCTTCGTCGTCCGGCTCTTCCTCGAGCTTCAGGACGTGCTGCGCAAAGAAGCGGAACGGACAACCGAGGTAGGTTTCGAGCGCGCTGACCGACCACGTTCGTAGCGGTGCGGTCGTCCCGGCCACGCCATGAAACCGTTCCTCTGTGGCCGCTGTTCGTTCGGCGCGCAACGACGCCCACGGTCCCGAATGCGGGCTGGCGACTAGTGACGGTTGACTCTCGACGACTGACTTGCGACTCGCGACTTGTGACTGGCGACTGCGCACCACTTCGTCAAGCTGCAGCGACCGCGCAACCAGCGCATCGTCTTCGAGCGTGAATACCGAAAGCGTGGTTCGTCGCGACGCCGATCCCAGCAAATCGAGAAAGTGCGCGTCAGCCGCGCCCCGTCGATCCTTCTCGGACGGCCAGCCGAGCGCCTTCAATAACGCCGGCGGATAGAAGATGTTGCGGCGCGGCCGCTCCGGCCACTCGGGATCGACGAGTCCGACGATGGTCACATCGTCGAATTCGCCGTAGCGCGCGGCTTTGTCGTCCAGCAGCCGCACACCGTGGTTGGCGGATGGAATGTCGAACGTCTGGTCCTCGATCGCGCGGCGGATGGCGAGCGAGAGCTCTTCGATCGTCCACTGCGGATCGTCGAAGGTGGCATGCACCGCGGCGAGCGCCTGGACGGTTCCAGTAATCGCCGCGCGGGCGCGCTGTTCGCGCGATTCGATCGTCGCCCTCGCCCTCGAGCGGCGCCAGGTACTCCTCCCACAGCTCGAGTAGCCGGTTGAGATGGATGGACGCCGGCGCCGGTTCGCGCAACGGCGCCAATTCCCGAGCGATCTGCAGCGCCACAGCGGCGGCGGGCGCCGCGACACCGCCGATGCTGCCAACGACGGTTTCGAGCTTCGAAACCTCGCCAAGGTAACGAGCCACACTGAATGCGCGGTCGAGAGCGCTGATCGCTTCGCGCGCCGGCGCCGAACCGTCGACCTGAAACACGAAGTGCGGCGAGCGAAGCAGGCTGATCAAACTGTCGCGTGTGAAATTCGCATCGACCGCTTCAAGCAGCAGATCCATCGCCGCCGCGGTCGGTTCCGCAGCAAGCGGCAGCGCGTCGAACGTTCGATACGGCAGCGCTGCAGCCCTGAACACCTCACGCGCGACATAGAGATACGGCAGCGGCTGCTTGAACACGACCGCGACACGATCGAGCGGCACCTCGTCGCCAGCCCGACGATCCTCTTCAATCTGCCTCACGACGGCGATCAGCTCTTCTTCACGGTCACGATGAACCCACCACGGTTCGTCCGGTCGGGCGGAGTGCCGACCGTTCGAGTCGCATCGCGACTTGCGACTCGTGACTCGCGACTTGCGACTCGACTTGCGACTTTGACTTGCGACTTGCGACTCTTGTATTCCCGGCAGCCAGTTGTGCAATCGCTCGTGAAGGCCAGATGCCGAGTACGCGCTCGGTCGCCACGATGTCGAGCGATGTCAATCCAGGAATGCGCGCCAGCAAATCGAAGTCCGCAACGAACAAACCGTCTGCGTCCGCGATCCAGTCGGCCACTGTGATCAGGACGTCGGTGAGCGGTTCAGGCGCAGCTTCGGTTACCAGCCGCTGGCGCAGCAGGTGCTCGTCCACCGCACCCGACTCGCGAACCCGGCGTTCGTATTCGCGAAAGGCGTTCGCCAGAAACTGCGTCTGTTCGCGCATGCGCTGCGCACCGCGATCGATGTCGCTCGATCCGAGCGCTTCGGTAATCAGTTCTTCGAATCGCTTCACTTGCTGCGACTGCCGCCGCAGCAGGTCGTAAAACCGCAGCATTTCGGCCACGAGTCCCGGTCGGAGCCGAAACGCCAGCGTCCGATCTTGCGAAGCAGCCCGCGCCGCAGCCTGCGCGATCACATCGCGTTCGATCGTCGACAGCCGGCGCGGTGGATTCGCGAGCCGGCCGTGAAGACGGTCGTACAGCTCGTCGCGGGTCACCGCCGTCGTACCGCCGAGCTGCCGTGACGCGGTGCGAGTCGGCACGACGATCAGCCCATTGATTCGAGCAGAGTGTGCGGCGATGGCGGAACGAAAGGCGTGAAGATCGGGAACGCGCAACAGCCGCGTTCGACGAGGCGTGATCAACGGCGGATCACCGAAGCTGCGGCGGGCGCAGCAGCGCAAGAATGTCGGTGCGGGCGCGGGCGCCAAGCATCAGCGCACCGGCCGCAGCCGACGAAGCGTTCCAGGCGAGATCCATGTTGTTGGCCAGCGACGCGCGGCGGCGGGTCAGCGCGGCGTTCGACGCCATCTGCACGGCGCTCGCAAACAGCGCGTGGGCCGCCGCCAGCTCGTCGGGTGGCGCAATCTCGCCAACCAGTTGCACCATCCGCGACGTTGCCTGGTCCAGAGCTTCCAGCGCCGCCCGCGACGAACCGGACAATTCCTTAATGGCTTCAAGCGATGGTCGGATCTGCGTAAAGAGCGCAATCGGTGCGTTTGATCGCCGCGCCGTACGCGACCAGCAGCGGCAGCCGCAGCTCGTACCGATCCCGCGCCAGCCTCAGGCGGCGCGCCGCATCGAGCTTCTCGTCGACGGCGGCCAGCAGCGAGCCGACCGCTTCGGGCCTGGCCCCGCCCAACTCGCGATCGCGCAGCCGGATGCGCTCGATCAAGAGCATTAACCCGCGGACGTCGGCCCGCCGGGCGCGTTGCTCGGCCACCTGCAGGCTGCCGGACGACATTACCCGATACGACTGATCGATCCGCGCCTCGGCAGAGAGCCGTTCAACGATCGAGTCGCGCGTCGCCGCCAGCCACGACGACGGCAGCTGCTCTTTGTCTGCGTCAATGCGACTGAGCGCCGTCGCCAACAGCGACGACCGCTCGACGGCGTTCTCGACCAGCCCAGCCGCCGTTAGCAACTGCTCGATCGATTCCTGAAGTGTCGGCGCGGGCATCAATGGAGGCGCCGCCGGCGCCGGCTCGGTGTGCGCTTCGAGCATCAGGTTGAATCGCCCGGTTCCCGAGGCCGCCCGCAGGTCGGCAATCGCTTCGTCGAGCATGCCAACCATTTGCTGTATTTCGGCGGTCTTGTAGTTGAAGTGGGCAGCGGGCCAAACCGCCAAAGCCTGCCGCGCCTGCTCGACGATGGCGAGGCGTTGCGACACGTCAGAGGCCGCGGCGACGTCGTTCAGGCTTTGCGCCAACTGGCCCGAAAGGGCCGCGTAATCACGGTCGGCCTGACCCTTCGCGTATTGATCGGCTCGCGCCGCTGCCGCATAACTGTCGGTTTTTTCCCAATCAACCCAGTCGGCGGGCAAATTGACGAGGTGCAGCGGCGGATTCGGCAGCGGGCCGGTCGGCATCGAGAAAATCACGCGATCGCCAACCCGCGCCAGCTCGCCGTAGCTGACCAGGGTTTTGCCGTCGCGCAAGAACACGCGGAGCAGCGTCGCATCGTCGCCCGCCGCGGCGGCGGGGCGCGCAAACGCCGTCAACGCGCACGCCAACGCGACGCCCGCGATCCAGCCGAACCGCCTGTTCATGAACGCCATAAATGTATCACCAGGCCAGACATATCTGGTCATTTAGTCATCTGGTCATCTGGTCATCTGTCATTTGGTCATTTGGATTGATCAATCGACCAATGCAATGACCAGATGACCAAATGACCAGATGACTAAATGACCAGATTATGACTGCTGTGGAAATCCTGTGGATGGATCGTGAATATCCTGTGGACGAAGCGAGACTGAAAATTTTTTTCCGACTCACAAGGCTGTGTGCGATCGCTTTCGTACAGCGCTTCGCTTGTTTGCAACCGTGACGTACGTACAATTCCTCGCGCTCCCAACAACTTACAAACCGCGTCGAACAATGTGACCGCTGACGTACATCGCTTTCAAGAATCCATCGCAGGACGCTCGTATCTCATCGAAGTCGCGCCAGTCGCGCACGACCGTTGGCGCGCCTACATCGTGCGGCTGCCCGGGCATGCAAACTGCGCTGATGCCGTTTTACGGCGCCACGCCGGCCGAGGCGGCGCAGCTGCTGTGCGACTGGCTGGCGCGCGCGCATCGCCGCGCATCGGGCTCGACTGGATCGGTATAGGATTGGAGCGTGAAGGCGCTCCTCACAACCGCTCTTATCGTTTCCATCGCAGCCTCAGTCAACGCGCAATTCTCCTTCGCCCAGCTCACCGTCGCCCAGGATCGTGGCCAACGTGAGCCCGATTTCGACCGGATGCTGCAGCAGCAATCCGAGACGGATAAAACCTGGCAGGCGGCGAGCGACGGCACCATGCAGATGGAAAAGATCACCTACCACAGCAGGGTGGGCGACCTCGACATCCCGGCCTTCGTCTTTCAGCCGCTGAAGATCCGCGGTCCGAAAAGTCATCCGGCGCTCGTGTGGGTTCACGAGAACATCCGCGGTCACCTTTACGAACACTACATTCCTTATATCCGCGAAGCGACCGCGCGGGGATACGTGGTCATCGCGCCGGAATACCGCGGCAGCATCGGCTACGGCAAGGCGTTCTACGATGCGATTGACTACGGCGGCACCGAAGTCGACGACGTGGTGACGGCGGTCGAGGTGTTGAAGACGAAGTACTCCGCCGTCGATCCGGCGCGCATCGGGATCATCGGCTGGAGTCACGGCGGCATGATCACCCTGCTGTCGATCTTTCGGAACCCGACGCTGTTCAAATCAGCCGTCGCGATGGTGCCGGTCACCAATTTGTTCCAGCGCCTCGCCTGGAAAGGCGTCGAACGACAGCATCTGTTGATCGATCCGCAGAACCGTTACGGCGGCCTGCCGTTCGAAAAACAGGACGTCTATAAGGACCGCTCGCCGCTCTACAGCGTCGATAAACTGCAGATCCCCTTGTATGTTGGCGTCACGCGGAACGATCAGGACGTCAACATCGAAGAAGACATGCAACTGGTCGACGCGCTCCGCTCGCGCAAGCCGCAGCTGGCCGAAACCATGGTCTACGACAGTCCTCCGGGCGGCCACACTTTCGATCGCCGTGTCGATCCCAAGACCTGGCAGCCTGAAAACACGCGCGAACAGCGCGATTCGTGGAACCGCGTGTGGACATTCCTCGACTGGAATCTGGATCCGTACCATGCTGAGATGCGACCCGCATTAGCAGCGTCTGTATCGCGCCTGCTGGTTGCCGCCGTTGCGGCGGCGCAGGATGCGCTGCCGCGTGTCCGGCTGATCGCCACTGGTGGAACCATTTCGAACCGGAACGGTGGCCGATTGACGGCCGAAGAGCTCGTCCAGTCGATGCCGGGACTGGATCGCTACGCCCAGCCGGAGTACGAACAGTTCACCAACCTCGCCAGCAGTCAGTTGACGCTCGATCAATGGGTTGGCCTTGCAAAACGCATCAATGAACTGGCCGCGAGCGATCGGACGCTCGCCGGCATGGTGGTCACCAGCGGCACCGACACGCTCGAAGAACTCGCTTACTTTCTGAATCTGACCGCCCGCACGGACAAGCCGGTGGTGGTGGTCGGCTCGATGCGCAATCCCAGCACGCTGGGCTACGAAGGCGCTGCGAACCTGCTCGAAGGATTTCGTGTTGCCGCGTCGCCCGAAGCAAAAAGCAAAGGCGTTCTGGTGGTGTTGAACGACGAGATCAACGCCGCGCGCGAAGTAACCAAGACCGATGCACTGCGGCTCAGCACATTTCAATCGCGGCCCTACGGCGTGCTCGGCGTGGTGGACTCGGACCGCGTGGTGTTCTACCGCTCCGGCGTCAAGCGCAATACCGCGAAAAGCGAGTTCGACATCTCGACGGTGACGAAACTGCCGCGCGTCGACGTAATCATGACTTACCAGGGCGCGGACGGCGACTTGATCAAATCGGCGGTCGACAGCGGCGCGAAGGGAATCGTGTTGGCGACCGCGGGCGCAGGCGCCACCAGCGGCACGCAACCGGACGCCGTCAACTACGCTTTGAAAAAGGGCGTCATCGTCGTCACCACTACCCGCACCGGCAGCGGACGAATTGCTCCGTCGCAGGGCCGCGGCGGGCGTGGCGGCGGACCGTCCACCGACAATCCCAACGCGTCAACCGCCGAAGAACTGCGGCGTCGAATCGCCGGCGAAGATCTCGCGCCGGTCAAAGCGCGCGTGCTGCTGATGCTTGCCCTGACAAAAACCAGCGATCCGCTGGAAATCCAGCGGATGTTTTCAGAGTACTGACCGTTCGCTCGATCAAAACCGAGTCGCCAAATTCGTGCGTTCGATAGCCGGCTGCGGTCATGGCCTCGGCTGCACGCCGGAGCGTCCGTTCGTCCACGAACGCGCGCAGCAGCTGATAGTGGCTGGTCGCTGGATCGTGCACACCGGTGACAATTACGTCGACCACATGCAGTTGAGAATTCGCGGTGATGCGTTGCGTTGCGACGCCGGGACCGGAACGAACGCGTCCGAGTGCTGTCGCGGCGTGCTCCAGCGCGCGAACTACTGTCGTCCCGATCGCCACGATCCGGTGGCCCTGGGCGATGCCGCAATTGATCGCTGACGCCGTCGCCGGTGGAATCACGTACGGTTCGTCAAACGGCAGACGCGCGTCGAGTTCGTCGTCGCCGGTCGACGAGATGCCGGCGGCGTGAGTCAGCGTGACGAATGCGATGTTTCGGTCCCGCAGCCGGGTCAACATGCGCCAATCGAGCACAAAGCCGGCGGACGGAGGTTCGAACGCGGCAGGATAGCCGGCGATTGCGGTCCAGACATCCCACATTTCAAGCGGCGTCGCCACGTGTGCATACTGAATCGGACGTCCATGCCGCGCGATTCCTGCCCAGACGATATCCGGCGTGCCTTCGAAATGCAGCGACACGAGACGCGGATGACCCAGCGCGCCGGTTACCGTCGCCACGAGTGGGCCCAGCAGCAGGCGGTCACCGGACCGCAGCGGCGGCGGCAACGGACGATGTTCAGTCAGCGTGTGATAGTCACCTGCCCCGAAGACGACGGCGGAGGCGTTGACGATGTCGGCTGGCGACAACGAAGTTCGGCCCGCAAGCCGCACTTCGATCGGCTGTCCGGTCGTTTGATGAACGCCGTGGAGACTGGCAGGAAGCGTCGCCGCGTCGTTCGCGACCACCACGTCGCCGCGCTCGAGATGGTCGGTGAAGTCGGCGCGTCGCGCGTGCGTGATGCAGCCGTCCGCGTCGACGACCAACAATTTCGCTGAGGGGGGACGCTGGACGGGGGTCACGACCGTTGCTCCTGCAGAACTGGAAGCGCCGTCGCGATTGCTTGCAGTATTTCCTGCGCGGCGTCTTCTGGCTGCTTCAACGTCGAGCGATCGGCATCGGGCACGGCCTGCGCGTGAAGCGCGGTGTCCATATCGCCGGGATCGACAGAAAGGAACCGGACACCGTCCATTTCCAGTTCCGCATTCCAGATCGCGGTCATGTGACGGAGGGCAGCCTTGCTGGTGCTATAAGCGCCCCACGTCGGATAAGCGTTGACGGCCGCGTCACTCGACACGTTCAGGACGACTGCGCCACGTCCCTCGCGCGCCGACGCCGACAGCGCGCCGAGCACGGCCTTCGTCAGGCGAAATGGTCCGAGCAGGTTGGCGGCAAGCGCCCGCTCGAGATCCTCGCAATCGGTATCGGCGAGCAGCCGCAGCGAGGCTGGACCGAGATCGGAAGCGTTGTTGACCAGCACATCAAGGCCGCCCAACTCACCAAGCGCCTGCAGCGCGATCGGATAGATGTCGTCCTTGCGCGCCACGTCGCCGACAATTCCGTGCGTTCCAGCCAAGTCGCTTGCGACGCGCTCGACACCCTCGGGATTACGGGCAACAAACGCAACCCGCGCACCCCGTGCCGCGAGCGCTTGAACGATCGCCAGACCAAGACCCGCTGTTCCGCCAGTCACCAACACGCGCCGGCCGTTAAAAGTGCCCATAAGAACTCCTTCGCTTACTCGTCGCTCGTTGCTCGCTATGCTCGTTGCTAGGCTCTCGTTATTCCTAATTCTTAATTCCTAATTCCTAATTTCTAAAGCGCTAGCTTTACTTAGTCCTCAGCCTATACGACGCCACTTGACTTTGTAAAGTTTCTTCTTTAGTAATAAGGCATGACCGGCGGCAAGACTCGGCGGGCGATCGTGCGCCTCTTGAAGCAAGAGGGGGCGATGGATTCGGCGGCCATGGCCAGGCGGCTGAAGCTGACCCCGATGGCCGTGCGCCAGCATCTTTACGAGCTTCAGACGGAAAAAATGGTCACCGCCGAGGAACGGAAGGTGCCGTTAGGCCGTCCGGCGAAGCACTGGCAATTGACCCGCGAAGCGGATCGGCTCTTTCCCGATGCCTATGCCGAGCTGAGCGTGGCGCTGATTGGCGCGATGCAGCAAACCCTTGGCGCCGACGGTATGCAGCGCGTCCTCGACGCGCGTTTCGGTCAAATGCAGGCCGCTTATCAAAAGCGTATTGATTCCGCTGCGCCGATCGCCGCGAAGCTGAAAGAACTCGCTCGTATCCGAACCGAAGAAGGTTACATGGCCGAAGTTCGGCGGGATGGCGACGCCTATCTGTTCATCGAAAACCACTGCCCGATTTGCGCAGCCGCCAACAGTTGCCAGGGACTGTGCCTCAGCGAGCTGGAATTATTTCAAAGCGTGCTCGGTCCGGCCGCGCACATCGAACGGACCGAACACATCATTGCGGGCAATCGCCGGTGCGTCTATCGAATCAGCTAGCGCTTGCCCAGCACCGTCTTGATTTCGTTCTCGAAGGGGTCTTTCTCGACGATCCCGTTGTGAATCGCCGCGACCTTGCCTTCGCGATCGATCAGCACGGTTTTCGGCATCAGCTGAATCTTGTACATGACCGTCAGGTCGACGTTGTCGTGCAGGATGGTGTAGTTGATTCCATTCGATTTGTCCTCGACGTACGGCTTGACGACTTTCCAACCCTTCTCGTCGACCGAAATGCCGACCACTTCGAGACCGTCGGCTTTGTACTTGTCCGCGAACTCAGCGAACCAGGGAATTTCCTGCTTGCACGGCACGCACCAGGTGGCCCAGAAGTTCAGCAGCACCACCTTGCCCTTGTAATCGGACAACTGTTTGCTGCCGCCGGTCAGACTGGGCAACTTCCAACGTGGCGCCGGCTTTCGCGCATCGGCCGGGATAATATCGGCGCCCAGGCCGACCGACGACAACGCGACCGTCGCCGCCAGGACGAACGTGCTCAACTGTTTGCTGGTTAATGAGCGAACGAGCAGCGTAGCGAGCGAGTAGCGGAGCGGCGAGCAGCGAGCAGCAAGCGGCGAGTAGCGAGTAACGAGTCTGACGGCATAGATTGCCCAATATAACGTGCTGCTTAAAGCGATCAATGCTGGAAAAGGGTTAGAGCGCGCCGGGCCGTCGAGCTAATCTTTCTCGGCGTTCTTGGCGGACTCGGCGTTCATCTGTTGCGCCCCGGTCATGTCGATCGCGCGGCGTCAGCTTCGACGTAAGGGTATGAGCTTCCTCACCGACCTTCGCTTCGCCGTTCGTTCGCTCAGCCGCGTAAAAGGGCTGGCCATCACCGTCATTGTCACGCTGGCCCTGGGCATCGGCGCCAATGCGGCGATCTTTGGCGTGGTTCAAGGCGTGCTGTTGCGCCCGCTGGTCAATCGCGACCAGGATCGATTGATTTACCTGCGCCAGAGCGCGCCCGGCATTCGGATCGACAACGTCAAGTTCTCGGTTCCGGAGCTTCGCGACCTGCAAAGCCAGATTAAAACCCTGGCGGCGTTCGGCGACTTCTCGACCATCGAGTTCACGATGATCGGGCTCGGCGAGCCGCGCGTGGTTCGCGCCGGCGTCGTCGGCGGGTCTGTACTTTGAAGTGATGGGATTGCGCGCGGAACGGGGTCGTCTGCTCGACGCGCGCGACGACGGGCCGCGAGCGGCGGGCGCGGCGGTCCTGACCCACCGCTTCTGGACGAGCGCTTTTCAAAACGATCCGTCCGTGATCGGCAAGACGATCCGGCTCAGCGACCGCCCGGCGACGATCGTCGGGATTCTCGAACCATCGGTGCCATACCCGACCGAGACCGAAATCATCGCGAACGTCGTCACCAGCCCACATCACCTGGATGCGACGATGGTCGAGGGTCGCGTGCACCGGATGACCGACCTGTTTGGCCGCCTTGCCCCCGGTGTCGAACTCGATGCGGCGCGCGCCGAACTTCGCGCCGCGCATGCGGCCATCGTCAGCGCGCATCCCGAGTCGTATGCGAAGAGTGCCGACTTCCGCATCGACGCGGTTCGGCTGCGTGATGAAATCGTATCGCCGGCGCGCACTGTTCTGCTGGTGCTGCTCGCCGCCTCGGCGTTGATCTTCATCATCGCCTGTTCGAACGTGGCGAATCTGATTCTGGCGCGTTCGGTCCGGCGCGAAGGCGAGCTGGCGATTCGCGCGGCGCTCGGCGCGACCAGCGGAGCGCTGCGGCGCACGCTGCTGGCCGAAAGTGTGGTGCTGTGCGGCGCCGGCGCGATTCTGGCCGTCCTGATCGCGCGCCCGATGGTTGCCGTCCTCGCCAATTACGCGGCGCGGTTCTCCGTTCGTGCGCTGGACGTGACGGTGAATTCGAGCCTGCTGTGGGTAGGCGCCGCGCTGGCGATGTCAGCCGCGATCTTGCTCGCCTATGTGCCGCGATTGCCGTCGGCGGAAGCGTCGCACGGCTTCGGACTTTCGAACGGCAGCGTCCGGATTACACCCGGTACAAGTCGTCGGCTGCGGGTGTTTGCGGTCACCCAGATCGGCGCGTCGTTTGTCCTGCTCGCTGGTGCCGGCATGCTGCTGACGACGTTGTTCGCGCTCCAGCGGGCCAGGACCGGCTTCGATACGCGCAACGTCCTCGCCGTCAACGTACCGATCGTGTCTTACGCGCGCAAGCCCGAGGAAATCACCGGCATGTATCGCGAAGCGATCCGCCGGATCGCCGCGCTGCCGGGCGTCGACAACGTGGCGGTCGGCACCACCGTGCCGTGGCGCGATCAAGGATTGTTCGCGGCGCAGTTCGCCGTCGAGGGCTACCGCAAGGCGGATGGCGAAGAAGATCCGCGCGCGCAGTTCAGGACGGTGTCGCCAGGTTTCTTCGCATCGCTCGGCGTCCCAGTCATCGCCGGCCGCGATTTCAACGAAGGCGACCGCCGCGGGGCGGAGAGAGTCGTCATCATCAGCCAGAGTGTCGCGCAGCGGCTGTTTCCCAACCAGGACGCGGTCAACCGCGGCCTGATGTGGACCGACCCGGTGATCAAGTTCATCGATGTGAGCGGCGACCGCCGGCGCATCGTCGGCGTCGTTCCCGACCTGGATGATGAAAATCTCGTACCCGGCGCCGTGATGACCGTGTACCACCCGTTCGGTCAGGAGATTTTTGGCGGCCGACTGTTCGTGCATGCGCGCGTCGATCCGTACTCGCTGGTACCGCCGGTGACGAGAATCATCAGGGAACTGGCCGCCGATCAGCCGGTAGAGCGCGCCGCGACGCTCGAAGACGTCCGCGCGGAAGTGCTGGCACCGAATCGTTTGAACGCAATCGTCTTCGGCGGCTTTGCATTCGTGGCGCTGACGATTGCGATCGTCGGCGTGGCCGGCGTGTTGGCGTTTTCGGTGAGCGCCCGGATGCGCGAGTTTGGCGTGCGTCTCGCGATCGGCTCGTCGCCGCGGCAGTTGCTCGGCCGTATCGTGTCCGAGGGCGCGGTGATTGCGGTCAGCGGGATCGTGGCGGGGGCGATTGGTGGCGTCGTCCTGGCGCGCCTCGTCGGCAGCTACATCACCGACGTGCAGATTCCCGACGCGCTTTCGGCGATCGGCGCTGCGACAATCCTGATCGCCGCGGCAGTGGTGGCGTCATTGACGCCCGCGGCACGGGCGGCTCGCGTCGATGTGGCTCAGGCACTGCGGGCGGAGTAGGCGGCCCTCACTGGTGATTGGGGATTGGGGATTGGGGATTGGGAATCGGGGATTGGGGATTGGGGATTAGGGATTGGTGGTGGCCAGGGATCAGTGGGTCGGTGATCAGTGCGTGCGCAAAGCGGGTAGGCTCGAATGCGCGCTAAAATGCCCGACGTCGGAGGTTTGTGATGAAGAAGGTCTGGACTGTCGTGCTCGCCGCCATATCAGTCGCGGGCGCACTTGCTGCGGCTGAGCCTGCGTGGAAATGGAGCGGCTCGTTTGGCCAGAGCGCCGTCACGATGCTGATCATCGGCGACATCGACATTCAGCGTCGCGCCGATCCGACAACCGCGTTCGCACATGTCGGCGAGACCCTGAAGAACGCAGACCTGGTCTACGCCAACCTCGAAGGCATGCTGGTCAAACCCCAGGGTCCCGAGATCGACATTCCGGATAAGCGGGGATGGCGGCATCCCGGCCCGGACGGCGTATTGGCGCTGAAAGCCTGGAACATCAAGACGGTCGGCGTCGCCAACAACGTCGCCTACGATCGCGCCAACATTCTGGAAACGCTTCGCGTCCTCGACGCCAACGGCATCAGTCACACTGGCGGCGGCAAAAATATCGCCGAAGCGCACCGTCCGGCGATCGTCGAACGAAAAGGCGTCAAGTTCGGCTTTCTCCAGTACACCGCGCGGTGGTACCAGGACGACGAACAACTTGCGACCGAATCGCAGCCGGGTGTCGCCAAGATCAGCTCGCGCGACGGAGTCACCATCGACCCGGCTGACGTCGATCGAGTACGCGACGACATTCGCCGGCTGCGGCCGCTCGTCGACGTTGTCGTCGTCTCGCACCATAATCGCGACGGCGCCACCGCGACTCAGTTCCCGGGCAATCCTCCCAGGTCAACCGGCTCGCGCGATCAACACGTATCCGAGGAATATCAAAAGCGATTCGCGCATCTCGCGCTCGATTCCGGCGCCGACCTGGTTTACGGCCACGGAACGCACACCGTGCAGGGCGTCGAGGTCTATAACGGCAAACCGATTCTTTACGCGATCGGTCACAGCGCCTTCGATCAACCAGGCTATGAAAAATCGAAGGACGGCCTGATCGCACGCGCCGTCATCCAGAAAAAACGGATCGTGCGGCTCTCTTTCGTCCCGGTCAGCCGGGATGATCACAACGATGTGTTCATGCTGGATCCCGCCAGCGAACAGGGCAGCAGCCTGCTCGAAATCGTCAAGCATCAGTCATCGCCGGATTTGCCGCTGCGAATCGACGGGCGTGAAGTCGTCCTGTTGGATCACACGGCGCCGTCGCCAACTCAGGCGCGACAACGGTAACGGTCGATTCGTCCTCTGGCGGCGGCAGCGAGCGGACCACCTGTCCCCTGGCGCTGACGCCCGTGCCGGGTGTTTCGCCATGATGCACTCCGGACCAGGATTTGCTGGGATCGTGGCGTTGTCATGAAATCGTTTCTTTATAGCTTTCTAGCGGCGACTGCCCTTGCCGTCTCTCCAGCGTTCGGACAGGACGCTGGCGGTGATCCATCGACAAAATTGACGGCCATTCTGCAGACCCTGGCCGAGTCGGTACCGCAGGACGACGCGCGCGCACTGGCGCTGGGACGAGCGACCACCGCACGGGTCGCGGTCAGCGACACTGCCGAAGCCGGTGCAAGACGCGACGGCCTCGCGGCAATTGCGATGGTCGGACGACCGCGACGTGCAGGTTTACATTTTGCTGCCAGCGGTCACTGACGATCGGCTCGATCAATTGCGTCAGGCGGGTGTCACAATTGAAATTGCCGATCCGCCGCACCGCCGTGTACAGGCGCGCATTCCTGCGTCTCGATTACGCGCAATCGCCGCACTGCCGTTCGTCGATTTCATTCGGCTGCCCGACCTACGCGCGTCACCAGGCCGGGCTGACGGTCACCGAAGGCGACAAGATTCTGCATGCGGATGCCGCGCGGGCGCAGCTGTCGCTCGACGGCAGCGGTGTTCGCGTCGGTGTGATCTCCGACGGGCTCAAAGGCCTGTTCGCGACCGGCTGCACCAATTGCGGTGGCGCGGCCGGCGGACCGATTTCCACCGGCGACCTTCCGGATGCAGTCGGCACGCGAACCGCCGCCGGCATTCTGACGTCGTCGAGCGGCGGCATCGTCGGCCGATCGTTTCAGCAGAACCGCGACCTCGAAGGACTGCCGCCAGCGTTACCGGTGTGTGGCTTCGAGGGCGCCGGCGCCGAGGGCACCGCACTGCTCGAGGTCGTGCACGACATCGCACCGGGCGCCCAGTTGTCGTTCGCGAACATCGACACCGATCTCGCATTCGTCCAAGCGGTGAACTATCTGGCGTCGACCAACGACATCGTCGTCGACGATCTCGGATTTTTCGGCGACGCGTTCGACGGGACAAGCGTGGTGTCGAGCGGCACAGCGACCGCTCTGAACAACCCGGCCTTTCCGATTCGTGCCTACTTCACCTCGGTCGGCAACTCAGCCGACGAGCATTATTACGGCACGTATCAGGATTCCGGCGTCGCGCTGACGTCGATCGCTTCCACCGGCGGAGTAACGATCCCCGGTAATCTGCATCTGTTTCAGCGTTCAGAAGACACGACCGATGTTCTTGGACTCGGGCCGCAGCCGTACAACGTGATTTCCCTGCCGCGCGGTGGCGAAGTGGTGATCTTTCTGTCGTGGGACGACCCGATGGGCAGATCGTCCAACAACTACGACCTCTTCCTGGTCGAGCAATCCACCGGCCGGATCGTCGCCTCCAGCCGCGACGTGCAGCGCGGCGCGCAGGACCCGATCGAGTTCGTCGACTACGTCAATACCGCGTCGACCGGACAGTTTCAGATCATCGTCCAGAACGTGCGCAACGCAGCGCAGCCAAAACACTTGAACCTTTATTCCTTCGAGCCGCAGTGCGCAAATGACGGTCCGCGGCTGCTGGCAGCGAATCGGTTCGAGCGCCACAACTACAACACCGCTACCTACAGTGTGACCGCGCAGAGCGACGCAGCGGGTTCGCCAGCGTCCGTTGTCTCGGTGGGCGCGATCTGTTCGGCCTCGGCGAATGCGTCCGGGCGGTTCGTCACCATTCCGAACCCTTCGTGCAACGACACCACGAATTCCACAATCGAGTTCTTCAGCAGCCAGGGACCGACGCTGGATGGCCGGCAGAAACCAGACGTGTCGGCGATCGATGGCGTGTCGATTACCGGCGCCGGATCGTTTCCGACCACCTTCTTCGGCACGTCCGCGGCGGCACCACACGCTGCGGGTGTTGCGGCATTGGCTGCCCAGGCGGCACCGTGCGTCCTGCAATCGGGCAGCAATGCGCTGGCGCCTGACGCAGCACGAACAACGCTGCGGGATTTGGTCGTGAAGAGCGCCGTGCCGTTGAACGCCAGCGGCGTGCCCGACAATGTCACTGGCGCTGGTCGCGTCGATGCCGCGGCGGCGGTTCAGCGGACGCTGCCGACATTCACGGGACCGCACACCATCACGGTGGATGCGAATTCGGGGTCGGGCACGACACTCACCGCAGCGCAGCTTGGCTTTTCCGATCCGAATCGCTGCTCACTGACCGCGCTGGCATGGACCGGCGGTTGCGGAACCGGTCCTGGCCAGACCATGACCTGCCCGCGTGGCACAAACAATGTGAGCGTCTCTGCAAGCAATAACGGCCTGAGCTTCTCGGCCGCCGTCGACCTCCAAATCATCGTTCGCTAGATTCGCCGCTGGCGCGCCATCCTGCCGCATAGTTTAGAGCTCGGCAAAATCGAGCACTGCCCGGATGGCGTCCTCGACGCGGCGCATTGTCGCGCCCGACAACCGCGTTAGCGGGCCGTCGACCAGGCGCCGATTGTCGATCGCTCTGAGCTGATCGATCAGCAGATCCGACTCCTTGCGGAGCCGGCCGGCCGGTCTCACACGGACACGCAGCGGTTCGGCATCTTCGACGAGGCGCGTTGTCAGCGGCACGATCAGCGTTGACGGGTGATCCGCGTCGAGCAACGCCTGCGCCTGAACGATCAGCACGAGCCTGGTCTTGCCCGGCTCGCTACCGCGACGCGGATCCAGCGTCGCGAACCAAACGTCTCCGCGTCTACGCGTCGACATCGCGTTCGAGGGCGTCGAATTCGGCGTTGACCCGCATACTCTCCCCTCGCACGCGTCTGGAGACCGCGGTCAGCCGCTCGGCGCGAAGACGCGCGCGGGTGTCCCGGTTCATGCGTTCGATCGCGCGGCGAATGTATTCCGCGCGCGGCAGTCGGAGCGCCTTGGCGCAACGGCCGCTGTCCGCCAGCAACGGATCGGGAATCTGAAGGGAAATGGCCGCCACTGAGGCTCCTGATATCAGTATGAGATACTTAGGAATGATATCACGAAGAGATATCGCCTGATCGCGCTTCGACCTTCAGCGCCTCGCCGATATCTGAAGCCTGACGAGGTGGCGTTCTCCCCGTCAGGCGAGATGGCGTGCCACGAACGGAATCCCGCGACGGCCCCAGAACGAGTGCTCGCCGGGAAACACTTCGTGTTCGAGCCGATCGGTCGCCTCGAAGGTTTTGTAGACGTCGCGCACTTTGCTGAAGCTCTCGACGCTGGCCGCGATCGGAAAAATGTTGTCACGTTCACCCGATTCGACGAACAACGGCGCGTGGCGCGATCAAGCCTGCGATGTCGTACATCTCCGCCCAATTCAGAATACCCGGCACATAGTTGTCGATGCAGTGCGCCAGGCTGCCGATGCTGTCGCGGAAGGTGTTCAGATAGCCGCTGACCATCGCCACGCGGATGCGTGGGTCGAGCGCCGCCGAAAACAACGTCGCGGTGCCGCCGCCGGATATGCCCATGCATGCGACGCGGTCCGCGTTCAGATCCGCACGCGTCGCGATGTAGTCGATCGTCCGCATCACGTCCCACACTCGCCAGCCGATCATCGTCTCGCCGAGCAGCAGTGCGCCGCCCGGCAGCCGGCTCGCAGGCCTTTTGGGCCAGGCCTTTGCGCGCGTTGAGCGGATCGCGACGGCAGCCGAACGCCATCGGTTCGATCGCGACCGCGGTCAGGCCCGCCTCGGCAACCTGAAGAGCGAAGTCGTACTCATAGCCAACTCTCTCGGTGCGGTCTTGTCCGTGTTCGTCGATGCCGACGATGTCGTCAACCCCGCGGCCGTGGCCGGGAATGCAGATCACCACCGGCGACGGATTCGGCGCTTGCGAGGGCCTCACGACGTACGCGAGCACGGTGACGCCGGCGCGGCTGTTGAAGACGATTTTCTCGCGACGATAACGGGGAAACGTGCGGGTTTCGATCGTTGTCGGCTGAAGTGGTATTCGGTCCGACGGAAAGCCGCCAATCAGCTCGGTCAGCTTGGTTCGAAGCGTCGCCTGCCAGCGCTCGGCCTCGGCGCGCGAGCCCGCCTGGAACCGCAACCGCCGCGGCGCTGCCGCATAGCGATCGACGGTATACGCGACCGGATCGAACTGCCGGCCTTCAAGACCACTGGTGACACCGGTCAGTGGGCCGGCATAAGTCGCGCCGGGCGCCTGCGCCTGCGCGGCAACCGACCGCGACGCGGCCAGTGATGCGGCCAGGGCGCCAAGCTCGCGGCGGGAGATCTTCTTCATAAACCGTCAGTCCTCCTCGAACAGGCCAACCGAGGCACGAATGTTAAACGATCGCGTGCGCTGCTGGACTGTCTCGCATTGGTTAACTACCGCTCGCCTATTCACGATGAACGCAGAGCTCGCCAAGAACGCCGAGACTCCGAATGAAATTCACACTCGGCGATCTTTGCGGTCTCGGCGTTCATCTTCAGGCCAATACTGCTTTTGCGGGTACGCTCCACTAGAATGCACAGCAGATGAATCCCGGCGGCACCGGCACCAAGTTGGCGATCGGCCCCTACACCGTCCTGTCGCCACTTGGCGCGGGCGGCATGGGCGAAGTGTATCGCGCGAGAGACTCGCGGCTCGACCGCGACGTCGCCATCAAGATTCTTCCGGCCGCGTTTGCCGCCGACGCCGAACGCGTCGCTCGATTTCACCGCGAAGCAAAAACGCTGGCGTCGTTGAGTCACCCCAACATCGGTGTCATTCATGGCATCGAGGAATCTGACGGCATCGTCGCGATCGTCATGGAACTGGTCGAGGGCGAGGATCTCGCGCAGCGAATCGCGCGCGGGCCGATGGAAATTCGCGACGTCCTGATCATCGCGCGACAAATCGCCGACGCGCTCGATGCGGCGCACGGACACGGCGTGATTCACCGCGACCTCAAACCGGCTAACATCCGGATTCGACCCGATGGCACAGTGAAGGTGCTCGATTTTGGTCTCGCGAAAACCGCAGATGTCGCGTCGAGTGCTGCCAACCTTTCGAATACGCCGACGACGCCGCCACCGGCGATGACCGAGCCGGGCATCATCCTCGGAACAGCAGCGTACATGAGTCCGGAGCAGGCGCGCGGAACGCCGGTCGACAGCCGTACCGATATCTGGGCATTCGGCTGCGTGCTCTACGAAATGCTGACCGGTCGGCGCGCCTTTGCCGGCGACAACCTCTCTGACGTGCTGGCCTCGGTGCTGGCGCGCGAACCGGCGCTCGCGGCGTTGCCTGACGCGACGCCGCCGTCGATACGACGACTGCTGCAACGGTGCCTGCAGAAAAACCGAGTCGATCGCCTGCGCGACATTGGCGATGCGCGGTTCGACATCGCCGATGCGACGTCAAACGAGCACTCGGACGCAGACTCGCCGCTCCAGTGAAATCGGGTCGAGGCGTTGAGCGGCTGGCCTGGGCAACAGCGCTGATAGCGGCGGTTATCGCGGCGATCGCGTTAGCGAACCGTCGGACGCCAGAACGCCGCCGAACTCCGCGTCGATCTGGTGACCCCACCGACAGCGGCACCGCATTCAACGGCGCTCTCACCCGACGGACGCACGTTGGCATTCATCGCAACATCGGACAGCGAGTCGCGGTTGTCGCTGCGTTCGCTGCCGTCCGGTTCGTCGCGGACACTGGGCGGAACCGACGGTGCGGATCTACCTTTCTGGTCGCCTGATGGCGAGTCCGTTGGGTTCTTCGCGGAGGCCAAACTGCGGCGCGTTGAGATTTCGAGCGGCGCGGTCCAAACTCTCACTACTGTTAACCGCGGACAAGGCGGGACGTGGAACCAGGACAACGTCATCCTGTTCGCGTCGCTCGGTAATCCGATCGCCCGTATCGCGGCCACCGGCGGCGATGCTGTACAGCTGTCGGGATTGGCTCAGCAGGGCAGCGACTTTTCGCCGCATTTTCTGCCAGATGGCCGCCATTTTCTCTACTACGTCCGAGGCAATCCAGACGTGCGCGGTGTCTACCTCGGCCAACTCGATTCCGCATCGGCTCCTCATCGTCTGCTCAATTCCGACACTGCTGCCGTCTTCGCGCCGCCTGGCCATCTGCTGTTTGTCGTTCGGGGAACGTTGCTCGCGCAACCGTTCAACCCGGCGAAGCTGGAACTCGCCAGCAACCCGTTTACGGTTGCCGAACACGTAGCGCGCGAGACCGCGGAGTTGGGCGTTACGGTGTCGCGTTCAGGATCGATCGCCTACCGCGAGAGCGCGGGCGTAAGCGAACGACAGTTGATCTGGTTCGATCGCGCTGGAAACACAGTGAGCACGCTGGGCAATACCGTCGGAGCTCTTGGCGAACCGTCGTTATCGCCCAGCGGTGAACGCGTCGCGTTCTACGGAAGCGCGGACGGCAATCCCGACATCTGGACGATTGATACGAAACGTGGCGTGCTCAGTCGATTCACGTCGAACCCGGCTGACGACGTTTATCCGACCTGGTCGCCCGACGGACGCCGTGTCGTCTTCAGCTCGAATCGAAAGGGCGTCCACGACCTGTACGTGAAGGCGGCGGCCGGCGATGCAGAGGAGTTGCTGCTCGCGACCGCGCTGCCGAAGGTCGCGACCGACTGGTCACCCGATGGCCGCACCCTGATGTTCGTGGTAAACGATCCGAAAGGGAGCGTCGACATCATGGGACTGTCGATGGACGGATCGAGCAAGGTGTTCCCGGTCGTCAAGACACCGTTCGACGAACAGGGTGCGCAGTTCTCGCCGGATGGCAGGTGGATCGCGTATCAGTCGAATGAATCTGGCCGGAACGAAATCTACGTTCAGTCGTTCCCTGGATCGGAGAATCGATCGCGGGTTTCAACTGACGGTGGCAGTCAAGTTCGATGGGGTCGCGACGGAAAGGAACTGTTCTACATTTCGAGGCATGGGCAGTTGATGGCGGTCCCCTTTCGCTCTGCCGCGAATACCTCGGCTGCTGATATCGGCACGCCCGCCGCATTGTTCGCACCGCCGATTGGCAGCATGGTGCAGCAGGGTGATTTCCGTCATCAATTCATGGTCGCGCCCGACAGCCAACGCTTTCTCGTCGCAACGGTGAAGGAAAGCAGCCCGTCACCGGTCACGTTGATCCTGAACTGGAAGCCGCCGTCGTAACGCCGGCTGCGGCATATCAGGGGATCGGCAGAGCGCGCCAGGTCTGTCCGCCGTCAGTTGTCGCGAACGAGCGGCCGTCCGCGGCGGTCACGGTCGCGTTGGCGCCATCCGGGGCGCGGATCGATATCAGATCGACCACTTCGGGAAACGGCACGCGCTGCCATGTCTGGCCGTTGGTCGAGACCAAAACCAGACCGCCGCGGCCAACCAGCCAGCAGATCGTCGGCGACGGCGCGACACCGGCAGTAATCGCTGCAGTCGTACCCGTCGGCTGAACCTGCCAGGTCGTGCCGCCGTCGATCGATCGCTCGACGCGATTGACCGCGACAATCCGCCAGCGCACGTTTCGATCGGGCGACGCGATTTCCGTCGCGGGTGCGACGGACAACCGGTCTGCTGCCACAGCCGATTTCATGACACCCGCCGTCCGCGATTCGGCGAACCGCTGCGACTCCTGATTCGCGCGCGGCGTTGGTGCGGCAGGCGGCGCTGCGGCCTCCGCGACAACTTTCGGGGACGCCTCGAGTTCCGTACGTCGCGCTTCTCTTCGCTTCGTGTCTGGTCGGTCAAAGGCGGCGGCAGAGCCGACGGCTTCGGCGAAATTGGTGCCACGGCGTTTCCAGCAACCGTCGTCCGTGGGAGCCGCGGATTGGCAGGAGCAACGGGCTGTTGTTTGGCAGCCTCCGACGGCACGAGGCCAATTGCCTCGTTCTTGGAAACTCTTCCGAGCTCTGCGGTCGATGCCGGTGGCGACGCGGGCGCGTCCCGCCGCTGCGGCGCGGACTCCTTCAGCTCAGGCGCCGGCACCGCCACCCAGAACGTCACAGCGGCCACCGCGGCGGCGAGCGGAACGAGCCAGTTGAGAAACGACGACTGCCACCGTGTCGACGGAACCGCCGCAGAAACGGCGGTCTCGATTCGCGCGGTCGCCGCAAGCAGCGCCTGGCAGTGCGCACACGCCGACGCATGCGACTCGATCGACCTTCTCTGGCGCGCGTTCAACGTTCCGTCGACCCACGCCGCGAGCGTTTCGGTATCGATGCAGCCGGAGGAAGCGGCGGGCTCCATTGCGGCGCGGAGCGTGTCGCGCAGGAGCCGTGCCGGCACATCACTCATAAATGACCTGCTTGAGATCCAATGGACCAGGGTCGCCGGCGACCGATGCAAAACAGGCCGCGATCTGATCGTCGCTCAATCGCGCGTCCGCTCGGAGCTGCCGCTCGACTTCGGCGCGAAGCGTCTGACGCGTTCGGCCTAACCGACGAGACGAGGTCGCTTCGCTTTCGTTCAGGACCCGCGCCGTCTCGGCGAGCGTCAGTTCCTGGACATAGTAGCAACCGAGCCGCAAGCGCTCGCGCGCACTCAAGCCGGCCACCGCCCGGCCGAGCGCCTGACCAACGAGCGTGACGTAACGCGCGCGATCGGTGTCGACCTCTTCACTCGGCGCCGGCACCTCGTCATGCAGCAGCGGCTCAACCCGCCGCTGCCCGCGAAGGCGATCGACGTAGCGCTGCGCGAGCACCGCGCGCAGCCAGGTGGCCAGGCTGCTGCGGCCTTGATAGTAGCGAAACAGCGACTGCCGCTCGCCAGCGCTCGCCGTCACGCCATACAACTCCGCGTACAAGGAATCGGCGAGTTCACGCGCGCCCTGCGTGCGATCGAGCGCGTCGGCGGCACGATACAGCAGCGGCCGATATTCACGGACGAACCTCTCCCACGCGTGCTCATCGCCGGCGGCACACAAACGCGCGAGCTCGAGATCGGCCGCGTGGCTACCCACGTCTAACCGGCTCCGTCGTTCCTTCGGATCATTTCTTCCAGAGTCTCTCCCACCACGCCGGTTCGGCGGCGGCCACCCCGGGACCCATCTTCTGCCGGATCTCGGTGATGTTCCAACCGGTGAGCCGCGCCAGCTGCTCGGCTTCGCGGCCGCGCCGTTCGTTCAACGCCTGACGGTAGTCGGTCGCGGCGGCGCAACTCGCCGCACCCGTCCAGGCGTGCCGCAGTACGTAACGGCCCTGGAAATTCGTCCGGTCGGGAGTTTCCTGAAAAACCAGGTCTTCCGGAAAGTGCGCATTGTCGTAGCGAACATGAAGGCGCGACAAAAACACGTTCGGCGCCGAACCGTCGCGGCCGTCGGTCCAGAATACGCCAAGCCGCCGCAGTTCGTCGGTCGTCAGAGGATCGGCGGCGCACGGATCGCACCATCGCATGTCCCAGGCGTATTCGAGAAACACCGCCCGGCCATCCTGGCCTTCGACCTGTCGCGCGAACATCGCCTTGTAGAACGCCGCAAACTCGTTCGGCTGTTTCAAATAGACCGGCAGCTCCGCGTCGACCGGGAGTTTCGCCGTCCGATAATTCGTCGTCTCGACACGGCCGTTGCGGGTCAGCGCATAAACGAAGAGGTCCTGAGTCCCTTTGGCGTTGACCATACCGAGGCGGATCGGCAGCATGAATTTTGGGGACTCATACGCCACCTGCAGCGGGCGCAGATACGAAAAGCCAAGCTTCGAATGTTCCGCGAGGTTCACCTTGGCGACGAAAAACCGCATGTTCTGTTTCAGGTAGGTGCCGATCACCGGCGACGCGCCGGGCGGAATGCGATACCCGTTCTGCTGCAGCCAGGTTTCGAGCCCCGAACTTTGCTGCGCCGACAGAATCACGATGTCGTATTCGCCAACCGTGTATTGCGCCTCGATCGTCACGCCGAGTGCGTTCGCGCGCCCCTGGTCCGCCATGGACGACTTGGCGGCCGGCATCGCCAGCCGTTCCATAATCCGGGACTCGAGCCGCTCGCAGGGATTCGAATCGAAATACTCGACGAGACGCGGTGCCGAGTAGGCATCGAGATGATCCACCAACGCCTTCTCGCCGACGTGGATCTGCTCGCGCTTCAGGAAGGTCGGCACTGGGATGACGATGGCAAATTCCTTCGGCTCGCCTTCGAAGTCGTTGGCCATCGTCATGACGGTGCGATCGCCGTCCCGCACCAGCACGACTTGCGATGCCTTGTTGAACAGTTTCGTATCGGCTTTCGCAACGTAAAAGCCGCAGAACCCGAGTATCGACGGCGTCGACCAGGCGACCATCGCCGTCACAGCGACACCGAACACGGTTCGTCTCATGACTGAACTCCTTCTAGGCTGCGCGCAGCGCTGGCGACGGGCGCGCGAGCGACTGCGGCGGCAACCAGGCATACCGCGAGCCGGGGATGATTCGATCGAGCAGCGGCACGGCCATCGAGCACGCTGCGAGTGACCAAAGCAGGCCGTTCGTCCGGAACAGCCGGAACTGCACGTACCACGCGCCAAACGCCACCAGCGCCGCGAACAGCACGCGGCCAACTCGCGAATCGGGCGTCGTCTTGGGATCGGAGATCATGAAAAAGGCGAACAGTAACAGCGCGCCACTTTCGAGCCGGTGCAGCGGAATCGTCAAAGGCTCGCCGAGATACAACGAGCGGCCGAACAGCAGTGCGCAGTAGAACGCGATGAACGCGTAGGTCACATCAGACCGCGCCGCACGGTTGACGACCAGCGAGCCCGTACACGCCATCAGAAAGGCGAAGAACGCCGGCGCTCCCCATTGCCCTGGCGACACCCAGACCTGATTGCTGAGCAACAACATCGCGACGATGCCGCCATTGGTCGGATTGAAGACGTGCTTGCCGCGGATCCGGATGACGAATTTGCTGGCGACGGTCAGCACCGCAGCCGTCGCGGCGAGGCCGGCGCTGTTCGTGCGCAACAGCAGGCAAAGCGACAGGCCAGAGATCAAGGCGCTGCGTGCGCTCGATCGAAACGGCAGCCGGTTGCCGACTATCCAGTCACCCACTGCCTGCGTCGCGAGAGCCGTGGCGACCAGCAACGCCGCCCGAGCAGGTGTGACGTCGAAGTCGAGCCACCCGATTCCGTAAACCAGCAGCGACGCCAGTGTGCAAATCTGATACAGCCGGGGATCGGCCATGCCTGAAGCCCTCTGGCCTTAGAACGATCAAGCGGCGTTTTCTTGCAATCGGCTGGAAGCGGTGCGCAGGACGCGCGAGTGGAGGGCAAAAAAAGTCCTCTGCGCGCGCACCGCGCAGAGGACCCTTACAAACGCCGGACTAGCGTGAGAATCGAAGTGCGCCGCGTGCCGACGAAAGAACCAGAGACGTTGTACTCACCGTTGCCACGGTTTCGCCGCCGAGCAAACTCAGAAACTCGCCGTCGAGCGAAGCGCTTCCGCAATACGCTTTCGTAACCGCCATCGGTCCGATCGTCAAGGTCGTCCCGTTCAGCGTGAACGAGCCCGACGCGCGGTTGCAGTCGGCTTTCACCGCCACTCGATTGTTGTCGAGAAACTCGAGCGTGAACTGCTGCGGATCGCTGATCGTCACCGTCGTCGCGTCAGCGCGCGTCAGCGACTGAAGCTTCAGGACACCGGGAACCACTTCGGCCGCGATCGTCGTGGCCTCGCTGCTGGACGTCATTGACGGCGCGAGCGGGTTGTTGGCGCACGCCACGGCGACAGCGCGGCAACCAGACTGAGTGCAAGCGTCAGAGTCGACCATGCGAACTTCATAAAGTTTGTGATCTTACCTTTCGCGAACCAGTCTAGCCGCGAGGCCCAGATCAGTCGTTGCGCAGGCGCAATTTGCTGATTTTGCTAGAGAATTGCCGCGAAATCGTGAGGTGGCGCTAACGTTTCTATCGGCCCAAGGGCACGTCCGACGTGCGCCCATCCACCCGCATGATGACCTGCCGCGCGGGATCGATGTCCACGGTCTGCACCTTCGCCAGGCGCCAGGCGGCCAGCTCCGCCTCGCTCAACCCGACGCGCGCGGCGTGGCTGCAGTCGGGCAGCGGCGCGAGGCTGCGGCGAGTGCGTGGCCTGCAGGCGGGCGCGGCTGTCGAGCGCCCAGAACGTAATCCACGCGACGAGCGCCGCCGCGAGCAGCACGAAGCCGCGAAGGCGTCCCCACATTTCGCCCCAGTCCGGCGCCGTCGCCGTCGTGAGCTCGAAGATCGGCGCGCGGAAGTAGTCGTACGCGAGGTAGAGCCCCTCACGCAGGAAGTAGCCGATGAGCAGCCACGCGCCGAGCGTCAGCAGCACGTCGCGCACCTGCATCCACGCCGGCACGCGCGTCCGGATGATCGGCGGCTCGACGGGCGGACGGCCGGTCTTCATCGCACGCCTCGATCCGGGCTCACCCACGTGCCGGTGGAGGTCCGCATCAGGCGGCAGGATCGCCCGCGGCACTCCGACGACCGCCGTGAGCGCCTGCAGCACCCAGAAGAAGAGCGGGTACCACGCCTGCCAGAAGATCACCCGCAGGATCCCCTGCTCGAACCGGTGATCGAGCAAGAGGCTGACCGACGCCTGGAGCAGGTACGTCACCGTCAGCAGGGCGCCCCACCCCTGCGGCACCGGGCTGAACGCCGGGTAGTGAACGAGCGGCGCAAGCGACGTCCACCGGAGGCACCAGACGAGGAGGCCGGCGAGCATCGCGTACGCCCACAGCACGCTCAGCATGTAGTTGAACCACACGATCCACAGCCGCCAGAGCCGTCGATGGAACATCTGGGGCGTGAGCCTGAGCACCGTCTGGGTACCGCCCTCCGACCACCGGAGCCGCTGCCGCCACAGACCGCGGAGCGTCTCGGGCATCAGGATCCAGCAGAGCGCCTTGGGCTCGTACGCGACCGTCCATCCTGCCATCTGGATTCGCCACGTCATGTCCACGTCGTCGGTGAGCGTGGCAGGCGACCACCACCCGCCGTCGTGCAGGGCCCGCTTGCGGAACGCGCAGACCACGCCCGAGACGGTGAACACGCAGCCGAAGAGCGTCTGGGCGCGCTTGATCAGCCCGACGATGGCGGAGTACTCGCCGACCTGGAGCCGGGCGAGCAGCGACGATCGGTTGCGGATGCGCGGGTTCCCGGTGAGCGCCCCGAGCGTGCCGTCGGACAGGAAGCGGCGGACGAACCACGTGACCGCGTCGCGGTCGAGGAGCGAGTCGCCGTCGATCGCGACGAGAATCTCGTGGCGCGCGGCAATCGCGCCCGCGTTGAGGGCGAGCGCCTTGCCGCGGTTGGTCGCGAGGTGCACGACCCGGAGGCGTTCGTACTTGCCGGCCAGCTCGTCGAGGATGGCCCGGTGTCGTCGCGAGAGCCATCGTTGATCGCGATCATCTCGAAATCCGGATAGTCCACCGCGTCGAGCGCCGCGAACACCTCGCGGACGTTCTCGCCCTCGTTGTGGCACGGCACGAGGATGCTGACGGGCGGATACGACGCGAGCGGCGGCGGCTCGCCGGGCAGCGGCTCGTGCCATCCGCGCACGAGGCGGTGGAGGATGCCGCCGGTCATCCAGTACCACGCCATCACGAACGGGTATCCGAACGTGAAGCCGGGCACCATCGAGACGAAGAGGTCCCACATCGATCAGAACCTCGCGAGGGAAGAGGCTCGCCGACACGACCGGGGCGACGACGGCAGCCGCTGGGCTGGTCGGCCACCGGATCGTCGGAGCTCCAGCCCAGGGCGACGCCGCCCTCGCGCTGGAAACGTCGCGTGATGGCCATGAGGTCGCGGTCGGCAGGCGGACGATCGCTCTCCAGCCACAGGCCGACGCGTCGCGCCAATCGCGGCGACAGCCAGCCGGCTCGCACCATCGCGTCGATGGCACGGCCAGCCTCGCCAGGATCTGGTGCCGTTCGCACGAACGTGATGTCCGCGGCCGCGCCTGGGCCGCGGGGATCAGGAGTATCCGTGAGACCAACGCGAGCTGAAGACCCGGCAGTTCGCGTTGCACGGCCCTGAAGCAGGTCAGGACTCGTCGCTCCCGCCGCGGCAACTGAGCCGCGTCGATGGCGCGCCGCGCCTGAGCGACCTCCCACCGCGCGCCGGAGCCGACGTCTCCAGGCCCCACCAGCGCGCTGACCTCTTCGACCAGAAGACCGTCCACGGAGGTGAAGATGCCGAAGTCGCGGCAGATGCCCTCGAGCTCGGCGTCGTCCGAGGTCGAGCGCTGCCGCGGGCAGCCGCCCCACACCCGCACACCCGCTCGAGTCTGAAATTGCCACGCGAACCGCAGGTAGACGTCGGCGCGGACGGGTATCGCTCTCGTCGGGAACCACGCCGCAGGACGTCCGTCCGGTCCCGGCTCGACCGCGTCGATCACGATGGCGGTGGCGCCCAGGATCCGGACACGCTCGATGGCCGCACCGAGCAGGCGCTCGGTCTCTGCGGGATCCGGCCGCCACAACGATGACGGGCGAAGCCGGACGAACCGCCGAACGCGCGGCAGCATGTCGCCGGCCTGCAGCCGCTCTACCAGCGGCGGCAGCAGCGATCCGGTGGAGAGCGAGAACCTCGCGATCGCGAGCGGGCGGCTCGCCAGGGCCGGCTCCGGATCGAACGTCAGGGCGAAGCGAAAGCCGAGAGCCTCTCGCGATCTCGACGGCGCTCTGCGTGTAGCGGCCATAGGGCCAGGCGATGGCTCGCGGCGCACGTCCCAGCTCGCGCGTCATCACGGCGATCGACTGCTGTAGGTCGGCGCCCACGCGACGGCGGTACGCGTCGTCGTCCTCGTAGCCCCGTGCGGGATCGAAAATCCGGAACCAGAACGCAGGAACCTGGCTCGCCTGCGGATTGCCGCGCACCGTGCCGTGCAAGTCGTAGCCGTGCGACGCGAACTCGACGAGGCCGCTCTGCTGCATCTCGCGCGCCTGCGCCCAGGTCAGCACCGCCTCGCCGCCAGGGCCCTGGCCGCGGACCATCCACGCGCCCGGCACCGCGACAGACCGCGGGCATCCTTGTGGCCAGCAGCAGCGGGTAGATGCGTGTGTAGTCGCTCGCGTACGCGTCGTCGATCGTGATGAGGATGGACTTCTCGGGGAGCGTCGTTTCTCCGCGGCCCGCGCGATCGACCTCGTCGAGCGTGATCGCGTGCCAGCCGTTCGAGACGAGGTACTCGAAGAAGGCCACGAGATCGCTCGTGGTCGTGCCGTCCGCGTCGAGCTTTGCTCGCTCGTCCACGACGTCGTGCAGCACGACGGCGAGGAAGGTTCGTGCGTCCGCGCTCCGGGCGCCGCGCCCCGCCGGGCATCGCGGCGAGCACGAGCGATGCGACGATGAGCGGCAGGATGCGCGGCGTGTCATGGGAAGCGATGTCCGAGGTTGATCCACACGCGCAAGTCCTCGACGGGACGTCCCGTCGTAGACGCGACGGGCGTAGCCGAGACCGTAGTACAGCGACGGATTCGGTGGTCAGCTTGAAGGATGTGCTCGTAGCAGGCCGAGCCGGTCCAACGGGTTGGGATAGTCCTCCTGGGCGAACGCGCCTGCCGCGAGTCGGAGCTCCTGGTGCAGGCTTCGCTCGTACCGCCGCCAGAGCAGGTGCCGCGTCGGCCGCACTCATGTCGGCGGAGGTGCTCCGGCCGGGATTGAAATACGGGGCATCGAGCCGCGTGTTCGCACCCCACCACAGCTCCGGGCGCAGCTCGATGCTGAGGCCCGGCCGTTCCACGACGCGGGCCGTGAGAAAGCCGCTCGCCTCGATCCGGTCGTTGCCGTCGGTGAACCACGAGCGCCGCAGGGACGCGGAGGCGATCGTGGCCGAGTCCCAGGCGTAGCTGACGCGGACGGCGCCGCCGTCGGCGGAGATCCCGTAGTAGGTCGCGCGCAGCGGCGTGTCGGCCGAGTAGCGCGCTCCCGAGCCCTCCACCTGCAGGTGGTCGCCAATCTCCCATCGTGCCGGCAACGCGCCCGCCCGTGCGGTCGAGGGTTCCCCTGATTGATCCAGACCGTCGCGTCGAGCGACGCATCGGGCCAGTCCGCCTCGACGCCCGCACCATAGCGGGTCCGCCGGACGACGCCCTCGACGGGGCTGGCCTGCGAGAACTCGTACGCGGCCTTGAGGCGCCAGCGTTCGGCGATCGGCGGTGCCAGCAGCGCCGATCGGACGTCGTAGCCAGAGCCGGGACTGTCGGCCGCGTCGCCGTACTCGGTGCGGGACTGCGAGTCCAGGCGGAGCTCCGGCGCATCGTGAGCGCGCACGCTGCGGCGCAGCCGCTCCACGGCCTGGTCGCCGGGAAAGAGCGAGACGAGCGACGAGGTGCGCCGCCGGGCCTCGTCGTAGCGCTTTCGTGCGAGCGCCGCCTCAGCGAGCGCGATCTCGGTGGATCGATCCGGGGACGTGAGTGCCGACTGCGATGTGCGTCTCTTCGTCGGCGAGCCGCGGCCACCCGCGCGCGCTCGCAATCTGCGCTTTCGCCGATCGCAGGAACGACAGCGCCGGCGCGCCGTCCACGAGCGGCTGCAGCCGCCGCCACGCCTCGCGGTGCTCGCCGACGTAGTAACGGGCGGTGGCCGCGAGCGCCTGCGCGTCGAGCCAGTCCGCGTTGGCCGCCGGCACAGGCGACACGCCGCGCCACGTCTTCGGCCCGCCCTCCGCCGCCATCGCGTCGACCAGCGCCAGCGCGTCGCTCACGCGCTCGTCTTCGAGCAGCGCGAAGAACAGGCCCACGCGCGCGGAACGCGACTGCGGCTCGGCGGCAAGGACGTCTTCGTAGGCGGCGCGCGCCTCGGCCGGGCGCCTCAGCGCGAGCAAGGCGTCGGCTTCCGCTTCGCGGACGTACGCCGGAATCGGCCGTCCTTCCTGTCGCAGGGCGGCCACCTCGCCGACCACGTCCAGCCACCGCTCGCGATCCCGCAGCGCCACCACGCGGTCGCCGCGCAGCCGGGTGACGAGCCCGTCGTCCGGCGGCGACGCCGCTCTGGCGTCGGCGAGCAGCGACTCGAGGCGTGCGAGCGCCGCATCGGTCCGGTCGAAGCGATGCGCGGGATCCAGGGCGGGAATCGTCGTGGCCTGGTTGACGAGCGCCGCCGCCTGACGCGCCTCGATTCCCGGATCGCGTCCCGCGGCGTGCAGGCCCGCGGCGAACGGCGCACCGAGCCTGACGAGGATGCCGCTGACTTCGCTCTGAAGCTGGGCATCGTCAGGCGCAAGCAGCCGGGCCGCGAGGTACGCGCGGAGCGCGGCGAACGAGTCCCCGGCTTCGAGCGCGGCACCGCCCTCGACGAGCCGTGTGGCGAGCAGCCACTCGCGCGCTCTCGGGGAATCGCCTGCCGCCTTCGGCCGCGAGCCTGGCGGCGTCCGCCCACCGCTGTTGGTCGCGGTAGGCGAGCGTCATCGCGCTGAGCACGTATTCCGGCGCCTCGGTGCCGCGCGTGCTCTCGAAGACGTCCGTCGCCTCGCGGGACCGCCCTGCCCACTGGAGCACCACCGCCAGGTCGAACCGTACGCCGGTGTCGGAGGGCGCCGCCTGCGCGAGCGCCTGGAGTGACGAGATAGCCGTGTCGTACTCGCCGCGCCGCGCCGCCTCGACCGCGGCCTCGCGCGTCTGGGCCGGCCGCAACGTCCGACGCTGCCGACGAGCACATGACAAGCGCCGCGGCAAGGGATACAAGCAGGGTGGACGCTGTTACAAAAAGCGCTCCAGAGCGGATGAGATTCTCACCCCGACGACTCGCTTGAAGAGATCGAGCGCTTCGACGGTTTGGCCCGACCGCGCCAGCTGCTCGGCGAGGCTTCGGTCGGTCGACGGCGACTGACACGCCATCAACAACACGAGCGCCGCAGCAAGGGGTATAGGCATTCAAACGTTCGGGGATCGTGCTGTAGGCGGAGCTTTTACAAGAAGCGGTCCAGAGCTGATGAGGTAAGCCAGGCTGCCGGAAACTACAGTGGGGACACGGCTTTCGAGCCGCATGGCGCTCGAGATAGAAACACGCGACATCGGCCCAAGTCACGAAATGTCGTGACCTGCCTCCGAAGTCCAACTGGATGGGTGTTTATCCGAAGCTGGGGAGACTCGGGTCTACAGCCGCAACAAGTCCACGGCATTGCGCCAGTAGATGCGCTGCCGCTCGTCTTCATCAATCGGCAGCCGATCGACGATCGAAATCGTGTTGCGAATGTACATCGGGCCTTTTTCGGGATCGAACGGCGCGTCAGACGCAAAGACGACGTGATCGACGCCGAAGAAATTCAAACCGCAGACCGTCGCGTCGTATGCGCCGAACAGCGCCGTGTCGGCGTAGAACATCTTGAAGTAGTCGAGCGGCCGCTTCTTCAGACGCTGTAGCACCGGCGAATAGTCGATGTCGGACGTGCGGGCGCCAAGCTGATCCCAGCCGGGGCCGATGCGCCCTTCGAAGTACGGCGCCATCGCGCCCATGTGGTGCGTGATGATCTTCAGTTCGGGGAAACGGTCGAAGTGCCCGGCGAACACGAGACGCGCCATCGCAACGCTGGTGTCGTACGGCCAGCCGAACGTCCACCAGATCTCGAATTCGGACGCCGTCTCGGTCTGGTAGTCGCTGAAATCGGCGCCGCGGTACGGATGCAGCCAGATCGGCAAGCCGCGACGGTGAACCGCCTCGAACAGCGGCAGGAACTCGGCCGCGCTGATCGGTTTCCCGAGAATGTTCGAAAAGATCTGAAACCCTCTGGCACCCAGGTCGTCGAGCGCCCGTTCGAGTTCGCGTGCCGCGGCGTCGGGATTCGCGAGCGGCAGCGCCGCCACGAACGCAGGAAAGCGGCCGGGGTGGCGTTGCACCAGCTCGGCCATCCCGTCGTTGGCCGCTCGCGCGAGATCGATCGCGTCGTTCCCGCTGGCGAACACCTCGATCGGCGGTGTCGGCAGCGACAGCACCTGTTCGTAGTCGTCGAACGCGTCCATCACGCGGAACCGGACGTCTAAGTCCCACAGCATCGGAATGCCGCGCATCCGCTTGCCGATGTCCTTGAAGGACGGCGCCACCTTCATGAACCGCTCGAAATATCCGGACGGAAGGATGTGGTTGAACAGGTCGATTTTGCGCAAGGCGGAGACGATATCATGCCGATCATGCCGCTGAAACTCCTGCTCGCGGCGATGGTGGTCGCCGGTGCCGACTGGACGCAGTGGGGCGGGCCGAATCGCAACTTCACATCGGACGTCACTGGGCTGGCGAACGCGTGGCCGTCAGGCGGCCCGAAGAAGCTCTGGTCGCGTCCGCTCGGCGAAGGACACTCGTCGATCCTCGCGGAGGGCGGACGCATCTACACGATGTACCGGCCCGCTGGCGGGTTGGTGTCGTACGTCCGCCGCAGCCAGGAAGAAGTCGTAACCGCGCTCGACGCGGTAACCGGCAAGACGGTCTGGGAATACAAATATCCCTCGCCGACCGAAGGCGTCGACTTCTCGCAGGGCGCCGGCCCGCACGCAACGCCGCTGATCGCCGGCAACAGGTTGTTCGCCACCGGCACGCGCCGCGAGCTGATGGCGCTCGACAAGGCGTCCGGGAAGCTGCTCTGGTCGCACGATCTGATCAAGGAGTACGACGCGCCGTCGCCGGACCGCGGATACAGCTGCAGCCCGATCGCGTCGGACGGCAATGTCATCGTCACGCTCGGCGGAGCGAACCAGGCAGTCGCCGCGTTCAATCAACAGACTGGCGCGCTTGTCTGGAAAGCCGGCGGCACTGGCACTTCCCCGGCGTCGCCGACGTTCATCGACGTGGACGGCCAGCGCCAGCTCCTCGTGTTCGGTGGCGACCGCATCGCCGGTATGAATCCCGCGAACGGCGAGACGCTGTGGAGCCATCCGCATCGGACCGACTATGGCCTCAACATCAGCACGCCGGTCTGGTCGCCGTCCGATCATCTGTTGTTCATCTCGTCGGCGTACAACTCGGGCAGCCGCGTGCTCGAACTGCATCAATCCGCCGGCAAGACCACGGTTGCGGAAAAGTGGTACTCGAACCGGATGCGCGTGCACATCGGATCGGTGATCAGAATCGGCAACCACGTGTATGGGTCGAGTGGTGATTTCGGCCCATCGTTTCTGACAGCGGTCGACGTCACGACCGGAAAAACGGTCTGGCAGGATCGTACGTTCGCGCGCGCCCAGTTGATTCACGCCGACGGCAAGATCATCCTGCTCGATGAAGACGGGACGCTCGGACTCGTGACGGTTTCCCCGCAGGGGATGAAGGTCCTGGCCCGCGCGACCGTGCTCGAGAACATCTCGTGGACGCCGCCGACGCTCTCCGGCACGACGTTGTACGTCCGCGACCGCAAGAACATTGCGGCGTTCAATCTCGGGAGCTGAACGGAGAACACGGAGAAGAAAGATGAACGCCGAGCACGCAGAGCACGCGGAGAAGATTTTCTCTTCGAACTCGGCGAACTCGGCGTTCGATTCTCTTTACTTCGCTCGTACGTCGAACGCCGCCAGCGTGTCCTGGTTTCGCAGGTACATCGTTCCGCCACTCACCACCGGGTGGGCCCAGCTTGGAAGACCCTTGTCGGGGATCGAGAAGCGTCCTTTCTCCTGATACCCGGTCGGCGAGGCGGCAACGAGGCCGACGACGTTATCTTCGCTGAGGACGTAAAGGTTGCCGTCGGCATAGGTCAGCGTCCCCTTGCCGACGCTGCGGTTGCGCCACACAACACGTCCTGTCGCGAAATCGAGGCACGCGAGGATCGAATTGTGGAATCCGTAGAGAGAGCCGTTCACCAGCACGAGCCCGCCATGGTGATTCTGCATCTCGCGCGTGAAATAGACCTGCTGCGCCGCGACCTCGCCGTTGTTGGCCGTCAGGGCGAGCAGCGCCGCGCCGGTGCCGTACCCCGTCGAGTAGAAGACCTTGTTGTCGTCGAAGATCGGCGTCGCAATGTTCGCGGTATCGTTCGCCACCGGCTGAAAGCGCCACATCAAACGGCCGTCGGACGCGCGCACGCCGACGCCGGCACGCGCTGTCAGAGTCATGTAGACGCGCACTCCGCCCACGTCGGCCGCGATCAGCGACGCATAGCCAGCCTCGTCGCTCAACTGCTGGCTGGTCCAGACGGTCTTGCCGGTCATCTTGTCCAGCGCAACGATCGTCGCGCGCGGGCCGCCGGGCGTGACGATGACGTTGCCGCCGTCGACGAGCGGCGATTCGCTGATCAGCCACGAGATCTGCCGTCCGCCGAATTCGCGCAGGATGTTGCGAGTCCACACCTCCGCGCCGTTGGCTGCCCCAAGGCACCAGAGGTCGCCTTCTTCGGTCAGGACGTAGACGCGGTCGCCGTCGAGCGTCGGCGTTCCGCGCGGTCCGGATCCGCGGTCGTCGGATCCTTCGGCGCCGAGCGCCTTGGACCAAATTGCTTTGCCGCTGGCGCGGTCGAGCACATTGATGACGCTCTTCCGACCGCGCGCGCCCTGGACGAATATGCGATCTGCGGTCATCGATACTGAACCGTATCCGGCGCCGAGTCCATTCGCGCTCCATACCTGAGGCGGCCCGGCCGACGGCCATTGCTTGAGCAGGCCGGTGTCCGATGACAATCCGTTACGATTCGGCCCTCGCCACTGGGGCCACGCCGTGTCGGTGGCCGCGGGAGCAGTCGACACCGCCGCTCCGAGTCCAAGCGCAAACAACAGCGTCCATCGCAGCGTCATAAGCGGAGTCCCTTCAAGAACACTGGTCTAAAGAGTATGGGAGAATTCGACGATGTTTAAGACGCTGTTCTGCGTGGGGATGGCGGCGGCCTGCGCGCTCGCCCCGTCCCGATCGTCTGCGCAGCAGCCGCCCGTCACGGTGACACTGCCGCCGGTGACCGTGACCGCCCAGAAAGAGCCGGAGGATCCGCAGACGTTGCCGTTGAGCGTGACGGCGGTGCTCGGCGACACGCTGATGTCGGAGGGTCTCAGTTCGGTCAGCCAGGCGGGCTGGTTCGCGCCAAACACGTATTTCAACGAGTTCACGGCGCGGAAGCTGAGTAACGCCCGATTCCGCGGCATCGGCGCCAGCCCGAGCAATCCGGCCATCACGAGCTACATCGACGGCGTTCCCCAGCTGAACGCGAACTCGTCGAGCATCGAGCTGGTGGACGTCGAGCAGATCGAGTTCGTGCGGGGGCCGCAGAGCGCGCTGTTCGGACGCAACGCGGTCGGCGGCATCATCAACATCGTCAGCGGTCGCCCGTCGCTGAAGAACTGGACCGGATCGGTCGTCGGTCCGTACGGTAACTTCAACGCCGGCGACGTGCGCGGCTCGGTCTCCGGGCCGATCGTTGCCGACAAACTCGGCGTCGGCTTTGCGATGGGCTATTCGCAGCGCGAGGGGTTCACGACCAACGACGTCACGGGGCACGATCTCGACTCGCGTTCCGCGTTCTTTGCCAAGGGGCAGATGTTGTTCAAGCCGACCGCCCGGTTCGAGACGCGCGTGATGTTCACCGGCGAGCGCGCGCGCGACGGCGATTACGCACTGAACGATCTGGATGCGGTCCGGGCGCGGCCGTTCCACGCGTCGAGCAACGTCGACGGCTACACACACCGCGACATCATCGCGCCCACCATCCAGACCACCTACACCGGATCGACAGTCGACTTCGCGACGACGACCGGCTTCCTCAAGTGGAAGACGAACGATTTCACGGACCTCGATTACACGGCACTGCCGCTTGTCACGCGGACGAACGCTGAGGAGGACTTCCAGTTCACGACCGAGGCGCGCGTGTCGTCGGCGAAGGCCGCGCCCCTGGTCCTCTCGGATCGCGTCACGATGCGGTGGCAGGCGGGCGTGTTCGTATTCACGCAGAACTACACACAGGATGCAGTCAACAACTACTCGCCGTTCGTGTTGTCCCCCTTCATCAACTTTCCGGTTACCCAGCACTCGCCGCAGTCGTCGCTCGACGATGTCGGGATCGGCGTGTACGGGCAAGGGACGTGGACGTTTGCGAAGGCGTTCGACGTCGTGTTCGGGCTGCGAGGCGATGTCGAAAACAAATCGGCCGACCTGAACACGTTCTACCTGCCGGCGATTGCGCCACCGGCGGTCGTCAATGAAGAGCGGACGTTCTCCGACGTGTCGCCGCAGGTCGCGGTCGCGTACCGGTTCGCGCCCCATGCGAACGTCTACGGCACCGTGTCGCGCGGATTCAAGGCGGGCGGCTTCAACGCAGCGTCGCCGGCCGGTGCTGAAGCCTACGACCAGGAGCACAGCTGGAACTACGAAGCTGGAGTGAAGGCGTCAGGCCTTGGCGACCGCGTCGCGGCGAGCGTCGCCGTATTCCGAATCAACTGGGACGATCTGCAGGTGAACGAGCCGAACCCGCAAGTGCCGGGCCAGTTCTTCATCGCGAACGCAGCGGGCGCCAACAACACCGGGTTCGAGTTCGAAGTGCACGCCCGGCCCGACGCCGGGCTCGATCTGTTTGGCAGCGCCGGCTTCACGCATGCCCGGTTCGCCGACGGCCTGACGGCGTTCGGCGCGAGCCTCGCAGGCAAGACGGTGCCCAACGCCCCGAGCTACACGGCGGACTTCGGCGCGCAGTATACGCATCCGCTGGTCGGCGCCCTCTCGCTGGTCGCGCGAGCGGAAGCAATCTGCTACGGAGATTTCCAGTACGACGACCTGAACACCGAGGGTCAGGACGCCTACACGCTGACAAACCTGCGCGCCGGCGTGCGCGCGAAGAACGCGTTCTTCGACGTCTGGGTGCGCAATGCATTCGACACGCGCTATGTGCCGGTGGCGTTTCCGTATCCGGGGCTGGCGCCCTCAGGATTCGTCGGCGAGAGTGGCGCGCCGAGGACTTACGGTATTCGTGCCGGAGTGACTTTCTAGAGAGGGCGACGTCGATGAAGCATCCAGACACGAACCGTGGAGCGCGCCGGCGCGCTACTGCCTTCGTGTCCTTTGTAACCTTCGTGTCCTTTGTGTGTTTGGTATACGCAATCCCCTTTGTGTCCTTTGCGCCCTTTGTGCCCTTTGTGTCCGCGCAGTCGGCACAATCACAGGGCCGCAAGGTCGCGAATGGCGATTGGCCCGACGCCCGCGGCCCGAACCGCGACGGAACCTCTCCCGAGACCGGGCTGGTCGGCCGCTGGGCGCTGAACGGCGAGAACTTCCTCTGGCGCGCGCCGTACGGCGGGCGGTCAGCGCCGATCGTCATGGGCAACCGCGTCTACGTCCAGAATCCGGCCGGCCGCGGTCCGGCGATGCAGGAGCGCGTGATGGCGCTCGATGCCGACACCGGCCGCGTCGTCTGGGAATACAAGTTCAACGTCTTTCAGAGCGACGTGCCGCCGCACCGCGTCGGTTGGGCCTCGCCGGTCGGCGATCCGGAAACCGGCAACATCTATGCGCTCGGCGTCGGCGCCCAGGTCGTTGCGCTGAGCAAGGACGGCAAGCTGCTGTGGGACAGATCGATCGGTGAGGAGTTCGCGGCGTTCACCACGCACGGCGGGCGCACGATGTCGCCGATCATCGACGGCGATTTGGTGATCGTCAGCGCCGCGATCTCGAGCTGGGGCGCACATGCGAACCGCGCGCATCGTTTCATCGCGCTCGACAAGCGCACCGGCGACATCGTCTGGATGGCGAGTCCCGGCGGCCGTCCGTACGACACCGCGTACGCGATGCCGACGATCGCAACCATCAACGGCCAACGCCTGCTGATCGCGGGCACCGGTGACGGCGCCGTGCATGCGATGAAGCCGCAGACCGGCGAGAAGGTGTGGAGCTTCGTCGCGGCCAAGCGCGCGATCAACACTGGTGTCGTCGTGAAGGGCACCAGCGTCATCATCTCGCACGGCGACGAGAACTTCGACACGAACGAGCTCGGCATGATCGCGGCGATCGACGGATCGCAAACTGGCGACATCAAGGCGACCAAGTGGGCGATGAAGGGCGACCAGTTCGGCTTCTCGTCACCGGTCATCGACGGCAATCGCGTGTATCAGCTCGAGAACGCGTCGCGGCTGAAGGCGTTCGATCTCGAAACCGGACGCGAGCTGTGGGCCAAGGCGCTCGGCACGTCGCAGAAGGCGCCGCTGGTGTTCGCGGACGGCAAGCTGTTCGTCGGATCCGAATCGGGCAAGTTCTTCATCGTCCGGCCGTCGGCCGATTCGGCGGAGATCATCAGCGAGGTGGAGCTGCCGATCAGCAAGGACAGCGTTCAGCAGCAGGAAGGTACGCCCGAGCCGGTTCTGGCAGGCGCTGCGATCTCGCGCGGACGCGTCTTCTTCGTGTCGAGCGACGCGGTCTACGCGATCGGCCCGAAGACGGCGAAGTCGGTGCCGGGCACGGTGGTCGATCAACCGATCGAAAAAGGAGAAGGCGCTCCGGCGTTCCTGCAGGTGTCGCCGACCGAACTGATCCTGAAGCCCGGCCAGACCATCAAGCTGCGCGTCAAGTCGTTCGACGCCAAGGGCCGGTTCCTGCGCGACGAGACCGCGGCGTCGTGGTCGCTACAGGGCCTCAAGGGAACGGTCGCACCAGATGGGTCGTTCACCGTCGCCGCCGATCCGATCGAGCAGGCCGGCACGATCAAGGCAACTGCCGGCGCGATCAGCGGAGAAGCGCGCGCACGCGTCGTCCATCCGCTGCCGTGGACGGAAACGTTCGATTCCTACGCCGACGGCGCGGTTCCGCCCGGATGGATCAACGCGGTCGCCGGCAAGTTCTCGGTGACGACGCTGGACGGACAGAAGGTGCTGCAGAAGGCGCCGGACAATACGATCTTCAAGCGGTTGCGCGCGTTCATCGGGCCGACCGACTGGTCGAACTACACCTTCGAGGCCGACGTGCGCGGGACGACCCGGCGGCGGCAGATGTCCGACATCGGCATCACCGCGCAGCGCTACTCGCTGGTCCTTTACGGCAACGGCCAGCAGCTGAAGATCGAGCCGTGGGAGCCGGAGACGCAGCGCACGGCCAAGGTGGCGTTCGCGTGGAAGGCCGACACCTGGTACCACCTGAAGCTGCGCGTGGAGAACATGGCCGACGGGAAGGTCCGCGCGCTCGGCAAGGCCTGGCCGGCCGGCGAGGCGGAGCCGGCGCAGTGGACGATCGAGAAGATTGACGCGATTGGAAACCGCCAGGGCGCGCCGGGACTGTTCGTCGATGCGGAATTCGGCGCCTATCTCGACAACCTCAAGATCGTGATGAACCAATGACCATCATTGCCCTCCTGCTCGCACTCATCGCAGTTTCAGATCCCGGCAGCGGCGACTGGCCGATGTGGGGCGGCACTCCCGATCGCAACATGGTGTCCACGATGAAGGGTCTGCCGACCGACTGGGACGTCAAGACGAAGAAGAACGTGAAATGGGTGGCGGACCTCGGTTCGCAGAGCTACGGCAATCCAGTCGTCGCTGGCGGCATGGTGTTCGTCGGCACGAACAACGAAGGCATGCGCGATCCGAAACAGCCTGGTGATCGCGGTGTGCTGATGGCGTTCCGCGAGTCGACCGGCGAGTTCCTGTGGCAGCAGACCAACGAGAAGCTGTCGTCGGGGCGGGCGAACGACTGGCCGTACCAGGGCGTCGCTTCGTCTCCCCTCGTCGACGGCACGCGCCTCTACTACACGAGCAACCGCGGAATCGTCTGGTGCCTCGACATCAACGGCTTCCGCGACGGCAAGAACGATGGACCGGTGACGGACGAGAAGCTGACCGGGCAGTTCGACCCGGACGTCATCTGGTCGTTCGACATGATGGAGGAAGTCGGATCGTACCCGCACAACCTGTCGAACTCGTCACCAGTGATATTCGGCGATCTGATTTTCGTCAGCACCTCGAACGGACAGGACGAAAGCCACGTCAACATTCCGTCGCCGAAAGCGCCGGCGATCATCGCCATCAACAAGACCACCGGCAAACTGGTGTGGGAAGACAACTCGGTCGAGGATCGGATTCTCCACGGCCAGTGGTCCACGCCGTCGGTCGGCAAGATTGGCGGAGTGGATCAGGTGGTGAGCGCGCAGGGCGACGGTTGGGTGCGCGGATATGAAGCGCTGACCGGCAAGAAGCTGTGGGAGTTCGACACCAATCCGAAGGATTCGGTCTGGCCGAAAACGCGCAACGAAGTCATCGGCACACCGGTGATCTACGAAGACAAGGTCTACATCGCGAACGGCCAGGACCCGGAGCACGGTGAAGGCGTCGGGCACTTATACGCGATCGACGGCACGAAGCGCGGCGATATCACGACGACCGGGCGGGTGTGGCACTACGACAAGATCCGCCGCTCGATTTCGACCGCGTCGATCGCCGATGGACTGCTCTACATCCCGGACTTCAGCGGCTTCCTGCACTGCATCGATCTCAAAACCGGCCAGGCTGTCTGGGTACACGACATGTTCGCGGCGGTGTGGGCGTCGGCGCTCGTCGTGGACGGGAAGATTTACCTCGGCGACGAAGACGGCGACGTCACGATTCTCCAGGCGGGACGAACCAAGAAAGTGCTCGCCGAGATGAACATGGGCAGCGCGGTGTACGCGACCGCCGTCCCGGCGCATGGCACGCTGTTCCTGAACAATCGGAATCAGCTGTTCGCGCTCGCCACGAGTAGCGGAACACGATGATGTCGCGCCGCCTTCGCGCGTGCGCTTCGGCGCGCCTCGCCATAGCTCGCACGTGTTTACCGCGAGCGGAGGCGGGTGGTTTCGTGGTTTGGTGCTTTCGGTTTGGGCCGGCGCGACAATCGCCGCGCAACCAGCCACGACCGCGTCGAACTGGCCGCAGTTCCGCGGCAACGCGCGGCTGACCGGCACGACCGCAAGCCAGGCGCCTGCGGCGCTGTCACCGAAATGGACCTACGACGCGGGCGAGTCGATCGAATCGTCGGCTGCTATCGTGGACGGGACGGTCTACGTTGGCTCGGCGAAGGGCGAGCTGCTCGCGATCGATCTCGAAACCGGGAAACGCCGCTGGACTTACACGACCGGCGAAGGCGGCTATATCGGCGAATCGTCTCCGGCGGCTGGCGGCGATGCGGTCTTTATCGGCGACCTCGCTGGTGTGGTCCACGCGGTATCGGCGAAGGATGGCCGGCGGATCTGGACGTTCAAGACGGGCAGTGAAATCCGGTCTTCTCCGGTGATTACTGGCGACGTCGTGCTGATCGGTTCGTACGACACGCATCTCTACGCGCTCGATCGGACCACTGGCGCCGTCCGGTGGAAGCTGCAGACCGACGGCCCGGTGCACGCGACGCCGGCGGTGAATAACGGCATCATCTACATCGGCGGCTGCGACGAACAGTTCCGCGCGGTCCGCGCGGCTGACGGCAGTGTCGTCTTCTCGGTGCCGCTCGGGTCGAACGTCGGGTCGTCTTCGGCATTCGACGGATCACGCGTGTTCATCGGCACGTTCGATTCGGAGGTTGTCGCGATCGACGTGCAGGCGCGCAAGGTGGCGTGGCGGTTTCGCGATCCCGATCGCCAGTTTCCGTATTACTCGTCCGCGGCGCTGTCGGGCAAGCGGGTGATCATCGGCGGACGCGACAAGGCGGTCCACTCGCTCGACGCTGCCACCGGCAAGAGCGCGTGGAAGTTCCTGACACGCGCGCGCGTGGATTCCTCGCCGGTCGTCGCCGGCGGCCACGTCTACGTCGGCTCGAGCGACGGCAGGCTCTACGTCCTCGACGAGGCGACCGGCCACAAGCAGGCCGAGTTCGACACCGGCGACGCGATTACCGCGTCGCCCACGATTGCCGCCGGCCGGGTCATCGTCGGTTCAACCGACGGACGCCTCTACTGTTTCGGATAGGACACTCTTGGACCTCGAGATCAAAGATCAAACTGACGTCGGCAGCTATTTCGTCGCCACCTATCCGCCATTTTCCGTGTGGTCGCACGAGGCCGTCGATCGCGATGCCCGTCCCGCCCTCGCGGCGCCACCCGATCCGTCGACCCCGCTGGGCCTGTACCTGCACATTCCGTTTTGCCGAAAGCGCTGCCACTTCTGTTATTTCCGCGTCTACACCGACAAGAACGCGCAGGATGTCGCGCACTACCTCGACACGCTGGCGCGCGAATGGGAGCTCTACGCCGCACAACCGGCGATTGCCGGACGGACGCTGAACTTCGTCTACTTCGGGGGCGGCACGCCGTCGTTTCTCTCGACGCAGCAGCTGCAGTCGCTCTCGCAGCGGCTGTCGAAGACGATGTCCTGGCGCGACGCCGAAGAAGTGACCTTCGAATGCGAGCCCGGCACGCTCAGCGAGAGCAAGCTGAAGGCGATCCGCGAGATGGGCGTCACACGTCTGAGCCTGGGCGTCGAAAATTACGACGACCGAATCCTCGAGCTCAACGGCCGCGCGCACCGGTCGCCGGAAATCGGCGAGGCGTACCGGGCGGCGCGCGCGCTCGGCTTTCCGCAGATCAACATCGACCTGATCGCCGGCATGCTCGGCGAGACGGAAGAGAACTGGCGCCGCTGCGTCGAGAAGACCATCGCGCTCGAGCCGGACAGCGTCACGATCTACCAGATGGAACTGCCGTTCAACACGACGATCAGCAAAGACCTGTTGAAGGGCACGCGGCTGTTCAGCGAGCCGGTCGTCAGCTGGTCCACCAAGCGGCGCTGGGTGCGTGAAGCATTCGAGGCGCTCGAACGCGAAGGCTATACGCTGCGCAGCGCTTACACCGCCGTGAAGGATCCGGCGGCACGGTTCATCTACACCGATCGCCTGTGGCAGGGCGCGGACATGGTCGGCCTCGGCGTCGCCTCGTTCGGCCACGTCAACGGTGTCCACTTGCAGAACAAAGACACGTGGGAGGCATACAGCGAGGCGGTCGGCCGCGGCGAGCTGCCGCTGAACCGGGCCTATCGACCCACTCACGACGAGCGGTTCATTCGCGAGCTGGTGCTGCAATTGAAGCGCGGGACGATCCGGCCGTCGTACTTCAAGGACAAATACGGCGTGGACGTGCTCGACCGGTTCGGCGGCGAACTTGCCTCGCTCGCGAGCGAAGGCTACGTCGATCGCGCCGCTGACGACGAAGTGTCGCTCAGTCGCGCGGGACTGCTGCGCGTGGACACGCTGCTGCCGCGCTTCTTCCATCCAGAACACGTCGGTATCCGCTACACGTGACATTCACGCTTCGCCGGCGCGTGCAGTTCTACGAGACCGACGCCGCCGGCATCGTGCACTTCAGCTGGTTCTTCCGCTACATGGAGGAGGCCGAGCACGCGATGTGGCGCAACGCGGGGCTCAGCATCCATCCCGACGTGAGCGACGTCGGCTGGCCGCGCATCGCCGCGTCGTTCGATTTCCGGCGCCCGCTGCGCTTCGAAGACGAATTCGACGTCGTCATTCGCGTCGCCGAGATGAAGAGCCGGACGATCCGCTACGACTGCGTGCTCGAGAAAGATGGAGATACGCTCGCGACCGGCACGATGACGATCGCCTGCGTGCGAAAGCAGCCGACCATGCAGGCGGTGGACATACCCGCGGCGATTCAGGGAGCGACTTCAGAGATGACCGACGTCGTTGTCATTGGTGGCGGGCCGGCAGGCTCGACCTGCTCGGCGCTGTTGGCGCAGCAGGGGGTGAAAGTCGAATTGTTCGAGCGCGAGCGCTTTCCCCGTTTTCACATCGGCGAATCGCTGATTCCCGAAACCTACTGGGTGCTGAAGCGCCTCGGCATGCTGCCGAAAATGCAGGCGAGCCGGTTCGTCAAGAAACACAGCGTGCAGTTCGTCAACGCGCAGGGCAAGGAGTCGGCGCCGTTCTATTTCCGGGACAACAAGCCGCACGAGTGCTCGCAAACCTGGCAGGTGGTGCGCAGCGAATTCGATCAGATGATGCTGCAACATGCGCGCGAGCACGGCGTCGCCGCGCATGAAGGCGTCCGTGTCGTGGAGGTGCATTTCAGCGGCGATCGTGCGACCGGCGTCACCGTGCAGGATGAAAACGGCAGGCGCCGCGACGTTGCAGCGAAAGTCATCGTCGATGCCAGCGGCCAGGCAGGGATCATCCAGAACCGGCTCCGGCTGCGGGTGTGGGATCCGATCCTGAACAAGGGCGCTATCTGGACCTACTGGAAGGGCGCGTATCGCGACACCGGGCGCGACGAAGGTGCGACGATGGTGATCGCGACGCCAGACAAAAAAGGGTGGTTCTGGTACATCCCCCAGCACGATGACATCGTCTCGGTCGGCGTGGTCGCACCGTTCGATCACTTGTTCAAGAATCGCGGGAGCTACGAGCAGACGTATCACGAAGAAGTCGAGCGCACTCCGGCGGGTCAGCGGCGCATTGCGTCTGCCCGAAGCGCGAGACCGGTTACTTCGCGACGAAGGATTACTCGTACCGGGCGACGAGAGTGGCCGGCGACGGCTGGGTGATGATCGGCGATGCATGGGGGTTCCTGGATCCGCTGTACTCCTCAGGCGTGCTGCTGGCGCTGCGATCGGGCGAGATGGCGGCAGACGCGATCGTCGAGGGTCTTGCGAACGGCGACACGTCCGCCGCGCAGCTGGGCAAATGGGGACCGTCGTTCAACCATGGCGTCGATCGGATGCGCCGCCTGCGTCTGCGAGTACTACGACGGGTTCAGCTTCGGCAAGTTCGTGGACGCGTATCCCGAGCTGCGCAACACGGTGACCGATCTGCTGATCGGCGATCTGTTCACGGATCGCGTCGACAAGGTGTGGCAGCCGATGGAGTCGATGTATCCGCCGGACAAAAAGCCGATTCCGGCGTGGAATGCCGGGGCGACGCAGGACCAGGCTCCGGACAAAGCGAACGAGCTGGTATTGCCTGACGGAGCGAAGCCATGAAACTCCCCGGCTGTCGTACAATCCGTCAGAATTCATGGCTACCGTAACCGCCCGAACGGCACAGAGGAAATCTATGGGATGGGTGATCTTCGTCGCCGGGGCCGTGCTGTCGTGGGGCGCTTACGGCGCGCTCCTGCACATGGGCCAAACGCAGCTCGGCAATCCGCTGAAGGCGCTGCTGTGCGTCGGCGCGGCGTACTTTCTGATCGGCGTCATGATCCCGGTGGCGGCGCTCGCGTCGCAAGGCTCGTTGAACAATTTCAACAGCAGCGGCCTGATCACCGCGACGATTGCCGGCGCGCTCGGCGCGGCTGGCGCGGCGTGCATCATCTGGGCGTTCAAGACCGGCGGCCTGCCGGTCTACGTGATGCCGCTGGTGTTCGGCGGCGCGCCGATCGTCAACGTCGCGCTGACGATGGTGATGCATCCGCCGAAGTCGGCGGTCAGTCCGATGCTCTACGCCGGCTTCGCGCTGGCGTCGGTCGGCGCGGCCATGGTTCTGTACTTCCGTCCTGCAGCCTAGGACAGCATGCGTGCGCTGATTCTCGCCGCGCTCGTCGTCGGCTTTGCTCCTGCACCCGGCACCCGTGCACCCGGCACCCGGCACCTGGCACCGGGCACTTGGCACCCGGCACCCAAGCACCCGGCACCTCGGCACCAGCACCCAGCACTCAGCACCCAGCACCCAGCACCCAGTCACCTGTCACCCAGTCCTCCGACTGGCCCCAATGGCGCGGACCGAACCGCGACGGCGTCGTCACGAACTTCACCGCGCCAAAAGAATGGCCCGCGCAGCTGACTCGCAAGTGGAAGGTTGACGTCGGGCTCGGATACGCGTCGCCGGTCGTTGTCGCCAACCGGTTGTACATGTTTTCACGGCAGGGCGACAACGAAGTGCTGCAGGCATTCGAACCCGAAACCGGGAAGGCGATCTGGCAGACCAGCTACGAGGCGCCCTTCAGGATGAATCCGGCGGCGGCACGGCACGAGAAGGGACCGAAGTCCACGCCGACGTTTGCCAACGGCAAGCTGTACACACTCGGCATGAGCGGCATCGTCACAGCGTTCGACGCGGCGACCGGCCGGCAGCTGTGGCAGAAGCCGGCCGCCGAAGTGCCACCGCTCTACCACACCGGCATGTCGCCGCTCGTCGATCGCGGCCTGGTCATCGTCCACGTCGGCGGGCACAACCGCGGCGCGCTGACCGCATTTGACGCGACCACCGGCGCAGTGAAGTGGAGTTGGACCGGCGACGGCCCTTCGTACGGGTCGCCGATGGCCGCGGACTTCGGCGGAACGCGGCAAATCATCGTGTTCACGCAGGAGAATCTCGTCGGCGTCTCGGCCGCAACCGGCGAGCTGCTCTGGAAGCGTCCGTTCACGACCCGCTCGACGCAGAACACGATCACGCCGCTCTTCTACAACGGCACGGTGATCGTGTCGGGTCTCGACCATCCGGTCACGGCGTTCAAGATCCTGAAGCGCGGCAGCGAGTGGACAACCGAAGACGTCTGGGAGAATCCCGACGTGCCGCTCTACATGACGAACGCCGTTGTGGTGCGCGACATGATCGTCGGCATGACGCACAAGAACAGCGGTCAGTTCTTCGCACTCGACGCCAGGACTGGCAAGACGCTCTGGACGAGCGAGCCGCGGCAGGCGACCAATGCGGCGATCCTCCGCGCCGGATCCGACCTGTTGTTCGCGCTGAAAGACGATGCCGAACTGATCGTTGCCCGGCCGAGCGCGTCCGGGCTGGAGCCGGTGAAACGCTACACGGTCGCCGACAGCGCGACGTGGGCGCTTCCGACCGTCGTCGGCAACCGCATCTACGTCAAGGACACCAACTCGCTGACATTGTGGACCTGGTGAGGCGGCGCGCCGATCACCGGGCGGCTCGCTTGCCGATGCAATAGAGGTGCTTCTGCGTGCGGATGAAAATCTGTCCCTCGGAAATCGCCGGCGAGCTGAGCGTGTAATCGTTGAAATCGTTCGACGCGAGCAGCGCGAACGTCGGGCCCGCCTTGACGACGCTCGTCACACCGTCTTCGTTCGTGATGTAGATTTTGCCGTCCGCTAGCACTGGTGAACCGCTGTAGGTGCCGGGCGCCAGCCGCTGGCGCCCGTAGATCTCCTTGCCGGTGCGCGGGTCGAGGCACCACATGATGCCGCGATCGTTGATCACGTAGAGATACGCTCCGTCGGTGACGGGAGTCGGCACGTCGGGACCGTTGCCGAACGACCACAGCAGGTGCGATTTGGTGACGTCGCCGCGTCCGCCCGCTTTGAGCACGAGCATCGGTCGCTCGCGAGTCGGCGCGATGATCAGTTCGCCATGAACGACCGGCGACGCGACGATCCGGTAGTTCGCGTCGTTATCGGGATTCAGACCGTTCGCGCGCCACAGTTCCTTACCACTGGCGAGGTCGTGTCCGGTGACGACGTCGCCGCCAGTGATGACAATTTCCGTGGCGCTGCCGTACTTCAGCAGCGCCGGCGTTGTGTACGAATCCGGCGATTCCATCCGCGCGTTCGTCGGACGCTCGACGCGCCACAGCGTCTTCCCCGTCGTCTTGTCGATCCGCAGCACGTACGACGGATCGTCGGTCCTCATCCCGTGCAGCACCTGCACGAACAGCGAATCCTGGTAAAGCAGCGGCGACGAGCCATAGCCCCAGTTCAGGCCGAAGCGGCCGTAGTCCTTCTGGATGTCCCGCTTCCAGATCTCGGCGCCGCTGAAGTCGAACGCTTTCAGGATGCCGGTGCCGGTCATCACCCATACCCGCTCGCCGTCCGTGACCGGCGACGGCGTGGACATGTTCTGCTTGCGCTCCTGGTGGTTGCCGCTGCCGAGCGGCCGCTTCCACACAACCGATCCGCTGTTCCGATCGATCGACCAGAGAAACAGGTTGTCGCCGTCACGCTGCCGCAGATCCTCGGCGACGTTGAGGAAGATCCGATCGCCCCAGACGATTGGCGTCGACCCGGACCACGCCGGGAGCGCGAGCTTCCAGGTGACGTTCTCGGTAGGCGACCAGTTGACCGGCAGGTTCTTCTCGGCGCTCAGGCCGTTGAGCGCCGGACCGCGCCATTGCGGCCAGTTCTCAGCCGACAGCGCGCTCGATGCGGCGACCAGGGAGGTGAGGATAATCGCAAACCGCAGCATGAACGCCTCCGACGGTATGAATCACTCCGAGCGAAGCGCCGCGAGCAGCGGCGTGTGAAGCGCCACACGCGTGGCGATAAAAGACGATAGCAGCCCGGCGACGAACACCGCACTCAGCAGCAGCGCCGCTGTGGCCGTAGCTGGAACCCGTCCGCCGCGTTCCAGGACGGCGGGCGCGATTGCGACGAGCGCGCAGACAACGCCCGCGCCCAATCCCCACGCCGAGGAGCAGCAGATTCTCCGACAGCACGAGAACCAGCAGGTGGCTGCGACGGTACCCTACCGCGCCGAGCAGCGCCAGCTCGCGGCGGCGCTCGAGGACGTTGCGCAGCACGACAGCGGCAAGGCCGATCGTGCCCACCAGCAACCCGAGGCCGCCAAGCGCCTGGAAGGTGGCGAGGTAGGTGTTCTCGACGGCGTGGAAGTCGTCGAGACGCGCCGCCGTATCGACCGCATCCGCGCCGAGGTCCGACGCCTGCCGCTCGATCGCCGACGCGACGGCGGCGGCGCCCTCACGTGGCGTGTCGACCAGCAGGAATCGATAGCCTTCCTGCTCCGGAAACAGCCGTCCGAAGTTCGCGGCCGACATCAGCACTTCACGCTGGAAGATGCTGTCGGCAAGCGCCGCGACGATGCGATAGCGGACTGAGCCGGCGCCGTGGCTCACGACGATGTCCTCACCGAGCGACCGGTGGAGGACGTAAGTCATCGAATTGGCGTCGGCGATCACCGGGACCACGTTCGGACCGAAGTCGCGCGCCAGGAGAAGCCACGGGTTCGCGCGCTCGGCGTCGGTCGCCGCAAGCGATCGCTGAAACGCAAAGCGCCCGGCGGCGATGAACGGCTGCGGCACGCCGAGCACGCGCGGATTTTGCGGCCGATACAGGTTCAGACAGCTCGCATCGTCGCCAGGCAGAACGCGGAACGCATCGACGGCGATCGAAGGATCCTGCGGAAGGCCGAGCGCCTCACGCCCGTCCGCGCCGTTCGGATCGGTAGCGATCGGAATCAGGAGATCGACGAGCAGCGAATACCCGCCGGTTCCGGATCGTCGATCGCCGGACGGCGTTCCGGATCGACGGAACGCGTCCACCGCGATCACGATGAAGGTGGCGGAGGCGATTACGCCGATCGCAAACAGGCTTCGGCCAGGATGTTCGGCGGCGTTCCGGAGTCCGACTCGCCACAACGGCAGCGTGCGGTCGCCGGTGACGGATGAGCGCGGCGGACGATTGAAGACATGCGCCGCGGTGAAAAGCGCCGGCCATCAGCAGCGCCGCTCCGCAGCTGAAGAACGCGGCGGTCGGATCGATGACGCCGCCGGCACCGAGTACGGCCAATGCTGCGCCGACGATCGCGAGCGCGACTGCGGCAAGGGCGCGGCGCCGCGAGCGAGGCGCGCCTGGCGTGGTGGTGATGCGTCCAGCGAGCAGGCTGCGCTCCGACAGCCGCGACAGCATGCGGAGCGTCCACCAGATGCACAGCACCGCGGCGGCGAGGGTCGCCGCAGCGCCAATCGCGAGCGACGCTGGAGACACGTGGAGACGCAGCGCCGTGGTGCCCACAGCGCCTGACCACCAGGTTCGCAGTCCGGCAATCATCAGCGCGCCATACGCGACGGCGCCGCCGACGCCGAGCAGGCCGCCGAGCGCGGCCAGCGCCACTCCTTCCATCACGAACAGCCGCGTCACCCGCGCGTTCGTATAACCGACCGATCGCAGCAATCCGATCTCACGCGCGCGCTGCTCGACGCCGAGCCGGAAGAACAGTGACGCGAGCATCAGTGCGGAGACGACGAGAAAGAAACTGAAATACGTGAAGTACTCGCCGAAGTCGGTCGCGCCGCGCGAAGCGGCCAAGCCCTCGGCGCGCACGTCGCGAATCACCAGACCCGCGGCCAGCGGATCGATGCTCGCACGGATCGCGGACGTGTAGCGATCGCGCGTCGCGTCGATCGGTTCGCCGGCCGCCGTCCGTAAGCGAACCGATGTGCGGTCAGCCAAACCGCGAGCGCCACAGCTGTCGTCCGGCCTCGAGCGGGATAAAGGCTTTCGGCGTCGTACGGAAATGGTCCCAATAGTCTTCGTCCTGCCTGCGGATTCGTCCGAGGTCGATCGGAAACGGTGGATCCCAGTCGCCCAGCCGCCTCGCTTCGGAGATGCCCGGGTAGACAGGCGCCAGGTCCCGATCAGCGGCGGCCGCGGCAATCGGCACGATCGCAGCGAGCTGAAACTCGGCAGTCCGCGTCAGCAGGCGGCCTGGTTCTTCCCACACGTAGTATTCGAGCGCGATCGGCGCGCCGATCCGCGCGCCGAGGTCGCGCGCGGCCCATTCGTTCAACACGATCGGCGATCCGGACGTGGCCGTCGACCGGCAGCGACTGCGCGGAGGTCCATCGCTGTCACCAGCGAATAAGGAATCGCGCGATCGCTGTAGCGGATGGCGTTGGCGAGATACGGTCAGGATCGGCTCGCCCGCGCCACCGGTCGCCTCGTCGATCGCACGCGCCTTCGGCGCGTCGATCACGCCGGCGGCGCTCTCGACAGCGACCGCGGTGCCGCCCGCCACCGTTCGCACGCTCAATCCGACGTCAGCCAGCGCGAATTGGCGGCGGACAATCGACGGCAGCGGATCAGACTGCGTTCGGCCGGGAACCGCTGCGCGATGAGGAGCGCGTTCACCCGGCCGGGGCGTCCAGATCCTGCTGGAGCCGGCGTAACGGAACGAACGCCGCGCGCACCGCGCCCTGGCTCGGCACCAGCGAAAAATCGCCGACGGCGTCGCGCGGCACGATCGCGCGCACGGTCAACCGCAGCGATTGGCCGAGATTATCCTTGCGTCCGTGCAACGATTCGATCGGGACGGCGGACGGCTTCTCGACGCGGACGATCACGCTGCCGCCATCGCGGGCGTTGATTTCCGATGCGAGCGCGGCATTCAGCAGCACGTCGCGGCCCGAGGGCCCGGCACGGTCGACGCCGTGAAACTGCCAGAAGCGATCGTCCACGCCATAGACCTGGACACGCGCGCGCACTCCGGCCCGATTGCTGGTCGGCGACCATCCCCTCGACGGCGATCAACGGCGCGACGCCGACAAATGCGGCGCCGAATGCCGGGTCGCGCCGCACATCGTCGGCCAGCGCTTCGCGAAAGAACTCGGTCGATAGCAGCGCGCGATCGGTCCGGCCGAGGCGTTCGACGACGAGATCGCGCAGGCTGCCGCGAACCGAGTCGCCGACGATCAGCGCTCCGGCAAGTACGGCGACGCCGGTCGCGACACCGAGTACCACGGCGAGATGTGTCCGCCAGTAGTGAGCGATTCCGCGCGCGAGAAGCGTGCGCCCTCTCATCGCGCGTCCGGTTCAGCGGTTGCCTGCGCCAGCCGGCGGTCGATCAAATCGAAGCGGATCGGCAGCAGCGACGCGAGCTGTGCGCTATGCGTGACGACGACCAGGATCGCGTCGCTCGCGGCGGTACAGATCGAAGAGCAGCGACGCGACGGCCGTCGCGGATGTCGCGGTCGAGGTTTCCGGTCGGTTCGTCGCACAGCAGAAGCCGCGGCTGACGGATCAGCGCGCGCGCGATCGCGACCCGCTGCCGCTCGCCGCCGGAGAGTTCGGCGGGCCGGTGGTCGAGGCGGTCGGACAGGCCGACTTGATCGAGAAGCGCCCGCGCCCGATCAGCATCACCCGGTGCGGGCAGCGACGAGCGTCGGGACCAGGACGTTCTCGAGCACCGTGCACTGCGGCAACAGACAATGATCCTGGAACACGAAGCCGATCGATCGATTGCGAAACGCGGCGAGCGCGTCTGGGTCCAGCTCGAACGGATTGCGGCCGTCGAGCGTGACCGTTCCCGATGACGGCGGCTCGAGCCGCCCAGAATGTAGAGCAGCGAGCTCTTGCCACTGCCCGACGGGCCCATGATGGCGGCGGCATCGCCGGGAGCGAGCGAGAACGACACTTCGGACAGCACCGTCAGCGGACCGCGCGGCGTCGGGTAGCTCTTGCGAGATCCGGTTCACCGCCAGCATCGAGGGCGATCATCCGTACTGCGGCCGCGAGCGATTCGTACACGCCCAGCTGGACGATCGGCCGCGCGCTGGATCGCGTAATGCCGGCGCACGCCGTCGAACGCCGCCGCGCCGAGCGCGTGACGCCGGCCTGGATCGCTCCACATCTCGTGCAGGCCGTCGGCAAGCGCCTGGGGATCGTCTGGCGCGACGAGGATCCCGCCGCCGGTGTTCTGCACCACTTCCGTGAACGAGCCGCGGCGTGGCTGGACGACCGGGACGCCGGTGGCCATCGCTTCGAGCAGGAACACGCCTTTCGGCTCGTCGTACGGCGTCGGCACCGACAGCACCGACAGCGAACGCAGGAAGTCGATCTTGCGCGTGCGATCGACTGCGCCGTGATAGGTGAATTCTCCGGCAACGCCGGCAGCGTCGAGCGTTTGCTTCACCTCGTCGAGATACGATTCGTGCGCGGGCGACATGAATCCTGCCGCATCGAGCCGCATCGGCGCCGTGCCTGTGCTGCGGCGCAGCAGCGCGTAGGCCTTCGCAAGATGCAGCAGCCCTTTCTCCGGAGAAATTCTCGCGAAGTACCCGACGCGAAACACGCCGTCGTCGGGACGGCGGCGCTCGTAGCCGTTGGTGTTGATTCCGAGGGGAACGACCGACATCTTCGCGGCCGGAATGGCGAGCAGCCGCGACATCATCGGCGCGTACCACTCGCTGACCGCGATGAAGCGGTCGACGTCCGGCACCTGCGCGCGGATCAGTTCGATCGCTTTCGTGCGGTACGGCTCGATCAGGCCGTCGAGAAACAGCTCCTCGCCCTGGAGCGTGCAGCAGACCGGCCGGCGCAGCGCTCTGCGAATCGGCGCCGCCAGCCCGATCAGCAGCGAGTTCGGCAGGTTGACGACGTCGGGAACCGGTTCGTCGGCCAGCCATTCGAGCAGCTTGTCGAACTCCTTGCGCAGCACGCCACGATCGCCTTCGAGCATCGAGATGGTGAGATCGCCGAGCAGCTTCGGGTCCGTGGAAATCGATCGGCTCGCGAACGCCGAGATGACGGCCGGCGAATCCCACAAGCGATCGAGAAACCGCGGCGTCATCCGGAACAGCGCGATGTGCTGCTGCAGGTAGATGCTGATGCCGCCGAACAGCACGCGGCGGCGGCTGACGTTCGGCTCGTCCGGATTGGTCGGTGTGTAGAGCGGCAGCAGCGTCACTTCGTGGCCGCGCGCCATCATTTCGGTCGCGAACGCGTTGTCGCGGAGGCAGCTGCCGCAGTACATGCCAGCGGCGCCGGCGGTCACGGACAGAATTTTCACCGCTGCTTCACCCGCCTGGTCAGAGTTCGGCGGTCTGGAACGCGCGCGCTCGAAACAGGAACTCGATCAGGTTGCCCTCGTGCGGCTGCAGCCAGTTCAGCTGAATCGTCGGAACCGGGCCGAGATTCAGCCGGTCGATGTGCACCGCGTCGAGCAGCGAACGCCGGAACGCCGGGTTGCAGGTGATCGCCGTGCACACCAGCGTCGGCCCGATGGCCTGCACCATCCGCGCTTCGGGACACTGCACCACCGTCACGAACGGAAACATGTATTCCTTGCTGGCGATTGCCGACTCCGGCGCGTCGCAGTGCACGACCGTCGGCAGCAGGTACTCGGCTCGCCCCTCCTGATCAGCCGCGGACCTTCGCGATGAGCGGCGGTCACGTCGACGACGCCTGGCGTCTTCAGATCCTGGTCGATCTCCTTCGAGATCGCTTCGGCAACGCCGGCACCGTGAACGCCGCGAGGCTGGCGTCGGGATGATCCGGCGGCAGCGGCCGGACGGCGGCGAGCCGTTGCGCGAGAGCCTCGGCGATGTCTCGCGTATGGCGGCTGGCCCAGATGCCGGAGCAGTTGATGCAGCCGCGGCCGCTGTTGAGAAACACGCTGTCCACCATCACGTCGAGAAAGTTCTGCCAGCGGTCTACCTGATCGTCGCCGATCACGATCTTCGAGAATCCGGGACCGTGCGCCTGGACCGCCGGGTTGCCGCGATACCGATCCACGGTCGCGGTGCCGCCGAAGATCAGATTGCGACCGGCGCTTTCGAGCACGGCGGCGCCGACGTCGCCCTGACCGGGATAGACCGAGATCGCTTCGCGGGGGATGCCGGCCTGGAAGAAGCTTCGGCCATACGGTACGGCGTCCACGGCTCCTGCGGTCCGGGTTTGAGGACCAGGCCGATCTGCAGCGGGATTACCGGCAGCCACAAGGTGTGGACGCCAGGTGAATTCGACGGCAACACGAGCCCGACCACCGGACTCTGCGGCTGGTAGCTGATCGGAACGCCGCGCTCGCTGCCATGTCCCTCGGACAGCACGTCGAACGCGAGACCGCGCGTCAGCGACGTCAGGATGGCGCGCATCTCCGCCAGCACGAACGCGTTCTTCTTCATGTTCGCGCGGCACATCCGCTCGGGAAGGCCGGTCGACGCCGACTGCGCGCGGACGAAATCGTCAGGCGACTGCGTGCCATCGCCCATCGGCAGCGTGCGCGTTGGTGTAGAGCTCGCCGGCGGCGCCGGCGCGCGCGATCAGTTCGTCGATCGGAATCTCGCGCAGCACGTCGCGCGCCCGCTGCGCCTTCCGCATGTCGCGGTGAACGAGCCCGGGATTGGCACGGCTGACTTCGGCGATCGGTTCACCGGTCGCGAAGTGCACGACCGGATCAACGTCGATGCTGGTGTACGGCTGGCCCCAGCGAAGCACGGGTTATGTGAAGAATTAAGTTAGTTAATTTGCGTCTCTTCAGTCCAATTCCTAATTCCTGATTCCCAATTCCAATTTCACCTTCAGTACACACCGATCGTTGTCGTCGATGCAAAGGCGCGGTAGGGACGAACACCGCTCACGCCGTCCCACGGATACTGTTCGCACGGCGGCTCGCGCTCGCCTTCGTCGCGCTCGAGAAACCCCGGCATGAAGAACTCGTTGGTCAGCGTGGTGAGGCGCACACGGCCGGTCTGACCGTACTCGACGATTTTCGACGCATCGTCGAAATCAACGACCTCGATGACCGCACGCGGCTGCGGCGCGTAATATGCGATCTTGTAGTTGTTGGCGGGACTGCTCGGGGCGCTGGCGGCGAGGCCCATCAAGTGTTGCCGTAGGTCGGCGTCATGTACGCGCCGTCGAGCAGTTCCTCGTGCGCGAAGCGGTTCCATTGGGGGGTGAACTCCGTTCCGCCCGAAAAGATGCCGGTGATGCCGCATTGCCGAATCGTCGTGCCCATCGATTCGAGACGCAGCGCCAGCGCTTCGAGCAGCTTGGGCGTGGCAAACATGCAGCGGACGTCGTGCCCGGCCTGGAGGATCGTGACAGCCTGATCGATCACGTGGTCCTTGTAGGCCTGAAGGTGCTCGTTCCAGCCCTTCTGGATCAGTTTGATCACCCAGCGCGGATCGAGGTCGACGCAGAAGCAGATGCCGCCGCGGTGCTGCGCAAGGTGCTCAACCGACAGACGCAGACGCCGCGGCCCGGAGGGTCCGAGCATCAGCCAGTTCGAGCCCGGCGGAAAGAACTCGTCGGGCAACGTTTTGCTGAACAGCTCGTAGTCGGTGCGGAAATCGTTGAAGGCGACGCGCGTTTTCGGCGTGCCGGTCGTGCCGCCCGTCTCGAACACGAATGCCGGTTGGCCGGCCAGGCCCTTCGGGATCCAGCGCTGCACCGGTCCGCCCCGCAGCCACTCGTCCTGAAACGGCTCGAAGCGGCGAAGGTCTGCGAACGTTTTGATCTCCTTGCGTGGATCCCAGCCGGCTTTTTTGGCGTACTCCAGCCAGAACGGACAACCGGTCGCGGGATCGAAGTGCCAGTCCACGACCTCGCGCACCCAGGCGTCGAGCATGATCGCGTAGTATAGCGCCCGTAAGAATGTTGTTAAGCTCTCTGGTCGTCGCTGTGATGTACCTGCTGCATCAGGATTTCTGGTTCTGGCGCGCGGCGCGTCCGCTCGTGTTCGGCTTCCTGCCGATCGGACTCTTCTACCACGCCTCGTACACGATTGCGACGGCCGTGATGCTGTGGTGGCTGGTGCGTCGCCACTGGCCCACGCATCTCGGCCCTTCGACTCGCTCCGCTCGCTCAGGGCTCCCCTGCGGTCGCGAATGATTCCAGCGACGGTCGTTTTCGTCTATCTCGCCGCCGTGCTCGCGATTGGGATTTTCGCTCGCACGACGGCGCAGCGCTCTGGCAGCGACCGAGCAGCGGAAGATTTCTTCCTCGCCGGACGCTCGCTGGGACCGGCCGTCTTTCTGTTGTCGCTCTTCGGCGCGAACATGACGGCGTTCTCGATTCTCGGCGCGTCGGGCCACGCGTTCGCGAACGGCATCGTGACCTACGGGCTGATGGCCTCGTCTTCCGCGCTGATCATCCCGCTGTCGCTGTTCGCGATCGGCACACGACTGTGGGCGCTCGGCAAGCGCCATGGATTCATGACGCCGGTGCAGATGTTTCGCGACCGGTGGCAGTGCGGCCACATCGGCACGGTCATTTTCGCGGTGCAGGCCGTGCTGCTCGTCCCGTACATCGTCATTGCCGTCATGGGCGGCGGCACGACACTGGCTGCGGTCAGCGGCGGCCGCGTTCCGTTCTGGATCGGCGGCGGCGTCGTCTCGCTGGTCGTCATGGGCTACGTGTTTTTCGGCGGCATGCGCGGCACCGCGTGGGTGAACGCCTTCCAGACGGTCCTGTTTCTGTCCTTTGGCACGATCGCCGTCGCGGTGATCGCCGCTGGGATGGGCGGCTTCACGCGCGCGATGGAGTCGATGCTCGCGTCGCCCTCTACCGCGCCGCTGTTGACGCGCGAGCGCGTCTCGCCGGCGTACTTCTTCAGCTACACCTTCATCCCGCTCTCGTCGATCGCATTTCCGCACATCGGCATCTTTTGTCTCACCGCGAGACGCCTCGAGCATTTCCGCCGGACGATCGTGCTATATCCGGTCTGCATGATCGCGATTTGGCTGCCGTCTGTCTTCCTCGGCGTCGCGGCCAACCGGGCGACCGAACTGCCGGCGATTGCGTCCAAGATTGAAGCACGCGCAACACTTGCGGCTTCCGGTCACGGCGCTCGACGATGCCGCGCGCGGGCGGCTGCTGGCACAGGCGTCCGGAGATGACGTGGTGTTGAAGCTCGTCGAAGGCTACGCGCCGGTGTGGCTCGCGTCGCTGCTCGGCGCGGCCGTGATGGCCGCCGTCATGGCGAGCGATTCGCAGATCCTCGCGCTGTCGACGATGTTCACGGAAGACGTTTTCACGTTCTATCGGGGGACGTCGCGCTTTGGACAGGCCGTTCAGGTGCAGACCGGCCGGCGCCTTCGTCGTGCTGCTGACGTTGATCGCGTACGGCATCGCGCTGAAAGTGCCGCAGTCGATCTTCGACCTGGCGACGCAGTACGCCTTCGCCGGCTACTCGGCGCTTTCGCCGCTGCTCGTCGCCGCGCTCTTCTGGCGCGGCAGCACAAAGTGGGGGGCGCTCGCGGTGACGATCTGGACCGCGGTCGCTGTTGCGGCCGTTGCGGCGCTGCAGGCGATAGTCCCGGCACCGCTGCCGGGAGCGGTCGTGCCGGTGGTCTCGCTCGGCGGGAACCGACGTGATCGCGCGCGCCGCGCAGGGAGCGCTCGTGCTCGGTATGCTTCCAGTTGTGCCCATGACGCTCGTTTCCGCGCTGCTGATGGTCGTGGTGTCGCGCCTCACGGCCAATGCCGTCCCGCCGCCCGCGACGCTGTCGCGATACTTCTCATCATGACTGCGACGCACATCGATAGCTCGCCGCGCCTGACGCCGCTCCAATGGCTGATCGTCGTCATCGCCGCAATCGGCTTCGCGTTCGATTCCTACGAGTTGCTGATGCTGCCGCTGATCGTGCGGCCGGCGCTGAGCGATCTGCTGAAGGTGGCGCCGAACAGCCCGATCATCAACGACTGGGCCGGCATCATTTTCTATGTGCCGGCTGTCGCTGGCGGAATCTTCGGCCTCCTTGGCGGCTATCTGACAGACCTCTTCGGCCGCCGCCGCGTGCTCGTCTGGAGCATCCTGCTGTACGCACTCTCGGCGTTCGCCGCCGGGTATGTCACGAGCGTGCAGTGGCTGCTTTTCTGGCGCTGCTGCACCTTCGTCGGTGTGTGCGTGGAGTTCGTCGCCGCGGTCGCCTGGCTGTCCGAGCTGTTCCCGAATCCGAGGCAGCGCGAGGCGATCGTCGGCTATACGCAGACGGTCGGATCGGTTGGCGGCATTATGGCGACGGGCGGCTATTATCTCGCTGTCACCTACGGTCACCTGCTGCCGGCCGTGCACGGAGGACACGAGGCGTGGCGCTACACGCTGATGTCGGGGATCGTTCCCGCGATCCCCTTGATTCTCGTGCGGCCGTTCCTTCCGGAGTCGCCGTCGTGGCAGGAGAAGAAGCGCGCCGGCACGCTGAAGCGGCCCAGCTTCGCCGAACTGTTCCAGCCGCGATTCCGCACGACGACGATCGTCACGACCGTGATGATGGCGGCCGCCTACGCGGCGGCCTTCGGCGCGATTCAGCAGACGCCGCGAATCGTTCCGGGGCTGGCGGAAGTCCGCTCGCTGCCGCGGCCGGCGATCGAGCAGACCGTCAGCGCCGTGCAGTCGTTCCAGGAATTCGGCGGGCTCGCCGGCCGCATTCTCCTGGCGTTTCTCGCCGTGCGCATCGTCAGCCGACGCCGACTGGTGCATGTGTTTCAGGTTCCGGGTCTTGTCCTGGTACCGATCGTGTTCGCGTTCGTCGCGACCAGCAGCCTCGAGCTGCTGAAGTGGGGAATCTTCCTGTACGGGATCACGACGATCGGGCAGTTCAGCTTCTGGGGCAACTATCTGCCGCGCGTGTTCCCGACGTATCTTCGCGGAACCGGCGAAAGCTTCGCCGCGAACGTCGGCGGCCGGATGTTCGGCACGTCGGCGGCGCTGCTGACGACGCAGCTGGCCAACCTGATGCCGGGCGCGGGTGTGCCGACGAAGCTCGCGTACGCGTCGGCCATCGTCGGCACTGGCAGCGTACTTGCTCGGGTTGATCGCAAGCGCGTGGCTGCCCGAACCGAAGCACGAAGATCTGCCGGACTGAGGCGATGAAATACGCCGTGGCAGGAGCGGTCGTGACGGCCGCGGTCAGCACGATCGGCGACTATTTGTGGGCCAACGTAATTCCACATCGCGTCGTCGTGTACTGGTTCGCGCATGCGATCGTGTTGTTCGCGACCATCGGCGCGTGTCTCGGCCTGCCGTCGCGCAAGCCAATCCTGGGCGCCGCCGGATGCATCGTCATCGGATGCAGCGCGACACTGAGTTACTGGTTCCTGCAGCCCCTTCTCGGATACGCGGGCGCGATGTTCTTTCTGTTCTGCGGGATGTGGCTGGCGATTGGCGTCCTCACCGGTCGAATTCTCGAACGGCGCGATTCGATGCAGACAGTCGCGATCCGCAGCGCAATCGCAGCGCTCGGGTCGGGCGTCGGCTTCTACGCGATTTCAGGGATCTGGATGCCGTTCGATCCGCACGGCTGGGACTATCTCCGTCACTTCCTCAGTTGGATCGTCGCCTACCTCCCAGCATTCGCGGCCTTGCTTAGTACGAACCACAGCCGAACGTAAGCTTTAACGTCGAAGTTTGCAAGTCCGCAGGTTAGCGACCTTCCGTGACTACCTTAACGAGCCTTGATAGGTGCGGCAAGATCCTCAAATCCTCAGATCCTCAGATTCTCGAGTTCGCGCCATTCATTTCTTCCCTACACAGAAAATCCGGTCGTCGCTGCGAATGAAGATCTGTCCGTTCGAAATGGCCGGTGACGCGATCAGCCGCTCACCGAGATCGTTGCGCGCGATGATGCGCGGCTCGCGACCCGAGCGAAGCACGATGGTCTCGCCGGTTTCGCTGAGGAAGTAGATCTTGCCGTCGGCAGCGACCGGCGACGCGGAGAAGATGCCGTCCACGCGCTCCTGCCACACCTTCTCGCCCGATTTCGGCGTCGACGACCGTGATCGCGCCAACGTCGTTGGCCATGTAGAGCAGGCCGCCGTCGTAGACAAGTGACGAAATGTACGGTGCGCCGGTGTTGACCTGCCAGACGACATGCGACGACGTGATGTCGCCGCGACCGCCCGGGCGAATCGCCATGTAGGGACCGCTGCGATAGCCACGGCTCATGTAGACGATGCCGTCGTGGAAGGTGGGCACCGGAATCGGAAATTGATTCGGACCGCCGACGTGCCACAGAAACGTCCCGGTGCGCGGGTCGTACGCGTCCACGCGCTCGCTCGAATTGACGATCAGCTCCGGTCCGTTCGGCCCCTGCACGACGAATGGCGTTGTGTACGACATGCGGCCGCGTCCGCGATCGGTTTTCCAGCGATCCGTTCCGGTCTTCTTGTCTACCGCGAGGAGATATGCGGCCGGTCCGTGATCACAGAGCAGGATCAGCGAATCGCCGAAGAGCGTCGGCGAGCTGGCGTGGCCCCAGTTGATGTCGAACGGCGAGTTCTCCTGGCCGAGGTGCCGCTGCCAGGCCGGCTTGCCGTTCATGTCCAACGCGACGACCTGGCCGGTTCCGAACCACGCGTAGACCAGCTGTCCGTCGGTGACAGGGCTCGGGCTCGCGAGGTTGTGCTTGTCGTGAACGCCCGTCAGCGAGCCGATGGCGTCGACGCGGTGCTGCCATAGCCGCTTGCCGTCGGCTCGGTTGAATGCTTCGACGACGAAGATCGTTTTCTCGGGGTCATTCGCGGACTCAGAGGCGCGCGGCGCGGCGAGTGCTCGTTCGCCGGCGCTTGCGGCCGCGGCGCCCTGCGCGAGACGCGGATGATTGCCAGGCTTGCGGACGCCGGATCCGATCTGCGACGTCACGAATACGCGATCGCCCGACACGATCGGGCTCGACACGCCCTGACCGCTCAGGTCCGCCTTCCACGCCAGGTTTTCCGTCGCGGACCAGCGCTCGGGGAGATTGCGCTCGTCGGTGATCCCGTTTCCCGTCGGACCGCGCCAATTCGGCCAGTCTGAGGCCGAGAGCGAGGCAGCGGAGACAGTAATAAGGACCGCCCCGATTCGTAAAGATTTCATATGGAGGAGTGTAAACGAACCAGCGAGAATATTTGTTCTTCTTAGCGACCTTTGCGAACTTTGCGTTTAATAGCACGCGTCTGAGAAACGCAAACCCCAAGTCCGCAAAGTTCGCTGAGTGCTAGAACGCGCGCCGGTAGAGCTCGAGCGCACCCGCGGCGTCGAATGGGCGGGGATTGAACGTGCCGGTCCACTGCTTCGCTGCATCGGCGGCCAGCGTTTCGAGCGCGTTCTCCTCGACGCCGAGCGCGCGCAACGTCGTCGCCAGACCGGCGGCACGCGCGAGCGCTTCGAGGCGATCCGGCAGCCGGTCGCTGAGATCCACGTAGCGCCCGTCGACATGATTCATGTTCCACCGCACGACGTGCGGCAGCATGACGGCGATCGCCGCGCCGTGCGCGACACCGTAGTGCGCGGTCAAGGGATTCGCGCAGGCGTGGGTCGCGCCGAGCATCGACAGCTCGATCGCCGCGCCGGCTTGGTGTGCGCCGAGCAGCATCGCGCCGCGCGCGGCAAGGTCCGACGGATCGGACAGCACCCGCTCGAAATGCGGCTCGAGCAGCCGCCACGCCTCCAGCGCGAGCGCATCGGACGCTGGCGTGCGCCTGGTCGTCACATACGACTCGACGGCATGCGAGATCGCGTCGTAGCCGGCGAGCGCCGTCACCGCGCGCGGCTGCGAGACGGTGAGCTCGGGATCCAGGATCGCGGCACGAAACATCGCTTTCGGATCGCCGCACGCCATCTTTACGTGCGTCACCGCGTCCGATATCAGGGCGTAGGACTGTGCCTCGCTGCCGGTGCCCGCGGTCGTCGGCACGCCGATCGACGGCAGCATCGCTTTCGC
>CAVOHK010000020.1:0-191307 GCA_963695635.1 uncultured Acidobacteriota bacterium
GGGACGCCCACGTTCACCAAGGACGTCGCTCCGATCTTCTATAAGTCGTGCATCGAGTGTCACCGCGCGACGATGTTCGCGCCGATGTCGCTGACGTCGTACGAGGATGCCCGGCCGTGGCTGCGTTCGATCAAGCAGCGCGTCTCGGCGCGGACGATGCCGCCGTGGGGATCGGACATGCCGCACGGCGTGTTCCGCAACGACCCGCGATTGAGCGACCAAGAGGTCCAGACGATCGTCTCGTGGATTGACGGCGGCGCGCCGAAGGGCGACATGGCCGACATGCCGAAAATGCCGCAGCTGGCCGAAGGCTGGACGATCGGCAAGCCGGACATGGTCTTCGCGATGACCGAGGACTTCAAGATTCCGGCGACGGGCGCGGTCGAATATCAGTACATCCGCATCCCGGTGAACCTGCCCGAGGATCGCTACTTCAAGGCCATCGAGATCAAGCCGGGCGCGCGCGCCCAGGTGCATCACGTGATTGCGTTTACTCAGCCATCCGATGAACCGACGCGTCCCGGCGGCGCGCTCGGGTCGACCAACATCGGCGGCGTCACCCCGAACAAACCGGGCGTGGTGTTCGACCCTGGCGTCGCGCGGCTGCTGCGCGGCCACCAGGACATCATCCTGCAGATGCACTACACGACCAACGGCAAGGAAGCCGTCGATCGCACGCAGGTCGGGATCATCTTCGCGAAGGAACCGCCGGTGAAGCTCGCGGGGGGTGGCATGGTGCTCCAGCCGCGATTCGTGATCAAGGCCGGTGACGGCAACGCGGAGGTCCGCGGCGAGACCGAGATCAAGCAGGACACGATCATGACGAACCTGACGCCGCACATGCACGTGCGCGGCAAGGACATGATCTACACCGCGCACTATCCGGACGGCACGTCGGAAGTGCTGCTGAACGTGCCGAGGTACGACTTCAACTGGCAGATCACCTACGAGCTGGCGACGCCGAAGCTGCTGCCGAAGGGCACGAAAGTGGAAGTCGTCGCGCACTACGACAATTCGACCGGCAACAAGTTCAACCCCGATCCGACGCAAGACGTGAAGTGGGGCGACCAGACCTGGGAAGAGATGATGATCGGGTTCTGGGGAACCGTTGTCGATTCGCCGGCGAAGACCACTTATCAGCCGCAACAGTAATCGCGACAGGCAGGAGCCTATGCGTTTCATAGATCGTTCTCGGCGTGTTCGTCATCGGGCTTGATCGCGTCGGTTCCTGCACTGGCCGCCGACGGCAAACCGACGTTTACCAAAGACGTCGCGCCGATTTTCTACAAGTCCTGCATCGAGTGCCATCGCGCGACGATGTTCGCGCCGTTTTCGTTGACGTCGTACGAAGACGCGCGGCCGTGGCTGCGTGCGATTAAACAACGCGTCCAGGCACGGACGATGCCGCCGTGGGGCTCTGACATGCCGCACGGGCTGTTCCGCAACGATCCCCGGCTGTCGGACCAGGAAGTCGAGACGATCGTCTCCTGGATCGACGGCGGCGCGCCGAAGGGCGACATGGCCGACATGCCGAAGATGCCGCCGCTCGCCGAGGGCTGGACGATCGGCAAGCCCGACGCGATCTACTCGATGACTGAGGACTTCATGATCCCGGCCACGGGGACGATCGAATACAAGTACATTCGCATTCCGGTGAACCTGCCGGAAGATCGCTGGTACACGGCGGTCGAAATCAAGCCCACCGCGCGGGCGAACGTGCACCACATCATCGCCTACACGGAGCCGTCAAGCGACAAGCCGACGCGTCCCGGCAACACTTTCGGGCCGACGAACATCACTGGCGTGTCGCCGAACAAACCGGGCCTGACCTTCGAGCCGGGCATCGCGAAGCTGCTGCGCGCCCACCAGGACATCATCGTGCAGATCCACTACACGACCAACGGCAAGGAGGCGGTCGATCGCACGCAGATCGGCATCATCTTCGCCAAGGAACCGCCGAAGCAGGTTCATGTCACGGGCCTGGCCGTCCAGCCGCGGTTCGTGATTCCAGCCGGCGATCCCAACGCGGAAGTCAAAGTGGTATGGGAGGCCAAGCAGGACTTCGTGATGACCAGCCTGACGCCGCACATGCACGTGCGCGGCAAGGACATGACCTACACCGCGTTCTACCCGGATGGCACGTCGGAAGTTCTGCTGGCGGTGCCGAGGTACGACTTCAACTTCCAAATCACCTACGAGCTGGCGAAACCGAAGACGATCCCTGCGGGCACCAAGATCGAGGTGGTCGCGCACTTCGACAACTCCACCGGCAACAAGTCCAACCCGGATCCCACGAAAGACGTGAAGTGGGGCGATCAGACGTGGGAAGAAATGATGATCGGCTTCTGGGGAACGCTTGTGGACGCGCCGCGCGCTGCTACCCAGCAAGACAAGCAGTAATTCGAAACGCAAAGTTCGCGAAGGACGCAAAGGGAATTTTTTCTTTGCGATCTTTGCGACCTTTGCGCTTACTGAGAATTGAGAACTGCCTCCGGTGTTCGATAGCATGTCGAACGCGGAGGCAGTTTCTGCTTATGGCAACATCCATCACCCGCAGCCTGGTGGTCACTGGCTGCATTCTCGCTACGCCGGCCTTCGCATTTGCACAACAACCGTTGAACTGGGCTGCGGATGATGGCAACCGCGTCGCGGCGCTGATCAAAGACGGCGCTCATGTCGACGGCGAGCACACGATCATCTGGTTTCCGCGCTCGTTTTCCCAAGCAGACGCGGAGGCGTTGCGCGGCAAGCTCGATCCGGCGGTGGCCGGCTTGTGGCGGCGGGTTGGCGTTCACGACTGGCAGATCGTTCCGAAGGGCAAGATCACCTATTACCTGGTCGACGATGCGTTTGTCGCGCACGCGTCTGGGCGCTCGGCGGTATTCGTGCCGATGGCGCGAGTGCGGGATGGACGCGCGCCCTATCTTCACGAAGCCACACACGAGTTGTTGGCGTCGAAGCGGCGTGACGCCGGGCGGCCGGCCGCCGTTCGCCCGTTATGGTTGACGGAAGGTTTGCCCGACTACATCGCGCGGCTGGTCGCGCAGGAAAGGGGCATTACCGAAGAGGGACCGTTTGGCACACCCACTCTCGACGGTGTTGACGCGACCTGCGCTGAGCGCGCCCGCACCGCCGATGGCGCAACCATGCTGCCGTTTGTTGGCGCGTCAGGCAGGCCGGAGGTCTTGTTCACCACTGACCGGCAGCGGTTCGCGCCGACGTTTTATGCGTGTTCGTTTTCCTTCACGAAGTATCTGGCGGATCGAGTCGGACTCGACGCGCTGGTCGGGCTGTTCGCCTACCCGCCATCCGAAATGATCAGCCGGCTCGATCGAATCGGCAGCGCGCCGCTCGCCAGTCTGCGCACGGAGTGGCTGCGATCGATCAACGCGCGCTAGCCACTGCGGCGCTTTGTTGAGGCAACTGCGTCGCGCCACCGTCTACGGTCGCCGGAGCGCGCTGCGAGGACGTTTCTTTTCGGTGGCCGGCCAGGTCCGCGACCTGGCCTGGAGTCCAGTCTTCTCGCGCGCTCGTGGAATTCGGACGTCGACCTCCGAACGGCCGCGCGGCGCAGTCGCCTCAACGCGCCTCCGCTGCGAAAGCCGCCGACGACGACAGGGATGCCGCGCGCCCGGATCGGCCCGCTCGAGCGCAAAGTTCTAAGTTCTAAGTTCGAGGTTTCCTATCCCTCGTCCGCCGTCGGCCCGTAGATGGCCGGTACCGGAACGTCGTTGAGCCGCAAGTAAACGCTTAACTGGCCTCGGTGATGGATCGAGTGCGACAGGACGAACGATCGAAACGCGGCAATCCGCGGCATCGTGAACATCTGCTGGCCGCCGCGTTTCAGCGTCCATGGCGCCACCAGTTCGGCGTCGGTTTTGTCCAGCCAGTTACGCGTCGCCTTGACGCGTTCGTCGAAAAACGCCAGCACTTCGGCGCGCGATGCTTTCGGCTGCAAATTCGGCGGCGCCTCCGCGATGTCGAACAGCGGACGGTTCAGAATCATGTCGCCCCAGAAAGGCAGGTTCGCGAGGTGGGTCGAGAGCCCGCCCAGCGTCATGGACTTCTCGTGAGGCTTCCACGAGAATCGGTCGTCGGGCAGACGCTCGAGCAGTTTCCGCGTCGTCCCCATCTCATGATCGTATTCGGCCAGCAAGCCGTCTTTGATCGCCATGCCCGATTCTATCGCCGGGTCTGGCGGGCTAAATGCCGCGCCGTATGGTGTGGTTGGGCCGTTGCAGCGGTTTTGGCATCGGCTTGCCGACCTGCGGCTGAGCCCCCACCGCTCACCGCGCAAGTTTCGGGCGAACTGAAAGTGATCGGCCTGGCCGCACCTGTCCGAGTGGTGCGCGATCGATGGGGGGTGCCGCACATCTTCGCAGAAACGCTCTCGGACGCGTTCCTCGCGCAGGGCTTCGTCCAGGCGCAGGACCGGCTATTTCAGATGGAACTGTGGCGGCACGCCGCTGCTGGCCGGCTTGCAGAAATGCTTGGCGCCAACTTCATCGAACGCGATGCGATGACGCGGCGCTTGCAATACCAGGACGATCCGAATGCCGACTGGGCGAGCTACGGTTCCGAGGTTCGACGCGATGCCGAGGCCTTCGTGCAAGGGATCAACGCCTGGGTCGCGCTTGCGCGCGAACGGGCGCCCGAACTGTTCGCCGCGGCCGGTTGGCAGCCGGCCTTCTGGAGCGCCGCCGATCTGCTGAATCGCGCCGACGCATACGATCGCGATGGGACCATTGCTTCGGCGGAGAAGCAAGGCTTGCCGCCGGCGGTCGTCGACGCGGTTCGCCGCGCCGCGGCTCCGGCATTCTTTACAGGGTTGGCGAGGCCCGTCGCCGCCGCTCAGCAGGCGCCTCGCCCTTCGTCAGAGGTCGATGCCGTTCAACTCCCGGCGCCGTCACCGCGCTATCTGATTCATCTCCACACCCCGAACTGGAACGCGATTGGCGCCGCTGTTCCGTGGCGGCCCGGCCTGGTCGTTGGCCACGATGCCGCCGCATCGTTCGACAAGCAGGACCCGAGATGGCGAGCGGTGATTCGCGTGATGCCGCTTGCGCCTTCCGAAGGTCGCATCAGGAAAGATGTGATCGCCGTGAAAGGCCGTGCCGAACCGTTTATGTCGACGACCCAGATAACCCCGAACGGCATCGTCATCGCGACCGATCGCGAGGCGCGGAAGCAGTACACGTTGGCTTGGCCTGGGCACGAAGCGGGAACCGCGCCGGCGTTTACGGGAGAGCGAAGGGCGCAGGAAGGCCAGGCAAAGCAGGAAGGGCGCGACCGAGCCCAAATCATTTTTCACCACGAGCTGGCGATTTCGCCATCGTCGCGAGCGCGATTCGATACCGGTCCGCTGCCTGCACCACCGAACGGGATGCTGCCGTTTTTCGTTCAACCGGATGCCAACGTCTGGGATGCATCGCGCGCGATGAACGCGCCGGGACAGTCCGAAGATCCGGATTCCACCCATCACGGGGATCTTGCGCTGCTGTGGGCCCGCGGTCAGGCGATCTCGCTGCCGTTCAGCGAGGCTGCGGTTGCGGCGAACGCTGAAACCACGCTGCGGCTCGTGCCGGCTGACCGTCGTTAGGTGCCGGCGTAATTTTCAGAACCGCGCACATGAAGTTGTAAAGATCGACGTTCTCGAATGGTTCCACGACCAGGCCGCGACGCAGGTCCGGACCGGCAGCGACGAAGATCGCGTGCATGATGGTGTCGGCTGGGTCGAAACCGTGCGTCGCCGCCTGCGGCGCGCGTCCATCGTCGTGGCGCCGCTGTCGCGCCGCCCTGGTGGCGACCGTCCAGCCGGTGTCGGGAATGCCGATGATCGGCGCGATGCGCGGGTTGTTCGAATAATGCAGCCGGGAAGGAACCGCGTCGCGGGTGTAGACGCGCAGCCGCGGATGCGCATCGCGCAGCCGCTGATAAAGCGGCATCAGTTCCACGCCCTCGCGCGGCGCAAGCGCGAGGAACCCGCCCGATTCGATGACGTCAACCGTGCTGACGTCGATGTAGTCGTCGAGCAGAATCGACCGCGATTCCGACACCGGCGCCATACCGTGATCCGAAGTCACGATCAGCGTCGTCTGTGCGTCAAGTCCAAGCCGGCGCACGCCCGCGGCTAGCGTGCCCAGTTCACGGTCGAGCGTGGCGACGGCTCTTCGCATCTCGACCGAATCGGGTCCGTGATCGTGTCCCGCATGATCGACGTCGTCGAAATACAGCGTGATAAACGATGGACGCTGCCCTTGCGGCAGCGCAAGCCATTCCAGTACCTGCGCCGTGCGCGACTGACGCCGGCAACTTACCGTCGAACGCGCGGTAATAGCTGGGACGGACGCCGCGGATTTCGGCCTCCGTGCCGGGCCAGAACATCGCGGCACTGCGTCGGCCCTGCCTCTCGGCGGTGACCCAGAGAGGCTCGCCACCCCACCAGCGGCCGTCACGCACGGCATCATCGTTCGACATCGTGAACTTCACCGGATAACCGGGCTCGACGATGTTATTGCCAACGATGCCGTGATGTTCGGGATAAAGACCGGTGACGATGGTGTAGTGATTGGGAAAGGTGAGCACCGGAAACGACGGGATCATTTCCTTCGCACGAACACCGCGCCGCGCCAGCGCGTGCAGGTTCGGAGCAGGAAAGCGACTGTCGTAATCCCATCGGAAACCATCGAACGAGATCAGGACCAGAATCGGGTCGCCTTCGGCACTCCACAATGGGGAAGGGGCGAAGACGAAGGCGACCGCGACCAGCGTCAGCGCGATGACGAGTGCGCGGGCAGTCCGCTTCAGCCCCACGCCGGCCAGCCGTGCGCGATCATGTAGGCGTGCAGCTCTTGATAGACTGGCCGTTCGATTTTCAACGTGTCGATCACCGTGGCGATGAAGTCTCGGTCGTTTTTCAATGCCGGAAGAACTTGAGCCAACTGCATCGTGAAATATCCGAAGGTCGGGTGCTCTTGCTCCCGTCCCTTCGACCGGGTTACCAGTTCGTCGAGCAGCTTGTAGAAAGCTTGTTGCTGCGTCGTAGTCGCGCCGTAGCGCTCGAGCAGGGTTGTCGAGCGGTTTGGTCGTCGCGATGATCCGCATCATCAATTGCTGGACCGCTTCGACTTCACGCAGGCGTGCGTCGAGGCTGTCGAGGGTGAGAGCGTCGTCGGCCATGATGCCGCGGATTATATCGGGGTCAGCGGATTCGGTGGCAGTGGTAGCAACCGAGCGCGTCGCGGGACTGGTTGTATGCGTAGGTTCGCGTGAAATCGTACGGCGCGCGGTGGAGCAGCGCCGCCATGCCCGGCATCACGACCTCGCGCATGTAAGCGGCCTTCGACGAGGTGTTGTGCTCAGAGGCATAGCCGTAGATGGCATTGCGCATCTGCGCGTCCATGCCGGCCGAGTAAATTTCCCAGCCGCGTTCCCTGAAATCGGGCTTCGGCAGCGCCGCCACCGCGGGCATTCGCCAGCCCCGCGCCTCGGCATCGTCGCCATGGCAGGTGTCGCAACCGACGTTGTCGGCGCCACCCTTCAACGGGGCGAGGACGATTCGCGCCCACGGCATCACCTCGCGCTCCATGAATCGCGCAATCTCGGTGGCCTCACGCTTCACACCATTCGGCCGGATCGCGTCGTCTGCGGCGTAGGTGGTGATGATTGGTTTGCCACGCATGCCGATGCACGACGGCCGCGATCGCCACTACGACCGCGCCGATTGCAGCGAGCGCCTCGCGGTAAGGAGGCGGGACACGCAGCTCCCAGGCGAGTGTGGCATGAACGGCGCGCGGATCTGCCGCTGCGCGCGGATCCGTAGCCACCAGTTCGAGCATCGCCGCCAGCTGCCCTCCGCGGCGGACGTCGGCGATGATGAACGGCGGCCGGCGGTCGTCTTTGGCGTGCACGACCACTGTCGATGTGCCGAGAATGCGATCGAGCCGGGATTCCGTTCGGCCGATTTCACCGATGTCCTGCAGCGCTATTTCGTCGGCGCAGCAGTGCGATTCGCAGACCAGCCGGAAATCGGTCAGGTAGTAGCGGTCGCCGGAGAGTCGTGCGTGAAGCCGATAGGGACGGCCGCTCCACAGCAGCCGTTCCCATGGCAGCGGTCGGTTCACGACTTGCTGAAGTTGACCTTCGGCACCTGCTTCGCATCCGCGGGTGCCTGGAACAGCGGATATTCTTTGAACCCGAAGACCTTCGCCGTCATGTTTGCAGGGAATTGGCGGCGATCGGTGTTGTACTTCTGCACCGACTCGTTGTAACGCATCCGTTCCACGGCAATACGGTTCTCTGTTCCCGACAGTTCGTCCATCAAGCGGTTGAACTGTTCGTTAGCCTTCAGTTGAGGATAGTTTTCCACCACCGCGAGCAATCGGCCAAGCGCGGACGTCTGCGCGTTCGCGGCGGCGATTTTTTCGTCGGGGGTTTGCGCGGCGAGGAGTCGGGACCGCGACTCGGCGATGTCCTTGTAGACGGCTTCTTCGTGTTGCGCGAAGCCCTTGGTCGTTTCAACGAGATTCGGAATCAGATCGTTGCGTCGCTGCAGTTGGTTCTCGACCTGCGACCACTGGGTTTTGATCGCTTCTTCTTCGCCAACGAACCGGTTGTACGAGCAGCCAGTCAGCGGCGCGGCTGCAAACGCGATCGCGACGAGCTGCAGTGCGGAACGTCTGGTGATTCTCATGCGAACCATTCTACCAACCTCCACTGGCGCCGCCGCCTCCGCTGCGGCCGCCGCCGAAGCCGCCAAAGCCACCACCGAACCCGCCGCCACCGCCGGACGACCATCCGCCGCCGAATGGACCGACACCGCTCGACCACCCGCTCCAGCCGGAGCCGCCCCAGTAACGCGACCGTCGTCCCGGTCCACCGCCGCCGCGGCTGAGCAGGGCGAAGAGGATGAAAATCACCACGATCAACCAGAGCGGCACACCGCCGCCGTTGTTACGACGAGCTGCCTGGCGCGGAACACCTTCGAGCGTTACGCCGCGCGCCTGTGCGATCCGGCCGACGATGCGCGTCGTCGCAGCCAGCAGACCGCCGCCGAAATCGTTCCTTCGAAATGACGGCGCCATGAATTCGCGAATCGTCTCGCCGGCATAGCCGTCGGTAATCCATTGTTCGAGGTCGTAGCCAACTTCGATGCGCGCTTTGATGTCTCGCGGTGCCACGAGAATCAGCACGCCGTTGTCTTTGCCTTTGCGTCCGATGCCGCGGCCATGGTTTTCGAACAGCTTGTTCGCGTACTCGTCGATTCCCGAATAGCCCTCGAGGTTTGGCACTGTGGCGACGACGACAGCGTCGCCCGAAGCCGCGTCGAGCGCGCGGATCATGCGCTCCATTTGGGCGGCGCTGTCGCTGTCGATCACTCCCGCGAAGTCGTTGACCGGGCGCGTCAGCTCCGGGAGGTCCGGAGGAGTGACGGCGAGCGCGAAAATCAGGATCGCGAGAATTTTCACGCCGCCGACCATTTATCGACGTACGCCACGAGCCGTTCAACCGCCGCCAGATACGGCGGGAAGAGTTGCTCGGCACGATCGGCGGCGATTTCGTGTTCCTTTGCCAGGACCACGACGTCCGCGAGGCCGCTGGTTATGCCAACTGCACGCTCGGCGTGCCGCGCTGCCGCAGCCGCGTCGGCGTCGGTGCGACCGTCGAGGCGCGCGAGGCTGGTCAGCAACGCGGCAAGCGGCGCGGCCGACTGCACGATCAACATCGCCACCGCATGACTGTTGCCGCCAGCCTCCAGGAATCCTTCGCGCAAATGGAGCAGGTGGCTGCGTGCCTGTACTTCGCACGCCCGCCGGACGTCGGTCGGATCGACCTTGGCCTGTGCGAATGGCTGCGCCCCAGCGACCACTTCGTGGTCGGCGATGATCGCTCCGAACTCCAACGGAAAGGCGTCGAGCGACCGGGCGAAGTCCGCGCTTGCCAACAGCAATGGCGTCGCCAATCCGGCGCCGTGCCACGCATTCACCTTGCCGGCGCACGCGCGCAGGTCCTGCTCGCTGAGCGATTCAACTAACGCCAGCGTGCGAACCGGTGCATGTGCCCCGTGGTGCGTTCGAAGTCCGTAGGCGACCAACGACTGCAGACGCGATCCGAAGACGCCACGCAGCTCGCGTTCGAGCACACCGACCGAAGCAGGGAGGGCCATGAACTGATTGTACCGACGGACTACAATGTCGGCGAATGAAGCTGCGCGAGCTGAATGTCGGCTGTTTCGGCGGCGGCACCGGGTTGCCGAGCCTGCTGGGCGGTCTCAAGAACAATCCATGGCTCCGCGTGAACGCCGTGGTGACGATGTTCGACAGCGGCGGCAGCTCGGGACAACTGCGCGACGAGCTTGGGGTACTGCCGCCCGGTGACATTCTGAAGTGCGCGCTGGCGCTGGCCCGCAACGCGCGCGAGGCGCGACGCGTGCTGTTGTCGCGGCTGCCGACTCTGGAACACGCTCGCCTGGGCGGCCATACCGGCGGCAACCTGCTGTTGTCGATGATGCAGCGCTACAGCGGCGATTTTCTCGACGCCGTGGAAGGGCTCAGTGCGCTGCTCGGCTGTCGCGGTCGTGTGTGGCCGGTCAGCGTGCAGGCCGCGTCGGTTTGCGCCGAATATGGCGACGGTTCGGTCACGCGCGGCGAAGTGGAAGTGGATGCGGGCCAATCGTCGGGGCAGCTGGTCAAGAAAATCTGGCTCGAACCGCCTGTTTCCATTCACCCGGTGGTCGCTCACGCAATCGGCGGATTCGACGCGGCGATCATCGGCCCGGGCAGCTTTTATACCAGCCTGATGCCGATTTTTCTGGTCCGCGGCGTTGCCGACGCGCTCGCCAACGTCAAGGGTCCGATCATTCTGATCGCGAACCTGTTGACCGAAGGCCGCGGGATGCTGGGTTTTACCGCCGCCGACGCGGTCGCGCGGATTGAGGAGGCGACGCGCCGCAAAGTGGACGTCGTGATTGCCAACACGCAGTGGCCGTCACCGCAAGTGCTGGGGCGGTATGCGGTCGAGCACAAGGAGCCGCTGGCGATCGGGAATCTGCCGGGTCATTGTGAATTGATTGGCGGCACGTTCTGGACCGGCGACATCGCACGCCACAACAGGCTGCGTCTGTCTTACGCGCTTTGGACCGTGCTTTCGAAGCGGCTGCTGTCTGAAAGCTGATAAAGCCCAGGCCTCAGCATGCGCGCGTAGCCCTCCGCGACCAGCGCCCGATTGCCGCGACCAGCCTCGACGCGCGACAAGCCGGTGACGCGTGCGAGCTCGCCCGGGATCGTTAAGCCGGCGCCTGACAGAAAGCAGCGGGCGATTTCACGCAGCGCCGTGTCGCGCGGGATTCGCGCACGCAGGCCTTCGGGAAAGCGGCCGACCGCCAGCGTCCACACATACGTGAACTTCGGTTGGTAATACACGTCGGTCGGGACGACCAGCATCGCCGCCTGCAGCTCGTCGAGTGCCTTGTTGAATGTCGCACGGTCTTTGATCCCCGAGTCGATACGCAGATCGGAGGTCGCCATTTCCCATTCGCGGCGCAATACCCGCAGGATCTTCTGCGCGTTGCGACTGAGCCGGCGCGGCTCGTCGACCCGACGAACGCCCCACACCGCGTGGAAATACGGCAGCATTCGTTGCGCCACAAACGTCGCCTTTCCACGCGCGAGCTTCGCGTAGTACACCTTGCCGCGCTTCATGATTTCGTCCTTGAGCAGCCAGGTCAACGACGCTTCCTCGTCTTTTTGAACGTTGCGCGGCAGCACCGCGTCGCGGCGCCCACACACCGCGACATACAGCGATGGTCCGGGCCGGCGTGCATCGGTCAGGCACGCGGCAAAGCCGACGCGTTCGATGAACCGTTCGGCGTCGAAGGCGGATTCGACTTGCCGGGTTCCTTCGCGGCACCACTGCGCGTCGCGATAGTCTTCGAATTCGCCGGGAACTTCGTGCTTCACCGTTTGATCAAGTCGCTGACGCGATAGATGCGGCCGCCTTTCATCACCTGCTTGACGTCGCGCAGCGCGCGAATGTCCAGCAGCGGGTCGTCCCCGATGAAGGTCAGGTCGGCCAGTTTTCCGGCTTCGATCGTTCCCAGTTGATCGTCCACGCCGAGCGCCTGCGCCGCGGCGAGCGTCGCCGTCTGCAGTGCCTGAAACGTCGTCAATCCGGCGTGCACGTATGACTCGATTTCCACCAGCAGGCCGAGACCGTATGGATCGATCGGCGCATCCGTGCCGGCAAGGATCCGTCCGCCGCCGGCGGCGATCGTTTTGATGGTGTCTTCGTAAGGCTTGATCCGCGCGTCGAGAGCCGGCTCGGCACGCGCGCTGGCGAGGTCGGACAGTCGCGCGACCACACTGGTCCGGAACAGACTCAGGCGTTGATCAAACAGAACGCTCCGGTCACCGGTCATTCGCGCGACGAAACCACCCTGGATGCCGATTGTCGGCGTCAACGTCATACCCGATTTGGCGACGACTTCTGTCACATCACGATAGGCCCGGCCGCTGGCGCTCGCCTTCGGCGAGTAGCCGCGCCGGCTGGTGCCGCGCAGATGTTCAACGCCATCGAGCCCGAACGCAACACCGGGAAACAGTTCGTGTGATGTCACCGGTTTGCCCGCGGCGTGCGCCAGGTCCACGACCCGCTTCTGAAGGCGATCCGGTAGCCGCACATAGGTCTTGAAGAAATCCATGCCGAGCGACTGCGCACGGTTGAATTCCCGTTCGACGTCGGCCTCGCTCCCCACCGACACGCCGCCGGGATAGTAGACACGCGTGCCGTCGAACGGATCGCCGGCGATGAATACCCGCGGACCGGGCCGGCGTCCCGAATCGATGGCTTCCCGCAGTTCAAGGCCTGCGTAGGGATTGATCGCCGGAATACGGACGCTGGTGATGCCGTAGGCGAGCAGCGCGCGACCGAATGCGGTGCCTGCGTCCGGATCGAGATGGGCGTGGCTTTCGATCAGTCCCGGAATCACCGTCTCGCTCGCGGCATTGACCACCACGCCGGTATGCAGATCGTCGCGATGGCCGACGAGTTCGCGGATGATCCCACGCTCGATCACGATGTCGGTTTCGCCGCGCAGGCTCTCGAGCACGCCGTCGAAGACATGCCCGGCATGGACGACCACCCGGCGCGGTGGCTGTTCTGGAGTCCATTCGAGATCGATTGGAAATGGCTCGGACGCGCTGCCGTCGGCAAGAATGCGGCGCATGCCTGACGGCGTTTGATAGACAACGTGACGCGAGTCGGCCTCCCAGCTTGGCGACTCGGGCTGATCACCAGCGATCGGATAGGGAGCGCTGGTGGCAGCGCCGCGAGTATCCACGCCGACGTTCCAGAGCTGTCCTTCGCTGACAAAAACCATCTGGGTGCCGTCCGGCGACCACACCGGACCGCCGCTTTGCCGATTCCCGGCCGAGTGGCCGGGAAACAACAGGTCCGCTGACGCCAGCACCGGATCGAACGAGTGAATCAGCAGCTGATTGAGACCCTCGCGATAGCGATCGGAGTACGGAAACAGGCTGCCGACCACGACACTCCGACTGTCCGGCGACCAGGTGGGCCGTCCGATTTCGTGTCCGCCTTCGGTGTCGCCGCCTCCGCCATCGCCGGGCCCGACGCGGACCGCGGCCACCCGTTGTCGATCGACGAGAAAGGCGACGTGCGAGCCGTCGGGCGACCACGCCGCACCGGAGATCGCGCCGCGTGGAGTATTCACGAGTTTGTCGCTGTTCGATGCGATGTCGTGTATCCACAAACGCATCTGACCATCGCGATCGCTCGAAAACGCCAGCTGGCGGCCGTCCGGCGACCACGCCGGATCCGCGTCGACCGCTGCGTCGTTTGTCACGCGTACCGGCCGTTCGCCTTTCGGCATTACCCACAGGTCGCCGAGCGCGACGAATGCGACCGCCTGACCACTCGGCGAGACAACCGGCGCGACGATGCCTTTGACCGGTTGACGCACTGCCGATTCGAGATCGCGGTGCGCGATTGTGTAGGTCGCGCGTTCGAGCGACACGGTAACGGAAAAGGGGATGACGCGAGAGCCGCCCGGAGATCGACGTTTGATTTTGCCGTCTGCGGTGTAGATGAACTCGGTTTCCGAGATCCACTGCGGCTTGAACGGGAAGACATCCTCGATGTTGCCGACCGGTTCGTCGCCGACGTACAGCTGCCCGGTCGTGGTCGTGATCGCCAGCCGCGTGCCGTCTGTGCTCCACGCCGCCGCCGCCGGAGCCAGCCGGTCGCGCGCCTCGACGATCAATCGTTCGCGGCGGTCGGCGTCAACCGCCCAGACCCCAGGACGCCGGCCGCGCTCGGGCGTCGGCTGGCCATCACTGCCGATCCGATTGCCGGAAATGAATGTCAGCTCGCGATCGTTGGGCGACCAAGCCGGCATCCACGCATCGCGGGGTGATATTTGACGCGGCTCGCCGCCGCCGGCATCAATTTCCCAGAGCGTCGTCGTTCCGCCGGTGCGATCCGACGAGAAGGCGATGCGCGAACTCCGATGCGACCATGCCGGTTCGCGGTCATCGAATTCTCCGCTGGTGATGGGATGTGTGTCGCCGCCCTCGCGCGACGTCACATAAATGTGCCACGTCCCGTCGTCGTAGCCCTGGAAGGCAAGCGATTCGCTGTCGGGCGACCAGGTTGGCTGCCGCGCTTCGAGCAACGGTGGCGTGATTCGGCGCGGTTCGCCACCGCTGATCGGCATCACCCACAGGCCGCCGATCAGATCGAATGCGATCCATCGGCGATCGGGAGAAACCGCAGCCGACATCGATGTCCCTTCGGTCAGGGTGATGTCGACGGTTCGTGTCGATGCCGGGACCTGCAGAAAGCCCAGAACGCCGAGGCCGCCGAGACCGCAGAGACCGAAAACCGTTCGCAACACGACCAGCTATTTCTTCTTGTTGGACGACGCTTTCAGGGTCTTGCGCCTGCGTTGGCTTTGGCGTCTTGGCCAGGGATGCCTTTGTGCCCTTGGTACCCTTTGTGTTTGCTGTGTTGCTGGTCTTCCCCTGTTTCAAGGCGGCCGCGCGTTCGATGATCTTCGCCAACATCGCTCCCGTTTCGCCACCTTCCGCAGGACGATTCGACTTCCACACATCGGGGTTGTCCTGAGCGAGGATGTCTTCGAAGTCGCCCTCGCTCTTGACGCTGCGCGGTGCGAACTCCGCGATATCCAGGTCTCCCGACCAGTCATCGCGGTGTTTGATCAGCAGCCAGCTGCGGCTCGAATCGCCGCCGCGTGAACCGCCGTATCGGCCGCTGGTCCGCACCAGCACCCAGGATCCTTTCAACTTGTAGCCGTCGAGCGTGAACTTCAGGTCGCCTTTCTTCAACGCTGCTTCAACATCGTCGGTTTGCGGCACCCAGGTGCCGACATCCCAGAGCATGACGATGCCGGCGCCGTATCCTTCCGGAATGACGCCCTCGAAATTTCCGTAGGCCAGCGGATGATCTTCGACGTGCATCGCGAGACGCTTGGTCTTCGGATCGAGCGACGGCCCCTTCGGCACCGCCCACGACAGCAGCACGCCCTTGTGTTCGAGCCGGAAGTCGTAATGAAGATGGCTGGCGAGGTGCTTCTGGACACAAAAGAAGCGGCGACCGTCGTCAGACGATTCGACTTTACCTTCGGGCTCGGGGGTCTTCTTGAAGTTCCGTTTTTTCTTGTATTCCTCGAGTGCCATAGCCCAACAAATACACTCGGGTGATAATAGTCCATGCCGATTCGCATCTGTGGCGCCGTAGTGCTGGTGTGTTTCGCATCGAGCTCGTGGGCGCAACCCGCGCCGCCGCTGATCAAAGAAAACACCACCGTAAAAATTGCGCCCCACGTCTGGGCGATTCCCGATGCCAACGTCGGACTGGTGCCGAATGTCGGAATCGTCGTCGGCAGCCGCGCTACGATGGTGGTAGACACCGGGCTGGGGCCGCGCAACGGCGCCACCGTCGTGCGCGAGCTGAACAAGATCAGCACCAACGCCGAACTCTACGTTGCGACGACTCACTACCATCCGGAGCATTCCTTGGGTGGTGCAGCGTTTCCAGCAACGGCAAAGTTCATCCGACCCACCGTGCAGCATCAGGAGATGCAGGAAGTCGGCAAAACCATCCAGAACACCTTCGCCAATCTGTCTCCGCTGCACAAAGAGCTGCTCGACGGGGTCGAATACCCGCGCGCCGACATCCTGTTCGAGCGCGAGCATCGGCTCGACCTCGGCGGCGTTCATGTGCGGCTGTTCACCCGCGGTCCACTGCACACCAAGGGCGACACCATGATCTTCGTCGAAGAGGATCGCGTCCTGTTTTCCGGCGACGTCGTCATGAACAACGCGTTCCTCGCGGCGAGCGCCACTTCCAGCATCAAGACATGGTTGACGACGCTCGACGAACTCGACGCGCTGAAGCCGGCGGTCGTGGTGCCGAGCCACGGCGGGATTGGCGATGCCGCACTGATTGCGAGAGATCGCGAATACTTGACGGCCGTCCAGGTTCGCGTCGCGCAACTGAAGGCCGAAGGGAAGTCGGTGGAGGATGTCGCGCAAGCCGTCGCGCCGGAAATTCAGGCGAAATTTCCGGGTTGGACGTCACCGGCGCGCGTGGCGACAGCCGCCCGCGCCGCATACGCCCAGTGAACGCGGGTCTTCGCTGTGACGCATCGTTGAGGCAACTACGTCGCCGCGGCTGTCCGGATCGGACCATTCGCTCCGGAAACCGTCTCCGCACACCGGCAAAACTCACTCCGGCGTTGGGACTGGTGGAACGCTCGCGCACCCATTAAGGGTGCGCTCGGTGTCACTGGCCTGCGTTCGTTTTGCCGCGTTCCCTGGGCGGTCTGCTCCGAACGGTTTCCTGCGCGAACGGGCCGTTCCGGGCCCGCGGCGCAGCCCAGTCCGGTCGCATTTCCTCACGTCGCGCGGGCCGAGGTAAGCCGTCTCGCGCAGCGGGCCGTTATGGAGTCGGCCGCCAGCGTCAGGCGGAAAAGCGACACGAAGTGAGTCCGGCAGCGGGCTGCTGACAGGCGTAGTTGGCGGCGTTGCCCGAGACCTCAGTCTTTAGTTGCTTGTTGGTCGGGCTTGTAGGCCCGCTGCGGCAGGGAACGAGCAGCGAACGAGAGTGAGCTTTTCGGCCGACGGAATCGGCCCGCGGAGCGAGATGGCTTGCCTCGCCTGCCGCGCGCCTGACGAGTACGCTCCGCGATTGAGCGCAGCGCGCCCTGCGTGACGAGCGCTACTTTTCCTGTCCCATCAAGCCGCGGACAGGTTTAACCAGCACGAACATCACGGCGGACGCGACGAGCAGGATGATCGCCACTTCGTTGAACAGCGTGCGCAGCGGCATCGTGCTGAAGAATCCGGCAGCCCAGCCGGCCAGCTTGTTGCCAAACGCATTGGACAGGAACCAGACCCCCATCATCAGGCCGACGATGCGAACCGGCGCGAGTTTGGTGACGACGCTCAATCCGACCGGGCTGAGACATAGTTCGCCAAGTTCGGAAATCGCGTACGACGCGATCAGCCACCACGGGCTGACGCGCACGCCTTCGCCGCTTTGCGCCGCCGCGCCTGCCGGCACCAGGATCAGAAACGACAGGCCCATGAACAGCACGCCGATGGCGAACTTGGCGGGCACCGACGGCTCGCGCGGTCCCATCCGGATCCACAGCCACGCGAACGCCGGCGCCAGCAGGATCACAAAAACCGCTTGAACGGATTGGAACCACGACGAGGGGAATTCGAACCCGAACATCTCGAGCCGCGTGTAGCGATCGGCGAACAAGTTCAGGGTCGAACCGGCCTGTTCGTAGGCGCCCCAGAAAAGAATCGCGACGAGAAAGAAGATGACAATCGCAGCCATCCGCTTCCACTCCGCGGCGGTGAATCCGCCGGCGGTGGTCGCGGCTCCAGTGGCGGTTGACATCGCCACGGCGGGACGCGGCTTCTTCTCCAGGCGCTGAATCGCTGTCTCCAGCTGTTTGCGGCCAAGCACGTACTGAACCAGTCCGAGTGCCATCCCGAATCCGGCCGACGCGAAGCCGATGTGCCAGTCGACGCGCTGGGCGAGGTAGCCGGCGATCAACGGGCCGATGAACGCGCCGAGATTGATGCCCATGTAAAACAGCGAGAAACCGGCATCACGGCGGGCGTCGCCCTGCTCGTACAACGAACCGACGATCGTGCTGACGTTCGGTTTCAACAGGCCGGTGCCGACCACGATCAGCGCGAGCCCGGTATAGAAGAAGGGCAGGGCCCTGAAGGCGAGCGTGAAGTGGCCCAGCGCGATGATCACGCCGCCGACCAGCACGCTGCGGTACTGGCCGAGAAATCGATCGGCGACGAGGCCACCGAGTATCGCGGCGCCCCATGCGCTCCCGGTGTAGGTTCCGTAAATCGACGCAGCATCGGCGTCGGCAAAGCCGAGGCCGCCGGCGGCCGCCGGCGCGGTCATATAGAGGATAAGAAACGCGCGCATGCCGTAGTAGCTGAACCGCTCCCACATCTCGGTGAAAAACAGCGTCGAGAGTCCGCGCGGGTGGCCGAAGAAGCTGCGGTCGTCCATTGTGGGCGTCAGCATACAATCAGAAGATTCACCGTGAAAGCCGTACTGATCAGCACCTACGAGATGGGCCGCCAGCCGTTTGGCCTGGCATCGCCGGCGGCGTGGCTCCGAGCTGCGGGCTGGGACGTGGTCTGTATCGATGCGGCGAAGGAGAAATTGTCGCCGGCATCGCTGTCAGCAGCGGATCTGGTGGGTTTTCATTTGCCGATGCACACCGCCACTCGCCTGGCAGTGCCAGTCATCACGAAAGTCCGCGAACTGAATCCCGGCGCGAAGTTGTGCGCCTACGGTTTGTACGCGCCGCTGAATGCCGACCTGCTGCGATCACTCGGTGTGGACGCGATCTTCGGCGGCGAATTCGAAGAGGCGTTGACGGCGTTTGCCGGACAAAAGCAGAAACCGCCGCGAGGCGCCGAGTTCGCCAGTTACGCTGCCGCGAATTCACTTCCTCGTCCCGGATCGCAGCGGCCTTCCACCGCTTGGCAAATACGCAACGCTCCAGATGCCGGACGGCGCGCGGCGGCTGGTTGGTTATACCGAGGCGACTCGCGGCTGCAAGCACCTTTGTCGGCATTGTCCGATCGTCCCCGTGTACGAAGGACAATTCCGGATCGTCCAGCCCGACGTCGTGTTGGCTGATATCGACGCGCAAATTGCGTCCGGAGCGCAGCACATCACCTTTGGCGATCCCGATTTTCTGAACGGGCCGACGCACGCGATGCGAATCGTCGAGGCGCTGCACGATGCGAATCCCGGCGTCAGCTATGACGTGACGATTAAAGTCGAGCACCTGTTGAAGCATCGCGATTTGTTGCCGCGCCTGGCTGAAACCGGATGCGCGTTCGTCACGAGTGCCGTCGAATCGGTTGACGATCGCGTGCTCAGCATCCTCGCAAAGGGACACACCCGCACTGACTTCTTCGAAGCGGTGCGATTGTGCCGGGTAGCCGGTCTGACGCTCATCCCGACGTTCGTCGCATTTCACCCCTGGCTGACGCTGGCCGACTATTGCGATTTGCTCGACACGATCGAGACGCTCGATCTCATCGATCACGTCGCGCCGATTCAGCTCGCAATTCGGCTGCTGATACCCGAAGGCTCGCTGATGCTGACCGTCGACGACATGCGCCGGCAGATCGGCGCCTTCGATCCGGTCACACTGACCTATCGCTGGACGCATCCCGATTCTCGTGTCGATCGGTTGCACGGCGATGTTGCCGCGCTGGTCGGCGCTCGGATCAACGCGAATCGCCGCGCCGTCTTCGAAGAAATCTCGGCTCTGGCCCACGATCGTGCCGGACATCAGTCGAGACGAGCCTCGACACGGCCAGCGCGCGCTCGATCGACGGTCCCGTACCTGAACGAGCCTTGGTACTGTTGAGCCGAGCCAAATACAGAGCAGGTTGCTCTGATATAGAGGTTCGCGGGGTTCGCGGGGTTCGCGGGGTTCGCGAGGTTCAAGGGGTTCACGAGGTTCGCGCGGTTCAAAGGGGGTTCGGGAGGTTCGCGGGGTTCGCGAGGTTCAAGGGGTTCACGAGGTTCGCGCGGTTCAAAGGGGTTCGGGGGGTTCACGGGGTTCACGTGGTTCAAGGGTTCAGCAAGTGCGGGTGGGTGGCTGATGCCGCGGATTCTGCTGCTGGCGACGACCACCGGGTATCAGACGCGCGCGTTTGGCGAAGCGGCGGATGCGCTCGGCGTTGACCTGGTGTTCGCGACCGATCGGTGTGAACAGATCGACGATCCGTGGCGCGACGGCGCGATCGCGATCCGCTTTCACGAAGAAGAGCGGTCGGTTGACGCGATCGTCGCGGCGGCGCGCCATCAGCCGATTGACGGCATCCTCGCGGTTGGCGATCGACCGACGGTGATTGCTGCTCGCGCGGCTGAAGCGCTGCGCCTCCGGTGGCATTCGCCGGAGGCGGCGGCAATCGCGCGGCACAAGCAGTTGACGCGCGAGCGGATCAGCGCCGCGGGTTTGCCGTCGCCCTGGTTCATCACCACCACCATCGGCGCCGAACCCCGTCTCCTCGACCCGCCGACCTTTCCATGCATCGTCAAACCGGTGTCTTTGTCGGGTAGTCGCGGCGTCATGCGGGCAGATGATCGCGAGTCGTTCTGCGTAGCGTTCGAGCGGCTACGCGCCCTGCTGCGCTCGCCCGAGGTGCAAGTTGAGCGCAGCGCCGCGCATGAGGCGATCCTGATCGAAGGCTTTATCCCGGGTCGCGAGTATGCCCTCGAGGGACTCCTCCATCACGGCCAACTGCAGGTGTTGGCCATTTTCGACAAGCCCGATCCGCTCGATGGCCCGTTTTTCGAGGAAACCATCTACCTGACGCCATCGCGCGCCACCGGTGACGACCAGCGGCGGATCGCCGACACCATTGGAACCGCCGCCCGGGCGATTGGCCTGCACCACGGACCCATCCACGCCGAGTGCCGGGTCAACGGCGACGGGGTTTATGTGCTGGAGGTCGCCGGGCGTCCAATTGGCGGCATCTGTGCCCGGTCGCTCCACTTCGAATCCGTGACCGATCCCCCGAAGGCCTCCATCTCCTTGGAGGATCTCCTTCTACGCCACACCCTGGGGGAGGCGCCGGACCACTGGCAGCGCGCAGCGGGCGCCTCTGGCGTCATGATGGTTCCGATTCCACGGCGGGGCATCTACCGTGGGGTTGCCGGAATCGAAGGCGCCAGGGCAGTGCCGGGCGTAACGGATATCCGTATTACCGCCAAACCGGATCAGCGGCTGGTTCCGCTGCCCGAGGGCGCCAGCTATCTCGGTTTCATCTTCGCGCGGGCGGACGAATGCGAGGCGGTCGAGGAGGCGTTACGGGCGGCGCATCAGCGCCTTTCGTTCCGGATTGAGCCCGAATTCCCGCTGCTGACGGGCCCGCAAATCCGGTACAATCAAGCACATGGCTGATTCCTGCGGACACACCTCGGCCCAGAGCGCGCCGGTTGGCAACAAGAGCGGCCGAATGGTCTTCTGCCAGAAGTTTCAGAAGGAGTTGCCCGGTCTCGACACCCCACCCTGGCCCGGTGAACTTGGTCAACGGATCCATGACAACATTTCGGCACAGGCGTGGAAACTTTGGGAGGACCGCATGAAAATGATCCTCAACGAGTACCGTCTGATGCCGTGGCAAAAGGAAGCGCAGGACCTGGTCGCCAAGCATATGGAGGATTTTTTCTTCGGGGAAGGCGCCGCGCTTCCGCCCGGTTACGTGCCTCAGCAGTCCAAATAGGGCCAACGCCCACCGTGTATATTCCGCAGTAGTTCACTACTGCGCCCAGCCCTTCTGTAGCGAACCACTGCACAGCCGCGAATAGTTCCTGTTCCATCGAAATCGACAACTCATTATTTTTGAATACCTTAGCGCTATCGCTCCGTTCTGACGCCGAGGCACAGACTTTGATATCGATGGGGTGGGCATCTGTTGGCATGGTCGTTTGAAGCAGGAGGTTTAGCGGTGAATAACGGAGAACGGAAAGAGCGCAGAGGATTCGCATCGATGTCGCCGGAAAAGCAGCGCGAAATTGCGAGCAAGGGTGGACGCGCCGCTCACGAAAAGGGCACGGCTCATGAATGGACTGCGGACGAAGCGCGTAATGCGGGCCGCAAGGGCGGTCAGGTAAGCCGCGGCGGACGCGGCCGTTTGGTGGTTCCGGCAGAGCCGGTTCCGACCCCAACACCCGAATCCCCGGCGACGAGCCGCGTGGAGTAGCGCGTGCGCGCATGTGCTGTGGAGGCGACCGACAATGGTAAGACGCGTAATCGTGGGGTGGCTCCTGTGTGTGGCGATGCTCGTCACAGCCGTGAGCGCGAACGCGCAGAGCGGTGCTTCAGGAACATCCGCGGGGCAGAGTTCCTCGACCACCCAGACCTCTCCCTCGTCAACAGCCCCTGCGGAGACGCGTCCAGCAACGACGACGTTCTTCGGCGACACTGGGTTGTGGTACGTCCCGACGGGCGAGGTGCTCGCGAAAGGCAAATGGTCCGTTAGCGGGTATCGTCGCGGCACGAACTACATCCAGGGGTACAGCAACGTCGCTGACTTTGCCGGCACCTTCGCGTTTGGCGTCAAGGATCGCGCCGAGATCTTCGGCTCGTTCCTTGTCGACACGCGCATCGACCGCGACGTGCGCCCGGTCTTCGTGAACGACGCCAACCCCGCGAAGTTCGGCGGCATCATCGACCGCTACCCGCGGGTCAACCAGTACTGGACCGGCGACAACGTCGGCGACTTCTACATCGGCGCCAAAGTCAACTTCATGTCGGAGCATGAAAACGATCCGGCTGCAGTGGCGCTTCGCGGCCTGATCAAGCTGCCGACGGCAAAGGACGACAAAGGCGTTGGCACCGGCCAAGCCGATTTTGCCATCGACGCGATCATCAGTAAGGAGGCCGCGCAGAAAGTGGAAGTGTCCGGCTTTGCCGGATACGAATGGCGCGGCAGCCCGGACGGCATCGACATCCCGGGTGGCGCGTTCCGCTGGGGCGCCGGCTTAGGCTTTCCGTCGCGCAATGCCATCCGCTTCACCGGCGAAGTCAACGGGGTCGTGCCCTCGGGTGACACAGCAACTATCACCGCAGCGGCACCCAAAGGCATCGATAACACGACACCGCCCTTCGTCTCAGAAGTCGAGAAGATCACCCGCGCCACGTTCGGTCTGACGTTTCAGACGAAGAAAGGCGTGTTCTTCGGCGCCGGCGTCAGCTGGAACGTGCCCACCAAAGGGCGCGTCCTGTCGTTCTCCGAAGGCGGCGACGACGTGAGTGGCGACTATTACGACTGGCAGTTCCGCATCGGATATCACCCCGGTGTGCGCGTTTACGTACCGCCACCGCCACCAGCGGCACCTGCGCCGCCGGCTGCGGCGCCAGCGCCCGCGAATCGGCCGCCAACCGTCCGCGCGCAGTGCGATCCGTGCAGCATAGAAGTCGGCAAAACGTCGACGGTCACGGCGAATGCGCAAGATCCAGATGGCGATACGCTGACCTATCGGTGGACGGCGCCGACCGGCACGCTGGCCAATCCCGCCGAGCGGTCGACGGTGTGGACCGCGCCGAACAACGAAGGCACGGTTCCGGTGACAGTGACCGTGAACGACGGCAAAGGCGGCACGGCGAGCGATACGGTGAACATCCAGGTGACGCGTCCTGCGGTCCGCAGCTACACGTTCGAAGACGTGCACTTCGACTTCGACCGTTATTCACTGCGGCCGGAAGCGACGCGTGTTCTGGACGAGGCCGTCAACGCGATGCGGCAGGACGCCACGCTGCGTCTACGATCGAAGGTCACACCTGCAACATCGGCACGGCCGAATACAACCTGGCGCTCGGTAACCGTCGCGCAGTGTCGGTGCGCGAGTACCTCGTCAGCCGCGGCGTATCCGCCGAACGGTTCAACACTGTGAGCTACGGTGAAGAGCGGCCGAAGTACGACAACGCCCGCGAGGAAACGCGCCGTCTGAACCGTCGCGCAGCACTGACGGTGAGACTGCAGTAGCGTATGCGGTTCGTTCACCTCTACCTGATCGGCTACTTTGTCCTGGTGATCGGCGCCGGCCTTGCCCTCTGGCAGGCCGGCGTCCTCGCCCGGATCCCCACCATTTGGGTCCTCATCGGTTCGATCGTTGTCATTGGACTCGGGCTGCTGTTATCGGTGACAGCAGTCCGGCCGACGACCGTCACGCGAGAATAAACAACTATTAGTCGCGCTGGTTGGGCAGGTCGAGTTAACTGGCTGTCTACCTAGCCGAAGCGCGAAACGTTTCACGCCCTGAACGCTGGTTTACCAAGCCGAAGCGCGAAACGTTCCACGCGCGAACGCTGGTTTACCAAGCCGAAGCGCGAAAACGTTCCACGCGCGAACGCTGGTTTACCAAGCCGAAGCGCGAAAACGTTCCACGCGCGAAGGCTGGCACAAGTTATGGTTGCCTGATGACAGCCATGCGTCTCTCTGCGTGCGCCCTCCTCGTCCTGACGCTCACGGCCGTCGGCTGTAAGGAAGAAGGCACGATTACGGTCAAAAGCCTCAAGTTCAACGGCGTCAATGCGGTTGACGAGAGCCGCTTGCGCGAGGCGCTGGCGACGCGCACCACTTCGAAGCTGCCGTGGGGCAAGAAAGCGTATTTCGATCGCTCACGTTTCGACACCGACCTGAAACGCCTGCAGGCGTTCTACCTCGATCGCGGCTATCCGGACGCACGCGTGACCGGGTTCGACGTGAAGTTGAACGACAAGCAGGACGCGGTCGATGTGACGGTGACGATCGACGAGGGCCAGCCCGAAACGATCGCGGCGATCGATTTCGCCGGGTTTGACGTGATCCCGCCCGATCATCTCAGCGACATGAAATCGCGGATGCCGATCAAGGTCGGTCAGCCGCGCGACCGACAGCTGGTCGTCACCACGCACGAATTGGCGGTGAACGAACTGAGGGACCATGGGTATCCCTACGCCAAGGTGTCGACGGCCGAAGTCGATGCCGGGGGTGACACCAAGCGAAAGGCGCTGACGTTCACCGCCGAGCCGGGCAAGACCGCGCGCTTCGGTGCGGTCGAAATCGCCGGCAACAAATCGGTGAGCGATCGGATCATTCAGCGTCAATTGACCTTCAAGCCGGGCGACCTCTATCGCCGCAGCCTCGTCCAGGACTCGCAACGACGGCTGTACGGGATGGAGCTGTTTCAGTTCGTCAACATCGAATCGCAGAACCAGGAGCTTCAGCCTGAAGAAGTGCCGACCAGGATTACGGTGGCGGAAGGCAAACATCAGCGCGTGAATTTTGGCGTCGGCTACGGCACCGAAGAGAAGGCGCGAGTGGATACCGAGTACCATCACGTCAACTTCCTCGGTGGTGCGCGCTCGGCCGGCGCACACGCGCGCTACTCGGCGCTCGATCGTGGCGTCCGGGTCGATTTCAACCAGCCGTACTTCTTCACCCCGCATTTCTCGTTCGGCGGCGAGGCGCAGCAGTGGTGGACCTACACGCCGGCGTATCGCTCGGCGGTCAAAGGGGTGAAGGCGACGCTGACCCATCGGCAGAGCGCGCAAATGTCGTGGGCGGTGTTCATCCAGAGTGAGTTCGACAGCAGCACCGTCGAGCAACGAGCGCTCGACGATCCGTCGCTCTACAGCACACTGATCTCGCTCGGTTTGAATCCGATCACTGGCGAGCAAAGCGGCACATTGAATGCCACCGGCTTCGACCTGCAGCGCTCGACCGCCGACAATTTGTTGAACGCGCACCGCGGCTACCAGGTGGCGCTTCATGCGGAGCAGGCTGGCCGGTTGATGCCGGGCACGTTCAACTACTACGCGGTGTCGGCCGACGGCCGACATTACCTGCCGCTCGGCCGCACGCTGACGTCGCGACCCGGCTGCAATTCGGCAACATTCGGCCGTCAGGCGAACCGAACCGGCAGGGCAGCCTCGAAGAGAACATCCCGTTTTCGAAGCGTTACTTCCTCGGCGGTGCAACCAGCATTCGCGGCTGGGGCCGCTACGAAGTCAGCCCGCTGAGCGACTCGGGGCAGCCGTACGGCGGCGACAGCATGCTGGCCGCAAGTGCGGAATTGCGTGCAGCACTGCGCGGCAAGCTTGGAGGCGTGTTCTTTCTCGACGCCGGCAACGTGTGGGCCGAGAGCTGGGGAATCAAGCTGAACGACCTGCGCTACGCAATCGGTCCCGGGCTTCGCTACCAGACGCCGATCGGCCCAATCCGCTTTGATTTGGGCTATCAGCTGAATCCGATCCCTGGCCTGCTGGTGAACGGCAGCGAGCAGACGCGCCGCTGGCGGCTCCACTTCTCAATCGGACAAGCCTTCTGAGACTGAAATTAGGGATTAGGGATTAGGAATGGGAATTAGGGACTGAGGGACGAGGGACGAGCGACGAGTGACGAGTGACGAGTGACGAGTAGAAGGATTCGTGGTAATGCGGATCGCAAGGCGGTTAGTTCACGCGCTGGTGATTGTCCTGACGCTGATGGTCGGCGCGACCGCGGCAGCGGTGATCGTGTCGCAGACGGCGTGGTTCAAGAACTGGCTGCGTGGCTACATCGTCCGTTCGGCGAACAGCTATTTGAACGGCACGCTGTCGATCGAGCGGCTCGGCGGCAACCTGTTTTTCGGCGTCGAGATGGAAAACATCGGCGTATCGCTGAACGGCGAGCAGTTGGTCGCAGTCAAGGATCTCGGCCTCGACTACAACGTGTTTCAGCTGCTGACTCGCGGGCTCTCGGTCGACAGCATCCGCCTGGACAAGCCGGTGATCTATCTGCGGCGCGACGGCGACACCTGGACGCTCAGCCGGCTGATCAAGAGACAGGAATCCGAAGCGGATCGCAGCGGTCCGGAAAAACCGATCTCGATTGACCAGATTGGCATCAACGGTGGTTCGGTGGTCGTCGATCAACCGGTTGGCACGTCCGGCGTCAACGTGCCGAAGCGCTTCGACCACCTCGACGCCAAGATCGCGTTCAAGTACCGAACCGGTCCACTATTCGATCGAGATTACCAACGTGTCGTTCCGCGGGTCCGAACCGGCGCTGGCGCTGAATGCGCTGAGCGGCGGCGTTTCGGTGAGGGACGACACGGTGTATTTCGACAAGCTGGCGTTGCGGACCGCCGAAACGTCGCTGTCGTTCGACGGCGCGATTCAAAATTACCTCACCAAGCCGGTGTTCAACCTGCAGCTGTCGTCCGACAAGCTGACCATTCCGGAGATTGCCCGCTTGCTACCGGCACTGTCCGGCATCAATTTGCAACCGGCGTTCGACATCAAGCTATCCGGTCCGCTTAACCAACTCGGTGTCGAGATGAATGGCCGCTCGTCCGCGGGAGCCTTGAGTGGAAAGATGGTGGCCGACGTCGAGGCGCCGGGCCAATCGGTCGCCGGCACGCTGTCGGTTCGCAACCTGAATCTCGGACCGATTCTGAACGACCCCAGGCAGAAGAGCGACATCACCGCGGACGCGAAAGTAAATGTTCACGGCGAGTCGTTTGCTGATGTGAATTCGCTGCGCGGCGACGTCGCGGTCTCGTCCAAGCATCTGGCCGCCGCCGGATTTGTCGCTGGACCGCTCAACGTCAAGGCAAAGATTGCCGGCCGCCGCGTCGACCTCAATGGCAAGGCGTCGGCCTACGGCGCCGGGGCTACCGCCAGCGGCCGGGTTGTGCTTCCCGATTTCTCGAAACCGGGTGATCGGTCGCAACCGATCGACTTTGATTTGCGTGGCCAGATTCTCAACGTCGATCTTCGCCGGTTGCCGCGCAATCTCAACATCCCTCCAGCCGACACCAACGTCGACGCCGACTATCGCGTTGCCGGCCGTGTGGTGAATTCGAGGACCACACTCAACGGCGACGCCCGCTTCCACGCGTCGACGATCGCGGGCGCAAAGATCGCTAAAGGAAGCACCGCCGAGTTCTCGGTGAATGGCGACGACGTGGCGTATGCGGTGGACGCGACGGTCAGCGACCTCGATCTCGAGCGGATCGGTCGTGCGTTCAACGTGGCGGCCCTCGCCGAAGAGCGTTATCGCAGCTCGATTAACGGCCATGTTGTGGCCAGGGGCCGCGGCACGGATCCACAACGGCTCGACGTCACCGCAAACGGCACGCTGACCGATACCACCCTGCTTGGCGGCGCGATTCCCGCGCTGACGTTCGACGTGGCGTTGGCCGACGACACCACGCACGTCAAGGCGAACGGGACGTTCAACGGTTTCGATCCAGCGGCGCTGAGTGGAAAGCCGCGAGCTGAAGGGCGCCGTCGGCGGCAATCTTGACGTCGATGCGACGCTCGCCGCAGTCTCGCATGGCGTCACGCCCGATTCAGTGACCGCGACGGCGCGGGTCAACCTGGATCAATCGAATATCGGGGGGTTGCAGATCACCAAAGCGGTGGTCGACGCAGACTACCGCGACTCGTCTGGTGAGATCCGCTCGCTGGAAATTACCGGCCACGATCTCAACGTCGCCGCGTCAGGGACGCTCGCGCTCAACCAAACCGGCCAGTCCAACCTCAAGCTGCATGCCGATAGCCCGAGTCTTGAAACGATCGGAAAACTCGTCGACGTGCCGCTGACTGGCATCGCCAAGGTCGACGCGACGATCACCGGCAACCGTTCCGAGCTGAAAGCAGCCGGTAACCTGACCGGCGACGGCGTCAAGTATCAAGAGAACGGCGCGCTGACCGCATCGACCGATTTCACAGCGACGATTCCCGATCTCGACGCCGAGCGGGCTGCCGTGTCCGCCAACACGCATGCCACGTTTGTGTCGATCGCTGGGCAGAACATCAACGAGCTGACCGCGAAGACGGAGTACACCAACAAGCAAGTCAACTTTGAAGCGACCGCGAAGCAGCCGCAACGCTCGCTCGCGGCTTCCGGCAATCTGTTGCTCCATCCCGATCATCAGGAAGTTCATCTGACGTCGCTCGGTTTGCAGTCCAAGGGTGTGCAATGGCAGACGGCGGGCGGCAGTTCGGCGACCATCAATTACGCCAACGAAGCCGTGTCTGTGACTGGCCTTCGGCTGGTGAATGGGGACCAGGAGATCACCGCCGACGGTCGATTCGGCCGGCCAGGCGACTCGTTGAACGTGACGTTGAACAACATCGACGTGGCCACGGTCGACGCGTTGCTGTTGCGTGAGCCGCAGCTGACCGGTCGGCTCAACGCCTCCGCGAAAGTCGCCGGGACGAAGGAGGCACCATCGGTCGACGCCAAGTTCACGATCGACCACGGCGGGTTCCGCCAGTTCAAGTACGACACCTTCGGCGGGACCGCCATCTACGCCGCGAGCGGGGTGGATGTTGATGCGCGGTTGGAGCAGAACCCGACCACCTGGTTGACCGTCAAGGGCTATGCGCCGGTTTCGAGTGACGCGCGCAAGAAAGACTACGACCTGCATGTCGACAGCAGCCCGATCGATCTCGGCCTGGTGCAGGGGTTCACGAGCGCGCTGAAAGATGTGAAGGGAACGGTGCAGGCGAAGATCGATGTCACCGGCGCGGTCGGCGATCCGCGGCCGAATGGCAACGTGACCATTGAGAACGCCGCGTTCACCGTGGAACCGACCGGCGTGACCTACACCGACCTGCGCGGCCGGATCGATCTGCAGTCCGACAAGGTGCACGTCGAGGAGATTCGTGTCCTCGACAACCACAAGTCGCCGATGACGATCCACGGCGATCTGGCGATCCATGAGTATGAAGTCGGCGGCGTGTCCATTGCGATCACGGCGAACGATTTCAAAGTGATCGACAACAAGATGGGCAACGTGCGCGTCAACAGCAAGCTGCAGATCGCCGGCCAGCTGAACGCGCCGCGGATCGAGGGCGAACTTGGCATCTCGACCGGCGTCGTGAACCTCGATCCGATTCTCGCGCAGGTCGGCACGTCCGCCTACGCGACCAAGGCGACTGAGTTCGAAACCCGGCCGCTCGACCGTGCCGGACAGACGACGGTACCAGCCGGCAGCGCCTTTGATCAGCTCTACGCCTTCGTTCGCGTCACGATCCCGAACGACCTGGTGATCAAGGCCAGCGATCTGAGATCGCCCGGGACGCCGATCGGGCTGGGCTCGTTGAACGTCACGCTCGGCGGCGATCTGACGGTGCACAAGGCGCCGTGGGACCAGCCGCGCATCTACGGCGACGTCACCACCATTCGCGGGAACTACGATTTCCAGGGACGACGGTTCGAGATCCTGCGCGATGGCCGCGTCCGCTTCGAGGGGACCGACGGCATCAACCCGGCGCTCGACCTGCGAACCGAGCGGATCATCCAGGCGGTCGTCGCCAACGTCAACGTCCGCGGCACCCTGGAGCAGCCGGAAATCGCGCTGACCAGTACCCCGCCGCTCGAGGAAGCCGACATCCTCTCGCTGATCGTGTTCAACCAGCCAATCAATCAGCTCGGCGAGGGCGCGCAGGTCTCGCTCGCGCAGCGGGCACAGGGACTGGCGCTCGGCGCGGCGGCCGGACAGTTGACGCAGTCGATCGGCGGCGCACTCGGTGTCGATACCTTCGAGTTGAATCTCGCGCCGGAAGATGGTGGCGCCGCGTCAGTGACCATCGGCCAGCAGGTCGGCCAGAATCTGTTCGTCAAAGTGGAGCAGGGCATCGGCGATCAGAATCAGACGAACTTCATCATGGAATACGAACTCTCGAAATGGCTTCGTTTCCGAACTAACGTGATGCAGGGCTCGTCGACGCAGACACAGCTGTTCCAACGGCAGTCGGGCAGCGGCGCCGACCTGTTGTTCTTCTTTGGCTTTTGACGACGTGTTACCCAGGCGCAAAGATCCAGTAACTTCGCGAACTTCGCGAACTTTGCGTTTCTGATCCCGCGCCAGGCCACGAAGCCACGAAGCCACGAAGTTCAGGAATCACTAACACCCAACTCGAACCAGTCCATCCATCGTAGAATCGGAACCCATTCAGGAGGCACTCATGGGTGCAGGACGATTTTCGATGCTGGCAGTGATGGCGATATTGTCCGTAGCGGCGCTCGACGCTCAAGGTGGCGCCGGACAACGCGCCGGCGGTGCGCCGGCCGCGCCGCCGATGACGATGGCGATCGCGGCATTTCCCGATGGCGGCCAGATCCCGGTGAAATACTCGCAGGCCGCTCCCGGCGCCGCGCCGGGTGAAGGCACCTCGCCCGCGATCACCTGGACAAACGTGCCGCCCGGCACGCAGTCGTTCTTTCTGAACATGCACGACATGGAAGTGGTACGCAACAAGACGACCGACGATCAGGCGCATTGGGTGGTGTGGAACATCCCCGGCACGTCGACCGGATTGCCGGAAGGCGTCGCCAAGGGCGCACAGCTTCCGGATGGCAGCTATCAAATCAGTGCGACCGGGCTGGTTTACCGCGGTCCTGGCGCTCCAGCCAACGGCCCGCAGCATCACTACATGTTCGAGCTCTATGCGCTCGATACGAAACTCGACGTGCAGCCATCAGCCGACGCGTTCGAGACGCGCACCAACGTGATGAAAGCGATCCAGGGGCATATTCTCGGCAAGGCGGTTTACGGCGGACTGTTCAAGCGGCCCCAGTAAAGAAAGATAGACTCAGCAGCACAACTGCTGAACGATGCCGCTCGATTCCGGATGCAAGCTCGGACCGTACGAAATCGAATCGCCGATTGGCGCCGGCGGAATGGGCGAGGTGTATCGGGCGCGCGATACCCGGCTCGATCGTTCGGTGGCCGTCAAAGTGTTGCCCGCCTTGTTGTCGAGCGACCCGCAATTCCGTGAGCGATTCGACCGCGAGGCGCGGGCGATCTCGCAACTCGCCCATCCCAACATCTGCACCTTGTATGACGTCGGCGAACACGAGGGGACGCCGTTCCTGGTCATGGAGCTGCTTGCCGGCGAAACGCTCGAGGCGCGTCTGGCCAGCGGTCCGCTGCCGACCGAACCGGCGCTGGCGATTGCCGTCAACGTTCTGACAGCGCTCGACGCCGCGCACCGTGCCGGCATCGTGCATCGCGATCTGAAGCCGGGCAACATCTTCCTGGTCCGTGGCGCGAACCCGTCGGCCCAGCCGATCGCCAAGCTTCTCGATTTCGGTCTGGCGAAGTCGCGTGTGGCGGCAGTCGCGGCCGGTGGCCTATCTACCGCTCCGACCACGCCGCCGGCATCGATGACGACGGCCGGTGCCATTCTCGGCACGCTTCAATACATGGCGCCCGAGCAAATCGACGGTGTCGAAGCCGACTCGCGGACCGACCTGTTTGCCTTTGGTTGCGTGTTGTTCGAAATGTTGACCGGCCGAAAAGCGTTCGAAGGAAAAACCCGCGCGAGCTTGCTCGGGGCGATTCTCAAGGATGTCCCGCCGCCGGTCTCGCAGTTCGCCCCTGCGATTCCGCCCGGGCTCGATCGCCTGGTCCAAACCTGCCTGGCAAAGGAACCCGACGACCGGTGGCAGACGGCGCGCGACGTGCTTCGCGAGTTGAAGTGGCTGTCGCATCAGCCATCTGCCGGATTGGCGACGCCACCGTCGCCTTCGCCAGTCAGGGCCAAGGTGGCCGCTCGCCGCGATCGTGGCCGCCGCCGTGTCGGCAGCAGGTCGCTGTCGCTGCCGCCGCAACGTGGGCGCTGCTGCGACCGGCTCCAGTGCACCGGCCAATCGTTCGATTCCAGGCGCAACCGCCCGGTAGTGTGCCGTTGTATGTCGATGGCGTGGCGACCGACATGGCGCTGGCGCCCGATGGCTCGACCATCGCTTTTACAGCCGGTGTTGAGGCGCAGTTGAACGTCCGTCGGCTGGATCAGCCCGAGCCGACGCCGCTTGCCGGCATTGTCGGAGTGCGGGGGCCATTTTTTTCGCCGGACGGAAAGTGGATTGCCTATTTCCAGGTTGGCGATCTCAAGAAGGTTGCCGTGACCGGCGGGGCGCCCGTCTCGATCTGTTCGGGCTGTGCCGCCGGAAACCGCGGCGGCAGCTGGGGAGACGACGACACGATCGTGTTTGCGGCAGCCGGAGGCAGCGAGGGATTGCGCCGCGTGCGCGCATTCGGCGGCGATCCGGTGCTGATCACTCGGATTGACAGCACCAAGGGAGAGACGGCGCACATTTGGCCCGAGTTGCTGCCCGGCAGCCAGGCGATCTTATTTACGGTCATGGCCGGCGGCCTCGACAACGCCACGGTCGTCGCACAAAACCTCAGGAGCGGGGCGCGCTCGATTGTGGCGCGTGGCAGCCAGCCTCACGTGATTGACCGCGACCGAGTGGCGTACGCGAAGGCCGGCAGTCTATTTGCGATCGCATTCGATTTGGAGAACTTGTCGGCGATCGGCGCCCCCGTACAAGTCGCCGACCGCGTAGTGATGAAACCGGTCGGCTCGGCTGATTTCAGCGTGGCGCGCGACGGTACTCTCGCGCTCGTCGTGGGCGAAGGCCCGACCGGCGCCGCGCGCATCGCGTGGGTTGACCGACAGGGACAGGAAGAACCGATTCCGGCCCCGCCTCGTGCCTACATTTATCCGCGGCTGTCCCCCGACGGCAGCCAGGTGGCGGTCGATACGCGCGACCAGCAATATGACATCTGGATCTGGCATTTCGCGACACAACTGCTGACGCGGCTCACAACCGATCCGGCGCCTGACCAGATGCCGGTCTGGTCACCTGACGGCAAGCGCGTCGCGTTCGCTTCCGCGCGAGCGGGCAGCCAGAACGTGTATTGGCAAGCGGTGGATGGAACCGGCACGGTCGAGCGGCTGACCGAAAGTACCGGCATCCAGTTTCCGTGGGCCTTCGCGCGTGACGGCAAGTCGCTGATCGTCCGCGACACCACGCCGGCGACCGGGCCGGATATCGCGTTGCTTTCGCTCGACGGGAAGCGTTCGATCAAGCCGCTGATTCATTCACCTTTCAACGAAAGCAACGCCGAACTCTCGCCTGATGGGCGGTGGTTGGCATACGAATCGACCGAGAGTGGTCGTTCCAACATTCATGTTCGGCCGTTTCCGGATGTCGATGGCGGGTACTGGCAGGTGTCCACCGAGGGCGGCGGGCGGCCGGTGTGGTCTCGCGATGGTCGAGAGCTTTTCTTTATCGACTTGAAGGTTCGCTTGATGTCGGTGCCGATTCGGCCCGGGACAACCTTCCAGTTTGGCAATCCGAGCGTCGTCCTGGAACTCGGCAATCGGAGCGCGGTGGCGGCGCCGGGACGCTACTACGACGTCTCGCCCGACGGAAAACGATTCCTGGTGATTCGCAACGCGATCTCCGCTGACTCGAAGTCCGGCGCACCGCAACTCACCGTGATCATGAATTGGGGCGACGAAGTGAAACGCCTCGTCCCGATCGGTCGCTGATGTACGGCCGCAGCCCGGGTTCAGGCTCTCGCCAACGAAGCGACCTGCACCCGCGCGTCGTTGAAGCAGGCGCCGCCGGCGATGTCGGTAAGGGTGTCGGGGACCAGAGCGGTCCCCGTAAAGCTGTTGCTCGTGTTGCGGCGCCAAATCCCTTTCGGCAGGCTGACGATGCCGGGGCGAATCGTCGGAAAGACCGCGAGTGGACAGTGCACTTCGCCGAGTTCGTTGAAGATCCGCACCATGTCGCCATCCGCCAACCCGCGCGCCAACGCGTCGTCCGGGTGCATCGTCAGCTTGACGTCCGAGCGCGGCAGTTCTCCAAGCGTCGAGCTGATGGTCCGCTCGCTCGACGGCGAAATCAGCGCAAGCGGATACTTGTCGGTTGCTGGATCCGGCTGGAATCGATAGAGACCCATCGGTGCGCTTCGTTCGAGCTCGTCGGGGAACAGGTCTACCTTGCGATCGGCGGTTTTCGGAAACACGTCAACGAACTGCACCGGCGCCACGCCGAACGGAGGGGTAGCCGCGTTGCCGGCGCGTAGGTCGTCGCCGATGCCGCCCGGCAGATGATCGAGCACGTGCAGCATCAAATCCAGCTCGCCTCTCGGCTCGTCTTCCTTGATCAGGCCGAGACGATCCGCCAACTCGCCGAACACGTCGGCGTTCGATCGTGCTTCACCCACCGCGTCGATCACCGGGCGGCCGAGCTCGAGATGAATCGGTCCGTAGGCCTTGGCCACGTCGTAGCCTTCAAGGAACGTCGTGTTCGGCAGGACGACGTCGGCGTAGAACGCCGTGTCGGTCATCACCTGCTCGAACACGACCGTGAAGAGATCCTCGCGCTCGAGACCACGTAGGATTCGACGTTGATCGGGAACCGTTGCCGCTGGATTGCAGTTGTAGACGAACAGCACTTTGACGGGTGGATCGTTGTATTCGGTCAACGCCCGTCCCAGGTGATTCATGTTCACCAGCCGCGTATCGGGTTCGTCGGCCGCGATCCATGGACGGGTAATGTCCCAGGACGCAGAGTTGCTCATCGAATAGCCGCCACCGCGCACGCCGAACTTCCCGCCAACCGTCGGCAGCGCGAGCACTGCCATCGCCGCGTTGCCGCCGTTCCGGTTTCGCTCGAGGCCCCATCCGCAGCGGATCAGCGCGGGTGAACTTTTCGCATACAGTTCGGCAACCTCGCGGAGCGCTGCGGCGTCGACGCCGGCTACTTCGGCAGCGCGCTCGAACGTCCATTCGCTCGCCCGCTCGCGCAACTTCGCCGCATTCTTCGTATGCGCCGCCAGAAATGCCTGATCGGCAAATCCCTCTTCGAACAGGTAACGATGAATCGCCAGGGCGACGACGACATCCGTGCCGGTTCTGACGGCGAGATGCAGGTCGGCGCTCCTTGACTGTTGCGTGGAACGGGGGTCGATCACCACCAGCTTCGCCCCGCGTTTCTGGGCTTCACGCACGAACGGGATCAGGTGAATGCCCGACGCCGAAGGATTCACGCCCCAGAGGATGATCAACTTCGCTTCGGGATAATCCTGGTAGGTGATCGATGCCATCTTGCCGTAGAGCGCCATGTTGGCCGCGCCGGTCGGTGCGGCGCAGACCGTTCGTGCCAGCCGCGACGTTCCGAAGCGCCGCCAGAGCTGTGCGTCGAGGTTGTCCTGCGTCAGCAATCCATTCGAACCGCCGTAGGAGTACGGAAGGATCGAGGCCCCGCCCGCTTCTTTCTTGGCTTGCTGAAATCGATTCGCCACCAATTCGAGCGCTTCGTCCCACGTCACACGCTTGAACTGCCTTCACCCTTGCGTCCGACACGCACCGCCGGATAGCGCAGCCGATCGGGTCCGTACACGCGCTCGCCGAAACGTCGAACCTTCGCGCAGATGTATCCCTCGGTGACCGGATTCTTGTGCGTGCCGTCGAGCGAGACGAGCTTGCCCTGGTGCACGGTGACTGCCAGGCTGCAAGCGTCGGGACAATCGAGCGGACAGGCGGTTTCAACAACCGTCGCCAGACCGCTGAGGAGCGGCTCGGGTTTGGAAGGGGAGGCCATGACGGTACGATAGCAAAAGTGAGAATTAAGAAGGAAGAATTAAGAAAAGCCGAAGCGACGAGTGACGAGTGACGAGGAACGAGTGACGAGATGATTCCGCACATTGTGATCGTTGGTGGCGGGTTTGCCGGCCTGGATGCGGCACGCGGGTTGGCTGGCGCGGACGTTCGCGTGACGCTGCTCGATCGCCACAACTACCATTTGTTCCAGCCGCTGCTTTATCAAGTGGCGACTGCGGCGCTGTCGCCGGGCGACATCGCCTCGCCGATTCGCTGGATTCTGCGGAAACAGAAGAACGTCCAGGTGCTGCTCGCCGACGTGCGGTCGATTGACGCGCCGCGGCATGTCGTTGTGACCGATCGCGGCGAGATGAGTTACGACTTTCTGATCGTCGCATCCGGCGCCGCCCATTCCTACTTCGGTCATCCGGAATGGGCCGCTCGCGCGCCGGGGCTCAAGACCCTGGACGATGCGCTCGAGATTCGGCGGCGCGTGCTGCTGGCCTACGAGGCGGCTGAACGTGAACCCGATGCCGACAAACGCCGCCGGCTGCTGACGTTCGTGATCGTCGGCGCTGGACCGACCGGCGTCGAACTTGCCGGCGCGCTCGCTGAAATTGCGCGGCAGTCGCTGCCGCAGGATTTTCGCAGCATTCGGCCCGAGTCCGCGCGGATCCTGCTGGTGGAAGGCGGACCGGATGTTCTCGGCACCTTTCCGGAAACGCTGCGCGAGCGGGCCCGCCAGTCGCTCCAGAAACTCGGCGTTGAAGTGATCAGCGGGAAAACCGTCACGCAGATTGACGACGACGGCGTCGTTGTGGGTGGCGAAGCGATTGCGGCGCAGACGGTGTTGTGGGCGGCCGGCGTCGCCGCGTCACCACTCGCCAAATCGCTCAATGTTCCGCTGGACCGTGTCGGCCGCGTCACGACGGAGCCGACACTCACGCTCGCCGAGCACCCGCAGGTGTTCGTGGTCGGCGACCTTTGCGCATTCGCCGAAAACGGCAAACTGCTTCCCGGTGTAGCCCAGGTGGCAATGCAGCAGGGCGCGCACGCCGCCGCAAACATTCGTCGCGCGATTCGCGGCCAGGCGCAGACGCCGTTTCATTACCGTGACTATGGAACCATGGCCACGATTGGCCGCAATGCGGCGGTCGGCGATGTGTTCGGAATGCACATTTCCGGCGTGTTCGGATGGCTCTTCTGGATTTTCCTGCACATCTTCTGGCTCATCGGTTTTCGGAATCGGATCGTCGTGATGACGGAGTGGGCATGGGCGTACTTTACTCAGCAGCGCCGCGTGCGACTGATTACCGGCGAGCGAGTATGGCCGAGTTCATGAGTTTTGCTAGGTGACGAGTGGAGGTAGGACAGTATGCGACTCATCACTCGATACGGCTCAGCGCTGGCGATGGTCCTCGCGCTCGGCGCGGCAGGATGCAACCGGGCGCCAGATCCCGAGAATCAGATTTCGAAAGCGCTCAAAGACGCGCAGCTGAATGACGTCAAGGTTGACTGGGACAAGGACGCGCACATCGCGCATCTGAAGGGCACGGTCGATCAGGCGACCGATAAGCAGCGTGCCGAAGACGTGGCGGCGGCGGCGGTCGGCACCTCGGGCCGAGTACTGAACGAAGTGACGATCAAAGGGATGAACGACAAGATCGCGGACGACATGGACGGCGGTATCAAGACGCGGCTCAAGAACATGATCTCCGAGGATCAGGAACTGAAAGAGCACGATATCGACTTCGACGTGAACAACGGCGTGGTGACGGTGAAGGGAAGCGTCGCATCGGCGGCCGAGAAAAATCGCGTCTCGCAGATCGTGAAGAATGCGCCGGGCGTCAAGGACATGGCGAACGCGCTCGAGATCAAGCCGAAGAAGTAACGTAGAATTCGCGGCATGAGCCGCGATCCACGGAACGAGTTCGCCTTCGAAATGGCGGTGTCGAACGTCCGGTTCGGCCCAGGCGTCACGCGCGAGTGCGGGATGGACCTGGCCGACCTGGGCGTTCGTCACGCATTGGTCCTCACCGACGGCAACGTCGCGCCGCTCGCCCCGGTTCGCACTACCCTCGAGTCGTTGGATGCCGCCGGCATCAAGGCGACGGTGTACGACCGAGTTCGCGTGGAGCCGACCGACGAATCATTCCGCGACGCCATTCACTTCGCCAACCAGGGCGCTTACGACGGGTTTGTCGCGGTTGGCGGCGGCTCGACGATCGACACCGCGAAAGCGGTGAACCTCTACACGACCTATCCACCCGAAGATTTTCTCGACTACGCAAACGCGCCGATCGGCAAAGCGCTGCCGGTGCCAGGCCCGTTGAAGCCGCTGATCGCGATTCCCACTACCGCCGGCACGGGAAGCGAAACCACTGGCGTCAGCATCTTCGACCTGACCCGGATCCATGCAAAAACCGGCATCGCCAGCCGCCGTTTGAAGCCGACGCTCGGTCTGCTCGATCCCGACAACACGCGCACGATGCCGCCGCAGGTCGCCGCGTCGAGCGGACTCGATATTCTCAGTCACGCCGTCGAATCGTTTACCGCGATGCCCTACACCGATCGGCCGCGTCCCGAACGGCCGGCGGTTCGACCGGCCTACCAGGGATCGAATCCGATCAGCGACATCTGGTCGCTGCAGTCGCTGCGAATGGTGGCGAAGTACATCGTCCGGGCGGTTGACGATCCGGGCGATGACGAAGCGCGCGCCAACATGATCCTGGCGGCGGCGTACGCGGGCGTCGGGTTTGGAAATGCCGGTGTCCATTTGCCCCATGGCATGTCGTACCCCGTATCGGGGCATCTCAAGGCGTACCGAACCCCCGGCTATGCGGTCGACCATCCACTGATCCCGCACGGGTTTTCGGTGATCCTCAATGCGCCGGCGGTGTTCCGTTTCACGGCGAGCGCCAATCCCGACCGCCATCTGCAGGCCGCCGAGGCGCTTGGCGCCGACGTGTCGAACGCACGCGCAGCGGACGCCGGACAAATTCTGGCCGACCGCATCACCTGGTTCATGCAGCGTCTCAACACGCCGAACGGTCTCCGTGCGATCGGTTATTCCGTTTCGGATATCCCCGCGCTGGTTGAAGGAACGTTGCCGCAGCACCGCGTCACGAAGCTGTCCCCACGGCCAGCCTCCCCCGAAGACCTGGCGCGCTTATTCGAAGGCGCGATGCAGAATTGGTGAATTGGCACGAGACGAGCGACGAGGTGACGAGCGATCGATCGTCGGGCGACGGCCAGTGGACATGACGAGCAGCTGATGAACCAGAGCCTGATCGACGAAATTGTCGGCGCGGTCGGCGTTGGCAGCGTGCTGCGCGAACCGAGCGAACTGCTGCCGTTCGAATCGGACGGGCTCGCGCGATTGCGCTCGCGGCCGGCCTTGGTGGTGTTTCCGTCGAGTGCCGAACAGGTCCAGGCCGTGGTGCGCGCCTGTCATCGCCACGGCGTGCCGTTCGTCGCAAGAGGACACGGCACCGGGCTGTCGGGTGGAGCTTTACCGCATCCCGAAGGCGTCCTGATCGTGTTGACGCGGCTGAATCGCATTCTCGAGATCGATATCCCGAATCAGCGCATCACCGTGGAACCCGGCGTGATCAACCTCGACGTCACGCGCGCGGTTGCGCCACACGGTCTCTACTACGCACCCGATCCATCCAGTCAGCTGATCTGCTCGATCGGCGGCAACGTTGCTGAAAATTCCGGCGGCGCGCACTGCTTGAAGTACGGCTTTACCGTCCATCACGTTCTCGGCGTGGAGGCCGTACTCCCGAATGGGGACCTCGTGCAGATTGGCGGCGCGGCGCTCGACACGCCCGGCCTCGACCTGCTTGGCGTCATTGTCGGATCGGAAGGGACGCTGGCAGTCGTGACCAAGGCGACCCTGCGGTTGCTCCGCGTGCCGGAAGCGGTTCGTACGTTGTTGGCGGCCTTCTCGTCCACCGATCAGGCAGGCGACGTTGTATCGGCGATCATTGCCGCGGGAATTATTCCGGCGGCGATCGAGATGATGGACCGTCTGACACTCGAAGCGGCGGAAGCCGCGGTCCATTCCGGATTTCCCCAGGCGGAAGCCGTGCTGATCGTCGAACTGGATGGTCCGGCGGTTGAAGTCGACGAACTGTTTCAGCAAGTCGAGCGCATCTGCCGCGATCACCACACGACAGATTTGCTGATCGCCAGGAACAACGACGATCGGGCGCGGATTTGGAAAGGACGCAAGGCAGCGTTTGCGGCGATGGGACGCGTGTCGCCCAACTATTACGTTCAGGATGGAGTGATTCCGCGAACCACCCTACCCGCGGTGCTGCGCCGGATCCGCGATCTCGAACACCGCTCGGGTCTGCGGATCGGCAACGTATTCCATGCTGGCGACGGCAACCTGCATCCGTTGGTGTGCTACGACGAGACCGTGCCAGGCCAGGGCGAACTTGCGGAACAGGTCGCCGCCGAGATCCTGACGTACTGCATCGAAGCCGGCGGATCAATCACCGGCGAACACGGCGTCGGCGCCGACAAAGCGCATCAAATGCCCAAGATGTTCACCGCAGCGGACCTCGAGACGATGCAGCTGGTTCGGTGTGCTTTTGATCCGTCCGGCATCTGCAATCCCGGAAAGGTGTTTCCGACTCCGCGGCTGTGCGGCGAAGTGCCGGGCGCCTACCGGCAGCATCCGGCTGAGCACACTGGAGTTGCCGAACGGTGGTGACGACGTCGCCCGCCACGGCAGACGCCGCCGCCGCGTTGTTGGCGCAGTGTGTCGCGGAACGGCGTCGGGTGGCAATTTGCGGTGGTGGAACCAAAAGCGAGTGGGGGTCCAGTCCGGCGACGCCCGCCGTGGTGCTGTCGACGCTGTCGCTCAATCGCGTGGTCGCTCATCGGCATGGCGATCTGACCGCCACGGTCGAAGCGGGCGCGCGGCTGGATGATGTCAATCGCGAGTTGGCGCGGCACGGTCAGTGGTTACCGCTCGATCCGCCCTGGAGTGATCGCGCGACGATCGGCGGAATTGTCGCGACCAATGACGCCGGGCCGCGGCGGCATCGTTACGGCACGCCGCGCGACTTGATCATCGGTATCGAAATCGCGCGCGCCGACGGTGTGCGCGCCAAAGCCGGCGGCATCGTCGTCAAGAATGTCGCCGGTTATGATCTGTGCGCGCCTGATGACCGGATCGTTCGGCTCGCTCGCCCTGATCACCAGCGCGACGTTCAAGCTGTACCCGCTCGCCGCTGCATCTCGGACCGTCATCATTGATCTGCCAGCCGGCGCGCCCGTCGGATCGGTGATGGCGGCGTTGAGCAGCAGTCACCTGACGCCGACCGCCGTCGAAGTGCAGTCGCCGCCACTGCGCGTACTGATCCGATTCGAATCGACGCCCGTGTCGGTCGAGGCTCAAAGTGCTGCGGCTGCCGCACTGGCGACGTCGGCAGGCGGTGCGGCGCGAATCGTCGATGGCGGCGAGGAAGCGCATGAATGGCGCGCCCATCTGCAACGCCCTTGGGCGGGCGACGGCTCGGTCGTCAAGATTGCGATGCTTCCGGCCGATCTCGATGCCGTGCTGGGAGCGGTCAGGCGCGCCGCCGGCGACATGCCGTTGGAAATTGTCGGACGCGGGGGCCTCGGTGTCCTGCTGGTTCGTCTCGAGGGAGATGCCGACGCGCGCTCGCGCGCAATTTCAGTCCTTCGCAACGACCTGAGCAGGGGCAGAGCCTCGATCGTGGTGTTACGCGCGGATCGTGCGATCAGTCGGCCTGACGTATCAGATGCTGCGGCGGCGCTGATGCAATCGATCAGGGGAGCATTCGATCCGTCAGGCGTGTTTGCCAATCGCCGCGTCGAGTAGTTCCACGAAGTGAAGGATGCGCATCGGGCGGCCGGCTGCTTCCAGGCCGGACCGGATCTGCATCAAACATCCGGGATTTGACGACACCACCACATCGCATCCGGTTGCGAGGAGGTGCCCGACCTTGCGGTCGCGCAACGCGTCCGCGGCATCGGGTTCGAGCAGGTTGTATACACCAGCAGATCCACAGCAAATCTCCGACTCGCCGATTTCCGTCACTTCCACGCCAGGGATCGTGGCGAGAACCTGTCGGGGCGCCGTCTTGACGCGTTGTGCGTGTTGCAGATGACAGGCGTCGTGATACGCGACTTTCCACGGTAGCGCAATCCGGTTCGCGCGCGGCCCCAGGGTGGCAATCAGTTCCGACACGTCGAGGCACTTTGCAGCGAATTCGCGCGCCCGTTCGGCGTAGTCGGGGTCGTTTCGCAACAGGTCGCCGTACTCTTTCATTGCCGATCCACAACCAGCTGCATTCACGACGATATGATCGAGATGCGAGACGTCGAAGACATCGATCAGCCGTCGCGCCGCGGCCGCCGCATCGTCGGCCAGGCCCGAGTGCAGCATCAGCGCACCGCAGCAGCCCTGCGACGCCGGAATGTGCACATCACAGCCTTCGGCCGACAGCACCCGCGCCGTCGCGGCATTCACCTCGGGAAAAAATTCTCGCTGAACGCAGCCAAGCAGCATGCCGACGCGCCGCCGCACCGGTTCAGCGCCTTTAACGATCGCGGGCAAGGCCGCCGGCGCTGACGACAGCGTCGGCGTCAGACGCTCGAGCGCCGCGAGTCGTTTCGGCAATAGTCGCGTCAGCCCGCTGCGTCGCAACAATCGCTGTGCGCCGATCCGTTGAAACACTCGAAGTCCAGCGGCCAGTGGCCGCAGACGGCGCGGATAGGGAAACACCGCAAACAGCAATCGCCGGTAGAGGCGGTCGAGCGGCGACCGCGAGGCGGTCGCCTCGACCATGGGACGCGTCGCTTCAATCAGCCGGTCGTATTGCACGCCTGATGGGCAGGCGGTGACACACGACATACAGCCGAGGCAGGAATCGATATGTTCGACGAAGCTGTGGTCGTGAGCCATTCGGCCCTCGATTGCCGCTTTCATCAAATAGATGCGGCCGCGCGGCGAATCGGCCTCGCGGCCCCATAACAGATATGTCGGGCAGGCGGGCAGGCAGAACCCGCAGTGGACGCAATCGTCCGCAAGGCTTCGCAGTTCTGCCACTGTTCGCGTTGTCACTGTGTGAAATCTTACGGTACTCATCTTGCTCTAGCCCAGCGCAATGGCCCGAACCGCTCTGCCCGCGTCGTGGCAAAAGCTGAAGCGCGACCAGCGTGCATCCAGGCGCACGTCGCAGCGGATCCGCGCCATCGTGTCGAAAGCCGACAAGCTGCCGCCGCCCGAATCGGCGTCCGCCGCTGGCCTCCGCTACGTTTGCGACGAGCGAACGCCGGGCATTCGGCGGATCGGATCGAAGCATCGCGTTCGCTACGTCGATGCGCACGGACGAACGATCGGCGACCGCACGATCCTTCAGCGGATCAAATCGCTGGCGATTCCGCCGGCGTGGATCGACGTCTGGATTTGTGCGGATCCTCGCGGCCACTTGCAGGCGACCGGGCGCGACGCCCGTGGCCGCAAGCAGTACCGCTACCACCCGAGATGGCGCGAGGTGCGCGACGAAGTGAAATACAGCCGGTTACTGACGTTCGCGCGAGCGCTGCCGCGGATTCGCCAACGCACCAGCGCCGACTTGCGCAAAAGCGGATTGCCTCGCGCGAAAGTGCTCGCCACCGTCGTGCGGTTGCTCGAGAAAACGCTGATTCGGGTTGGCAACGAAGAATACGCCAAGCAGAACGGCTCGGTCGGCCTGACGACGATGCGGGATCATCACGCGAAGGTGAACGGTTCGAAGTTGCGTTTCGAGTTTCGCGGCAAGAGCGGGATTCAGCACGCGATCGACCTCTCCGATGCGCGCCTGGCGCGCATCGTCAAAGCCTGCCGCGATCTGCCAGGTTACGGACTCTTTCAATACGTGGACGACGACGGTACGAGAGTGGCAATCGACTCCGCGGACGTCAACGCTTACGTGCGCGAAATCAGTGGAGAAGACTTTACCGCGAAAGATTTCCGGACGTGGGCGGGAACGCTGCTGGCTTCGCAGGAGTTGTGTAGCCTGGCTCGCTTCTCGTCGCTCGCCGAAGCGAAACGCAACATCGTTCAAGCGGTCACTGTCGTCGCGAAGCAACTGGGAAATACCAAAGCGGTCTGCCGGAAGTCGTATATTCATCCCGCGATTTTCGACGCCTACCTCGATGGCGTGCCGCTTGGCCGCGATGAGCACGCGGTCGCATCGGTGATCCGCCGCCACCACCGTCGCGCCGCTTAGCCCCTATAATTTCCGGTCATGTCGAAGCGGGCGGAAGCCGCCTGGGTCTGTACTCGGCTTCACCGCGCTCGCCGTCGCCAGCACCTATCCGCTAATTCTGCATCCGGCTCGAACGCTGGTCGGCGATCTTGGCGATCCGCTGCTGACGGCCTGGACGCTTGCATGGGACGCCGATCGATTGCGCCACGGTCTGCGCGGCGTCTGGGACGCGCCGAATTTTTTCCCGTATCGGCACACGCTGCTCTATTCCGATCATCTGCTAGGCATCGCGATTTTCACCGCGCCGATTCAATGGCTGACCGGCAACGCCGTACCCGCGTACAACGCGGCGTATCTCGGCTCGATCGTTCTGGCTGGCTGCGGTCAGTACCTGCTGGCGCGTGAACTGACCGGCCGACGTGACGCGGCGCTGATCGCCGGAGTGATTTACGCCAGCCAGCCATTCCGCGTATCGCATCTGGCGCATCTGCAGTGGCTGATGATCGGTTGGCTGCCATTCTGTCTGTGGGCCTTGCACCGCTATTTCCGGCTGCCGCGCACGACCACGCTCCTGGCATGTGCCGCGTGTTTCGTGCTGCAAGCGGCGACCGCGTCGTACCTGGCATATTTCGCCCTCGTGCCTCTCGTGATCGTGGCGATTGCGGAGTGGCTCAGGACGCGCGTACCAATTGCGACAGTCATCAGAGACGCCGCACCAGCGATCGTCCTGGTCCTCGCAGTCATGCTGCCGATCGCGCGCGGCTACATCGACGTCCGTGCCCAACAGGGATTGAAGCGCACGGGCGGCGACATCGTGGCGATGAGCGCCGACGTCGGCGATTACGTCAGTGCGCCACCGGCACTGAAACTGTGGAGCGGCATTGGCAGCGGTCGCGGCGAACACGAGCTGTTCCTGGGCGCAATGGCGATGGGCCTCGCGTTCCTCGCGTTGTTGGTGCGCGGACGCGAATACGCCGTCGTCACTTACGCGGTTGTCCTGGTTGTCGCGTTTCTGCTGTCGCTTGGTCCCCAGCCGACCGCTTGGGGACACAGCCTCGGCGTCCCGGGTCCGTACGCGTTGTTGTTGCGCGTTCTGCCTGGCTTGGATGGCCTTCGCGCGGTCGCCCGATTGGCGGTTGTCGTTCAGGTTGCGGTCGCATCGCTGGCTGCGTTCGGTGCGGCGTGGTTTATCGATCGTTTCGCGATTGCCTCCCGGCCGAAGACCATCTACGTGCTCGCCGTACTCATCGCCTACGAGGGCTGGGCGGCGCCGATGCCGACGGCGACGTTTCCCGATCCGATCGGACCAGAACGTGAAGCGTACGCCTATCTTGCGACCTTGCCAGCCGGTGGCGTCCTCGAACTGCCGACCAGCGTCGAAGACTTCAATGCTGAATTTCTCTACCAGTTTCGCACCCTCTCGCATCGCCATCGAGTCGTCAACGGCCACAGCGGTTATCTGACGCCGCTCTTGCAATGGCTCGGCGGCGGTCACTCGCCGTTCCGGGAAGTGGATCGGCAGCGGGATGCGATCACCGCGGTACGTGGCATCGGCGTCCGCTATCTGGTCGTGCATCGCACGGCATATCCAGACCGCTCGGTCGCGGAGGCGCTCGAAGACGTCATCACGAATGATGGCAGTCAGGTAATCGCGCTTCGGCGGTTCGGCGACATCACGGTCGCGGTGTTGGCGCCGCTCGAGCAGCCGATTCCGGCAGCTACAGTGCCGATCGCTGCGAGTGCGGTGGAGGCGAGAGCGTCGCATTCGGCGGATCGACTACCGCAGCTGTTCGACGGTGATGCCGATTCACGCTGGATTTCCGGTCACCCGCAGGCCGGCGATGAATGGATCGAGCTGTCGCTCGATCGTCCCCGCGACGTGCATCTGGTTCGCTTGCAGATGGCAAGCAGGAGTTTCGGCGATTATCCGCGGGTGCTCGAAATCGACGGCGTCGAGGCTGCGGGAACGCGCACGCTGTTTCGCGGCACGGTATTGCCGAACTTCGCGCGAGCGGTCCTCGCCGACGGCGACTATCCGTGGCTGGAAATCGTGTTGCCAGCGAACCAGTCGCGGTCGATTCGCCTCCGCCAGACAGGCACCGCCCGGACATTTTTCTGGTCGATTCACGAACTGCAGCTGCGCGAGCGCGCGCCGAGTCAACCCCGGTAAACCGCTCGCGACCAAATCCAACGAAGGCGAGTGATAATGTGGCGCGATGCCCCTTCGACAGGCTCAGCGCAAGGCCTTACGTCGCCGCGCCGTCGGCCGCAACGTTCTTCGCAAAGAAGGAGCGGACAAGGTCACCGGTGTCGCTCGTTACATCGACGATCTGGCATTTCCGGGGATGCTGTACGGCCGAACCGTGCGGTCGACGATTGTCCGGGGCGAGATCGACACGGTTGCGCTGAAATTCGAGACCGCCGGCTTTACGGTCGTCGATCATCGCGACATCCCCGGGCGAAATGTCGTCGCGTTGATCGACGACGACCAACCGTGTCTGGCGGCTCACGAAATCCATCATTTCGCCGAGCCGATTCTGCTTCTCGCGCATGCTGATCGCGAAACGCTGGCGAATGCCCAGGTGGAAGTGACTTACCGCGAGACGCGCGCCGATTTTTGATCCGGAGGCTTCGCCGAAGACATTCAAGGCCATCACCATCGACAAGGGTGATCTCGAGGAGGGGTTCGCTATCGCCGACGTGGTCGTCGAGGGCGAATACCGAACGGGGCATCAGGAGCAGCTCTACATCGAGCCGAACGGCGTGATCGCCGTGCCTGGAGCCGACGGCGCGATCACCGTATACGGATCGATGCAGTGTCCCTACTACGTCCATCGCGCGCTGAGAATCCTGCTCGGGCTGCCTGACGACAAGGTCCGGGTCGTGCAGACCGAAACCGGCGGCGGCTTCGGCGGCAAGGAAGAATATCCGTCGATGATCGCCGGTCACGCGGCGCTGCTGGCCCGCAAATCAGGCCGGCCGGTCAAGCTGATTTATGACCGTGTTGAAGACATGATTGCGACCACCAAGCGTCATCCGGCGATCGTTCGTCATCGTACCGGCTTGCGACGCGACGGGCGGTTGATCGCGATGGCCGTCGACGTCGTTCTCGACGGCGGCGCGTACGCCACGCTCAGCGCGGTCGTGCTATCACGCGGCTTGATCCACGCCAGCGGACCTTACCGCTGCGACAACATTCGCATTCGCGGCCGGGCGACGATGACCAACACGCCGCCGAACGGAGCCTTTCGCGGGTTCGGCGCGCCGCAAACGCAGTTCGCGATCGAAGTTCACATGGACCGGGTCGCTGCGGAACTCGGCATCGATCCGGTGCGGATTCGTGAAATCAATGCGCTGCGTCCCGGCGACCGGACTGCAACGGGTCAGAAACTCGGCAAGGATTGCAGTGCGTTGACGGTGCTGAGGGCGGCGGTGAAGCGGACCGACTTCAAGCGGCGCCGCCAAAAGCTCACAGGCAGCAATCGCGGTCTGGGACTCTCGTTGTTCTTCCACGGTTCCGGGTTCACCGGCGGCGGCGAAATCAAGCTCGCGTCGCAGGCGTCGCTGGCGTTGACGGAAAAAGGCGTCAACATTCTGGTCGGCAGCACCGAGATCGGCCAGGGCACGCGGACGATGCTGGCGCAAATCGTTGCCGACGCGATCGGGTTGCCCTACGACGCCGTGGACGTCAACGCCGCCGATACCGGTGTCGTGCCCGACAGTGGACCGACGGTCGCTTCACGCACCTGTATGATCGTCGGCCGCATCCTGCAGCGGTGCGCCGAGGAGATGCGCGCACGGCTCGGCAAGTTGACGCCACGGGACTATCTGCGGCGCCATGGTCCGCTGACGATTACCAAGTCGTACGAGCGGCCGTCGGAGATGGAGTGGAGCGACGATACCTACCGCGGCGACGCGTACGGCAGCTACGGTTGGGCGTGTGACGTCGTCGAGATCGAGCTGGACCGCGACACCTGCGAAGCGCGGCCGGTTGCCTTCACCAGCGTGCATGAAATCGGCCGGGCGATTCATCCGATGCTGGCGATCGGCCAGATCGAAGGCGGCAGCGCACAAGGCCTCGGCTACGCGCTGGTCGAGGAGGTGGTGATGCGCGATGGCCGCATGGCCAACGCGTCGCTCACCAATTACATCATTCCGACGACGCTCGACACGCCACCGATGGATGTGGTGATTCTCGAGAATCCGTATCCGCATGGCCCATTTGGCGCGAAAGGGGTCGGCGAGATGCCGATCGATGGCCCGGCGCCGGCGGTGATCAACGCGCTGCGCCACGCCGGCGTCGATCTGTCCGAGATTCCGGCGACGCCGGAAAAGATCCTGCGCGCATGCAGCTGACCGTCAACGGCCGTCGACGCCGCGTCGACGTGCATCCATTGAAGCGCTTGCTCGACGTTCTGCGCGAAGACTGTCAGCTAACCGGCACGAAGGAAGGGTGCGGCGAAGGGGAGTGCGGTGCGTGCACCGTTTTGATCGACGGCACTCCGGTTAATTCGTGCCTGATACCCGCGGCGCATGCCGATCGCACCAACGTCACCACGATTGAAGGGCTCGGCGGCCGCCATCCGCTGCAGCATGCGTTTGTCGAACACGGCGGCGCGCAGTGCGGTATCTGCACGCCGGGAATGATCATGGCAGCGGTCGCGCTCGGCCGAAAACCCTCGCTCGAAGCGATTCGCGCCGGTTTAGCGGGGAATCTGTGTCGGTGTACCGGGTACACGGCGATTTATCGATCGATCGAGCAGACGGCAAAAAAGAAAAAACCGCAGAGGACGACGAGATCGCTGAGGCAAAAACATCAATCACGGGCGTCGTCGCGCGATGGCGGGATTTCGCGAGTCGTCAAGCGTTTGGACGAGGACTGATCCGCGTGTCTCTGCGTTCTCGGCGCACTCTGCGGTTTCGCTTTTGGCGGTGATATGGCAGTCGCTATCAGTTCGCGGTCGCTGCTCAACCCGAAGTCGCTCCCCGACGCCCTGAAGATGCTGCGCGACGAGGGGCCGTTGACGCCCTTGGCCGGGTGTACGGACCTCTACGTCTCGCTCAATTTCGGCACGCTCAAGGAGTCGCGATTCCTGAATCTGTGGCGACTTGCTGCACTGCGCCGGATCGAGGTTCGTCGCAATATGTTGACGATTGGGGCGCTGGCGACGCACACCGATCTGATTCGCTCACCGCTGGTCCGCAAGCGGCTGCCGATGCTGGCGGCCGCGGCGCGCGAGATCGGTGGCGTCCAAATCCAGAACCGCGGCACCATCGGCGGCAACGTCGCCAACGCCTCGCCGGCGGGCGACACGCTGCCGGTGCTGGCCGCGGCCGACGCGATCGTCGTGCTGCAGAGTGCCCGCGGCACGCGCCGCATTCCGTTCACCGCTTTCTACACCGGCTACCGCCAGACCGTCCGCCAAGCGGACGAACTGATCGTCGCGTTTGAAATTCCGGCGATCAGTGGCCGTCAGTGGTTCCATAAAGTCGGGACCCGCGCGGCCCAGGCGATTTCCAAGGTGGTCATCGCCGGCGTGGTCGGAAAACAGCCGCGGCTGGCGATCGGATCGGTCGCGCCCACCGTGATCCGCCTGCCAAGAACCGAGGAATCGATCGCGCGCGGCGTCGACCTCGCCGAATCGCAGCGCGTGCTCATCTCGGAGATTGCGCCGATCGACGACATCCGTTCAACGGCCGACTACCGGCGACGGGTCGCCGCGAATCTGCTGGCACGCATGCTCTCCGGTGATTGAATCCCTTCGCCGGGCGCTGGCACTTCTCGACCAGCGCGACCGGTGGTTCTGGCTGGCACTGGTTCCCCTGGCTGTCGGCGCGGCCGTGGTCGAAGCCGCCGGTGCCGCCGCCGTCTTCCTGCTGGTCCGCATGCTGGCCGGTACCGCGAATTCGTCGTCGACGACGTCATGGTTGACTGCCTGGCTTCCGCCGCCGGCTAGCGACGGTACGGTGGTGAGATTCGCGGCCCTGCTTGCAGCGTTCTACGCGCTCCGCAGTCTGCTCCTCGTGGCGATGCAGTTTGCGCAGGAGCGGGTCATTCAGCGGACGGCGTCGCGCATCGCGGTGTCGCTGCTGGCACGCTACCTTCACGCGCCGTACGCCTTCCACTTCCGTCGGTCCTCGTCGTCGTTGGTGCATGCGGTGCGAGACAGTGTCGATACGGTTGTCGAAAATGTTCTCGCTGCCTGGGTGCATATCGCTTCCGAGTTGCTGGTGGTGCTGGGGTTGCTGACGCTGCTCGCGATTACTGCGCCTGCGGAAACCGTCGCGGCGGTTGCCGCGATCCTGATGCTGCTGGTTGTGCCGCTTGGATTCACTCGACGGCTCTACGCACGCTGGGGTGAACGCGAACGATCGACCGGCGAGCAGATGATCGCGCATTTGCAGCAGTCGCTCGATACCGTCAAGCAGATTGTCGTCTCGGGCCGGCAGCAGCACTTTGTCGATCGATACGCGCTCGATCGCGCGGCGCTCGAGCGGCTGAAACTGCGCCGCGCTCTCGGCAGCACCACGTTGCGACTGGGTGTTGAAACCGTGTTCGTCTGCTCGATGCTGCTGGCCGTCGGCATGTTGACGACCGCCGGCCGTTCCGGTCCTGAGGCCCTGTCGGTGCTCAGCTTGTTCGCATACGCCGGATTCCGTGTCGTGCCTTCGGCTAATCGCGTCATCCTGAACATCAACATGCTTCGGTTTGGCGGTCCGTACGTCGCCGCGTTGGTTCACGACTGGCACGAACTCACGCCGCGCGCGCGGGCGGGCGCGACGAACCTGCCTCCACTGTCACATTCCATCGAATGCCGCGACGTCTCCTTCACCTACGAGGGCGCTCCGGCGCCGGCCATCGATCACGTGTCGTTCACCATTCCGCGCGGGACGTCGGTTGGCATCGTCGGGCCGACCGGGGCCGGCAAGAGCACGATCGTTGACCTGATGCTTGGGTTGTTGTCGCCCAGCGCCGGGCAGATCTTCGTCGATGGTCAGGATCTCGCGGCGGTAAGGTCGGAGTGGCACGCGCAGATCGGCTACGTTCCGCAGGATGTCGTGCTGATCGACGATACGTTGCGCCGCAATATCGCGTTCGGGCTCGGCGATCGTCAGATCGACGCTGCACGCGTCGCGCGGGCCGTGGCGGGGGCGCGGCTGGAATCGGTGATCGCGTCGATCCCAGGCGGGCTGGACGAGCCGATGGGCGAGCGTGGTATCCGGCTGTCGGGAGGCGAGCGTCAGCGCATCGCGATCGCGCGTGCCCTGTATGACGAACCGGCGGTGTTGGTGTTCGACGAAGCGACGGCGTCGCTCGATACCCAAACCGAGCGCGAAATTGCTGAAGCCATCGACCGTGCCCGCGGCGAGCGCACCATCCTGGTGATCGCTCACCGTTTGACGACCGTCCGCCGTTGCGATCGCATCGTCGTGCTCGATCGCGGACGTCTGGTTGCAGACGGCCGGTATGACGAGCTGATGTTGCAGTCCGACCTGTTTCGGGCGCTGGCCAGTGCCTCATGAATGCACGAGCCGTCCCGGTAATCACTGTGTAACGCGTGTCGCTTGCGGTACGCACAGCGACCGGCGCAGAATTGGAAGAGCCTCCGCTTCAAATCCTGAACATGCGTGCCGCCGTCGTTGTCGTAGGGGATCTCGGGCGAAGTCCCCGCATGCAGTACCACGCCCACGCCCTGGCGGCGAGCGGTGTGGACGTCGATTTCGTCGGCTACGAGGGCGCGCCGCTGCCGAAATTCCTGACCGACGAACCTCGCATCACGGTCCACCATGTCGCCGAGGCCAGACTTCGCACCCGCATCGGCCGGTCGTCGCTCCTCTACGCGCTCGCCGCACTGATTGACGGCTTACGCTTGAGCGTTCGATTAACACTGGCGTTAATGCGGCTGCCGAAGTTCGATCTTCTGCTGGTGCAGAATCCGCCGGCGTTGCCCACATTACACGTCGCCTGGCTGGTCTCGCGGCTGCGCGGCGCCCGATTCGTAATCGACTGGCACAACCTCGGATACTCGCAGCTGGCGCTGCGGCTCGGACGGCGTCACCTCGCGGTTCGTCTTGGACGCTGGCTCGAAAAGATGGCTGGGCGCGGCGCCGAGGCGCATCTCTGCGTTTCGCGCGGATTTTCGAAATTTCTGATCGATCGCTTCAGGCTGTCGGCCGTCCGCGTTCTGTATGACCGCCCCGCATCGGCATTCGTCCCGGTTGAACGAACCGCGCGCGAGCAAATCCGGCAGGCGTTGTTCGCACGCCTCGGGATCCGCGGCGCCGGTCCGGTCGGGTTCATTGTCAGCCCGACCAGTTGGACTGCGGACGAAGACTTCGACGTCGTGATCGATGCGGTTTTGCAGATGGAGGATCGAATCCGCGGCTGGGAAGCGAGCGGGCCGTCGCGTCGTTTCCCGGATCTGGTGATTCTGGTCACTGGCGACGGAGCGCGGCGCGCGGAGTTCGAACGGCGTTTCGCCGGCCTGCCGGCGCGGCGCATCCAGCTGCGTACCCGCTGGCTCGATCCCGAAGACTATCCGCGAATCGTCGGCAGCGCGGACCTCGGTCTCTGCCTCCACCGCTCGTCATCGGGCGTTGATATTCCGATGAAAGTCGTCGACCTGTTCGGGGCCGGCGTGCCGGTGTGTGCCCTCGACTACGGCGCCTGCCTCGCCGAACGCGTCCGCCACGGCGACAACGGCTTGTTGTTTTCCACCGCGCGCCAGCTGACCGACGTGCTGTTCGACTTGTTCGAGACGTTCCCGGCCGGTTCGTCGCTGCTCGATCGTCTGCGCGGCGGCGCGCGCCGCGCTGCTCGGCCAACCTGGGAAGAAGGTTGGGCGACCGAGGCCCGGCCAGTGCTGCTGTCGCAATAGCAGAACAGGCATAATGGGCTCTTTCCGGTAGGAGAACCCACAATGCCAGACAGCACGGCAACCGCTTCACGCTCGGACGTCCAGACCCTCGACAATTTCATCGGCGGCCGCTGGGTGAAAGCCAACGCCGCTGATTTCTTCGACGTCCACAATCCTGCGGTGGGCGACATCATCGGACGCACTCCACTCTCGACGGCAGACGATGTCGACGCAGCGGTGCAGGCGGCAACCCGCGCGTTTCCGGCGTGGCGAGAAACGCCGGTCAATACCCGCGCGCAAGTGCTTTACAAATTCAAGGCCCTGCTCGAACAGCACTTCGAAGAGCTTGCGCGCACCGTGACCACCGAGCACGGCAAGACCCTGGACGAAGCGCGCGGTAGCGTGCGGCGCGGCATCGAGTGCGTCGAAGTGGCTTGCGGCGCGCCGTCGCTGATGCAGGGGGTGGGTCTCGAGGACATCGCCACCGGTATCGACTGCCACGTGGTGCGCCAACCGCTCGGCGTCGTCGCGGCGATTGCGCCGTTCAATTTTCCAGCAATGGTGCCGATGTGGTTTCTGCCGTTCGCAATTGCGACCGGTAACACGTTCATCCTGAAACCGTCGGAGCAGGTACCGCTGTCGCAGCGAAAGATGGTCGACTTACTGCAGCGCTGCGACTTGCCGCCAGGGGTTGTCAACCTGGTGAACGGCGGACGCGATGTCGTCAACGCCATCTGCGATCACCCCGGCATCCGCGCGGTGTCGTTTGTCGGTTCGACTCCGGTCGCCAAACACGTCTATCAACGCGGCACCCACGCCGGCAAACGGGTCCAGGCGCTCGGCGGCGCGAAGAACTTCGTCGTCGTCATGCCCGACGCCAACCTCGACCGATCGATCGGCGTGATTTCGGAATCCTTCTACGGCTGCGCCGGAGAACGATGCCTGGCGGGCAGCATTCTGGTGCCGGTCGGTGACGTCCATCGCGAAACCCGCGACCGGATGGTCGCTGCCGCTGAGTCGTTGAAGGTCGGCGACGGCGCGCAGCCGGGCGTGACGATGGGGCCGGTGATCAGCGCGCAGCACAAGCAGCGCGTGCTCGGCTACATCGAGAAAGGTGTCGCCGAGGGCGCGAAGCTGCTGGTGGACGGCCGCAAAACCCGGGTCGACGATCGGCCGAACGGCTACTTCGTCGGCCCCTCAGTGTTCGACGACGTTTCGACGCGGATGGCGATCGGCAACGAGGAGATCTTCGGCCCGGTTGCGGCGATTGCGCCGGTCAAGTCGCTCGAAGAGGCGATCGCGCTGATGAAGGCGCACCCCAATGCCAATGCGACGTCGATTTTCACGCAAAGCGGCAAGGCCGCGCGCGAGTTCGCCAAGCACGCGACCGCGTCGATGGTTGGCGTCAACATCGGCGTCGCCGCGCCGATGGCCTACTTCCCGTTCGGCGGCGCGAAAGACAGTTTCTTCGGGGATCTGAAAGCGCACGGCAGGGACGGGATCGAGTTCTACACGGACAAGAAGGTGACGATTTCGAGGTGGTTCTAGGAGCCGCGGTCAACGAAGTCACGAAGTTCGAAGGAATGCCCGTTCAATACTTTGCGCCCTTTGCGAACTTTGCGTTTCTAAATAAAAGGGCCAGCGACTTATGAGGACGCTGATCAAGAACGGAACCATCATCACGGCCGTCGATCAGTACCGCGGCGACGTGTTGGTTCAAGACGAGAAAATTGAGCTGATTGGCACGTCGCTCGACCTCCAGGCCGACAAGGTCATCGACGCGGCCGGCAAATTCGTTCTGCCGGGCGGCATCGATGTGCATACTCATCTCGACATGCCGTTTGGTGGAGCGACATCGGCAGACGATTTCGAGACCGGCACGATCGCCGCGGCGTTCGGCGGTACCACGTCGATCGTCGACTTCGCGATTCAATACAAGGGCCAGACGCTGCATCACGCCTGGGAAACGTGGATGAAGAAAGCCGACGGCAAGGCGGTTGTCGATTATGGCTTCCACATGATCATGACCGACCTGAACGATCAAACCGAGCAGGAGATGGACGCGCTGGTCAATCAGGGCGTGACATCCTTCAAGTTGTTCATGGCCTATCGCGGCATCTTCATGCTCGACGATGGCAGCATCTTCAAAGCGTTGCTGCGCACCGGGCAGAACGGCGGCACGATCTGCATGCACGCCGAGAATGGCGACGTGATCGACGTGCTGGTGCAGCGCGCGCTGAAGGCCGGTCATACCGCACCGAAGTATCACGCGCTGACCCGCCCGGCCCGTGCCGAAGCGGAAGCGACCCACCGCGCGATTGCGCTCGCCGAAATCGCCGACGTTCCGATTTACATCGTCCATCTATCGGCCGCGGAAGCGCTCGAAATGGTGACTGAAGCGCGTGACCGCGGTCTGCACGCCTACGCCGAAACCTGTCCGCAGTACTTGTTTCTGTCCTACGACAATTACGAAGAACCTGAGTTCAACGGCTCGAAGTACGTGATGAGCCCGCCGTTGCGCGACCGCGCGAAACAGGCGCAGTTGTGGCGAGGTCTGGCGTTCAACGATCTGCAATGCATTTCGACAGACCACTGTCCGTTCTGCATGAAGGAGAAACGCCTCGGCGAGCACGATTTTTCAAAAATCCCGAATGGTGCGCCCGGCATCGAAACCCGCATGAGCCTGGTCTACGATGGCGGCGTCCGCGAGGGACGCATCTCGCTGAATCGGTTTGTCGAACTGACCGCCACCTCGCCTGCCAAGATCTTCGGACTGTTTCCGCGCAAGGGGACGATCGCACCCGGATCCGACGCCGACATTGTCGTCTTCGACCCCAATCGCACGATGACGCTCTCCGCGAAAACCCTGCACATGAACGTCGATTACAACCCGTACGAGGGACGGCAGGTAACGGGTGCGACCGACACCGTGCTGACGCGTGGACGGGTGATTATCGAAAACGGAAAGTTTGTCGGTGGCAAAGGCGGCGGGTCGTTTCTCAAACGATCGACGCGAAGCTGAGCGTGTGATTCTCCGCAGTTCGCTGGTCGTTCTGCCCGACGGCGTGCGGGCGGCGTCGATTCACATCGAGAACGGCCGGATTGCCCGCATCAGCGACGACCAGACCGGCGCGTACGATTTCGGCAGCCGGGTGATCTCTCCGGGCATTGTCGATACGCACGTCCACATCAACGAGCCAGGCCGAACCGAGTGGGAAGGGTTCGATACCGGCACGCGCGCCGCCGCTGCCGGCGGTGTTACGACAATTGTCGACATGCCGCTGAATTCCATTCCGGCGACGACCACGGTGGTCGCTCTCGACGCGAAGCGCGCCGCGGCGCGCGGCCACGTACACGTGGACGTCGGTTTCTGGGGCGGTGTCGTCCCAGGCAACGCCCACCAACTCGATGCGCTGGTCGACGCCGGAGTGCGCGGCTTCAAATGTTTTCTGACGCCATCGGGTGTCGACGAATTCAAGCACGTCGGTGAAGAAGAGCTGCGTGTCGCGATGCCGATTCTCGCGCGGCGGGGCGTTCCACTTCTCGTCCACGCTGAAAACCCGGCATTGATTGCGGATTGCGGAGTTGGGACGACGACCTACGCTCCCTACCTCGCATCGCGGCCGCCGGTCGCGGAGGCGACAGCGGTGGAGATGATGGTGCGGTTGGCGGGTGAGTTCGGCACGCACGTCCACATTGTCCACGTCGCGTGCGCCGAGGCTGTGGAGGTGATCGCCGGCGCCAAGGCCGCCGGCGTCGCGATCACCGCGGAAACCTGCCCACACTATTTGACCTTCGCCGCCGAGGACATCCCCGACGGCGCGACCGAGTTCAAGTGCGCGCCACCGATTCGCGAGTCAACGCATCGGGCGGCGCTGTGGGCGGCGCTGCGGTCCGGTACGCTGGATTTGGTTGCCACCGACCACTCGCCGGCGCCGCCCGCGATGAAACCGCGCGGCGATTTCGCTCGCGCGTGGGGCGGCATCGCCTCGCTCGAGTGCGCACTGGCGGCGATAGTCACAGGGAGCGCGGCGGCCGCATCCGATCTGGCGCGATGGATGAGCGCAGCGCCGGCGCGGCTGGCCGGTCTGGAATCTCGCAAGGGTCGCATTGCACCGGGTTGGGATGCCGACCTGGTCATATGGGATCCGGTCGGCAGCGTCACCGTTGATCCGAACCGCCTGCAGCAACGCCACAAGCTGACCCCGTATGCGGGCCGCTCCCTACGCGGAGCCGTCACCGCGACGTTCCTTCGCGGCGAGAAGATATGGGACGATGGCGCGCTGGTTGCGGGGGAGCGTGGACAATTGTTATGACCGACTCGTTTATCGATCTGCTCGATCTCGCCTCGGAGCGCCTCGGCGCTGCGGCGATCGCCTGCAACGACGAATTCTTTGCGGCCAAGGACAATCTCGTGAAGCCGTCGGCGCCGCAGTGGCGGGAAGGCGAATACACCGATCGCGGGAAATGGATGGACGGGTGGGAAACCCGGCGGCGCCGCGACCTCACCGCGGAGTCGCACGATTGGTGCGTCGTGCGCCTCGGCGTCCGCGGCGTGGTGAAAGGCGTCGACGTCGAGACGACCCATTTCAAAGGAAACTTTCCCGAATCGTGCGCGATTGATGTTGGTGACGGAACATCCTGGCGCGAAGTCTTACCGCGCACCGCCCTGAAGGGCGACACGCACAACCATTTCCGAATCGCGGACTCGCCAGCCGCCACGCATCTTCGACTGCGAATTTTCCCGGACGGCGGCGTGGCGCGCTTGCGTGCTTACGGGGATGTTGTCGCCGATTGGGATCGGCTGCGGCAGCGTGGCGACGTTGATCTGGCCGCCGCGGAACATGGCGGACTGGTCGTCGAGTGCAGCGATATGTTCTTCGGGTCGCGGCACAACCTGATCATGCCGGGCGACGCCACGCATATGGGTGATGGCTGGGAAACCAAGCGCCGTCGGGGGCCCGGCCACGACTGGACGGTCGTCCGGCTTGCGGCGAAGGGTACCGTCCGGCGAGTGGAAGTCGATACCCGTCACTTCAAGGGCAACGCCCCCGGGGCTTGCAGTCTGGAGGCGTCGACGGACGGTTCAACGTGGACCGAATTGCTGTCGCGCACGCCACTGAGTCCGCACACCCAGCATTCATTCGAGGATCAAATCCGGCCGATACGAGACATCACACACGTCCGGTTCAATATTTTTCCGGATGGTGGCGTCGGACGCCTGCGGTTGTTTGGGAGGCCGGCATAACCCTCGACACATTGAATGGGCTGTCTGAAAACGCTGCGATGCGCGAGTTGCAGCGGTGTTGCGGGTCGACGCGGTGGTCGCAGCGCATGGCCCAGGCACGCCCGTTCGCGAGCGCCGAGGCGATGGCCGCAGCCGCCGACGCGATTTGGGCCGTTCTCGGTCCGTCCGATTGGCTCGAGGCATTCGCGACGCATCCGCGGATCGGCGCCGATCGGGCAAGCGGGGCGGGACGGGTCGGTGCGGCAGCAAAGGGGGATCACGGGAATTGGTCGGCGCAGGAGCAGGCAGGAGTGACCGACGATTCGCGGCAGCGGTTCCTCGAGTTGAATCGAGTGTATGAGGAGCGATTCGGCCACATTTTCATTGTCTGCGCCACCGGAAAGACCGGTGACGAGATGCTCGCGCTGCTGGAGCGCCGGATGAGGAATAATCCTGATGATGAGCTTCGGGAAGCAGCGGAGCAGCAACGGCAAATCACCCGGCTGCGCCTCGCGAAACTGATTGACGACTGAGCCAGCACCATGATCACGACGCACGTTCTCGACATCGCACAAGGCATTCCGGCTGTCGGCGTCACGGTCATTCTCGAAATTCGCCAGGCCAACGATTGGAGCCCGGTCGGCCGCGGCACGACGGACGCGAACGGCCGCGTGACGACATTAACCGACGGACCGATTGTGCCGGGTACGTATCGCCTGACCTTCAATCTCAGCGCGTATCACAAAGAGCAGGGACTGAGCGTCCCGTTCTTTCCGGAAGCAAAGGTCACGTTCAACGTACGCGACACCGCCGCGACCTATCATGTTCCGCTGGTCCTCAGTCCCTACGGCTACAGCACCTACCGCGGCACATGACGCTGACGTGGAATCGGTACGGCAAGTCTCGCGTCCGCCTCGTCAAAGTGGCGAAGCGCCGCCCGTCGCACGACTTGATCGACTTGACGATCGACGTGCAGCTCGAAGGCGGCTTCGCTCCGGTCTACGACGGCGACAACGCCTTATGCGTCGCGACCGATACGATGAAGAACACGGTCTACGCGTTGGCGCGGCGTTTCGCGATCGACCACGTCGAAGCGTTTCTGTCGCGCCTCGCCGATCACTTCGTCGAGAAGACCGCCGTGACTGCCGCGCGGTTGACGGCTGTCGAACAGCCGTGGACGCGATTGTCGGATCATGCCTTCGTGCAACCCGGGCGCGAGCACTGGACTTGCGTCGTGACCCGCGACCAGGAAGGCACGACGACCGTCTCCGGCTTATCCGATTTGATCGTCCTGAAGACGACCGACTCGGCGTTCTCCGGATTCCCGCGCGACGCTTATACGACACTGCCCGAGACCGAGGATCGAATCTTGGCCACTTCGGTGACGGCGTCGTGGACGTATCGCACCGGCTTCGCGGACTTCGAGGTCCGCCGGTCGATTCGCGCTGCGCTGGTCGACACCTTTGCGGGTCATCACAGCCGATCGGTTCAGCACACGCTGAAAGCGATGGCGGAAGCGGCCCTCGAGGCGTGTCCGGACGTGAGCGAAATTACGTTGTCGCTGCCGAACCGCCATCACCTGCTGGTGGATCTGAAGCCGTTTGGCCTCGATAACCCGAACGAAGTCTTTGTCGCGACCGAGCAGCCTTATGGTTTGATAGAAGCAACATTCTGCCGTTCCCAGAGGTAACCAATGGCCCCGGATTTGTCGACGACCTTTACCGGCCTGCGTTTCAAAAACCCGTTTCTGCTGTCGTCAGCGCCGCCGACCGAATCGGAGTCGAACATTCTACGAGCGTTTGACGCAGGCTGGGGCGGCGTGGTGACGAAGACCATCGGGCTTCATCCGGTGGTGAATGTGGTGGGACCGAAGACGAAATTCCTTCGGGCGGATGCCGACTCGGCGCACCTGTCGATGAAGAAGCGGCCGAATGCGGCGCTGCACTCGTCGTGGAACTGGGAGCTGATTTCGGACAAGACACTCGACTGGTGGGTGCCGCGGCTTGGCCGCATCAAGCGCAGCTTTCCCGAGCACATGCTGGTTGCGTCGATCATGGCCGGTTCGGGCAACGACACCGAACTGCGTCACTGGCAGGAACTGGCGACCGCGTGCCAGGAGCAGGGCTGTGACGCGCTCGAGCTGAACCTGTCGTGTCCGCACATGGACCGACCCGATATGGGCTCGAACGTCGGGAAGGACAAAGAGCTCGTGTCGATCGTGACGAAGGTGGTCAAGCAAGTCGCGAAGATCCCGGTCTGGGCGAAGCTGACCCCCTCAACCACCGACATCGTCGTTGAGGCGCGCGGCGCGTTTCTCGGCGGCGCGGACGCGATTGTGTCGTCGAACACGTTCACGTCGCTGCCGCTGATCGATGCGGAAACGCTGGAGTTCGAGGTCCACGTCGACGGGCTGGTGTCGACCGGCGGGTTGGGTGGCCCTGCGATTCTGCCGTTGTCGCTCGCCAAGATGTCGCAGCTGACGCAAGCGTTTCCCGACAAGGAATTCTCGGGAATCGGCGGCATTTCGACGTTCGAGCAGGCGTTGAATTACTTCCTGCTCGGCTGCGGCACGGTGCAAGTGTGCACGGCGGCGATGCTCGACCATGCGATCGGTCCGAACGTGATCGGCAACCTGAATCGCGGGCTGGCGAGCTTCCTCGAAAAAAACTCGGCCAAGGGGTGGACGCGACTGCAGGACGTTGTCGGTCTGCGGCGCGACCGCGTGGTGGCGCAGTCGAAAATCCGCAGACCGACGGAGAAAGACTACCGCGGCGGCTACGACGCCGAGGGCTACGCGATCGAAGAGGCGAAGCCTACGGCTTAGGGGCAGCCGGAGGTGCGACGTCGCCCTTGGTCTGCCGCTTCTTGAACCGCCAGCCTTGCGCGGTCTTCACCAGTTCGTCGGTGTAGGCGGCCGACGTGAAGATTGACGGCGGTTTGGTCGCGTAATCCACCAGCACCAGATACACCTGGCCGCTGGCGCCGGTCGGCGACGGCGTGATCATCAGGTTGGTGTTCCAGTGCTTGACGTGCGCGCCGAGCCCGGCGTGGAAACCGTCGGCGAACTTGACGATCGCATCGTGACCGTTGTTGTTGTTGAACACACCGTCCGGCGTGAACGTGGCCGCATAGCCTTGCGAGTCGCCACTATCGAGCGTCCAGTTGTACTTGGCATACAGCTGCTGAATTTCGACGAGGTCGTCGGTCGTCAACTTGCCGCCGCCCTGCGCGAACAACCCCGCGCTCGCGACGATGGTGAGGGTAACGGCGAAAGCCAACACGGTGCGCTTGAGCATGGTCATCCTTTCGAAGAGAAGGGCGTCATCATACCTTCAAACTTCTGAGTTCTGAGTTCTGAGTTCTCAGTTCTCAGTTCTCAGTTCTTAGTTCTTAACCCACCCGGCGGCGGTTGTTGAGAATCCTCAGGAACGAACGGGAGTGCAGTTCCTCGAGGGTGAGCCCGCTCATCGACAGGGCCTCGGCCTCGGTGATCGCCCCGCAATTGAGCGCCCGCAGGAAGTAATTCAGCAATCCCTGCCCGGTCGCCGCGTCGTCGAAGACGTCGCCGACCAGCGTCGCCTGGGCTGCCTTGTGGACGAAATTGTTCAAACGCTCCGACGCGGCCGCGAGTCCCTCGATGAAGAACGAATAAACCGTCGCGTAGCGAGACGGCAGCTGCGCCGGGTGCAGGTCCCAGCCCTGATAGAACCCGGTCATCAACGAGTGGCGCACGTGTGCCGAATGGAGCCGCCACGCTTGATGGACCACCTCACGCGCGCCAATCGGCATGATGTTGGTCGCACCGTCCGACAGCCAGATGCCGGTGCCGGCCAAGGCGATTTGCATGACCTGTTTCGCGAAATCGCAGACCGGGTGACGCATGTGCTGATGCGCCGCGGTGATGCTCAAAGAGGCAGTGTAATCGTAGGTCCCGAAATGCGCCGCGACGATCCGTCCGTTGCCCTCGGCGATCAATCGCGGCAGCGCGATCGTGCCGTCGGCAGCGAAGACCGATTGCGGTGTTTCGATCATCAGCTCGAAGCGCAACGTGTCCTTGGTTATGTCGCGCCAGTACTCGAACGCGTCGCACGCCGAGGTCATCGCGGTGACCTGCTCCGGCGAAGTGATTTTCGGGAGCGTGACCACAAAATTAGCGGGCAACGCACCGCCAGTCTTCTCGAGCAGTCGCGTTAGAAACAGATCGAACGTCCGGAGACTGCGCCGCTTCAGTTCTTCGTTGAGCGTCTTGATGCGAATCCCGATCGACGGCGGCAGCGAATTGGCGGTCATCCCGGCAGCAACTTCGTCCGCCGCCGCCTTGGCAACGCGATCTTCTTCGTCGTCCGGCCGCGTTCCGAAGCCGTCTTCGAAGTCGATGCGGAAGTCTTCAACCGGTTCGCGGGTCAGCTTGTCGACGACGCGTAGATAGACGCGATCGGCGAGTTCAGCCGGCAGGTCGAGTGCGCGTGCCAGCGTCGCGCCGTCCGGTGCGTGGTCCTGCAGCGATTTCAGCCCGAGGCTGCCGAGTTTCTGGGCGGCATCAGCCTTGAACAGATGTGCGCCACCGTAGACGGTGTGGACCGGCTGGCGCGCCGGCGAGTCGCCCGGAAAGCGCTTGGCGGTGCGCATGTTCGCTTTGTCGAGGGCGTCAACGAACGAATGCAGCGCGTTTTCGGGGATGGTCGTCTCGGCCATGGGGCGGAGTATAGCCGCCCATTCACTGGCCAAAAGAAGAAACCGGTTTCTTCTTCTGTCCGTCCGTTGCCTCAGTTGGAAAAGGCGAACACGCCGAGGATGTTCGAGAACGCGTCGGTCCAGAGCGGTGTGTCGGCCGGCACCGGCGGTGGCAGCCAGCGCCGGTCGTCGACCAGCACGCCGAGGTCGGAACGCGACCGCGCCATCAACACCCAGTCGGACGATGCCTTGCCGTCGTCGCGCAGGTCGGCGCCGACCCAGTCGCGTTGTTCGAGCGCGACCAGGCCGTGAGCCAGGGCGAGGCGACCGAGAACCGGAGCGAGGCGCAAGTGGCGGTTGGAAATGTGGAAGGCGATCACGCCGTCGGGGGCGAGCCGCTTCAAGTACAGATCGATCGCCTCGCTGGTCATCAGATGGACCGGGATTGAATCGGAACTGAAAGCGTCGAGCACGAACAGGCCGAATGTGCGATCGGATTCTCTGGCCAGCGAGAGTCGCGCGTCGCCGAGCACGACGTTGCAGCGGTCGCCGCAGCCGCGTAAGAAGGTAAAGCCGTTTGGCGCGCGCGCGATCCGCTCGACCGCCGGATCGATTTCATAAAACGTCCAACGCTGGTCCGGCAGAGCATACGCTGCGAGAGTGCCGACGCCAAGCCCGACGACCGCAACCTCTTTCGCGTGCGACGCGTGTGACAGCCGCTCGAATGTCTGACCGAACGGGCCGGTGCGATGGTAATAAGTCAACGACTCACCAGCCCGCGCCGGATCGAGTGCCTCGACGCCGTGGACCGTCGTGCCGTGAAACATCGTCCGATAGCGCTGGGACGCATCGATGCTGACCCGATAGACACCGAAGAACGTCCGCTCGCGATGCAGCACGGTGCCATCCGCGTTGGCGTTGGGCGTCAGCATGCCGGCGACCAGCATTGCGGTCAGGCTCGCGGCGAAGCGCAAAGAATGCTTCATCTGGCTGAAGACGATCAGTCCAGGGATGAAAAGGGCAAGGCGCGGGCTGGCGCCGGCGCGGTGAACCAGCACGATCATCACTACCGTCAGCGCTCCGACCACCAATGGCGTCGCCCAGTCGAAGATTCGATCCGCGGTCGTGCCGGCGCGGCGCAGACCGGTTCGAACGAAGCAGACCGCCAGCAGTGCCAGCGGATATTCGAGAATGCTCGAGAACATCACCGGCGCGATCAACGTGTTGAAAACGCCGCCAAGCATGCCGCCGAACGACATCCAGAAATAGAACTCGGTCAGCTGCGCCGGCGCCGGCCGCCGCGCCGCGAGCTCGCAGTGGCACAGTAGCGCGCCGAGCGTGAACGCGCCGATGTGTACCGGCACGACCAGCCATCCCGGTCCTGTGACGTGAACGATCATGAACGCGACCAGTGCGACCACCAGCATCGGCAGCCGGCGATCGGCCATTCTGCGCCACCATTCGGAGCCCGAACCGAACGCGGCGACAAACGTCAGCAGGTAGAGGCCAAGCGGCAGAACCCACATCAGCGGCACGGCGGCGATGTCGGTTGCGAGATAGCTCGTCACCGCCAGCATCAGGCTCGATGGAATCAGCGCAAGCAGGGTCCACTGCAGTCGCAAGTCGAAAGTCGTAAGTCGCAAGTCAATAGTCGCAGGTCGCGAGTCATGAGTCACAGTCGCGAGTCACGAGTCACGAGTCGCGAGTCGCGAGTCGCAACTCCGCTGGCGCGCAACGCGACGACCAGGCAGCCGAGTGCCATGACGCCGAATACCACGTAGCCGATTGCCCAGACGCGGGTTTGCGCGCCGAGCGCCAGCGATGGTTCGACCAGCGATGGATATGCCAACAGCGCCAGCAGGCTGCCGGTGTTGCTGGCGGCGTAAAGGAAGTACGGATCGCGCGCCGCGCTGTGACCAGTTTTCGAAAAGAGTTTCTGCAGCAGCGAGGCGCTGGTCGATAGCGCGAAGAATGGAAGGCCGACGGAACGCAGCAGAACGCCGAGCAGCCACGGAATTGGATTGGCTTCGGTGGGCGGCTCGCTTGCCCCGCGCAGCGCGAACGGCAGGACGACGACCGGTAACGCCAGGATTACGGCGTAGACCAATGCGTGCCGTTTCGCCGAAAACAACGACGACGCGCCGTGCGCGTATGCGTAGCCCGACAACAAGATCACCTGGAAGAACAGAACGCAGGTGTTCCACACCATCGGGGTGCCGCCGAGGACCGGCAGCACCATCTTGGCGATCATCGGCTCGAGCAGAAAGAGCAGGAAGGCGCTGAGAAACAGCGTGGCGCCGAACAGCGCAAGAATGCCGGTGCCGGCGCGTGCAGCGTCGCCGGGTGCGGCCGTAGCCGACAGCACCTCCGTCGGGGTCGTCATAGCAGCGGTCGAGCAAGAAAAACACCAGCGATAACCGCGTCACAGCGGTGCGGGTTATCGGTGGCAGATTACGAATTCGTCGGCCGTCGGAAAAAATGAGGCGTATGATTCCGTCATGCGTATGCGCTTCTTTGCACTCACCGGCGCGTTCGTCATCGGCGCCGGGATCACGCTCGCCGGTCAGGCCGGCAAGAAAATCCCTCGCACCGCGGACGGCCGTCCCGATTTGCAAGGTGTCTGGGACTTCGCCCAATTGACGCCGCTCGAACGCCCCGGCGCGTTTGCCGGCAAACAGGACATCTCCGAGGAAGAGGCCGAAGAATTCGCCCAGCAGCGCATCGAGACCACGCACAAGGATCGGCGTGACGGCGGCGCCGCGGCCGATGTGGAGCGCGCCTACAACGATTTCTGGTGGGACTTCGGCACGCGCATCGCGCGGCAGCCGTCGCTGGTGGTTGATCCGCCAGATGGACGCATTCCCGATACGACGGCGGCGGCGAAGCGGCGCGCCGAGGAGCGTCGCGGTAAATTCGACAATCCGGAAGAACGTCCGTTGCCGGAGCGCTGCATCGTCGGTTTCAATTCGGGTCCGCCGATGGTGCCGAGCGCCTATAACAACAACGTCGAACTGATTCAAACCGCGGAGCGCGTGGCGATTGTCAACGAGATGATTCACAGCGCGCGGATCGTCGACCTGACGCGGACCCGCCATCACCCGCAATCGCTGCGGTTTCTGACCGGCGACTCAATCGGCCACTGGGAAGGCGACACGCTGGTGGTCGACACGACCAATTTCCTGATGCACGCCACCTTCCGCGGGGCGACGCCGAACATGCATCTGGTCGAGCGCTTTACTCGAGTGAATGGCGATACGCTTCGCTACGAGTTCACCGTCGACGATCCCGACACCTGGAGCAAGCCGTGGACCGCGTCCATTCCGATGACCCGCACTAACGATCGGATGTTCGAGTACGCGTGCCACGAAGCGAACTACGCACTCTCCGGTGTCTTGAAAGGCGCACGCTACCAGGATTCGAAGAAGTAGCGTTCAGCGCAGACGGGTTGACGTGACCTCGAACTTCACGCCGGACCGCAGCACAGTCAACGCGATCGGTGTACCGGCCGGCATCGGGCTGGCAAAGGTCACTTCGTACTTCACCTTGGCACTCTGAAAGTCGCGGGCGATCAGTTCGCCGATCGCCTTCAGTTTGTCCGGCAGCGAATTGCTGGTGTTGACGAAGTCGTAGTGCCCGGACGCGGTCTCGGTGACATGGCTGGCGATGATCTCCGGCTGGCCGCCGCCTCGGTACTTGATCACGACCGAATGGACGGCGATGTCGCGGGCCGGCAGCGCCCGGACCCAGTCGTTGAGTTTTTTCTCGTTGGCGCCGGCGCTGCCTTCGGCGCCATCCGCAGTCACGATCACAAAAACCGGCCATCGGTCTTCGGCCTTGCGCATGAATCGATCGTCGATTTCCATCAAGCCGTCGGACAAGACCGTGGCACCACCGTCACCGAACAAGCCGGCTGCCGAATCCTTGAACTTCTTGCGGTCGCTGGTCGGCGGCAGCCGCACGCGCACTTGCCGTCCGAGGCTGACCATCATCAGTTCGTGCTCGGGGCCGATCGCATCGGCAAACGCCAGCAGCCCGGCGCGCAGGTGGTTCAACGCCGGTGTCATCGGATCGCCGGTATCGATCATCAGCGCGATCCGCATCGGCGTTTTGGCGACCAGCGTTGCCGTCACAACATCACGCTTGAGCCCGGCTTCGGTGACGTCGAAGTCGCCCGCGGTCAAGTCGGCCACCGGCGTGTCGAAGCGATCGAGGGCCTTGACGAAGATCCGGCGCACCGATGACTTGGCGTTCTTGGATTGCGCTGGCACCGCGACCGGAATGGTCAAGGCCACCGCTGTGGATGCGATGAGGGCACACGTTCGGAACCGCATCAAACCTCCTCGAAGTCGGCGCTGTGCGCGACAGTATAATCCGCCGCATGCGACGCGCTGCTGCAAGCGGACTGTGCGTGCTCGCACTGCTCACTGGGATCGTAGCCGCCGATCTCCTGGACGCCAGCCGCGCCGCCGTAACCGGTGGGCGAAGCCTGGCGCCGCTGCGCTCGCTCAAGATGTCGGGGCGGCTGCGTGTCGCCGCCGGCCGCGACGCAACAGTCGACGGCACGGTCGAAATCCGTGTGGCGTTGCCACAACGCTACCTTCGCCTCGATACCATTGCTTCCACCCGACGAGTCTCTGGATTTGACGGCGACCGCGTGTTGACCGCGGGCAGCGATCGTGCCGCCGATCGGCTTCGCCTGGAACGAGGACACCTGACTCGGTTGATGCTCGGCGCTGCAGCGCTCGTGGTCAGCGACGAGCGTGTGGAGATGCAGCCGGGCGGCGAAGAGGCGTTTCCCGATACCCGGACGCTGGATCTGACCGCGAAATCGTGGTCGCTTCGATACGTGATGGATGCCACCACCGCGATGCCGATGCGGCTGGTGTACTTCGGAACCGGTCGAGGGACGACGATCACCTCGTTCGCCGATCGACGGGACGTCGATGGCTACCAGCTGCCGCACCGGGTAACGACGACGACCTCGGAACTAGTGCTCGAGACGCTGATGTTCGACGAGATCGTCGTGAATCCGCCGCTGACTGCGGCCGATTTCAGGCCGTGACAAGACGAACGCCGAGGCCGCCGAGATCGCAGAGAGAATTCGGGTGAATTCACACTCTGCGATCTTTGCGTTCTCGGCGTTCCGCTTTCAGGAAATCGGTTTCGGGCGGATACTCATCGCGTCCACGCGACGCCATACGGTGCGGTCGGAACTCAGAACGATTCCGGAGAGCTTCGTGACCATCTTCGCCACGCCGTCAGCTCCCATCGCGCGGGTTACCGGGCTCGGGCTGTCGAGCGCGCCGATCTTGTCCTCGAACAACGCGATTCGGAACTCGTTGTTATCGCCGCCGAACAGCACGCGGCTGATCAGTTCGCGTTTCGTCTGTCCTTTTTTGACGGCAGCCGCGCGCTCGCCGCGAACGTAGGCGAGGAAGTCGGCCGCTCTGCCGGGGGCGACGTGGTAACGCGTGAGGACGAGCACTGGATAGACGGCGTTGGGATTCGGATCGTAGGACGCGTCCGGGATCGATTCGATAATGGTCGTCGCGCTTGACGCCTGCATCTTGCTCAGCGCCTCGCCGTAGGTTCGAAACGCGGCCTCGCCTAACGCCAGGGCGATTGGCGGTTGTGGGTTGTCGCGGTCCGCGAACTTGGCGAGTGGCTGAACGACTCGGAATTGCCCAGCCGGGGCATAGATCGGTTCGTACACGTCCCGCTGCGCGACCCCTGCTTTCTTGAGCGCCGGGACCGTCTGAGTGGCCTGGAACTCGCGCCAGGCGGGGACTGCTTCCGGTCGGACCTGGACGATGGTGACCGCGCTTTTCTGCGGAGCGCTCTGCTGCGCCGCGACCCGACCCGACGACACGACCGACGCGCCGAACGCCGCCGCCAACAGCACCGCCGCGAAGCGTTGATGCATACATCCTCCTCTAGGTCCAGCGGTTCGGCTGGAACTCTCAACGCTAAGCTGATCCGTTGGCGATGTAAAGGAGGAAACGAGCGTCTTAGTACGTAACGTACCTCGGTCGTCACGCCAGGCGGCGGCGCAATGTCGTCGGGCACGAAGAAGTCCGGTGACAGCGGTACCGATCGATCGACGCGATACTGCTCGAAGTCGCGTTCGCCTTCGCGCGTAGAGAAACGTGTCGTCGATCAGGAAATTGCCGCTAAAGGTGCGGGACGGCTTGGCAAAGACCGCGCAGGCGGCATCGGCCATGATCGCCGGCGTGCGGCAGCGGCGCATCCGCTCATCGCCGCCGAGCACGAACTGGATCGCCGCCGTCGCGATGATCGTCCGCGGCCACAACGCGTTGAAGGCGATACCGTCGGACCGGAATTCAGCCGCCATGCCGAGGACGCACATGCTCATGCCGAACTTCGCCATTGTGTAGGCGGTGTGGCGTTCGAACCAGAGCGGCGACATGTCGAGCGGCGGTGAAATCATCAGCACGTGCGGGTTGGCCGCGCGCTTCAAGTGCGGGATGCACGCTTTCGACGTCAGGAAGCTGCCGCGTGCGTTGACCTGGTTCATCAGGTCGTAACGCTTCATCTCGGTCTCGACGGTTCCGGTCAACTGAATCGCCGACGCATTGTTGACGCAGACATCGATCCCACCGAAGGTCCGAACGGTCTCGTCAACCGCATTGACGACGCTCGCTTCATCGCGCACGTCGACCACCAGTGGCAGCGCGCGGCCGCCGGCCGCTTCAATTTCTTTGGCGGCGGTGTAAATCGTCCCGGGCAGATGGCGGTGCGGTTCCGCCGTTTTGGCGGCGATGGCGACATTCGCACCCTCGCGGGCCGCGCGCAAACCAATCGCCAGGCCGATGCCACGGCTCGCGCCGGTAATAAACAAGGTTTTCCCGGCGAGAGCGGTCGGCTGCTCATCTTCGCTCCGCTGCGCGCGCGAAGTTGGGCGCGCGTTTTTCGGCGAACGCAGCAAAGGCCTCGCGGGCTTCCGCCGACTGCACCTGCGTGGCGAAATGACTGCCCTCGGTCGCCATTCGCTCGGTGATCGCCGATCGGTCACGCATCAACGCTTTGGTGATGGTTACCGCGGTTGGTGGCCGTGCGGCAATCGCTTCGGCCGCGGCTCGGGCGGTGGCGCGCAAGTCGGCGCGTGCGCACACCGCGTTGGCCAGCCCCCAGGCGGCGGCCTGCTCGGCGTTCACCGCCTCGCCGAGCACGAACATGGCGAAAGCGCGTGCGTGGCCAATTCGCGCCGGCAGGAGCACGGTCGAAGCGGCTTCGGGCACCAGCGCCAGGTTCACAAACGGCGTCGTCAGCAGTGCATCATCCGAAACGAACACCAGGTCGCAGTGCAGCAGCATTGTCGTGCCGATGCCGACGGCACGCCCGTTGACGGCGGCGACGATCGGTGTTGTCGCGTTCGACAACGCCTGCAAAAATGGATTGGTCAGTCCGCGTGGACGGTCAGCGGCATCGGTCGCACCGATCGCCGCAAAGTCTCCGAGATCGTTCCCCGCCGTGAACATGTCGCCTTCGGCTTGCAGCAGTACACAGCGCGTGTCGGGATCGTTGTCGGCGGTGGTCAGCCCGTCGGCGAGCGACTGATACATCGCACGGGTCAACGCGTTCTTTTTTTCTGGCCGGTTCAGCGTCAGCGTGAGAACGCCATTGGCCGTCTCGCTGCGGATGTGATTGCTCATGCCGGCGCAGTATACGCGATGACTTGCGACGTTCCCGTATAATCCGCGGGACATGACGATCGTCAACGAACGCCAACTCGCCGATGGACGCGTTGAACTGATCGATTTGCATCGCGTTGAAGCAAGTCCGCTCTACAACGACGATCTCGCGCCGGTGCCGCTGTCGCGGCGCAACTGGACCACCTACAACTACGCGGCGTTGTGGGTCAGCATGGCGCACTGCATTCCGACCTACATGCTCGCCTCAGGCCTGATGGCGTCCGGTATGAACTGGTCGCAGGCACTGATCACGATCCTGCTCGGCAACACCATCGTTCTCGTGCCGATTCTGTTGAACTCACATCCGGGCACGAAATACGGCATTCCGTTTCCGGTGTTCGCGCGCGCCGCGTATGGAACGTTTGGCTCGAACGTGCCGGCGTTGATGCGGGCGCTGGTTGCCTGCGGCTGGTTCGGCATCCAGGCGTGGATCGGTGGAGAAGCGCTGCATACCTTTCTCAAGACGATTGTGCCCGGATGGGCAACACTGCTCGGCGCCGGCTTTGGTGGCCACACGACGACCGAATGGATTTCGTTCCTGCTGTTCTGGGGCGCTGAACATCTGGATCATCTATCGCGGCATGGATCTGGTTCGCGCAGTGGAGAATTGGGCGGCGCCGTTCGTGTTGGTGATGGCTGGTGTGCTGCTGTGGTGGGCGGTCGACCGCGCCAACGGTCTGGGTCCATTGCTGTCGCAGCCCGGCAAATTCAAGACGTTCGGCGAATTCTGGCCGGTTTTCGTGCCGTCCTTGACCGCGATGATCGGCTTCTGGGCGACGCTGTCGCTGAACATGCCCGACTTCACCCGCTTCGGCCGCAGTCAGCGCGAGCAAGTGATCGGCCAGGTCGTCGCCCTGCCAACGACGATGTCGGTGTTCGCCGCGATGGGTGTGATGATCACCAGCGCGACGGCGATCATTTATGGGCAGGCGATCTGGGATCCGGTGGTTCTGGTCGGCAAGTTCTCGTCACCGGTGATCGTCGCGATCTCGATGTTCACCGTCGTGGTCGCGACGATTGCGGTCAACATCGCCGCCAACGTCGTGTCGCCGGCCAACGACTTCGCCAACGCGTTCCCGCGATTCATCAGTTTCAAGACTGGCGGCCTGATTACCGGAATCCTCGGCATCGTTATTCAGCCGTGGAAACTGCTGGCCGACCCATCGGGCTACATCTACACCTGGCTGCTTGGCTATTCGGGCGGGTTGGGATCGATTGCCGGCGTGTTGATCGCGGACTACTGGATCGTCCGGAAGCAGGCGCTTCGCCTCGAGGATCTCTACCTGGCGGACGGCGTGTATCGCGGATGGAACGCACGGGCGATCGCCGCAACCGCGATCGGCTGCGGGCTGGCGTGGGGCGGCTTCATCGTCCCGGCGCTGAAGCCGTTGTACGACTATGCGTGGTTTGTCGGGTTCTTTGCGTCGGGTGTGGCGCATGTGGCGCTTGCGCCGCGAAGCTGAGGCCGTCAAAAGCAGAAACCGCAGAGTTCAGATAGCGCCCGTATCCTCGGGCAATCGTATCCGTCGTACAGACCCGCGACATCCAGCAGCACCGCTTGAAGCCCCGCTGCGCGCGCGCCGACGACATCCACGTGATACAGGTCGCCGACGTGAAGCGTGGTTTCCTTCGTCGCGCCGGCATTCGCCAGCGCAATCTGAAAGAGGCGCGGATCGGGTTTTTCCACGCCTTCCTCGTGCGAATCGAAGAGCACGTCGACGAGCCCGGTCAGACCAACGCGGTCGAACAGGTGCCGCAGCCGGCCGTTTGCGTTCGAGACGACCACCAGGCGCTTGCCCCTGGCGCGAAGGTCGACCAGCGTCGGCACGACGTCAGCGGGCACCGATTCCCACAGGTTCTCCTGGCCGTGATAGGCCCGTAGCTCGGCGAGCGCGGCGTCGGTTGCCGCGGTGCGCGCGATGCCCGCTTCCTCGAGGGTGAGATTGAAATAGAGCCAGCCGCGCTGGCTGTCGTCGGTGGCGCTGATCGTCTCGCCGAGATCGAGCCGGCGCTTCGCGCGGAACTCGGCGACGGCGAGCGCATCGGATGTCACCAGAACGTCACGGTGTGCGAGCGCCTCGCTGACGCGCGTCCAGTTGGGAAACACCAGCACGCCGCCGGCGTCGAGGAACACGGTTTCAATCGGCACGGCCGTACAGTATTCTCTCGCAAACCATGCATGTAGCGCATGCGATTGCTCCACCCATGTTGATGGCTGATGGACGAGGGGACTGGGGACTGGGGACTGGGGACTAGGGACTGCGGGCAGCGATTGGGGACGGCTCGACACTTCAGTCCCTCAGTTCCCCAGTCTCCATTTGGCATTTGGCTTTCGTATGGATCTACGTCAGCTCGAAATCCTGCAGGCGATCGCCGAGACCGGTTCGTTCACCGCGTCGGGCCGCAAGTTGCACGTGTCGCAGTCGGCGATCAGCCGGCAGATTCTGCTGCTCGAAGAAGAACTGGGTGAGCCGCTGTTCCTGCGCGTTGGCCGCCAGGTGCGGATGACGCCGGCCGCCGAGAGCCTGGTCCAACTCGGGCAGCGCGTGTTCCAGGATCTGCGCGATACGGTCGGCACCATCACGGATCAAACTCGCGACCTCAAAGGCACGCTGCGGCTGTCGGGCGGAATGACGGTATGCCTCTACGTGTTTCCGCCGCTGTTGAAGCACCTCCGGCGAGTCCATCCCCATCTCGATGTCCGCCTGACGGTGGCTACCGCGGGCCAGTCGGTGCAGCAAATTCGCGACGGGCGCGTCGACGTCGGACTGCTGACGCTGCCGGTTGAAGGCGCGGATTTGGTGACGGTGCCGGTCCTGCACGAGGAGTTGCTGCTGGTGACGGCGCCGGCTCATCCGTTAGCCCGGAAGCGCCGGGTCACTCCCAAAGACCTGGCCGGGCAGCCGTTTGTGCTGTTCGAGCAAGGTTCGGCGACTCGCCGGGTGATTGACCGGTTTTTTGCCACAGAAAACCTCGAACCGACGATCGTGATGGACACCGAGAATGTCGAAATCATCAAGGCGATGGTTAAAACCGGGATGGGTATCGGCATTGTCCCGTATCAGGCGGTGGCGCGGGAGGTGCGTTCCGGCCAATTCTTTTGTGCCCGTGTCGAAGGGCACGAACTGGTCCGCGAAACCGGGTGGGTCTACGCTCGTGCTAACCGGATTCCGCGGATGATCCACGAGCTGCTGGCGGCGTTCGAATCGGTCAAAGGGCGGCTGCGGCTGCAGCTGCCGAAGCGATCCATCTCGAAATGAGATGGGTCCAATCAGATCATTCTATTTTCGTCGTACGTCGGCGGTACGTATTCTTATTGCCATGAGCAACGACCGCGAGCGCGTCATCTGCATCACGCTCTCTGAAGCCGAGTGGCAGGCGTTCATCGCCCGCCAGCCGCAGCCGGTCAACTGGTTGCGCGACCGGATCCGCGACGAAGTGTCGACCGAGCGCGTCAACAGCGGCGGCGTCACGAAGTCGGCCGCGTAGGCAGCGTCAATTCGAATACCGTAGCCGGGCGCGTCCCTGGACGGCTCTCAGCCGTTACGCGTCCGCCATGCCGCTCGACAATCGCCTTCACAATCGACAGGCCGAGTCCGCTCCCGCCCGACACGTCGGCGCGGGCCGGATCGCCCTTGTAAAACCGATCAAAGACATGAGGCAGGTGTTCGGGCGAGATGCCGGAACCCTCGTCTTCGACCGACAGCCGGATCTCCGTGCCGGTGCGTCTCGCTGACAGCCGGATGGTGGTGCCGAGCGGCGCATAACGGATGGCGTTGGCCGCGAGATTCTGGATCGCCTGTTCGAGCCGGGCGCGGTCGGCCGGCACCCGCTCAGCGCCTGGCTCGATCGTCACCAGGAAGCTGACTCCCGCGTCGGCGGCAGCGCGCTCGTGACGATCGACCACCCGAGCCAGCAGTTCATCGATCGGAACCTCTTCCAGGCGTAACGCGCCGCCGCCGCCCTCGAGTCGAGCCAGCTCGAGCAGGTCGCCGATCAGCCGCTCGAGCCGCGCGGTTTCGTCAGCAACGATCCCCAGATAGCGGGCGCGCGTCGCATCATCGAGTTTCAGCTCCGCCATCGAGAGCGTTTCGATGTAGCCGCGCATCGCCGTGACCGGCGTATTGAGTTCGTGAGAGACGTCGGCGAGCAATTGCCGCCGCAACTGGTCCGCGACCTTCAAGGCGGCGGCACGGGCGGCCAGGTCGTCGGCCATCGTGTTGAAGGCGCTCGCAACGGCGGCGATTTCATCACCACCGCGACTGGGAGCGCGCGCCGACAGATCGCCGGCGCCGAGCGCGCGCGCCGCCGATTCCAGCTCGCGCAACCGCCGCCGCGGCGGACCGAAAATCAACGCCGAGGTGACGACGCCGCCGACGATCAGCACGCCAATCGCGACGACGGTCAACCGCGGCGCATAGCGGCCCAATAGAAAACCGAACGGCGCCTGCGGTGCGACGACGACAACGCCCACCATCGCGCCGTCGACGATGATCGGCGCTCCGCGCTCGAAGCGCTCGAAGCCGGGACCAAATCCGCGTCCGCCGCGGGGTGGCCCGCCCGGACCGCCGCGGTCGCCGCGGCGTCCATCAGGCCCTTCGAATCGCCCACCCTCGCGGGGACCCTCACGCCCGGCAAGCCGCGCGCGCGCCATGCGGAGCAGTGGCTCCGGGAACGAGTCGCTGCCGATCGTGATGACGCGGCCATTGGCCAGCATCACGAAGAACGGGTGCTCGTACTGGGCGTATTGTTCCTTCAGGTAGCTCTCGAGATCGGCATTCGGATCGCGTTCAAGGACCGTGGACAGATCGAGAGCGACGGTCATTCCCAGGCGGCCGGGCGTCATGCCAGAGGCTGAGCGTCCCGATTGCGACACGGCCCAGACGAAGAAGAGCGCCTGCACTACCAGCATCACGGCCAGGAATCCGACGACGCCCAGCGCGATTCGCCAGTAGAGACTTCGATACCACTTCATGGATAGTGAAATTAGGAATTAGGGATTAGGAATTAGGAATTAACGGAATGGAATTCGGAAGGACGCGTTACGCCCAATTCCTAATTCCTAATTCCTAATTTCACGCATGAAATGCTACTCTGCCGGGGGGCCACCGCCAGGGTGTCACAGTAATTTCATCGTCAATGACACTCCGGTTTGCGGAATATTGAAGACTCATGCGAAAAACGTTCGTCGTCGGCGTCACGCTGGGCATCGCGTTGCTGTTGGCGACCTGGCTGGCGGTCGAAAGCCGCGCGCAGGCGGCCGACAAAGTGTCGCTCGCCGGTGTGTGGGCGCTGAATCGCGAACTGAGTGACCAACCGCCGGCGCGCGAACGTGGAGACCAGCGAGGCCGCGGCGAACGCGGGCGCGGCGGTTTCGGCGGCGGGCGCCGCGGCGGCGGATTTGGAGGCGGAGGTGGTCGCGGTGGCGATGGACGAGCCGGCGATCCCGACGAGATCGCGAGGATGCGCGAGGCGCTGCGGATCATTCTGCAACCGGGCGATCACCTGACCATCACGCAGTCCGACTCGATGATTCTCATCACCGATCAGGATGGCTACACCACGCGGCTGTCGGCCGACGGCAAGAAGATCAAAGACGAGAACACCAAGATCGAACGGAAGACGCGTTGGGAGGCGGGCAAGTTAATCAGCGAAATCAACGGTACCGGTCGCGGCAAGATCACGCAGACGTTTTCAATCGATCCGGATGCGCATCAACTGCGCATCGTGATCGAAACCGAAGGCGGTCGCGACAATCAGAAGCGCACTTTTACACATGTCTACGACTCAGGCGGCGCGCGATAATCACCCTCCGCTTTCGTCAGTCTTCATCATCCTCATCGGTGCCACCCACAACAAATCGCACCGTCGTGTTCACCCGGCCGACGGATCGCAGAGCTCGCTGGACGGTTTCGTTGTAGTGATTCTGAATGTGCCGGCGGATCGCTTCTGAGGGCACCCACACGGTAATTTGATCTCCCGAGTCGCTCGCGTAGGCGGTGGCGCCGAACCATCGCCGGAAGTCTTCCTCGGGTAGAGTTGTTCGCACGTCGCCGAGAATCTGTTCCCAAATCGTCATCTGCGACGGTTCCAGGAGCGACCAGTCACACCCCGACCTCTGCTGCCACGGTCAGGCGTGACAGCGTGACTGGGTCCGTGGCGACTATTCTTTTTCTTCGTCTTCTTCCGTAGTCGGCTTGCTGGTTGCGACGTCGTCGATATCCGGCAGCGGCTCGGCGCCGACGTCGTCCATGTCGTCGAGCGTGAACGAGCGTCCGGTGGTCTTCATCGGAATGGGACCGCGCGGTCGTTCAGCTTCCTTTTTTTTCGCCGCCGCGCTCTTGCCGCGTTGAGGTTTCGCATCGGGACCGAAGTTGCGATTGCGCGGCGGCGCGGGTGCGTTCGGGTCGAACCGTGGACCGCCGAATCCACCGGCGCCGCCGGGACGCGGCCCGCCGAAACCGCCCGGACGCGGCCCGCCGAAACCGCCGCCAGGGCCTCCCGGACGTGGTCCACCGAACCCGCCGCCGCCCGGCCGCGGGCCGCCGGGACCGCGGTCCTCACGGGCGCGTGCTTCGCTGACGGCGAGCGGACGGCCGTTGTAGAGCTGTCCGTTGAACTTCTGAATCGCCTGTTCGGCGTGCCCGCGATCCTGGAATTCCACAAACGCGAAGCCGCGCGGACGGCCGGTTTCCCGATCGACCGGCAGGACGACCTGCGAGGGCGGGGCGACGGTGCCGAAGTACGACCGCAGATCGGCTTCGGTCGTGCTGTAAGCGAGATTGCCAACGAACAAACGGACGGCCAATTACACTTCTCCTAGGTAGAGGCGTTAAAGACTTGGGTCGCAAAGTGATGCGCGGGGTGGAGGGGAGACACGCTGGCTGACAGACTTCTGTCGGCAAAAACCTTACCGTAAGTCCGGGCTTCTGGCAAGCGGGAGCTTGGGTTAAGGTTCCGGGGGCCGGGAAACGCCATCGGCGTCGATTCAGGCGGTTTGGGGAGGCCGTCGGGCCGGGGCGGGTCGGTCCAGCCGCCGCGCTGCTTTGACCGAAAACGGATACTACGATATCGTAGTATTTAGATGAGCGACTTCAACCATGCCGCCCACCTTCGGCTGGCGCTCGAGCGTCTGACCGCGGCGGATTCGTTCGACGCGGCGACCGCCGAAATCGCCCGCATCCTGCGCGGCAAGGCCGAAGCGGCCGGGCATCCGGAGAAATATCACCATACGCTGACGCTGTTCTGGATGCGGATGCTGGCGCGACTGCTCGACAAGAACTTGCCGCTCGCGTATTACTCTCCCCAACGGTTGTCGAGCGACGCCGCACGAACCGGCTGGCTCGACCCTGACTTGCAGGCGATTGACGATGCTCCGACTGGTCCCGCCGATTCATCGAGCGACACACCGCATCGGGCTCTACCTTGCTGACCTGAAGCGCCACGGCCTCTCACAGGGCGAGGCGCATATCCTGGCGCGGCTGGCGCGGTCGTCGCCGGCAACGGTCGGCGAACTGCACGCCGATCTGGCGCACAAGCGTTCAACGCTGACCAGTATTCTCGATCGCCTGGTCGAACGCGGCCTGGTCACACGCCAGGCCGGCGTCGCCGACCGGCGGACTTTCGTGATCGACACGACGGCGAAGGGGCAGCGCGTTGCCGCCGATGTCCGCCGTCACCTCGCAGCGCTGGAAGCCGCCGTGGGCCGCCAGGTGACGGCCGCAGAGATCAACGCTTTCCTGAAAGTGCTGGCTGCGGTGGAAGAAGAGGCTCGGAAAGCAACCCTCGCAGCGCCAACGCGCCGCTGATCGGACCGGGCGCCAGGACGAGAAACACCCACTGCCAGCCGATCTGCCCGGCCACCACCGGCAGCAGGCGAATCGACACCATCGTCAGCAGGAATCCGACGCAGGTCTGAATAGTCAGAGCGGTGCCGACGTGATCGCGAGGGCTGTACTCGGCGACCAGCGCCGATAACTGCGCCGAGTCGGCAACCACCGAGACGCCCCAGACAATCGCAAACACGAACAGCACAGGAAGCGGCGCTTTGAAAATGAAGCCGGCAGTTGCAGAGCAAGCGGCGCTGACAATCATCGCCCACGCGGCGATTCGTGCTTTGCCGACGCGGTCGGCAAAAACGCCGGCCGCGGCCGACCCGATTGCGCCGCTGCCGATCGTCACGAACGCAACGGTCGATCCGAACGCCAGCGCAGCCGGCGCTGCTCCAGCCGCGTGGCCGATCGCGGCGGAGGCGAATGCCGCTATCCACGTCCAGACGGCGTACAGCTCCCACATGTGTCCGAGATAACCGAGCGTGGCCAGGCGTGTTTTCCGATCGCTGAACACGCGCATCGCCGCCGCCGGTTCGAATTTCGCGCCACCTGCCGCCACGTACGGGCCGTCGCCAACGAATACCAGGACCACTCCGCCGCCGACGATTGCCAGCGCCGACGCGATCAACATCAGGACGCGCCACGGAATTGCCGCCGACAACGCGGCCAGCAGATGGGGAAATGCCGAGCCGACGGTGAGCGCGCCGATCAAGACGCCCAGGGCGGCGCCTCGTCCGCGTTCGAACCATCCTGACGCGACTTTCATGCCCGGCGGATAGACCCATGCCAGTGCAGCGCCCGTGACTAGCCTGAGCACGATGATGGTCGTGGCATTACCTGCGACCGCCAGGGATGCGTTGGCGAGAGCGCCGATGATGCAGCCCACGTTGAACAAACGGCGCGGACTCAGCACATCTGGAAGGTTCAACACCGCCGACAGCAGTGTGCCGACGACGAAGCCGCCTTGCACCGCCATGGTCAGCCAGGCCGTCTGAGCCGCGGACAGTTGAAACTCGTCAACGATTTGCGCATTCGCCGCCGTGGCCGAGAACCACAACGTCATTCCCAGAAACATCGCCAGCGAAAGCCAGGCGAGGTGCGCGCGCGGAGACACGCAGGCAGCGTAGCAGAATCACTCGACCGTTGACACGATTGGCCGGACAGATCGGGGGCGGCAGTATAATTCCGTCACACCCTCTGCGAGGAGTGCGATGGCTGAGTCGAAGCTTACCGGCCGGGACTACACCACGCCGGATCTCGTCGCCAAGGTCACGGGCCGCGCGAAATACGCCGAAGACTATCGGGCGGACGGCATGCTGTTCACCAAGCTGCTGCTCAGCCCGATGCCGCACGCTCGCGTCAAGCGGCTCGATACCACAGCCGCGATGGCGCTGCCTGGTGTGAAGGCCATACTGACCGCCGACGATCTGCCGGACTTGCGAGGCGCCGAACGCGCGCTTACCAACGAACCGTACTACCAGGGCGAGCCGATTCTCGCGGTCGCCGCGGTTGATGAATCAATCGCAGCGGAAGCGATCGAGCGGATCGCGGTCGACCTCGAGCCGTTGCCGTTCGTTGTCGATCCGGTTGAAAGCCTGCGGCCAACTGGCGCCAACGCGCGGCTGACCGGCAACGTCTGGGTGACCCGAGCAGCGGCCCCCGGGACACCGCCGCAGCAGGCGCGACCCGAAGTGCAGACTCTCAAGTGGAGCGAGGCCGATTTTGCCAACGCCCCGCCGGGAGCGCTGCCGATGGGCAAGGCCACCGACGAGTGGTCGTACGGCGACCTCGATGCCGGTTTCAAGAACGCCGCAATCGTCGTCGACGAAACGTTCGTCGTGCAGTCCACAGGTCATCAGCCGATGGAAACACGCAGCGCGATGGCCTACTGGCAGGGCGGCAAGGTCTATCTGCATGTGTCGACGCAAAGCTTGATTCGCACCGTCGATCCGATCGCCAACTGGTGCGGCATCAAGCCGTCAGACATCGTGCTGATCAGCGAGTACACCGGCGGCGGCTTCGGCAGCAAAGGCGGTGGCGCCGTTTCGATGGCGATACCGGCGCTGCTTTCCAAGAAAGCCGGCATGCCGGTGATGATGCGGATCAGCCGCGAAGAAGAGCACTACATCGGCCGCGCGCGTACCGGCATGGTCGGTCGGGCGAAGGTCGGCTTCGCCAAGGATGGTCGCATCACGGCGCTCGATCTCTTCATCGTCGAAGACAACGGATCGTACGGCCCAATGGGCGACCATCGGTCCGCCGGCAACGCCGCATCGTTGATCTGGCAGCCGCCGGCGATGCGCTGGCGTGGGCTTGCCGTCCTTACCAATACCCCACCGCGTTCACAGCAGCGGTCACCGGGTCCGATGCAGGCAAATGCGATCATGGAACCGGTGGTGTTCAAGGCCGCGAAGCAGCTGGGACTCGATCAGCTGGCGATTCGCCGGATCAATTCACCCGAAGGGAAGGCCCCGTATGGCGCGCCGCGTCCGAACGGCGCGCGGCCCCACATTACCAGCGCCTTCGTCAAGCAAGCCATGGATCGCGGCGCTGAACTGTTCAAGTGGGAGGAACGGAAAGCGCGCAGCGGCAAGCGCCAGGGTTCCAAGGTCCGCGGCGTCGGAGTGGCTGTCGGTCCGCACGGCTCCGGTTCGATCGGCTACGACGGTCTGATGACGATTCGTCCCGACGGCAAGCTCTATGTTCAGTCGGGGGTCGGCAACCTCGGCACTCACTCATGCATCGACCTCGCACGCGTCGCGGCCGACGTGCTGGCGATGCCGTGGGACAAGGTCGTCGTCAATTGGGGCAGCACGGCGAAGAACGTGCCGTGGAGTTGCCTGTCGGTTGGCAGTCAGACGACCCATGCGATGACGCGTGCCAATCTGGCCGGCGCCACCGATGCACGCCTCAAGCTGCAGGCGCTGGCCGCGAAACTACTGGGCGGCAGGCCGCAGGACTACGCCATCGGCAACGAGCGCGTCTATCAGCGGACGAATCCGTCTCGCGGATTGACCTACGCCGACGCGGCGAAAAAAGCGATCGAGATCGGCGGCACCTTCGATGGTCACGAATTACCAGGCGACATTCACGCGGTGACGAAAGCCTCAGCGACAGCGCTGGCCGGATTGGGGTTGATGGGCGTCGCGAAAGATTCGTATCCGCGCGACGGCGACACCTATTCGTTCGTCGTCGGATTCGCCGAAGTTGAAGTGGACGTGGAAACTGGTAAGACGACGCTGGTCGATTATCTGGCGGTCGCGGACGTCGGGACCGTGATCAATCCGCGCAGCCTGCACGGCCAAATCCTCGGAGGCATCAACCTCGGCGTCGGCCACGCGCTGCAACAGAAGTGGGTCTACGACCAGCAGTGGGGCGTACCGCTGGCAAAACGCTTCCATCACAACAAGCCGTTGACGATCCTCGACATTCCCGCGACGATGCACACGCTGGCGATCGGTTTGGCGGATCCGGAGACGCCGACCGGTGCTCGAGGTGTTGGCGAACCGCCGGTCGGCGCCGGTTATGGGTCGGTGATGAATGCGATCGCTGATGCGGTGGGAGAAGATATTTTCCGGCGCGCGCCGGTCACGGCGGATATCGTGTTGACCTCGTTGGAGCACGGGGCGCGACAACATGAACCGCTCACGTCGCATCTCTAAAAACGCTGGCCGAAAAGAAAAAACCGGTTTCTTCTTTTGACCACCGTTACCATCCAAAAATATAACGCTCCCGTCGCACATCGGCGCCGCCGCGCAGCGTCCCGTTCTTCGGGTCGACGCCCACCGCCACCACGCCGGTGCTGATACCGTACGGGCCGGCCACCTTCAGCCGGTGGCCGCGCGCGGTCAGCTCGCTGCGCACCGATTCGGCCACCCGGCTCTCGATTTCGAGCACACCGGGTTCGCTCTGGTGGTTGTCGAACGAACTGAACGGGTGCAGCGAGTTGATCCGCGGCGCTTCGATCGCTTCCTGGATGTCTTTGCCGAACACAAAAATCTGCAGCAGCACGTTCAGCAGTTGTTGGTCCTGGCTATCGCCGCCAGGCGTACTGATCGCCAAAAAAGGTTTGCCGTCCTTCAGGACAATGGTCGGCGTCAGCGTGGTTCGAGGACGTTTGCCACCGGCCAGCACGTTGGGGCTCAACGGATCGAGGTCGAATACCTGCATCCGATTCGACAGCGGCACGCCGGTGTCACCGGCGACGAAGGCGCCGCCGAGCAGCCATCCGGAGCTGGGCGTCGCGCTGAACAGGTTCCCGTCCTTGTCGACGACGTCCACACACGTCGTATCGCCGGCGCTGACTGACGTGCGAATACCCTGCGGATGCGGCACGTATCGCGCGGCCGGTGGTTTAACGCTGCTGTCGAAGCGGTACGGATCACCGATCCGCTGCTCGAGCGATGCTTGCGTGCCGATCAACGCCCGCCGTTCGGCGGCGTAAGGTTTCGACAACAAACCAGCAATCGGCACGGCGGCGAATGCCGGATCGCCGTAAAACGCATTGCGGTCCGCGTAGGCGAGCTTGATCGCTTCGTGTACCTGATGGATGTATTCGGCAGTGTTGTCGCCGGCGGTTTTGAGATCAACACCTTCGAGGATGTTCAGCGTTTGCAACAGAACCGGGCCCTGGTTCCAGGTTCCCGCCTTGTAGACGTCGAATCCGTGAAACGAACTGGTGGTGGGCTTCTCGATCTTGCCGTGATAATTCGCCAGATCGTCGTACGTGAAAACGCCGCCGGCAGCCCGGTCGGCCTCGGCGATTCGTCGCGCGATCGAGCCCGTATAGAAGGCATCGCGGCCGGCGCGGATCGCCTTCACTCGGTCGTGCGTTTTTGCGAAGGCGGCTTTGTCTGCCGTTGCGATTGCTCGGATCGTTTTTGCCAGGTTCGGCTGGCGGAACATTTCGCCAACTTCCGGAATGCGGCCGTCGGGATAGTAGGTTTTGGCGGACCACTCGTATTGTTCGGTGGCCTTACGCTCGCTGATCAGGTAGTGGCGCAGGAACTCGTACATCGGAAAGCCGTCGGCCAATTCGATCGCCGGCTGCATTACCTGTTCGAGATGCATCGTCCCCTTGGTTTCGAGCGCGAGCGCCATCGCGTCGACCATGGCCGGCAGTGTCGCGCCGAGTGGTCCGTTGCTCGGCGGCCGCCCCTCGGCGGCAAACAGCGCCGGCGTTGCCGCGGCCGGCGCCGGACCTTGGCCGTTGATCACGATTACCTCGCGGGTTTTCGCGTCGTAGATCATCGTCGGCGACTCGCCGCCGAAGCCGAAGTGCGAGATTTCGCACACGGCGGCGGCGAATACCGTCGCGACCCCCGCATCGATCGCGTTGCCGCCCTGCTGAAGGATTCGCACGCCGGCGGAAACCGAATAGTGTCGGCCGGCAGCGACAATTCCGTGGGTCCCGAGAATGTCGGGCTTGAAGGTCTCCGCCCGCTGCCGCTCACCTGGCACCGTTGTCTGCGCGTTCAGGGTCGCGACGGCGGCCACGCAGCCAATCGCAATCTTCAATCGACAATCTGCAATCCGCAATTTCATGTGGCTCCGATTGTATAGAATGTTTCGGCACCCGTGACGCGGCCGCTGGTCATCATCTTTCTGACGATTTTCGTCAACCTCGTGGGGTTCGGAATTATCGTCCCGCTCTTACCGTATTACGCGGAAACATTTGGCGCCTCGCCGTTTGTCATCGGGTTGCTGTTTGCGGTGTTCTCGCTGTGCCAGTTGTTGGCCGCACCCGCGCTCGGCGATTTTTCGGACCGCTACGGACGCCGCCCGGTATTGATCTTCAGTCTCGCCGGCACCGTGATCAGCTTCGTGATGCTGGCAGTGGCGCACAGCGTCGCGATGCTCTTTGCGGCTCGCATTGTCGATGGCCTGTCGGGCGGAAACATCTCAACCGCGCGCGCCTATGTCGCTGACATAACCGAACCGAAGGATCGTGCGCGCGCCTACGGCTTGATCGGTGCGGCGTTCGGGCTTGGTTTCATTCTTGGACCGGCGCTCAGCGGTGTGCTGTCGCACATCAGTTATACGGCGCCGATTTGGGCGGCGGCGGGGGTCACACTGGTCGCGACGATCATGGCCATCGTTTGGCTGCCCGAAACTGTCCACCGCACGCATGCCGGAGTGGGAAACCCGTTCCGCTACCTGCCGTCGTTATGGCAGCGGCCGGCGATCCGTCGGGTGCTGGCGATCGACTTCCTGTATTGGTGTTCGTTCGCGATCTTTCAGACCACGTTTGCCCTGTTCGCGGCGCGCCGATTCAGCTTCGACGTCGCCCGAACCGGCTACTTCTTTGCCGGTTTCGGTGTGCTTGGCGCCATCATCCAAGGAGGGCTGATTCGTCCCCTGGTCAGACGCACCGGAGACGTAGCGACGTTCCGCCTCGGCCTGGTGTTCGGCGCGATCGGACTGCTTGCGACGACGATGACACATTCGGTGATGGCGTTTGCCCTCGCCCTGGTGCCACTGGCCCTGGGCATTGGCTTCGGGCATCCGACGATGGCCAGCCTGGTCAGTCTTGCTTCTGGAGCGGACGAGCAAGGGCGCGTGCAGGGCGCGGCTAGTGCCGTGGAGAGTCTTGGCCGGACCGTCGGACCGGTCTGGGGCAATTCGACGTTGCAACGCTACGGCGAATCGTTCCCATACGTCTCGGCTGCGATACTGCTCGCGTTCACGATGGTGTTGACGGTCGGTCTCAACGTCGGCGACGCAGACGCCTCTCCGGTGTCTCGCGCGAGCTAGAGACTGTCTCGCATGGTTCACTACTGCTCGCTGGTTCAAGATGAACGCAGAGTTCGCAAAGAACGCCGAGGATCCGAGCTGAACTCGATGATCGTCGTTTTGAGGTTTGGATAAGAGGCGTCGGTCAGCGATACGGCGTGCCGAGACGACGCGCAACGCGGGCCCGTAAGTCGGCCTCGGAGACCGTGGCGGTCACGTCCATGCCGCTGTCAATCAATCCGTCAATCAGCGCGCGGATGATCTCGGCGCGATTGAGATTCCTTCCGTTCTTGGCGCGGGAGGTGAGGCGGTCCAGATGTGAGATTTGCCGATCGAACAGCACGACCGACACTTTGGACCACGTTTCAGTGTGTACCGGGGGACGCCCGGGTCCGGGTTTCGATCGCTCGGAACGAACTCTCAATGGACTGCCCCGCCTGTTGGCCATCAGAGTGACGCCGCCGCGGAATTATATCGGCAGGTTGGTGGTAGCACAAACACAGCAATAGGTTTTGACTCGTCTGGACCTGCGTCTGGCCGGGCGACGCACGAGACTCCGCCGATTTGATCAAACAGTGACGGCGGCCGGTTCGGCGACTTGAACGACCGGAAAATAAATCAGGAACGTCGCGCCGCGACCCGGTTCGCTCACCACCGTGATGTAACCGTTGCTCTGCTTCACGATGCCATAGACGATCGACAGGCCGAGCCCGGTTCCTTTGCCTTGTTCCTTGGTCGTGAAGAACGGTTCGAACAGCCGTGCGCGCGTCTGGGCATCGATTCCCATTCCCGTGTCGTTGACGCTCAGCCGCGCATAACGCCCGGGCCGGCCCTCGGCGATCGCTCCGGCTGCGGCATCGTCGAGATCGAACTCATCGACCTTCACCAGCAGGCGGCCGCCTGAAGGCATCGCGTCTCGCGCGTTGACGACGAGATTCAGCACGACCTGCTCGATCTGACCGAGATCGGCGTTGATGCGTGTCGGCGGCGCACTGCAGACAATCTGCAAATCGATCTCGGGACCGATCAAACGCCGCAGCATCGTTTCCATTCCACGAACCGCATCGCCCAACGCGAACAACTCGCTGCGCGTTGCCTGGCGTCGGCTGAACGCCAGCAACTGATGCGTCAGTGCGGCACCGCGGATCACCGATTGTTTGATCTCTGCCGCCTCGTCGGAGGCTGGGTCATTTTTCGACAGGCCCATCATCAGCAAATCGGCAGCGCCCATGATGCTCATCAGGATGTTGTTGAAATCGTGCGCCACCCCGCCGGCGAGCCGGCCGATCGCTTCGAGCTTTTGTGATTGACGGAGCTGTTCCTCGAGCGCGCGCCGTTCGGTGACGTCGCGGATAAACGCCGCCACCGCGGCGTTCCGCTCGTTTTTGCCGGGGCCAACCCGTGCGACCGTCAACTCGATCGGGAACTCGGTGCCATCGGCGTTTACGGCGCGCAGTTGAAGCTGACGATCGCCGGCCAGCGGGCCGCTGCCGTGGTCGAGATACTGCTTCAACGCCCGCAGTAATTCGCTCCGTTCGGTCATCGGGAACAGCAGTTCGGCCTTTTTTCCGAGGATGTCGAGCCGCTGATGTCCAAACATTTTTTCGGCGGCCGGATTGAACTCGCGGATGTCGAGCGCCCCGTCGATGGTCAGAATCGCATCGGCGGCGGCTTCGAGAATGGCGCCCTGCCGCGCCTCGCTCTCCGCGCCGGCTCGATACATCTTGTAGGTGAGGTAGAGCGGCGCCGCAGTCAGCAGAATGGTCAGCCAGTAACCACTGCTTTCGGTGACCTGAATGACGACCGCCGCCGCCGCCGCTCCAAGGATGTAGCTCGGTGCGCTCGAGACGAAGTCGGTCTTCCACACCCGCCACGCGTGCTGGCGGGTGGTCAACGCGATCGCGATCGCAATCGGCACGGTATTCACGAAAAAGTAGGTCAGCGCCATGCCGGCCAGCGGGATCACCATCGACGCCACATCAGCGTCGAGCCGGCCGCCGAGCGCCTGATACACCCGTCCCGCCGCCTGAACGGTGATCACGAGCATCGCCATGTTGAACAGCGTGCGGTACGGCGGGTTGCGCGCCTTGGCGTTGAGGGTCGTCTGACTCCAACCGCACGCCGCCGCGACGATCATCGCGGCGTCCGGTCCACGGAGCAGCAGCGCCGCGATGTCGACCACGTACGACACCGACATGTTCGACCCGCTGGCGATTGGAAAGTGCACCTTGAAGGCGGAAGTCAGCGACGACAGCAGAACCAGCAAGACGAGTGGAATGACGGGTGTGAAGGCGGCTTGCGGGAGAAAAACGACTACCGTCAGGGCGCCCACGGCGATGACCGTGCAGATGTACCAGCGTGCGCGCGGGGGCAGTTCCGAGAGCAAGTACCTCAAGTATACAGGCTTGACAGCAATCAAACATTTGTTTTATACAGTTGTTTGACTCAACGATATGAAACGACTCCGACCGCTCATCCTTCTCGCCCTCGTCGCCGTTGCCAGCTGGGGCGCGTACAGCTACGCCTACCGTCCGCCAACATCGCTGACTCTCACCGGCATCGTCACGACCAATGACGTAATCGTCAGCCCACAAATCGCCGGACAGGTCAGCCAGCTGCTGGCCAAGGAAGGCGACGAGGTGAAGCGGGATCAGCTCCTCGCCGTGATGCGGCCAGACGAACTGAAAGCGGAAACGACGTATTACGCACAAAACGTCGAGGGGCTTTCATCGCAGGTTCGCGAATCGGAAGCGGCACTACGTTTTCAGCAGCGCCAGATGGCCGATCAGATCGCGCAGGCCGAGTCGACGCTGGCTTCGACCGAAGCGCAGGCCAAGGCGGCCGCTGCCGACCTCGAGAATGCGCGGCTCATCTACTCGCGTACCCAGAACCTTTCCCGGCAGGGCGTGATCTCGCCGCAGGAACTCGATCAGGCGCGGACCGCGTCTACCGCCGCCCAGGCCAAGCTCGACGCGCTGAACAAGCAGGCCGAGGCGCAGCGCGCGACGGTCGCAATGGCACGCTCGAATGCCGAGCAGGTATCGCTGCGCCGCAGCCAGGTCCAGACCAACGAGCACATGCAGGCGGCCGCTGCCGCCCAGCGTACGAAAGCGGATGTGCGTCTGAAGTACACCGAAATCAAGGCGCCGACCGACGGCGTGGTCGACGTGCGCGCGGTGCGTGAAGGTGAGTTCGTGAATCCGGGGCAGGCGATCGTTACGCTGATCAATCTCGACGACCTGTGGGTGCGGGTTGACGTCGAGGAAAGCTACATCGATCGCATTCGGGTCGGGGAGAAGTTGACGGTTCGTCTGCCGTCGGGCGTTGAACGCGAAGGTACCGTGATTTATCGCGGTGTCGATGCGTCGTTCGCAACCCAGCGCGACGTCAGTCGTACCAAACGCGACATCAAGACATTCGAAGTCCGGCTGCGGCTCGACAACGCCGATCGGCGCCTTGCGGTCGGGATGACCGCATACGTCACCTTACCGCTGCAATGAACGCCATCGAGGTTCGGAGCATCGTCAAGACGTTCGGCGCCTTTACCGCGGTGAAAGGCATTTCCTTCGCGGTTGAGGAGGGCGAAATTTTTGGCTTGCTCGGACCGAACGGCGCCGGCAAGTCGACCTTGATTCGCATGATGACGACGCTGTTGCCGCCGACCAGCGGCACCGCGATCATCAACGGCTTCGACGTGGTGGCCGATGCCGACGGTGTGCGCCGTTCGATCGGCGTCATTCCGCAAGCCCTGACCAGCGATCTCGAGCTCAGCGTCGAAGAGAACCTGATCATCTTCGCGAAGCTGTATGGCGTGCCGCGCGCCAAGCGTCGTAAGTTGATCGACGAATTGCTGGAAGCGGTCGAGTTGACACAGTGGCGCGACGCGCCGGTCAAAAATCTGTCCGGCGGCATGCGCCGCCGCGTCGAAATCGCTCGCGGTCTGGTGCACGAACCGCGCATCTTTTTTCTGGACGAGCCGACCACCGGCCTCGACCCGGTGTCGCGGGTCGCGGTCTGGGAAATGCTGCAACGCATCAAGTCGCAACGCGATTTGACCGTCCTGCTGACGACGCACTACATGGACGAGGCCGACAAATTGTGCGATCGCATCGCCATCGTGGACCATGGCGAGCTGAAAGCGCTCGACTCGCCGATGAAGTTGAAGACCTCGATTCCAGGCAAGAACGTGCTCGAGGTCAGCTTCACGGCGGTCCCCGTCGGCTGGGTCGAGCGCCTGCAGCGCCTGCCGTTCGTCGAGGGAGTCAGCAACGAGGACCGGATCTTCCGCATCAATTCGAACAACGGTCCGGCGACGACGCTGGCGTTGATGGAAGCCGCGGCGCAGTCGAACGTCGGCGTGTCGTCGCTATCGGTCCAGAGCACGACGCTCGACGACGTATTCGTGCATTACACCGGCCGGGCGCTGCGCGACTCGCTTCAGGAAGCGTCAGCGCAGGACAGTCCGTTCATGATTCGCCGATGAGTACCGAGCGACGAGCGACCGAGCAACGAGTAACGAGCAACGAGTAACGAGCAACGAGCAACGAGCGACGAGCGACCAGCAGCGAGTAACGAGCAACCGAGCAACCAGCAACGAGAGACGAGTATGGGACGTACCTGGGCGATTATCGAACGTGAACTTCGGCGCTTCCGCCGCAGCCCGGTCCTGATGGTCATGTCGATGGTCATGCCGATCGTGCAGTTGGTCGTGCTCGGCTACGCCTTCGGCGGCAACGTCAAGCATCTGAAGCTGGCGATTGTCGATCAGGACCACGGAGTGCCGGCCGTCCGGATTCGCGAGATGACGTCCGCGGTGGCGTCGGGCGCGCGGACGCTCGACACGGTCGACTATGCCGACCAGGGCGAGGCGCTCGCGGACCTGCGGAACGGCCACGTCAACGGCGTGTTGACGATTCCGCCGGACTTTTCACGACGAGTGCTCGCGAAGAACGATCCGCGCGTGGCGCTGATCGAAGACAACACCGACAACTTCGTCTCGGTTGCGATGGCGGGAGCGCTGGGTGGCTTGCTGTCGGCCTACCCGACCCAACCGATCAAAGTCTCGCGCGTCGCCACCTCTCCGGCGCTGGACGTGGTCGAGGTCTATCCGTACGTGCCCTACGTCCAGTACCTGCTGCCGGGCTCGGTGGTGATGTCGATCTTCGTGATGGTGATGATTGGCGGCGGGATCATTTTCATCGACGACAAAGCGCGTGGCCTGCACGAGGGCTACCTGGTGACGCCGATCACGAAGTTCGAGCTGATCGCGGGGTTCAACATCTCCGGAACGGTGAAGGCGGTGCTCGCCGGGATGGTGTTGATCGTCATTGGCTCGCTGATCGCGGGCGTGCCGAACCCGCTCGATCCGATCCGGTTGTTCCGGCTGTTCGTGGTGGTGGTGATCACCGCGTTCGCACTGATCAGCCTGATGTTTCTGTTGATGGTCCGGGTGACCGATCCGTTGCTGCCGCGCGCGATGTTCGGCGTCCTGAACACCGTGCTGTATTTCCCGAGCGGCGCCGTTTATCCGCAGCAGGGATTTCCCGGCTGGATGCAGGTGATTGCGGTTGCCGATCCGTTTACCTACGCCGTGCATGCCTTCAAGAGCCTGCTGTTGAAGAACACCGGGTTCGCGGCGATTACCTACGATCTCGGATTCCTGCTGATCTTTTCGATGGTGACGATGGGAGCGGCGACCTGGTTGTTCAAGCGGACGTTATGAGCAACGGCAGTGCGGATCGGGAAACGCGCGAGCGGCTGCTGCGGGAAGCGGAACTGCAGTTTGCCGAGCGTGGCTTCAACGGCGTCACGGTGCGCGAGATTTGCAGCGCCGCGCATGCCAACGTGGCCGCGGTCAACTACCACTTTGGCGACAAGCTCGGTCTCTATCGCGAAGTGATGCGCTCGGCGATCGCGGCGATGCGCGATGTCACCGATGACGCACGCGAAGCCGGCGAGGGCCTGCCAGCCGCCGATCGGCTGCGAGCGTATGTCGCGCTGTTCCTGAAACGCCTGCTGACACCAGGCCGCGAGACGATTCACCACCTGATTCAGCGCGAGATCGCCGATCCGACGCCGTTGCTCGACGACCTGGTCGAACACGGGCTGCGCCCGCGCCTGGAATATCTTTCGAGCATCGTCGCCGAATTGATCGGCTGCGATCCGTCGGATCGCCGGGTGAAACTCTGCGTCATGAGCATCCAGTCGCAGACGGTCATGTATGCGCGGCACAACCCGATCGCCGACCGCCTCGGTTATTCCGCGAACCCGACGCCGGCGCAGATTGAAGACACCGCGCGACACATCGCCGAATTCTCGCTTGGCGGCATTTTCAACATCCGCGACACCGAACCCAAAGAACCCACTACCCTGAACGCTGAACCCCGAACCCCTCATGCCACCTCTTAGCGGTATTCGCGTTGTCGATCTCACCCGCGTCGTCGCGGGGCCTTACTGCACGATGATGCTCGGCGACATGGGCGCCGAGGTGTTGAAGATCGAAGAGCCAGGGCACGGTGACGATACGCGGGCGTGGGGCCCGTACCTGAATGGCCACAGCAGCTTCTATCTCCAGCTGAATCGCAGCAAGAAAAGTGTCGCGCTCGATCTGAAAACGGCGGACGGTGCGGCTGCGTTGCGCGATTTGCTGGCGACCGCCGATGTGTTGATCGAAAACTTTCGACCGGGCAGCCTCTCGCAACTCGGCTTTGGCTATACCGCGGTCGCAGCGGTGAACCCGAAGTTGATCTACTGCTCGATCACCGGCTACGGCCAGACCGGTCCGTGCGCGCAACTTCCGGGCTACGACGCGGTCATCCAGGGTGAAGCGGGCATCATGGACATGACCGGTTTCGCCGACGGCGCACCGACCCGCGTCGGCGTCGCGATCACCGACTACCTGGCCGGACTCTATGCGAGCCAGGGGATTCTGCTCGCGCTCTACGAACGCCAGACCAGCGGGCTGGGACAGCACGTCGACGTCGCGCTGTTCGACGCGATGCTGTCGGTGCTGCGGCTGCCTGCGGCGGTGATGCTGGCGACCGGTCGGACACCGACGCGAGTCGGCAACGATCATTTATCGATCGCGCCGTACGAACCGCTGCGGGCGAAGGACGGTTTGATCATCGTCGCGGTTGCGAACGAACGGCTCTGGGCCCGGTTCTGCGAGGCGCTGAACCGCACCGACCTGCGCAGCGACCCCCGGTATCGAACAAATGCCGAGCGCGTGCAACATCGCCAGGCATTGAAGGCTGATCTCGAAGCGATGTTCGCGCTGATGACGGTCGACGACATCGCGTCGCGCTTGGAACCGCATCAAGTGCCGTACGGACGCGTCCGCGATACACGTCAAGCGGTGGAGCATCCACAGGTGGCCGCGCGCGGCGGCCTGATCACGCAGACCCATCCCGAGGCCGGCGAAATCCAGACGCTCGGCCCGGTCGTCAAACTGTCGCGAACGCCCGCCGAACCGCAACTGCCACCGCCAACGCTTGGCGAGCACACCGCGGCGGTGTTGAAGAGTTTGAAGTCTGAAGTCTGAAGTCTGAAGTTGAGTCGTAAATCTGAAGAGCAGACTTCAGACTTCGAACTTCAGACTTACCAGTAGAATCGACCTCATGCAGACGATCATCCGCGCAGCTGTTCTGACCGTCCTCGCGACCGCAACGCTGCATGCGCAAGGTTCGGCGCGACTGCTGGTTCTCAACAAGGAAGACGCGACGTTCGTCGTGGTCGATCCGGCGGCCGGCAAGGTGCTGGCAACGGTTCCAGTCGGCCAGGGACCGCACGAACTGGTGGTTTCAGCCGACGGCAAGTATGCGTTCGCCGCCAACTACGGCACCGGCCCGGCGCCCGGCAGCACCATCTCGATGATCGACATTGCTGCGGCCAAGGAAGTCCGGCGCATCGACGTGTCGCCGCTGCGGCGGCCGCACGGCCTGTGGTTTACCGGCGGCAAGCTCTATTTCAGCGCGGAAGCCGACAGGAAAATCGCGCGCTACGATCCGGCCACCGACAAGATCGACTGGCAGTTCGAAACCGGTCAGAACACGACGCATATGGTGATGCTGTCGAAGGATGGAAAGACAATCCTGACATCCAACATCGCCTCAGGAACGGTGTCAGTAATTCAGTCCGGTGCCGACGGCAATTGGGTCCAGACGGTCGTGACCGTAGGCCGCGGTCCCGAAGGCATCGACATCGCGCCCGACGGCAAGACCGCGTGGAGCGCCCATTCGCAGGATGGCGGTGTATCGGTCATCGATCTCGCCTCGAAGAAAGTCGTTCACACGATCGAAGTGGGTACGAAACGTTCGAACCGCATCAAGCTGACCGCCGACGGCAAGTTCGCGCTGATCTCGGATCTCGACGCTGGAGAATTAGTCGTCCTCGACACCGCGGCTCGAACGGTGGCGCGGCGAGTGCCGCTCGGAAAAATGCCCGAAGGGATTTTGATTCCGCCGGGCAGCGGCGTTGCCTACGTGGCCGTTAACGGCGACAACTACATCGCCGCCATCGACCTGAAGACCTGGGCTGTGACAAAGAAGATCCAGTCCGGCACGGGACCAGACGGGATGGCCTGGAAGCCATAGAAATATCTGCCCGTTTGGGTAGTGCGCTCGTGCCTTCTGGTTCGTAAGATCGAGCTGTGAATCCACAGCTTTCCAACGCAGAGCTACTCGACGCCTACTCCGAGGCCGTCATTCACGCTGTCGAACTCGTCGCGCCGGCAGTGGTCAAGATCGAGGCTGGCGAGTCCGGCGGCTCGGGCGTGCTATTCACGCCCGATGGCTTCCTGCTGACCAACGCGCACGTCGTCGACCACGGAAAGGCGCTCAAAGTCGTGCTTCCGGACGGTCGCTCGATGCGCGGCGACGTGGTCGGTTTGGACACCGATTCCGATCTCGCCGTCGTTCGAGTCGCGCACCAGACGGGATTACCGTTGCCCTGGGCGACGATCGGCGATTCGCGCGCAGTGCGCGTTGGTCAAATTGCGATTGCAATCGGCAACCCGTACGGATTCAGTCATTCGGTGACCGCCGGTGTCGTCAGTGCGCTTGGCCGGTCGCTGCGGGGGCGCTCGGGTCGGCTCATGGACGACATCATCCAAACCGATGCGTCGCTGAATCCCGGCAACTCCGGCGGCGCGCTGGTGACTACACACGGCGACGTGATTGGCATCAACACCGCGATGATTCTGCCGGCGCAGGGACTGTGCTTCGCGATTGCCAGCAACACGGCGCGGTTCGTGGCGTCGCGCCTGATGCGCGACGGGCGCCTTCGCCGCAGCTATATCGGCGTCGCCGGACAGAACGTGCCGGTTCCGCGTGCGCTCGCCCGCGCGCTCAAACTGGCGGTATCGTCGGGCGTTCAGGTAGTTTCAGTCGAACCGGGCAGTCCCGCAGCGGTAGGCGGAATCCGCGAAGGCGACGTGATCATCGCCTACGGGAATCACGCCGTGACCGGAATTGACGAACTGCTGCGGATGTTGACGGATGAACGAATCGGCTGGGCCGACCAATTGACCGTGTTGCGGAACGGCGAACGCCGCCAGATGATCGTGGTTGCGTCCGAGAAAATCGGACAGCCGACCCGCAAGCGCTGATCGGCTTCGCCAATCTGCGACCTACAATGCTTGCAATCTGCAATCTGCAATTCCTATAGCGCGATTAACCCGCGCCTCACGGCGCGCCTGACCGCATCGGTGCGGTTCGCCGCGCCGAGCTTTCCGGAAATCGCCGCTACGTGGAATTTGACGGTCTGATCGCTGATGGCGAGACGCTCGGCGATCGCCTTGTTCGGCAGTCCTTCGGCGAGTAGCTCCAGCACCTGGATTTCACGAGCGGTCAGTGGTTCGGTAAGCGCATCGTCCTCGTCGGCCGGCGACGCATCCGGGACCATCAAGATACCGTCGGCATCAAGCCCAGCGGCATTCGCGGATCCAAGCGTCGGAAACTCCCCGACGACTTCGATCGACGCGTCGTCCAGTTGGGCGTGCAGACGGGCCCGAACGGCCGCCGGCCCGACGAGCACAACCTTCACTACTGTCTTTGACGCTCGCCGACGACGATCGGTACATCAGTGGCCGCTCCGCCGCGGAGCACGCGCATCGTTACGCTTCGGCCGACACGGTCGCCGAGCAGGAGATCGAGCAGTTCCTCGGGCGACTCGATCGCGCGACCATCGAAGTCGAGCACGATGTCGCCGACCAGCACACCGGCGGCGGCTGCGGGACTTCCAGTGGTGACGCCGACCACCAGCAGCCCATGTTCCCGCGAATGGGCCTGCGTTTGCCCTTCAGACAACGCCACGGGTTGCCCGGCGATGCCGAGGTAGCCGCGCTTCAAGCTTCCATGTTCGAGCAGTGTGGCTGCCGTCTTCCAGGCGATCGACGCCGGGATCACGACGCCGAGGCCGCGAATCGCGGCGGCGGTAGCGATGCCGACGAGCGCGCCTGAGGTGTTGAGAAATGCGCCGCCGGAAAATCCGTCGTGCATCGGCGCGGTGGTGCGAATCACCTGGTCGATGGCGCGCCGGTGCCCGGTGCGAAGCGGTCCGCCAATCACCGACACGATGCCGGCGCTGGCCGTGACGCTGTTGCTCCATGACCGCGCGACGGCGATCGCCAGATGACCAACGCGCGCGGCCGCGGTCGCCGGCGCGATAGCCGCAGCGGACAGGCCGGCCACGCGCAGTACCGCGAGGCTGGTCGTCGGATCCCATCCGGCGAGTTCCGCGTCGAGAGTCTGACCATCGTGACGCCGCACGTGCAGTCCATCGCCGCGCCCGAGCGCGCGAGCCGTGGTCAGGACGACGTCGGTGTCGTAAACCAGCCCGCTGGCCGGACGCCTGCGGCCCTGCACTTGTACGACCGATGGTGCGGCTGCGTCCACAGCATCAGCGAGTTGATTCGAAATATTTCCGAGAAAGTCGTTCGTCATGTTCTGCATCGTTGCAGAAGCTCGCGCCGGGAACATCACCCAAACGGGCTACAATTCGCGGCATGAAACAGGTGAAGCGGGTGGCACCGGGGGGCATACGGGTGCTTGGTGCTTGGTGCTTGGTGCTGGGTGCTGGTGCCGCGGTGCCGGGTGCGATGGTGCTGCGGGTGCTGAGGGTGCCGGGTGCCGGGGTGCCGGGTGCGCAACAACGTGCGACGGTTTCCGATAAACCCGACACGCCGTTCAAGCTGGCTTCCTTTGAAGCAGGCGGAAAGCTGCGGCTGGGGCTGGTGCTCGAGACTCGTGTCCTCGATATTGCCGGCGCGAACGACGCGCTCATCAAAACTTCGGGGCTGGCGACGATGCGCATGCCGAACGAGATGCGCGAGCTGATCGAGAACTACGATCGCCTGAAGCCGCGGTTGTATCAAATCGCCAACTACTTCAAAACCGCGAAGGGCGATGCGGCGTTTGCCTTCGACGTGGCATCGGTGTCGGTGAAAGCGCCGATCAAGTATCCCTACAACTTGCTGGCGATCGCCGCGAACTACAAATTGCACGCCGGCGAGATGTTCCCGCCGGGAAGCCCGCAGCAGAAAGCCGCGGAAGAAGCCGATCCCGACAAAGAAGATCCGGTGTTCTTCGCCAAGTCGCCACGCTCGTGCATCATCGATCCCGGCGACACCTACGTCTTGCCGCCGAATCGCAACATCGACTGGGAAGGCGAGCTGGCGATCATCATCGCGAAGCCGGCCTACAACGTCAGCGAAGCCCAGGCGCACGACTACGTGTTTGGCTACAGCGTGATGTACGACCTGAGCGACCGCGGCGGGCCCGGTCGTCCGCTGACCGGGATGTTTCCAGGACCAAACTGGTTCCGCGGCAAGAGCGGCGACCGATCCGCGCCGTTCGGACCGTTCATTCTGCCGAAAGAGTTCGCGCCGAATCCGCCGCACTTCCGCATCGTCACGAAAGTGAACGGCGTGGTCAAACAGGACGGCAACACGCAGCACCTGATCTGGGACGAGCCGCACATGATCCGGTTCCTCACCTCGATCCTCACGCTCTACCCGGGTGATGTGATCTCGAGCGGCACGCCCGACGGCGTGGGCGCCGGCCGCAAGCCGCCGGAGTTTCTGAAGCCCGGTGATACGGTGTCGATAGACATCGAAAAAATCGGCACGCTGACGACCCGGATGGCCGCGGCGAAATGACCACTGGGTGCGTCACGCTGTGGCGCAAGGCATTGGCCCTGCGGATTCTGATTGGCGCCGGCGTCGCGCTGTCAGCGCAGGGCAGCCAACCGTCGGCCGAGACGATTCTGATCAACGGCCACGTCATCACTGTGGACCAGCAGTTTTCCATCGCGCAAGCGGTGGCGATTGCAAACGGCAAGTTCGTGGCCGTCGGCACGAATACCGAAATCCGGCGACTCGCTGGACCCGCCACCAAAATCGTCGATCTGCACGGTCAAACGGCGATTCCAGGCCTCGCCGACGGTCATCTTCACGACGCCGGAGGCGGTCCGGGCGTCGATCTGTCGCGCGCGCGCTCGATTGCCGACGTGCTGGCAGCGGTGGCAGCAAGGGTGAAACAGGCGGCTCCGGACGACGTGATCGTGTCGAACAGCGACTGGCACGAAGCGCAATTGAAAGAACACCGCTTGCCGTATCGCGCGGACCTCGACACCGTTGCGCCTGCGAACCCGGTTGTGCTGGTGCGCGGTGGACACGAGTACATCCTCAATTCCGCGGCGCTCCGCAAATGGAATGTCTCGAAAGCAACACCGCAACAACCCGGCGGTCGTATTACCCGTGGATCGGACGGCGAACTGAACGGCGAGTTGGTCGACCGGGCGAAGGCGCTCGTTACGCTACCGCCGCAAACCAGACTGACCGTCGAAGAACTCGCGGCGCAACATCGAACGTTGAATGCCGCCGGACTGACCAGCATTCGCTATCCCGGTGCATCGGTCGAGCAATATCGACTGCTGCAGGACATGGCGCGTCGCGGCACGTTGACGATGCGGGTCAGTCAGTTGCTGCGGTTGCCGGCCGATTCCGGAGAGCGGATGCGCGCGGCCGTCGCCGCCACCGGCATCAAGCCGGACGAAGGCGACGACTGGGTTCGGATTGGCGGTATGAAGCTCGGGGTCGATGGCGGTTTCGAAGGCGGTTGGATGCGCGAACCGTAACGAAGAACCATGGGGCGAGAAGGGAACGTTTCGCGGCGTCAACACGATGAAGAGCGAGGCTTTCACGAGCGTTGTGCGTGAATTGAATCGGCTCGGTTGGCGCGTCGCGACCCACGCCGTCGGCGACGCCGCGATCGACGAAGTGCTTGCCGGCTACGAAGCCGCCAATGCGGATCAGTCCATCGTCGGGAAACGATGGGTACTCGAGCACGGATTTATCCCGCAGGAGGATCAGTTTCCGAGAATGAAAACGCTTGGCCTGGTCATCTCGGCGCAGAATCATCTGTACCTTGCTGGCCCGAGCCTGGTGAACTACTGGGGAGCGAAGCGCGCGGCGTGGACGACACCGATGCGCGCTTACCTCGAGCGCGGTTTCATTGTCGCTGGCGGCACCGATTCAGCGGTCGTTCCCTATCCGCCGCTCTGGACGTTCTATCATTTCGTGACGCGCGATACGATCAGTGGCGGCGTGCTCGGCGCCGATCAGAAAATTTCGCGCCGCGACGCATTGCGCGTCGCAACGATCAACAACGCCTACCTGACATTCGAGGAACGGACGAAGGGGTCTATCGAGCCGGGAAAATACGCCGACCTGGTGGTGCTGCCCGAAGACATCCTGACGTGTCCCGAGAAACACATCGAGCAAATGCGTGTTTCGATGACAATGGTTGGCGGCCGCGTGGTTCATGAACGGCATTGACTCGCGGCCGATCTCGGCCTGACTGCGGCACCGACGCCTTGCGTAAGGGTTTACGTTCAGAGTAACGCCCGCCTGCGTTTGTCGCTTTGGTTTCAATGCTTTAGCGCTGGTCTGCAACTTGCTGACGGAGGAAACCTGTGAACCGACACTATCTCTGTGCCCGAGTGGGGTTTCTGTTTGGCGTTTGTGCGTTATCGCTATTGTTCGTCGGTGCTGCCGCGGCGCAGGAGACATGAGGATGACGATGCGAAGCTCCGACCTGCGGAGCCCGATTACACCGTAGTCAATCTGCCAACCACTCTGCCGTTACCGTTGCACCGCGGCAACTTCCACCTGACGCATCGGTTTGGCGAGAACTTGCGCAACGATGGCTTCGGCACGCAAGCCAGTAACCTGTGGGGCCTCGACCAGGGCGCGACCATCCAGTTCGAATATCGCTTCGGCCTCTTCAAGCATGTCGAGGCGATCGCCGCGCGAACCAATTTCAACAAGACGATTCAGTTGGGCGGAAATAGTCGATCTCATGCATCAGGACGGATCGCGATGGCTCGGATTCTCCGGGCTGGTGTCGGTCGAAGGCGGCGACAATTTTCAGGAAAAATACAAGCCGGCGCTCGGCGCCACGATCTCTCATGCCTTTGGCGACCGGGCCGCGTTCTATGCGGTGCCGGTCTGGGTGCACAACTCCGCGGGCGGCGTGACGGATCAGACCGAGAACACCTTCTTTATCGGTGTCGGCGGACGCGTCGCGATCGTGCCGACTACCTACATCATCGCGGAAGTGACGCCGCGGGTCGCCGGCTACGCGCCGGGCGACGCGGAATACGCGTTTGGCATCGAAAAGCGGGTCGGCGGCCACGTCTTCTCCCTGGTGTTTGCGAACACGTTCGGCACGTCGTACGGGCAACTCGCGGCAGGCGGGTTCCCGAACAGCCTGTATATGGGCTTCAACCTGGCGAGAAAATTTTTCTGATCGAACGAGTGACAAGGAGACTGTGATGAAACGTTTGTTTGTGTTGTGCGCTGCGCTTTGCCTCGCTGCTGGATGCAGCAAGGACTCGTCGCCGAGTACGCCTACCCCGACCAATCCGACGTTCACGGCGGCGCTGTCGCCGGCGAACGAAGTCAGCCCCGTTCAGGGCGGCGAAACAACTGGCAGCGGCACCGGCACGTACACGATGGTGTTGACCAAGGACGCCGCCGGCAACGTCACATCGGCGACCGCCTCATTTGCCGCGGCGCTTCAAGGGTTTCCTGCCGGCACGACGATCAACTTGATGCACATTCACCAGGGCGCAGACGGCTGCCAGTGCCCGGTCGTGGTGAACAGCAACATTGCAGCCGGCAACGTGCTGGCCAACGGATCCGGTTCGGTGTCGTCGACCGGTATCGCGGTGACCGCCGAAATCGCGCAGGCGATCATGAACAATCCGGCCGGGTTCTACTTCAACGTCCACTCCGCGATAAACGGCGGCGGTGTGGCGCGCGGCAAGCTGACGCGCGTGCAGTAGCGGCCAACCTCGTCCCGCTCGCGCGCGCATGGCGCGCAAAGTGGGAGCCGGCCGCGCAAACTACCCCCTGCGCGGCCGGTCGTTTCTGTCGATGGTAAGTCTGAAGTCGAAGTCTGAGGTCTGAAGTTGAAACTGCAGACTTCAGACTTCACACTTCCGACTTCGATGCCTGTGCATCGTCCTCGTATAATCACCCCCATGTCCTCTTCTTTGATGCGACTGTTCGGTGGCGCAGCCGTGGTGGTGGGTTTATCTGGCGTACTGAGCGCCCAGCAGCCAGCACCGCCTCGAGCACTGACCGCGGACGACTACGCGCGTGCCGAGCGATTCATGAACTACAACACCACGCCGCTGGTCCTGCATTCCGCCGGACGAGCCAACTGGTTGCCGGACGATAAATATTGGTATCGGACGACGACGGAAAAGGGCACCGAGACCATCCTGGTTGACGCCACATCCGGTGCGAAAACCGCGTGCGAGTTGCCTGCGTGTAAAGCTTCAGCGGCGAGCGGTACTGGTGGCGGCCGCGGCGGCACGCCGCGCCTCGACATTCCGTCGCCCGACGGAAAGAGAACCGCGTTCGTCCGCGACTGGAATCTGTGGGTTCGCGATGTCGCCTCCGGTAAGGAAACCGCCCTGACCAGGGACGGTGTCAAAGACTTCGGCTACGCCACCGACAACGCCGGCTGGACCCGCAGCGACCGGCCGGTACTGGCCTGGTCGCCCGATTCGAAAAAGATCGCGACGTTCCAGCAGGACCAGCGCAACGTCGGAGAGATGTATCTCGTGGAAACCAGCGTCGGTCATCCGAAGCTGCAGGCGTGGAAGTACCCGTTGCCGGGCGACAACACCGTCACGATGATCCATCGCGTCGTGATCGACGTTGCCACCGGCAAGACGACGCGATTGCAGATGGGACCGGATCAGCATCGCTCGTCGCTGTGCGACGATATTTCGTGCCGCGGCGACGAATGGAGCGACGTCGAGTGGGCGCCCGACAGCACGTCGCTGGCGTTCGTTTCCACGTCGCGTGATCACAAGCACGAACAACTGCGGGTTGGCGACGCGGCAACCGGTCACATCCGCGACGTGCTGGAAGAAAAAGCCGAAACCTTTTTCGAGTCAGGCAATGGAATGGTGAACTGGCGCTACCTGCCCGGCTCGAACGAGGTGATTTGGTTTTCGGAACGCGACGACTGGGGCCATTTATACCTGCACGACCTCAAAAGCGGCCGCGAGAAGCAGCAGATCACGCGTGGCGACGGCAACGTCACGCAGGTGCTGAAAGTCGACGAGAAAAACCGGCTGTTGTATTTCGTGGCGGTTGGCAAAGAGAGTGGTCGCGATCCCGTACTTTCGTCATTTCTATCGGATCGGCATGGACGGGCAGAATCAAGTGCTGCTGACGCCGGCCGATGCGGACCACGACGATCAGCCTCGCCCCCTCCGGCAAGTTTTTTGTCGATACCTACTCGAAGCCGGACACGGCACCGGTCACCGAGTTGCGTCGCATCGACGGAACGTTGGTCGCGACCATCGAGACGGCCGACATTTCGAAGCTGCTCGCCGCCGGGTGGCAGCCGCCGACAGCCGATTTCGGTAAAGGCGCGCGACGGCGTCACCGACCTGTATGGACTGCTCTACAAGCCGACGCAGCTGGATCCGGCACGCAAGTACCCGATCATCAATCACATTTATCCCGGCCCGCAGACCGGCAGCGTCGGCGGCCGCAGTTTTTCAGCGGCCCGCGGCGATGCGCAGGCGATCGCCGAACTTGGATTTGTCGTCGTCGAAATCGATGGTATGGGCACGCCTGGCGCTCGAAGAAATTCCACGAGGCCTACTACGGCAACATGGGCGATAACACGCTTGCCGATCAAGTAACAGGAATGAAGCAGCTCGCGCAGCGCTATTCCTGGATCGACATTGATCGCGCGGGCATTTATGGGCACTCCGGCGGCGGCTACGCGACGGCCAGCGCGATGTTCCGGTTTCCGGAGTTTTTCAAAGTCGGCGTCTCGCAGGCTGGAAATCACGACAATCGCGTGTATGAGGACGATTGGGCAGAGAAGTGGCAAGGATTACTCCGGCCCAATCCCGACGGGACCACCAACTACGACAATCAGGCGAATCAGCTGGTGGCCAAGAATTTGAAAGGGAAGTTGCTGCTGGCGCATGGAACGATGGATTCGAATGTGCCGCCGAACAGCACGCTGCTGGTCGTTAACGAGTTAATCAAGGCGAACAAGGATTTCGACCTGCTGCTGTTTCCGAATCGCAATCACGGTTTCGGCAGCGAACCGTACATGGTTCGACGCCGGTGGGATTATTTTGTGAAGCACTTGCTCGGCGCCGAGCCGCCGGCCGAGTACCAAATGCGTGCGCCGGCACCGGCAACTCCCACAGGTCCGTCGTTCGAATAACAATTTTCGCCGTCGACAGAATTCGCCAGGTCGATGCGTTCCTGTAAGCGTGCCTGCAAGCTCGCGTAAGCAAACGAGTTGGCGGCACGTAAATTTGCGGAATCAAACGGCACAGTTCGCGCAATGGAGAAGCCTCGCGAGAGGGGCTTCCCATGGATCCTGCGTTTGCGCCGGGCACGACTCCGAAAGCCGCCGTCTTTCATGACGGCCTCGGTGAACGCCGCCGCATCAGCGATGTCAGCGGCGCCGACACGATCGAACAACTGTGTCTGCGCAGCGATTTAACAGCGATTCCATCCTTCGAGTTCGCCCTGCGCGAACGCGCCAGTCGTCTTGCCAACTTCCGTCACGTCTATTACGCGCGTGTTCGCAGCGTCGATCGGCTCACCGACCCGGCATCAACGCTAACCGTCGTCTCCGACTCTATTAAAGGGGTACGGCTCGCCGAACCTGCTGACGGCCAGCGAACGCGCGGCCGGTGACCCTCGACATCAACGCCTCACTGCACCTGTTGCGACAGCTGGTGTCGGCGGTGGCGATGCTGCACGAAACGGCGCGCGATGTTGCGCACGGGGTGATCGGGCCGGAGCGGATCATCGTCACGCCGAGTGCGCGCATCGTGATTGCGGAGTACGTGCTTGGCGCGGCGCTCGAACAGCTGCGGTTCTCGCGGGACCGGTATTGGAAGGAACTCCGCGTACCGCTGCCGCCATCGTCTGCGTTGCCGCGGTTCGATCATCGTGCCGACGTCACGCAAATCGGCGCGGTCGCGCTCGCGCTGGTGATCGGCCGGCTGCTGCGCGAGGACGAGTACCCGAACGGCGCGGGCGACGTGCTGGCGTTGGCCTCGGCGATTTCCGCGAAAGGGGAGCATCAGCCGCTGCCGACGAGCATTCGAACCTGGATCGGCCGCGCGCTACAGCTCGATCCGAAGCATTCGTTCGCAACCGCGGCTGAAGCGCGTGACGCGTTAGATCGTGTGCTATCGGGCGACGAGGATGAGGACGCAGCCGTGGCTGTCGCGATGAGCGAACCCGTCTCATCTGCGACAACCACCGGGACATCCGCGGTCGTGCCTGTCGCCTGAGCCCGAACCGGTCGCCGACGCACCGGCGGAATACGTCAATCCGCTTTCCCTGATCATGCCAGCCGAACGCGAGCCGGTCGCTCCGGTGGCCGTGGCTGCGACTCCGAAGCCCTCGATTGCGACACCATTCACCTCGTCATCACCGTTCGCGTCGATCTCGCAGCCAGATTTCTCCAGCGACAGCGATAGCGACGAAGACGAAGAAGTCGGAGAGTTTTCGTTACACGCTGCAGCCGACGCGATGCCCGGACTCCGCGGCAAGGTCGCAGCGGTCGCGGTTGCACTGATCGCGGTCTCGACCGTCGGCCTGTTCGCCGCTCGGAAGTACTTGATGCCGGGCGCGTCGCCGACCGTAACCGGCACATTGAGCATCAACAGCAATCCGCCTGGCGCGACGGTAGTGGTTGACGGTGAGACTGGCGGGATCACGCCGTTGACGCTCGCGCTGAAGCCTGGCCCGCACAACGTCGAGCTGCGCGGCGCCGGCGAACCGCGCACCGTGCCCGTGAACTATTACGGCCGGCACGACGATCTCGCAGTACATCGAGCTGCCGAAGATGGCCACCGCGTTTGGTCAGTTGCAAGTCAAGACCGAGCCCGGAGGCGCGCAGGTGACGGTCGACGGTATTCCGCGCGGCAAATCGCCGGTCCTGATCGAAGCGCTGGCGGCCGGCGAACATGCGGTGTCGCTCGACAGCGACAGCGCCAACGTCAAGCAAACGGTCACCATCGAAGCCGGGGTCACCGCGTCGCTGGTCGTGCCGCTCGGCGCGGTCGAGAGTGCGCCGCTGTCCGGCTTTGTGTCGGTGTCCGCGCCGGTCGAACTGCAGCTCTACGAAGGGAAGCGCCTGCTCGGCAGCAGCCAAAGCGACCGCGTGATGGTCAGCGCCGGCAAACACGACATCGATTTGGTCAATGAGATCGTCGGCTATCGCGCGACGCGCACCGTCCAGGTGCCGGCCGGCAAGGTCGCTGCGATCAAAGTGGAATGGCCGAAAGGCAAGATCGCGATCAACGCGCTGCCGTGGGCCGATGTCTGGATTGATGGCGAGCGCATCGGCGAAACGCCGATCGGTAACCTGGCGCTGCCGATTGGCCCGCACGAGATTCTGTTCCGGCATCCGGAACTTGGCGAACAGAAGTACGCCGCGACCGTGACGCTCGCGGCGCCGGCCCGTGTCAGCGTGGATCTGCGGAAGAAGTAGGAGGAAGTGATGTCGCGCAGGAAATTCGGAGTGCTGACGTCGCTGGTCACAATGCTGTTGATGGCTGCGACGGTTCGCGCCGAGCAGGACTCGGTCGCCGCCGCGAGGGATCTGTATGCGTCGGCCGCATACGAAGACGCACTTGCGGTGTTGAACCGGTTGCCCGGGTCGGGCCGACCGGTTGACGAAACCCGCACCATCGAGCAGTACCGCGCCTTCTGCCTGCTGGCACTGGGACGGGCAGCCGAGGCCGAGCATGCGATTGAATCGGTCATCTCCGCCGATCCGATGTACCGCCCGTCAGTGGACTTGTCGCCGCGCGTTCGAACCGCGTTCAGCGACGTCCGGCGTCGCGTCCTACCGGCCATCATCCAGCAGACTTACGCACAGGCCAAGGCGGCGTACGACCGCAAGGAGTACGCGGCTGCGGCCGACCTGTTCTCGCGCGTGCTCGAGACGATGAGCGATCCCGATGTGGCGACGCAGGTGGATCGTGCACCGCTGTCGGACATGAAGATGCTGGCGCTGGGGTTCAAAGATCTCGCGACCACCGCTTCGGCGCCGCCGCCTCCGCTGCCCGCTGCGCCGGCGCCGGTGCCGGCACCGGTCGTGCCGAAAGCGCCGCGCATCTACACGTCCACTGACGGCGACGTTTCGCCGCCCGTCGCCGTGAAGCAGGATCTTCCGGCTTATCCTGGCCAGGTCGTGATACCGCGCCAGGGAATGCTTGAAGTGCTGATCGACGAAAACGGCCTGGTCGAGGGCGCGTTCATGCGGATTTCGGTATCGCCCAACTACGATCAACTCGCCGTCGCCGCCGCTCGCCTATGGCGATTCCGTCCAGCCACGCTGAACGGTGCGCCGGTGAAGTATCGCAAGGCCGTTCAAGTGACGATTAAGCCGATCGGGCCGCCTCGATAGGGCGATAGATCTAGGGATTCGACCCGACTTGTATCTTTCTCCGGAATCCTGCAGTCTAAGTAGGAGTAAGGAGAAAAGTCATGGCCAAACGGTCCAGCTCGGGCATCGTCTGTCCTCGGTGCGGTGTCCCGAACGCCAAAATCATCGGTCGATCAGAAGCCCTGCCCGTGCTCTATCTCAAGTGCGACGATTGCGGACGCACGTCGATTTCGCCCGAGTAAGTCCCATTAAATCAGTTAGTTCCGTCCTACATACCCGCTGATCACTGGCGGAACCGGCCTGCCGGCGAGCGCTGTCGCCACCTGCGACGCGACCGCCGGCGGCACGTCCGTCAGTGACCGGACGAAGTCCCCTTCCATGACCGCGATCGGTACTCCATCGCAGTAAGCGATGCGGGTGGAGGTCTGCGCGCGGACTCGTTCGCCAGCCGTGATGATGCCGGCGAGGTTCAATGGGTCGGCCGCGCTGATGGTCACCACACGTCCATCGGCGGCGCTGCGACGGGTCTCCCTCAGGCGCTCCACCGCCTCCGGTAGCGCGAATTGCTCGCCCGAGAGTCCCGTGACAAAGCGCCCGCCGCGAATCTCGCCACGGGCCTCCAGGGTCCGATACATCCGCGCCAGGTCGCGCCAGGGCGCGGCGCCCGGCTCTCGAGTCAGCATCCGCCGACAGACGACCCCATACCGCTTCAACAACGCCCGCGCCTGCGCCGCCACGATCGGTTCGGGGACAGTCCCCGGGCCTGTCCCCGAGCCTGTCCCCGGGCCTGTCCCCGGGCCTGTCCCCGAGCCTGTCCCCGAGCCTGTCCCCGAGCCTGTCACCAGCGACCAGCGGCCGGCGACGTGGGGGCGGCCGTGGGCGGCGGGCCGGCCGGAGGCGGCGCGGAACAGTGACCGAAGGCCGCCAAAACCGTCCGAGGTGACAACGCCGGCGGCCACCAGCCGCGCGAGTGCGCTCTGGAGGCCATCGCCGTCCAAGCCGCACCCGGCCGCGAGTTCGTGCGCGAACGATGCACCGCGCAGCCGCAGAAACTCCGCGACCGCCCGTGCACCCTCGTCCAACGCGTTGGCGTCGGCTACCGATGACCACGTTGCGGCATGCTCGCGCGGGAAAAGAGCGATTGGCGTCGCACCGACGATTCCCGACACGTCGGGTGCCGGCGGCGAGGTTCGGGCCCACGCCACCTCGCCGGTCAGGCACAGCATGTCGAGCATCGGTCCCTCGTACGGCTCGACTCTCGACGGCAGGATTGCGCGCTCCCACGAAGCCGCAGGCGCTTCGAAACCGTTGAGCTGTTCAATCGCTTCACGCAGTCCATCGGGCCCGGTCAAGCGTGACGAGGGGGACAGGTGTTGCCACGCGAATAGGAAACGCATGAAGTCGGCCGGCGCCACCGGCTCGATTTCGGCGCGGAGTCGATTCAACGTGTAGCGATGGATCCGCGCCAGCAGCCGCCGGTCGCACCACTGGATCGCCGGGTCGTCGCGCGTCTCGAACCGTCCACGCAACGCCGCACCGTCGGCCTCAATCGCGAGCAGCGCCGATTCGACGTCCGCGATCGGCAACCAACACGACGCTGCCAACTCCGCGGCCGTGGTCGGGCCGACGATTGCCATCCGGCCGCGCAGCACCTCGACGATCGCCTCTTCGCGCGACCACACGCGGTCGGCGCGCGACGCCGGGGCCTCGATCGACGGACGAATTGTCAGCGACGCATAGATCGCGCGGAAGACCGGGAGCCGTTCCGCGGCGATCCATAGGACGGCACGGTCCCCGCCTACGGCGGGCGCAACCGCCGGCTGCAGCGCCGTGACGCGCCGCGATTTCATGAGCGTTTCGATCCATTGCGGATCGAGTTCGGCGACCTCGCCCGGCGTCAGGAACACTGCGGTAACGATCGCGTCGTGCAGTTCGTCGGCGTCTCGCGGCGACGGCCTTTCCTCGTCGCGGACCCGGGCGATTGCGTTGGCGTCGAGCGCGCCGTGCTGGCCTGGATCGCCGGCCCGCCGCGTCAGGACCGCCTGCGTCCGCCGCTCTTCGAGCGGCGCATCGTCGAGAAAGGCGTAAGGCTTCGCGTTCAGAATGGCGTGCGACAGCGTTGACGGCTCGGTAGTGTCGACCGCGATGCACCGGATCTCGCCGCGATGAATGCGCTCGAGGATCGCGGCGAGCCCCTCGAAATCCATCGCCTCCTGCAAGCAATCGCGGATCGTCTGCGACACCAGCGGGTGATCCGGAATCTGCCGATCGCCCGGGATATTCTCGAGACACGCCGCCGCATCGGGGAAGCATGCGGCCATCAGATCCTCGGCCTGCATCCGCTGCAGCTGCGGCGCGACTTTCTTGCCGTGACGGTTCCGCGGAATCGCCAGTGAAATCGTGGCGTTCCAACGCCACCGGGTCTGGAATACCGGCGCGTCGAGAAATGCCTGGATCAGGATGTCGCGCGCCGTCGCCGGATGGAGATAGCGGAACACGTCGGCGAGCGGGAACGAGTGCTGCGGTCCGAGCGACAACAGGAGAGCGTCCTCGGTCGCAGCCGCCTGGAGCTCGAAGTTGAACTGCCGGCAGAAACGCTTGCGTAGTGCCAGCCCCCACGCCTTGTTGATTCGGCTCCCGAACGGCGAGTGCAGAACCAGTTGCATGCCGCCCGACTCGTCGAAGAATCGTTCGAGGACCAGCGTTTCCTGAGTTGGAAGGACACCGAGCGATCGCTGGGCCTCCGCCAGGAATGCGACCGCTTGTTCGGCGGCCGCTTCGGAAATGCCTGTTTCGGTCGCGAACCAGGGCGCGTCCGGTTGGAAGTCGCGGCACAAGTCGCTGACCGCGCGCGACAGCTCGTCGCTTCGGCCTGGTGCTTCTCCCAGCCAGAAGGGAAGCGTCGGCGGCGCGCCTTTCGCGTCTGCCACTCGCACCACGCCGGCACCAACCTGCAGCACCTGCCACGACGCGTTGCCGAGCTGAAAAATATCGCCAGCCGTGCTTTCGATCGCGAAGTCTTCGTTCAACGTCCCGATGAACGTGTCTTCCGGATTCAGCAGCACTCGATAGTCCGCGACTTCGGGGATCGCCCCGCCGGCGGTAATCGCCAGCGAACGCGATCCGCGCCGGCCCCGGACGACGTGATTCACCTCGTCTCGATGGACCAGCGCACCGCGCCGTCCTCGTCGAGTCGTGTAGCCTTCGGCGACCATCGACAGCACAGCGTCGAAACGGTCGCGCGGCAATTGGCGGTACGGCCAGGCGCGCCGGACCAGATCGAAGAGCGCGTCTTCCGAATACTCGCGCGAGGAGCTTTCGGCAACAACTTGCTGCGCGAGGACGTCGAGCGGCGCATCGTGATGAACAATCCGGTCCAACTCGCCGCGCCCGACGGCCCGCAGCAGCGCCGCGCATTCGACCAGGTCGTCGCGCGATTCCGGAAAAATCCGGCCCTTCGGCAAGCCCGCGATCGTGTGGCCTGATCGGCCGACGCGCTGCAAGAAGGTCGCGATGCGGTGCGGCGATCCGATCTGGCAGACCAGATCGACAGCTCCAATGTCGATGCCGAGTTCGAGCGACGCGGTCGCGACCAGCGCTTTCAGGTCGCCGGCCTTCAAGCGCGTTTCCGCGGCAAGCCGTTTTTCCTTCGACAAGCTGCCGTGATGGGCGGTCACCGCGGTCTCGCCGAGGCGTTCGCTCAACTGATGCGCAACCCGTTCGGCCATCCGCCGGGTGTTCACGAAAATCAGCGTGGTGCGGTGCTGATGAATCAGCTCGGTCAAGCGGTCGTAATACTCCGACCAGACCTCGTGCGACATCACCGCGTCGAGCGGCGAGCGCGGAATCTCGAGGGCCAGGTCCATCTGGCGGCGATGGCCCGTGTCGACGATGGTGCAGTCGCCGGCTGCGCCGCCGGTGAGAAACTGCGCGACGTCCTCGATTGGCTTTTGCGTTGCGGACAAGCCAATCCGCTGCAGCGGCCGTCCGGCCACCTGCTGCAGCCGCTCCAACGTGATTGCCAGGTGCGCGCCGCGGCGGGTTCCGATCACCGCGTGGATTTCGTCGACGATCACCGTCCGGGCGCTTTGCAGCATCGCCCGACTGCGTTCCGCGGTCAGCAGCAGATAAAGCGATTCGGGAGTTGTGACCAGAATGTGCGGCGGCGTTTTCAGCATCGCCGCGCGTTCCGACGCGGGCGTATCGCCTGTCCGTACCGCCGCGGTAATCCGCGGCGCCTCGATGCCGTCAGCTTCGGCGATTCGCCGGATTCCGCGGCGCGGCTCGGCCAGATTCTTGTGGATGTCCGCGCTGAGCGCCTTCAGTGGCGAGACGTAGACCACCCGGACTTCGTCCGGCAACGGCTGCGTGAGACCCTCGCGCAGCAAATCGTCGAGCGCAGTCAGAAACGCCGCCAGCGTTTTGCCGGATCCGGTCGGCGCCGCGATCAGGCTGTGGCGGCCGTCGCGAATCGCCTGCCAGCCCCGCTCTTGCGCCGGGGTCGGTACGCCGAGCGTCTCGCGAAACCACCGCTCAGTGATCGGATGAAAGAGAGCCACCGACCCGCCGGTTCACGGTTGTTGATCGCACTGGCCGGTCGCCGTCGCGATTTTTTTGACGCGGAATTCGGGTAACGCCGAGTCCGGTCCGGTCGTGCTTTGAGCGGTTGCCGCCTGGACCGCGGCGCGCGACGGATCCAGCGAGCCGGCTTGCGCCGCAATGTTCGGGTTCGGCAGGAGTCCGCCCTTCACAACGAACCCTTTGACGGCGACGCCACCGTCGACCGTCACACTGCGACCGAGATACTCCCGAAAATCCTTGCCACTGATTCGGTACGCACCCTCGTGCACGTCGGTGAGCACGAACTGATCCGGCGACTTCTCGTCCCGAGTGACGCAACCACTCAGCGTGACCACTTTTGGCGCTTTCTTGTTCGGCGACGATTGTGCAGCAGAGCTTGTGACAGAGTGGAACAAGACGGGCAGAATCAAGCCGAGAGCAAGCGTACGCATACGAAAAGTCTAGCGCACTTCCAAGCTACAATTTCATCGTTGCCTCGTACCGTTCGACTTCGCTGGATTGTGGCAGCGGCAGTCGTTGCGATCGTGACGCCGCTGGGGGTTCTGGCGCCGCTGTCCGTTCAGCGTCAATGGCGTCGCCAACTCGTCAACGTCGATCGACAGCACGTTGCCACCGTCCGCGCCATTTCTGTCGCAATCGACCAGCATGTCGACCGGACGACCGCGGCACTCGACGTTTTGGGCGAGTTGCACGCGCTGGACGCTCCCGATTACGCCTCGTTCGAAAACCTCGCCTCGCGCATCCTTCCGTATCAATCGAAATGGTCGGCGATCCTGGTAGCCGACACGCAAGGCAATCTGCTCGATGGTGTACCCGACCGCGGCGACGGCGAAGCCAAAGTCGATGGTGTGCCCTGGGCGCGCGCGACTGCCGCGAAGCGGTACGGCGACTGTCAGCAGCCTGTTCGAATTACCCGGCGAGCCGGGCTATTTTGTGATCATCGGCACGCCGGTCGTCCGTGACAACCGCGTCACCTTCGTGCTTGGCGCTCGAGTCAGCGCGCGTGGCTTCGGCGACATTCTGCGCCAACAGGACGCGCCGCCAAATGGCGCGGTCGCCGTGATCGATGCGAGCCAGAAAATCATCGCCCGCAACGCCGAGGAGGACCAGTACGTCGGCACGCCACCGACCCAGGCGTTCATCGACCAGACCCGCACGGTCGACACGCTCGCCTGGCGGACGACGATGCGCGACGGCCGTCCCACCTACGCGGCGTTTACCAGATCGCCTCGCACTGGCCTGCTAACGGCTCTCGGCCTGCCGTCGGAAGAGGTAGACGCACCGATCCGGCGCATCCTGGGGTGGCTGGCATTCGCCTGGGCGGGCGTGTTGTTACTTGGCGCGGCGCTCGGCTACGCGCTTGGTCAGGTCGTAGTTCGCGCGCTGTCGTCGGCATCGCAAGCGGCCATCGCGCTCGCCGGCGGCGAGCCGGTGGCGCCGCCGCCGTCGCGGATCGCGGAAATTGACGAGCTGAACGCCAGCCTGCATCGTGCTTCGGCACTGCTGACGCAGCGGAATCGCGAACGCGATGCTGCCAGCCGGCTGAAGGATGAATTCCTGATGACCGTTTCCCACGAACTGCGAACGCCGCTGACCGCAATCTGCGGCTGGTCGCGGATGCTGTCTACCGGCGAGATTCGCGAAGCGCAGCGGCCGAAGGCGATCAACGCGATCGAGCGCAACGCCGCCGCTCTCCATCACCTGGTTGACGAACTGCTCGACACGTCGCAGATTGTTGCCGGAAAGCTTCGACTCGAGACTCAGCCGTTATCGCTCGGCGAGATCGTCGCGGCAGCTGTCGATACCCTGCGTCCGGCGGCCGATAGCAAAGGCCTGCAACTCCATACCCATACCGACGCGCCAGGCGACATCGTGTCGGCCGACCCCCGCCGGTTGCAGCAAGTGGTGTGGAACCTGTTGTCGAACGCCGTGAAGTTTACCGGTGGCGGGGGACGAATCGACGTCGGATGCCGGCGGCTCGACCAACAGGTCGAACTGGTAGTCCGCGATACAGGAATCGGCATCGACCCGCAGTTCATGCCGTTTGTCTTCGACCGGTTCCGTCAGGGCACCACTGGCGTGACCCGCCAGCACGGCGGCGTCGGGCTGGGCCTTTCGATCGTCCGCGATATCGTGCACATGCACGGCGGTACCGTGACGGCGGAAAACAACGTGCCGCCGCCCGGGGCCACGTTCCGCGTGCTGCTGCCGGTCTCGAACGCCGCAGCTACATATCCTGGCGTCGCAGCGCCGGAACACGCGACGCCAGCGATTTCATCCATAGCGCCCGATTCACCCACGACCGCGGCACGCTGATCCGGAACACGAATTCGATCCGGTCGGGGAGGGCCTCGGTGCTGTGAGAGGTGGTCACCGCGCTAACGGCTGGCTCGGTTTTCGGCGTTGTTTCGACAGGCTGAGCGGACGGGTCCGGAAAGCGCTCCGCGAACTCCTTCCAGATTTCGTTGGCGTCCATCCCGATCGCGGTCGCGTACCGAGCGGACGAACGCGCGCCGGAAGATCCCCGACGGCCACCGCCGCACATCGTCGCGCTCGAGCGCTTCGAGGAGCGACTGGCTGATCTTGGTGTTCTTCGCTATGGACGCCAGCGAGATCTGACGGCGCTCGCGTTCCTGGCGCAAGCGCGGACCGAATGTACCTTTGGGTTCCATGGGATACCCCGCACACTGCAAATCGTGCGCCCGGAAAAGCCCACCACTAGCAGTTGTCGTGTGAATGTAAAGCGGACAGTCGGTGTGTAAAAAACTCAGAGCGTAGAACTGAAAACTTAGAACTGAAAACTTAGAACTGCGACACCAAACTGGAACTGAGAACCCGAAATTTCGAGTTCTCAGTTCTCAGTTCTCAGTTCTCAGTTCTCAGTTATTGTCCTCCCGCCGTTCCGCGAACGGCGCTCTGCGGCAGCGCGAACGCAATGTACTCACCGGAGTAGTTGCCGCCACTCACGGCCACGATGATGTACTGGCGCCCGTCCACCATGTACGTCATCGGCGAGCCGCTCTGAGGAGCGGGCATGAACACGGCGCCGACCTGCTCGCCGTTCTGCTTGTTGTAGGCGCGCAGCATCGCGCCGCGCGGATGCTCCGGCGTCGTCGTCACCGAAGGATCGCCGACTACGATCAGCGTTTTGGTCACGACCACGCCGACGTTGCCCGACTGTCCGGTCTTCGGGATGTTCACGCCGCGCATCGCCGGGCTGTTGCGGACCGCGTCCGGCGTGTCGCCGTGCGCGACCGACCAGTCGATGTCGCCCTTATCGAGGTTGATGCTGACGATCACGCCGTAGGGCGGTTTCACAATCGGAACGCCCTGAACGACGGTGCCGCCACCCAGGCCGCCTTCCGCGCCTCCGCCACCACCACGACCGCCACGGCCCGCACCGCCTTCACGCCCTGCGCCGGCTGCGGCACCCGCCGCTGGCGGCGGAGGAGCCGGAGGTGCTGGCGCCGCGCCGCGCTGCGGCGGCGCGTCCGCCGCGCTGCCTTCGCCGCCACCGAGTGATAGCGCGGAACGTCGTACCAGCCGTCCCCATCACGTAATCGAGGTCCGAGAATTCCTTCGGCGGAGGCACCAGACCGAGAGGCGCGATGCAGGCGCTGCAGGCGTGCGTGATGAACCGATGCGTTTCCGGATCGAACGCCGAACCTGGCCAGTTGACGCCGCCGCTCAGCGTTCCCGCGGTCAGCGCCGCGAGCGGTCCTTCCGGCTTGCTCACCAGCGGCGGGAGGAACACGGGACCCAGGCGATAACGCTTCGCCGCGTTGGCCGCCTGTTCTTTCAGTTCTGGTGTGAAGTCGATCAGATCTTTTTCCTCGACGCCGTTGCGCGAGTAGGCCGGCGGTTTTGCCGGGAACGGCTGCGTCGGGCTGGTCTTTTCGCCGGGCACATCGGTCTGCGGCACCGGGCGCTCTTCAATCGGCCACACCGGCTTGCCGGTAATGCGATCGAACACGTAGAGCAGACCCTGCTTGGTCGCCTGCGCCACGGCTTTGATCGGCCTGCCGTCAACATTGATGTCCATCAACAGCGGCGCGGCCGGCATGTCGTAGTCCCAAATCGGGTGATGGACGATTTGGAAATGCCACTTGCGCTGGCCCGTTTTCAAATCCACGCACACCAGGCTGTCGCCGTACAGGTTGTTGCCCGGACGGTGGCCGCCATAGAGGTCCGAGGTCGGGTCTTCAACCGGCAGATAAACCAGACCCGCTTCCTCGTCGACCGTGATCTGCGACCACACACCGGTGTTGCCGTTAATCGCCCACGATTCCTTTTCCCAGGTATCGTTGCCGTATTCGCCGGGCGTCGGGAATGGTGTTGAACTTCCACAGCAACTTGCCGGTCCGGACGTCCCACGCGCGCACCAGACCCTTGGTGTTGTTGTGGGTCTTCACCGTCAGCCCTTCGCGGAATGACGACCCGACGATGACCACGTCCTTCGCGACGGTCGGCGTTGAGTGGAGGCCGATCTCGCCCGTCTCGAGGTTGATTTGCTCGCCCTTGCCGACCAGCGCGCCGACCTTCATGTCGAGGATGCCGTCCTTGCCGAAGGTTTTGATCGGCTGGCCGGTCTGCGCGTTCAGCGACACGAGGTTGTAGCCGGTCGTCACGAACAGGATGCGATTGTCGCCCTTGCCGTCGGTCCAGTACGACAGGCCGCGGCCCGAGAGCTGTCGCGGTGCCGCAACAGCGCGAGCGCCTTCACGGAGCGAATAGACCCAGCGAAGTTCACCGGTCTTGCCGTCGAGCGCCACTACCGACCGGCGGGTGCCGCCGGTGGCGTACACGGTGCCGCTAATCGCCAGCGGCGTTCCTTCCAGCTTGAATTCCGGTCGGGTACCGAGGTTATCAGTCTTGAATCGCCAGGCGACTTCGAGCTGATTGAAGTTGCTGGCGTTGATCTGATCGAGCGGCGAGTAGCGCGAGCCTTTGACGTCGGCTGTGTAGTGCGTCCAGTCGCCCTTCGCCGTGCTCGGCGTGTAGGCCTGACCGAACATCGCCGGCGCGGTGACGGCGATGGCCGCGGCGAGCACGCCGCAGCCCAGAATGATTCGACTTACTCTCATTGTTGACTCCTGACAGACGAGGTCGGGCGCAGCGTCAGCTTCTGCACACGCCAATTGAGAAGTTCAGCCACCCAGAGATCGTTTTCCGAGGGGCAGGCGATTTCGTGAATCCAGCCGAATTGCTTGGCCTGATGGCCCGACTTGCCGAGCCAACCCAGCACCTTGCCATCGAGCGTCAGTTTGTAGATTCGACCCGGGAACGCGTCGGACGAATACAGGAACTGCTGGCCCTGCGCGTTTGGCGGGGTAATGCAGATGGCCCATGGCGCTCCGGCCTGCGCGGCCGCCTGTTCGGCGGTCGGTGTCGCACCCATCCACGGCTTGGCGTCGGCCGGTACCGGCACGTCGATCTTGATTTCGCGGACGAACGTATTCGTCTTCGGATCGATCACCTGAATGCGACGGTTGCCGCGGTCGCCAACGTAGATATTGCCCTTGGCGTCGTTGGCGATGGTGTGCGGCGTATTCAGTTCACCCAGCTTGGTGCGGCCCGGCTCGCCGATCGACGCGATGAAATCGCCGTCCTTGCTGAATTTGGCGACGCGCGAGTTGATGTAGCCGTCGCTGATGTAGATGTTCCCTTCGGTGTCCCACGCAACGTCGGTCGGCTGCCGGAACTGGCCATTGACCGGCGGCCGCGGCGGGTTGACGCGCGTCCACGGCTCGGCCTCGTCCGATGCTTCTTTCTTGCGGCCGAACACCATCGTGACGCGGCCTTCGGGATTGAAGCGGATGATCATGTCCGAGCCCTTGTCGATGGCCCAGAGGTTGTCGTCCTTGTCGAAGCGGACATCGTGGGCATACGACCACGCGTACAGGCCCTTGCCGACTTCGCGAACGAACTTGCCCGCTTTGTCGAACAGCAGTACCTGCGACGCGGTCGAGCCGTACGCCGGTCCGCCCGCGCTGTTATTGCGCGTGTAGATCGCGACGTCGCCCTTCGAATTCACCGCGACTCCCGACACTTCGCCAAAATTCATGTCGGGCGGCAGCTTGAGCGGGCTGATATTGCCTTCGAACGGAATCTCCGGAACCGGCGTCTGGGCGACAAGGGTCGGCCCTAGCGCGATGAGTGCTGCGACGAACCACTTCTTCACTGGTCGCCCTCCCTTTTATTCACAAACTCTTGATGAATGGGGCAGTATATCCAAGTTGTAAAATAACGGGAAGTGAAGACATTTCTACTCTTAGCCCTCCTTGCGCAGGCCGCAATCTGGACTGCGGACGAGCATAAAGCCGGGATGAACGACGCCAGCGATCTGCAGGAAGACGTTCGCGACGCGATGGCTGCCAGGTCGGGCGAAAAAATTGAAACGGCGGCGCTCAAGCTGGAAGCGCTGATGGGTCGGACTGAAGACTACTGGTCGGCGAAGAAGCAGGCGGACATCGTCAAGCTGGCCCAGGCCAGTCGCGCCCTCGCCCGGCAGCTCGCCGCCGACGGAAAGGGCGGCAAGTTCGACGCCGCCGCGACGACCTTTGCCCGGATGAACGCCAGCTGCAACACCTGCCACGATCTGCATCCCGAAAAGCGGTAAACGGGCGGTAAGTACGCCGAGATCCGTGGACTGCGAGGGGCGCTAGCGCGTCATCGCGCGTACAAGCCTTGCAAAATGCGGACGTCTTCCGGGTCGAGATGGCTGGCGGAAACACCCACGTCATCGACCGACCGAATCGCTCGACGATATGCGCCGAAGTAGCGCTCGCCATCATCGATGCGGCGGAAGCGATACATGATCGCGTTGAACGTGTCGCTGTGGGGAAGGCCAATCGCATGCCCCAGTTCGTGCAGCGCCGTCAGGTAGACGACGATTCGCGCATCGAGCGGATCGTCGGGAACGGCGCTATTGATCGCGATGTCGGCCTGCGCGATGAAGCCGGTGTTCGGATCGACACGTGGAGCTGCCTCGCCGTAGATGTGGTCGCTGCTTACGAACACGATTCGTATCGCCGCGTCGGCGCGGACCGTCGCCCTGATCAGTGTCAGTTGGCCGTTCGAGGCGTCGCTCCAGTTTTTCATCGCACGCTCGACCAGCATCGCCGCGCCCGCCGGCGCATGAGCGGTGTCGACCCACACCGCAACGCGCGCGCCTGGCGGCCAATGCCGTCCCGCCGACAACTGCGCGACGAGCAACAACGCCACGAGTGGAGCGGAGGACGTCGACCGAAGAGGAACGCCGAGTCCGCAGAGATCGCCGAGCGGAAGTTAACCATGCAAGAGAGCCGACCGGCATGGGTCGATTCTAGAGCCGATCGGCAGGTGCTGCGAGCGTTGGCGGTCGACATGCTGGCAAAAGAACGGGCCACAAAGACGCAGAGCCACAGAGATCGTTCGGCAGTTCGGCGGGTGGGCTGACAGAAGTGCGAGGCCTGCACGGCAGGACGCCGCGGCGCTACGCGCCGCCCGCCGAACTGGATGGTCTAATGCGGCGCCGCTCGCAGGCATCCACGCCGCCTCAACACCTCTGCGTTCTCATGTTTTCTCTGCGGCCTCGGGCGCTGCCAGCGGCGCGAGTGCCGTAGCGGACCGTGTCGCCACGAAACGCAAAGTTCGCGAAGTGCGCAAAGTCAAAAATATCGACTCTGCGGCCTTGGCGAACTCGGCGTTTAGTCTCTCGTTTACGTCAGCTCGCGATTTCGTTCAGGTGCGGAAGCTCGAGATACGCGTGAGTGCAGCCGTCGTCGGCGATGATCCACTCTCGGACCACCGCCAGGACCCGCCGGGCGGTCAGACTGTTGCCGATTGGCGCGCGTGCACGGACGGTGACGGTGCATTTGCGCGGACCAATCACCGCCATCTGCACGAACATGTCGCCGCCGACGCGCGAGACGCCGAAGACATAGAGGTTCCATCGGACGTCGCCAACCGTTACCGTCGCGTGGGCGGCTGCTCCCTGGAGGATGTGGGCCAGTTCCTGCTTCATGTCCGGTAAGACGGCCGGGTCGCCAGGAAAGTGTGGCAGGCTTGTGACAAGACCGTGACCGTTCGTAAGGAACTACTGGAACGCATCGCAGGAGAGGCGCGGTCGGTGTCGTCGCTCGCACGCGAGCTAGGGCTTAAGCGCGGCGACGTCGAGGAAGAGCTTCGACACGCCCTCCGGTCGGCTGAGGCGGCTGGCTACGTCGTTGAGATCGTTCCCGCGGGTTGCCGATCTTGTGGATTTATCTTCGACACTCGGAGGCTCTCGAAACCAGGCAAATGCCCGGAATGCCGCGGTTCGCGAATATTTGAGCCGCAAATCCGCCTGCAGCCTTCGGGTACCCATTTCGCATGAGTTCCGGGACATGACCCCTGAGGAACAATCGTCCGCTGACAAACTGCTGAGTCAAATCGAAACCGCCGCCGGTCAGCTGCCAGACCGTGATGGAACCAACGCGATTCTGATCAAGACGATCATCGAGTCGGTGAACGGCTTGCGCAGCTTGTGCGGCGTAGTGAGGACACATTGATGACTGCCATTCTTCGCACGTTCATCGCTATCGTGCTCTTCGTGGCGATCGCGTTTCTGGCCCTCGGATATTGGGGCGGATCGCGATTCAGCTCGCGTTCAACCGCGCCGTCCGAGACGGTCGGGACTTCGGGATCCGTCGACAAAGCGCGCCAGGCCGGTGCCGAAATCGGCGAGAAGGCTGCCGTCGCTGCCAAAAAGGTTGGCGACTCGATGGAAGAAGCTGCGCTGACGACGAAGATCAAGGCCAAGATGGCGCTGGACGATTCGGTGAAGGCGAGGGCCGTCGACGTGACGACCGAAGGCACGGTCGTCACGGTCAGCGGAACGGTTCGTTCAGTGACCGAGCGCGATCGCGTGATCGCGCTGGCGCGCGAGACCAGCGGCGTCACCAGGGTGGTCGATCACTTGGAGATTCGCTGAGCGCCGAGTGTCCAGTAGGAATTAGCAGGAAGCAGGAATCAGGAAGTAGACGGTCGCGCTGTCAGGCGCGGCTGCGGGCGCGGACCGGCCGCTCGACGCGCGCCGGTTCCGCGTCGCTCCATTTGTCCGACCATTCCGCGATCGCATCCATCGCCTCGGTGAGTGCGCGGCCTTTCTTGGTGAGCGCGTATTCAACCCGCACGGGCGTCTCCGGGATGACCGTGCGATCGATGATGCCTTCCTGCTCGAGTTCCTGCAGCCGTTCGCTGAGCATCCGGTCGGTAATATCGGGAATGGCGTCGCGGAGAGTGGCAAACCGGCAGCGCGATTTCAGCAACAGGTAGATAATCGCGCCGGTCCAACGGCGACCGATCAGCTCGATCGACCGGTGAAATTTTGCGCACAGCTCCGGGCGGTGCTCGGCAGCGTCTTTCATCGTTCCGCTATACATTATATAGCGGGTGACTGCTATGAGCCAACACGACCACACTCCTGACGAAGAGCGGAAAATTCGCGAAGCGGCCCTCGACGAAACGATCGCCGAAACGTTTCCCGCAAGCGATCCGCCGTCCACGATCCCGAACCCGGATGAACATGACGCGCCGGGGGCGCCTGAGCAGGAAAAGCAGTCGAAAGTCGAAAGCCAAAAGTCGAAAGTCAAGACAGGCTGGAGTTCGGACGCAAGCGGCGGAGTGTTATTCGCGCCGCCGTACGTCACAGTCGATGTATGACCGTAGCGGCACTTGATGTCGTTGACCTGGGCGCGCAGCTCGATACGTTTGGCTGGGCACGAATCCCGAAACTGATCACAGCGGCGGAGTGCGGCGCGATCGCGTCACTGTATCCGGACGATCGCCAATTCCGAAGCCACATCATCATGGCCCGCCACGGCTTCGGCCGCGGCGAGTACAAGTATTTCGCGTATCCGCTTCCCCAGACAATTGCGACGCTGCGGGCGACGTTTTACCCGCCGCTCGCCGAGATTGCGAATCGTTGGAACACGTCGATCGGCGTCGCCGCGCGGTTTCCATGCGATCACGCAGACTTCATCGCCCGCTGCCACGATGCTGGTCAGACCCGTCCGACGCCACTGCTTCTTCAATACGGCGAAGGCGACTTCAACGCGCTGCACCAGGACGTCTACGGCGAGCAACTGTTTCCGCTGCAGATGGCGATTCTGCTATCGCAGCCAGGCCGAGACTTCGAGGGCGGCGAGTTTGTGCTCGTCGAGCAGCGGCCGCGGATGCAGTCGCGCGCCGAAGTGGTTCCGCTCGAGTGCGGCGACGCAGTCGTGTTCGCAGTGCGTGAAAGACCAGTTCGCGGGACGCGGGGAACCTATCGCGTCAACATGAGGCACGGCGTCAGCCGCGTGCGGTCTGGACGCAGGCACACACTCGGTGTGATCTTTCACGACGCACGCTAGAGCGCATTCACCGGATGCGCATGTCTAGATGGTGGCGGCGGGGAGTTGATTGTGCGGATCGGTCATGCCCCGGCGCAGAGACAATGCCACGATCGGAAACAAGAGCACCGAGAACATCCCGGCACCCACCAGGCTGGCCGCGGTTTCCAGACTCAATCGGCCAGACCGAACGCCAATCTCGACGATTGCGACGACCAACGGGAGCTGCGTGGCGGACAGAAGTCCCAGGGCGATTCGCGACCGCAGGTCGAGGTCTCGACGCGCCAGTAACGCCGGCAGACCGCGAACGACCAGGAACAGCACCAGGAACATCGGCAACAGAAGCAACGCCTTGGTCGAAGAAAGCAGCGCGTGCAAGTCGTAACGCAGTCCGGTCGTCACGAAGAAGATCGGCACGAAGAAACCGAAGCCGATCCCTTCCAGCTTGTGGGTCAGAGCTTTGCCGTGCTCACCCGGCGACGCCAGCGCGACCACGACGCCCGCAGCGAGTGCACCGAGAATCGCGTCCAGTCCGAAGTTTCGCGCCACGATGACCAGGCCGGCCAGCACGAGGATTGCGAGCCGGACCGGCAGTTGAGCACTCGTGTGCATCTTGTTCTGAAGGACGAGAATCAATCGCGGCGGGCGAAAGTTCAGGGCGACGAACACGGCGAAAACGATGATCGCGGTGAACAGGAGCATGAGCCACAGCGAGCCGCCATGCTCGCCTTCGCCGGACGACAGGGCCGCGGCGATCAACAGGATCGGCCCGAACTCGCCCATGGCGCCGGTCGCCACCGCGTAGGCGCCAAAGCGCGTGGGAAGCTCCTTGGCATCGCGCAAGATCGGCATCAGCGTTCCCAGGGCGGTTGTCGAAAGTGCCGCCCCGACGATCAAGCCCGAATCGACCAGTCCGCTGCCTTGCAGGCCGAAGCCCACGACTAGACAGACTGCCAGGGACACAAACCATCCGAGTGCCGCCAAGAGAAGCGGCCGACCTCGAATGGCCGGGAAATCGATTTCGAATCCCGCCAGAAAGAAAAGAAAGGCCAATCCGAAATTTGCCAGAATCTGAATGGTCGGCCCCGCGGTTGCCCATCCCAGCACCTGCGGCCCGACCAGGATTCCCAGAGTGATCTCCATCACCACCAACGGCAGGCGTATCCGGGGAATCCACTCGCATAGGAGCGGCGTCAACACCGCGATGGTGAGGATCAGCATCAGGGAATGCAGTTCGTGCAACGTCATGATTGGCGTCGCGGAGTGTGGCGAAGCGGCAGCGTGCGCGTCAGGGCAACGTCTTCAGATATGCAGCAATCGCGTCGGCGTCCTCAGCACGGAGCATGTAGGCGGGCATCGGCGGTCCAGCCTTCCCACCGCGCGGGTTTTTCGCGGTTTGTAGGAACTTCGAGAACCCCTCTTGCCCCCAACGGGTCCACAGCGCACTGGTTGACGAGATATCCGGCGATTTCTGATGCCAGTCGGCGACCGGCGTTGACGGAACGCCGATCAGGGTTGTCCCCTTCATCCATCGCGACCGGTCGAACTCGCCGGTCTCTGTTCTCGGCGTGTGGCATTCCTGACATCTGGCGATTTCTTCAACGAGGTATTTACCGCGCTCCACGTTCGCTGTCTGCGTGGACACGGCCAACGTCGTCGCGATTACGCCCATGGCCGTCGCCCACATCGCCAAGGCTGTCCGCATGAGGCTCCCTCCGCTCGAGATGATAATCGAGGTTGTACTAGACGGCGAGCGTCGCGGCGGCCCAGCCAGCCGGATCCTTGTCGGACTGAACCCATTCACGCTCGGATCGTGATCGTCGAGGGGCGGCCGACCGGTTTTGCGCGGCTCGCGCAGTGGCGCGGCCATTCTCCGACGACGACCGTTCGACACGAGCTGGGCGGTCCCAGTACGCTAGCAACCACATGTCAAAGCGACCCATGAGCCGCGCGATCCACGTCCTCGCGTTAGTGCTGCTGGCGACCGGCGCCGCTGCACAACAGCCGGAACGGTTCGCGCCGCCACCGCCACGACCGTCCGAGCTGCAACCGCGACCGCCACTGAAGGACGCGCTACCGCTCGACGCGCCGACGACATGGACCTGCCAGCAGTGGCGCTTCCTCGACTCCAAGACGTTCGGCAGCACGCGCGGCTGGGGCGGCTGGCGCGTCGGCTCGCCGCAGCTCGTCGAGTACGGCTATCAGTTGACCGAGCTGCAGCGGCTCGGCGGTCGCTTCGTCGATCCGACGATCGCGCCCGACGTCCGGTCCGGTCTGCAGCTGCTCGTCGACGGCACGCTGACGCACGATGTCGACATGTGGACAGTCGGCGAGCGGCGTCTGTGGCGCGCGTGCGGCGAGTACGAGCGCGACGCGGTGCGCCGCGACGAGGTCGACCGGATCATGCGACGCGGCTCGTACGCCTGCGTCGGCTGCCTGTACTGGAACAGCGCCCGTTAGAGCACACAGCAAAAAGATCAAGACGGTCCGTCCGAACGCGGCGATCGGCGTTCCGAGCGACGAGTCGTGCGCTGCGTTCGCTAAACGTTAGCTGGTTGGCGGCAAGTCTGGTCGGTGCGATATCGCAATTTGCTGTAACACGTTGATTTGAAATGGTGCCGGAGGAGGGAATCGAACCCTCACGACCTTGCGGTCACGGGATTTTGAGTCCCGCGCGTCTGCCAGTTTCACCACTCCGGCATGGAGGGAACGAATCGGAAATGCTCAGTACCGGCGTCTTACACGAGCATCTCGAATCTTCGCCTTCGACTTCGCGCCCTCGACAAACTGCTGCAGCTTCTGCTCCTTCTGCTGCTGCTCGAGGAACTGCTTGATCTGCCCGCTGACCTCGGCAAACGGCGACCGTCCGCGGCGCCGCGACGCTCGTGCACCTTGATGATGTGAAAGCCGAACTGGGTTTCGACGATCCGCGCTGACCGCGCCGGGTTTCAGCTTGAACGCGGCCTCCTCGAACGGCGCCACTCATCTGGCCGCGCGGAAGAATCCGAGGTCGCCGCCGTTCTGGCCGCTGCTGTCGTTGGATCGCTCGCGCGCCAGCGCGGCGAAGTCGCCGCCGGCTTTGATCTTCGTCAAGGTCGTCCTGCGCCTGCCGCGCTGCGCCTGCGTCTTCTGCTGCACCGTCGCATTCTGCGGCAGCCCGATCAGGATGTGACTGGCATGCACGCTTTCCGGTTGCTTGAACCGCTCGGGGTTTTGTCTGATAGAACGCATCGACGTCCGGATCCGGAACCTGGATCCCGCCGGTCACGTCCGGCGACTCGACCAGCTTCGCGCCAGCATCCGCTGCCGCGTCTGCGACTTCAGCATGCTCGATCGTCATGCCCTGCGCGGCGACGTCCTTGGTGAACGCCTCCTCGTTCGGATAGTTCTTTCGGATCTCCGCGATCTGGCCGTCGATGTCGGCGTCGCTGACCTCGATGTGGCGACGCCTTCGATTCCTGCGCGAGCAGGTGCAACGTCGACGAGCTGATCGAGGACGCCGCGCAGGACTTCGTCGCGCCGCTCCGCCGGAACCGGTCCACCGGCCCGCTGCTCGACGCTCTTCACCGCGTTGTCGAATTCCCATTTTTCAATGGCCTCGCCGTTGACCCGGGCAAGGACGGTCGGAATCTGCGCCGGCATCGGCTTCGGGCCCGCCGGTGGAGCAGGAGCGGCTGGCGCGGCTGAGGCGGATGCGGTCGCTTGAGCAACCGGTGCAGTCGACTGCGGCGTCGAACCGGCGGATGCCGCTTTCTTACAACCAGAGGCGATTGCGACGATAACTAACAGAAATGAAAGGTGTTTCATGAAGTCTCCATCATAGCAGCCTCCCTACGGCCGACTGCATGCTCCTTGCAGTCTCGTGATCCGGAGGGCGTTAGCGATGAGGCGGCGAACTGCGGAATGGAAACGGGTTGCATCAATGACGCTGGTGGGCTTACTCGGCGCGGCGGCGCTGGCCTCGGCGCAGTTCACATCCTTTAATGATCGTCGCCGCTCGATGCTCGAAGGAAACTGGCAGTCGTGTCGCCAGGGCGCCGAATATTCCGAGCGTGTCTATGATGGCCGATGGCCCGGCCTTCCTCCGTTCGAACTGCATCTCGGGCCGTATCATGAGTTCGCGCTGTTCCTCGGCGTCCAGGATGAACATCGCGATCACAGCTCGGCCGATAACCTGTTGAATCCACACATCGTCGAGCTGCGGTCGAATCGGGGCGCCCACAAATGGGATGTTGCTCAGCTCCATTTGGAAGTCGCTCTCTCGGGCGGCTCCCGGGAAGAATGTGAGAGCTGGTACGTTCGGCTGATGCCCGCAACTTCATCGTCGCATTAGCGTTACCCCGGTCTGTTGCACAGTTCGGCATTCGCAGCGAACGGGCAAAAACGGCGGTTTTTCGGCCATTTCTCGTTGATTTCGGGTCACCGTCAGCTATACTGAATGAACTGCTGGCACGACTTCGGCCTTCCATATAGCGCTTCCTAACAGGGGGAATCGTGACATTTGAAGTCGGCGACAAGGTCATTTACCCGAATCATGGTCTCGGGATCGTCGAACGCATCGAAGAAAAAACCATTCTCGGTACCACCTGCGGCTTTTATCACCTGCGCATCGTCGCCAACGACACGACCGTGCTCGTGCCGGTGAGCAACGTCGACGGCGTCGGCCTCCGCCGCGCCATCAGCGACGACGAAGTCGAGCGGCTCTTCGGTCTGCTCGGCGACGGCAAGATCGACAACCACCAGAACTGGAAAGGGCGCTTCAAGGACAACTCCGACAAGATGCGCAGCGGCTCGATCTACGAAGTCGCCGACGTGCTCAAGAGCCTCACGTTCCTCGCCAAGTCGAAGAGCCTGTCGTTCCGCGAGAAGCGCATGCTCGATCGCGCGAAGTTCCTCATCATCTCGGAAGTGTCCGAAGTGATGCGCGAGACGGCGGCCGGCGATCGAAGGCCGCGTCGACCGCGCGCTCGAGCGCTGCTTCACCGCCAAGGCGCGGCACCGCCGCGCCGAGCGCCCGCGCGAAGGTTGCGAAAGCGGCACCGCGTGCGGTGGCAGCCACCGCGCCGGCCCGTCGCGCCGCACGCGCGTCGTAAGAGCGTCCAGTCGCAGCTCGCCAGTCGAACAGTCAAGAGCCCGCCGGACGAATCGTTCGACGGGCTTTTCGTTTATGATTCCCGCCGCGTGCTCATCGCGGCCGTCCGTTCTCTCGCCACCTACGTCGCGGTTTCCCTCTACGTCCTGATCGCCGCGCCCGCTCGGGATGCTGATCGCGATCCTGTTCGGCGCGAAGAAGCTCCTCTACGTGCTCGGTCACTGGGCGTGCAGCTCGCGCTCGCTCTTGAGCGGCATCACGCTTTCGGGTCTCCGGCCGCGAGCACGTGCCGCTCGATCGGGCCGCCGTCTTCTGCGCCAATCATCAGAGCAACGTCGATCCGCCGATTCTGTTCGACGCGCTCCACCCGCGCATGCACATCCTCTACAAGGCGGAGATTGAGACGCCATCCCGCTGCTCGCGCGCGCGTTCCGAGTACGGCGGCTTCATTCCGGTCGATCGTCGCAACAAGGAAGCGGCGATGCGATCGATCGAGGCCGGCGCGCAGTCGATCCGGCCGGCAACTCGTTCCTGATCTTTCCGGAGGGCACGCGCAGCAGGACCGCCGAGCTGCTGCCGTTCAAGAAAGGCGGCTTCATCATGGCGATCAAGGCGCAGGCGCCGATCGTGCCGGTCGCCGTGCAGGGCGGCGACGCCGCGATGCAGCAAGGGCAGCAAGATCATCCGGCCGGCCACGGTCAGCATCCGGATCGGCGAGCCGATCGAGACGGCAGGGCTGGCGCTCAGGGATCGCGACGCGCTGATTGCCAGACTCGTCGAGCGGATTGAGGCGTCTGCTCGCGCTAGGACCGGTGTAGACTGGCGGGCGCCAGCCTGCTCCAAGGGTGATCGTGCCGCCGACGCGCCTCGATTGTCGCCGCCGCCGCGCTCGCCGCGTGGGCGCCAGACGCCCGCCTCCCCAACCGACCTTCCGCACCGAGGCGAACTACGTGCGCGTCGACGTCTACCCGACGCGCAACGGCGCGCCGGTCGCCGATCTGACGCGAGACGACTTCGAGATCCTCGAAGGCGGCCGCCGCAGAAGATCGAGCAGTTCGAGCACGTCGTCATCCGCGGCAACCTGCCGCAGGACACTGCGCCGCGAGCCGAACACCGTCGCGCGAGTCGCTCGACATGGCCGCGCAACCCGCGCGCGCGTGTCTGGTCGTTTTCCTCGACACCAATCACGTCGACGTCGACGGTTCGCACCGCATTCGGCAACCGCTGATCGACACGCTTGATCGCTTCATCGGCCAGGACGATCTGGTCGCGGTCATGACGCCGCGAGATGTCGCCGCGCGACATCACCTTCGCGCGCAAGACGACGACGATCGAGAATTTCCTGACCAAACACTGGCCGTGGGGCGAACGCGACACCCTCGTCACGCGTGACGCGATCGAGCAGATGTTCGAGGCCTGCTACGGTCCGTCGGATAAGAGCGCGCTGACACGCGGAGCTGATCGCGCCGGTATCGGGAGCGCAAGACGCTCGAAGCGTTGACCGGATCTCACAGACTGGCTGCACGACGTTCGCGAGGAGCGGAAGGCGATCCTCGCGGTCACCGACGGATGGCAGCTGTATCAGGTCGGATGGCGCACTCGCTCAATCGCAGACCTACGCCGCCTCCTGCGATCGGAACCATCCCCGGCACAGGCCGCCCGGCAATCGCGCCCGACCCGGCCACCGGGCCAATCGACAGCACCGCGTGCGAGCGTGACCGGACTGAACTCGCGAACTTCGACGACGAGCAGCAGTATCGCCTGCTGCTCGATCGTCGCGAACCGCGCCAACGCGTCGTTCTATCCCGTCGACGCCCGCAGGCCTCGTCGTCTTTGCGTCACCGCTCGGCCCGGTGCCGCCATTGCCGCTGGATGTGGATGGCGCCATCGTGCGTCAGCGCGCCGAGTCGATGCGCACGCTCGCCGAAGCGACCGACGGCCTGGCGATTATCTCCAACGACCTCGAGCGACGGTACTGCAACGCGTGGTCGACGATCTCAGCTCGTACTACCTGCTCGGCTACTACTCGAGCGGCAAACTGGACGGCAAGTTTCATCCGATCTCCGTCCGCGTGAAACGCCCCGGTGTGCAGGTCCGTGCGCGACGAGGCTACCTGGCGTCTTCGGCCGCGCCAATCCTCGCTGCCGATCCGGCGCCGGCGATCAACCTGGAGGCCGAGGCCGCGGCGGCGGCGATTTTGCCGCTTGCCGATTACACGCGCGAGGTGCCGCTGCGGCTCCAGGCCGCGGCCGGGCTGGAAGCCCGGCGACGCAACCGGTGGCCGCGGTGTGGCTCGCTGGCGAACTCGGCGGCGCCGCGCTGCTCGGCGACGCTTGGAAGGGCGGAGCGCTGGTCGACGCGCAGCTGCTGACGCCGGACGGGAAGTCCATCGCCACCGCGAGCGCAACGATCGCGGCCGGCGCGCGTACCTTCCGAGTGGCTCTCACGCCGTCGCAGCCGCTGCCTGAGGGTGATTACGTTCTTCGAGTCGGCGCGAGGCTGGCGCCGCCGTCGATTCCGTCTCGCGAGTCGCTGCGGCTGCGATCTGCCTGCTGCGCCAGACGCCGCCGGCGCGATCTTGGTCCGCCGCGGCCCGGCAACGGCAAACGAGGAAGTGCCGACCGCCGACCTGCGATTCCGCCGAAACGAACAGGTCCGCGTCGAGATTCCGACGCTGGCATCGGCGCCAGGCCGCGCGCGATTACTCGATCGGACCGGCAAGCCGCTCGCCCGCTCCGGTGACCGCTGCGATTCGAGACGACGCCGATGGGTCGCGCTGGATGACGGCGCAGCTGGCGCTGGCGCCGCTGGCCCCGGGGGACTACGTGATGGAATTGGCGGAAGGTGAGAAGCGGATGCTCACCGCGTTCCGAGTGGTCCCATGAGAACACGACGAAGACTGCAGCGTGATTGTGGCGGCGATCGCGGCGCTCGCGCAGGTGCCGGCACAGCCGCCGCGCGCCGGCCGATCAGCCGCCGCCGCAGCCGGCCGCCACGCAGACGCCGACCTTCCGCACCGAAGCGAACTACGTGCGCGTCGACGTCTATCCCGACCCGCGACGGCGCGCCGGTGACCGATCTGACCCAGGACGATTTCGAGATCGTCGAAGGCGGGACGCCCCAGAAGAATCGAACAGTTCGAGCGCGTTCGTCATCCGCGCCGCCGGACCGCAGGAAACGCGCATCGAGCCGAACACCGTCGCCGAGTCGCGAGCGATGCTCGAGAATCCGCGCGCGCGCGTGTTCGTCCTGTTTCTCGACACCTATCACGTCGACGTCAGCGGCCTCGCATCACATCCGCAAGCCGTTGGTCGACGCGCTCGACCGCGTCATCGGTCCGGACGATCTGGTGGCCGTCATGACGCCGGAAATGTCGCCGGCCGACATCGCGTTTGCGCGGAAGACGACGACGATTGAGGGGATCCTGACGCGCTACTGGCACTGGGGAGAACGCGACCGCTGCGATTCCGCCCGATCCGGAAGACGAAATGTACGGTACTGTTACCCGAACGTTCAGCCGGGCGGGAGGCCGGATTGTTCGGACCAGAACGGCCTGGCCGCGGAAATGATCGATCGGCGGCATGAGAAGCGGACCATCGACGCGCTGCGCGATCTGGTGCGGTTTCTCCGCGGCGTGCGTGAAGAGCGAAAAGCGGTTCTGGCGATCACCAACGGCTGGCTGCTGTTCAGGCCGAATTACGCGATGATGAAGCCGCTGAACTGTCATGGCGTCCCAGGCGGTCGTGAGCCACAGGTCGACCCGCGGAACCGGCCGCCCGACGCTGAAGCCGACGCCCAACAACACAGCCGAGTCCGATTCTTGCGATATCGATCGTGTCAACCTCGCCCAGATCGATAACGATCGTGAATTCCGCGACATTCTCGAAGAAGCGAATCGCGCCAACGCGTCGTTCTATCCGATCGATCCGCGCGGACTGGCCGTGTTCGACACGCCGATCATGCGTACCGACGTGCCGGGTCAGCCCCCGCCGCCGACGCCGCTGCCGGCCGACCGTGCGATGCTGGCGGGGCGTCTCACCTCGCTGCGCACGCTGGCGGAAAACACCGACGGCCTCGCGATCGTCGATTCGAACGATCTCGCGAAGGGGCTGCGGCGCGTGGTCGACGATCTGAGCTCGTACTACTTGCTCGGCTACTATTCAAACGGTCCAGCTGGACGGGAAGTTCCATTCGATCAACGTTCGCGTCAAGCGGGCGGGTGTTCAGGTTCGAGCGCGGCGCGGCTACCTGGCGGCGACACCGGCGGAAGTGGCACGCATCGCGCGCGACGCGAATCCCGACCGTGCGCCGACACCCGCCGAAGCCGAGGCGCTCGCGATGGAATCGGTGTTGCGGCCGCTCTCAGCGTTCTCGCGCGAAACGTCGCTGCGCTTGCGCGCTACCGCCGCCTGGAAGGCCGATAACCAACCGCTCGTCTGGCTGGTCGGCGAACTTGGTACCGCCGACACCTGGAAGGCGGGTGCTGAGGCCGACATCACCCTGACGCAGGAAGGCGAGACGCTGGCGTCGGCGCACGCCTCGGTTGCGGCGGGGACGCGATCGTTCAAGGTGAGTCTTTCGCCCACGAAGGCATTGCAGCCGGGCGACTACACCATCAACGTGCGCACCATCGCGGCCTCGAAGATGGCACAGTCGGGCGACATGCTGCCGCTTGCGCTGCCCGCGGCGCCCGAACCAGTCGGCAGCATTCTGATTCGCAAAGGCCCATTTACCGGCCTGAAGGAAGTGCCGACGGCTGACCTGCGATTCAGGCGGAGCGAGCAGATGCGGATCGAAGTGCCGGCAGTCGGCACCGCAGCGCCAACCGCGAGGATGCTGGATCGCACGGGCAAGCCGATCAACGCAGTGCCACTCACCGCCAACACCCGCGACGATGCTGACGGCTCGCGCTGGTTCACGACGCAAGTGCCGCTATTTCCGCTCAGTCCGGGAGACTACCTGGTCGAAATTACGGCGGGCAATCGAAAGACGCTGACGCCTTTTCGGATAGTGCCGTAGATTGGCTGGTGTTGCGGCGTCGACAGAGGTACGGAGGTCGCAAAAGTCGGCCGCGACTGCGACGCGCCGTCCTTCACCGAATCGCGCGCAGCGCTTCGGCAAACCGTCTCGCTCCGCGAGCCATCCGTCGGCGAAAAGCTCACTCTCGTTCGCTGCTCGTTCCCTGCCGCAGCGGGCCTACAAGCCCGACCAACAAGCAATTAAGGACTGAGGTCTCGGGCAACGCCGTCAACTACGCCTGTCAGCAGCCCGCTGCCGGACTCACTTCGTTCGCTTTTCCGCCTGACGCTGGCGGCCGACTCCATAACGGCCCGCTGCGCGAGACGGCTTGCCTCGGCCCGCGCGCGAATTGGCCGAGCAGGTCAGACGAACACGTTTGTTTGGGTCAGACGCGAGCCAAATCGGCGCCGCGCGCCCGGATTGGCCCGTTCGCGCAGGAAACCGTTCGAAGCACGCCGCTCAGGGCACGCGGCAAAACGATACGCAGGCCAGTCCGACATCGAGCGCACCCTAAACGGTTGCGCGAGCGTTGCCGAGACCTCGTCCCAGGGCCGGAGGGAGTTTTGCCGGCGTGCGGAGACGGTTTGCGAAGCGAATGGGCTTTCGATCGACGGAACGGCCGCGCGCAGCGCGATGGCATTCACTCGAAAGCCGTCGCGCCGATTAACCGCTGAGGCTAGTCATATTTCAGGACCCGCCGAGCGAGAAGGTGAGCTTCCACGGTTTCAGCGGCTGGCCGTCCGTTCCTTTAATCCCGTCCAGCAGGTCGACGATCACCGTTCGAAAGCGCTCGAGTGGCTTGGCGAACTTCAGTTCAAGAACGCGATTGGCGGAGTTGTATTGAGTGGTGAACTCGATCGATGGTGTGGTCGGTTCGCCCCGCTCCACGGTTTGCGATTCGAGGTAATGCGCGCGAATCCGGCCGCGGAGCGTCGTCTGGTCGAGATCGCGTGAAAACTGAATGCGGACGCTGGCCGTCTGCAGGACGTCGGTTTCTTCGTCGGTTGGCGCGCTGAACACCACCTCCGGCGGCGGACCGGCAGGTACGCGAATCGGTTCTTCGGTCGTGGTCGTTTCTTGCGGCGGCCTCGAAAGTTTCAACGAGCCGGCTTCCGCATCCAACACCATCAAGCCGCGCACCTGCTGAACGGTTCCGCGTACTTCGAGCCAGCGCGCGGTGTCGATCCGGGCGTCGAGACCGAGCTCGATTTCCTTGTTCGAGCTGTCGCGCACCTTCGGCCGCATGTTCGCGATCCAGAGTGCGGCGTCGGCGGAGCGAAGAACGAAATCGTAGCGGCTCTTGGCCGGTGCCGCCGGCATGTCGCCCATCAGGTTGCGTCCGGAAAACTGCCCGGTGATCGTTACTTTTTGATCGAGATAGCGCGATGGATTCAGCACAATCGCGCGGATCGACGGCGCCGGCGGGGTTGTCGCGGCGGTGACCGCGGTCGCGACAATCGCCAGGATTTCGCCCTGGCGCGGCCACGCGCCGTCAGGATCGACGCCGAACATCGCGCGCAGGTCGTAGCCGGTCAGCTTCGGATCGTCCGGTTTCATCCGGCCGAGGTCCCAGAATTCGCCGCGGACTTCGTCGGTACCGTCAGGCGCGTTGCCCTTGAAAATCAGCCGCACCGACCCGCCATCGTCCGAGGCGCGCAGCTGATTGTTCTCGATCCCGACTTTGGCGACGATCACAACCGGATGGCCGTGATAGAAACCAGGAAAGGCCACCAGCGTCGCGAGGTTAGTCGCCCGCCGCACCGCCGGCTGCGCGATCGCCGTCGCGGCCAGGGCGACACCGATCACGGCGCCACGAATCACCCGCTTCACACCGATCCCAGCCGCCACTAATCCCTAATCCCCAATCCCCAATCACTATTCCCTAACGGATCCTCTTTTGCGCTGCCCTGGCCAGCACGACTGCCAGAGCCACGAACAGCAGCGCGCCAAAGATCATCCCGCTCGTTCCTTCATGGATGAAAGGGATCGGCCCGGTCACTTCTTCAGCGTCGTGGATGATGTTGCGGCCGTACAGCACCGCATAGAGGATGCCGGCGAGCGACCCGCCAGCGATCAAGCCCGAACTGAACAACGTTCCGGCGCCGACTTCGGATTCCTCGGATTTTCCGGTTTTACGTTCGACGTAGGCGCGCACCAAACCGCCGGCGAAAATTGGCGCGGTGGTCGCGATCGGCAGATACGAGCCCACGGCGAACGACAGCGAGTGGATGCCGCAAAGCTCCAACGTTACCGAGATGAAAACGCCCACCAACACCAGGCCCCACGGCAGGTTCTGGCTGAGTAGCCCTTTGATGATCGTCGCCATCAACGTGGCCTGCGGCGCGGGAAGAGAGGTCGAGCCGATCCCCATCACGCGGTGCAGATACAGCGTCGTCATGCCGATGACGAACGCGGACGTGACGACGCCGATCACCAGCCCCAACTGCTGATAGAGCGGAGTCGAGCCGACGATATATCCGGTCTTCAGGTCCTGCGATGTGCCGCCGCCCTGGGCCGCGGCGATACAGACGACGGCACCGACGCAAATCGCAATCGGTGCGTAGTAGTCACCGGTCCAACCGATGCCGACGAAGATCGAGCAGGTCAAAATCAGCGTCGCGATCGTCATACCCGAGATGGGATTGGACGAGGTGCCGATCAACCCGGCGATTCGCGACGACACGGTCACGAAAAAGAAACCAAAAATGATGGTGAGGATCGCCGCGAGGATGTTGCCCTGGGTCGGCAGCTTCGGCGCAACCACCAGAAACACCGCCAGCAGAAGCGAACCGACCAGCACGACGCTAAGCGGAATGTCACGTTCGGTTCGCAGCACGCCGCCGGCGGTGCGCCCGGATCCAAAGTCTTTCATGCTGTCGCGAAACGACGATACGATGGTCGGAATCGTGCGACAGAGCGTGATGATTCCGGCGGCGAGCACGGCGCCAGCCCCTGTGTAACGGATGTAGGCGCTCCAGATCTGCTGCGCGCTCATCTGATCGATCCGCAGTCCACTGGCCGGTACCGGCGGGAACGGACCGGGCATGTAACGGCCGGCAATCGATAGCAACGGCAGCAGCACCATCCACGACAACACGCCGCCGGCAAACATCACGCCCGCGATGCGCGGACCGATGACGTAGCCCACGCCCATGTACTCGGGTGAAATGTCGACGTTGAGCGTTGCGTTCGGAAAGAAACTGGTTCGGCTCATACCGTAGCCGACAACCGTGCGAAACAACTGAAAAATCCACGATAGCGACTTCCACAGCGCGCCGATACCAAGCCCGGTGAAGACCGTTGCCGCCAACTGTCCGCCTCGCTCGCCGGCGACCAGCACGTCGGCACAGGCCGCACCCTCCGGATAGGGCAGGATGCCGTGTTCTTTGACGATCAGCGCGCGGCGCAGCGGTACCATCATCAGCACGCCGAGAATGCCTCCGGCGAGCGCCAGCATCGTGATCTGGAAGTAGCTGAAGTAGCTGGGACCGTAGGGCGTGAGAAAAATCAGCGCCGGAATCGTGAAGACGACGCCGCCGGCGACGGTTTCGCCGGCCGAGCCGATGGTCTGCACGATGTTGTTTTCGAGAATCGTCGATCCGCCGAGTTTCTTCAGCACCGAAATCGCCAGCACGGCGATTGGAATCGAGGCGCTGACGGTCAGGCCGGCGCGAAGCCCGAGGTACACCGTCGAGGCGCCGAAGATCAATCCAAAAATCGCGCCGATCACGATGGCTTTCAGCGTGAATTCCGCGGGGGATTGCGAGGCGGGAACGTACGGGCTGAAAGCCTGGCGACGGCGAGACGGTGGCCATATGCGCGGAGTGTAACATGCGGTTTTTTTGTTACAATCCGGCAAGCTTGTGAAAACAGCGAACAAAGCGGCGGGGGCCGCTGCGAAGGGCCCCGCCAGCCGGCAGACCGCGGATCAGGTGTCAGAACTTACGACCAATCGCCTGTCGGTCTACCTGCGCTGTCTCAACGAGCTCGATGGTGCCGGCGTGCGCACCATTTCTTCCCAGGCGCTGGCCGAACAATTCCATCTCAATGCCGCGCAGATTCGCAAAGACCTCGCTTACTTCGGCGAGTTCGGCGTCCGCGGCGTCGGCTACTACGTTCGCGATCTGAAGCGGCATCTCCGGCAGATTCTCGGACTCGATCGCAAACTGCGCGTCGCAATCATGGGCGCTGGCAATCTCGGGCTGGCGCTGGCCGACTATGCAGGATTTCGCCAGGAAGGCTTCGAGATTGCCGCGCTGTTCGACACCCTGCGCGAGAAAGTCGGCCAGCAATCCAAGAGCGGTGTGCCGATTCTCGACATCCACGAGCTGAAGAAAGTTGCCAAACGGGATGGCATCAAGATCGCCGTCATCGCCGTTCCGGCTCCAGCGGCGCAGAGCGTTCTCAACCTGGTGGTCGCCGCCGGCATCAAGGCGGTGCTGAATTTCTCGCCCGGCACGCTGCAGATTCCGCCCGGTGTGAAGCTGAAGGGCGTCGATTTGACCGTATCGCTCGAGAGCCTGTCGTTTTTCCTGGCGCAGGGGGATGAGGACGATGAGTAGGCCCGCCTCGCCGAAGCTCACGCAAGTCTTTGCGGGGCGGCGAGCGCAGAGTCGCGGGCTCTCGCACGTCGACGCGCAAGGGCGCGTCAAGATGGTGGACGTCGGCGACAAGCCGGTGACCGCGCGTGAGGCAATCGCGCGAGGTTCGATTCGGATGTCGGCCGAGGCGCGGCGGCAGATCCGTCGCGGAAAAGTGAAGAAGGGCGATCCGCTGCAGACTGCACGCCTGGCAGGCATTCTCGCCGCGAAGCAGACGTCAGCGCTGATTCCGCTCTGTCATCCGCTGCCGCTGTCGAGTGTTCACGTCGATCTGGTACCGACAGCGCGCGGCTACGTCATCGAAGCGCGGGTCAAGACCGTCGCGCAGACCGGTGTCGAGATGGAGGCGCTGACTGCGGTTGCGGTGGCGGCGTTGACGATCTACGACATGGTGAAGGCCGTCGACAAATCGATGGTGATTGGCGACATCCGTCTGGTGATGAAGTCTGGCGGTCGCAGCGGCACATACCGGGCGCGATGAACATCCTGGTCGGCGTGATTTCGCCCGCGCCGGTCTGGGTCATCCCCCGGTCGTTTGTCGAGCAGCTCCGGTCCGAATTTCCCCAGCACACATTCCTTGACGCGTGGGATCGCGACACCATCCGACGGCAACTGCCTGAGGCCGACGTCGCCTTTACGCCATTCATCGACCGCGACGTCTTTCCGACCGCCGCGCGATTGCGCTGGGTGCAGAGCCCCGCGGTTGGCGTCGGCAGCCTGATGTTTCCGGAACTGCTGGCCAGCCCGGTTGTGATCACCAGCGCCCGCGGCATCCGCGCGCGCTCGATCGCCGAGCACGTGATCGGCGCGACGATTGCGCTGGCACGACGGCTGCCGGCAGCGCTGCGCGCTCAGCAGGCGCATCGTTGGGCGCAGGACGAACTGGAAGGACCGGTATCCGGCGTTCGCAGCCTGGACGGGTTGCGCATGGGGATCGTCGGATTGGGCTCGATCGGCATGGAAATCGTGAGGCTGGCGACGCCGTTTGGCATTCGGATTTCAGCGATTCGCCGCCGCGCGCAGGATCCACCTCCGGCCGGCGTCGATCACGTCTACCCGCCCGATCGCCTCGCTGAGATTCTCGAAAGCAGCGACATTCTCGTGCTGGCAGTGCCGCACACGCCCGACACGAAGCAGATCGTCGGGCGGCGTGAATTGGAACGGATGAAGCCCGGCGCGATCCTCATCAACATCGCGCGCGGAAAACTGATCGACGACCTGGCAGTGGTCGAGGCGCTGCGGTCCGGCAAGCTCGGCGGTGCGGCGTTGGATGTGTTCACCCGCGAGCCGCTCGAACCTGACAGCCCGTACTGGGAGTTGCCGAACGTCATCGTGACGCCACACACTTCAGGCGCAATGCAGGATTATTGGACGCCGCTGGTCGCGCTGTTTGCGGATAATCTCCGCCGGTTCGAGCGTGGGGAACCGCTGGTCAACGTCGTGGATAAGGCGGCCGGGTACTGACGACGAGCGCGGTTTGTCACGAAGCCACGAAATCAGAGCACGAAGGGCAGGAAGCTACGAACATTTCTGCAATGTCTCTTCGTGACTTCGTGGCTTCGTGTCTTCGTGCTAAAAAGCGATCGATCGTGAAACTGCCGGTCGTCGCCGCTCTTGTCGTTTTGACCATGCGAGCCATTGGCTTCGCCACACCGCAGCTACCGGGCGCCAACCTCCCGACTTTCGGCTACGAGATCGTCCACGTGTATCCGCACGACCCCAACGCGTTCACGCAAGGCCTGCAGTTCGTGGACGGGTTTCTCTACGAAGGCACCGGGCTGAGCGGCCGTTCGTCGATTCGCAAAACGAAGCTGGAAACCGGCGAGGTGTTGCAAAAGCGCGATGTACCGTCCGAACACTTCGGCGAAGGAATCACGGTTTTCAAAAACGACCTGTTCGAACTGACCTGGCAATCGCACGTTGCGCTGGTTTACGACAAGACGACGTTCGCACCGCGCAAGCAGTTTTCCTATCCCGGTGAGGGCTGGGGGCTGACGTCGGACGGCACCAACCTGATCATGAGCGACGGTACGAACGAATTGCGGTTTCTCGATCCGTTGACCTTTACCGAAAAGCGGCGCGTCAAAGTGACCGCCGACGAAACGCCACTGCGCCAGCTCAACGAGATCGAGTTCGTGAAAGGTGAAGTGCTGGCCAATGTCTGGCTGACCGACTACGTCGCTCGGATTGCGCCCGACAGCGGCAAGGTGACCGGAATGATCGACCTGCGCGGCTTACTGTCGGCGTCGGAACGCGCACGCGTCGATGCCGAAGGCGGCACACTGAACGGCATTGCCTACGACGCGCAGCGCGATCGCATCTTCGTCACCGGGAAGCTGTGGCCGAAGGTGTTTGAGGTCAAAGTCGTCGCACGCGCCGCTCGGTGACACGACGCCGGTCTGGCGAGCAACTCGGTTTGGCGCGAGGACTGCAGAATCCGTGGCGTCAGCGGCTGATCGCGGAGCATACTCGCTCCGGCCGCGAGTACGGCTCGGGAACAGATACACGCGTTCGAGCGATATCGGTCGCGTGACCGCGGGCTCAGCGACGCGCTGCGCCCTTGGACGAAGCCGCCCGCGTGCAACATCGTCGATGCACATGCCGCTGATCGACCGTTGGCGAGCAGACGGCGCGTTGACGGCGACATGCGGCGCGCACGTCGAAGTCGCCGTTACGGATCCGGGGGAACAGCTCAATGCACAAGCGCGATCAACACGAGGCAGCGCCGGCGCGTCGCTCGCAGCGCGCTCCGGCGACCGTAGACGGATGCGCGCCGCAGTTGCCTCAACAAAGCGCTGCAGCGGTTCAGTCTGACTGCGGGTTTTCAATCGCTGGTGCCGATTACGCTTAAGGGAGACGCCAGTGTTCGAACGTCACGCCGGCGTCGCGGCCCGTGCCGCGTTTTCGGACGACGAGTTCGCCGTTCAATGGTTTTTCGGTGAGCGGTGTGTTGGGTTCGCCGGCCGACTTGGGCGACTTCGTCAAATACAGATCCTGAATCAACCCGGCACCAAGTAACTGCCGCGCGAGCGTGCGCCCGCCGACACACGAAATGGTGCTGACGCCGAGCGACCGGATCTGTTGAAAGGCCGTCCGCAAGTCGCCGGGATCCTTCATCACGACCGGCGTGATCCACGGCCGCTCCGCGAACAGGTGGCGCAGGGCGTCCACGAACTTTGGCACGGTCATCAGCAGCACGCGCAGGCCTGGATCGTTGAAGAGCAGGGTCTTGTCGACGTCGACGCCGCGCAGCGTGGCGACAATCTGAATCGGATGACGAGGAAGGCCTAAGGCGTTTCGCAGCTGCACCAGCTCGGGGCGCCACACCGAAAGGATCATCTTCCCGCCGCGGATCGTTTCGGCTCCCGCCATCACCGCGTCCGCCGCAGCCCGTGACAGCCCTTCGTAGATGACGTGCTTGTCGACTTCGCCGCCGCCGAGCGAAGCGGGATCTTTGGCGACAGTGTTGCCTTCACGCGATTCGACGAACACCAGGCTGGTTGTGGGTAGGTCGGCCGACGGCGCAGGCGAGAGATAGAAATCTCCGTCGATCAGCTCGCGTGACCACGCGTTGCCGATCGAGCCGGAGATCCGGAGTGTGGCGATCGACGTCGGTGATCCACCGCTCGAGCCGGGCGTCGATCGCTTCGCGCTGCTTCCGCGCGGTGAATTCGGTTAGAAGACGCGCGCCGTCGGCACTGGCCACCAGCGAATCTGCACTTTCCCGATGATGTACTTCTTCGGCACCATGCCCCAGTGCCGGCTGTCCGAACTGTTGTTGCGGTGATCGCCCATCACGAAGTAATAGCCTTCGGGAATCACCTGCGGACCCCAATCGTCGTGGCTGCGAAACTCTGACGGTACGTAGTCGTCTTTGAGCGGAATATCGTTGACGTAGACGCGGCCATCAACGATTCGTACCGTATCGCCCTCTTCCGCGATCACCCGCTTGACGAACGACTTCTCGGGATTGAGCGGGTAGTAGAGCATCACGATGTCGCCGCGGCGTGGCTCGCCGATCCGATACACCAGCTTGTTGACGATCAGCCGGTCCTGGTCTTCGAGTGTCGGCGCCATGCTCTGGCCTTCGACGCGCGCCACTTGTACCCCGAACGTCACGATCAGAATCGCGTAGACCGCGGCCGAGACCAGCGTCTTGACCCATGCGACCAGTTCTTCCTTCACCTGCGCGATGCGGATGCCGGGGCTGGTCATGCGGAGGTTCTGTGCGTCCGCGATTTGCGGCGGCGCACTCGGCATGCCCGGCGGCGGCATCGACACGGGCGGCATCACGGCCGCCTCGTCGCTGCGAATCGGCACGCTCAGATCTTCAGATACTCCCGGAGCCGTTTGGTTTGCGTCCGGCTGACGGGGATTTCCGTCGACTTCGCGTCTTTCATCCGCAGGATATAGTTCCGGCTGAACCAAGGGACGATCTCCTTGATCTTGTTAATGTTCACGAGATGCGAGCGATGTACCCGCCAGAAGACGCTCGGGTCGAGCCGATCCTGCAGCTCGTCGAGCGTCCGATAGTTCGACGTCCCGGCGTGCTGCTCCGTGACGACGGCAATCCCGTCGTCTCGTAGCGACGCGTACAGGACATCCTCCGCCTGGACGAGCATGAACCGCTCGCCGATCTTGATCGCCAGCCGTTCCCGGCGGCTCTGGCGCTCGGATACCAGCTGAACGATTTTTTCGAGCTGGTCGGTGTTGACGCTCGACGTGCCGCGATCGAGGACACGCTCGACCGAGATACGCCGGCGTGCCCGGTCGATGGCGACCTGTAGTCGCGTCTGTTCGACCGGTTTCAGCAGGTAATCCACCGCGTTGACCTCGAACGCCTCGATGGCGTGCTGATCGTAAGCGGTGACGAAAATGATGTGGGATCGGCGCCCGGGTATCGAGCAACCGTCGCGCCACTTCGAATCCGGTCAATCCCGGCATCTGGACGTCGAGAAACACCAGATCGGGCTGCAGACGATCGATCGTGGACAGCGCTTCGACGCCATTGCCGGCCTGCGCAATCACTTCGATGCCCCCGAGCTGCCCGAGCAAAAATCCGAGCTCGTCGCGGGCCAGTTGCTCGTCGTCCACCAGAACCGTTCGCAAGTCCGCCATGTTACGCCGTTACCCGTTCGGCGATCGCCATTTCCGGAATCTCCACCTGTGCGCACGTCCCTTCGCCGGGCACGCTGGTCAGTTTCAGTTGATAGTGCGCACCATAAATGGTTCGCAGCCGCTCGTTGACGTTGCTCAGACCGATCCCGCCGCCAAAGGCATGCTCGAGCCGGTCCTCGCTCATGCCGAGCCCATCGTCGTGCACTTCGATCACCGCGTGGCCGTCGCGACGCAGCACTTTTATCGTAATGCGGCCCCCGCCGACTTTGCTCGACAGGCCGTGCTTGATCGAATTCTCGATCAGCGGCTGAAGAATCATGCTGGGGACGACGACGTCGAGCAGACCAGGGGCAATCTCTTTCACAACCGATAATTGTGGCCCGAAGCGGACGACTTCGATATCCAGATACTCGTCAACCGATTCCAGCTCTTCACGCAGTGTCACAAAATGATCGGTGCTGCGCATCAACCGCCGCAGCAAACCGGACAGTTTCGTGATCAACATCCGCGCCGTATCGGGCTGGGTTCGGATCAGTGACGTAATCGAGGTCAGCGTATTGAAGAGAAAGTGCGGGTTGATTTGATTGGCCAGCGCCTCGATCTTCGCGGCCAGCAGCAGCTTCTCCTGCTCCTGCAGGCGATGTTCGATGCGCGCGTTGTTCCAGATCTTGATCGGCGTCGCGACGCTGAGCACGGTTGCCAGCAGCACCGCCAACAGCATCGTCAGCGATTGGACCGGGAAGTGGAACAGCCGGCGTTCGAACTGCCAGGAGATGTAGAACCGCAGCATTTCGAGCGCGAGCGGCGCCAGAATCAGCACGACCTGCCAGTCCACTTGCAGCGATCGGAGCATCTGCCAGACGCGACGGTGGATGGTGGTGAAGACGAACGGCGAAAAGTGCCAGATCGATTCGGTCGGGCACAGTTCGCGCAGGCCGCCGCCGGCAAAGCCGCAGCCGACGGCAAACGCCAGGGCGCCCCATTCGTGCGCGAATAGTGGCGGCAGCCCGACCATCACGCCGACCAAGGCGCCGGCGTAGGGTCCGGCGATGAGTCCCGCGACAAAGGCACCTTCAAGCGTCAGATCGGCTGCCTTGTAGTTCAGCAGCAAGCGCACGGCGACGCTGCCGGCCAAGGGAATGCCCAGCGCCAGCGCAAAGGTCAGGCGGTCGGGCCAGGCCCGCCGCTCGAAGATCAGGATGTGCCGGAACCGCCGGTAGCGCACCAGCATGGTCGCGAGCGTCGCCATCACGGCGATTTTCACGACCAGCGTCGTCAGCAGCTCCTGCTCGGATAAGAACGGCCCCTGCATTGGTTTACATTGATCTTATCGGGCGGGTAAACTGGGAGCAATGGCTGTGATTCGCCCCTTCGTCATCGGGTTCGCCACGACCCTGAAGCACCTGTTCAAGAAGCCGGTCACGGTGAATTATCCGGACGAGAAGTTTCCGATGTTCCCGAAGTTTCGCGGCAAGCAAGTGCTGATGCGTGACGAAAACGGGCTGGAAAAGTGCGTCGCCTGCGGGCTGTGCTCGGTTGCCTGCCCGGCCGATGCGATTTACCTCGAGGCGGCGGAAAACGACGGATCGGTCCAGGCGGGGCCGCGTTACGCGTCGGTCTACCAGATCCATAAGACTCGCTGCATCTTCTGCGGTTACTGCGAGGAAGCGTGCCCGGTCGGTGCGATTTTCATGGGCAAGGACTACGAGCTCGCCGTCTACAGTAAGGACGACTTCGTGTGGGACAAGACCGACTTACTGGTGCCGGCAGCTACGACCGGACCGGCGACTGGATCTGCAGGTAGATAGGGCGCGTAGGCCAGGTAGGTAAGTGCGCCCCACTCGACCTCACCAACCCACGCGACCTACTCGACCTGGTAGACCGACCCCGTCATGTTGATCGGGGCGCTCGGCGACATTCACGGCGCCTTCGACACAGTGCAGAGCATCATGGCGCGTCATGACGATGTGCCGATGTGGGTCTGTGTCGGCGATGTCGCCAGCAACGATGGCGAGTACCTTTCAGCCGGCGGCGCCGCTCTATTGGATCAAGGGTAACAACGAAGACTTCGATGTGATTGCCAGCGCGATGGCCGGAACAGCGTTCGCGCCGACGCTGCACTATTTACCCAACGGTGGGCCGTACCTGGTCGGACCATGGCGGGTCGCCGCCCTCGGCGGCACGTTCGCGCCGAGCTGGTACAACACGCCGGCAGCCGCGCTGCCGCCGTCGAGAGGACGTAAGACGGCCGCCGCGACGCTGAAGCTTGGCAAGAGCCGCGACGACAAGCGGCGCCACTTCGTCCGCGACGAAGTCGTGACGTGCAAGGGGCTGGCGAGCATCGATCTGTTTCTGACGCACGAAGCGCCGCGGCCGTTCTATCCAGCCGGGCGGCGGATCGACGCAGGGAAGACCGTGCTGAATGACGTACTCGCGGCGATGAAACCGCGGCTGCACCTGTTCGGCCATCACCACGAGTTCACCGACACGGTGCGCCAGAACGTACGCTCGATCGGGCTCGACGTGGTGACCAAGTCGTATTTGCTGATCAACGCCGAAACGTTCAAGACGGAAAGATTGGATACTTGAAGCAGCCATTTCTTGAGGCCCTCGATTCCCGCGTTCTCGTCTGCGACGGCGCGATGGGGACGATGCTGTACGCGAAGGGCGTCTTCATCAACAAGAGCTTCGACGCGCTGAATATTACGCAGCCCGACCTGGTGGCCGAAGTGCACCAGGAGTACGTGCGCGCCGGCGCCGACATCATCGAGACCAACACCTTCGGCGCGAATCGGATCAAGCTGGGATCGTTCGGGCTCGCCGATAAGCTGCACGCGATTAACGAACAGGGCGCCCGAATCGCGCGTCACGCAGCCGACGACAAGGCGTACGTCGCCGGCGCGATCGGCCCGCTCGGCATCCGGATCGAGCCGTGGGGAAAGACCGGCGTTGACGAGGCGCGTGAGTACCTTTCGCGAGCAGGCGGAGGCGCTGGCCGCCGGCGGAGTCGACCTCTTCATCCTCGAAACCTTCCGCGATTTGAGCGAAATCAGCGCGGCGCTCGACGCCGTCCGCAGCGTGTCCGAATTGCCGGTGCTGGCCCAGATGACCGTTGAGGAAGACGGCAACACGCTCGACGGCACACCGCCCGAACGTTTTGCGCCGGAACTGGAACGGCGCGGCGCCACGGTGATCGGCGTCAACTGCGCCGTCGGACCCGCTCCGATGCTCGATACCATCGAACGCATGGCGGCGGTGACGACGCTGAGGCTGTCGGCGCAGCCGAACGCCGGAAAGCCGCGCGACGTCGAAGGTCGCAATATCTACTTATGCTCGCCCGACTACATGGCGAGCTATGCGCGGCGCTTCATCCTGCACAACGTCCGCGTCGTCGGCGGCTGCTGCGGCACGACGCCCGAGCACATCCGTCAGATCAAGACGGCCGTGCGCGGCCTCGCACCGGCGGTGCTTCGCGGCCATGACGGCCACGAAGGACGAGTGAGCCAGGAAGAGCGCGTAGCGCAGGCGAGCCGAGTGGGCCAGGCTGGCCAGGCCGGAAGAGAGCCGCCAGTGCCGCGCCGGCAGAAGTCTCATCTCGCGAAGGCGCTCGAGGATCGCAAGTTCGTCGTCGCCGTGGAATTGGCGCCGCCGCGCGGCTTTCAGACCGATCAGATCGTCGAGCGGGCGAAACGGCTGCAAGCGCAGCGGGTTGACGTCATCAATATTCCCGACGGCCTTCGGGCGGGCGCGCGGCTGAGTGCGTTGTCGCTTGCGGTGCTGGTCGAACAGCAGGCAGGTATCGAAACGATCCTCCACTATTCGTGTCGCGATCGAAACCTGCTGGGCATTCAGTCGGATCTGCTCGGCGCACACGCGATGGGCTTGCGCAATCTGCTGCTCATCACTGGCGATCCTGGACGAGTTGGCGACTATCCGGACGCCACGGCCGTGTTTGACGTGGACTCCATCGGCCTGACAAACGTGGTTTCACGACTGAATCATGGCTGCGACGTCGGCGGTCAGACGATCGGCGCGGCGACGCGTTTCCACGTTGGCGTGTCGGTTAACCCGGCCGCATCGAATATGGATCAGGAATTGCGGCGTTTCGACTACAAGGTCGAGGCGGGTGCCGAGTTTGTGCTGACACGGCCGGTCTTCGACGTGAAAGCATTTGAAATGTTCTTGAAGCGCATCGAGCACGCGCATTTGCCGGTTGTGGCCGGTGTCTTTCCGTTCGAAAGCGCGCGCAATGCCGAGTTCATGGCCAACGAAGTGCCAGGCGTGCGCGTTCCGGATGCGTTACTCGAGCGGATGCGCCGCACTGAACGTCCCGACGCCGCGGCAGAGGAAGGGATCACGATTGCGCGGGAAATCGCACGCGAGCTACGAGGGTCGGTACAAGGCGTACAGGTGTCGACGCAATCGGGCGATATCGACGCAGCGCTGGGAGTGATTGATGGACTTCGCTAGAGCTAAAGGGTATAGTCGCTGTGGCCGAGGTCATTGATGGCCTTATTTGACGCTCGATCGTTCGCCCGAAGACGACGAGATTCTGGGATCCGACGCTGCCACACGTGCGTTGTCGGTGACCGCGGTTGAAAACGATTTCGTTGCCAACGTTTACGAGAAACTTGCTTCCGTCTACGACATCGTCTTTGGTCCGGTGTTGCATCCCGGACGCGTCGATGCCATCCGCCGGATGGGCATCAAGCGAGGCGATCGTGTCCTCGAGGTTGGTGTCGGCACCGGCATCAACGCCGCGCTGTATCCGCGCGACTGCGCCGGTCACCGGTATCGACCTTTCGAGTTCGATGCTCGAAAAAGCGCACGACCGCATCGCGCGCAAAGGCGTGCGCAACGTACGGCTGATGCAGATGGACGCCGCGAACCTGAAGTTCGCCGACGACACCTTCGACATCGTTTACGCGCCCTACGTGATCAGCGTCGTGCCCGACCCGGTCGCGGTGACGCGCGAAATGCGCCGGGTTTGCAAACCCGGCGGCCGCATCGTGATCCTCAATCATTTCCTCAGCAGCAACTCGTTCGTCGCCCGCATCGAGCGCGGAATCTCACCAGCAACGGTTCACATCGGATTCAAATCAGATCTCGACCTGCCCGCGTTCCTCGCGCAGGCCGAATTGAAGCCGCTGTCGATCGAAAAGGTGAACGTGCCGCGCATCTGGTCGCTGGTCACCTGCACCAAAGACTGAACACGAAAAAACGAACGCCGAGCGCGCCGAGAACGCCGAGAACATTACTACTCGGCGTCCCTGGCGGTCTCGGCGTTCTGTTTTTATCCGAAGGGCTGTTCAATCGACGGGCTCTGAGGTGTGAACAGCTCCGCGCCGTCTGGCGTGATGTGCATGTCGTCTTCGAGCCGCACGCCGAACTCGCCGCGAATGTAAATCCCCGGTTCATCACTGAACACCATGCCGGCCTGGGCCTTGACGGCCTTGTCCCAGCCGTACATGTTGTTCTTCACCAGGTACGGCCACTCGTGGCCGTCCATCCCCATCCCGTGTCCGAGGCGGTGGGTGAAGTACTTGAAGCCGGGTCCGTAGCCGGAGTCGACGACGACTTTGCGTCCGGCCGCGTCGATATCTTCGAGCGCCACGCCCGGTTTTGCCGCCTTCAACGCTGCGGTTTGCGCGCGGTGGACGATGTCGAATACCTGCTTCATCTTGTCGGTGGCCTTGCCCAGCACGAAGGTGCGGGTGATATCCGACTGATAACCCTCCACGGTGCAGCCGTCGTCGATCATGATGATCGTGCCCTCGCGAATCGTCTGCGGCGTCACCGAGCCGTGCGGCAGGGCGGTGTATCGCCCACCTGAATGCTGGCGAATCCTGGAAAGCCGAGCCGTCCGTACGCAGCGTTGACCAGTCCGCCTACCTGGTTCTGCGTCATGCCTGGCTGCAACGACTTGAAGACCGCCTCGTAGCAGTTCAGCGTGGCTTCGCAGGCGAGTCGCATCAGCGCCACTTCGTGTGCGTCCTTAATCATCCGGCAGCCGGCGGTAATTGGTGTCGCGCTGACAATTTTCAGGGCCGGCGTCGTAACGCCGACGCTGTCGGCGAAGACGAATTTCATCGTCTCTTCCACACCGATCCGGCCGGTCGCGATGCCGCGGTCCTTCAACCCTTGTGCGACGAGCGCAAACGGGCTCTCGTCTTCCTGCCAGATCGCGACGTCGGTGTGTTCCACCGGCCCGCCCGCGAGCTGTTCGCGCGTGCGATCTTCTTCGAACGCCGGTGTGACGATGTATGGATTTCCGACCTTGGGAATGACGACCGCCGTCAGCCGCTCGCTATTGCCCCAGCGGATGCCGGTGAAGTAGTTCAACGATGTCCCGCCCGCGAGAATAATCGCGTCGATCTTCTGTTCGTTCATCAGACGACGCGCCCGTTCGAGCCGGCCCTTGCGTTCGTCGGCGGTGATCGGCTTCGCCCGGTCGCGCATCGAGGTGAGGGCGGCAATCGCCGGAGGCAACGGACCTGCGGGTGCGGCCCCGGCGCCGCGCTGCGCGGACACTTTGACAATCGGCAGCGCCGCGGCAGCGCCAGTCAACCACATGAACGAACGACGAGACAGCATGCTGAGGTCTCCTCTAAAACGGAATGCGAAGGCCGGCGCCGATCCGAACGCCGCCAGCAGTGACATCGATGCTGCCAGTATCGGCGGAGTCGAATCGGACGCGCGCGTGCGAATAGCGCGTGGTCAGCTGCGCGCTCAATCGCTGCGCGAACCGATAGTCTAGTGTCACTCCAGCGTTGAATCCGAGCCGCCCCTTGGTGTCGCGCTGGGTGATCGCACCACCAAAGGTCGCGGTGTCGTAGGGGTAGGTCTGGGCGACGGTAATGTCCCGGACCAGGTCCTGTTGCAGCCAGATCCACGAGGGTCCGCCGCCAAATCCAAGATCGAACCGCGGGGCGATCGGTATTGACCACAATGCCTGGAAATTGAGAGTGGTCTCCGCGCGTTGCAGCGACGATGCTTCGCCGGACACGGCACGCAGCCGATTGAAGAAAAATGGATGCGGCACCTCCGCCGAGACTTCGCCGCTGCCCGATTTCCAGACACGCTCGAGGTCCGCTCCGACAGCCAGCTGACGCCACACGGTCTTACCACCACCGATGTCAAAACCCGGGAGCACGTTGGTCGAGTAGCGAGTGTCGACCGTGGCGCGCTCGACGAAGTCGAGCGGCTGGATGCCGACGCTGAAGGTCGACGGCAGTTCGAAGGCGCCGCCGACGGTCAGAAAACGCAGACCGCTGGCCCCTGAAGAAAACGTTGCAACCGTTGGATGCGTCGGCGTCGGCGGCGGTTGGGGCGGCCTTAGCGGTGGGCGACGGCTCTGGGCGAATGCCAGTTCGGGCACCGCGCAAACCAGTGCGAGCAGCAGCGCTCGGCGGACGTTTCGGCGACATTCGTGTCATCGCAGCGTCACTCGTGGAGTCGAAAAGTTCAGAGTGCGACCGGTATCGTCCACGGCGGTGAAGTTGAGTTGGGTGCTGCCGGTCGTGACACCCGGATTGAGGTACCAGCACATCGCGGCACACGCGTCCGCCTGTGCGAGAAGCGTCGTGCTGGCTGGTCCACAGTACGAAAACGACGAGGCGTAATTCGACAGCGAATAGACCGAGTGGTCGATCAGCGTGCCAGCCGCGTTGAAGTCGTCGCTGGTCCAACCGGTAATTCGCAGATTGCTGACGCCAGCCGACATCGTGCTGTAGACGATCCAGCTCGGGTTGGCGCCGCAGGTCGCCGCGGTTTGCGAATTTGCGGCCGGCGGGTTGACGACCAGGGTTGCGGTGGGCGTCGTTCGTGGTTGGACGCCGACCGCGTCCCAGGCCTGCGTTATCGCGCGTTCGGCGGTGCTGTTAACGCCGTACAAATCGCGGCTCGCCTGAATGGTCGTGGCCCTCGCCAGGGCGAACGTCGAATTCGACGGCAACAACATGGTCAGCGCGCGGAAAAACGCTTTCTCGATCTGTTCGCGATTGGCGGCGCCGACGCCTTGCACCGACATCCCTGACGTCCGGTTCGTGCCGCCTTCGACGGCCAGGTAAAAGGCGTGACCGAGAATCACCCCGTTGGCGTGTGGATCGCCGCCGATGTTCCGCTGCGAATAATGGTCCGCATCGCCGGTCGAACGCGGATCCGCAAGCGACCGGGCGACGAACGCTCCTCCGATCGGCTGGGTGAGATCCTTGGCCAGTAAATAGCTCGCCTGCATGGCGCCGTTGCCGGCCGGCAGGTAATAAAAGGCAGTGGAAACGCCGAACACGTCGGAGAACGCTTCGTTCAGCGATCCGGCCTCGGAAAGCGGGAAACCGTTCAGACGCGCACTGCCGTAGGTGACGGCGTGGGTCAACTCGTGGGCCACAACGTCGAGCGCCGCCGAGAACGGTTTGACTTCGAAGTTGCCAAAGAATCCGCGCGGCGCGCCTTCGCCGAAGAGAACGGCCCCGCGGCCGTCCCTGCCGCACGACCCACAGTAGAAGGCGTTGACGTAGAACAAGCCGAGAACGTCAGGCGACGCGCTGCCAATGTCCTCGATCCGCACCGGGTGGGTATAGATCGCGATCCGCAGATTGCGATTGTCCGTACCGCTCCGGCCAAAGCGCTTGAACAGATAGTCGTAGTACCAACCGCTGTAGACGTGAGCATCGACGACCGTCGGGTCGGTCCAGACATTGTCCGAGTCGGATGCGATGTCGCTGGCTGCCGCGCTAACCACGCCGTCGAGCAATAACTCGGTCCGGTTGAAGCTGCCTTTCATGTCGTAGGTCGTGATCGCCGCCGGCCGAAGTGAATCGTCCGCAATAAAGCCGCCCGCCGAAGGTTTCGTCGCCACTTTCTTGTCGTCGCCGTACGCGCCTTTTCCGGAACCGACTTCGGTCGCGAATTCGCTGTAGACGCGAAGCGACGAGCCGCTGGCGGCGTCCACGAAGACGTTGACGATATCAACCGCCGTGATCACTTGCCCGTAATACGACAGATGGTAGCCATCGGAAAGCGGCAGGATGACCAGCTCGGGATCGCCTCGCAGTGTTCCTGCGCCGGCTTTCCGGAGCGCCTCGCTCGCCTCCTCCGATGTGAGCCGCGGCACGGTCGAGACATCGACGCCTTCGTGAATCATTCCGAACAGCGAGACGGTGCCGTCGGGCGCCGACTGCCGCGTCACGTCACCGCCAACGACACGGACGCCGCGGACATATTGATCGAGCCGTTCATGATTGCGTTCGGGCAGCATCGTGTCGCGCATCGATTCGCGGACCACCAGATCCCGCGAACGAATCAAACTATCGATTCGCTGATCCCACGCGCGTAGTTCGTTGAATTCTGATCGGGAAGTGGCGATCGCGGTGGCGCGAGCCTGCGCGAAAACCGAAGAGGAAATCAGACAGGCGGTCAGCGCAGTGCCCATGCGGAACCATGTCGGCATGGGGCAAAATGTTACCTCTGATTCAGCGCCAGCGCTGTGCCCATACCACCGATGCCGCGAACTGCTGATCCCACGCCGACGCCGTATAAAAGCGGCGCGTGTAGTAACTGCCGCGGAATGTGATCGCTGGATTGAGTCGGAACCCCGCGGTCGCTTCGACCATCCGCATATATGTGCGCCCGCGGTGCACCGGGCCGACAGTCAGCGGTGGAGCAGACGCACCTTCGAAGCGTCCGGCTGCGAACCACCGGGCGGTCAGCGTCTGCACGCCTTGAGCAAAATATTCGTACGCTTCCGCCGTGCCGGTGGACGTTTCGAATCCGGTGCGGATGAATTCGCCGCTGAGGCGTGTGTAATGGAACGCGTACTCGGCTTCGCCGCCGAACAGTGTCATCATGCGCCCGTCGGGCGTCCGTGGCGCGTCCTGCTTCGTCGCATACTTGCCGTGCGCGACCGACACGCCGAACCGCAGTCCGACGACTGGTGTAATGCCACCGCCGGCTTCGAACACCGGGGTGTGATTGGCGTTGTTCTCTGCGCCGATCGCCCAGCCATGCGTTGGCGCGGTATTGACGACGGCGCCGCGCACATCCCAGAGGCCGGTTGACAGCGTCGTCACCGCGCCGAGCGGGTAGGCTTGCGACACCGGCACCTGTCGCGGGACCGTCGGATCGAATACCGGCATCGAAACGACGTTGCTCAAGTGCGGCGCAATCGTCGGATTCAGGTTCGGCCGCCACTCGAGAATCCCCATCCCGATCGGCGACACGATCTGGCCGGCGTCCAACCGCACCGCCAACGGGCCCGGACGCTCGTAACGCACGCCGGCTTGGTACAACTGCGCATCCCAGGGCGGTTGATCACCGGTCGGCGTCGTCGGCCGCGCTTTGCGAAACCACGGGCGAAACGATGCCTGCCAGTTTCCGCCGAGACGAACTTCGACCGACGCGTCAATCACCATCTGTGGGCGGTTCGAGACGTTTTCACCGCCGAACACATCGAGCGCGACCACGCTGTCGGCGGTAAAGCGGTCGAGGGTCTGGGCGCTCGCCGTTGGCGGTCCGAACAAGAGGAACGCCGAGAGCGCCGAGAACGCCGAGAATGTCTTTCCTCGGCGAACTTCGCGAACTCCGCGTTTCACGTCGCGCCTACGCATGTTGCAGCGCGACCTGGCCGGCTTCCGACGTGACCCCCGGTAACGCATTGGCGAGCGCCCCGACAATGTCGGCCTGAAATTCGGTGCCGGCGCAGCGCCACAATTCACGCAGCGCGACGGCTGGCGGCAGGGCACTGCGGTAGGCGCGCGCGCTGGTCATCGCGTCGTAGGCGTCGGCGACGTGAACGATGCTCGCGGCCAGCGGAATGTCGTCGCCGCGCAGCCCTTTCGGGTAGCCGCGGCCGTCGGGCCGCTCGTGATGCAGTTCGACAATCGGAATGTGAGGCGCCAGAAACGGCACCGACCTGAGGATTCGCGCGCCGAGTACCGGATGCATTTTGATCGCATCGAATTCGGACGACGACAGCGGTCCGGGCTTCATCAGGATTTGATCGGGTACGCCGATCTTGCCGATGTCGTGCAGCAGCGCGCCGAGCCGCAGGATTTCGAGGTCGTCGCCCGGCAGTGCCATCACGCGCCCGATCGCCACCGACAGCACGCTGACACGTTCTGAGTGGCCGGCCGTGTACGGATCGCGCGCGTCGAGCGCGGCCGCAAGCGCGCGAATCGCGCCGGTGTACGCTTCCTCGGTTTGCGCTTCAGCCTGCGCGACCGATTTCATCAGCGCGTTGAACGTGTCGGTGAGCGCGTCGACTTCGCGGCTTGATCCGGCAAGCGGCAGCGGCGTCGAGACACTGCGCGACGTCGCCATTGCCGCGAGCGACGTCGACAGCTTGCCGATCGGTTCGGTCAGCAGCCGGGCCAGCGCGAAGCTGCCGACCAGCGCGAGGCCGAGTGCGAAAGCGCCGAGCGCCGCCAGGCTGGTCATCGCCTCGCGCATCGCAGACCGCGACGAGCGGTCCACCGAGTTCAACGCGTAAAACACCGTGTCGCCGACGGCCACCAGCCGGCGATAGGCGTATTGCTCGCCGTCGAGTACCGCCGTGCCGTCTACCGGCTTTCGCACTGCGGCCGTCGCTTCGAATTGCCGCGCCGCGCTGTCTGGCAGCGTGCTGGTCAGCAACAGCCCTTCGCTGATGATTGCGGTCGGTGATCCGGAGAGGCGGGCGAGTTCTTCGGCGTAGTTGTGATCCAGCCGCGTCGCCAGGTAGAGCGTACCGATCAGGGCGTCTGGCAACTGCAGCGGAACCGCCACGACGCGAAACACTGAATCGCCGACGTGGGTCACGCCGTCCAACGTGTCGCGGTCGTTAGCACCGGCCAGCGGTGCCGGCCGGCCGCGTGGCCAACGGTCCTTCATCCGTCCCGCCGCGTCGAGCGTGTTGCCGCGCGAATCGACCAGCACCAGCGCATCGGCCTCGATTCGGGTCGCGACTTTTTGCAGCTCACGATCGATCGTTTCGATCGCTTCGGCGTTCACCGACTCGGGACGCGAGCGGCCTTCGATTTGGATGGTGTCGAGCGCGGCGTTCAGCGTCGGGCTGTCGGCGATCGTCGCCGCCTGTGCACGAAGTTCACGTTGGCGTCGCGTTTCGAGCGCGGCGAACATGCGTTGGCTCGATTCGAGATTGCTCGTTACCGCGTCGTAGACCTGGCGCCGCACCGTGAACGTCACGACGACGAACACGACGATCAGCAACATCGCCACCGTCAGGAACGTGACCGCCATCGTCCGGACCAGCAGGCGTGGCGGTCGCCTGGCTGCCGTCACCGGTTGTCCTCGACCGGCAATCGCAGCACGACGTTCGCGATCTTGCCGCGTTCGACGTGCACCGGAATCGTCCGTTCGCCGACTCGTTCGTGCCAGCCGACCAGCGTGTAGTCGCCGGGCGGGACGTTCGCCAGTTCGAATTGACCGCTGACTTGCGGGATGACGAAGTACGGATGGTCGAACACCATGATCGTCGCGCTCATGTGCGAGTGGATCTGGCAGTAGACCTTGACGATGCCGGACTTCGTGAAGGTGCGGGCGCGCGATTCGCCCCTCGGATACCGTCCAAGGTTGAAGTTCGCAACGCTCGAGAGGGAGAAAACGTTGTGATAAATCGGATCGTCGTTGGGAAAGTCGAGCGACGATCCGCGCGTCAGGGCGAGCACGTGCGGGACGAAGGTTTCGTGTTCCTGTCGAATCTCGGCCTTGCGCGTTGCCAGCGTGCCGCGAAACGCGATGTCTTTCAGATAGACGACGACGTTCGTGGTTTCAGGGATCGGGTGATTGGTCCGCGGCCCGACCGCCCGCGTCGGATAGGCAGTCGACGGAATCGCCGTGCCGCCGGCATTGGGCTTCAGTTTGACTTCGCCCGTAATCGCGCCGGTCTCCGAGTTTTGTGCGCCCAGCGCGGCCAATGTCACCAGCAGGAGTGCAACCGTAAGCACAGCGCGAGACATCGCAGCTCAGTACCGTGTACGTCGGCCGAGACGGGCGGTTTCTTCACAGGGGCCGGTAGTAAGATGCAGTTATGGCCCTGGACGAACGCGATTTCTTCAATAACCGGAACGAAACCCGCACCGACAAGCTGCCCTGTCCGCGGTGCAAGCGTGTAAACGAGTACCAGATGCGCTGGGTCGTCCGGACGAAGAAAGATCGCATCCCGCCTGGCGCCGACGAGCGCGATCGGGCGCTGTACTCCAAGCTGCGCGACTACATGATCCGCGTCGACGATGCCGTGACCTGCAAAACCTGCGGCAAGAAATTCGACGTCCCGTCCCAGCATTCGATGGTGTTTCTCGAAGGGAGCGTCGCCAAGGTTCCGGCGATGTCGACGGATGACGACGGCGAGCCGAATTTCAATCGCTGAAAATCAATACACGTACGGAAAGACCCGCCAGGGCACGCGCACCGCGTAACGCGCGTAGTCGTCGCCGAAGCTCTGCCGCAGCGACCGTTCTTCCAACGGAATCGCCAGCACCAGATAGAGCGACGTCAGCGTTGCAAACGCGAGACGATCTCCGGTCATCCGAGCGGTCGCGAATAGCGCCACGATCCACCCGAGATAAAGCGGGTGGCGCACCCACCGATACGGGCCGCTGATTTGCAATGGTTGGAATTGTCGGAAGGGTTCCGGGTTGCGTGCTGCAATCACCTGGCGGATGCCGGCGAGCTCGAGCGGATCCAGGCCCGACACGGACCGCGCAATAATGATCAGGCCGAGTGCCTGCACGACGGCATTGACGATGCGGCTCGGGCCGGTGACGGCGTAGAGAGTGCCGCCGATCGGTTGCCAGAGCAGCAGCACCAGGATCAGCAACAGGCTGGCAACCCACACATACGATGATCGAAGCAGCGGTGCGGGAATGAAGGTGAGCGCCCGTTTGACCGGTTCGCGTGCGAACAGGCTGTGATGGCCGGCGAACAGCGTCACCAGCAGCGTGTCGATGGCAAGCGGCGTCCAGCCGGCAAAGGGACGAGGCTGTCCGCTGGCGGCAAAGTACCACCACGCGGTGAGTATCAGCGACGCGACGAACCAGGCGCCGCCGAGCCAGGCAATCAGCTTCGTCATCTGTTGTGTTGTCCGTGCCGGATGGCGTCATTAGTATAGGGGGCGAAATGCCGCAGACCGCTCGGCCGCGCGTTGTGATCACCGGCATCGGCGTCGTCTCGCCGTTTGGCGTCGGTCGCGAGCGCTTCTGGGACGGCATCAGCCGCGGCTGCAGCGGAACCCGTGCGATCACCCAGTTCGACACGTCGGAACTCGGGTCGCGCGTCGCGGCCACGGTCCTGGACGTCAGCATCGACGACCTACCCGGGTTCGATGGTGACGACATCTGGGACACCGACTATCGCGCCGATCCGAAGCGCTACTCGCGCGCCGCGCTGATCGGCGTCATCGCCGCGCGCGAAGCCTGGGCCGATGCCGGTTTGAAAATCGGCGAGTCGAACGCCGGCGTGGTCGTCGGCAGCGGCGGCGGCGGGATCGACGTTGGCGAACGGCAGTACTACGACTTTTTCGTCGAGCGGGGGAAGAAAGTCACCCCGTATGCGATTCCGGTATCGATTGTCGGCATGGTCTCCAGTGAGGTGTCGATTTCCCTGCGGTTGCATGGCGTCAGTCACGTGTTGTCGTGCGGCTGTACCAGTTCGACCGACGCGATCGGCTACGCGACGTCGTTGCTCCGATCCGGTGACGCCGACGCGATTATTTCGGGCGGCACCGATGCGTGCGTCACTCCGGGGATGATCTACGGGTTCTCGCGGATGCGCGCGGTGTCGATGGCGTACAACGATCGGCCGGCCGAAGCGTCGCGGCCGTTCGATCGCGGACGCGATGGGTTTGTGCTCGGCGAGGGCGCGTGGATGATCGTGCTCGAGCGCGAGGATCGCGCGCGCGCACGCGGCGCGACCATCTACGCGTCGATCGACGGCTACGGCTCGACCTGCGACGCGTATCACCGCGTGCAGATGGCGCCGGACGGCGCCGAAATCATTCGCGCCATGTCGCTGGCGATCGAGCGATCCGGTCGGTCGCCGGAAGAAATCGGCTATGTCAATTTCCACGGCACGTCGACGCAGCTGAACGATGCGGTGGAAACGCGCTGCGTGCGGCAGCTGTTCGGCTCCCATGCCGATCGCGTCGCCGGGTCGTCGGTAAAGTCGATGATCGGCCATCCGCAAGGGGCAAGCGGCGCGGCCGGAATTGTCACCGCGGCGCTGGCAATGCAGCGGGGCCTGCTGCCGCCGACCATCAATCACCGCGATCCGGATCCGCAGTGCGATCTCGACGTCGTGCCAAACGTGGCGCGCCGCGTCGAAGTGGACGCGGCACTCTGCAACTGCCTCGGATTCGGATCGAAGAACAGTGCGGTCGTTCTTGGGCGCGCCTGACGTTTTGATCGTCGGCGGCGGTCCGGCCGGGGCAGTGGCCGGCCTGATCGCAGCGCGCGCCGGCGCGCGCGTCCGCATTCTCGAGCGCGCGAGGTTTCCGCGCGACAAACTGTGCGGCGACACGTTGAACCCGGGCGCGCTCGCGCTGCTGCGACGATTGGGCGTCGCTGATCCGATCGAGGCTCGCGGGTTACCTGTCGACGGGATGATCGTCAGCGGCGAAGGCGGCGTCGAAATCGTCGGCCGCTACCCGCACTCGCTGCAGGGCCGTGCCATCGTCCGCCGCGAGCTCGATGCGATTCTGTTGCAAGCGGCGATTGACGTCGGCTGCGAGGTCCACCATGTGGCGGTCCGCCGCGCGGTGGTGGCGGACGATCGTCAGTCGAGCGACGGGCAGCGGGTCGTCGGCGTCATCGTCGATGGCGCCGGCGGGGCCCGCTATCAGCGTCGCCTCGACGCTCCGGTCGTGATCGGCGCCGACGGGCGGAAGTCGGTCCTCGCGTTCGGCCTCGGCCTGGCGCGGCACCCCGCTCGTCCTCGCCGCTGGGCCGTCGGCGCGTATTTGTCTGGGGTCAGACCCGAGACAACCTCCAGAGACGATGGTCTCGGCTCTCACCCCCGACAATTCGGCGAGATGCACGTGCGCAAGAATTGCTACATCGGCGTGGCGCCGATACCTGGAGGCCTCACCAACGTCTGTGTGGTGCGCGAAATGTTCGGTCCCGACGCGCAGTTCCGCGATCCGGTGGCGGTGATCACGAAGTGTCTCCGGTCTGACCCGCAGACTTCGCGATCGCTTTGCGGCCGCGACGTTCGTTGCGCCGCCGGTCGTTCTCGGACCGTTGGCTGTGGACCCGAACGGCGGCTCGATCGACGGCCTGATCCTGGCCGGCGACGCCGCCGGCTTCATCGATCCGATGACCGGCGACGGCCTGCACTTCGCGATACGCGGCGGGGAACTGGCCGCCGACGCGGCGCTGCGCGTCCTCGCTAACGGATGGGACGGTGTCCACGCCGCGCTCGCGGCAGCACGCGACCGCGCGTTCGCAAAGAAGTGGCGATTCAACCGGGTGCTTCGCGCGCTCGTCGCATCGCCGCGCGCGGTCGAGGCGGCGGCGCTCGGCGCACGCATCGTGCCGGGGGTTCTGCGCGCAGTGATCGCCCATGCCGGCGACTGCCACGTTGCGGCCGGGGTCGGATCCGGGGTCCGACCTGGGGTCAGATCCGGGGTCGGATCCGGGGTCAGATAGTGGTTCTGTTCCTGCTGATCGCCGTGCCGATGCTGATCGAGGCGCGGCGCGCTGCGGCCAACGAACGCGCTCAGCGAAGCCATGGCGGAATCCAACCGCCGGGCGACATCGCCGTCTATCGATGGATGCAGCTCGCCTATCCGGGGGCATTCATCGCCATGCTGTTCGAAGGGGCGCTGCGCGTGGGTCCATCGCGGCCGTGGCTGCTGGCCGGCCTGATCTGTTTCGTCGTCTCAAAAGCGGTCAAGTGGTGGGCGATTCTGACGCTCGGGCCGTTCTGGACCTTTCGCGTCGTCGTGATTCCCAACGCGACGCTTGTCGCGCGTGGACCGTATCGATTCTTGCGCCACCCAAACTACGTCGCGGTGGTCGGCGAGCTGATTAGCGTGGCGTTGATGACCGGCGCCACAGTCTCTGGACCGCTCGCCGTCGTCTTATTTGGCATGCTGCTCTCACAGCGGATTTCCGTGGAGGATGAGGCGCTCGCCTCATCCGCACGGTACCCGCCTTGCAGCCTATAATCGGAGCAAATGTCGGGCACGCGACGGCTTTCCGTCTCGCTCCTTCTTGTCACGCTCGTTTTCACGGCATTGTCGGCGTACGGAACCGCCCAGTCGGTACCGCGGCGTCCGCAAACTCCTTTCCAGATAGCGCTGCGCGCACTCATCGAGGGCCGCTACGACGAAGTCGATGCGGCGACCGAAAAACTGGACTTGCGCGATCCGAACGTCGCCGCGATCAAGGCGCGCGGCTTGATCGCGCGCGGCCGGTACAGCGACGCCGAAGCGCTGCTGCGACCGGTGGTGCAGCGGGCGCCGCAAAGCGACGCGGCGCTCGAGCTCGGTCTGCTTGAACACCAGTTGACCCGTCCCGAAGGCGCCGTCACCTTGGCGAAAGTCGCGACGCTCGCCGACAGCAGCGTTGACGGCCGCGAAGTGGCGCGCGCGGGGCGCGCGCTGCGGGCGCTCGGCCGCTTCCAGGAAGCGAACGCCGCGTTTCGCGAGGCGGCTTCCGAATTGCCCGGCGACGCCGCGATCCAGACGGCGTGGGGCGACCTGTTCCTCGAGAAATACAACAAGCCGGAAGCGATCAAGTCGTACCAGATGGCGCTGCAGTACGACGCCCGCTGGCTGCCGGCTCTGATGGGCTCGGCGCGAACGCTCGCCGACGACAACCCGCCGCAAGCCGTCGCCCTCGCCAAGACGTGTCCTCGAGGTGGATCCCTCGTCGGTCGATGCGCATCTGTTCCTCGCCGAACAGGCGATCGACTCCACCAAGCTGGACGAGGCGAAGCAGGAAATTGCCAAGGCGCTCGCGACAAATCCGAATAGCCTCGATGCCCACGCGCTGACCGCCGCCGTCGCGTTCAACGAAGACAAGCCGGCAGATTTTGACGCGGCGGTCGCCAAGGCCCTCGCCCTGGCGCCGAAGTACTCCGACGTGTTCCGGATCGCCGGCGAAATCACCGCGCACAACTATCGCTTCGACGAGGCGGTGACGCTGACGCGCCGCGCCTTGTCGATGACGCCGAACGATGCGAAAACGCTCGCCGATCTCGGCCTTCAACTGCTGCGGACCGGCGACGAAGCCGGCGCCCGGACGGCGCTGGATACGTCGTTCAAGCTCGATGGCTACGACGTCGTCACCTTTAACCTGCTGCAGATGATGGACGGTCTCGAGAAATTCGTGACGATCCGCGACGGCGACGTCGTGATGAAACTGCATAAGGACGAAGCGCCGGTCCTCCAGGAATACGCGATGCCGTTGGCGCAGCAGGCGTTGAAGACCCTCGCCGCGAAGTACGAATTCACGCCGAAGGGTCCGATTCTCGTCGAGGTCTTTCCGAAGCACGACGACTTTGCGGTCCGCACCTTCGGCCTGCCGGGGATGATCGGCGCGCTCGGCGTCTGCTTCGGTCGGGTCGTGACGATGGATTCGCCGCGGGCGCGGCCGGGCGAGTTCCAGTGGGAAGCGACGCTGTGGCACGAACTGGCGCACGTCATCACGCTGCAGATGTCGAACCAGCGTCTGCCGCGATGGCTGTCGGAAGGCATTTCGGTCTACGAGGAAACCCAGCACCGCGACGACTGGGGCCGCGAGATGGAAATGGAATTCGCCAGCATGCTGAATCGCGGCGAAGTCCTGAAGCTGAAAGATCTCAACGCCGCATTCCAGAATCCCAAAACCATTTCGCTGGCGTACTACCAGGCGTCGCTGCTGGTCGAGCACATCGTCAGCGCGTTCGGCGAGCGGGCGTTGCGCGCGCTGGTGCGCGGGTTCGAGAAAGGCGGCGACACGGAAGCGGTATTCAAGGCGACGCTGAATACCGATTTCGAGCAGATGCAGGCCGGGTTCGACCAGACGATCGAGCGGAAGTTCGGCGCGTTGAAGCGCGCGATGGCCGTGCCGGATGGTGTCGAGGATCTGATCAAGACGCCGACCGCGACGCTGAAGACGATGGCCGCCGAGAATCCGCGCAGCTATCCCGTGCAGGTGGCGCTCGGTCGTGCATTGCGGCGCGATGGTCAGCTCGACGAAGCAGTGCAGGCGTTCGAACGTGCTGCGGCGCTGGTGCCGATGGCGCGCGGCGCGGGCAACCCGCACGAGCAGATCGCGGCGATCGCGGTGCAAAAGAACGATCAGGCCTCGCGCCATCGCCAGCCTGACCGCGCTGGTGAAGAACGATTTCAATAACGTCGATGCCGCCCGTCAACTGGCCGGGCTGTTGCGTGCAGACCAACGTCACCGATCCGGCGAAGCTGACGCCGGTGTACGAGCGGATCCTGTCGATCGACCCGTTTGACGGCGACGCGCACGCCTCGCTCGGGCGGATTGCGCTGCAGAAGAACGAGGCCGAGCAGGCAGCGCGCGAGTTCCGCACCGTGCTGGCGCTGAACCCGGTTGACCGCGCCGCGGCCCTTACCGATCTCGCTGAAAGCTATTACAAGAGCGGCCGCAAGGCCGACGCGAAGAAACACACGCTTGCCGCGCTCGAAATCGCGCCGTCCTACGAACGCGCGCAGGAACTGCTGTTGAAGCTGGTGGACGCGCGATGAGAGTGCGGACCGCGCTGGCGCTGGCCGGCTTGATGGCGATGATTCCGGCGTTGCAGCCGAGTCTCGACGCGCAGCTCGGTCCTGCACCGGACAACAAATATGCCGGCTTGCAGTGGCGTTTCGTTCGCATCAAGTATCACTACGCCACCGAAGGCACCCACGTCCCGCAGGACTTCTACGGCGAGCCGTGGGGAATCGACGCACCGGCCGCCGAGCAGAACCTTTCACGGCGAGTGAAGACGGCGACCGCGATCCAGGTCGAAGATCCGATTCTGCTGACCATCGACGACCCGCGGCTGTTCGAGTACCCGTGGATTTATTTTGTCGAACCGAGCAGCATGAAACTGCCGGAAGCCGACCTCGCCACGCTCCGCGAATATTTTCTGCGCGGCGGATCTGCCTACATGGACGACTTCCACGGCCAATTCGAGTGGGACGCGTTCGTCCGCGAGATGAAGCGGTTGTTTCCCGACCGCGAGATCGTCGAGGTCCCGAAGGACCATCCGGTTTTCAGCTGCTTTTACAAGGTGGATGGTTTTCCACAGGTGGCCGGTCTCGGGTCGTTTCTCGCCGGCCGCTCGTGGGAAAAAGGCGGTGTCGTGCCGCATCTGCGGACGATTCTCGACGACACCGGCCGGCCGATGGTGTTCATCAACTTCAACACCGACATGGGCGACGGCTGGGAGTGGTCGAACGCCGAAGCCTATCCTGGCTACATCAAGTACACCGCACTGGCGTACCGAATGGGGATCAACGAGATCGTCTACGCCCTCACACATTAAGGACGGACATGGAATCGTCGGCAGCCTCGGTCAGTACCTGTCAGTACCGCCAGCGCGGATCGTCTCGCTGGCGGACGCGAGCGGATACTGACCGAACTTCGCAAGGTCATCGTCGGTCAGGACGAAGTCGTCGAGCAGGTGTTGATCGCGCTGTTCACCGGAGGTCACGTACTGATCACCGGGGTACCGGGACTGGCAAAAACCCTGTTGATCAAGACGCTCGCCGATGTTCTCGATCTCGATTTCAAGCGCATCCAGTTCACGCCCGATTTGATGCCCTCCGACATCACCGGCACCGAGATTCTCGACGAAGAGCAGGGCACGCGCCGGTTGCGCTTTGTGAAGGGCCCGATTTTCGCGCAAATCATCCTTGCCGACGAGATCAACCGCACGCCGCCGAAAACCCAGGCGGCGTTGCTCGAGGCGATGCAGGAATATCACGTGACCGCCGCCGGCCGGACCTATCCGCTCGAGCAGCCGTTTTTCGTGTTGGCCACGCAAAATCCGATCGAGCTCGAAGGCACCTATCCGCTGCCTGAGGCACAGCTCGATCGCTTCATGTTCAACGTCGTCATCCAGTACCTGAATGAGGACGATGAAGTGACCGTGGTGACGCAAACCACCGGTGCCGATCGGCCGCTGCCGCAGCGCGTGCTGACCGGCTCCGACATTCTGCAGTTTCAGGATCTGGCGCGGCAGGTGGTGATTGCCGAAGAGGTTGCGCGCTACACGGTGCGGCTGGTCAGCGCATCGCGTCCGGGCGTGACCGGTGTTCCCGATTTCATCGACAAATGGGTGAAGTGGGGCGCCGGACTGCGCGGCTCGCAGGCGCTTGGTGCGCGGCGCCAAGGCGCGCGCGCTGATGCATGGCCGCTTCCACGTCTCGATTAAAGACATCCAGGCGCTGGCCAAACCGATCCTGCGCCACCGCATCATGACCAACTTCTACGCCGAGTCTGAGCGGATCAACTCGGACGCGATCATCGAGCGCCTGCTGGCAGCCGTTCCGGTGCCAAAGAGCGGAATGTAACGTGTCGCCGTGGACCGCGCATGACCGCCCGTTTCTCGATCCGGCGGTGGTGGCGCGCCTTGGCACGCTCGAGCTGAAAGCGCGGACGATCGTCGAAGGATTTCTTTCCGGACTTCACCGCAGCCCGTTCAAGGGCTTCAGCGTCGAGTTCGCCGAGTACCGCCAGTACATTCCCGGCGACGACCTGTCGACGATCGATTGGAAAGTCTACGCACGGAGCGACCGCTTTTACGTCAAGAAATTCGAGGAAGAAACCAACCTCGATTGCCACCTGATGCTCGACGTCAGCGGGTCGATGGGCTACGGCAGCCATCACGCGATGACGAAGTTCCAGTACGGCGCATGCCTCGCGGCGTCGCTCGCCTACTTGATGAACCGGCAGCGCGACGCGGTCGGCCTGACCGCCTTCGACGAAGACGTCGTGACGATGCTGCCGTCGAGTTCGCGAACCGGGCACTTGCGCGCGGTGTTGCTGACGCTCGATCGCCTGAAAACCGGCCAGCGGACCAATGTGTCGAAGCCGCTGCACATGCTGGCCGACTCGTTGAGCAAGCGTGGCATGGTCGTGTTGATTTCCGATCTGCTCGACGATCCTGAGTCGGTGATTCGCGGACTGAAGCATTTTCAGTTCCGCGGCACTGACGTGATCGTGTTTCACATTCTCGATCCGGACGAGGTCGAATTCCCGTTCGACCGGGCGACCCGCTTCGAAGATCTCGAGACCCAGGACGAAGTGATGGCCGTGCCCGGTGTCGTGCGCGACCACTACCTGCAGGAAATCGGCTCGCTGATCGAACGCTATCGGCGCGACCTCGGGTCTGCCGGGATCGATTACCAGCTGTTGACCACGAACCACCCGCTGGAGCTCGCATTGATGTCGTACCTGTCAACGCGGGCGAGGTCGCTGTGACCTTTCTGTCGCCGCTGTTTTTGCTTGGCGCCATCGCGGCAGGGGTGCCGATCGTTCTGCACTTGTTGAAGCGCGAACCGGAAGCACGCATCAAGTTCGCCGCGGTCAAGATGTTGAAGCACGCGCCAGTGGAGCACACGGCACGGCACCGGCTGCGGGAGCTGCTGCTCCTCGCGTTGCGGGTTGCGACGCTGCTGCTGCTGGCCCTTGCCTTCGCGCGGCCGTTCATCCTGCGCGGCGGCGCTGCCACGGTCAGCGGCATTCGGATTGTCGCGCTCGATACCTCGTTCAGCATGTCGGCGCCCGGGCGCTTCGCGATGGCGCAGCAGACGGCGCGCGACGCTGTCTCGCAGGCGGCGATCGGCGAACTGGTTGGCGTCGTCACGTTCGCCGACGACGCCACGATTGCGGCCACGCCGTCGGCGGATCACGTTCTGGCGACGTCAACGATCGACCAGGCCGAAGTCGGCTTCGGCGCGACCCGCTACCGCGCGGCGTTGTCGGCGGCGGTGCAGGCGCTCGCCGGTCGTCGCGGCACCATCGTCGTCGTCACGGATCTACAAGAGAGCGGCTGGGACGCGGGCGACCGCGCCGTCGTTCCGGAAGGGACCACCGTTCAGATTGCCGACGTCGGCGCCGCACCGGCGAATCTCGGCGTGGCGAGCATCCGTTCCTCGGGTGAACGGGTTGTCGCGGCGATTTACAACGCAGGCACTGTCGCGCGCGAGGCCCGCGCGCATCTGTCCGTTGACGGTCGCGGCGCAGGCGATGCGAATACGACGGTTGGACCACGCCAGACCGGCGAGGTGGTGTTTCCGGCCGTCGCACGAGGCTCGACCGTCGCCGTGTCGGTTGACGACAACGAAGGCGCCCAAGCCGACAATGTCCGATATGCCCGCCTGGGCGGCAGCGGCCGTCCGAGCGTGCTCGTGGTGACGGGCAGCGGCGCGGTGTCGCGCGAAGCGTTCTATGTGCAGCACGCGCTGACCGCCGGAGACGTCGACGGCCGGTCGTACCGAGTCGCGTCCACGAGCGGTTCGCAATTGTCGGCCACCGGGGATCCCGGTTTGAACGCGCACGCAGCGGTGATGTTGCTGTCGACCCGTGGGTTGGAGCGCCGCGGGCGTGAAGCGCTGGCTGCCTATGTCCGCGATGGCGGCGGGTTGTTCATCGCGGCCGGACCCGACGTGGATGGAGAGGTGGCGGCAGACGTCCTGGGCGGCGGTCAGGCATTGCGAATCGTTACCGCCTTGCCTGGCGGTGAAAGTCGTGAAAGTCGAACCTTCGCACCGGCGGACGTGCGGCACCCGGTGTTTCTCCCGTTCTCGGGTCGCTCGGCGACGTTAGGGCTGGTGCGGTTCCAGCGAGCCGCGCACATCGATGGCCCGGGCTGTCAGACGCTTGCTCGGTTCACCACCGGTGACAAGGCGTTGATCGAGTGCGCGGTCGGCGAAGGACACGCCCTGGTGCTCGCGTCGGACGTCGAGAATCGCTGGAACGACTTTCCGCTTCATTCGAGCTTTCTTCCGTTCATTCACGAGTCGGTTCGCTACTTAGCGAGCTCGCGCAGCGGCGACGGTGAATATGTGGTCGGCAACACTCCGGCCGGCATGCCAAAGCGTCCGGGTGTGCACCAGGTTGCGGCAGCGAAACCAAGTCAACCTGCCCGAACCATCGTGGTCAATGTCGATCCGCGTGAGATGGACAACTCGCGAATCAGCGCCGAAGAATTCCAGGCGGCGGTCGCGCATTTGCGAGACACCGCCGGCACGGCCGGTCGCGTCGAAGCTCGCCAGCTCGAAGACGATCAGCACCTGTGGCAGTACGCGTTGGCGCTGATGGTGCTGCTGCTGGCCGTCGAGGGCGTGTTGGCGGCACGGACGGCATAGGTGAAATTAGGAATTAGGAATTAGGAATTGAATTAGGAATGGGTAGGGAAGTTAGGAATGGGTAGGAAGTAGAGACGCGATGCATAGGTACGAGGAAATTCGCGCGTTGCTCGCCCGGGTCCGCAGGCGCTGGCGGGCGCAGCGCGCGTTTCAGGCGACCGTCCGGGTCGCGCTGGCGGCGTCGCTCGTCGTGGCGGTGGCGATGGTCGTCGCGCGGTTTACCACCGGCGCACCCATCGTGCTGGTCGCAACTGCGCTCACCGCCCTGGGGCTGGTGGTTGCCGGCGCCGTCTGGGGCACGGCACCGTTGCGCGGCACGCCGGACGACCGCCAGGTCGCACGATTTATCGAAGAGCACGACAGCTCGCTCGACGATCGCTTGGTCAGCGCGGTTGATGTCGGCTGCGCACCCGTCGGCCGCTGCCGGCCTTGCCGAACCGATGCTCGCGGACGCGGCGAAGCGTCTCCGCGATCTCGACATCGAAACGATTCTTCCGAGTGAAGCCGTCCGGCGCGGCGGTTTTCAAGCAGCCGCTGCAACGCTCGTGCTGATCGTGCTGATTGTGTCGGCCCGGCACACGATGCGGCAGGCCTTCGATGCGGCGGCGCTGGTGCTGTTTCCGTCGCGGGTGACGCTCGATGTCACTCCTGGAAATGCGCGAATCAAGGCGGGCAGCGCGCTGTCGATTCAGGCGCGACTGGTCGGCAACCTCGCGCCGGTTGCTGCTCAACTGCAGATCGCCGCCGGCGACAACTGGCGAGCAGCAGAGATGTCGGCGGACAAACCGGGCGAGTTCCGCCTGGCGCTCGACAGCATCGTCACTTCCTTCAAGTATCGCGTCGTCGCCGGCGCGGTGACGTCGTCGATCTACGACATCACCGTCGTGAAGCCGCCGCGGGTGGCGCGAATCGATGTCGACTATGCGTATCCGGAAGGTCTGAATCTCAAGGCACGGACCGAACGCGACAGCGGCGATATTTACGCGCCAGCGGGTACCGACGTCCGCGTCCACGTGATCACCGACCAGCCTGCGGCGAGCGGTCGCATGGCGCTCGGAAACGGAAAAACCGTCGCTCTCGAGGTCGCGGGCACGAACGAGCTCGCGGCATCGCTCAAGGTGAACGCAGACGATTCGTATCGGTTGGCACTCGCCGATCACGAGGGTCTGTCGAGCGATGGTGACGTCGAATACTTCATCCGCATCCTCGAAGATCGTCCGCCCGATGTCCGGGTCCTGAAACCTGCCAGCGATCGGTCCGTCACACGGCTCGAGGAAGTGGAGATCGATGCGCAGGCGGAAGACGATTACGGCATCGATCGTCTGGACCTCGTTTACTCGATCCGCGGAGACGCGGAAAAAACGATCTCGTTGAAAATCCCGCGCGGCGAGACGACGGTTGCCGGCCATCACACGCTGTTTCTCGAAGACATGGATGTCCAGCCCGGCGACTTCGTGTCGTATTACCTGCGCGCCCGAGATTTGACCCGTGGCACGCGGCCCAACGAGGCACGCAGCGACATCTTCTTTCTGGAGATCAAACCGTACGAACAAGAATTCTCGCTGGCCCAGAGCCAGGCGTCGGCGGCGGGTGGCGCCGGCGGTCGCGGGTCGATCGACGAGCTGGTAGTGGCGCAAAAGGAAATCATCGTCGCGACCTGGAAGCTCGACCGACGCGCGCAGGTCACGAAAGGCGCGAAATCCGAGCAGGACGTGAAATCGGTCGCTCGCGCCGAAGCCGAGTTGAAAACGCGCGTCGAGAGCGCGTCGAGCGGCTTCCGCGAAACGGCGATGCGCGATCCGCGACGCCGGTCGCAGCCGCAGCGCGGACGCGGCGGTGTGCCGCTGCCGCCGTCGCCCGAGCCGCTTCGCGCCGGCCAGACGATGGCGGAAGAGGATGCGATGACGGCGGCGGCCGAAGCGATGGGCCGGGCGGTCGTCGAACTGGACGCACTGAAAACCGCCGACGCACGTGCGCCGGAGATGGAAGCGCTCAACTACCTGTTGAAGGCGCTCGCCGAAGTCAAAAAACATGATGTTCAGCGGCAGCAGGCCGGCAGTGGCAACGGCAGCAATCGCAGCAACTACGACCTGTCGTCGCTGTTCGACAAGGAACTACAGAAACAGCAGCAGACCAATTACGAAACCCGTTCGACCGCCGAGCAGAAAGACGATCCGAATCAAAGCGCGCTCGACCGGATCCGCGATCTGGCGCGGCGGCAGGACGAGCTGCTCAAGAAGCAACAGGAACTTGCGAAAAACCGCGCGGCGATGACCGCCGAAGAATTGAAGCGCGAGCTCGAGAAACTGACGCGCGAGCAGTCCGACTTGCGGCAGCAGGCCGAACAAATCGCAAAAGAACAAGGTTCGCAGGGTTCGCGGGGTTCGCAGGGTTCACAGGGTTCAGAGGTTCAGAGGGTTCGCGAGGGTTCGCGAGGGTTCGAAAGGTTCGCAGGGTTCGCAAGGTTCGCAAGGCCAGCAGATGCGGGATGCTGCGGCGGCGATGGGCAGCGCGGCGAACGACCTGCGGCGTCAGGACGCGGAGCAGGCGGCCGCGAATGGGGCGAAGGCCGCCGAGAAGCTTCGTGAGCTCGAGCGGCAGATGCAGGCCGGCCGTCCCGATGAAAAACGTCGGGCGCTCGGCGAGGCGCAACTCGAGGCGCGGCAGCTCGCCGACGCGCAGCGGCAAATCGCATCTGAACTGAGGAAGAGCGCGCCCGGCGATGCCGGCAAAGACACCGTTCGCCGCCTTGCCGGCGAGCAATCACGTGTCGCCGATCGCGCACGGAAGCTTCAGGATGCGCTCAAGCAGCAGACGGCAGGTGCGGAAGCGGGCAAAGAGGCCGAGCGACAACGGTTGGCTGAGCGAGCGCAGCAGACGGCCGACGCGCTCCGTGCCGCCGCCGAGCGCGGTCAGGGAACGCAGCGCGGCAATACCGCGGCGCTGTCACCCGGAGACGAGGCCCGCGCGCAGTTGGGCGCGCAGGATGAACTGGCGCGCGCGTTCGACAAGGTCGCGGATCGTATTGCCGCATCGGGCGGCGCGCCGAAGGACGGAGACAGCGGCAAACTGTCGGACCAGCTTGCGCGCGCCCAGGAACTGCAGGCGCGGCTCGATAAGCTGTCGGGAGAAATGAAACAGCTCAATAGTGGTTCGCGGGGTTCGCAGGGTTCGCGGGGTTCACAAGGTTCAGAAGGTTCACGAGGTTCACAAGGTTCAGAAGGTTCGAGGTCGAGGTTCGGACAAGGTTCAGAAGGTTCACGAGGTTCGCGAGGTTCAGAAGGTTCGCAAGGTTCGGCGGGTTCGCAAGGTTCCCAGGGCTCACAGGGTTCGGGTGGGGGGAATCCGAGTACCGCGGACGCGGCTCAATTGCGCGACGACATCCAGCGCGCCTTGCAGCAGACCCGTGAATTGATGGAGCAGCTGCGCCGCGACGATCCGAGCGCGATGACGTTCACGCGCGGCGGCGGTGCGGGATTTACCTTCGAGGGCCAGGGCATCGCAACGTCGGCACCAGGCACCGAAAGCTTCAAGCAGGACTTCGCGAGGTGGGAAGATCTTCGCCGGCAGATGTCGATGGCGCTCGAGCAGGCGCAGACGTCGATCGCGAAAAAACTGCAGACCAAGGATTCGAAGGAGCGGCTTGCTGCTGGCGCCGACGACAAAGCGCCGCCGGAATATCAGAAACAGGTTGACGCGTATTTCAAGGCGATCGCCGCGAAGAAAAAAGGCAGTTAGTGCACCTCGCGTATCCCCTTCCGTGGTGGCTCGCGGTGATTCTCGCGGCGGGCGTCGCCGCCGCCGCATTCGTGGAATATCGTCGTCCGCTGGCAGCGCTGTCCACGGCACAGCGCGTCGCGCTGGTCGCGCTGCGCGTCGTGACGCTGTCCCTGTTGCTGCTGTTTCTGTTCCGGCCGATGGTGGTGCTGCCGCCCGACAGCGTGCGCAACGCGGTCGTGCCGATCGTCGTCGATGCTTCGCGCAGCATGCGGATTGGCGATGCGGACGGCCGGTCGCGTCTGGCATACGCCACAGCGCTGTTGAAGAACGATCTGTTGCCGTCAATCAGCGCGCGGTTCGCGACCGAACTCTACACGGTCGGCGATCGGCTGGCGCCGCTGGCTGCTGACACCATCGACAAAGTCGGCGCGAACGCGCGGCGAAGCGAGCTGGCAACCGCGCTTGCCACGATTCGCGATCGCTATCGCGGCCAGCGTGTCCCGGGCATCGTTCTGCTCTCGGACGGTGGCGACACCGGCGGCGCAGGAGGGGTTGGATCGACAGGAGCAGCGGGCAGGCCAGAGACCGGTGCGAGCGACGGCCCGCCGGTCTACGCGATCGGAGTCGGTGCGCCGGAGGGCCTTCACGATCGCGAAATACTCGGGCTGACTGCTGGCGATCCGCGCATCGATCGGGCCTCGGTCGATCTGCGCGTTTCCGCCGTGAGCTACGGATTTGGCCGGACGCCGTTCACGGTTCGTGTCCTCGCGAACGGCAGGCTGCTCGAGGCGCGACGCGTCACGCCTACGACCGACGGTTCACCAATTGACGAAACGTTCACCGTGTCGCCGGATCCGATCAGTCCAACCGTCTACTCGGCGGAAATTCCGGTGGACTCGTCGGAGCCGGTCGCGGAAAACAACACTCGCAGCGTGCTGGTCAGCCCGGCGGGCCGACCGCGCAAAATACTGGTCATCGAAGGTGCGCCCGGCTTCGAACACAGCTTCATGACCCGCGCCTGGGCCGGCGACCCGGGCCTTGAAGTGGACGTCGTGACGCGCAAGGGCCGCAACGCCGACAACGTCGACACTTTTTTTGTTCAAGCCGGATCGGGACGCGCCGCCGCGTTGACCGCCGGCTTTCCGGCGCGGCGCGATCAGTTGTTCGCCTACGACGCCCTGGTGATCGCGAACGTCGAAGCCGACGCCCTGACTCGCGCCCAATTGGCGATGGCCGCCGATTTTGTTTCGGAACGAGGCGGTGGCTTGCTGGTGATGGGTGGCCGCTCGTTCGCGCAGCGTGGCTTATCGGGCACGCCGCTCGAAGAAGCGCTGCCGGTCGAATTGAGCGACCGCCGCGGCGGCGTCGTCCAAACCTCGAATGGCGACGATGTTCGCGTTCATAACAAGATGACGCTGACCGCTGACGGCGAATCGCATCCGATCATGCGTCTCGGCGACTCGGTAGGCGAAACGCGAAAGCGCTGGTCGGCGTTGCCGGCGCTGGCTGCGAGCGCGCCGCTGGGCGGTCCGCGTGCCGGCGCAACGATTCTGGCGATGACCACCGCACCGGGTGGCGCGCTTCATCCGGTGGTCGCGATCCAGCGCTATGGCCAGGGCCGCTCGATGATTTTCGCGGGCGAAGCGTCGTGGCGCTGGAAAATGATGGTCGCTTCGTCGGATCGCTCGTACGAGTTTTTCTGGCGGCAGGCTGCGCGCTGGCTGGCGGCGGATTCGCCCGAACCGGTGTCGATGACCTTCCCGGAAGCGTTGGAGCCGGGCGATGTCGGATCCGCGTCAATCGACGTGCGCGACGCGTCGTATGCGCCGGTGCCCGACGCGGTCGTCGACGGCACTCTCACCGCGCCAGGCGGAGAGACGACCTCGTTGAAATTGAGACACATCGACGGTGGCGGCAGCCGGTTCGCCGCGGCGCTGTCTCCTGACCGCTCGGGCTTGCATCGCGTCCGGGTCGAGGCACGCAAAGGCAGCACCACGCTCGGTGCGGCAGACCGCTGGCTCTACGTCGGCGGCGTGGACCGCGAGTTTGCAGACCCGCGCTTGAATGAGCCGTTCTTGCGGCGACTGGCGCGTTCCAGCGGTGGACGCTACGCACGACCGGCCGAGGCGGCACAGGTTGCCTCCTGGCTTCAATCCACGGTTCCGGCAGATGCGACGCCTGAGCGCCGCGACTTATGGCACGAACCGTGGGCATTCGTGGCGATCGTTTTGCTACTCTCTGCCGAGTGGATATTGCGCCGCCGATGGGGATTGCGGTGACGGTGCCGCGCGGAAGGCAGGCGGCACTGGCAGCCCGCGTCGCGATCGCATGCGGCGTACTGCTGATCGGCGCGGTCCGCGCGTCGGCCGACGAAGAGCGTTACGCCGTGGTGATTACTGGCGCGTCCGGCGGCGACACCTACGCGCAGAAGTATCAGAAGATCCGCAACGCGTTCATCGCGACCTTGCGCGACACGTTCGACTACAAGGTCGATCAGACGTTCGTGTTCGCCGAGGAACAAGGCGACGGCGTTCAAAAGGCAACGCGCGAAAACGTCCAGCGGACGCTCGGGGAGTTGCGCAAGCGGCTCGCCAAGGACGATCAGCTGCTGATATTGCTGGTCGGCCATGGCACCGTCGATGGCGGTGAGGACGCGAAGTTCAATCTCGTCGGTCCCGACTTGACGGCGGCCGAGTGGGCTGACCTCGTCAAGGCGATTCCCGGCCGGCTCGTCTTCGTCGACACCACTGGCGCAAGCTTTCCGTTTCTGAAGAAAATCGCCGGTCGCAATCGCGTCGTCCTGACGGCGACCGATTCGGCGGCGCAGCAGTTCGAAACGGTCTTTCCGGAATTCTTCGTCAAGGCCTTCGACGAAGATGCAGCGGACGCCGACAAGAGCGGCCGCGTCTCGATCTGGGAGGCATTCCAATACGCCAGTGCCGCCGTGCACCAATACTTTCAAGAGAAGGGTCAACTGGCGACCGAGCGGCCGCTGCTCGACGACACCGGCGCCGGCGTAGGCCGGGAAGCGGAATCGCCGGGCACCGACGGTGCGCTGGCGCGGATCACCTATCTCGAGCCCGAACCAGCGCTCGAACTGCCAGCCGACGCGGGGCTCGCGCTGCTGGTCCGCCGCCGTGCAGCGATTGAACGCGCGCTCGAAGAGTTGAAAGCGAAAAAAGAAGGCATGCCGCCGGATCAGTACGACGCCGAGCTGGAACGGATTCTCATCGAGCTCGCGCGCGTGTCATCACAGATTCGCGCCAAATCCTAGTAGTTCGCGCGCCAGCTGTTTCTTTGCGAACTTCGCGACCTTTGCGTTGTTACGAGATCAACTCGGCGCGGTCCCAGTAATCCCGATCGCGCCGCCTGAACACGAAAATGCCGGCGGCACCGGCCACGAAGCCGACAACGTGTGCGGCGAAGGCGACGCCGCCGCTGTTGCGCGCCGCCGCGGTGACCGCGACCGTTCCGGCGTTGATGAACTGCATCAGGAACCACACGCCGAGCAACAAAATCGCCGGCAGTTCGACGATCTGGATGAAGATCCACGGAATCAACGTCAGCACCCGCGAGTGCGGATACAGCACGAAATAGGCGCCCATCACGCCGGCAATCGCACCGCTCGCGCCGACCATCGGCGCCACCGAGTCGGGCGACATCAACACCTGGCCGTATGCCGCCGCAATGCCGCACAACAAATAGAAGACCAGAAAACGGCCGTGCCCGACGCGATCCTCGACGTTGTCTCCGAAAATCCAGAGGTACCACATGTTCCCGATCACGTGCGACCAGCTGCCGTGCAGGAACATCGAGGTGATTAAGGTCGCTGGCGCAAACGCGGCGGGAACGACGCCGTAGAGGAAGAGAAATCGATTCAGCGCCCGCTCGGTCGGCATCGACAGTTCATAGAACCAGGCCAGAGCATTGAGCGCGATGATCGTCGAAGTGATGTAGGGAGTAGTGCGGGACGGGATGACATCCCGGAGGGGGATCACCGCTCAATATTGTAGATTGGAGATTGCAAATTGCAGATTTTATTGCAAATTGCAGATTTATTGCAATTCGCATATCTGCAATTCTGCAATCTGCAATTTCGCAATCTGCAATTTGTCTACACTCCGTGTCCGTAGCCGACTGCCTCGACGTGGTGAGAAGTCGAGGCGAGCGACGCCTGGGCTTGCGGCGACGTGACGCGGTCGACGATGCGGCGCAGGTCGCCGTCGCCGATCACCTTGCGAGTCTCGCCGAGCGCGATCACCGCGCGATAGACGAGGTCGATGTCGTTCGCGGCCAGCGTGAAACCGAGCGCCTCGCAGCGCAGCCGGACGGCGTGGCGGCCCGGAATGGCGGCCGAGCACCAGCCGGGACGCGGCCGACTGGCCGACGTCTTCCGGTTTCATGATCTCGTAGGTCCGTGCATCTTTCAGCACGCCGTCCTGATGAATCCCCGCCTCGTGCGCGAAGGCATTGCGGCCGACGATCGCCTTGTTGGCCTGCACCGGTTCACTGGTCACGTGCGACAGCAACTGGCTCGCCTCGAACAACTGTGGCGATTGAATGGCCGTGTCGTACGGCAGACGGTCCTGACGCACGCGCAGCGCCATCACCAGTTCTTCGAGCGACGCGTTGCCGGCACGCTCGCCGATGCCGTTGATCGTGCATTCAACCTGCCGCACGCCGCCCTGAATCGCCGCCAGGCTGTTGGCCACCGCCAGGCCGAGGTCGTCGTGGCAATGCGTGCTGAATACCGCCCGCCCGGCGTTCGGAACGCGCGCCAGGATGTCGGTGAAGAACTCGCGCAGTTCGTCGGGCGTGGCGTAGCCGACGGTGTCCGGCAGATTGATGGTCGTCGCGCCGGCGGCGATCACCTGCTCGATGACGCGGCACAGGAAATCGCGATCGCTGCGGGTTGCATCCTCCGCCGAAAATTCGACGTCGTCGGTAAAGCGGCGGGCCAGCTTGATCGCATCGACTGCCGGTTCAGGCAGTCCTCGCGCGAGATGCGCAGTTTGGCCTGAGGTGCAGATCCGAGGTGGCCAGGAACGTGTGAATGCGCGACCGCTCGGCCGGGTTCCAACGCGCGGCCGGCTTCCTCGATGTCCTGGGCCCGGGTTCGCGCCAGCGCCGCAATCACCGGCCGGCGCACCGCAGCGGCAATCTGTCGAACGGCCTCCGAGTCGGCCGGCGAGGCGATCGGAAAGCCCGCTTCGATGATGTCGACCCCGAGCGCGTCGAGCGCGCGCGCCATCGACAGCTTGGCCGGCACGTCGAGCGAGAATCCCGGCGCCTGTTCGCCGTCGCGAAGCGTCGTGTCGAAGATGATGATCCGCGCAGGATGTACTCATGCGACGAGTGTGCAGGCCATACGACCTAGAAGTCAAAGTGATATAATTACGTTAAGATAAAACTACAGATTATGGACCTGGCAGCGCTGAAAATCTTCCTCGCGGTGGCGCACGAACGCAGCTTTTCGCGGGCGGCGGCGAAAGTGCACCGCACCCAGCCCGCGGTCAGCCAGGCGGTCAGGCGGCTCGAACTGGAACTCGGCGAGCAGCTGTTCGACCGCTCGTCGAAAACCGGAACCCTGACCGAAGCCGGCCGGATGCTGCAGAACTACGGACAACGGCTGGTCCGCCTGGCGGAAGAAACGGAATCGGCGGTTCGTGAGCTGCGCGACCTGCGGCGCGGCCGCGTGCTGATCGGCGCGAACGAAGCGGCGGTGCACACGCTGCTACCGCTGATCGCCCGCTTCCGGCAGCGCTACCCGTCGATCGCGATTGATGTCCGTCGTGTCCCTGCCCGGCAGATCGCCGTTGAAGTGCAGCAGGGTAGTCTCGATTTCGGCGCGTTGACCTTTCACCCGGCGGAGGAGGGACTGCTGGTCGTGCCGGTCGGTACCGACGAACTGGTACTGCTCGTCCCGCCGTCCCACGAACTGGCGAAGCGGCGTCAGGTGGCGATGGAAGACGTGGCCAAGGAGCCGGTGGTGGCGCACAACGATCCGTCGCCGGCACGCGAGCGCGTGCTGCGGCTGTTCGAATCGAAGCACGTGCCGTTGAACATGGTCATTTCGCTGCCCAGCCTTGACGGCATCAAGCGCGCGATCGAGATGAAACTGGGCGTCGCGCTGCTGCCGCGGCGTTGTGCGATTACCGAGATAGCAAACGGACGGTTGGTTGCTGTGCCGGTGGCCGGCGTCTCGCGAAAGCGGCAGGTGATGATCGTCTGCCGGAAGGCGCAGCGGTCGCATGCGTCAGACGCGTTCCTGGGCGTGGCGCAGGCGGAAGTCAAACCGTAGGCACGAACCACGAAACACGAGGCGGACCCGTATAATTCTTCGCAACTCTGAGGTGTCAAAATGACCGACGCGTCCTCTCGGATCCGTCGCCGCCTTGCCGCGGCACTCGTCCTTGCCGCCGCCGCGACACTTACTGTGCGTGTCTTCGCACAACCACAGATCGACGTCGACGCCAGACTCAAAGGCTTCGACGATTACATGGCGCAGGTGATGAAGGACTGGAACGCGCCCGGCATCGGCGTCGGGATCGTCGTGAAGGACAAACTCGTCTTCGCCAAGGGATACGGCTTCCGCGACTACGGAAAAAAGCTCCCGTACACCCCGACGACGACGCAGCCGATCGCCTCCAACTCGAAGTTGTTCACGGCCGTCGCTGCGGGTTTGCTGGTCGAGGAGGGCAAGCTCCGCTGGGACGAGCCAATCAAGCGGTTCGTTCCCGGCATCCGGTTCTACAACGACGAACTCGATCGATCGGTGACGATCCGCGACATGTTGTCGCACCGTACGGGCGTCACCCGCCACGACTCCATTTGGTACAAGTCCACGTTTTCGCGACGCGATCTCTGGGATCGCCTGCGCTACCTCGAACCCGCCGCGCCGATTCGCACGACCTTCCTCTACAACAACTTGATGTATACGGCCGCAGGGCAGGTCATCGAGGAGTTGAGCGGACTGACCTGGGAGCAGTTCGTCAAGCGCCGGATCTTCGACCCGCTCGGAATGTCGCGCTCCACCCTGACGATCGAGGACAACCTCAAGGGACCGGAACCGGCGGTGCCGTTCTCCGAGCGCCGCGACAGCACGGAACTTTACCGGCAGCCGTACTACACGGCGGAGGTCGCCATTGCGCCAGCCGGCGCGATTAACTCGAGCGTGCAGGACCTCTCTCGATGGGTCATCGCGCTGCTCAACGGCGGCACCGTCGATGGGCAGCAGGTGATCCCGAATGCCGTGCTCAAGGAAACGATGTCGCCGTCGCTCGCGATGCCGAATGCCACGCTCGAGAGCCGTGGATGGGGAGAGAACCTGAACCAGTACTACGGCATGGGCCGCTGGATTTCCTCGTACCGGGGTCACCTGTTGGCGCTCCACGGCGGCGACCTGCCTGGATTTCACTCGCAGGTCTCGATCATGCCGAACGATTCCATCGGTGTGATCGTGCTCGTCGTCGGCGATCACGTGGCGCCTTTCTACAATGGGCTGACCTACCACATCTACGAGCGTCTGCTCGGGATGTCGCTGACGCCCTGGTCCGAGCGGCTCAACGGGATCAGGCTGAAGAACAAGGCGGCCGGGACGCAAGCTCGTTCGGTGGCCGCCGTCGGACAGGTGACCGGCACGAAGCCGTCGCATCCTCTCGACGACTACGTCGGCGAGTTCGAGCATGCCGCGTACGGCGTGGTGACGGTGGCGCGTCGCGACGCGGGACTGACCTTCGAGTTCCACGGCATCAAGATGCCGCTCAGCCACTTCCACTACGACCGCTTCGACACGCCCGACGACGAAGAGGACGGCAAGTTCTCGCTCAACTTCCGGACCAATCCGATGGGCGAGGTCGAAGGCGCGGAGATTTCACTGGACGAAGCCGCGGTGACATTCACCCGCCGCGTTCCGCCGGCGTTGACGACCGACGCGACGCTGAAGATGTACGCGGGGACTTACTTGTCCCCTTCCGGCGGCAAGGTCGAAGTGGCGTTCCAGCCCGGAAAGGGCCTCTCGATTCGCGGCGCCGGCGGCGTCGACCTTCAGCCCTGGCGGCCGCAGCAGTTCCGCGTGAAGGAATTCCCGGACCAGATCATCTCGTTCACGGTCGAGAACGGAAAGGTGCTCGCGATGCGGCAGCGCGATCCCAGCGGGGAGTTCGTTTTTCCGCGTCAACCGTAGATTCGGCGACCCGCCGGCTGCAAGCGCGTTCGCGCGCGCCTGGCTAGCCTAATCACAGTGCGCGCAGAAACGCCACAAGAATCGGCCTTGTCTTGCGCGGTCAACCCGAGGCTGAACCGCGACTCGTAGAAATCGACGACCTCTTCGAGCGAGGCGGCCAAACCGTTGTGGAAGTACGGCGCGCGCGATGCCAGCGCGCGAAGGATCGGCCCCTTGAACTTTCCGATGTCCGCCCACTTGCCCGTAATCATGGCCCGCCCGGGGTCCGTCGTCTTGACGAGTGTCGCCGTTCGACAGCCGGCGGAGCGTGTAGAGCGGCATGTCCGGCGTGCGGCGAGATGCGTCGGTCAGGCCGAGGTTCAGCGGCGCCTTGACCGAGTGGTTGCCGGCGTTCGGCGCGTCGTGGCACGTGGTGCACGTGCCGCTGAACGACGCCGGAAGGGTGACGCCATTCGGGAACGTCTGTTCGTTCAGGCCGGCCACGCCGCTGAGGACGATCGGCCTCGTGTTGAAGATCTCCTGGCCGCGGGCGATGGCGCGGCGCGCGCGATCGATGCGTTCGTCGGTGTCACCGTCGGCGCCGCCGCGGCGCAGCCGCGACCACGCGTCGAAGATCGTGAACGCACGTGGATCAAACGGCGTGTTGGTAGGATTCAGGCCGACTGGATCGTTGATCCCGATGAAGAACGGCTGCTGCGAGAGCGCGACGCGGCCCGCCCTTGCGCGCCGGCGTCGCGCAGCCGGCCGGCGTCCTCGATCCCAGACCTGCGCCGTGAACAATCCCGTCTCGAAGGCGACGATGTCTGAGCCGTTCCTGGGTCGTCAGGTCGAGAGTCGCCTGCGCGTGGCCAAGCGTCGCGTCGTTGGATTGTGCGCCAGATCGTCGAGCACGGAGGTGGACGGCGTCGATTCGCGGCCATCCCACATGACCGCGCTCAGGAAGCGCAGGTTCGTGGACGGCAGGGGGCGGCGGTACATGGACGCCGCGGTGAGGGGCGCGCCGCATTGATACGGATCGTCGACGGCTTCGATGACGAACTCCGCGAAATCCGGAACGTCAATGCCGACACGAATCAGCCCTTTGCCGAGCAACTGACTGAATGCGGCCAGGCGCCTTGGCAGAGTGGAGAGATCGGCCCCCTCACAGTTCGATCCGTCGTTCGCGCGGAAGATCGGATCGAGGCCGCGCGATTCGTCGAACCGGCGCCGAACCGACTCGGGCGTGATCGACCATCCCTGAGCGGGACGATGGCACGAGAAGCAACTGCGGCCGTTGGTGCCGAGCTCCTTGAAGAACGGGTTGTTCAGATCGAGCGCGCCGTTCACATTGATGGTGCGCACGATCCCCGACGGGTTGGCGGCCACCAGCGCGGTGGTGTCGTCCCTCTCCGCCAGCGCCCGGCGTTGTCCGGCCGTCAGGCCGACGATCGCGCCCACGCACACGACGATCCAGACATTTATGAGGCGGTTGGACATGGCTGCTCCTGTCGGTCCGGTCGCGACCGTGGAGGCGGGGGGAAACCACTCACGCGTCCGGGAACCTGAGAGGGTGACGGCGAGTCACCCTTCATAGTCCTTAAGACAGAACGGGAGCAACCATTTCAGCAGGTCGAGTCAGCGCCGGCCTTCGAGGTTGGCCCACTCGCCAGCCTGGATGAAACTGGCCCAGTAGAACGGATGCCGGCGATTGGGACGAGCCAGCATCGCGAGTTGCGTCCGACGGAGCGCGTCGCCGCGCCCGAGGCCCGTTTGCAGCCCGCGATAGTAGCTGGTCATCATCTCGCGCGTGACGTAATCGCTGACCGGCCAGAGGCTCATGACCAGTGTCTCGGTGCCGGCCAGAACAAACGCGCGCCGCAGCCCGTAGACGCCTTCGCCGCTGCGCACTTCTCCGAGGCCGGTGTCACACGCAGAGAGCGTCACGAGCTTCGTTCCCCAGAGATTCAGGTTCGCGGCTTCGAGCGCGGTGAGGATGCCGCTGTGGGCCGTGTTCCGATCAAGGTTCGCCCCGCTCAACGCGAGGCCTGACCGCAGCAGCGGATTCTCGATCGCGGCGGTTGCGCCGGCGGGCACCTCGTCTAGAAAAAAGCCGTGGGTTGCGACGTGCAGGATGCTGGGCGCGCCAACGTGCTGAAGCTCCGTTTTGGTCGCGTGTGTCCCGCTGAGCACGCGCGCGTCTGGAAACAACGACTTGATGATTCGGGCTTCTTCCCCCGTGCCGGCGAGCGGCGCAAAGTACCACGCCCGATAGATCTCCAGCAGTGGTGATGCTGCGCCGCGCCGTCTTCATTGATGCCTGCGGCACGCTCGTCTCGCTCGCACGCGTCGTTACCACGGTTGGTGGCTCGCCAAAGAATGGGTCGGCGACGATCAGCGGTTCGCTCTGGCTCGCGCGCGGCACCTGCAGCCGCAGCAGGTCGCGCCCGGTGGTCAGGTAGCTGATCGCAAAGCGCTCGACGAGATAGCGCCCCTCTTCGTCAATCAGCGCCTCGAACGGAATCAGGTTGAGCTCCCCATCCGGCGAGATCAGCAGCTGGCGTGGCATCGCCCATCATCGCACGAATCGGCTGCATCACCTTCCGGTCGAGCTCGCGCGCCAGTTGTTTCACGTCGACGCGATTTCGGATCACGTAACGCACCGCGCAGGGCCGCCACCGCGGCATCGATCTCTTCACTCGATCCGAGCTCCTTCCAATGCACGGCGCCCTGGCGGCGAACGACGTACGCGATGTAGCGGCTGCGGCCGAATGCAGACTCGGAATCCACCGGTGCTTTCGCATCGAACGGCTGGAAGACGACGAATTCGACGAGCGCGGCGCGGTCCGGAATAGCTGCCTGTAGCGCCAAGAGCGTAACCGGACGCGACTGGGCGCGAAACTCGGCGCTGCGTGCGCTGACGTCCGATTCGAGTTTCTCCCGCTGCTGATCGAGCGAGGTCAGACGCGCTCGATACTCGGCGAACGCGGTCCGCCCCGGACCGTTCAACGCCAACGCCGCCAGTTCGGAGGTCGCAGTGCGCAAGCGATCGAGCGCGGCCTGGTCGTCCGCGTCGAGGTGCTCGCGCAACGCGAGCAGACTGCCGGCCATCGCGTCGAGCACACGACCCTTCCGCTGCACGACGGCGGTTGCGGCCAGTTCGGCGGCCGCGGCGTCGTTCGGGGCGTGTTCCGCGTGCAGCGACAGAGTGCGGCTGGTTCGCTCCATCACATTCGTGAAATAGGCGAGCTTCTCCCGCTCGGAACCGATCGCCAGGTTGAATTGAATCTCCCGCTCCAAGACGGCATCGACGCGGGCCTGATATTCGAGCGCGTGTGAGATGTCGCCTTCGGCGGTGTAGACGCGGGCAAGGTTGCTGAGCGACACCATCGTGAGATTGTGGAACGGCCCGGCGCTGGTCTCCAGCACATCGAGCGCGCGCGCGAACATCTCACGCGCGCGCGGATAGTCGCCCTGATCGCCATACACGTTGCCGATATTGAGAAGCAGCGTTGCAGTCTGGGTATGTCGCGGGCCGAGCGCTTTCTCCCGAATCGCTTCTGCACGCCACAAGAGGTCGAGCGCCCGTGCATACTGTTTTCGGTTGCGCGCGATCGTGCCGAGATTCTGCAGCGGAACCGTGAGTCGCGGATGATCGGGGCCGAGCGTATTCTCGGCGCCCTGCAGCGCTTGCGTCAGCAGCGTCTCCGCGCGATCGTAGTCGCCGAGCTGCGCGTAGATGTCGCCGAGATTGCTGAGGGCGGCGATTCGTGTGAGATCTCCGGTCTCGAGCGTCGCTTCCGCAATGCTCAATGCACGCTGGAGCAGCGGCACCGCGCGATCGTAGTCCCGGCGGCGTGAATGCAAGAGCGATAGATCCATCAACGGCCGTACCATCTGCGGGTGGACCGCCCCGACCGAGCGTTCCGTGATCACCAGGGCTTCGTCGAGCAGCGGGGCGCTCTTCACGAAGTCTTCTGCCGCGTTGTAGAGCGCCGCCAGACGCCCGATGTGGTTTCCGGTTTGAAGGCGATTCGTGCCGAGAGTTGCCCGGTCGATGGCGATGGCGCGCACGAACAGCTGTTCCGCGGTCGCAGTGTCGCCCTTCGTCCGATGGATGTCGGCAAGCTTCGCCAACAGGTCCGCGACGTACACATCACCCGGCCCGAGCGCCTGTTCGCCGAGATCCAACGCGCGCGCGGCACGCTTGAGTGCTTCGTCGTACGTGCCAGCGGCGTCAAGCACGGCGGCTTCGGTGCTGAGCCTGTGCGCGTCGAACCGATCGCGATCGCGGTCGGTCGCGGGCCGGATCTCGCTGAGCCGGACTTCGTAGCGGCCGACCGGCGCTCGCGAGTATCGCGCGCGGATCCTGGCCCGGTAGCCGGACGCCGACGCTGCCACCACCTCGGCACGCTCTCTTCCATCGTTGCGGCTGTCAGCATCGAATTCAGCGATCAGGTTGCCGCTGGTATCGAGCACGCTGACGACCACATCGATGCCGCGCTGCTCGACGATCACCTCGGCGTATTCGCCTGCCTTCAGCGCGATTTCATAGGTATGCTGCTGCCGGCCTGAGATCTCTCGCTCAATCGGAGTCCCGAGCTCGAGCCGCGATGTTGTCTCGGTCGCCTGCGATGCTGCGGGAGCAGCTTGACCGGCGATCAGCGCGCCGCCGCACACTGATATCAGAACAGCCAGCAGAGTGCCTTGCGTCATAGAGACCTCTCGCATCGACGCAACCGGGACGCTACGGTAGCACGACCCTGAACGGGTAAATGCCCACCAACTTGGCCGCGCCGCGTGACGGAATGCCACTGACCTCCAACGTGTAGGTGCGCGGCTTTAGTAGATCGGCCCCCAAGGTGATGGACAAAGCCTTCGAGCCGACGTCGTCGGAGGCCTGAAGAATCACGCTTCGCCAGATGACCTGGCCGGTTGCCGGATCCGTCAGGGTGACGCGATACGCCGGAAAGTCGTCGGATTCGAGGTGCACCTTCACAGCGAAGACGCCGGGTCCGCGGGGGATCGACAGCGTCGGAAGCTTGGATGCACCGCGCGTGGGCGGCAGAAGCACGAACGACGCCACGAGCCGCGTCGCTCCCTGGAGCTGGGCGAGCGATTGGCGCACGCGATCCAGCTCGCGCGCCGTTTCGGCAGTTGCCCCTTGCTCTCGCCGCAGCCGGTCCTCCAGCTGCTGCTGGCGCTCTTCGAGACCTGCGCGTACGTCGACCAGCTGGTGTTTCAGCCGAGCGTTTTCGGAGAACAGATAACCGGCCACCGCCAGAAGGCCGACGGCTGCCGCGGCCAGGCTCCAGTACAGGAGCCCACGAGCGGCGCCGGGCTCACGCACGCCTGCGTCGCGGCTCAGCGCGGGCCCGCCGCTCCTCACGTAGCGCATTAACGTCCTCGCGAACGCGACCTTTGCGCGCCCTTGAGGCGACGAGAGGTAATGCAGCTCGAAGCGCCGCAGGGTCTCTTCGTCAAGCGCGCCGCATGCATACGCATCGACCAGGTCGTGTTCGACCGCATGAAGGTCCGCGGCGAATCGATCGTCGGCGAGGCTCAACTCGTCGAGCCGCTCGGTTTCGTCCTCGCTAAGCGAGCCCAGGAGGTAACGAATCAGCAGTTGATCGTCACGCTCGTGCGAATGCGTCGCCGACATCATCCCTCCTGATAAGACAGGTTCGGCTGAAACATGTCACGTCCCAGACGACTGCGCGTCGAGGCACTTTTCGAGCCGGTCGCGAATCCGGCATGCGCGAATGCTCAAGGCATTCAAGGTCAGGTTTAGCCGCGCTGCGAGGGCGCGGCGGCGTTCGATCCGCTCCGGTTGCTCGCCCGCGTAGTATTCGAGAATAAGGGCGCGGTCGGACTCGTTCAACTGTTGCAGGCAGTGGTCGAGGCCGTCGAGCAGCGACTCGTCTGAGCCGGGATCCGTTCCCTCGGACGGGGCGGACTGGACCAACGGATCGGTGGCAGCATGCCGCTCGTTCAAGCTGGCCCGGCGATGATCGGCACTGCGCAGATACTCGAGAAATACGAATCTCGCCACGATGTAGCAGTAGCGGGCCGGCGGCGAATCGGTGATCGAACCTTGTTCTTCGAGCTTGCGCGCGACCCTGATGAGCGTTTCGTCGGCAAGCTCGTCGGGCGACAGACAGAGCTTGCGGCCGAAGTAGGAGACCAGCCGGCGTCGCATCTCCAGATACCGCTCGCCGCCCGAGTCGACGCCTTCATCTAGCCACGACAGGAAGCGCTGGAATTCTTCCGGCGTGCGGGTCGAACTCTCAGCCAGAAATACCTCCGCCCCGGTTCTGTCGTCATCCTAACCGATGGCGCCAGTGACTAGAATTGCCGATGCTCATGCGCCGCGCATCGACTCCGATGCTCGAGGAGTTCGGGATTGCTGAGCTATCTGATTCCTAGCGAACGCCGGAGACCACGTACAAATCCGAGGACGACATTGTGTAGCCGTAGGTGTAGGCGTTTCCGCCGGGCGTGATGAAGGGAGGGGAAATCCGCGTGCCCGTAAAGGCAGGCGCGGACGTCTGGCGCCAGAGTGTGCGCTCGCCGGTCCACGGATTCAACCGATCGATCCGCAGGCTCGTTGGCGTCGTGGCGGCGACGAAGATCTGACCATCGTTCGTCCAGCGTCGCGGGCTGTCACCTGGCTGCGTTCCACGAATCGGAGTCGGCGGGCCGCCCTCGAACGGGACGAGCACAGGCCCGGCCGGACCGTTCGCGGCGACCCACCGTTCATCAGGGGACACCAGCGCTCCGATGAATCCTTCCTCTGTGACAGCCTTGGGAGCGCTGCCGTCGAGCGCCTGTACGTAGATCCGCGGCGGGCGATCACCCTGCCGGCCGGTAAAGACAATGCGCTTACCGTCCGCGAGGAATTGCCCGACACTGAGCGGGACGAGGCCAGGCGGACTGAGCCGTCGCGCCTGTCCGGGGCCGACCGGCTCGAGCCACAACTCCGGCCCCGAGTCGGGGAAGCGCAGCGACAACGCCCAAGCCTTGTCGTTGGACAGCGCGACGCCGTATCCGGAGCCGATCTCCACGGCCGGTGATCCATCCACGTTGCGGACAAAGGTGCGGTAGTTGATGCCTTGCTCTTCGAATAGCACCATCTGCCCGTCCCGACTGATATCCCGAACGAACGAGTAGTTGAGCCACGTCAGATCGCGCTGCGTCTCGCCGTTGTTCGACACAACGATCATCCCGCGATGCACCGTGCCTTGATCCATCAGCATGCGGCCGTCGGGCCGCACGTCGCGTATCTGCAGCCGGCCTGGTACGTTGAGGAGATCGCGCCGGCGTCCGCTCAGATCGAGCGCCTCGACGATGCCATTCATCAGCGGCGCGGTGGTCCACACTTCGTCGCCGCCTGGGCTCCATACGAGACCGCGGTGGCTGTCCCGCATCGGTCCGGTCGCCACCTGGCCGCCATCCCTGCGCAGGATGACCACCGAGCCGCGGTCGTCGGCGGGATTCGGGTGCACGATCAGCGCGAGATGCTTGCCGTCGGGTGAGAAGCGCAGGTCGCTCACGTACGGCGCACGAAACAACACCGTGCCAACCGGAAACTCCACGAGGCACGAGCGCGGCTCGGGCACACGAACAATCGCCAGCGAGGATCCGTCCGGCGTGTAGTCCGCCGCCATGACGTTCTCGATTTCCGCCTTCGGTGCTCCGCCCGTCATGGATACGCGGGCGAGCGTTCCGGGCGAAAAGAAGCTGGCGCCGACGACTGGCCGGGGCGCGAGCGCTACGGCGATCTCACCGGTCCGAGCCACAGCGAGCAACGTGGCGTTCTTCAGCTCCAGCGAACGGCCGCCCGTCTGATTTGCAGGCACCACGAAGACTTCGGGCGGCAAACCCTCCCATGATGCCGTGTAGACGATGTTCTGACCGTCGCCGGTGAAACGCGCCGGGCCGAGCGTTCCATGCCGGAAGGTGACCTGCCTGAACGACGGCGATTCGTGCGCCCTGGTCGCGAACCACCAGCCGGCGGCCCCAGCGGCGGCGGTCAGCGCGACGGCGGCCGCGGCTCGCAGCGATCACGCCCAGCCGTCGTCGCTGGGGCGGCGCTGGTGCAATCAGGCTGGTCGTCGCCGACGCCGTGGACAATGCCTCGAGGTTGAAGACGATGTCGCGCGCCGACTGGAAGCGAAGGTCCGGCGCCTTCTCGAGGCAATGGTGGACGATCCGTTCGAGCGTTGGTGGAACGGCGCCTTGCAGCCCGGTCAGCTCTGGAGGATCGCTCTTCAGAATCGCGGAGATCGTGTCGGCGGCAGTGTCGCCGCGGAACGCCCGCGTGCCGGAGATCATCTCGTACAGCACGGTGCCGAAGCTGAAGATGTCGGTCCGATGATCGACGGGCTGCGCGCGCACTTGCTCCGGCGACATGTACCCGGCTGTTCCGAGCACGATGCCGACGCCCGTTCCCAGGTTCTGCGTCGCCATCATCGTGGCACCACCCGCGCCGACCGGCTCATGCTCGCGCAGCTTGGCGAGTCCGAAATCCAGAATCTTGATGCGCCCGTCGCGCGTCAGGAACAGGTTCTCCGGCTTGAGGTCTCGATGGACGACGCCCTTTTCGTGTGCCGCTGCAAGGCCGCTGGCAATCTGCGTGGCGTAGTCGACCACCTTTCGAACCGGCAGCGGTCCGCCGGCGATCGTTTCGCGCAGCGTTTGTCCCTGGAGCAGCTCCGACACCACGTACGGCGCTGCGGGTGCCCCGGGAGCGGGCGCGTAGGTGCCGACCTCGTGAACCGTGAGGATGTTGGGATGATTCAGCGCGGCCGCCGCGCGCGCTTCCTGTTCGAACCGCCGCAGACGATCCGAGTCGGTCGTGAAGGCCGGCGGCAGCACCTTGATCGCGACGTCGCGGCCGAGGCGAGGGTCGTGCGCTCGATACACCTCGCCCATACCGCCACTGCCAATCAAGGCTGAAACTTCGTAGGTGCCGATGCGATTGCCCGGCGCAATCGCGATGGGGACGCTACCGTCGGGGCTTTCGATCGTGATGGTGCATCATGTCATGAATCCGCCGCCGGCTCTTCAAGAACGCAAGCGCGAGAGGGAGAAAGGACCTCTCGCGACTGACGACGTGCGACGGCTAGATGCCGGCCGAGGTTTTCGCCGGCGCCATGATCTCCTTGAACGCGGCCATGAACTTGTCCATCTCGGCCTGCGTACCGACCGAGACACGCAGATGCTGCGTCATCGGCGGGAACGGTCGACCGACCAGCACGTCGCGTTTCTGGAATTCGGGCGCAACGTCGCTCACCTCACGCTTGAGACCCACCATGAAGAAGTTGGCCTCTGACGGCAGCACTTCGTAGCCAAGGGCCTTCAGCTTCGCGATCGTGTCGTCGCGGATCTGCTTGTTCAGTGCCTTGGTCTTCGCCTGTCCGGCCGTGTCCTTCAGCGACGCGGCGCCACCGAACTTCACGGTGATGGACTGGCTGCCGGTCGTGAATGTGCGGACTTTCCGAATGAGCTCGGCCGGGGCGATGCCGTAGCCCAGGCGCATGGCCGCAAGCGCCGCGATTTTGGAGAACGTTCGGCAGACGATGACGGGCCGTCCCTCGATCACGTACTTGATGGATGACTCGTAATCCGGACTGTCGACGAAGTGGTGGTACGCCTCGTCGATCAGCACCGGCATGTCTTTCGGGATGCCGTCGAGCAGCTGTTTGATTTGCTCCTTCGGGACGATCATCCCGGTCGGGTTGTTCGGGTTGACGATGTAGATGAACCCGATTTCCGCGGCGCGTTTGTTCGCGATGTCGATAATCGCAGGGATGTTCTGCGTGTAGTCCTTGTTCAGCGGCACTCTGATCGTTTCCCGGCCGATCTGCGACGCCTTCGAGTACGGATCGTTGTAGGTCGGGTTGACGCCCAGAACTTTCTTCTTCGGATCGCCGATCAGCAGCGCGATAGTGATGGAACTCAGTAGCTCGCCGGACCCGCAGCCGAGGATGATGTTTTCCGCTTTGACCCCATGCAGCTCTTGAAGGGCCTGGTTCAATCCGCCGTCCGGCGCGCCGTAGCGGTTCGCCCATTCCCACGCCTTGGGATCGTCCATCGCCGTCCTGACGACGGGCGGCATACCGTACGGATTCTCGTTGTTGTTGATCTTGGCGACCTTGGTGAGATCCACGAGACGGTCGCGGGCCGCGGGCGCCGCCCCGGTACCCCGGCCCGGCCCTGCTGCTGGGCGAAGAGATCCACGTCCGCGCCGACACCGACGTAGCCGAGCGCGGCGGCGATGCCCCCTACGAAACTGCGGCGTGAAACTGCCATACAACCTCCGTCAGGAAACCGAAACAATTCCGCGGGTATTCTAGACCCTACATTATCGTCCTGGGATCATGATGTGCGCGGTCGATGTGCCGGCGTTCATGATCCACGCACCGTTCTCGCGCCGTTGTTCGGGTAAGCCGAGCGACGCCTGCGTCGCACCGGGGACCGCAATCGTCACTTCGTGCGCAGAGACGTGATCGCGATCAGCGCCGGACAGGTGATACCAGACGCTGCCGAACTCGGGTTTGGCGCGCGTGCCGTTCTGTTCCATCTCTTTGAGCATCGCCTCGGACTTCGCGCGGTCGCCGGTCGATTCGGCTTTCAGGTTCTGCGCTTCACGCGGCAGATTGCCCATGCTGGTGCACTGCACCGCGAACGGCTGCTGCTGCGGCATGCCGGAGCGGTCGTAGCAGACCAGACCGTTGGTGCCCTTCCGCAGCGTGTCGTAGGTGAAGTCGGCCTTCCACTTGATGACGGTCGTCTGGTTCCGCAGTCCTTCGGGCAACGCCAGCAGCGTCTTGTCGACGTCGGCCTGCGATGCGCCGGCTTCGAGCGGCGCGGGTGGCGCAGGCGGCGCGCCGCGGCGACCCTGCGCGAACATGCCAATCGACAGAGCCAGGGTGACGAGCACAACCGGGACGATACGTTTCATGATCACCTCCCGCCGCGATTCTACGCCGACAGACGATGGACTCTGAATGCAAAATGCAAAATGCAGCCACGGCTCATCAGCTCACACTTCCGGCATGAGAATCGCCGTTGGAATCGCGCTGCTTGTCGCAGTGATGCTGCGAGCGGTGAACGCCGCAGCGCCGCCGCCGACTGCGTGCGAATCGCTCGCGCAGTTGAATGTGACGAACGGTCGCGTGCTGTCGGCCGAGTCCGTGCCGGCCGGAGCCTTCACGCCTCCGGGGACGACCAATGCGAATGCCGCTGGGCCTTTCAAGACACTGCCGGCATTCTGTCGTGTGGCGCTGAAGCTGACTCCGTCGAGTGACTCCGACATCCGCGTCGAAGTGTGGTTGCCGAAGGCCGGATGGAATCGCAAGCTACAGTCGTCCGGCAACGGCGGATTAGGGGGAACGATTTCCTATCCGGCGCTGGCGGCATCGGTGAAAGCGGGATACGCGGCCGCCGGGACCGACACCGGTCACGTCGGCGGCAACGCCGATTTCGTCGCCGGCCATCCCGAGAAACTCGTGGACTTCGGATATCGAGCGATTCACGAGATGACGGTCGCCGCCAAAGCGCTCGTCGCGGCGCACTACGATCCGCGTCTCACGCACGCGTATTTCAACTCGTGCTCCACCGGCGGACGCCAGGCACTGGTTGAAGCGCAGCGCTATCCCGACGATTTCGATGGCATCGTCGCGGGCGATCCCTCGTGGGACCAGATGCGGCTCTATGCGGCACGGGTCTGGCTGAATACCTACGTCAATCGCACGCCGTCGGCGGTGATTCCCCCGAGTAAGTATCCGATGATCCACGACGCGGTCCTCCGGGCGTGCGACGCCATGGACGGTGTGAAGGACGGCGTCATCGAAGACCCGACGAAGTGTGCCTTCGACTTCTCGACCCTGTCGACACCGTCGTGCGGTGGAGATGAACGTGCCGACTGCCTGACCAAGGATCAGGCCGAGACCGCGAACGCGATGACGCGTCCGATCCGCGATCCGAAGAGCGGCGCAGTACTGCATCCTGGTCGCTACTATCCAGGATCCGAACTCGGATGGGGCGGAGTGGCAGGGCCGTCGCCGTCCGGCGAATCGCACGAAGGCATGCGGAAGATCGTCTTTACGCCCGACTGGGACTACCACACGATCAAAGTGCCAGACGATGTGGAGCGTGCGGTCCGAGCGGACAACGGGTTGCTGTACGGCGGCGATCCGGATCTCGTCGCGGTTCTTCAGGCGAGGCGGCAAGCTGCTGATCTACCACGGCTGGGCCGATCCGCTGGTCTCGCCGGACACCAGCTTGTTGATGTTCAAACGGATCAACAGCACGGTCGGATCGGCGGCTGCGAATTCGCTCGCGCTGTTCATGGTGCCGGGCATGGGCCACTGTCAGGGCGGTCCGGGCACCGACGTCTTCGACAAAGTTGCCGCGGTCGATCAGTGGGTCGAAACCGGAAAGAAGCCGCAGTCGATCGAAGCCGCGCATTTCACCGGCGGCGTCGCCGATCGCAGGCGTCCGCTGTGTGCCTATCCGACGACTGCGCACTACAAGGGCAGCGGGAGCACGGATGACGCGAACAATTTCCGGTGTGAGTAGGTCTGACCGCGCTACTCGCTTCGGAGCGTGGCGATCGGGTCGACTTGCAGGGCGCGTCGAGCCGGCAGGTATGACGCGACCAACGCCAGACCTAGCATCGCAATCACGGCAATGGCGACGGGGACGAGCGGGTTCACCGGCAGGATCATCGGCGCCTCGACTTGCGTCGCAGCCACCGTCGCGAGCACGTTGACCGCGTAGCCCTTCATCCAGAGCGCCATCGGCACGCCGACGATGAGGCCAACCGACACGAGGCCGAAGGCGCTCGCCAGCACCATGCCGATCACGTCACGGCCGGTTGCACCGATCGCGATTCGGAGACCGATCTCTTTCAGACGCCGCGTGACGGTGTAGGCCAGGAGCCCATACAACCCGATTGCCACCAGCAGCGCCGCGAGCACGCCAAACAGCGCTGACAGCATCGCGATCAGTCGCTCGGGCAGAATGGATGCGTCCACCTGCTCGGCCAGCGTCGTGATCCTGGCGATCGGCACGTTCTGGAGCGTGTCGCGGACGACGCTTCGCACCTGGGGAACGACGGACGTTGGCGGCACATCGGTGCGTAACACGAAGATCCAGGGCCCACTGCCCTGAAACGCGTTCATGTAGATCGTCCGCGGCGGCGTTTCGTGAAGATCCCAATACTTCGCGTCGCCGACGACACCGACGATCGCGAGCGGTCTGGCCTGACCTTCGATCGTGAACGTGTGTCCCAACGGACTATGCGTGCCGAAGTAGTAGCGCGCCATCGCCTGGTTCACAATCGCCACGCGCGGGCTCCCTCGTCTTCTGGCGCGAAGTCGCGGCCGACGATGAACGGGGTGCTAAGCGTCTCGAAATATCTGGCCGCGACGGTGTTCAACGTGACGCGCCGCCGGTCGTCGGGATTCTCCTGAAGCCGTCTACCATGATGAATCGACTGCCGGCCGCGCCCGAAATCGGCGTCATGGCAGCAAGTGTGGCCGAGCGAACGCCGGCGATTGAAGTCAGTCGCTCGAGCACTTGCGGCTAAGCGATCCGATTTGCGCCGCGGTGTAGCCACCACGCGA
>CAVOHK010000021.1:0-118761 GCA_963695635.1 uncultured Acidobacteriota bacterium
GAGCCCGGTAACGTTGCCGCCCGGTCTTGCCAGACTTGCAACCAGGCCGCTGCCAACGGGATCGATGCCGACTGCAAATACAATCGGGATAGCCGACGTTGCCTGCTTTATGATCGGGACGGCGCTTCCGACTGTGACGATGACATCAACCTTTAGACGCACGAACTCGGCAGCGATTTCGGCATAGCGCTCGGGACGGCCTTCCGACCAGCGATACTCGATCTTGATTGTGCGGCCCTCGATCCAACCAAGATCGCGCAGGCCTGCCACAAAAGCAGCCGTCCATGGAGCAAAAGCCGAGCGTCTGCGCCGAGAAATCCGATGGTCGGCGGCTCGCCCGGGCCGCTGCGCCCGCACACCAGGCCGAAGCCGCCGCCGCGCGGCTCAAGAGTGTAATGAACTCGTGTCTTTATCGCCCCGGAAGGGAGTAATCCTGCCGGGAACGTTATGAACTTCGGTAAGGCGCTGTAAATTCGGCCTCATTTTTCGGACATGTCCGCTTTGCGCCGATAGCGGCATCGAGCTTGCGAAGCGCCTATATCGCGCCACAGCCGGAGATATTTCCTCATAGGCCGGCCGGGCGCTGGATTTTCGCGCTGAGCTCATCGGCCTCCTTTGCAATTGGCCTTCTACTCGCCCGGGCTTCGGTCACTATCCTTTTCGGTAGGACCTTCGAACTCGACAACAAACGCGGCGTTATGCTCGGCCTGCTGCGCAAGGCGCAGAAAGGCGGCCGCAAATTTTCAACTTGGCCTGTATCGTCAAGTCGTTTTCGATTTTGCTCTGGCAAGAAGCTCAAGGGTCTTTGCCGATGATTATCCCCCGCAGACATAGTGACTTTCTGACGTCGTTTTACATATTATGCAGTGAATGGGTGAGTTAATTGTTCCGGATACGTGGAAATGGGGCTCACTAATTTCAAAGTGGGGCCGAAATATATGTGGAAAGCTTTTTGATCTGAATCGAAAACGTTCGCGTTTGTTGGAGAGGCGGACCTCTTTAGAACATCCTTATTTGATTTCTCGAATGAAAGATAGACACAACCCAATACCAATGGTCGTTGCAGAAAAGCGCACAGCGCATCCAAAATTGATCAAGCGATTGGCGAGAGACGATGACTGCGGCTGCGAGTATGTAATCTTACGCCATGTCGGCGCGTAGATGATCGTTGCAGCGTGTTATTTCTGGTGCGGGCTTATTGCTTATGCCACGACTATGGGGCATCTGCGCGAACTGTAACGCATCACGAAGTTGGTACCAGTTAGATAGCCGTGATTGAAATGTTCGCTTTGGGTCAAAGGCGGAATGGGCAGCGCACCCACGCATGTCCGCTTTGTGCGAGAAGCGGGAACATCAATCAGCGGTAGCGGTCTGGTGTTCCTTATTATCAGATTCCATTTGCAAAATAAATTTCGTTGTGTGGCTTTCGATAGGTTTTTGACCATTTCTGCGTGCTGGTATGCGGCGCCGAGGCAGCGAGCGTAGATCAGACGAATAGATCGTCGTTACGTATCTAGGGTCTGCTGAGAGAATGAGGTCTAATGAGTGACGGTGAAGCAATTGAAGAACTGACATCAGAAACACACACCCATCTTCAATCGATCGCGTTGACCTGTACGTAAAAAAGGGGCTCTACCGTACGTTCGTAAACGCGCAGCGCAGATGAACGGGCAGGATCCGAAAACGCGCGCGGATCAGTTCCTTGTGACACGCATGCGCGGGCCGTATCATCGGGCGGCTCGACAATAGCTTGATTTTGATCAGTCCTTGAGCGTCTCGGGCCCAGTTCGCGTGCACCAATCCGGTGCGTCGAGCAGACAGAGCAAACATACAAGTCATAAAATACGCATAGTCAGCCCCCCGGCCGCCTCTATGACTGTTACAAATCATGTTTTTTGTTCCGAGGGTTTTTCTGTGTTTTGGACACGTAAGAGTGCGGGAAAAAAGTTGGCGCATCCCGGAAAAAATAGGCGGCACGGGGGCACGCGCCGGACGCGTGTCCGCTTTGGGTTTCATTAGCGGACATTTGGCGACGAATGGCGCGGTCTGTATAAAGCGTTCGAAATAGCCGATATCGCCTTCCCGATGGGAGGGCAGTCGTACGACGGCGGTACGCGCGTCGAGGCACTGCGCGGGCTCGACCTCCGCGTGCCCAGCGGCTCGATTTTCGGATTCCTCGGGCGGAATGGTGCGGGCAAAACGACCACCATCAAGGTGCTGCTGGGGATGGCACGGGCAACCAGTGGTGACGCGCGGGTATTCGGACTGCCCTGCGGCGCGCCGGAGGCCAGCGTCGGCATCAGGCGCCGCACCGGCTTCGTCAGCGACGACAAAGAGCTCTACGGCTCGATGACCGTCGAGGAAATCATCGGCTTCACCGCCGGCTTCTTTCCGAAATGGCGCAAAGACCTCGAGCACCGCTACGTGAAGTCGTTCGAGATGCCGCTCGACCGGAAAGTTAAAACGCTTTCGCGCGGCACGCGGACCAAGCTCGCCTTACTGCTCGCGTTCTGCCGTGGTGCCGAACTGCTGGTTCTCGACGAACCGACGTCGGGCCTGGATCCAGCGATGACCGAAGAAGTGCTGCAGATCCTGGTTCGCCACGTTGCCGAAGGCGAAACGACAGTGTTCTTTTCGTCCCATCAGATTGCCGAAGTGGACCAGATTGCCGATCACGTGGCGATCGTCGATCGCGGCCGTAGCGTCGTGGCCGGCGGCCTGGACGACCTGCGCGATCAATATCGCCGCGTCCAAATGGTGTTCGAACATGCGGTGCCGGATCTGCCCGCCGCGATGACCGACGCCGCCGGCGTCCAGCGAATTTCGCGCGACGGCCGCGTGCTGACCGTGCTGTCGAGCACCGGCGGCGACGCGGTCGTCCAGGCTGCCCGTTCGCTGAATGCCAGCTCGATCGACGTGTCGCACCTCAGCCTCAAAGACATCTTTCTCGAAACCGTCGCCGTGGAGGATTGACATGTTCTGGTACAAGTCGTGGCTCGACACCCGGTGGCGCTTCCTGATCGGCCTAGCGATCCTCGCCTTGTCAGCCTGCGCTGCGGTCCTCGGATATCACGAGCAGTCCGGCTGCTCGAGCTCGTGCCCAACGTGGACGTCGGAGGCGAAATCGGTCGGCGGATCAAGAGAGTCTGCCGAACTGATGCGCACCTATCGCGGCTACGTCTTCTCGCAGTGGTTTCAGCCAGAACCTGATTCAGACCTGGACGATTTTTGCCGTTCTGCTCGGTAGCGGCGGATTGGTTTTCATTGGGAGCGGAAGGCGCCGCCTTGTTCACGCTGTCGCTGCCGATCTCGCGGGCGCAATCGTCGGCGCCCGTGCGGCAACCGGTCTGGCCGAACTCTTCCTGCTGGCGCTGATTCCGTCGCTGCTGATCCCTTTCCTCTCGCCCTCCGTCGGCCAGAGCTACAGCATCGTCGACGTGCTGATCCATACCGCGTGTATCTTCATCGGCGGAGCGCTGTTTTTCCATCTTGCGCTGCTGCTGTCGACGATGTTTCACGACATCTGGCGGCCGCTGCTGTTGACGCTGGCGGTCGCGCTGGTCGTGTCGCTGGTCGAACAAGCGATCGGCAATGGGCCGGGGATCTATCACGTGATGAGTGGCGATTCGTATTTCCGCGGTACGGGACTGCCCTGGCTTGGTCTTCTGCTCTGCGCTGCCGGATCGGCGGCGCTCTACTACGCCGCTACTGCCAACCTGGCGAAACGCGATTTTTAAGGAGGTCGGTATGCAACTGTTGTTTTCGCTCGCCTCGTTTCTTCTCTGGGCCTCAGGACTGACGACCGTCACCGCGGATCCGTGGGGCCATTGGGAAGGCACCATCACGGCGCAATTCGGCACGATTCGCATTGAACTCGACTTGACGAAATCGGCTGACGGCACACCCACCGCCACGTTCAGCGTCCCCGAACGGAAGTTGAATGGCCTGCCGATGCTGACGCTGACCGTCGACGGCAATACCATCGCATTCGAGCCGGCGGCGATCGGCGCTCGTTTCAAGGGTGATTTGTCGACCGACGGCAACGAGCTCGCGGGCCTGTTCGAAGCCAGCGCGGGTACGCTTCCGGTCACGTTGACCCGCAAGGGCGACGCACGCGTCGTCCCGGCACCAAGGAACGCGGCCATCGAGAAACGATTGGAGGGCACGTGGAACGGGACGCTGCACGTCGACGGTGGAAAGCGTATCCAATTGACGATGGCGAATTGGCCCGACAATACGTCAGTCGGCACGATCGTGAGCATGGACGAGGCTGGCCTGACATTGCCCGTCGGGATAACGCAGGACGGAACCACGCTGAAGCTCGAGGTGCCGGCCGTTTCGAGCGCCTATGCAGGGACGCTCAGCTCGGACGGTGAAGAACTGGTCGGCACCTACACGACCAGCGAAGGGGTCGAATCCCGCTGACGTTACGGCGATCGGCTCGCGATGCGAACAAGTAGTACGATTGCCGACATGCGCAGGTTCGTGGCCGCAGCAGTGCTGTGGATCGCGGTCGCGACGATCGGCATGGCCGCTCAACAAAGCCCTGCTGGAGAGTGGCGTGTGCAGTTTGCCACGCCGCTCGGCCAGCACATGGCGATCATGACGCTGAACCAGGGCCGGATCGAAGCTGACCGGCCACGTCACCGACGAATACGGCGAATACCCGCTCGAAGGTCGATTCGAGGACAAGCAGGTGACCGCGACCTGGTCGGTGTACGACGACGGCAAAATGCTGGAGATCACGCTCAAGGGCACACTAGAGGGCAATGTGATCAATGGCGTTGCCAAACTGGGAGATACCGGCGAGGGCCCGCTGGTTGCCCGGAGGATCGGTGAAGCCGACGAGGTGCGACGCCGATAAGATCCTCCGATCCCTATGTCCACGCCTGTCGCCTGCGCCGCACGATATCGATCCCGTTGTGGTTTTTGGTTCCGTAGTCAGCACGCCCGCCGCAGTCCCGACGGTGACAGTCATCGCCACGATGATCGACGCGGGCCAAGGCATCAGCGACCTGGTGTTCTCACCCGGACGGCCACCCCAGGTGGAGCGCTCCGGCGACCTGGTGGGTGTGGCGATTCCACAGTTGGCGGTGCTCAAACCGGAGGACACCGCCCGCATCGCGAGCGACCTGATTGGCCACAATCAGATGGCGCTGCGGACTTTGCGGGATCAAGGTTCATGCGACCTTTCCTGACGCGTTGGCGGAGCGCTCGCGCTTTCGCGTCAACATCTTTCGGCAACGCGGCAGCTTCGCGATTGTGATGCGCGTCATCGCGATGAAGATCCCATCGCTCGCCGACTTGAAACTGCCGCCGTCGGTTGCCGACGCCGCCGGCCTGAAGAACGGCATCGTGCTGGTGACCGGTCCGACCGGTTCGGGCAAGTCGACGACGCTGGCGGCGATGATCGACATGATCAACGAAACGCGCGCCGAGCACATCCTGACGATCGAAGACCCGATCGAATTCCTGCACCTGCACAAGAAGGGCACGGTCCATCAACGCGAACTGCACGCCGATACGCCGACGTTCGCGCTGGCACTGCGCGCCGCGCTCCGCCAGGCGCCGAAAGTGATTCTGGTCGGCGAAATGCGCGACCGGGAAACGATCGAAATCGCGATGACCGCTGCGGAAACCGGTCACCTCGTCTTCTCGACGCTGCATACGATCGACGCGTCGAAGACCGTCGATCGCATCGTCGGCGCGTTCGAAACCGGCGATCAGGCGCAGATTCGAACGCGTCTCGCCGCATCGTTCAAATACTTCATCTCGCAGCGCCTGGTGCCCTTGAAGGCCGGCGGCCGGCGGGCGATTCTTGAAATTCTGAAGTCGACCATCCGGACGCGCGAGTACCTCGAACGCGGCGACATGGAAGGCAAGACGCTGCTCGACGCCATGCGCGACGGAGAACTCGACGGCATGCAGGATTTCGACGGCGAGCTGGAAAAACTGGTGAGGTCGGGCGAGGTCACCGTCGCCACGGCCCTGCTGTTCGCGAGTAACGCGGGCAATTTGCGGCTGCAGTTGTCCGACGTGCCGAGCGACGAGAACGACCTCATCGTGCGCTGAGCAGCGCGCGCACTTCCTGGTCGGTGGTCTGAGCAAAGTCCTCGTACCACTGACCCACCGCACTGAACGGCCACGGCGTCGCCAAACAAACCACCTCGTCGGCGGTGGTTTTGAGGCGAGCGCAGGTTTCCGCGGCGCCGACCGGTACGGCAACGACAATGCGCGCCGGACCGATCTGCCGCAACGCGGCAATCGCCGCCTCCATGGTCGAACCGGTCGCCAACCCGTCGTCCACGACGATCACCGTTTTTCCAGCCACGTCCAGCGCAACGCGACCTTCCCGGAACGCCATCTCCCGACGTTGCAGCTCCGCACGCTCGCGCTCGATTACGCGATCGACAACCGCTCTCGGCACGCCGAGATGGTCGATGACGTCGTGGTTCAACACTTCGACGCTGCCGCCAGCGATCGCACCCATTGCCAACTCACTCTGACCAGGCAAGCCCAGCTTGCGCACGACGAAAACATCGAGCGGCGCCGCAAGGTGGTGCGCCACTTCGTAGGCGACCGGGACGCCGCCACGCGGTAATCCGAGCACGACGACGTCTGGCCGGTTCTGGTAAGCGTCAAGCCTTGCCGCCAGTTGGCGGCCGGCATCCTCGCGATTGCGAAATCTTTGCAGCACGTGCGATCACTCGATGGCGCGCGTCTTGCGGCGATGACGCTGTTCGGCCTCTTCAATGGAATGCGATTGCGTGGTGTTCTGCTCTTCTCTCGACAGCCGCGCCAGTTCGACGAAATGGTTGTGGACGACGTGGAGTTCTTTCTCGGACAGCGCTTCGACATCGATCATCCGGTTGCTGGCACCCTCGATGGCGGCAACCAACTCGTTGAGCTTGAGATGAATCGCGAGCGCGTCCTTGTTTTGCGAGCGCTGAATCAAGAACACCATCAGAAACGTGACGATCGGTGGTGCCGGTGTTGATGACCAGCTGCCAGGTGTCTGAATAGTGAAAGACTGGCCCGAGCAAGCCCCACACTGCCACGACGCCGAGCGCGCAAGCGAACGCCGGGGTGCTGCCGCTCCACTGTGTTACGCGGCCTGACAGATTCTCGAACCAGTTCGCAAGCTTGCCTCGTGGTCGCTTCGACATCTATCCTCCCGGCATCAGTTGACGATTCGTCCCAATCGTACGGCTAAGGTAGGCTGATCAGTATGCGGACCGGGTATGTCCTGATTCTCGTCATGAGCTCGATCGCGTGCGGCCGATCCTCGCCGTCGGAAGAGGCGGCATCGGCGATTCAGCCCACTCATCATCATCCAATCGTCACAAGCAGACCCGATGCCCAGCGGGCATTCGATCGCGGCTTCGAGCTGGTGTTTGCGTTCAATCATGAAGAGGCGGTCCGTTCGTTTCAGCGTGCGGCGGAACTCGACTCCGAGTGCGCCGATGCCCCACTGGGGCGTCGCCTGGGCGGTCGGGCCGAACTACAACGTCGACATCGACGACCCGCGCGCCAAGCAGGCGTGGGATGCCATGGAGAAGGCGCGCACGCTCGCTGCAAATGGCGACGATCGCGAACGCGCCTACGTCAACGCCATGGCGATCCGCTACTCGGCCGATCCGAAAGCCGACCGGGCGGCTCTTGCGCGGCAGTATAGCGACGCGATGCGCGACCTGACGCAAAAGTTTCCGGACGACCTCGATGCCGCGACGCTCTACGCCGAAAGCCTCATGAACCTGCGCGCGTGGAAGCTGTGGTCGCTCGACGGACCCCGGCCGAAGGAACCGAGACGTTGGTAGGCGTGCTCGAATCGGTGTTGCGTCGCAATCCCCAGCACATCGGCGCGAATCACTATTACATCCACACCGTTGAAGCGTCGCCGCGCCCGGAGCGCGCGCTCGCCAGCGCAATGCGCCTGGAAACGCTGGTCCCGACAGAGGGCCACCTCGTCCACATGCCGGCGCACATCTACGCGCGCACCGGCAATCATGCAGGCGCCGCGCGCGCGAACTTTGCGGGCGCCGAAGCCGATCGCCGCTACATGAAGACGGCGGCTCCGGATTCGCTTCTATGTGATGGCGTACTACTCGCACAACCTGCATTTCCTCGCCGACTCGCACATGATGCAGGGACGGTTCGTTGACGCCCAGGCGCGCCGCTGCGGAGCTGGCCGAACGGATCACGCCGCACACCGACATGATGCCGATGGTCGAATCAATGGCAGTCGCGCCGGTGTCGGTGCTGCTGCGCTTCAACAAGCATTCGGAGGTGCTTAACGCTGCCGCGCCGCCGGCCGATCGTCCGGTGATGGCCGCGTGGTGGCATTTCGCGCGCGGGGTCGCGTTTGCGAAGAGCGGGCGTCCAGACGAGGCCGAAGGAGAGCGGAAGGCGCTGGACGCGGCCATCTCGACGGTGCCGGACACCGCGCTGTTCGGCGGAACCGGCCTCGAAAGCGCGCGGACGGTGTTGTCGGTAGCCGCGACCGCTCTTGACGCACGCATCGCAGCGGCGCGTGGAAATCTTCCTGCGGCAATCGGCCGCTGGACTGCGGCTGTCGCCGCGGCCGATCGGCTTCCTTACGACGAGCCGCCGATCTGGTTCTACCCGATGCGCGAGTCGCTTGGCGCTGCCCTTCTGCTGGCGAATCGCCCGGCCGAAGCCGAACGGGTGTTTCGAGAAGACCTGCAGCGCCATCCCAAGAATGCGCGGTCGCTGCTCGGCCTGATGGAAAGCGTGCGGATGCAGGGCAAGCCGAACGACGCGGCGTGGATCCAATACGCGGTCGACGAGGCGTGGCGAAATGCCGACACGCCGATGCCGGCAGTCGACGAGCTTTAGACGAGGCGATAAGCGGCCGCTGCGATCAGCGTCGGAATCAGCGCCGCCGCCAGGAGCCGCAGTGGACTCACGGCGCCGCCGAAGAATTGCGCCAGCAGCGCCTGACCCGCCGGGTTCGGCGCGTTGGCGATGACCGTCAGTCCGCCACCGGTCACCGCGCCTTCCACAACGGCAGCCTTCAACCCGTCGCTGAAGTTCGGCACCAGGGTCGCGAGGTAGGTAATCAGCGCGTTGTCGTTGATGCGCGGTCAACCCGGCCGCGCCGAGAAACAATCCGCGTTCCGACAGATGGGCCAGCGTCGGGGCAATCCACCAGCCCTGCAAGCCGCCATGGATGACGAGCCCAGCGAGAAAAAATCCGACCAGCAGCGGCGACCGCAGTTCGAGCTGGCTCTGGAACGGCGCCGTCGCCTTCAGAAATCCGAGAAAGAAGAGGAAGCCGCCGATAACGATCGCAGGATAGTGAGCGTTCCAGACCGTCCACGCCATAAATGCCACGTGGACCGCGGTGATCCATGGCGGCACCGGCTTCAACATCAGCGTCGGGCTGGCCGCTTCGTCGGGACGATCGATGTCCGGAGGTGACGGTCGAGCGGCGAGCTGACCCATTTCACCGCGGAACAGAAACCAATACGTGAACGTCGACGCGACAACCGCCATGACTGATCGCCATCCGAAGTGGCCGAGCATGAACGGTGTGTCCCATCCCCACGCGCGCGCCACCATCAGCACCGGCGGCGCCGCGAAATGGGTCAACGTTCCACCCACCGACACATTCACGAACAGCAAGCCAAGCGTCGCATACTTCAGCCGACGGCTCGGCTCCAGGTCGTAAAATTGCCGCGCCAGTAACAGCGCCGAGATCGTCATCGCGCCTGGCTCGGTAATGAACGACCCGAGCAGCGGACCGACGGTCAGGATCGTCACCCACCACGCCGCCGGTGTCCCGCGCCCAAGCTTCGCGACCTGTCGCAGAAGGCTCTCTGCGAACAGAATGATCGGCCGCGTCGCCGCCATGGCCATGATCACGACAACGAAGAGCGGCTCGGTATAGTTGACGGTATCGTTGAAGTAGTGCGTCGCCGTCGGCCAATCGTAGTGACCAGACGATCACGGCCACCAGCACGACGGCCCACAGTCCGAAGACCACCTCGACCTCGCCGAGAAAATGAAACAGCTCGGCCACGACGCTCGGCGACGCCGGCAGCCCGCGCTTCGCCGCCGCGGCGTCGTGACGGGCCTGGACGTGCTTGGCGAACTCGGCAAGCTGCGCCACCGCGAACGAGTGCAGAACGGCGAGCGCGAACACCGTCGTCGCTGCACCGCTGAACGGATCCTGCGCGAGGCGGTCGCGGAGCGTCGCAACCAATCCGTCTGGGGACGGCGGCGGATAGGCACTCAGCGGCGTCGGAAAAGCGGTCATCTACAGCTGCGTCCGAATCTCCCAGAGGTCCGGAAACAGCGGTTGGCTCAGCGTGCCGCGCAGGTAGCCGGCGCCCGCCGAGCCGCCGGTGCCAGTGCGGCCACCGATCGTCCGCTCAACCATCTTGACGTGACGGTAACGCCACTCCTGGATGCCTTCGTCGAGGTCCACGAGCCGTTCGCACAGTTCGGCATTCTTCGGATCGCGCCGATAAACGTCGATCAGCGTTGACTGGATCGCCTGCGCGGGCGGAACCGGATATCCCTCACGGGCCAGATAACGCACGAATCCATCCCACAGCGTTGGCTGGCTGAACCGCTGCTCGAGCGCCTGGCGCGCGCGGCTGCCCTCCGGAAAGCGGCGCGCCGCCTCCTCACTCTTGTGGCCGAGGACGAACTCAATCTGCCGGAACTGATCGGATTGAAATCCGCTGGCGGCCTCGAGGCGCGAACGAAAACTCAGAAATTCGAGCGGGGTCATCGTCTCGAGGACGTCGATCTGCCCCACCATCACCTTCAAGATGGTGAGAATCCGTTTCAACACATGCTGCGCGCGATGCGATTCGTCGTCTTCGAGCAACACCCGCACACGATCGAATTCGTGCAGCAGCTCTTTGAACCACAGTTCGTAGATCTGATGAATCACGATGAACAGCATTTCATCGTGTTCAGGCCCCTCCGACCGCGGCTGCTGCAGCGCGAGCAGCTCGTCCAACTTCAGATAACTGCCGTAGGTAACGGCGGGTGATGGAGTGTCAGCCATGCTCCTGCATCGTACTGTCACGGGCCGACGACGACAATCACGGTCCCCGGTCCGTGGACGCCGAGCGTCAGCGTCAGCTCGATATCGGCGGTGCGGCTCGGCCCGGTCACGAATGTGCAGCACGCGGCCCGAGCAATCGCGTCGGCGTGCACCGCGAAGAACTCGCCCATCGACGCACACAGGTCGGAGCGCCGGACGATCGCCAGGTGCGTCGGAGGCAGGAGCGATGCCGCGCGCGGTTTGCCCGCACCCGACAGCAGCACGAGAGATCCGGTTTCGGCAATCGCCGCATCCGCACCGGTGATGCCAATTTCCGCCGATGCCTGAGCATCGCGCGGGCTTCTTCCAGTCAGCGCCCAGGGAAACAGGCCGCCGACGTCGTACGGCAGGGCGGCCGCATCCCACTGCAGCACCGGATGAGATCCGACCAGTGCGACGATGCGCGACCGGACGGCATCGTCTGAGTCTTCGATGAACAGATTGACACCCAATGGCTGCAACTCGGCGGCGAAACGACGCAGATTGTCTGCGCCGGAAGCTTGCGCGGCTGCGAGTGGCGGCGCCGACGGCGCTTGAGTCGGTACGTGACCGGTGCGTTCGGCCCGGCGGATGCGATTCAGGATGCTGGCGCGCGCGCTCATGCCGTGCCGCCGTTGCGACGCTGGCGCGCCTGCCAGAGCTCTTGAAAAGTTTTCGACGGCGGCGCTTTGAAGTCGCGCGACACGGTCCAACCGGCGGCCAGGCCGGGCAGCTTTCTGATCCATCCGCGCCGCGCTCGAACCGCTAGCGCGAAACGGACCGCACGCGCCGCGAACCGGTAGATCGGTGGCCGGGATGCAACCCACGCGAACAGCTTGAGGCCGGTCTTCAACGACGGCGGCGACGGCACGGTTCGCGTTTCCACGCCGACGCCGCGCAGCGCCAGGAGCATCTTCGGGATATCGAGCCGCACCGGACACACCTCGCGACAGGCGCCGCATAACGAGCTGGCGTGCGGCAGTTCGCCGAATGCAGCCATCCCGCGCAGCCCCGGCGTCACGATCGCGCCGACTGGCCCGGGATAAATGTCGCCGTAGGCATGACCACCGATCGTGCGATACACCGGACAGGCGTTCAGGCACGCGCCACAGCGAATGCACGCGAGGATTTCGGCGGTTTCGCCGCCGCGAATATCACTGCGCCCGTTGTCGAGCAGGACGACGTGGAGTTCCTCGGGACCGTCGCTGTCCTGCGGACCACGCGGCCCTCGGACCAGTGTGGTATAGACCGTAATTTTCTGACCGGTGGCGGATCGTGCCAACACCTTCAGGCACTTCTCGAGATCCGCCATGGTCGGCACGAGTTTCTCGATGCCCATCAGCGCGACGTGAACGCGCGGCATCGACGTGACCATTCGACCGTTGCCTTCGTTGGTCACGAGACACAGCGTGCCGGTTTCAATCACGCCGAAATTGACGCCGCTGATGCCCAGGTCGGCCCGGAGAAAGTCCTGTCGCAGTTTTCGTCGCGCGATCGACGCGAGTTCCTTGGGATCGTCGGTATACGGGACCTGTAGACGTTCGTGCATTACCTTGCCGACATCCTCGCGTGTCAGATGCACGATCGGCGCAATGATGTGCGAAGGCCGGTCGCGCCGCAGCTGAACGATGTATTCGCCCAGGTCGGTTTCGACCACTTCGACGCCGCCCGCCTCGAGGGCGTCGTTGAGATGGGTTTCCTCGGACACCATCGATTTGCTTTTGACTGCGCAACGTGCGCCCGCACGTTCGGCGATCGTGCCAATGATCCGGTTGGCTTGGTCGGGGGTCTCGGCCCAATGGACCTGCGCGCCGTTGGCGATCAAGCGCGCTTCGAACTGTTCGAGATTATCCGCGAGCGTTCGAATGGCGTCGAGCTTGGCGGCGCGCGCGGCATCGCGCCAGGCGTCCGCCCCGTCCAGCGTCCCGAGTGCCAGCAGCCGGCGTGAACCGAGCTGGCTGGTGGCCTGCGTCACCGCCGCGCGGAGGTGCGCGTCGGCAAGCGCTCCCTTGACGCGGACGGCGAAGTCGCCGGATGGCTCCATCGACAGGAGTTTATGCGATTGTCTGGGCCGCTTCGCCGAGGCCGTCGATGCCGAGGGTCACGACATCGCCCGGCCGGAGGTAGACGGGTGCCGGCTTCATCCCCAGTCCGACGCCGGCCGGCGTGCCGGTGCTGATGACGTCGCCTGGCAAGAGGGTCATGAACTGACTCAGGTAACTGACCAGTGCCGGCACGTCGAACACCATATCGGCGGTCGGTACCGTGCTGGCGCATTTGACCGTTGACCTTCAGCCACATCTCCAGGCGCTTCGGCTCCGCGATTTCATCGGGCGTGACCAGAAAGGGCCCAAGCGGCGCGAAGGTGTCGGCGCTTTTTCCTTTCACCCACTGCCCGCCGCGCTCGAGCTGAAACGCACGCTCGGAGTAATCGTTGTGCAGCATGTAGCCGGCAACATGTTTCGGTGCGTCCGCCGGTGTCACGTCGGAAGCTCTCGCGCCGATGACCACGGCTAATTCCACTTCCCAATCGAGCTTCGAGGCGCCTTTGGGAATGCGAACGGTATCGTTCGGCCCGGCGATCGCCGTGGTCGCCTTGAAAAACACGACCGGCTCGGCCGGCAGCGGCATATTGCTTTCGGCCGCGTGATCGCGAAAGTTCAAGCCGATGCAGACGATCTTACTCGGCCGCGCGATCGGCGGACCCAACCGGGTGGTGGGCGCGATCCGCGGCGCGGTCGCAGCGTTTCGCCGCAGCCAGTCGCGTAACCGGTCGATGCCGCCGCTGCCGAAAAACGCCTCGTTGTAGTCCTCGCCAAACGCGGACGCATCGATCCGTTCGCCGCTCTCGAGTTGCAATCCGGGGCGCTCGCGCTCCGGCTCGCCGAATCGAATCAGTTTCATCGGTCGATACTTTACATCGGACGGCTGTGAGGGTCACGGTGACCGAGCCGCAGCACGAACCGATAGAACGCCGAGACCGCCAAGATCGCCGAGAAACAGATTTGTCGGCGCGCCCAGCGCATTCTGGAGAATACGGAGGCAACGAAGAAAAGCGATAACGCGGAGGAGCGGAGAAAGAGCAGCGGAGAAAAACGTCACACGGCTGATCTGCGCGAGCGGCAATGGCGATGAGGACCATCCAGTTCGGTGGGCGGCGCGTAGCGCCGCGACGGACACAGCGAAAAACGAGACGCCTGAATTCCGTGCGTTTCGTTTTTACGGATCGCTGTGTCCGTCCGTCGGCTGGCTTCGCCAGCCCACCCACCGAACTGAGACCTCTGTGGCTCTGTGGCTCTGTGGCCCGTTTGCCTTTGCCAGAGATTACGCTAGCACGCGCTCGCGCGCTGCCGCCGATCGTCATCGGCTCCACTCCAAGCAGCCGCCGCGCGGCATCGAGCTCGTCGCGGTTGATGGTGTGCCCCATGCCGGGATAAATCCGCTCGTCAACCATCGCACCGAGCGCCGTCAACACTTCGCGCGTTTCATGCACGCGCGCCAGCGGAATGTGCGGATCGATGTCGCTGCAGCCGAGGAACACCGGCGTGCCGTCGAGCGACCCGGCAAAGAGACGCGGCGTGCCGGGTGGACCGATCAACCCGCCACTGAAACCAACCACCGCGGCGTAGCGTGTCGCGTGGCGAGCAACATACTCCAGCGATAAACAGGCTCCCTGCGAGAAACCGAGCAAGCCGATCCGATCTGTGGTCACGCCCTGCCGCCCGAGGTCCGCGACGATGCCGTGTAGCGTGTCTAATGCCGATGACAGGTGCGGTTCATTCTGTTCGAGTGGAACGAGAAACGAATAGGGATACCAGGTCCGTCCGGGCGCGTCGGGCGCCACGTAGGCAATGTCGTCCGCGCCGATCTCTCCGGTAACGCCAAGGATGTCCGCCGCCGACGCACCACGGCCGTGTACCAGGATCATCGTCAAGCGAGCGGCTGCTGGCGAGGGGCCGACTTGATGCGCCGCCGTCATGGATGCGCAGCGACGTCGAGACGCAGTGGCGGCAAGGCTTCCTCGATCGCCGTGCGGTGGCCTTCCAGCCAGGGCGGCAAGACCAGCGTCTCGCCAAGATGCGACGCGTCTTCGTCGACGGCGAAGCCTGGCCCGTCGGTCGCCAGCTCGAACAACACGCCGCCCGGTTCCTTGAAGTAAACCGATTTGAACCAGAAGCGATCGATCACCGGCGTCGGGTGCACGCCGGCTGATTCGACCCGGGCGCGCATCCCCGCCTGATGCGCATCATCGTCCACGCGCCAGGCCAGGTGATGCACGGCGCCGACGCCCCACAAACCGCGTCGCGCCTCGGGAGCGTCGCGAACGTCGACGACACCGGGCGAATCGGCAAACCCGTAACGGGTCCATCCGTTTTCGCTCGCGAGCACTTGAAAGCCGAGGACTGATACGAGAAACGCGCCGGTGGTCGACGCGTCGTGCTCCCACAGTTGTGCGCCGAACAACCCGCGCACTTGCCGTTCTCCCGGAACCGGACCGCCGTCCCACGGCGTAAACCTCCGCTGTTGATCGGCTTCAACCAGCGCGAGATGCAATCCATGGAGATCGTCGAATGCGAGCACCTTCCTGCCGAACCGCGTCTCGATCGGACCGGCGCGGGTGCCGTATTTTTCGAGCCGCGTTCCCCAGTAGGTCAGGCTGTCGAGAGGCACCTCGAGCCCAACTTCCATCGCCATCCCGTGACCGGCTCGCGGCGGTGCGAGCTGCGCCCACGGGAAGAACGTCAGGTCGCTGCCCGGATGACCTTCGGCGTCGGCGTAAAACAGGTGGTAGGTGCCCGGATCGTCCTGGTTGACGCTGCGCTTCACCAGCCGCATGCCGAGCACACCGGCGTAGAAATCGAGATTCTCCTGAGCGGGACCCGAGATGGCAGTGATGTGGTGAAGGCCGTTAACGCGGTCCATCCATCAATTGTCGCACCGTCTCGAGACAATCGCCTCGCGCTTCTCCTTGAACGCGGCGACCCACGCATCGATCGAATCGCCGCGGCGCTTGTCGAAGCGAGCGACCGTGAACAGATCGCGTAGCTGCGGGTCACTGATCTGCTGCAAACGCTCCGCGAGAAAGGCGCGACCCTCTTCGCTGACCTACCGGGTGATCCAGTGTGCCGGTGGACGACTTCTTGATGTTCGCGACGCAGCCGGTCTTGCCGTCCCACACCGGCGTCCGCGACCACAGCTCGAGGTTCACGCTGCTCGGGGCATTCGAGTTGTAAAGCGAAGCGTGACCGAAGGTTAACCCAAGGTCGCTGACCATCGCGACCGGGTGCTCGCAATCCTCGTCGAGACACACCAGTCGCTGCTGCTCAGACTTGCTATCGGTGTGCTGCAGCATCACGGTCAACAGCTTCAGCGCGTCACGCTGGGCGCGCGTCGAACCCTTCGCGATGTCGAGTTCTCCCCATTCCCATCCGCGGCGGTTCCGAAGCTCGACCTCGAGCCCCTTGATTTCGCGCTCGATCGCCGCGATCGGCAGTTCGATCACGTCTTTGTCGTCGGTCTTCGAGCCGTTGATACGCTTCGGGCATCCGCGGCACAACACCTTGACCGGATACATCCGGTCCGCGTAAAACCCGAGCATCCACAACAAGCGTGTCGAGGCGACTTCTGAATAGACCTCGCCGTTCTCCGACCCCGTACTTCACCTTGACGTGGTCGGTCTTGGTGATCGCGCAGTTGAACTTCGGAGAGTGGCCGGTGGCTGATTGACCCGCGTAGTCGCAAGACACGACCTCCTCGGGTTCGAACGCACCTGGACCTGGAGGACCGGTCCGGACGTCGAGCGACGCGATGTCGCGCGATTCCCAGACCGTCGCGCGGTTGAGCACCGCGAGACGCTGTTCAACAGTGAAGGTACGATGCTCGGCCGATAACGCGGCCATTGCGACAAGGGCGAAAAGAGCAGTCCAGCGCACGGAATAATCGCCAGCAAGTACTGTGCTCAGCCGCTGCTGGCTCGTCTGTAGCGTGCAACGGTCCCGCTGGACGTCGCGTCTTATTGATAGCGAGGAACCCCTGTGTCAATCCGGCCTGTTAAAAGCATCACCCAATCGCAACCAACTATGGAAGGCGCAGGCGTGCACCTGCGACGCGCGTTTGGCTTCGGCAAAACCGCCGATTTCGATCCGTTTTTGCTGTTCGACGATTTCCGCAACGATAACCCTGCGGATTATCGAGCGGGATTCCCGTGGCATCCCCATCGCGGCATCGAAACCATCACCTATGTGCTGACCGGCGAAGTGAACCACGCCGACAGCCTCGGCAATCACGGGGCCTTGGGCGCTGGCGACATCCAGTGGATGACTGCCGGCAGCGGCATCCTGCATCAGGAAATGCCGAAAGGTGACGCGCAGGGCCGGATGCACGGTTTTCAGCTCTGGGCGAACCTGCCGGGCGCGCTCAAGATGACCACACCGCGATACCAGGACGTGGCATCACGCGACGTACCCGAAGTGACCGAAGACGATGGCACGCGCGCGCGGATTCTGTGTGGGGAATTCTGGGGCCGGCGCGGACCAGTGGATGGCATCGCCGCCGATCCGTCCTATGTCGACATTTCGGTTCCACCCGGTCGGCGCCGGACCATCAACGTCGATGTTTCGAGACACGCGTTCGCTTATGTGTTTGCCGGTTCGGGGACGTTCCGCGACGCCTCGACGCCGCGGCCGGTAAAAACCGAAGGACTTGAACACGATGTCTTCACACCATCCGACACGCGCGATCGATCGCTGGTGTTGTTCGATACCGGCGATCAGATCGTCGTTCAGGCTGGCGACCAGGGAATCCGCTTCCTGCTGGTGTCGGGCCGGCCGCTCGAAGAACCGGTGGCGTGGTACGGTCCGATCGTGATGAACACGCAGGCAGAACTGCGTCAGGCGGTTACTGAATTACAGAACGGGACGTTCATCAAGAGCCGCTGACCGCTGGTCAGGACGTTTTCTTGAGCTGGCTGAGCAGCGCCATCAGGATCTGCGTGTAGCGCTGGTCGGCGTCCGAAAAAACCTTCTGATATTCCTGCTCGGACAGCTTTTGCTTTTTATAGTCACCGTCGAACAGCGTCGGCTTGCCGCCAATCTCGTAGCTGTCGAAGGCCTGATTATCTTCCCGCTTCAGTTTGAAGCCATCGCCGCCGGCGTCCTGAATAAACACCTTCGACTCGGGGACTGACGCACTGCTCAAATCGATGTAGGTGTCGCGGAATTCCTTCTTGCCCAGTCGGCTGTCGAGCAGCATCGGCGCCGCATACTTCGCGGCCACGACCAGCAACGGCGAGCCGGCGAAATACAGCGCGGCGCAGTAGGTGTCGGCCGCAGTCGGATCCTTGGCCGCAATGCTATCCATCTTCGCCGCGTCGAGCGCGGCAGTCAGCTGTTTGGCAAGCGCTGCGGATTTCGATTCCTGAGCCGACAGAACCGGTGCGTATGAAAGTGCGAGAACGAGGGCGGCAAAGCGAACGACAGACGGCTCGCGGCATGGTCCCTCCCCAAGGAACGGAAGGGCACTTTGTACACCTGCGGCCCCCGGCGAGCAAGGGCTTTAAATAAACAGCGCGTCTTCGTCGTCGGGCCGAGGCCGGGCGCGGTTTCGGCGCGTTTCCCGAATCGCCTGGAAGGCGGCGCGAAACGCCGCGAGCACGTGCCCTGCCCTCTCGGGCCGGTTGTTCGATGGAGGCCTGCACGTTGTTCATCGCGTCTTCGACGCGCATCGAGATGTCGCCGAACAACCGGTCGGCGCGCTCGACCTGGGCGGACGCGAGCGCCGCCGCGCGCGAGGCGTCGCGGCCAATCGAATTGAGGTGGCCGAAGATCGGCTTCAATTCGTCTTCGACCGTCTGCGCCAGGCGCGCGATGCGACGCGCGGCAATGCTGGTGACCACGACGACGCACAACTGGCCAACGGCGACGGCAGCCGTCGCGAACGCGATGATGCCGAGAAAGAACTCCGCGCGTTCGGTCACGCGTTGTCCCGCGCTCGCGCCTGCTGGTACGCCTCGCGGCCGCGTTCAATCGCGGTTGTCAGCGTTTCGCGTCCCTGATTAATCGCCTCGCGGCCTTTGGCCGCGGCTTCAGCGGCGCGCGCGCGCGCTTCGTTCGCGCGCTCGTTCAGGTACTCGCGCGTCTCTTTCCCGGATTGCGGCGCGTAGAGCAACGCGACCGCCGCACCGCTCACCGCGCCGAGTATGAACGCCAGCAGAATGCTTCCCGCTCCACCGCTTTCATCGTTCGCCATTAGAAAATACTCACTTTCACGTTGAGATACTTCTTCGGATCGTTTTTGACCTGCTTCAACAGGTCCCGGAATTCGACGACCGCGCTATTCATGTTCTCATATAACTGCTTATCTTTCAGCAACTGTCCGGCCGTTCCCTCACCCTCATTCAGCTTGGTCGTCAGGTCGTTGAGCCGCGCCACCAGATCGTTCATGCGGTTGTAGAGCGCGGTATCGGTAATCAGTTTGCCGGCGGTCCCCTCGCCCCGGTTCAGCCGCTCGGTCAGCGTTCGCAGGTTGGTGGTGGCGCCGTTCAACGACTCCGCGAATGCGTTGTCGTTCAGCAGCTTGCCGATGCTGCCTTCGCCGGCGTTCAACCGGCTGATCAGCGTATCGAGGTTCTTGATCGATGATTCCAGGGTGTTGGCGGTCGTCGGATCGGTCAACAGCTTGCCGAGCGTTCCCCGGCCCTTTTGCAGTCCATCGGTGATCGCGTTGGCGGTCGCCGTGAACTGACGCATGTCGGTATACAGCTGCTCGTCGGTAATCAGCTTGCCGACGGTGCCCCGTCCGTCGTGAATGTCCTTGAGCAAAGTCGTGATCTGTTCGATCGCCGCGGTCGCCTGCTCCGATACGTCGGCGACCGATCCCTTGGAGCGGCCCGACTTCACGTAGCCGTACTCAGGCACCGGCGTCCCGACGGTCATCGGTGTGATGTCCACCGCACTCTCGCCCAGCAGCGACGACCGAACCGAGCGAGGCCACCGACTGGTCGGTAACCCGCTGCCGGACGGTGTCTCGGAGCTCGAAGGTGACGTCGACCTGCGCGTCGGCGAACTGGATTTCGGTGACCGTGCCGACCTCGACACCGGCGACGCGCACCGGCGATCCCTTCGCCAGGCCGGCGACGTTCGGAAAGCGCGTCTTCAAGGTGTAGCGCTGCCACGAGAAGCCCTTCTCGCCGGTCAACGTGAAAATCAGCGCCGACCCGATCGCCAGTGCCACCAGCGTCAGCACGCCGACTCGCAATTCCGACCAGGCCAGTGATCTAGTCCTCGGCATGTAGCCTCACGACAGAAATTGCAGAATGTAGGGGTCGGTCGACGCGCGCAAGGCATCGGCGTCCCCTTCGAAAATGATCAGACCGTCGCGCAGCATGATGAACTCTGCCTCGCGCTCTTTCTCCGCCGACGCCGGCTTCACCACTACCTTACCGTCCGGGCCGCGCACCGCCATGTGCGTCGCGACGTAGAACGCATCCCGCAGCTGATGGGTGACGACGATCGAGCTGACCCGCTCGATATCGCGCAACTTGATGATTTCGTCGTCCACCGTCGTCGCGGTAATCGGATCGAGCCCGGTGGTCGCCTCGTCGTACAACAGGATGCTCGGCTTGAACGCCATCGCCCGGGCGATCGCGACGCGCCGCCGCTGACCGCCCGACAGTTCCGACGGCATCTTGTTGATATGTTCACCCAGGCCGACGAAACCGAGCACCTCTTCGACCCGTCGATCGACGTCCGCAATCGGCATGTCGGTTTCTTCGTACAGCTTGTAGCCGACATTTTCGCGCACCGTCAGCGAATCGAACAGCGCGCCTTCCTGGAAGATCATTCCCAGGTCGGTTCGCACCGCCATCATCTGTTTTTCCGACAACTCGTCAACCCGCTGGCCATTCACCCAGACGACGCCCGCATCGGCGTGCAGCAGACCGGTGATGATCTTCAAGGCTGTCGACTTACCGGAACCACTGGCCCCGAGAATGATCTTGGTGTGCCCCTTGAGCAGCGTGAAGCTGACGTCGCGCAGCACGACCTTGTCGTCGAACGCCAGCTGCACGTGATCGAAGACGATCACCGGCGCGCCGATTTCCGACAGGATTTGTTTGACGTTCGGTTCGGTGTCGACTGCCATTGCTCGTTGCTCGTTGCTCGCTGCTCGTTGCTCGTTGCTGGCTGCTCGCTACTTCCTACTTCCTAATTCCTAATTCTCAATTTCTACTTCTTAATTTCTGCTTCTTCATCGTCAATACAGCACGGCCATCAGGATCTGGGTGACGAAAAAATCGGCGGCAATCACGGCCACCGAGCCCGCAACGACCGACAGCGTGGTCGCCTTGCCAACGCCGGCGGTTCCGCCGGTGGTTCGCAGACCGACGTGACACGCCATGGTCACGATGATGAATCCGAACACGAACGGCTTGATCAGGCCCATCCACGCGTCTTCCATGTACAGGCCTTTGGTCACCGACGACCAGTAGAGGCCGCTGTTCACTTGCAGCGTAAACCGGGCGACCACCCATCCGCCGAGGATGCCGACGAAGTCGGAAATCACCGTCAGCACTGGCGCCATCAGGAAGCCGGCGAGCATTCGCGGAACGACCAGCTTTCGAATCGGGTCGGTTCCGAGCGCACGGAGGCGCGTTGATCTGATCGGTTACCATCATCGAGCCGAGCTCGGCGGCGATTCCCGATCCAATCCGCCCGGTCAGCATCAGCGCAGTCAACACCGGACCGAGTTCCTTGATCATCGACGCGCTGACCAGTCGCCCGACCACCGGGCGCGCACCGAACTGGTCCAGCGTCTGGCCGCTCTGCAGCGCCAGTGCCGCGCCGGTGAACAGACCGGACAACAACACGACGGTCAACGAGCCCCAGCCGATCGCGTCAAACTGTTCGACGATGTCGTGCTTGTAGTGCGGACGGGTCACGATGGCGCGCAACGCGTCCCTGGTGAGACGGACGTATTCCTGGGCCTCGAGGGCCGCGCCTTTCAGCCATCGTTCGATCAGCGAAAGCACCCGGCGTCAGGCCCTCCGCGCCGGCCGCGGCAATCCGAGTTCGGGATTGCGGAGGCGTTTGATGTCGTCGCGGAGGGCGGCGGCCTTTTCGAAATCGAGGTTCGCGGCCGCGGCGCGCATGTCTTCCTGGAGCTTCGCGATATAGGCGTCGAGCTGCTGCTGGTTGTGGAACCGTTCGGTGCCGTCGACGGTGCGCAGCCGGCGTGACGTAGTCGCGCTCGTAGATGCTCGACATCACGTCGTCGATCGCCTTGATGATCGATTGCGGCGTGATGCCGTGCTCGGCGTTGTACGCTTCCTGCAGACTGCGCGACGACGGTCGGTTTCATCGATGGCACGTTTGCATCGATGCGGTGACGGTGTCGGCATACAGAATCACCCGGCCGTTGACATTGCGGGCGGCGCGGCCCGATCGTCTGGATCAGCGAGCCGGCCGATCGCAGGAATCCTTCTTTGTCGGCGTCGAGAATCGCCACCAGCGACACCTCGGGCAGGTCGAGCCCTTCGCGCAGCAGGTTGATGCCGACCAGCACATCGAACTCGCCGCGCCGCAGCCCGCGCAGGATTTCCACCCGCTCGAGCGTTTCGATGTCGGAATGCAGGTAGCGGACCTTACACCCAGTTCCTGATAGTACTGCGTCAGGTCTTCGGCCATCCGCTTGGTGAGCGTCGTCACCAGCACCCGTTCGCCGCGGGCGGTGCGCACGCGGATTTCCTGGAGCAGATCGTCGACTTGCCCTTTGACCGGGCGAACTTCGATCGGTGGATCGGTCAGTCCGGTTGGCCGAATGATTTGCTCGACCACCACGCCTTGCGCTTTCTGCATCTCGTAAGGGCCCGGCGTCGCCGAAACATAGACGATCTGCCGCGTCCGCGATTCCCACTCCTCAAAGTTCAGCGGCCGGTTGTCGAGCGCTGACGGCAGACGGAATCCGTAATCGACCAGCACTTCCTTCCGCGATCGATCGCCGTAGTACATGCCGCGAATCTGCGGAACGGTTTGATGGCTTTCGTCGACGATGACCAAGGCAGTCGTCCGGCAGGTAATCCAGCAACGTCGGCGGCGGCTCGCCGGCGTTGCGCCCCGTGAGGTGCCGCGCGTAGTTTTCGATGCCGTGGCAGTAGCCGATCTCCTTGATCATTTCGAGATCGAACATCGTGCGCTGGTGCAGCCGCTGCGCCTCGAGCAGCCGCCCCTCGCTTTCGAGCTGGGCCCGTCGCTCGACGAGCTCTTCCTTGATGGTTTCGACCGCGCGGCGCGATGCGTTCGCGCGGCATCACGAAGTGCGATTTCGGATAGACGACGAGTCTTGTCGTGGCGGCGAATCGTTTTGCCGGTCAGGGTGTCGAACGACGCGAGTTCGTCGATTTCGTCGCCGAACAGCTCAATCCGCAAACCGGTTTCTTCGTACGACGGATACACTTCGATGACATCGCCGCGTACTCTGAACGTGCCGCGGCCGAAATCGAGGTCGTTGCGCTCGTACTGGATTTCGACCAGTTTGCGAAGGATCTCTTCGCGCTTGATCCGCTGGCCGCGCTCGATCGGCAGCAGCATCCCGTAATACGCCTCCGGCGACCCGAGGCCGTAAATGCACGAGACGCTGGCAACGATGATGACGTCGCGTCGTTCGAACAGCGACCGGGTCGCCGACAGCCGCATGCCGATCGATCTCGTCGTTGATCGTCGCTTCCTTTTCGATGTACGATATCGGTCGCCGGCACGTACGCTTCGGGCTGGTAATAGTCGTAATAGCTGACGAAATACTCGACGGCGTTCTCGGGAAAGAAGCGCCGGAATTCCTGATAGAGCTGGGCGGCGAGGGTCTTGTTGTGGACCATCACCAGCGTCGGCCGATTGACGCGGGCGATGGTCTGCGCCATCGTGAAGGTCTTGCCCGATCCGGTGACGCCAAGCAGCACCTGATGCTGGTCGCCGCGATCGAGACCTTCCGTCAACTCGCCGATCGCGCGAGCCTGGTCGCCGGCCAGCGCGAAATCGGACACCAGGTTGAAGCGGTCGTAAACCGAAGGCATACGAACTGGCAATCGTACTACACGTAAGGCCTAAGGGCTGACGGCTAAGGGCTTAGAAGCGAGGCTTACTTTGCCGGATCGACCAACGCCTGATAGGTCAGCGTGCGCGCCATCGCTCCCGAGCGGATCGCCGCCAGTGTCGCCCATCCGCTGGATCATGCCGACGAAGATGACGTCGTTGGTCGGATCGACCCAGAACCAGGTGCCGGCCGCGCCGCCCCAACTCATCGATCCCTTGCCTTCGAGCGTCCCGGCCGCGCGCGGATCGTTCACCACCATGAAGTCGAGACCGAAGCCGACCGCCTCGTTGAAACGGGCCACGCCGTTGCCGTTGGACGCGACCAGCGACGCTCTTCGGGATCATGTTCGTGCCCATCATCTCGACCGACGCCGGCGACAGCAGGCGCACGCCGTCCAGCTCGCCCTTGTTCGCGATCATCTGCGCGAATCTTGCGTAGTCGCCGATGGTGCCGACCAGTCCGCCGCCGCCCGATTCCATCGCCGGCGGCTCGAGGTAGGTCGGCATCTTGCTGCCGAACAGTTCCGTCACTTCTTCGATCTTGCCGGTCTTCGGGTTGCCGGCATAGACCGCCGACAGCCGGCTCGCCTTGTCCGCGCGGCACGTAGAACGCGGTGTCGGTCATCTTCAGCGGCGTGAAGATCCGCTGCTGCAGGAAGGTCGCCGAACTTCTGGCCCGACAGCTTCTCGACGATGTAGCCCTGGATGTCGACGGCGGAGGAGTACGACCAGCTTCGTCCCCGGCTGGAACATCAGCGGAATCTCCGCGGTCCGCTTGATCATGTCCGCCAGCCCGTTGGCGCCGAGCACGCCCTTCTCGCGATAGAGCTTGTCGACCGGATGCTGGTCGGCGAGGCCGTAGCCGAATCCCGCCGTGTGGCTCATCAGCTCGCGCATGGTCGGCGGACGCTGCATGTCCTGGATGGACCGGCGGCCGTTTTCATCGGCCCCGCTCATGACCTTCAACGCCTTGAACTCGGGCACGAACCTGGTGATCGGATCGTCCAGCTGCCAGCGCCCGTCCTCGAACAGCATCATCATGGCGACGCCGGTGATCGGCTTCGACATCGAGTAGAGGCGGAAGATGGTGTCGCGCGTCATCGGCGCGCCGGTCGCCAGGCTCTTGACGCCGTACATCTTCTCGGACACGACCTGACCGTGCCGCGCCAGCAGCGTCGACATCCCGGCGACGCGTCCGTCGGCCACGACCTTCGCCATGTAGGCGTCGAGCTTCGCCAGCCGCTGCGCGTCGAAGCCGAGCGCTTCGGGGCTGGGCGCGCGAGTTCAGTGCCGCAACGGCGTCCGGCCGCCCGACGTGCGCGATGCCGACGGCGTCGATTTCCGCGCGTCCTGCGCGTGAAGCGCCTGCCATGACGGCGCGAGTGCCACGAAAATGGCGAGAACAACCACGGCGGCGGAACGGCGTGTCAGCATCGAACCTCCTGTGAGCGTACAGATTCCGTAACGGCGTCAACGACCAGTTTGGCAAGCTGTTCGCGATGGAACGTCGCGTCGCCCAGCATCGTTTCCGATGCTTTGGCGCGCCGATAGTACAAGTGCAGATCGTTTTCCCACGTGAAGCCCATGCCGCCGTGGATCTGGATGCCGCGGTTCCCCACCGTCCGGCTGGCGTCGCTGGCATACAGCTTCGCGATCGACACGGCTGCCGACGCGTCGGCGGCGCCCTCTTGCAGCGTCAGTGCGGCGTAGTATGCCGCGGACCGTGCGCTTTCGGTTTCGAGATACATGTCCGCACACTGATGCTGCACGGCCTGGAACGATCCAATCGGCTTGCCGAATTGCTTGCGCGTTTTCGCGTAGTCGACGGCAAGGTCGAGCGTCCGCTGCATCCCGCCCACCATTTCGGCAGCGAGCGCGGTCGTCGCAATCGCCAGCCCGCGATCCAATCCGCCGCCGTCCAGTTTCTCGGCGGCGACGTCCCGAAACGACAGGGCATAAAGCTTCCGCGTCTGATCCATGCCGGCCATCGGCGTGATGCTGACCCCGGGAGCCTTCGCATCCGCCGCGTACACGCCGTCGCGCGCGACGACGACAATGACGTCGGCGACCGCCGCATCGGGCACGAACAGTTTCTCGCCCGACAGGCGGCCGTTTTTCGCGGTCATCTGCAGGTCCGCGCGGTCCCAGCCCGCCTTCGGCTCGACGAGTCCGAGCGTCGCTCGCGCGTCGCCGCGGGCGATTGCCGGAAGGTATTTCTGCTTCTGCGCCGGGCTTGCGCACGCGTCGAGCACTGCGCCGGCCAGCGCGACCGTCGAAAACAGCGGCCCGGGCACCAGCGCGCGCCCCGCCTCCTCCATCAACAGGATCAACTCGACGACGCCGAGGCCGACGCCGCCGTAGGCCTCGTCGAAGATGATGCCGGTGTAACCCTGTGCCGCGAATTTCGCCCACAGCGCCGCATCGTGAGCGGTTGATGATTCGCTGGTCCGGCGCACGAACGCCATCGGGCACTCGCCGGTGAAGAATTCGCGCGCGCTGTCGCGCAGGATGACCTGATTCTCGTTGAGTCCGAATTGCATACGTTGTCTCACCGGGGCCCTGCCTCCGGAGCTAATAGCTTCTCGGCAGGCCCAGCACGTAGTGGCCGATGATGTTACGTTGAATTTCCGACGTTCCTGCTTCAATCGTGTTGCCGCGCGCCCGCAGGTAGCCGTACGACCACGCACCGTGATCGACCGCGTAGGGATCGCCGCCTTCGAGCTGGCCATACGGCCCGAGCAGTTCCTGCGCGATCTGCTGCAGCCGCTGATTCAGCTCGCTCCAGAAGATTTTCTGAATCGAGCCCTCGGGCCCAGGTACTCCGGTGGCGCTGATGCGGCTGAACGCGCGCATCTGGTTCGCGCGCATGATCTGCACTTCGGCATAGCACTGTGCCAGCTTCTGGCGGATCACCGGATCCTCCGACGCTGGTCGCCCGCCGCGCTGAATCGTGCGCGACAGTTCGATCAGCCGCTCGATGTTGCGCTGATAGGTGACCTGCATTCCGGCGCCAAGCGTGCCGCGTTCGTGCATGAGCGTGCCGATCGACACGTCCCATCCCTGATTCACCTTGCCGACGACGTTCTCGGCCGGCACGCGGACGTCGTGGAAGAACACCTCGGTGAACTCCGCCTCGCCCGTCATCTGCCGGAGCGGCCGAACCTCGATCCCCGGCGATTTCATGTCGACGAGCATCACCGTGAGGCCCCTGTGCTTCGGCACCGTGGGATCGGTCCGCACGACCAGCTCGCACCAGTCCGCCGCCCAGCCAAAGCTCGTCCACACCTTCTGGCCGTTGACGACGAAATGCTCACCGTCGAGGCGCGCCTCGCTCTGGAGTGCGGCAAGGTCGGATCCGGCGTTCGGCTCGGAGAAGCCCTGACACCAGATCTCCTCGGCGCTGAGAATCTTTCGGAGAAAACGCGTCTTCTGCGCCTCGGTGCCGAACGCGATGATCGTCGGACCGACCATTCCCAGGCCGATCACGTTCGCCATCGGCGGAGCGCTGGCGCTCGCCATCTCCTGCCAGAAAATCACCTGCTGCATCAGGCTGGCGCCGCGCCCGCCGTACTCGCGCGGCCACGAAATGCCGGCCCAGCCGCCTTCGTACAAGCGTGCGTTGCCACGATGTCAGGAACGCGAAATGGCGCGCCACTTCAGATCCGGGGGCCCCCTCCGCCCGGACCGACTCGTCGCGGCGATGTTCCCAGTTCCTGGGCACGTGGGTGCCGAGCCAGGCGCGGAGTTCGTCGCGAAACTGCGTTTCTTCGGGCGTGAGGTTCAAATCCATCGGCGGCTCACTGGGACTTCTGGCAATGATGGCTACTTCGCGTCGACGCCGAACGCCAGCAGCACGTTTCCGGCCGTCCCGAATCCGAGGTACGCGTAGCCGGAGTTCATGAACAGCATGCCGCCCGCGACCACCGGACCGGGACCGTTCAACGAGCCGCCCTTCGCCGCCACGCCGTTGACGGTTGTAAACGGACGCGCCGTGTTGTATTCCCAGATCACTTTCCCGTCACCGGTCGCGTAGGCGCGCATCATCCCGTTGGTGGCGCCGGAAAACACCACGCCTGGAATGGCGGAGATCGCGGCGGACTGCGCCTGGACGCACGCCGCTGCCGGCGCAGTCGCCGGCCGGCGGCGCAGTACGCCAGACTTCGGCGCCGGTCGCAAGGTCGATCGCCGCCAGACCGCCGGCTTTCGGTCCGAGCTGGCTGTCAGCGGTCGCGAAATATCCGTGCCGTTCGTCCGCCGCCGATCCCCATTCGATGCCACCAAGGGCGCTGCCGGAGCCGACTTTGTGCTCCCATAGCAGCGCTCCATCCTTGTCGGGATCGATCGCCCAGGCGGCGCCCGACTTCTGTCCGATCACAATCACCGACTTGCCGCTCGGCAAGGTTCGCAGAATCGGCGAGTTGCCGAAGTCGAAATCGGGTCCGACGACACCGGGGCAGTTGTCGCGGCCGGGCGCGCAACCCACCAGGAACGCATCGTTCGGCGTGAACTGATGCGTCCACAACGGAATGCCTGATCGAAGATCGAACGCGACCACGGCGTCGCTTGTCTCGGCCGCCGGCGCGGTGTAGGCATCACCGGTGGCAACGTAGACGGCATTGCGCTTGGCGTCGATCGTCGGCGCCGACCACACCGCCGCTCCGGCAGGCCCCCACAGCTGCGTCCCGATCGAGTTTTTCGTCGTCGGGCGCGGCCGCTCGGGAATCGTGTAGGTCTTCCAGACTTGCTCGCCGGTGACTGCGTCATAAGCGACCACCGAACCGCGGAAGGTACAGCATTCGTATCGCGGATTCGGGCCCGAGCCTTCTTCGAACGACGCAACCGGTACGTAGAGCCGTCCGTTGTGAAGCGCGGGCGCACCGGTGACTCGCGCCAATGGATGCGATTCCGCGCTTCGCTTCCACAGTTGTGCGCCGGTTTCCGCATCCACGGCATATACGTTCGCTTTGACGTCGCCGAAGTACACGGCGTATTTCGCTCCGGTCTTGCCGATGCTGATCGCCGTCCGCACGCCGCCAGAAGACTGGAACGACCAGTAGACGCAGCCGGTTGCCGCATCAAGCGCGTAAACGAATCCGTTGTCGGAGCCGACGTAAACGCGGCCGCCAGCGATCGTCGGCTGCCCGTACGCGGAGGTGCCGTTCGGAAACCCGAATGACCATTTCAGCGCCAGCTTTGGAACCTGCTCGGCGGATAATCCGGGATCCGGTTGATACCGAGAATTTCCGGCGTCCGCGCCCCAACCATTCCACGACGGTCCGGCCATCGGATCGCCAAGCGGCTTTGGCGCGCAGCGGTTCGGCATGGCCGACGCCTGTCCGGCCAGCGCCGACCCCAATGGCCGTTCCGTAATGAATTCGGCGATCAATTGCTTTTGACGATCGGTCAAGCCTTCGGCGTTGACCTTCATCGAACCGGTCGTCAATGCGTCAAGAATCGCCTCGGGCGTTCGCTGCCGCAACGAATCGCGATCCGGGGCGCGACTGTCGGCGGCGGGCTTCGTGTGACACGTGCCGCAGCGCTGTTCGAAGACGCCCAGCATCTGGATCGCCTGCGCGGCCGCCGGCCGCGGGAGAAGCACGAGAGCCAGAAGAAAAACACCACCAACCGTCGCGAGCGACCATCTCGTCATCACAGCCTACTTTTTCGGCGCAGCCGGCGCTGGCGTCGGCAGATTCTTGAGCAACAGCGGATAGATGTATCCCGCCGGCAGCGCCCGCTCGGGATCCGGCCGCACGCTCAGATACGTCACGTGGTCCGTAATCTGGCTCCAGCCGTGCGCCACCATCGTCGGGATGATGATGATGTCGCCTTCCGTGACGACGCGGCTGTACGCGCCGGCGCCAGCCGTGCCGCCGCCGCTCGGACCGTTCATCACATTTGGTACACCGGCACTGGCGCGCTTGTTTTCGATCACCCCGCCGGTCGTCAGCACGCCCGATCCCGACGTGATGATGTAAACCTCCGGCGTGAAGTCGTGGTAGATGACCGAAATCGGATCGCCGGGTTTGTCGTTGGTCGGTCCGCGGTGAATGACGCCGACGCCAAGGTTGTATTTGCCCATGTCGACGACGCGTAGCTGACGGTCCGGCGGGCTGGGCGGCGCGTTTTTCAACACGAAATCGATGTCTGCCTTCGTGATGTCGAATGCGACGGTCGGAATTGGACCGGTTTGCGGCGTGCCAAGTTGCGCGCCAGCGGGCGGCGCCGCGGCAGCCTGAGCGAACGCCGCTGTCTGCCAGGTGAGCGATACCAGCAGGATGCTCGCGCCGAGAATCATTCGCCTCATCGTGCTCTCCTTTTGCAAGTGCGGGTCGGCGATTATATGCATACGCCTGTGGCATTCGACGTCATTGTGATCGGGGTTGGCGGGATGGGCAGTGCGGCGCTCTATCACCTCGCGCGCCGCGGCGCCGCCGTCCTGGGCCTCGAGCAATTCGACCTTCTTCATGCCCGCGGGTCGTCGCACGGCGTCAACCGGATCATCCGGCTCGCCTACGCGGAGCATCCCTTTTACGTTCCGCTGCTTCGCCGTTCCTACGATTTGTGGCGTGCACTGGAAATGGTCGCCGGCGAGCGGCTGTTGATAGTCACTGGCGGCCTCGACATCGGCTTGCCGGAAAGTCGTGTGGTCAGCGGCTCGCTTCGGTCCTGCGCCGTCCACCAGCTGCCGCACGAATACCTGGATGCCGCGGCGATCAACGCGCGTTTCCCTGGCTATCATCTGCCGCGCGATTTTGTCGGCGTCCTGCAGCCTGACGGAGGATTCGTGCTGGCGGAACGTGCAATCGTCGCGCACGTCGAGGGTGCGCTCTCTGCCGGTGCAGAGGTCCACGCACGCGAACCGGTTCAGCACTGGGACACCGACGGGCCTGGGGTGTCATCGTCCGGACCAACCGTGCGACCTACCGCGCCAGACGCCTTGTCATCACCGCAGGTCCCTGGACGTCTGAACTCATTCCGTCGTTTCGGGATCTGGCGGTGCCGGAGCGGCAAGTGCTGCTGTTTACGCAACCGCAACACCCGGAATGGTTCCGGCCGGATCGGTTTCCGGTCTTCAACATGGGCGCGCCTGACGGTCATTTCTACGGCCTGCCGATTTACGGCGTGCCCGGTTTCAAGACTCGGCAAGTATCATCACCGCGAACAACGCGGGCCGGTGAACGATCTCGATCGTCAAGTGGATCAGGCTGATGAGGACACGTTGCGCACGGCCCTCGAACGTTTCTTCCCCGACGCCAACGGACCGACGCTGGCCCTGACGACCTGCGTCTTCACCAATAGCCCGGACGAGCATTTCATTCTGGACCGTCATCCCGACACACCGTCAGTGTGCATCGCGGCCGGTTTTTCGGGGCATGGCTACAAGTTTTGCAGCGTCGTCGGCGAAATCATGGCCGACCTCGCCCTCGAAGGCGGGACGCGGCACGATCTGTCGTTGTTTGCGGTGGAGCGCTTTGGTGGTAACCGACAAAGTTAAAAACGCAAGCAACTTCGATCAACGGTTCTTCGTCTAATCGGCGTTGGACGTGCCAGGAGGTATCGAGCAAGTGAAAGAACAAGTTCGCGAAGAGCGCCTTGGCAACTGGCTCCTCTCCGTGCTCTCCGATTGCCGCTACGCTCTTCGGCAGCTCCGCAAGAATCCCGGCTTCACCGCCGTCGCCGTCCTCACCCTCGCGCTCGGCATCGGCGCGACGACGGCGATCTTCAGCGTCGTCTACGGCGTGCTGCTGCGGCCGCTGCCGTACGCCGATCCGGACCGGATCGTGGCCGTCTTCGAGGTCACGTCGAAGGGCAGGCCGTCGCGCCTGGCCGATCCGAACTTCGACGACTTCCGCGACCAGAGCCGCAGCTTCCAGGCGATGGCGAAGTACGCGCGACGACGTCGTGTCCGTTTCGGGCGGCGTCGCAGCCGACGCGCACGACGGTCGCGCGCGTGTCGCCCGGACTTCCTCAAGGTCTTCGGCGTTCAGCCGATCGTCGGGCGCGACTTCGCCGCCGGCGACGCGAGAAAGGGGCCGGCCCCACCGTCCTCGTCAGCTACGGATACTGGAGGCAGCATCTCGGATCGCCGCGGGATCTCTCGCAGGCGCACCTGAAGATCGACGGCGCGGTCTTCTCCGTCATCGGCGTGCTGCCGGCCGGATTCCACTTCCCGGCGGAGGTCGAGTCTGTGGCTGCCGGCCGACCTGGACGGCGAGAACCCGAGCCGGACGTCGCACAACTACAGCGCGGTCGGGCGCCTGCGCGACGGCGTGACGGTCGAGCAGGCGAATCGCGACATCAGCGCGATCGCGCGGCGCATCCACGACACGTCGAGCGAGCAGGGCGACTACCTGCTCAGGGACGGACTGGTCGTCGCCGCTCCAGGACTCGATCACGGGCAAGGCGCGCTCGCCGCTGCTGGTCCTGCTCGGCGCGGTCGGATTTCTGCTGCTCGTCGCGTGCGCGAACGTCGCGAACCTGCTGCTGGCGCAGGCGTCGGTGCGAGAGCGCGAGCTCGCCATTCGCAGCGCGCTCGGCGCGGCGCGCGGACGGCTGATCCGGCAGTTCCTCACCGAAGCGCTTCCTGCTGTCGCTCGCCGGCGGCGCGCTCGGCGTGCTCGGCGCGCTCGGCGGGCGTCGCGGGACTCGTCGCGCTGGCGCCGGCGAATCTGCCGCGGCTGGACAGCGTCTCGATCAGCATTCCGGTCCTCGTGTTCGCGTTCCTGCTGTCCACGGCGGTCGCCGCCGGCCTCGGCGCGTTCACCGCCGTGCGCGCGACGTCCGGCGACCTGCGCGAGGCCTCGTGCGAAGGCGGACGCGGACAGGCGGGCTCGCAGGGCAGCCAGCGCGTCGGCCGGGTCATCGTCGCGGCGCAGATCGCGATCACGCTGGTGCTCGTCGTCGGAGCGGGACTGTTCGGGCGCAGCCTGATGAAGGTGCTCGAGGTGAATCCCGGGTTCCGCGTGGACACGATCGTCACGATGGACGTGTCGCTGCCGTGGGTGGACGACCCGAAGGCGAAGGCCGGTCAGGGCGATCTTCTTTTCGAGCCTGATCGACCGGCTCGCGCAGATCCCGGGCGTGCGCACGGTCGGCGCGACGAGCGGCCTGCCGCTGGACGGCGGCCTTCCCGACGGGATGTTCCTGCTGATGACGCCGAACGAGATGCCCGACGACGCACGGACGGCCTGGGCGCGCTGTTCCAGCAGAAGGAGCGCATCGGCATCGCGGACTTCTGCGTCGCCACGGACGGCTACTTCCAGGTGCTCGGCATTCCGCTCGTTCGCGGGCGCATCTTCGACGACGCGCGACGGCGCGACTGCGCCGCACGTCGCCGTGATCAGCGAGTCGCTCGCGCGCGAGCGCTGGCCCGGACCAGGACCCGATCGGCCGCACGATCGAGTTCGGCAACATGGACGGCGACCTGCGCCTGCTGACCATCGTCGGGATCGTCGGCGACACGCACGAATACGGCCTCGATGTGCCGCCGCGCCCGACCGTCTACGTCAACCTGTTCCAGCGGCCGCGCTCGGCGATCACCGTCGACGATGCTGAGCGATGCGGACACGCAGCTCGGTGACGTCGGCGGCGCGCGGCATCCTGCAGGACCTCGACCCGGAGATTCCGGCGAGGTTCCGGACGTTCTCGCAGGTCTATTCCGCGTCGCTCGGCTCGCGGCGGTTCAACGTCATCCTCATCGGGTTCTTCGGCATCACGGCGCTGCTGCTCGCGACGGCCGGCGTGTTCGGCGTGATGGCGTATTCGGTCAGCCGCCGCACGCGCGAGATCGGCGTGCGCGTCGCGCTCGGCGCGCGCCCGGGCGACGTGCTGAGGATGATCCTGGGCCAGGGACTGCGCACGATCTCATCGGCGTGGCGATCGGGATCGCCGGCTCGCTGGCGCTGACGCGCACCGTGGAGTCGCTGCTCTTCGGCGTGACGCCACCGATCCGCTGACGTTCGGCGGCGTGACGCTGCTGCTCGTCGGGGCAGCGCTGCTGGCCTGCTACATTCCGGCGCGGCGGGCGACGAAGGTCGATCCGATGGTCGCGTTACGGCACGAGTGACGGTCGAATCTGCGAACTTTGCGTTTAGTTTCTCCGTTGCCTCTGTCTAACCCGCGACAGAGCTCGTTCGCGGGCCATCCACCAACAGCCTCCGCAAGATTTTCCCCGACGGCGATTTCGGGATCTGCTCGATGAATTCGAGCTGGCGGATCCGCTTGTGCGGCGCGACGCGCTCGGCGACCCATGCCATGATCGCCTCGGCGGTCGTGGATTTCGACTCAGGATCCGGTTTGAGCACCACGAATGCCTTGGGCACTTCGCCGGCCTCCTCATCAGGACGGCGAACCACGGCGACGTCAAGAATCGCCGCATGCGTCAGCAGCAAAGCCTCGAGTTCCGCCGGCGCCACCTGCAGGCCTTTGTACTTAATCAGCTCCTTCGTGCGATCGACGATGAAGAACCAGCCTTCGTCATCGACGTAGCCGACGTCGCCGGTGTGATACCAGCCTTCTTTGTCGATCGACCCCGCCGTTTCACCGGGCTGATTGAGGTAGCCCTTCATGATGTGCGGGCCGCGAATGAACAGCTCGCCTTCGACGTTCGGTCCGCTCACCGGCTTCAGCGTCGCCGGATCGACAATCTTCACTTCACTGTTCGGCACCACGCGACCGACCGAACCGATTTTCGCAGGCACGCCGTCGCGTGTCGGGCTGAGATGGGTGACCGGACTGGCCTCGGTCATACCGTAGCCCTGCCTGATCTGGCAGCCGATCCGCTCCATCAGTTGGCGCGCCTGCGCCTCGCCGAGCGGCGCCGCGCCGGAGAAGATCAATCCGGACCGAGGACAAATCGTATTGGCCGACGATCGGGCTCTTTACCATCGCTAACACGACCGGCGGAACGATTGGCAAATTGGTGAGTCGATACTTTTGTGTCGTCGCCAGGAATTCCTCGAAGTCAAACCGCGGCATCGTGACAATCGTCGCGCCGTTGCACAGCCCGAGCTTCATGATCACGACCATGCCGTAGATGTGGAAGAACGGTAGGAACGCAAGAATCCGGTCGCGCTCCTGAAAGGCGTCCCAGTCCTTAGAGCCGTTGATCTGGCAAAGATTCGCCACGAGGTTGCGATGCGTCAGCATCACGCCCTTCGGCAACCCGGTCGTGCCACTCGAGTACGGCAGCACGACGACGTCCTCTGCCGGGTTGATGGTGACTGCCGGCGGGTCCGGTGGCGCGTCGAGCAACTCGCTGTAGGGCCGTGCTCCGGCGGCGCTGCCGAACACGTAGATGTCTTCGACACCACAGGCGGCCGCGGCTTCCCTGGCCTTCTCCAGATACGGCGGCGCCGTCACCAACAGCCGCGCGTGGCAGTCTTTCAGCTGCTTCGTCAATTCTCCGGCGGTGCACAGCGGGTTGGCAGTGGTCACAATCCCGCCGAGCGATGCGACCGCGTTGAACACCACCGCATATTCCGGAAGGTTATGACTGAAGATCGCAAAGACGTCGCCCTTACGGAAACCGCGGCGGTGCAGCGCCGTGGCGGCCCGCCGGATCGCCTCCGCGAGCTGGCCGTAAGTGTGCGTTAGCCCCGTCGGCCCATCGATCAGCGCTGGTTTATCGGCAAGCCGCTCCGCGTGACGAAGCACAAACGCCGGAACGGTAACGTTCGGAATTTCGACTGCGGGACTGCTGCTTCTGACAATCATGGCGTGGCCAGCTGCTCCTGGAGAGAGTGTACGGTTCGGCGGGATTATAGGTCGATTGCCGCGGATCGCCGACACCGCCACGTCACGGCTTGTAGGCGCCGAAATAGCCCTTACGCGACTGCACCTTGAGAGGGTGACTCTCTTTGCGCGCCTTGATTTCGATCCGTCGCCATTTGCCGTCGTTCTTCGCTTCGGCGGGAGTGTAGCCGAGCGAATACTGCGCGCGAATCCGCGCGACGATCTTGTCGTACATCTCGTCGAGCTGCTTGACCGAGGTTGGGAACAGCGCCTGGCCGCCGGTCACCTCGGCGATCTGCAGCATCGTTGTCCGCTGCTCGTTTTTCGAGAACGACGATTGGTGCTCGAGCATCCCCATCACGTAGACGGTCACGTCCGATGCTTTCAGCAAGTCGACCAGCTGTCCGAACGACAGCGTGCTGCGGGTGTCGCCGCCGTCGGTATACAACACCATCACTTTACGGCCGTCCTGCGACCCGGCGCCATCGAGATACAGCGCGACGGCGTCGTGAATCGCCGTGAAGCCGGCAACTTTCTTCGAGCGAATCCGTTCGATCGCGCGGACGAATTCGTTCTGGCTGTAACGGGCCGCTCGTACTTCGGTGTCGAAATCGATGACCGTGATGTCTTTGGCGTCGGTCAGCCGGTTCATGAACTTGATCGCCGCAGTCTTGATGAACTCGAGGTCTTCGCCCATGCTGTCGCTGACGTCCAGCAGCAATCCGAGGTGCAGCTCTGGCTGCATCGACGCGTCATCGTCGCCGCGAGCGAAGTAGGTAATCGCCTGTTTCTTGCCGTTCTCGTACAGCTCGAAATCGTCGCGCTGCAGGTTGGTGACCAGATTTCCCTTGTTGTCGGTGACAACCGCGGTGACGTTGACGATGTCGACGCCGGTCTTGAAGACCGGCACTTGCTGGAAAGCGCCCAGCGCACACAGCGCAGCAGTGAGAAGTCGCCTCACGGGTGGAACTTTACACCCCCACGACCGGCCATGATGGCAGTCGTATAATTAAGACTTGGCCCGACAATGCGGTGTCTAGCGGTCTGTCAAGACGAGCTCGTCATCCGGACGCTCGACGAGATCCTGCTGCCAGGGTTCGAGGTCGAGTTCATTGTCGAAACCCGCCCGCTGGCGCGGCGCCTCCATGAAGCCGGCGTAACGGTGACGGCGGGCGATCCGCGCCGGACAGAAACCTGGTTGAAGGCCGACATCGGCCCGAGCACCTGCGTCATCGTCGAGGACAACGGCCGCCGCAGTCTCAAGAAAATTCTCGACGCGGTGCGCGATGCGGGCGGCACACTGGTCTACATCCTCGGAGTCGCCGCCGGGTCGAGCGCCGAACGCGCCGAGGAGTATCGCGACGACTTTCCGGACGTCGTCTATCTGGCGATGTCCGAGTTGTTCGGTGGACCGCTGCTCACCGAATTCAGCCGCTCGTTGACCCGCGCCCGCGTTCAACAGTATCAGCGCTATTTTGCCGACGCGGAACGCGTGCTGATCATGCTGCACAACGATCCGGATCCCGACGCGATGGCCAGCGGGCTGGCGCTGCGGAACATCCTGCGGCGGACCAAGACGACGGCGATCATCGGCGCATTTCAGGGCGTGACCCGGCCTGAAAACCTGCGCATGGTCAACCTGCTCGACATTCACGTCGAGTCGATCAACCCCGAGTCGCTGAAAGAGTACGACCGGATCGCGATGGTCGACGTCCAACCGCATTATTTCGGCGACCTGATCGAACGCGTCGATCTGGTGATCGATCATCATCCCGAGCAGCCCGGCTACACCGCCGTTTTCAAGGACATCCGGCCCGATTACGGATCGACGTCGACAATTCTCACCGAGCACCTCCGCGCGGTGGATGTGAACATTTCCGAGCGGACCGCCACGGCGATGCTCTACGCGATCAAGTCCGACACGCTGTTCTTCAGCCGTTCGACCAATCGCGTCGACCTCGAGGCGTTTTCGTATCTGTATCCGCTGTCGGACGCAGCGATGATTCGCAAAATGGAAGGCGCCGAAATCACGGTCGAACGGCTCGAGTATGTGATGAAGGCCTACCAGAGCGGCAACCTCACCGGACAAGTCTTCTGCGCATTCGTCGGCCCGTCGACGCGCGAAGACTTCATTCCCTACGTGGCCGACTTCTTCCTCCAGCTCGAGGATGTGAAATGGACCATCATTGCCGGCGTCGTCAACGACACGCTGGTGGTGTCGGTGCGAAACCTGGGATATACCAAGAATGCCGGCGAATTCGTCCGGCGGATTTTTGCCGACATCGGCAGCGCGGGCGGCCACCGCGCGATGGCCAAGGCGGTCGTGCCGATGCGGGCGTTCCGCAGCAAGTATGGCGACCTGAACGGCGACCAGATCTCAGTGAAACTGCGCGAGCTGGTCGAAGACTTCCTGCTGCACGACACAACGAAGGAAGCGAAAACGCAAGTTCTCAGTTCTTAGTTCTTAGTTCTCAGTTCTCAGTTCTCAGTTCTAACTTCCCAAAGCCTGGTCCAAATCCGCAATCAGATCCGCCGAATCCTCCAGCCCGACCGACAGCCGCAGCATGCCGCGCGTGACGCCGGCTTCGCGTAGTTGCGCGTCGGTGTGGCCCCATTGCGAGGTCAGCACCGGCATGCTGATCAGGCTCTCGACGCCACCGAGACTGGCCGCGCGCTTGATCAGCTGCAGCCGATCGTAGGTGCGCGCCGCCCGCTCGTAACTGCCACCGAGGTCGAAGCACACCATGCCGCCATAGCCCATCATCTGGCGACGCGCGATCTCCTGATCGGGATGCGACGCCAGCCCCGGGTGGTAGACCTGGCTGACCCGGCGGTCGTGTTCGAGGAACTCGGCAACCGCCTGGGCGTTGGCGTTGTGTTGCGCCATCCGAATCGGCAGCGTTTTCAACCCACGTCCGAGCGCGTAGGCAGGGTGCGGATCCATGACGGTGCCGACCTGGCGCCGTGCCTTCTCGATTGGCGCAAGCAGCGCCTTCGGTCCGCTGACGCAGCCGCCGGTGACGTCGCTGTGGCCGTTCAGGTATTTGGTCACGCTCTGCATCGCCAGATCGACGCCAAGCGACAGCGGCTGCTGGTTGATCGGGCTGGCGAAGGTGTTGTCGATCACCGACAGCACGCCATGGGCGCGGCAGGCGTCGGCGACGCGTTTCACGTCAACGCATCGCAGCGTCGGGTTGATTGGCGATTCGAACCACACCACGCGAGTCTTGGCGGAAAACAGCGCTTCCGGGTTGGCCAGCTGCGCGAGCGAGACGAAGCGCGGCGTCACACCGAACTTCGCAAGGACGTCTTCCAACAGGTGCAGCGTGCCACCGTAGATGGCGGCGCTGCAGACGACCTCGTCACCGGCCTTGAGGTGCGCCAGCAGAATCGTCGTTGTCGCCCCCTGGCCCGAAGAAAACACCAGCGCCGCTTCAGTCCGATCGAGCGCCGCAATCTTCTGCTCCGCGGCCATCACGGTCGGGTTGCTGTAGCGCGAATACAAATGCTTCTGCGAGCGGCCTTCGTTGTAGGCCACCACTTCTTCCGCGTTGTCGAACACGAACGTGGTGGTTTCGTAAATCGGCGTCACCAGCGGCGCGGCGTCGCTGCGATTCGTTTCGCCGGCGTGGATTAGCTCGGTGGCAGGTCCGCGTTTCACGGTAGCGTCGGTCTTCATCACGGCACTCCGATTCGTGGCTTCGTGTATTTGAACGCCGAGACCGCCGGGCTCGCCGAGAGAATCCTTTCTCGGCGTCCTTGGCGATCTCTGCGTTCGTTCTGTTCGTGGCTTCGTGGCTTCGTGCTTACTTGTGCGTAATACGCTCGCCGCTCGCACCAACGACCGGCTCGATGAACTGATGATACGCGTCTTCGTAACCGCGCCCCATCAACTCGGCCAGCGGCTGCGCCCGCTGTGAACGATCATCGAAGCCGCCCGAAAAATCGAACGGTCCAATCGGATTATGGACTGGTCGAATCGTGTAAATGCGCACCCCGCCGGTGGTCGTCGTCGCGTCACGGACAATCGCCGTTTCCGCCGACGCGACGTATTCGCCAAGACGGCCACGGCCGTCGAGGCGTGGCGGAGCGAGCGTGTGCGGACCGGCCGCGTCTTCAGTGCCGGCAATCAGGACAATCTGCTTGGCGCCTAGCTCGATCAGTTCATCGATCAGCCGAATCAGGCTTGCCGGCCGGTCGACCAGCCGGTGCGTTTCACCGCGCCAATACGACTCGGCCGAAAAGGTCACCGATTGCGGTTCGGTGGCGAGCGGGATAGTCACCGAGGCGGCGATGGCATCCGCCAGCAGTTCGCGGTCGGCCCCGGCTAGATCGAAGACTTCCGCGCGTCGCATTTCGGTGGCTTCCGACCGCGGACGGCGGACGAGATCGCGGCGCCGATGCTCGGCGACGAGCGCAAACATCAGATCGCGGTGCGCATCCATGTCGTGCACCGTGATCAGCAGTTCGCGAAACCCCGGCTGGCCGAGATTATCGGCGACCACTTCGACGTAGCGGCGCGCCAGTTCGCCAGCACCGGGCTGGCTCAACTGCGCGGCACCTCGCAACAGATCCCATAAGACGCGCCAGGTATGCTCCACCGCTTCGCGTGCTGAAAGCGGCGGCCGCAGCAGTCTCCACCAGAACGGCCCTCGCGGCTGTCGTGCGTGCTGCCGCCAACCGTCAATCAAGGCGAAACCGACGGCGGATCCGAGCACGAGCAAGACGATCCGCGGCAACCAGGTGGGCAGCATCGAGGGTGCGAACGCTGATTGCGCCCAGTCGGTGTACCACGCGACCAGCCCGCCGCCGCCGCCAACCCCGACGATCTTCAGAAGAAAGTCGATCGGAAAGACGATTAACCCGAGTGCGACCGTGACAATTGGAATGGCGACAACCGCCGCGGCAACGGCGAGCGCGCTCATCATCACTTTTGGAATGCTCCGCCATTGATAGAGGCCGGCGACCGCCGGCGACCGCCAGAATCCTTTGTCGTCCCACAGCCGCGATGCGCCGTCGATCGCATGAAACATCGCGCCGACCGCGCCGATGCCACGACCGGCGACGAGGTCGATTTTCACACCTGCCTCGGCGAGGGCGCGCAGCGCGCCGGCGTGATAGGCCCCGGCCGTTCCGGTTCCGGTCAGGACCAGTGCGGTGCGAAGTTGCGGCGAGTACGGTTCGGATGGTTGATGCGGTGCGGCGGCAAACCGTTCCGTCATCCGGCGATGACGTCGTGAATGGTATAGAGCTTGGTGATTTCGAACTCGCGGCGGCCGCCGGGTGTCGTCACGGTGACCGAGTCGCCTTCTTCCCTGTTCAAAAACGCCCGGCCGATTGGCGAGGTCGTCGAGATCAGGCCTTTCTCGGCATCGGCATCTTCCGGCATGACCAACTGAAAGACCAGCTTCTCGCCATTGCTCTCGACGACGTGCAGCGTCGAGCCAAACCCGACGCGGTCTTTCGGAATGCGATCGACATTGATCAGCGCGATTTCCGAGACCCGCTTCTGCAGCATGCTGATACGCGCTTCGACCAGACGCTGGCGTTCCTTCGCCGCGTGGTACTCGGCATTTTCGCGCAGATCGCCCAGCTCGCGGGCGCGCTTGATTTCCTTCGGCAGCTCGAGCTTCAACTCGTGATTCAGCGCCGCAATCTCGTCTTCGAACTTCTTGATCAGCCGCTCCTTCATGGGTGAACCCGCATACGTACCATACGGCGTGCGCCGTATTTCCAGCCGGCAGAACCCGATCGTCGAGCGGTTCAGGGCCGCTGCGCGCCGCGAAACTGACGCCGTAATGCTGCTCGACGGCGCGCATCTGGTTCGCGAGGCGCTGAGCGCGACGATTCGGATTCGGGAAGCGGCGGTCGCGGCGGATCGCACCGAGGATCCCGAAATCGCGCAACTGATCGCACGGCTTGGCGCCGCCGGCGTCGAGACAGTCTCAGCTATTGCGCCGGTGATGGCGGCGCTGAGTCCGGTGCGATCGTCGAGTGCGATCGTCGTGATTGCCGATCGACCGGATCGGAGCACAGCGATGTTTTCCGGCCAGCCGCTGTTGATGATCGCGGCCGGCGTTCAGGATCCGGGAAACATCGGTGCAATCGGTACGGGTCGCTGAAGCCGGCGGGGCGACTGGCGTGATCGCGGCGGCCGGGTCGGCAGACCCGTTCGGCTGGAAAGCGTTGCGTGGGTCGATGGGCAGCGCGCTGCGCCTGCCGCTGACGGTCGTCAGCAGTGCCCCGCCGTTTGACGAGCTGCGGACGCGCGGTATGTCGGATCATCGCCACCTCGCCGCATCGTGGTCGATCGCTGTTCGATGCCGACTTGAAGGGATCGATCGCGCTCGTGGTTGGCGGCGAAGGCAGTGGACTGCCGCCGGATCAGCTGTCGGGCGCCGATCAGGTGGTGACGATTCCGATGCGTCAGCCGGTCGAGTCGCTCAACGCCGCCGTCACCGCCGCTCTGCTGGTTTACGAGGCGCGCCGGCAACGATCATGAACTCGCTCTTCCCAGACGACCCGCCTCGCGCGACGCCGAACTCCAGTGCGCCATCGCCGCTCGCCGAGCGGATGCGGCCGCGGACGTTCGACGAATTCGTCGGCCAGGACGACCTGCTGGCACCGGGCAAACCGCTGCGCGAAGCGATTGAGCGCGATTTGCTGCAGTCGATCATTCTCTGGGGACCGCCCGGCACGGGTAAGACGACGCTCGCCCGCATCATCGCCGAAACCACCAAGGCTCGATTCGTCTCGTTCAGCGCGGTCCTGGCGGGAATCAAAGAGATTCGCGAGGTGATGACCGAGGCCGAGCGGATTCGCAAGTCGACCGGCCGGCGAACGATCGTCTTCATCGACGAAATTCACCGCTTCAACAAGGCGCAGCAGGACGCGTTTCTGCCGCGCGTCGAAGCCGGCGACATCGTGCTGATCGGCGCGACGACCGAGAATCCGTCGTTCGAAGTAAACGCCGCTCTGCTGTCGCGGTCCAAAGTGTTCGTGCTGCGCGGTCTCGACGCCGAGGAAGTGCTGACGATCCTGCAGCGCGCGCTGCACGAGCCCGAACGCGGGCTCGGCGCCGAGCCGATCGTGATTCAGGATGAAGCGATGCGGGCCATCGCCCTCTACGCCAACGGCGACGCCCGGGTCGGCACTGAACCTGCTCGAATTGAGCGTCGCGGCGGCGCCGCTCGTCGACGGCGCGCGCGCCGTCGATGTTGGCCGCGTCGAGCAGACCATCCAGAAGCGCGCGCTGCTCTACGACAAAGGCGGCGAAGAACACTACAACATCATCTCGGCGCTGCATAAATCGATGCGCAACAGCGATCCTGACGCGGCGGTCTATTGGCTGGCGCGGATGGTCGAAGCCGGCGAAGATCCGCTCTATATCGCCCGCCGGCTGGTTCGCTTTGCCTCAGAGGACATCGGCAACGCCGATCCGCAGGCCTTGACGGTTGCCGTCGCCGCCAAGGACGCCGTGCATTTCATCGGCATGCCGGAAGGCAACACCGCACTCGCCCAGGCCGCCATTTATCTCGCCACCGCGCCGAAGAGCAACGCGGTTTACCAGGCCTATCTCCACGCCGCCGAAGACGCGCATCGTGACGTCGCCCAGCCAGTGCCATTACATCTGCGGAATGCGCCGACCAGGTTGATGAAGGACCTCTCGTACGGCAAAGGCTACAAGTACGCGCACGACGAGGAGGATGCGGTTGCCGACATGTCGTGCTTGCCGCCCGCGCTGGAAGGGCGTCAGTACTACGAACCGAAAGATCGCGGATTTGAAAAGGAAATCAAGCGCCGCCTGGACGGGTGGACCGAGATCAAGAAGCAGCGCAAAAGTTTGAAGCGCGACGGCTGACCGCTGCCTCAGTCGAACGAACGCTTGAACAAGCCCTCGATCGCGCGTCTTACCGTTGTCCTGGAGTTTCCGCGTCCCGGTCCCGGTGAAATGCGGGTGGGCGATCACCGGCGGATCGTTCTGGCTGCGCGGATTCCACGCTTCGCCGGTCCACGAAAACCAGCGATCCTTGTCCTGGTCGAAGACGTGAAGCGGTTTGTTGCATAACTTCGCGAATTCGGCGCCCCAGCCGGTTCCGCCGCGCACCGTGCTGTCGTCGAGGATCGTGCCGACGACGTAGACTTCCTGGCCGTTGTTCACCTGATACCACAGCGTCTGCAGAACCTTGCGAATCGTCGGCGCGTCGGTGTAACGGCGATGCATCAGCCGCGCGACATACTCGAGGCTGACGTCGCCGTTCTGCAACTCTTCGTGATTCAGTACGCGGACGCCGCGATGCCGGTCGATCTTGTGGCCATCGAAGGTGAAATTCACTTCTTCAACGCGGTGACGTTCGGCGCAGCGGCCGAATTCCGCTTCGGCGCCCGGCGCGCCGCCGCTGAACAGGATGCAGTCGTCGCGATTCATCCGTGTCATCATACACCGCGATGCCCAGCGCAGAGCGGCGCTACCGTGCCGGCGAATCGATTGAAGACTACTGTCGCGCCTGCAAGACCGATCGGATGCACACGATCATCGTGACCGACAGCGACGCGCAGCCGCTCCGCGTCTCGTGCGGCTACTGTCACAGCGAGCACAATTATCGAGGAGGGCCCCGCCTTCGCTCGGCGGAAGACGAACGAGCTTCGGCGCGGCAAGCCCACGCCCGCTCGGCGGAAGACGAACGAGCTTCGGCGCGGCAAGCCCAGGCCCGCTCGGCGGACGACGAGCGGGCTTCGGCGCGGCAGGCCCACGCGCCGTCGGCAGCTACTTCGCGGCGAGCCTTTTCCGATCGTCAGTGAACGGGAGGTTTCGATGACCGGTGATGCTGATCTTGAAATGCTGCTCCGGCGCGTGATTCGCGAGGAGACCGGCATCTCGCCGGTCGCGCCTGCCGATCGTTGGCGTGGCGGCTCGTTCGTGCTGCGGCCCGGAACGCCGGGATTGCAGGAAAAGTCATGGCCGATCGAAACGTTTTTTCACAAAGTGGTGATGCTGCGCAATCGCCTTCGCACCCTGGAACAGCAGGTGAATGCGGCCGACCTGCCTGACGATGCGAAGGTCAAGCTGCAGAGTTACATCACCGGCTGCTACGGATCGTTGACCAGTTTCAACGTGCTGTTCGCTGACGAAGACGATCAATTCAAAGGGTCGAGCGGCGATTAGCCGTTGCTGGCGGTCAAAGTGGTCACGGAGGGAACGGAGAAAGGCTCAACGCGGAGGAACGGAGCATAAGGAGGCGCGGAGAATACACGGTACAGAAACACGGGTTGTACGGAGTGGATCGTTTCTTCGCTTCTTCCTAGCCTCCGCTCCTCCGCGTTTAGCTCTACTCCGTTCTCTCCGTCGCCTCTGTTTGCCCGCCTACCTGGTAAAGATCGACTTGGCGAGCATCGCGTGCACGCCCTTCGTCGCATCCACCGCCTGCGTCACACGTAAGTCGGCCGCGAGAGAGCACAGCATGTAGGCATCGTCTCGCGACAGCTTTTTCTCGGCCATCAGGAAATCGATCATCTCGCGGACGGCCAGTCGGGTTGCTTCATCCAGGTCTTCGTGTAAGCCCATTGCAATGTAATGGGTCGGGGTTTCCGCGCGCGGCCAGCGCAAGCGCTCGCCTTTGCGTAACCGGATTTCGAACGTTCCGCGCAGTGACGTTTCCAACGCCGTGCCGGTCACCTCGCCATCACCTTGTCGCCCGTGACCGTCGCCAATCGAGAGCAGCGCTCCGGGCACGTGCACCGGCAGATACAACACCGAGCCCGACACGAGGTCTTTGTTATCCAGGTTGCCGCCATGCCACCCGGGCGGCCGGCTCGAGATCCGTCCGACCAGCGGCGGCGGCGCGACGCCGATCGAGCCAAAAAATGGCGCCAGCGGCAGCGTGACGCCCGGCGCAAATTCCACGCGATCGGCGCCCGACTGCCAGCGCAGCAGCTTCAACCCGGCATAGGGATAGTCGTCCGGAAGCACGCCACCGCCGGGACTGAACGCGTTGACGCCAAAATTGTGCAGGAATTCAATCGCGCCGATCCGCACTTCAAGCGTGTCGCCGGGCTGCGCACCTTCGACAAAAATCGGCCCGCTCATCGGATGTGCTCCCGGACCGCGCTCGGTGACGCGCGTTTCGACCGCTTTCAGCGACTCCGGAATCTCCTCTTCCCGTACGCCGGCCAAACGCAGCCGCTGCAGCCCGCCGGCGATCATCGTCTCGACGCGGACGCGATCGCCCGCGGCGATCCGCAGCACCGGTGTCAGCTTGGAATCGTAATAGCCCCAGTGGACCGTTTCTGGCTTCAACGGCAGATCGTGGACGCGCGGCTGCGCCCACGAGACCGCGACCGAAGCGGCTACCGCCACGACAACGAGGCTAATGCGACGCTGGACGGACATTGAAGTGTTGTTCGACCCACTCAATCCAGCGCCGCTGCACGTCCCTCGCGCGAATCGGGTCGGCCGCGTTGTGGCCTGGAATCGGATACGCGATGAACTTCGTCTCAACGTTGTTGTCCTTCAACGCGTGATACAACTTGTAAGCCTGGGTGATCGGCACGCGAAAGTCGCCGGTGTTCGACATGATTAATGTCGGCGTTCGAATGTTCGCGATGTAGGAAATCGGCGACTGCGAGCGGTACGATTCGATCCGTCCGCCCGCGAATGGACCGCCACCCAAGACTTCGTCCCAACCACCATCACTCAGCTGCGCCTGGTCGACAAAGTCGGTCACCGGCGCGCCAGCCATCGCCGCCCGCCAGCCGTCGTAGTGCCCAATCAGCCAGGTGGTCATGAAGCCGCCATAGGACCATCCGGTGACAGCGACGCGGCTTTCGTCAACAAACCCCCTGGCTTTCACCGCAGCCACGCCCGCCATGACGTCCCGCCCCGGGCCTGCGCCCATGTCGCCGATGATCGCGCGGTAGTAAGCCTGGCCGCGCTGGTCGCTGCCGCGGTAATTCGGTTGAAAGACCACCCAGCCGCGAGCCGCGAACAACTGCGCCTGCGCCGAGAAACTGAGCAGCGACGCCGAAGCCGGCCCGCCATGAATGATCAAGACCAACGGGTATTTCTGCGAGGGATTGAATGACGCTGGATAGGTCAAGACGCCGTTATGCGGCATCCCGTCAGATCGCCACTCGACCCCTTCGACTTTTCCAAACTCGAGCGCGGCGACGTCGCGATTGAGATCGGTCAGCCGCCTCGGCATCGCGGATGGCGTGTCCATGAAGTACAGTTCGGGCGGCCGATTCGGCTCACTGCCGATGAACGCAATCGAGCCGGTTCGTCCCACCGTCACGGCCACGTAGAACGCCGTTTGGACGCTCACCCGCCCAATATCGAGCCGGCGTGCCGGTCCTTCGACGGTTTGCAGCCAGAGCGACGTGCGGTCGACGTCGTTGCCGGCGACCAGCAGCGATCTGCCATCGGGCATCCATGCCGACTGAAAGATCGTGCGATCGAGCGTGCGCGTCAGATTTCGCGGCGTCCCGCCAGCCGACGGAACAACGTAGACCTCGTTGGGGTTGAGGACATCGCCGTCGCGCGCATACCAGTAGGCCACCTGCGACCCGTCGGGTGAAAACGACGGAAAACCTTCGGTCCGTGTCGCGCTGGTCAACGCCCTGATCGCACCGCTCGCGATATCGACGACCGCCAGTGTGGTCTTGTAGTTGTCCAGCTCGTGAGGCGTGCTGGCACGCGCGAACACGATCGATCGCCCGTCGGGCGACCAGTTCAACGGTGACGACGGCGGACCTGGCGGCAGGCTCACCGGCAGGCTCCACGTCCCCGATGTCAGCCGCTTCGCCGGTCCACCACTCGACGGAACCAGCCAGGCGTGCGTGGGCTGCGGCGCTTCCGTTGTCAGAAAATTGTCGCTGCCAGCCTCAAACGCATCGTCGAACTTTTCACGACCGGTTCGCTTCGGACGTTCGTCTTCGGCGGCGAATGCCAGCGACTTGCCATCGGGTGACCAGGCGAACTGCTGAATGTTGGTCGGCGACCAGGTGATGCGCTCCGCATCGCCTCCCTGCAGCGGCATCACGAAAATTTGCGTGTGCGCATCGGCGGGATCGGCGGTGCGGGCGATGAAGGCCAGCGATTGACCGTCGGGCGACCATCGCGGGTGGCCAACGTCCCGCCGACCGCGCGTCACTTGGCGCATCGTTCCGGACGTGGCATCAACCAGCGCGACCTGCGAGTCCCAACGATCGGTGTCGAGGTCAGCACGCGCCACAACAATCGCGACGTTACGGCCATCGGGAGCGACCTGCGGATCAGAGACGCGCACGATCCGCGCCAAATCGTCGAGTTGAAACGACCGCGACTGCGTCGAAATTCCGACTTCCGCAGACAGAACCGCGACTCCGACCAGCGCGACGGCGACTGCCTTCATCGTTGTCCTCCACTCCACGCCCGGATCTTTTCGCGGAGAAAGCCGAGCGGCACTCCGCCGTCTTCCAGCACGCGATCGTGAAACGCCTTGAGGTCGAATTTCGCACCCATCGCAGCTTTGGCTTCGTCGCGCGCCGCGCCGATCTCGAGACGCCCGATCATGTACGAAGTCGCCTGCCCTGGATAAATGATGTAGCGATCGACTTCCGACTCCACGTCGTGCTCGACTTTCGGCGGTGTGCGCCAGCATGTAGTCAATCGCCTGCTGACGCGTCCAGCCCATGGTGTGCAGGCCGGAATCGACCACCAATCGTGACGCGCGCAGTCCTTGCGACGACAGCATCCCAAGACGATCGAGATCACCCGAAAACAGGTTCAGCTCGTCGGCCAGTCGCTCGGAGTAGAGCGCCCAGCCTTCGACATAACCGCTATTGGACAGGTAGCGGCCAATCGGATGAATTTCTTTACGCTCGAGTGCAATCGCACCTTGGAGGTGGTGCCCGGGAATCGTTTCGTGGAACGCGGTCGACTCGTCTTCGACGCGACTCTGCTGCTCGGCCTGGTACGCGCTGATCAGAAACACCGCCGGCCGGCTGCCGTCCTCGGCCGCGGAGTTGTATTCGTTGGGCGCGTTCTTCTCGCGGAACTTCGGATACGGCTGGATAACGACATCGGCCCTGGGAATCAGGCCGAAAGCCTGCGGCATCGCCGCCTTGGCCCGCGCCAACGCAGCCTGCGAATAGGCGATCTTTTCTTCACGGTTCTTGAACTTGTACCGCGGATCGGTTCGCACCTTCTGCAGCAGCTTTGGCAACTCGGTTTCCTGAAACGAGCGCTCACCGATCGCCGTCATTTCGGCCGCCAGTTGCTCGTTCTGCGCCACACCGAGCTGGTGGACCTCTTTCGCCGATTTTTTCGCGGAACTGAAATAGAGCACGCTCGCGTCGTAGCACGCGGCGCCGTTCGGCTGTGATGCGACGTCGATCGCTTCACGCGCCGCGGCCAGGTATTCCTTCTCGAGAAAATCGACGTAGCGTTTGGCCGCCGGCACGATCTGTTCGGTGACCAGCGCACTGAACGCCTTTTGAAACGCCGGATCCTTGTCGCGTTGCACGGGCGATCCAAACGGCGAGTCCTTGAGCGGCGTATTCGCCAGCGTCCGGACCTGATCGATGACGATTCGAACGTTCAGCTTTGGCGAGGTGTAGCCGGCTTGCATCCCCTCGCGCAGGTTTCCGATTTCGGTGTCGATATATTTCGGCAGCTGGCCCCAGCGAGCCAACGCTTCCTGCCGGGCGTCAGCGGTGCCGACTGGCTGAATCGTCACCAGATACCCGTAGTTCACCTGCCAGCCGGTCATCTGGCTGACCGGCCACAATTCGTCGCGACACACCCGCTTCGCGACGTTGCCCTCGAGCGCCTGGCGGGTAATCGCATAGGTGGCCCGCAGCGGACCGCCGCTGATCGTTGACGCGTCAATCTGTTTCAGCTCGCTCAGCCATCGATCCTCGCGCGCCTCCCAGGCGCGCGTCGCGGCGAGGCTGTTATCGGTCAGCGCGTTGTGATGACGACCGGGAACTCCGTAAAACGTCGCCGATTCGGGGTTCCGATCGAAATAGGCATTCAGGAAGGTGTCGGCGATCTGCTTCACGCGGGCGTCGCCACTTTCCGCCGGTTTGGATTGCTCGCACCGCTGGCGCACCGCCGCCGCAGCCGGCAGCCAACGCGCACACCAGCACGATCCTCAGCGTTCGAAACATCAGGCGATTATATGGCGCTGGCGCAGGCGCGGCATTTGGTCGCGCCGATCGGAACTGTCTCGAGGCAGTACGGGACAGCCCTTGGTCGGCGCCGCTGGCGCCGGTTTGAGGAATTGCTTGACGATCAGGAACACGACGAACGCCACGATCACGAAGTCGACGAGGGTGCCGAAGAATGCGCCGTAGTTGATCGAATTCACCACGTCCTTGCCGTCGGGCCCGACGCTCTGCGACAGCACGTACTTCCACTCACGCCAGTTGCCGCCGGGCAGGCCGAGACCGACCACCGGCATCAGCAGATCCGCGACAATCGACGTCACGACTTTGCCGACCGCGCCACCGATAATCACGCCAACCGCCAGGGCGAGTGCGTTCTGCTTCAGCAGGAATTCCCGGAACTCACGCCACATCGTCGACTCCTATCGGCCTTTGGCCATCAACACACCCAGTTGCATCAGCAGCCCGGTGAAATCGTAGAGGCGGGTTTCCGAACTGATCAAGCTACCCGAAAACTCGAGAATCAGCGCCGAGTGCACCGTGAAGCGGCGACCGGTGCCTGGGTAGCCAAATAGTTCGCCGACATGAGTTGCATGCGACGTCGTCAGCACGACGACGCGGCTGGCGCCCACTGTGTCGATCACCATCCGGTCGATGGTGATCCGCCACTTGTTGAAGGCTGCGGAACAGATCAACGAACGACTTTTCGATCCGCTCCCGGCCGATCACCTTGCTGAACATCGGACTGTGCAGCGTCGCCTGATCGCCGTAGCACATCGCCAGCGCCCGCGCGTCTGAGCGCTCCCAGGTTTCGACAAAGCGCGTCGTGAACAACTGCAGGTCGTCGCGGGTCATGCTTCATTCTCGCCGGATGATTGTCCCGCCTTTCATCACCAAACGCACGCGCTCGATCGCGGTCACATCGCGCAACACACCGCCCGGAACTGCCACGATATCAGCGACTTTCCCGGTTTCGAGGGTTTCGGTTTCCCGATCGATGGCGAGCAGCGCCGCTGCCGCGGCGGACGTGCGAAGGGCCGCTGCCATCGAAAGCCCGTAGTAAACCCAACACCGGCATCCGTGGACCCAGGGTCAGCCGTTGGCGATGGCGTTTAGCAAGCCGGCGTCGATGTAGTCCGCGGCGCCGAGATCGCGAACCGTGGTGTGTGGTTGGAGTTTGACTGAGCAGCGTCGCGGACAAAACCGCGACGCTCGCGAGTGCGGCGAAGATTTGCACGGCCGCGATTACACGGCCGTGTCTTGGCTATTGCGGTTCGGTCGCGAGAATCGTCGGAGTGCTCGCCGGTTCGTACGCCGGAAGCTTCCGGAGCATTTCCGATCGGATCGGCAGGATGAACGAGAATCGATAGTCGCCCTGCATCCGGCCGATTGGAATCCCGACCAGATCGCCCCGCTGGTTCAGCACACCGCCGCCCGACACGCCCGGATGACCGTCGGTGAGGCAGGTGACGAGACCATTCGGGGTCCGCTGACCGACATATCCGGTCGACAGGATGATGCCCTTCGAGTAGTCGTTGCCAAGGCGGAAAATCGGATCGGCGAAGTCGTACGCGAACGCGGTGTCGACGTGCAGCGTCGGCAGGTCGAGCTCTTTCGCGGTCTTGATGATCGCCCAGTCGCCGCTATGCACTTCGACGTCAGCGTCGCCCGTGTCGATCACCTTCGCCGGAACTTCCTTGCCGCGGTAGACCACCTTGACCGAGGTAATCTTCCGCTCGCCCTTCCGATTGTCGTCGTCCTGCAGCGCGACGACCGCGTGTTTGACGGTGATGAAGTAGCCCTTGCCGAGATAACCGGCAGTGCCGTAGTTGGTCTTTCCCAGATTATCTGAAGAGTAGAGCTCGACGAAGCTGGAACGGCGGTCGCGCAGCAGGTTGACCGGCAGCAGTCCCATTTCGGTCTGCAGCTGCTGCTTGATTTCGGCGACCATTTTTGCGCGGGCGTTGGCTGCCGGCTCGGACTTCACGGCAACGGTGCCGGCGGTGCCGGCTGAGGCGACCGCTTCAGCGCGCGTCACTTTTCCCAACTGCGTCCGCATTTCGGTACGCAGCGAGGCGATTTGCGCGTCGTACGATTCCTGGGCAATCGCGTCGGTATAGCGGGTGTGGACTACGCCGAGCGTGAACGACGAGAGCGCGGTGGCGACAATCGAGGTGATGAATACGAGACGCCGAGTAACCATCTAGATACTCCAAGTTCGGCAACCAGTTCCGCGGCGCATGCGACATGCGTGCGTCACGAACTGGCTTTGCGCTCCCGCGTACGTGCGGGATTGCCCTTTTCGCTTGGACTCCGGGGCACACGTCCCCAGGCGGATAAAGCGTTGAGCTCGATCAGTTGTGTCGGAGAGAGAGCAAAAGAACTGTAACAGCCGCCGGTCAGCGCGTCAAGCGGGTTAAACCCCATCCTGCGAGAAAAATGCCGACGCCTGCACCAAAAAGTTTGGGATCGGGTCCCAGAGGTCCGGCGGTGAAGAGATCAACCAGCAGCAACCACATACCGATGAGCTGAGCGCCGCGACCGGCGTAGAACCAGACGGCCTTCATATCCTGTCAAAGTTCTTCTCAATTTCCCGCTTCGTCAGCCGCAGCATCACCGGCCGGCCATGCGGGCAGATCTGTGAATACGCCGTGGCGCGCAACTCGTCGAGGATGTGCGTCATTTTTTCATAGGTCAGCGGGTAGTTCGCTTTCACGGCCGCATGGCAGGCAGTGGTCGCGGCAATCCGTTGCAGCGCTTCCTGCACGTGCGCGCCGCGATCGAGGCCTTCGAGATCTTCGGCCAACGCCAGCAGCGCCTTGCCGGAATCCTCGGTTTTCAACAGCGCCGGCACGGCGGTGATTTTGATCGTCGCGTCGCCAAACGACTCGAGCTCGAAACCGAGGCGCGCGAGCTCGGCCGCCCGACCTACCAGCGCCTGATGTGCCGACGGCGCCACGTCCATGACCATCGGGATCAGCAAACGCTGCGACTCGAGCGTCCCGGCCGTCAGCTTTTCCATGACCCGCTCGAACAGTACGCGCTCGTGCGCCACGTGCTGATCGATGATCGCGATCCCCTCGTCGTCCACTGCGACGATGAACGTGTCGCGGAACTGACCCAGTGCAATCATCGGCTTGATGTCCGAGGACTGGCTGCCAACCGCCGCCGATGCCGGGTCGGTCGATTGGAGGCCGCCGGCATCACCCTCGCCAGTCGCGCGCGGGGGCGAGACGGAGGGGTTTGGCGTCCATCGCGTCGGATACGTGCCAGTCAAGACGCCCGGCAACGTCGCCGTCACGGACCATGGAGTCGTGACCGCTTCAGGACGCAGCTGCAATTGCGGCGCGGCGCTGCCGCCGAGCGCGTCCATCAACGCGCGGCGAACCACCTCGTGCACCAACGACTGCTCACGAAACCGTACCTCGGCCTTGGTCGGATGGACGTTCACATCCACCGCATCGGCCGGCATTTCGATGAACAGGTGGACTTCCGGGCTGCGTTCTTTGATCGTCGCCACGCTGTAGGCGTCGATAATCGCGTGCGCTATCGTCCGGTCCTTGACGATGCGGCGGTTGATGAACAGGTGTTGCGGACCGCGGGTCGGCCCCTGCTCGGCCAGCGCGGCGACGAAACCGGTCAGTTTCAGCCCGCCGGCCTCCTTGTGAACCTCGGTCAAGTCGGTTCGATCGCCGTAGATTTGAAACAGCCGGTCGCGTAACGCCGCCGCCGGCGGTAATTGCAGAACGGTGCGGCCGCCGCTGATCAGAGTAAAGCCGACCTCGTGATACGCGAGGGCCAACTGCGTCACCACCCGCGATACTTGCGCCGACTCCGCCGAATCGGCCTTCAGGAACTTGCGGCGCGCCGGCAGGTTATAGAAGACGTCGTTGACCTCGATCGCGGTGCCTTCCGGCGCACCGATCTCAACCACGGCGGCCACCGCCCCGCCGTTGACGCGGATCTCGGTGCCGCTCGATTCGCCGCGGGCCCGGGTACGGAGCACAAAGTGCGACACCGAGGCGATCGACGGCAGCGCCTCGCCGCGAAAGCCGAGCGTGCGAATCGCGGCCAGGTCGTCGGCGCGCTTGATCTTGCTGGTCGCGTGACGCTCGATCGCCAGGCGCGCATCCTCCGCCGTCATCCCCTCGCCGTCGTCTTCGACGCGGACCTGTTTCTTCCCTCCGAGCTCGATCTGGATTTGCAGGCGGCGCGCGCCGGCGTCAATGGCGTTCTCGACCAGTTCCTTGACGATCGAGGCCGGCCGCTCGACCACTTCACCCGCGGCGATCTGGTTCGCGAGATCCGGTGGAAGGCGAGTGATCTTACCCATCGGAATGGAATCGAACGCCGAGCTCGCTGAGATCGCCGAGCAATGCTGTTCTCTGCGGACTTTGCGATCCCGGCGTTCGTTTTTTCACATCCAACCGCATCACCTCGACATCGTGGACCAAGAATTCTCGGCGGTCTTGGCGGTCTCGGCGTTCGTTTTTTCAGATCCACCGCCGGCTCCGGAAGTACACCAGCATCGTCCCCGCCAGCGTCAAGCAGATCCCCGCCAGACCACCAGAACTGGGCCGGCTCGCCGCCGGGGAAATGCGGCAGCGGAACGTTCATGCCGTAGAAGCCGGCCAGCATCGTCGGCGGCAGCAACAGCGTGGACGCGATGGTCAGCACCTTCATGACTTCGTTGAGACGATTGCTGACGTTCGACAGGTGCGCGTCGAGAATACCGGTGATGCGATCCTGAAAGACCAGCGAGTCGTCTGTGACACGTACCAGATGATCGTGGACGTCGCGGAAACGGAACGACATCTCGGTGCTGATGTCCACGAAATCGCGGCGCGCCAGGCGGGCGATCACGTCGCGTTGCGGCGTGATGATCCGCCGCAGCGACGAGACGTCGCGCTTCTTCTTGAGAATTTCGCGGACGAATTCGGGCGGTTGAGCGAGGAACACTTCTTCTTCCAGCTCGTCGATCCGCTCTTCGAGCTTGTCGATCTCCGGCCGGTAATGGTCGACCATCGAGTCGACGATCCGATGGAACAACGACACTGGTCCCTCGCCCATCAACTTGATGTTGCGCGGGCAGTGATCGCGCAGCTCGCTGATCGAGCGGTTCGTTCCGTCGTGGATCGTCACCAGGTAGGTCGGTCCGAGAAAAAAGTCCACGTCGTGGGTGGCGAAGCACTGGTCGCTCAGCCTGAAGTCGATGCCGTGAAGAATGACGTAGAGGTAGCCGTCGTAGGCCTCGGCTTTCGGAAACTGCCGCTCGCTCATCGCGTCTTCGACGGCCAGCGGGTGGAATGCGAACGTCTCCTTGAGGATCAGCGATTCGGGAATCGACGGCGCGGCGAGATCGACCCAAAGATACGCCCCTGACGCCGGGTTCAGCCAGCGCCGGTCGATCGACGACACTGACTCAGTCTTGCCGTCCTTGTGCAGGAAGATGGAGACCAATCAGTCTCCGACCTTCACGGCAAGCGCCGCTTGCGCGGCCGCGAGCCGCGCCACCGGCACGCGATAGGGCGAGCAGCTGACGTAATCGAGGCCGACTTTCTCGAAGAAGTGAATCGACGCCGCATCGCCTCCGTGCTCGCCGCACACCCCGAGCTTCAAATCGGGCCTGGCCTTGCGGCCCAGTTCAACGCCGGTGCGAACCAGCGCCCCGACGCCTTCGATGTCGATCGACGCGAACGGGTCCTTCTCGAGAATCTTCTTGTCCTGATAGATCCGCAGGAACTTGCCGACGTCGTCGCGGGAGAAGCCGAAGGTGAGCTGCGTCAGGTCGTTGGTGCCGAACGAAAAGAACTCCGCTTCGCTGGCCACCTGATCGGCAGTCACCGCTCCGCGCGGAACTTCAATCATCGTCCCGACCAGGTACTTGATTTTGACGCCGGTCTCCTTGATCACCTCCATCGCTACGCGATCGACGACCGCCCTCTGGTCTTTCAGCTCTTTCACATGGCCGACCAGCGGGATCATGATCTCGGGCACCACCTTGAAGCCTTCCTTATTGAGCTGACAGGCGGCTTCGACGATCGCGCGTGTCTGCATCTCGGTGATTTCCGGATACGTGATCCCGAGACGGACGCCGCGATGGCCCAGCATCGGATTGAATTCGTGCAGCTGCTCGACCCGCGCCAATAGATGGCGCTTTTCGTCGAGCTCCTTGCCGGTCTTGCCGGTGACCTCGAGCTTGGCGATCTCGACCATCAGTTCTTCGCGTTTCGGCAAAAACTCGTGGAGCGGCGGATCGATCGTGCGGATCGTCACCGGTGTCCCGTGCATCCCCTTGAACACGCCGTAAAAGTCGGCGCGTTGCAGCGGCAGCAGCTCGGCGAGCGCCTTTCGACGATCGGCCTCGTTGTCCGCAAGAATCATGCGCTGCACAATCGGAATCCGGCCTTCGCCGAAAAACATGTGTTCGGTGCGGCACAGGCCGATGCCGCGGGCGCCGAAGGCGTAGGCGAGCTCGGCCTGATCCGGTTGATCCGCGTTGGCGCGAACCCCCATACGCCGGAACTTGTCCGCGTAGCCGAGCAGCTTCTCGAACCGCTGGTAGATGTCGGACCGATTCGCTTTCAGCGTGCCGTTCAGCACCTGCAGGATTTCGCTCGGCTTCGACGCGACGCGCGCGATTTTCACTTCGCCGGTCAGGCCGTCGAACGAGATGAAGTCGCCTTCTTTAACCGTCTGCCCTTTCACCTTGAATTGCTTGCCTGCTTCGCTGATTTCGAGCTCGCCTGCGCCGACCACCGACGGCTTACCCATCTGCCGGCCAACCACCGCGGCGTGTGACGTCATGCCGCCGGTGGCGGTGAGAATGCCTTGCGCCACGAACATGCCGTGGATGTCGTCCGGTACCGTCTCGCGTCGCACCAGAATCACCGGCTTGCCCTGGTGTGTCCATTCGACCGCATGGTCGGCGGTGAATACGACCTGACCGCTCGCGGCGCCGGGTGATGCCGGCAATCCGGTGGTCACCGTCGGAATCTTCTTCCACTCGTCCTGATCGAAGCCCGGCGCCAGCAACTGATTCAGCGACTCGGGATCGACCAGCAGGATCGCTTCTTTTGGCGAGACCAGCTTCTCCTTGACCAGGTCGGTCGCGATCACGACCGCCGCGTAGCCGGTGCGCTTGCCGCTGCGAGTCTGCAGCATGAACAGCCGCTCGTCCTGGATCGTGAACTCGAAGTCCTGGACGTCCTTGTAGTGCTTCTCGAGCCGGGTGGTGATATCGCGAAGTTGCTTGTACGCCTTCGGCATCACTTGTTCGAGTTCGCGGATCGGCTGCGGCGTCCGGATCCCGGCGACGACGTCTTCGCCCTGGGCGTTAATCAGGAATTCCCCGTAGAACTCTTTTTTGCCGGTCGCCGGATTGCGCGTGAAACCGACGCCGGTTGCCGAACGATCGCCGGTGTTGCCGAACACCATCATCTGCACGTTCACCGCGGTGCCGATGTGATCGGGGATGTCGTAGATGCGGCGGTATTCGATGGCGCGCGCGTTCATCCACGAACGGAAGACGGCATTGCGCGCCATCTTCAACTGTTCCCGCGGGTCCTGCGGAAAGTCCTTCCCCGATTTCGACTTGACCAGCTGCTTGTAACCAGCGACCACTTCACGCAGCGCCTGCTCGTCGAGCTCGGTGTCGAGCTTCACCTTGCGCGACTTCTTCACGCTCTCGAACTCGTGCTCGAACGCCTCCTTCGGGATCTCGAGGACGACGTTGCCGAACATCTGCATGAAGCGGCGATAGCTGTCGAACGCGAAGCGGCCGTTCTGGGTCCGCTGCTTCAAGCCCTCGACGGCATCGTCGTTCAGGCCAAGGTTGAGAATCGTGTCCATCATCCCGGGCATCGAGAACTTGGCGCCGGACCGCACCGATACCAGCAACGGGTTGTCGGTGGAACCGAGGGTCGCGCCGGCCGCCTTTTCGAGCTTCTTGACGTGCTCGTCGATCTCCTTGTCGATGGCCGGCGGGATCCTGGCTTTCTCCTTGTAGTAAACCGTGCAGACGTCGGTGGAAATGGTGAATCCCGGCGGCACCGGCAAGCCGGCATTGGTCATTTCGGCGAGCCCAGACCCTTTGCCGCCGAGCAGGTCTTTCATGTTGCGATTGCCGTCGGCTTTGCCGTTGCCGAAAAAGTAGACGTACTTGCGGGCTTTCGTGACTGCGCCTCTTGCCGCTCGCTGCTCGCTTCGCCATGCTTAATCTCGAGATTGGTAAGTTGGTTAATCGGTAAGTTGGTAGGTGGAAACGCTCACGCAGGTTTCGCGGACTCGTCGGCGAGAATCTCCGACGGGTCGACAACCGTCAGAACCACATCACGTAATTGAGCCATCAGGCTCAATCGCGCGTGTCGCAATTGTGGATCGTCCGCCATCACCAGAACGTCGCTGAAAAATCTGTCGACCAATGGCCCAAAAGCGGCGAGTTCCGCGAGGCCGGCGCGGTAGTCGCGCCGCGCCGATGCATCGCCGACTTTCGGCGCCCGCATTTCCAGATCGGTCATCAGCGCTTTCTCTGACGGTTCATTTAACGCTGCCTTCAAGGCATCGCCCGACAATGGAGCGTTCTTGAGTTCCTTCGCAATGTTCTTGACCCGCTTGAAAGTCGTGGCGAGCTGCTTGAATGCTGCCGAAGTCGCGAATTCCGGGAGTACCGACAACTTGCTTCGTGCCGAAAGCGGCGTCAGATAGTCCGACGTCGCCTGAACGGCGGCAACGTGCTCGCGCGCCGCGCCGCGATGTTCCAGTACGAAACGAAGCCGTTCGTCCCAAAATCCCCAAGGGTCAAACACCGCGCCAGCGTCGCCCTTGAACCGGACGAAAGCTTCCGCCGCTTTTTCGACCAGCGGTTGCAGCGCGATCATCCTCTGCACGCCAGTCAACTCTGGAAGATCGATCAAAATCCGAATCACGCCATGCGCCTGGCGGCGAATACCATAGGGATCGCGTGAGCCACTGAACCGTTCGCCGCACGCGTACAGCCCGCTAATCGTATCCAGCTTGTCGGCGAGCGAGACGGCCGCCCAGGTGACGGCGGCCTTCCCCAGTTGCAGTTTGGTCGGCGGCGCATCGGCCTCGACCCCGACTGGCAGGTAGTGAAAGTAGATGGCTTTCCAGACTTCTTCCGGCAGGCCTTCCTCGCGCGCGTAGATCCCGCCCATTGTTCCCTGGAGCTCGGTGAACTCCCGGACCATGTCGGTGGTGAGATCCGATTTGGCGAGACGTGCGGCCTGGGACGCGTGCTTCGCGGTTGTCGCGTCCGCGCCGAGCGCTTCGCGCGCAATCCATTCCGCGAGACGTTCGATGCGCTCCGATTTTTCCTTGTAGGTCCCGAGTTTCTTGTGAAACAACAACGTCGACAGCCGTTCGATCCGCGAGTCGAGCGTCTGCTTGCGATCCGCTTCCCAGAAGAATCGGGCATCGCGCAGCCGGGCCGACACCACCCGCTCCATGTTGCGCGAAATGGTTTTCTCGTTATCGGGCTCGCTGTTGATCACCGCAAGAAAAGCCGGCAGCAGCCTGCCGTCCTCTCCGTCAACCGGGAAGTAATGCTGGTGGTGCACCAGCGTCGTCACCAGCACTTCTTCGGGCAAGTCGCGGGCGAATTCGGCAGCGAAAGTGCCGGCGACGACCGACGGGTACTCGACCAGGTCGGGTACCTCGTTCAGCAACTCGGATTCCACGTGCACGGTCCGGCTGACGCGGCCTTTCAACCGCTGCGCCTTGGCGTCGAGTTCGCGGGCAATCTTGTTGTGACGTTCGCTGCGCTCGATGATCACGAAGTTCTCGAGCAGCCGGGCGCGATACTCGTCGAACGAACGCACCTTGATCGACCGGCCGGCGCGGCCGCTGGTGGTCAGGAATCGATGGCCGTAGGTAACCGCACCGGTCGACACATCCTGTACCTGCGACGTCTGCGCGGCGGAGGTCCGCTGGATGCTGAACGGAACGACGCGGCCGCCATACAGGAACAGGATCCAGCGGATCGGCCGTCCAAACAGCAGTTCGCCGCGGCCGTCTTCGAGGATCGCATCCCAGTGCATCGCTTTCGGAAAGCTGAGACTGCGCAACACACCGCCGAGCACCGACGGCAGTACGTCCACGGCGGCCTTGCCGCGCTGGCGCTTGCGGAACGCCAGGTACTCGCCCTTCGGCGTCTGCACCCGTTCGAGCGCTGCCACCTCGACGCCGTTCTTGGCCGCAAATCCCGCCGCCGCCGCGGTCGGGGTGCCGTCCGGCTTGAACGCGGCAGAAACCGGCGGCCCGTTCAACACCTCTTCGAGATCGGTCTGCCGCTCCGGAACGTGCGCGATGCGGACGGTCAGCCGCCGCGGCGTGCTGTAGGTTTCCGCCGGAACGTCGGGCGCCATCCGATGTTCCTTCAGCTGGGCCACCATCGTCTCGCCAACAGCGATGGTGAGTGACGGCAGCCACGAGGCGGGAATTTCCTCGCAGCCAATTTCGAGAAGCAGCTCGCGTTCCATGGTCAGGATCGCGCCTCGACCTTCTCGCCCTCGCCGACGTAAGCGTGCGCGATCGCCACGGCCAGTTTGCGGACGCGCAGGATGTAGGCGGTCCGCTCGGTGACGCCGATCGAATTGCTCGAATCGAGAATGTTAAAGATGTGCGAGCACTTGAGCGTGTGCTCGAGCGCCGGCCAGATCAGGTTCGCCCTCAGCAGCCATTCGGCCATCTTGTAGTACTCGTCGAACATCCGCCGGTGGAAGGCGCCAAATTCGCCTTCAGGCAGATCGAGTCCCTGGTTGAACACAAACTTCGACTGCTCCACTTCTTCGCGATGGCGGACTTCGGCGTACTTCACGCCGGGCGCCCACTCGAGGTCGTAGATGCTGTCGACGCGCTGCAGCACCATCGCGATCCGCTCGAGCCCGTAAGTCAGTTCCGCGCTGATCGGCGCAAGCTCCAGCCCGCCGGCCTGCTGAAAGTAGGTGAACTGGGTGATTTCGAGGCCATCGAACAGCACCTGCCAGCCGATTCCCCACGCACCGAGCGTCGGCGATTCCCAGTTGTCTTCTTCGAAGCGGATGTCGTGCTGGCGCGGATTGATTCCGATCGCTTCGAGGCTGTCGAGATAGATCTGCTGCACCTCGTCCGGACCTGGTTTGAGGACGACCTGAAACTGGTGATGCTTGAACAGGCGATTCGGATTCTCGCCGAACCGTCCGTCGGCCGGCCGCCGCGATGGCTGCACGTACGCGACGTTCCAATGTGCGGGGCCGAGCACTCGCAGAAACGTCTCCGGGTGCATCGTGCCGGCGCCGACCTCGACATCGAGCGGTTGCTGCAACGCACACCCGCGCGAGGCCCAGAATTCCGACAGTTTGAGAATCAAGCTTTGAAAGGTCATCGCGCGCCAGCAAATTGACCACAGAGCCACCGAGCCACAGAGTACGCTCGGTTCGACGGGCGGCGCGCGCGCCGCGCCGGATGACGCCAGACCGGCGCGAAACGAATCGCACACGCATCCAAGGCGACTCGTTCGAGCCGGATCTGCGATTCGTGCGTCGGGCCGGCTTCGCCGGCCCACCCGTCGAACCGACTGGTCATTTCGTAGCGCGCGCGTATCACATTCAATGTTCTTCTCTGTGTCTCGTGTGCTCTCTGTGGTTATCTTTTCTTTGTGGTCAGCGCCGCAACTCCCGCAGCACACGAACCGACTTCAAATCCTTCTCCAAGTGCATCCCGATCAACGTTCGGTGCGCCTGCTCGAGTTCGCGCAGCGTGCGCGGCGTCACCGCCACGTCGCCGATCGCGAACGGACTGAGCCCGCGCGCCGCCTGCAGAAAGTCGCGCGCGTCCGACGACAGACGCGGGTCGGCCTCGTACACACCCTGGAGCCGCAGCAGCCAGTACTCGAAATACCGCGCCAGCGGCTCGACCGCAATCCCCGCCGCCAACGCGTCCACCATCGAGGCCCCGAGCCGAAACAGCGTTTCGTTGGGGTCCGATTCCTGCGCCCACTCGTCGATCAATTCCGCAAAGTACCCGACATACCCGAGCGCGACGTCGTCAACCGGCGCCACCGCCGCCATCGGCGACCGCAGCGGCTCTACGTACTGCAGGTGCACCAGATCGCGGCGCTCGCGCTCGACATAACCAACCCGCCCCAGCGTCAGCGGTTCCAGTGCGCCGCCGAAGCGCCTTCGGCTCTGTCGCGCGTTCTTCGCGACACCGCGTTTCTTGCCGCGATCGCGGGTCAAGAAGACCACGATCCGATCCGACTCACCGAGCTTGTAAGTCCTGAGAATCAGCGCGTCGGTGGTATGGGCTGGCATCCAGAAGGCGGTCTTAAACTGTACTACACCCCCGCGCCGCGCTACAGCCCCAGGTCGCGCAGCACGCCCTCGTCCTCGCGCCATTCCGACTTCACGCGAACGTGAAGATCGAGAAACACGCGGGCGTCGAAAAACGCCTCGAGATCCTGGCGGGCGTCCGAGCCGATCCGCTTGATCATCTCGCCGGCACGGCCGACCAGGATCGGCTTCTGCGACTCGCGCTCGACCACGATGCTGCAGTGCAATTTCAAGACGCCCTTTGGCCCGACCGGCTCCTCGAACCTGTCCACGACCACCGCGCTCGAAAACGGGATCTCGTCGCGCGTGTGCTGCAGCACTTTTTCGCGGACGATTTCGGCGGCAAAGAACCGTTCGGGCTGGTCGGTCAAGTAATCAGGCGGATACCGCGGCTCTCCCTCCGGCAGGCGGTCGATGATTACCCGCTCGAGCCGGTCGACGTTGTCGCCGGTCGCCGCCGACACCGGGACGATCTCCGCAAAGATCCCGCTCTGGTGATACTGCTCCATCAGCGGCAGCAGGCGCGACTTCTTCATCAAGTCAATCTTGTTGAGGATCAGAAATGCCGGCACTTTCGACTTGCGCGCCAGGTCCATCACGAACTCGTGTCCTTTGCCGCCGCGCTCAGGCGCATCGACGACGACGCCGAGCACATCGACTTCGCCGATCGTATCGACCGCGGCATCGACCATCCGGACGTTCATCCGATGCAGCGGCCGGTGAATGCCGGGAGTGTCGAGATACACCACCTGTGCGTCCGGGTAGTTCTTGACGCCGAGAATCCGGTTCCGCGTCGTCTGTGGTTTGTCGGAGACGATCGCCAGCTTCGTACCGACCAGCCGGTTGAGCAGCGTCGATTTGCCGGCATTGGGACGTCCGATCAGCGACACGAACCCGCTTTTCACGCGGTCTGCTCTTCCTGCGACGGTCGCGCCGAGCGTTTGCACATCCTGACCCGGTTGATCCTTCGTCGTTCCGCGTCCAGCACTTCGACCGTCACATCTTCGATGTCGAACTTCTCGCCCGCCTGGGGCACCCGGCCAATGTGGTGCATCAGGAAGCCGCCGACTGTTTCAAAGCCTTCCCGTTCGATCTCGACATCGAGCCGCTGCGCGACTTCATCGATGTTGACCTTGCCGCTGAACACGAACCGGCCGCGCCCCTCGTCGACGATCGGTTCGGATTCCACGTCGTACTCGTCGCGGATTTCGCCGACGATTTCCTCGAGCAGGTCCTCGAGCGTCACCAGTCCTGCGGTTCCGCCGTATTCATCGACGACGATCGCGCATTGCGTCTGCTGCCGCTGAAACTGTTTCAGCAGCTCCGACACCTGTTTGGTTTCCGGCACGACGACCAGCGGACGGACCAGCGGCTTGATCGGCTGATCCTCGAGTGCGGTCGGCGGCAGTCCCCACAGATCCTTGATGAAGATGAAACCGGAAATGTTGTCGAGGCTGTCACGGTAGACCGGAAAGCGCGAGTATTCCTGCTCGCGAAACAGCGCGCGCACCGTACCGATCGTCGCATCGTCTTTCACCGCCACGATGTCGGGACGCGGCGTCATCACTTCGCGCACCAGTGTGTCGCCGAAATCGACGATGCTGCGCAACAACTGCCGTTCCTCGCCCTGGATAATCCCTTCCTGTTCCGCGGTGTCGATGTAGGCCTTCGCCACTTCAGTCGCTTCTTCATCCGATTCAGTCGGCGTCATTGCCTGCGATGGGCGTTTGGCAGCCATCGATCGCGAAATGCCGAGCGTGAACGGTTTGAGAAGCCGGGCAACTGGTGCGAAGGTTGGCAACAGCAGTTCCAGGACCTTTTCGGGACCGCTGGCGACAATCAGCAGCGGCAGCAGCAGCTCGCAGACAATCACGAAGCCAGCCACGCCGGCAACGATTACCGGCAGTTTGTCGACGCCCTCAACACCGAGTGCGCGCGCCAACAGGGCGGTCGCGACCCCGGTGACCAGCCCCAGCAGGAGCCGGACCGGCACGAACAGCAGCACTGGATCGTCGAGGTAGGTGCCGAGCGCGCCGGGGCGATCGCTCCGCTCGGCGACCAACCGCAGCGACAACCGCATCAGCGCGCTGAACGCAGCCTCGATCGACCCAAGATAAACGGCTGCACAGGCGAGGAGGAAAATCGACAGCGCGATCACGACCGCGTCCGCTCGATCAGTCCTGCCCGGAGGCCACCCTTGGCCCTCAGCCGTTGCTCGAGGCGATGCATCTCTCCATTATCGCGTTCATGGTCGTACCCGAGGAGATGTAACAGCCCATGCAGTGCAAGGACCCGCAGCTCGGCCGTCTGGGGATGCCCACCGTCACGCGCCTGGCGCCGCGCAACGCCGCGGGCGATGGCTATGTCACCTAGGTGATTGGGGATTGGGGATTGGGGATTGGGGTGATTGGCTACGATGTGATTGGTGCCGGACGGGAACGACAGGACGTCCGTCACACGATCTTTTCCGCGATACGCGCGGTTCAACTGCTTGATCCGCGCGTCGCTGACCAACGCAATATTGACGGTGCCGCGCGCGCCGGGCGGCGCAATACGCTTGAGCCAGGCCGCCAGGCCAGGAGCCCGGACCGGACGGCCGCGATCGTCTGAAACGGTCACGCGAAGTTCAGGGCTTCTTCGCGCCGTTCCCGCTCGTGAACGCTTCGTAGGCTTTGACAATCTGCTGGACCAGCTTGTGACGCACCACGTCGCGCTCGTCGAAATAGGTGAACGCGATGCCGTCGATGGCGCTGACCACTTTCATCGCTTCGACCAGGCCCGACATTCGGCCGCTCGGCAAATCGATCTGCGTGATGTCGCCGGTGATCACCGCCTTCGATCCGAATCCGAGGCGCGTCAGGAACATCTTCATCTGTTCCGAGGTCGTGTTCTGCGCTTCGTCCAGAATGACAAACGAGTCGTTCAGCGTTCGGCCGCGCATGAACGCGATCGGCGCAATTTCGATGGTGCCGCGCTCGATGTAGCGCGCCACGCGCTCGGTGTCGAGCATGTCGTAGAGCGCGTCGTACAACGGGCGCAGGTAGGGATTCACCTTTTCCTGCAAGTCGCCGGGCAGAAATCCGAGCTTCTCGCCTGCTTCGACCGCCGGCCGCGCCAGGATGATGCGACTGACCTTTTTTGCAATCAGGAACGACACCGCCTGCGCCATCGCCAGGTAGGTCTTGCCGGTCCCGGCCGGGCCGATGCCGAACACGATGTCGTTCTGTTCGATCGCGTCGAGATAGCGGCGCTGGTTGACGGTCTTGGGCGCGACGCGGCGCTTGCCGGCAGCCGTCAGGCTGCCTTTCAGAAAATGATCGCGAAGATCGACCGCCTCGTCCTGAGCGACCAGGTCGGCGGCGGTCTTCACGTCGGCGGTGGACAGCTTGTAGCCGTCGCGCATCAGCGACGAGAGCTGGCTCGATGATGCGATCGACCCGGTCGACGGCGGCGGCGTCGCCTTCGACCATCAGTTCGTGGCCCTGCGTGCGAATTCGGACGTTGAATGAGCGATTCGAGGTGTTTGAGGTTCTCGTCGTAGGAACCGAAGAGCGTTTCGATCCCCTCTTCCGGGACGGTGATTTGTTTCATTCGTTCAATTCTGAATCCGCAAATGCAGCTCGCGCAGCTGCTTTGGCGTCGACCGGCGACGGCGCGCCGGCCATCAGATCCAGCGCGTTCGCGGTCTTCGGGAACGCGATCACCTCGCGAATCGACGCTTCGCCGGCCAGAATCGCGACGATCCGATCGAGACCGAGCGCGATGCCGCCGTGCGGCGGCGTGCCGTATTCGAGCGCCTCGAGGAAGAAGCCGAAGCGCAGCTTCGCCTCCTCGTCGTTGATGCCGAGGCGCTTGAAGATCCGCGACTGCAGCGCCGCGTCGTGGATTCGGATGCTGCCGCCGCCGATTTCCGATCCGTTCAGCACCAGGTCGTAGGCCTTGGCCCGCACCGCGCCCGGATCGCTCTCGAGCTTGTCCGATGTCCTCGTCGAGCGGCGACGTGAACGGGTGGTGCATCGAGTACCAGCGGCCGTCTTCGGCGTGATATTCGAGCAGCGGAAAGTCGGTGACCCAGAGGAACTCGAACTGCGCCGGGTTCAGCAGGTTCTCTTTCCTCGCGATCTGCAGGCGCAGCGCACCGAGCAGCTTCGAGGTTTCGTCCGGTCGTTGCCCGCCGCCATCAGCAGCAGGTCGTCGGCCGACGGCCTGCACCGATCGAGCGCCGGCTCAGCGCCGCTTCGCTCAAGCGCTTTCACCGAGCTGAGCGGCGGCTCACCGGGCCGCACCCAGATCAGGCCGGTGAATCCCATCTGCTTCGCCTGATCGACCAGCACGTCGAGCTGACTGCGCGAATACTTGTTGCCGCCGGCGACGGCGAAGCCGCGCACGACGCCGCCCTCGGCGACGATCTGCTTGAACACGCGGAACTCCGAGTCGCGGAACACCGTCGGAGAGATCGTGGATCTCCATGCCGCAGCGCAGGTCCGGCTTGTCCGATCCGTAGCGGGCGATCGCCTCGGCGTACGCCATCCGCCGGATCGGCAGCGTGACCTCCTTGCCGATCTCCTTGAAGATGTCGCGCATCAGCGGCTCGATCAGCCGGTAGATCGCTCTTCGGGCGCGCGAACGACATCTCGACGTCGACCTGCGTGAACTCGAGCTGACGGTCGGCGCGCTGATCCTCGTCGCGGAAGCAGCGGACGATCTGAAAGTAGCGATCGGTGCCGGCGATCATCAGGATCTGCTTGAAGATCTGCGGCGACTGCGGCAGCGCGTAGAACTCGCCCGGGTGGACGCGGCTCGGCACCAGGAAGTCGCGCGCCCCTTCGGGCGTCGACTTCGCGAGGATCGGCGTCTCGATTTCCCAGAAGCCGTTGGCGTCGAAGTACTTGCGGATCGCCATCGACACGCGGTGGCGCAGACCGATGTTGTGCTGCAGCCGCGGGCGCCGCAGGTCGAGATAGCGGTATTGCAGGCGCACGTCCTCCGACACCGGCGACGTCTTCGGCGATCTGGAACGGCGGCGTCTTCGCCTCGTTGAGCACGCGAATTTCGCGCGCCAGGACCTCGACCTCGCCGGTCGCGAGCTTCGGATTGACGGTGTCGGCCGATCGCCGCTGCACGACGCCCGAGACGCCGACGACGTATTCGGAACGCAGCCGCTTGGCGACCGCCATCAACGCGTCAGCTCGTCGCGGTTCCGGCGGACCACGACCTGCGAGATCCCGGCGCGATCGCGGATGTCGAGGAACGTGACGCCGCCGAGGTCGCGGATGCGATGCACCCAACCCAGCAGCACCGCGTCCGCGCCGACATCGTCCGCGCGCAGCGCGCCGCAGGTATGGGTTCGTGTCAGATCGCCGAGATGTTCAGCCATCGACAACAGTTCTAAGTTCTAGTTCGTTCTAAGTTCTCGAGTTCTGGTTCTAAGTTGCTCAGTTCTCGAACTTGTCAGCCTACGCGCTGACTGGACGCAGCCGCCTCGCGACGCGCAACGCTGGTCTGATCGCCGCTCTGCAGGTCTTCGGATGCGCGACGGTTCGCCGCGCGCCGCGTTCATCGTCGCCGACAATCGCCACGAACGGCACGCCGCGGCTCGACGCGTACTTGAACTGCTTCCCGAGCTTGTCGGCCTCCGGGTACACGTCGACGCGCAGACCGCGCCTGCGCGCAGCTCGCGGCCAGCGCACGCGTCTGCCTCGCGAGTGCCGTCGTCCAGATCGTCACCATCACGTCTACGCCGCCGCTCGGCGACCGTCGCCGGAAACATCTTCCGCTCGGTCATCACGACGATGATCCGCTCGAGGCCGAGCGAGAACCCGCAGGCCGGCACGTCGCGGCCGAGGAACATGCCGATCAGGTTGTCGTAGCGACCGCCGCCGCCGAGGCTGCCGGCGAGGTCGGCGACCGCGATCTCCATGATCGCGCCGGTGTAGTATGACAGGCCGCGCGCGAGGCTCGGATCGACGCGGATCCGGCCGGCCGCCGACGCTGCGGCCGACGATCCCGGCGAGATTGCGGACCGACGGCTCGTCAGCCGCCAAGCACTCCGGCGAGCGCGGCCAGAGCGTCTCGGCGGGCAGTTCGCCGGCGCGGCTCTCGAACAACTTCAGGCAGGCCTCGCGCCGCGGCGTCGGCTGATGCCACGCGCGAGCAAATTCCTGCGTGCACGCCGTCCGCGCCGATCTTGTCCAGCTTGTCGAGCGCGACCAGCGCGTCGCCGTGCAGCGTCGGCGCCGACGCCCGCCGCGTCCAGCAGCCCGGTCAGCACGCGCCGATGATTCAGCCGGACGATGAAGTCGTCGAAGCCGAGGCGTCACCAGAATCTCGCAGACCGCACCGAGGATTTCAGCTTCGACCACCGGCGACGTCGATCCGATCGCATCGATGTCGCACTGATAGAACTCGCGGAACCGTCCCGCGCGCCGGACGATCGGCGCGCCACACCGGCTGAATCTGATAGCGCTTGAAAAAGCGTCGGCAGCTCGTTCTGATACTGCGCGACGACGCGCGCGAGCGGCACCGTCAGGTCGTAGCGCAGCGCGAGATCGGCCTCGCCGCTCTCCTCGTGCTCGCCGCGCTTCAGGATCTTGAAAATGAGCTTGTTGCCCTCGTCGCCGTACTTGCCGAGCAGCGTCTCGATGTTCTCGAACGCCGGCGTCTCGAGCGGCTCGAAGCCGTAGCGCTCGTAGACGTCGCGGACGACGCCGATCACGTACTCGCGCCGGCGGATGTCGTCGGGAAGGAAATCGCGCGTGCCGCGCGGCGGGCTTCGTCGACTTCAGCTTGTCCGCCTACCTGCCCATGTAGTCGAGCCGATAGCCGACGTAGCGGTCGGCGTAGGCCTGGATGTCGGCGACCTCGGCGTGCGGTCAGCAGCCGCTTCACCTTGCCCGGGCTGCCCATCACCAGCGACTCGCGGCGGCACCTTCATGCCTTCGACGAGCAGCGTGCCGGCGGCGACGATCGAGCCGGTGCCGACGTGCGCGCCGTTCAGCAGGATCGCGCCCATGCCGATCAGGCACTGATCCTCGATCGTGCAGCCGTGGATCACCGCCGCGTGGCCGATCGTCACGTTGTCGCCGATCGTGGTCGGATGCGTCCCGGTCATCACGTGGACGACGCGTGCCGTCCTGGATGTTGGTGCGGCTGGCCGACCCGGATCCAGTGCACGTCGCCGCGGATGACGGCGCACATCCAGACGCTGCTCTCTTCGCCGATTTCGACGTCGCCGATCACCTGGGCGCTGTCGTCGACGAAGGCGGTGGAGTGGACGCGCGGGGACGTCCCGCGGAAGGGGCGAAGCACTGCGTGGATTATAGCGGGACGGTGATTGGCGGGCTGGGGATCAGGGTGAGTCAGGTGGCGGCCAGGTGATTGGCGGCGTGACCATCACCGACCACCAGCCTAATCCCCAATGCCCTATCACGCGCCTCCGAGCGTCAGTTGTTATTCGCGTTCTTCGCGCCGCCCGCCTTCGGGCTCGGGCCGCCGCGGAACGTCATCAGGTGGTCGCGGATCGCGCGAATCTGCGCTTCGGCGTCGCCGCCCAGCTGCGGGTAGAACGACTTCGGATAGTCGGGCCAGAACGCCGGCATGCGCGTGCCGGGCAGGATGTCCGACGGCTTCTTCAGCCACTCCAGAATCCAGTCGGGCTGCAGCCGCTCGGACGCCATGCGCAGATCCGGCGCCAGGTTCGACGTCGGCTGATCCTTGGGAATCGCGCCGAGCACGTGACACTGCTGGCACTTCAGCAGCTCGAACAGCGCTTGCCCGGCGTCGCCGGCCGTGTTGGCGGCCTTCGAGCTCGTGCGTCTGGAACGGTCCGATCGTGTTCGAGATCGATCCGAAGTAGTTGATGACGCCGTTCAGGTTCTGATCGTCGAGGCCGAAGGTCGGCATCCGGACGTTCAGCCACGGCCGGATCGTGATCGGTCCGCGCAGGAACGCATACAGCCAGTCGGGCTGCACGCGCGCGCCTTCCGGCGTCAGCATCGGCGGACCGAGCGACGGATCGGCGACCAGCTTGAGGAAGTCGCCGCCGTCGCCTTCGATGATGTGACAGCCGACGCAGTTGCGCCGGTGGACCAGCGTCCGGCCGTCGCCGATGATAGTCGTAGCGCGCCGATCGCGCCGGCATCGCCGCCGGCGGCTGAATCTCGCGCTGGAAGCTCATGATCGCCGTCAGCAGCCGCTGACTCTCCTCGTCGGTGAGGTCGAAGTTCGGCATCCGCAGCTTGTCGAGCGGCTGCAGCACGCGGCCCTTGTCGAAGATGCGCGGGTCGTGCAGCTTGGTCCGGAACCAGCCAGCTTCGAGGTGTGCGGGATGTCGGTGATGAACGCGAAGTCGAGCCGCGTGACCAGCTTGCTGCCCTCTTCGGACAGATCGGTGCCGATCGACTGCGCCTTCTCGAAGCCCTTGATGTCGTGGCAGCTGAAGCAGCCGTAGCGGTTGATCGCGCGCTGCCCCAGCTCGACCTGCTTCTGCTGCGGGCTCCATCTTCGCGAGCTGCGCCTTCGCGTCCTCGAACGGCATCACGTTCTTCAGGTAGTCGAGCAGCACGTCGTCGACGACCTTCTGGTCCGGCGTCGCCTTCGCCGCGTCGCCGGCCGGCCCCTTCAGGCCGGACGAGATAGGTCGCGACGTCGGCGACCTGCGCGTCGGTGAGGCGCAGGTTCGGCATGTAGGTCGCGGGACTGTAGTGCTTCGGATCGCGCACCCAGTTGTAGATCCACTCGTAGGTCGTCTTGTTGCCGATGTTCTCGAGCGGCTGGCCGAACGTGCGGCGCGGGCCGACCTCTTCGCGCGAGCCCTCGCCGACGACGTGGCAGCCCTGGCAGCCGATCTCCTTGACGATCTCCTCGCCGCTCTTCGCGTCGCCGCGCGGCGGGTTCTTCACCGCGAACTCGTGCTTCTCGCTGTTCGCGAACAGGTAGGCGGCGATCGCGTTGATCTCGACCTCGTTGCGCGACCGCGTCTTCCGGGCGCGCTGTTGTTCGAGTTGTAGAAGAAGCGCGGCATCCAGGTCGTCGGCTTGACCGCCTTCGGATTGCGGATCCAGTTCTTCACCCAGTCCTGGCGTCAGCTTCGAATCGATCTTGGTCAGGATCGGCCCGGGCTTCCGGATGTTGGTGTCGAAGCCCTTCGTCTTGTGGCAGGCGTAGCAGCCGGCGCGCTCGTAGGTGGCGTAGGCGACGTTCGAGCTGCTCGGCCTTCGGGATGTAGACCTGCTGCTTGTGGCACTTCGCGCACGACGCCTCGGTCATCTTCATCGGCAGCATCGGGTAGTCCCACAGGTGCGGCTCTTCCCAGTGGTACTTCTTCTCCCACTCTTCCTTCTGCTTCTCGTCGCTCGGCATGTGCGCCGCGTCGCGGAAGCTGACCGACTGCCCCATGCCTTCGTGGCAGACGGTGCAGCCGATCTTGTCGATCGGATGCGGCGAGCTGCCGCCGAGATAGGGTCGAGATCCGGATGCGTCGTGAACGGCTGCGGATACTTCTCGTAGCCCTTCTTGTCGATCGCCAGGTGGCAGGTCTGGCAGCGGTCCATCTTCGGCGACGCGGATGAAGTTCACGTCGTCGACGACGTTGGGCAGGATGATCTGCTGGACCTTGATGGTCGGCGCCATGAAGTCGAGCAGCGGCGCGTTGCGGAAGTAGTCCTTCATCACGCTCGGCGCGATGCACGTTGAGCCGCTTGCCCAGCCGCGCTCTGCTCGGCGTTCATCTCCTCGATCTGCTTCTGCACCGTCGGCGATCTGGCCGGTGTACTGGCCGAGCTGCTTCTGGATCTCGGCCTTCTCGGCGGTCGCCTTCTCGATCGCCGAGGTTCAGCTCGACCACTTGCTTCGCCTCGTCGTCGGCGCGCTGCTGCTTCTTCTCGACGCCGGTTCCGACCGCGTGGCCCGCGCCGTCTCGAAGTCGTAGCGATCCTGGTCGTAGGTCGCCTTCATGTAGTGGTAGTCGAGCGTGGCGCGGAACAGCCGCTTGTCGGCGTCCTTCAGCTTCTCCTGCAGCTCGTCGACCTTCGCCTGGTTCGCGGTGACGTTCTGCTGCGCCGTCTGCCCGGCCTGGAGCTGCGCCAGCTTGTTCTTGTCGACGCCGCCCGCCGCCTGCTGCAGCTGCGCCTGCGTCACCTGGTACTCGAGGCGCGCGAACCGCCGCTGCGTGTTCTTCCAGTCGCGGTCGAAGTCATCCCACACCATCCAGATGACCGACAGGAACAGGAACATGCTGGACGCCGCGAAGACGACGTTCAGGAAGTCGACGTTGTAGGCGTGCCCGACACCCTTCTTTTCAGCCATGGTCAGATGTTGAAGAAGAATTCAGGGATCGCCACGATGTACTTCAGGTTGAAGATCCATCGCGCGAGCATCTTCAGCGGCAGCGACATCATCATCAGGAACAGGAACACGGTGACGTAGTAGCGCGCCGCGCCGAGCTTCTCGTAGTAGACCTTGAACACGCCCTTCGCGAGGATCACCGGCAGCGCGAAGACGTAGAACAGCACCAGCAGGATGCCGACGATCTCGCGGACGAGCCAGATTGGTCGGCAACGCGGTGCGCAAGGCCGCGCACCCAGATGTACTCCGACAGGTTGACGTTGGTCAGCGCCGCGAGCTTGTGGATGTCCCAGAATTCGAACGGGCCGAAGAAGTTCCAGTTCGGCCCGCGCAGGAACGTGCCGAGCACGATCAGCGAGCACCACAGCACGACGAAGCCGAACAGGAAGATCGTGATCTCCGGCCTTCCGCTCGTTGAAGGTGTAGTAGCCGTTGCCCTTCGGGTTCTTGTCGATGTAGGGAATGCAGATCAGCCCGACGATGATCAGGCTCGGGCAGCACGACGCCGGCCAGCCACGGATCGAAGTAGACGAGCATTTCCTGCAGGCCGAGGAAGTACCACGGCGCCTTCGACGGGTTCGGCGTGTTCGCCGGGTTCGCCGGCTGCTCGAGCGGCGCCTTCAGCAGAATCGACCAGACGATCAGGACGACCGAGCAGACGATCAGCGAGATCAGCTCGGTGTAGACCAGGTCGGGCCACACCCAGACGCGGTCCGACTCGTCCTTCTCGATCGGGCCCTGCCCCGGCGGCGATCCGCCGGTCGTTCAGCACCGCCTTCGCGGATCGAGTACCAGACGAAGAACACGAGCAGGAAGATCAGGCCGACGATCGGCACGTTGTCCGGCTTGGTGACGATCAGCCGGAAGTTCGGAGTCGAACGTGCCGAGACCGAAGAACAGTCCGAGCAACCGCCGAGCAGGCCGTAGCCGACCGCGTTCGACGCGACCGGCTCGCGCTTCCAGACGACGACGACCAGCGCCGACGCACCGCGAGCAGAAAGAACAGCCGCGGATCGGCGACGGCGTTGAAGATGCCCTTTGACGAAGCCCACATCACTCCGTCCTGCAACTTCTGCAAGCTGCAGCAAGTCAGAATCTGAGGAAGTCACGAACGCCGATGAATCCGCAGTCCGAACTTCTGACGTCTCTAACTTCTGAATCGTAATCCGTGAACTTCACGTTACAGCGGCCCACTAATGCCGCCGTCTTTCCGCACGCGCCAGAAGTGCACCGCCATCAGCACGCGCGATCGCCGAGCGGCAGGCCGACGCAGTGCAGCACGTAGAACCGCAGCAGCGCGCCTTCGCCGACGAACGTGCCGCCGAGCAGCGCGAACCGCGCGTCGTCGGCCGCGTGAATCAGCGGCACGTCGCCGAGCGCAGCAACTGCGCGCCCGGACCTTCGTGGCCGAGGAACGGCGTCGCGCGCGCCATGTTCGAGCCGACCGTGATCGCCCAGATGGCCAGCTGATCCCACGGCAGCAGGTAGCCGGTGAACGACAGCAGCAGCGTCAGCACGAGCATGATCACGCCGACCGACCAGTTGAACTCGCGCGGCGGCTTGTACGCAGCCGGTCATGAAGACGCGGAACATGTGCAGCCACACGGTGATGACCATCGCGTGCGCGCCCCAGCGGTGCATCTCGCGCATGATGCCGAGCGGCACGTGCTCGCGCAGGCCGACGATGTCGGTGTAGGCGTACTCGAGCGTCGGCCGGTAGTAGAACATCAGCAGCAGGCCGGTGAACGTCAGCGACGAGAAACAGGAAGAAGCTCAGCGCCGCCCATGCACCACGTGTAGCGCAGCTTGACGCCCGACTTCCGGATCCGCACCGGGTGCAGGTGCAGGAAGACGTTCGACAGCATCACGAGCACGCGGTTGCGATCGGTGTTCGGCCGGCCGTGCCGGAAGATCGACGTCCACGCCTGCGTCTCGGTCAGCCAGTTCCAGAACCGGGTGGCCGCGCCTTCCTTCGGTGCAATCGTTTTGGTTTCAGCCATATCGTTTGACGCCGCGCCAGCGGCAGATTCTCAAATCCTCAGATCCTCAGATCCTCAGATGCCTCAAATTTCACGCCTTCAGAAACGCCTCAGGGTCGGTCCACTGTCCGAGCTCGCGCTGGAAGTGTCGGCTCTTGTCGACCAGGATCTGCCCGTCGTCGGCCAGCACGACGCGGGCGCGCTCGAGCGGCCGCGGCGCCGGGCCTTCGAAGTTGACGCCGGTGATGCGGAAGCCGCTGCCGTGGCACGGGCACTTGAACTTGTTTTCCGCCGACAGATAGTTCGGCGTGCAGCCGAGGTGCGTGCAGGTGACGCTGAGCGCATAGAAGCCGCTGGCGTGCTGCTCGATGTCCTCGGTCGTGCGCACCAGCCAGATCCCGAACTTCTCCTTCCAGCGTTCGTCGACGCCGATGCCGTACTCGTTCGGGAAGCCGGCCTTGAACTGCTGCGGCGGCTCGTTGAGCACGTTCGGAAACATGAAGCGGCCGGTCGCGGCGAGCGCCGCGGCCGACGCCGCCGAGAACGCGCCCCACGCCAGGCCCATCCAGGCGCGGCGCGTCAGCAGCGGCGACGTGTCGTCGGGATCGCGCGTCGCCGCTTTCGCGCGGCGGCCGCCGGAGCCGCGGCTTCGCGGCCGTCCTCCCGGCGAGGCGGCGTTGGTCGTCTTGCCGGCGAGATCCGGAATCGGCGCCGGCGTCGGGGGCACGGCCGGCTTCGCCGCGTGCGCGCCGGCAGGCGTCGCACCGGTCGCCGCCGCGGCGCGAGCGGTTGCCGCCGCGTCGGCAGCCGGCTTCGGCTGCACTGCGGCGTCGCCGCCGGATTCGCGCCGGTCGGCGGCGCGCTCGGTTGTTCAGGTTTCGTGTCGTCTGCCATTCGCGGTTATCCCATCACCTTCAGCGCTTCGAGTGCCGCCTGCCGCACCTTCATGCTCCGGTCCTGCTGGCTCAGCGCCGTAACCGACGGTTTCAGCGATTCGTCCTTCAGCGTCGCGGCGGCGCGCAGACCGCTGATCATCACGTCGGCGATCGGATCCTGATCCTCGTCCGGCCGCACATCGCGCTTCACCGCCTGCTCGACGTACTGCGCGATCGAGCATCTGCCGCAGCACCGGTACGCCGTCGTGGTTGCCTTTCCGCGCGAGCGCCACCGCCGCGTTCCACCGCACGTCGGCGACGTCGTCCTGCAGCGCGGTGCGCAGCGTGTCGATCTGCGTCGTCGCCCGGCAGCGCGCCGAGCGCGTACACGACCATCTTTCGAATGCCCGCATCCGGAACGGCAAACAGCGGCTCAAGCGTGCGACGACCGCTCGTCGCCCGAGGCGCCGAGCGCCCAGATCGCGCTGATCCGGGTTTCGGCCATTTCCGGGTCCAGCCGTTGAAGCGCGACCACGGGTCGGGCGTCCAGGGCTTCTCCGGAAGGTCGAGCGATGCCAGCAATACGTCAACCGCGTCGGCGGCAGCGGCGGATCGAGCGCGGCCGATCGCCAGCGCCAGATACTTCCGGACTCGCGGATCCGCTTCTTTCGAGTCCGCGAACGCCTTGACCAGTGCCGACGGCCAGTTGCTTGTCGGCGCGCACCTTCGGATCGCACATCAGCCGCGACAGCTCGAGGCCGCGGGCCACGCCCGCGACGATCCGCCGTTGCGGATCTCGGCCAGGTAGTCCTGCGGCGATCGGGACGTCGGCCAGCAGCGAGCGAAAACCGACGTAAACACCGACCGCAATGGCGACGACTGCCAACGGGATCAGAAAAAATTGAACGGCGAGGGCTGGCGCTGCGACGAGTGGGTTTCGAGGCGCGTTTTCGCGCTCGACAAGTTTGTCCATGTAATTCGGAAGCGGCGTGCAGGGACCGGGAACTCCGGAACCGGGCAAGTTTTATCATCTGTATGGGTTACCGTCAAGCTGCCGAGCCGTCAGCGCGACCCTTCCGGCCGCCAGTTGGTGACGACGGTGAGCGGCTGCTCGTCGCCGAGCAGGTCGGTGACAATCGCGAGGAATCGCTTGCCATCGGGCGCGACGTCGTAGTCTTTCCAGATTCGACGCCCGGCGAGCGCGAATAGCGGAGATGGCTGTCCTAGCGAGACCCTCGGCGATGCCTGAACCGATACGGCCATCAGGCGGCGATCCGGAGCGAGAAAAAACAGCTCTTTTCCGTCACGACTCCAGCGCGGCACCGTGCCGCCGGCGACGGATGCCGGCGTTTTCAGCCCAGTCGGCGGATAAGTCGACACATACACTTCGTTGCGCCCAGATTCGTTCGCCACGAAGGCGAACAAGCGCCCGTCCGGAGAGAACCGCGGCTGATATTCGTTGAACCTGGTCTTGAACAGTGGGGACGGCTTGTCGAGGCGGTCGGCCGATGCTGTGAAGATGTCGAAGCTTGGAGTGCGTTCGACGAACATCAGCGTCTTTCCATCAGGCGAAATGTCCTCGGGATACTGCAGCGCACCTGCAGATCCGAGTTCTGTCTCCTGGCCATTCGCCAGGGTCTTCCGAATGACGTGTGGCGCGCCGACGCCACCTGCAAAAAAGAGCGACGCCCCATCCGGCGACCACACCGGGTTCACTTCGCTTTGGGGACTCGATGTCAACCGTTGCTCGCGCCGTGCCATGTCGGCCACCCAAAGGTCGAACGTGCCGATTCGCGGGGCCGCGCGGCTGAAGGCTACACGGCCGCCATCAGGGCTGATACGAAGCGTGATGAACAGACCCGACGCCACGTCACCCGATTCGTGGCCTGACCGATCGAACCAGACCAGCCGTTCAGCGTCGAAGAGCGAATGGTAGACAACCGCGCCGCTTCGAGAGGCGCCGAACCGCGCCACACCTGTGGAATAGAAGTAGCGGACCGGATCGGCAATGGACAGCGGCGCGCCGATCATGACCGCGCGGTCGGCGTCGAACCGCTGCGCGACCAAAGTGCCCTCGTGCGCATAGACGAGATAGTCCGGTTCGACGAACTGCGCGTTCGTGACGCCGCTCATCAGTTGTCTGGCCGGCCGACCCGGCTCCGCCAGCATCACCGCACCATCGTCGTTTTCGAGCCGAACCGAATAGACATAGCGACGGCCATCGGACAGGAACGAGGGATAACCGGCTTTCCGCTCGTGCTTCGCCTTGTCGGCCGGGCGATCGATGACCGGCGTTCCGCCGCTCGCCGGCACGCGATAAACCGCATCGCCCATCACTGTTGCGAACACGATGTCGCTGACGCCCCAGGCGCCGTCGACGCCGACGCCGACGGGCACATCGCACAACACGACCGGCGAGCCGTTCGGCAGATCGATCCGTTTGAGTTTGCCGTTTGCGAAAACTCCGACCGAACGCCCATCAGGTGACCAGAAAAGGGATCGTGCACCCTCGGTGCCCGCAATCGGCGTCGCGTCGATCTCCGAAAGACTCCGAATCCAGACCCGTTGTTCGCGGTCGTCCGAAGCGACGAAACCAAAACGCGAACCGTCGGGAGCCATCGCGACGGGAACGGTCTCGAGGTTGTCCCAGAAGGCGTTGCCGATTGGCGGCGCAACTGAAAAACGGACTGGCGGAGTCTCGGTCCGAGCCGGCGCCATCGCAAGGCGCGCAACACTGATTGTTGCCACCGCTACGGCCGCCGCCGCGACTGCCCAGAGCCACCACGCCTTTCGCGTCGGCTCGACGTCTACCGCTGGCGTCGTCGACACTGCGCGCAACTGCAGAACAATGTCGCGGGCGGATTGCCAGCGATCCTCGGGATCATCGGCGAGACAGGTGCGCACGATCCGATCGAGCGCCGGCGGCGAAATGACGCGCGACGTCGACCTGAACAGGCGCTCGCCGGTCGCCATCTCGTAGATGACTGCGCCCAGCGCCCAGATATCGCTGCGGTGATCCGCGCCGCGGCCCTCGAGCTGCTCCGGAGCCATGTACTGAACGGTTCCGGCGACCGCGCCAGCCGCACTGAGGGGCGACGCCACGGCAAGCGTCGCATCGCTCGCCGACGCGGTTTTCTTTCGCCAGTCCGAAGTCCAGCAGCTTCAGGCCGGACTTGGGCAACATCACGTTGCCCGGCTTCAGATCGCGATGCACGATGCCGGCGCGATGCGCGGCATCGAGCGCGTCGGCCATTTGCGTCGCATAACGCAACGTCGCATCGAGCGGCAACGGCCCTTTCATCAGCCGCGTCGCGAGCGTCTCGCCTTCGAGCAGTTCCATGACGAGAAACGCCTGGCCGTCTTCCGTCCCGACGTCGTGCAGCTGGCAGACGTGTGGGTGCGACAGCTGCGAGACCGTTCGCGCTTCGCGCTCGAAGCGGGCGCGCGCGTCGGGCGACGCCGCGATATCGGGCGAGAGAATCTTGAGAGCGACGGACCGTCCGAGCCGCGTGTCGCGCGCGCGGTACACTTCACCCATTCCGCCCGCACCGAGCGGCGCCACGATCTCGTACGGTCCAAGACGGACTCCGGGGACCATCGTCATCGATCCGGCGGCCTCGGCATCCAACCCATCATGACCGTGACCGGCTTGCGGCCTGGCGGTTCCGGCACCACCGCGAGGAACCGCTTGCCATCCGGCGACGGATCGAAATCCGTCCAGACGTTGTTCGGACCGAAATCGCCTACGGCACTGCCGCCAGCGATTTCAAATAGCGGTGCCGGCGACCCGAGCGCGATGGACGCGCCCGGCTGAAACCGGGACCGACATCATGTGCCGGTCGGCTGCGATGAAGAACAGCTCACGTCCGTCGCGGCTCCATCGCGGAAGCGATCCCCCGCCCTTCGATACGCGCGTCTTGCCGGCGCTGTTCGGAAACGGCGCGACATACACCTCGTACCGTCCTGATTCGTTCGACTCGAACGCGATATGCCGGCCATCAGGCGAGAACCGGACGCTGCCTTCGTCGAACGGCGTCTCCATGATCGGAGAGGCCGACCGTGTATCCCCAAACGTCGTCGACCAGATATCGAAGTTCCCACGCAAGGTACGCCGCGTGAAGACCATCGTTTTCCCGTCCGGAGAAGTGTCCTCGGCCACGTCAAACGCGGGACTGGATAGCAAACCGGTTTCAGCTCCGGTGCTCAGGTCTCTCCGAATCAGGTGCGGCGGCACGCCGCCGCTGTAGACGATGGCGTTCGCGTCGCGCATCCAGACGCCGGACATTTCGCTCATGCGCGCCGACGTCAGGCTCTGCTCCACTCGCACGATCGATGTCGTAGGTCCACAGATCGTAGGTGCCGGTCCGCGGCTGGGTGCGATCGAACACGACGCGAGTCCCGTCCGGCGAAATCCGGACGCGCGCCGTCGCGACGCTCGAATCTCCGATCGATCCGCTTTCCTTGCCCGCGCGGTCCAGCCAGACGATTCGACCCTTCTGCAGATGTCGTTGGTAGGCGAGAACACCGGTTCGCGACGCCGTGAACGAGGCGGCACCGGTGGAAAGAAAGTAGCGCACCGGCTCGGCGATCGGGAACGGTTCGCCGACCACCGCAAGTGACTGCGGGTCGACCTTCTGGCCGAGCAGCGTCCCGTCCCGCGCAAACACGACGATGCCGGGATCGAGATACTGCACCGTCGACAGCGCGGTCATGATGTCGCGTGGCGGTTTCCCGGGCTCCGCCAGCCTGACGCTCGCCACGTCGTCGCCGGTTCGCGCGACGTACAGATATCGTCGGCCGTCGGGCAGGAACGCCGGCCATCCCGCGGACACTTCGGCCTTCGCGCGATCGGGCGCGACCTCCAGCACTGGCTTGCCGCCCGACAACGGAACGCGGTAGATCCCTGTCGGGAGAACGGAATAAAGAATGGCGCCGTCGCCCCACGTCGCCGCCGCGCGCACGTCGGGGACGTCGCTGAGCGTGACCGGCGAGCCGTCGGGCAGATCGAGCCGCATCAGCTTGCCGCCGGCGAAAAAGCCGATCGAGCGGCTGTCGGGCGACCAGAACACTGACCTTGCGCCATCGGTGCCAGGCAGCGCGCGCGCCGCGAAGCTCGCGAGCGGCGCGCAGCCAGATGCTCCGGCGGCCGGCCGCGTCCGCCGCCAGATAGGCCAGCTGCGAGCCGTCGGGCGAGAGCGCGAAGCCGATGGTTTCCACGCTGTCGATGAAGTCTCCTCCCTCGGGCGGCGGCACGTCGAAGGTGACGCGGGGAGCGATCGGCGTGCCGCTGCCTGGCCGCAAAAGGGCGAAAGCGCCAAAGGCGAGCGCCGCGGCGGCAATTGTCCATGGCCACCACGCGGCCGGCCCCCGGCGTTGAACGGGTTCGACGGCGTCGGCGCTTGCAATCCCAGCAAGCTGCAGGCTGACGTCGCGCGCGGACTGCCATCGATCGTCGGGATCGTTCGCGAGGCAAATGCGCACGATGCGGTCGAGCGCCGGCGGCGAAATGACGCGCGGCGTCGACTTGAATAGCCGCTCTCCGGTGGCCATCTCGTAGACGACTGCGCCCAACGCCCAGATGTCGCTGCGATGATCGGCGCTGCGGCCCTCGAGTTGCTCGGGCGCCATGTACTGAACGGTGCCGGCGATCGCACCTTCAGCGGTGACCGGACCGACGGTAGCCACATTCACCGAGGCCGCGGACGATGCCTTGGCCAGACCGAAATCGAGCAGCTTGACGCCCGACTTGGTGACCATCACGTTGGCCGGTTTGAGATCGCGATGGACGAGTCCGGCACGGTGCGCCGCATCGAGCGCATCGGCCATTTGCATGGCGTAACGCAGCGTCGCGGCCGGCGGCAGCGGAGCTTTGAGCAGCAGCGCCGCGAGGGTGTCGCCGTCCAACAACGGCATCACCAGAAAACGGATCCCACCCTCTTCGCCGACATCGAACAACGGACAGATGTGCGGATGCGAGAGCTGCGAGATGCTGCGCGCCTCGCGCTCGAATCGCGCGAGCGCGTCAGGCGTTGGCGTTGCGTGGGCGTGCAGAACCTTGACCGCCACCGTTCGATCCAGCCGGCTGTCGCGGGCGCGGTAGACCTCGCCCATTCCTCCTGCGCCGATCGGCGAAAGAACTTCGTATGGCCCAAGCTTCGTGCCGGCGGCAAGGCTCATGAATTGACCGGAAGAGCTTAACCGCACCGGCACCTTGGTTGCACAAACTGGCCAACGGGAGGAGCTGATGCACAAAAAGCTCATCGGTATCGTCGCCGTCGCCGCGATCGTGATCGGCGTGACTCCTGCGTCCGCACAACGCCGGACCACGACTCAACGCACGACTGCCCCGCGCGTGCCGGCCGAAGGCATGTGGGCGCGAGGCGGATCGATCGGCGCGTCGGCACCGGCGGACGCCGCATTGCAAAACGGCCTCGATGTGGCCGGCAACCTCGAACGCTTTTTCACGCCGCGTTTTTCGCTGCGCGGCCAGATTGGCGCATCGTGGTTGGACATCCAGGGTCACTCGTTCACCGGCACAGTAAAGCCGATTTTCGGGACGGCCAACGCGGTCTACAACTGGGAGGGTGGTGCAGTCCATCCGTATGTGACTGGTGGAGTCGGCATCTATCACTTCAGCGGTCCCGGGACGACCAGTGCCGATATTTCGGATACCAAGACGGGCGCGAACTTCGGCGGCGGCATCGACTACTTCATCGATCGCCGGACGACGATGGGCGGCGAGCTGACCTATCACAAGGTGGGCGGCTTCGACACGCCAATGGCGGCGTTCGGTGATGGATCGTTCTGGCGGTTTGGGTTTGGGTTGAAACGGTACTTCTAAGACGATTCAACGCAAAGGACGCGAAGGTCGCAAAGACTAACTTTCTCTCTTTGCGCCCTTTGCGAACTTTGCGTTTTATCGTCTATCTCGCCCCAACGGTTTCTTCGGTCGCGACCGGTTTGAGGAATGGCATCAACGCCCGCAGCTTCGAACCGACCTGTTCGATCTGTGCGTTGCGTTCGGCGTCGCGCGTCTGGTTGAACCAGGGGCGGCCCTTGTCGTTCTCGGCAATCCAGTTTTTCGCGTAGGTGCCGTCCTGGACGTCTTTCAGGATCTGCTTCATCGCCTGGCGCGTTTCCGCGGTCACGATGTGCGGACCTCCGGTGTAGTCGCCGTGTTCGGCGGTGTCGCTCACTGAGTAGCGCATGTAGTTGAGGCCGCCCTGGTAGATCAGGTCGACGATCAGCTTCAGCTCGTGCAGGCATTCGAAGTAGGCGATCTCCGGTTGATAGCCGGCCTGCGACCAGCGTGTCGAAACCAGCCTTGATCAATGCGCTGACGCCGCCGCACAACACGGCCTGCTCGCCGAACAGATCGGTTTCGGTTTCTTCCGCGAACGTCGTTTCGATGACGCCGGCACGCGTCACGCCGATGCCCTTCGCGTAGGACAACGTCAGTGCGCGCGCGCGCGCCGGTCGCGTCCTGATGGATCGCAACAACGCCGGCGTGCCGGCGCCTTCGACATACAACTCGCGGACGCGGTGGCCCGGCGACTTCGGCGCGACCATCGACGACGTCGACGTCGGGCCGAACCGTGATCGCGCCGAACCGGATGTTGAAGCCGTGCGCGAACATCAGCATGTCGCCGGGCGCGAGGTTCGGTTCGATCTCTTCACGATAGACCTTGCCCTGCGAGGTGTCCGGAATGAGGATCATCACCACGTCGGCCCACTTCGACACCTCGCGCGACGTCGCCGACGGTCAGCCCCGCGGCCTGCGCCTTCGCACGCGACCGGCTGGTTATCGGCAGCCCGACCCGAACGCTCGACGCCGCTGTCTTTCAGGTTCAGCGCGTGCGCGTGCCCTTGCGATCCGTAGCCGATGATCGCCGACTTTGCGACCGCGGATCAGCGATCAGGTCAGCATCTTTGTCGTAATACATCGTCGCCATAATGATCCTCGCATTGGTAATTGGTAATTGGTAATCTGGTAATGAGCATTCACCGACGAATTGACCGATTACCCATTTAGCAACTTACCCATTTACCGATCACACCGAACAGCTACTCACATCACCGCTGATGTCGGACGCCGTTGCCGGCGTGACGCGCGGCGCGGTGCGGCGCGCGGTGCTGAGACCGCGCACCATCGCGACGCGACCGGTGCGGACCATTTCAATGACTCCGTACGGGCCGCAGCACTTCGAGCAGGCTGTCGATCTTGTCTTCGGTGCCGGTCGTTTCGATGACCAGCGATTCCGGGCTGACGTCGACGATGCGCGCGCGGTAAACGTCGACGAGCTGCATCACGTGCGTGCGCGCTTCGCCGGTCGCGGCGACCTTGATCAGCGCCAGGTCGCGCGCAATCGACGGCGCGGTCGGTGATGTCTGTCGACGCGCCGGCACGGCACGAGCTTGTAGAGATGCGCCTCGAGCCGGCGCGCGCCGTAGTCGTCGGTGTCGACCACCACCGTCATCCGCGACATGCCCGGCGTCTCGGTGTGGCCGACGGTCAGCGACTCGATGTTGAAGGCGCGGCGCCGGAACAGCGACGCGACGCGGTTCAGGACGCCCGGCTTGTTGTCGACGTAGACCGCGAATGTATGCACCATAAGCACTCATCTGGAACGCCGAGCCCGCCAAGCACGCCGAGAGCATATTTTCTCTGCGACCTTTGCGAACTTTGCGTTCATCTTCTTTTCTTAGTCAGCTGCGGTTTCGACAATCGGCGACGGCCTGCGGATCATCTTGTGGAGATCCGCGCCGGCCGGCACCATCGGGTATACCGAGTCTTCCTGTTCCACCTGGAAATCGATCACCGCCGCACCGCGCGAGCGGCGCGCGGCCGATTGACCGCGTCCGCCACCTGCATCACGCGTCCGTGACGGTTACGCCCGCCAAGGCCAAACGCCTCGGCCAGCTTCGGCGAAGTTCGGACCCGATGATCGGCGTCGCCGCGTATCGCTTGTCGTAGAAGAACTCCTGCCACTGCCGGACCATCCCGAGATAGCCGTTGTTGATGATCGCGACGTTGATGTCGAGCTGCTCCTGCGCAACGGTTGCCAGCTCCGCCATCGTCATCTGAAAACCGCCGTCGCCGACCACGACCCAGACTTCGGCGTCGGGACACGCGACCTTGGCGCCGATCGCCGCCGGCAAGCGCGAACCCCATCGTGCCGAGACCGCCGGAAGTGATCAGCGTACGCGACCGATCGTGCTTGTAGTACTGAGCCTCCCACATCTGATGCTGACCGACGTCGCTGACGATCACCGCGTTGCCGTTGGTCAGCCGCCAGAGATCGTTGATGACGTGCGCGGCATACAGATGGCCGTTGTCGGGCAGGTTCTGGATGTCGCGAACCGCTGAATCGCCCTTGTAGCTCCTTGATGCGTGCCGTGCCACGCCGACGCGCTCGCGGCGCTCGACGATCGGCAACCATTCCTCGAGCGCCGGCCGCAGATCTTTGGCGATCGCGACGTCGACGCGGACGTTCTTGTTCAGTTCGGCGCGGTCGATGTCGACATGGATTTTGCGGGCGTTGCGCGCGTAGGTCTTGAGGTTGCCGGTGACGCGATCGTCGAAGCGCATGCCGAGCGCGATCAGCAGGTCGGCCTCCTGGATCGCGTGATTCACCCAGGCCTCGCCGTGCATCCCCATCATCCCGAGGTTCAGCGGGTGCGACGCCGGAATCGCCGCCGATGCCGAGCAGCGTGACAGCAATCGGAATCTGCGCACGCTCCGCAAGCGCCAGCGACGTCGCTGTTCCGCGCCGGACAGCATGACGCCGTGACCGGCGAGGATCAGCGGCCGCTCGGCGCTGTTGATCAGTTCGATCGCTTCCTGATACATCGCCGTCGCCCGGCAGCGCCGCGTCGAACGCTTCGGTCAGATTCGGCGCGGCTCCATCCCAATCGAACTCCGCGGTCCCCTGCTGCGCGTCTTTGGTGATGTCGACCAGGACCGGCCCGGGCCTTCCCGACTGGGCGACCGCGAACGCTTCGCGAACCGCCGGCGGCCACGTCGGCGGCGCTGGTCACCAGGTAGTTGTGTTTGGTAATCGGCAGCGTGATGCCGGTGATATCGCGTTTCCTGAAACGCGTCGGAGCCGATCAGCTTGCTGCCGACCTGCCCGGTGATGCAGACGATCGGCACCGAATCCATCATCGCGGTCGCAATGCCGGTGACCATGTTCGTGGCACCCGGGCCCGAGGTCGCGATCGCGACGCCAACCTTGCCGCTGGCGCGCGCGTAGCCGTCGGCCATATGCGTCGCGCCCTGCTCGTGGCGCACCAGGATGTGGCGAATCGGGTAGCCGCAGCATCGCGTCGTAGGCCGGCAGAATGGCGCCGCCCGGATAACCGAAGACGTCGGTGACGCCCAGCCGCACCAGCGATTCCCAGAGAATCTGTGCTCCCGTCAGTTTCATAAGCCTCACAAGGCCTGAACGCAGAGGACGCGAAGGACGCCGAGAACTGAATTCTCGGCGGTCCCGGCGAGCTCGGCGTTCATCCGGTCACTGCCCCTGTTGACGCCGACGACACGAGTCGCGCGTACTTCGCCAGGACACCGCTGGTGTAGCGCGGCGCCGGCGACTGCCATGCGTTCATACGTTTTTTCAGTTCGTCGCTGCCGAATCTCGAGCTCGAGCCGTGCGGGTCGCGACGTCGATGGTGATGACGTCGCCGTCGCGGACGGCCGCAAGCGGTCCACCATGCGACGCTTCGGGCGCGATGTGGCCGATGCAGAAGCCACGCGTCGCGCCGGAAAAGCGTCCGTCGGTGACCAGCGCCACCGATTCGCCAAGGCCCGCGCCGACGATGGCGGCAGTTACCGCCAGCATTTCGCGCATGCCGGGTCCGCCGCTGGGACCTTCGTAGCGGATCACGACGACGTCGCCGGGCTTGATCGCCTGATGCTGGACAGCGTCGAAGGCCGCTTCTTCGCTGTCGAACACCCGCGCCGGACCGCGGTGCTGCAGGCGGTCGGCACCGGAAATCTTCATCACCGCGCCGTCCGGGGCGAGACTGCCGCGCAGGATGACGAGGCCGCCGTTTGGCTTCAAGGCGCGATCCGCCGGGCGGACCACTTGCTGGCCGGGCGTCTCGATCGCGCGGCCGCTTCCGCCCCGAGCGATCGTCCGGTGACCGTCGGCGCGATCGCCGGCGATCGCGCTCGACCTCGACGCAGCCGCTTCGCCACCAGCGCGCTGCCGCCGGCCAGGTGAAGATCGGTCGCGACGAAGCGTCCGGACGGTTTGAGATCCGCCAGCAGCGGCACCTTCGCGCTGATCCGGTCGAAATCGTCCAGCGCCAGTTCGACACCGGCTTCGTGCGCGATTGCCGTCAGATGCAGGACCGCGTTGGTCGAGCCGCCGGTCGTCGCCACCGATGCGATGGCGTTTTCAATCGCCTGCCGGTGATGATGTCGCGCGGCTTGACGCCGGCGTGCACCAGTTGCCATGACGCGCTCGCCGGCCTCGCGCGCGACGTCGGCTTTCCGCGGATCGTTGGCCGGCACGCTGCCGCTGCCCAGCGCGGCGATGCCGAGGAACTCGGTGGCGATCGCCATCGTGTTCGCGGTGAACTGACCACCGCACGCGCCCGCCCCGGGACAGGCGTCGTCTTCGAGCTTGCACAGCTCGCGCGTCGAAAGGTTGCCGGCGGCGTGTGCGCCGACCGCTTCGAAGACGTCCTGAATCGTCACCGACTGACCATGCCAGTGGCCCGGCGCGATCGAACCGCCGTACAACACGAGGCCGGGCATATTCAGCCGCGCCAGCGCCATCGCCGCGGCCGGGATCGTCTTGTCGCAGCCGACCAGGATGACCAGCCCGTCGAAGCCGTTGCCGCGCGTCACCAGCTCGATCGAGTCGCAAATCACTTCGCGGCTGACCAGCGACGCGCGCATCCCTTCGGTGCCCATCGTGATGCCGTCCGAGATCGAGACCGTGTTGAACTCCATCGGCGTGCCGCCGTGGGCGCGAATGCCGTCCTTGACGTGCACCGCGAGATCGCGCAGGTGGTAATTGCACGGGCCGATCTCGATCCAGGTGTTCGCGACGCCGATCAGCGGTTTTTTCAGATCGGCATCGGTGAAGCCGACCGCTTTCAGCATCGCGCGCGCCGGCGCACGGTGCGCGCCGGTCGTGAGCGGATTGGCGCTCACGAAACGACCTCGAACGGATCGGGCAGCACCGGAGCGACCGAGGGCTTCCAACTCGGATACGACCCGAGCGTCCGCAGCATCGGCGCAAATTCGGCGAGATGGCTCAGCGCCCGCGAACAGGTCAAGGTGTCGTCGCGCTGCGCGCCAGGTCGGCGTAAAACAGGTATTCCCAGGGGCGGCCTGGAATCGGCCGCGACTCGAGCTTCGTCAGGTCGACGCCGCGCAACGCGAACACGCTGAGCGCCTTGAACAGCGCGCCCGGCTCGTTCGGGAGCGGTAAAAACGATCGTCGTCTTGTCGGCGACCGCGTTCTTCAGCGGGCGACGGCCGATCACCAGGAAGCGGGTGATGTTGTCGCTGAAATCCTGGATGCCCGAGGCGAGCGGCTTCAGGCCGAACACGTCGCCGGCGCGCGCCGACGCAATCGCCGCCGCGTCGGTCTGGCCGGAATCGGCCACCATCTTGGCGCTGCCGGCGGTGTCGTAGGTGGCGATGACTTCCACGCCCTTGAGCGTGTGCAGAAACCGTTCGCACTGCGCCAGTCCCTGCGGATGCGAATAGACCCGCTTCAGGCCCTCGAGCGTTGCGCCCGGGCAATGCCAGAAGATGGTGAACGACCGGTAGCTCCACTTCGCCGACGATCGTCAATTCATGCGGTCAGCAGCAGGTCGTAGTTGCGATGGATGCTGCCGCCGATCGAGTTCTCGATCGGCACGACGCCGTACAACGCCGGCCCGCCATCGACCGAGTCGAACACCTCTTCGAAGCTTCGGCAGGGTACCAACTGCGCTTCGCCATCGACTTTCCGTGGCGGCCGCTTCACTGAATGCGCCCGGTTCACCTTGATATGCGATTCTCATGGCTCGTCTCTCGTTGCTCGTCACTCGCTGCTCGCTGCTCGTTGCTCGTTGCTCGTACGGTAAAAAAGCCGCCAACCTTTTTCGGCTGGCGGCTTTGGAAGATCCTGGATTGTCGAAAGCCGTCAGCCGTTGCGGTTCGGGACCGCAAAAATAATGAATCGAACGACGACGACAAGAACGGCTGCGGACGACATCGGAAAGGCTATTACACAGGTATCCGACCTATAGGTCAAATTAATAATTCTTAATGGATCATAATGTCTAGCCACTAGCTCGTACACTGCCGGCGTGTGGCACGACCTCCGGCAAGCCCTGCGCCAGCTCGCCAAAAACACGGGATTCACCACGATTGCCGTGATGTCCATCGCGTTCGGCACCGGAGCGAACGTCGCCATCTTCAGCGCAGTGGATGCCCTGCTCCTCCGGCCGCTGCCGGTTGAACGTCCCGGCGACCTCCTCACGATCGGCTCGCGAGTCAGGAGCGGCGTGGCGACAATCAACGTGGCATCGCATCCCGACTATCGGGATATCCGGCGAACGCGCGCGCACGTTCGACGGCGTCCTGGCGGTCACCTCTCGCACGCTCGGCTTCAGCGCCGGACCGCAGGCGCCCGACGCGGATCCGGTTCACGTCGCTCGTTAGCGGCAATTTCTTCCGCGTCCTCGGCGTCGTTCCCTTCCTCGGACGCGATTTCCGCGACGAAGAAGACCGGTCGCCGGACGCGACGCTGTGGCCATCCTCAGTTACGGGTTGTGGCAGACCGAGTTCGCCGGCGATCCGGGCGCGATAGGACAGCGCGTCCGCATCGGCGGCATCGACTTCACCGTCGTCGGCGTCGCGCCGGAATCGTTCCAGGGGATCGAGTTCCGCGACATTCCCAACGCCGCGTACGTGCCGCTCGCCATGTGGCCACGCTTGATTGCGACGCGCCGGCATCGATCCGCTCGAGGCGCGGGCTTTCCGTGCGCTGACGGTCAAGGGCCGTCTCCGACCGGGCGCGTCGGTGACGGCCGCCCGCACGGAACTTGCCGCCATCGGCCGCGACCTCGAACGCGCGCATCCCGACACGAACAAGGGGCAGACGCTGATCGCGCAGAGCGAAGTGCAGCTGCGATTCGAGCGGGCGCCGCTCGACGCTGGAGCGCTGGTCGTCCTGACGATTCTCTCGATCGCGGTGCTGGCGGTAGCGTGCGCCAACGTCGCCGGCCTGCTCGCCAGCCGCGCACCGGTCCGCGCGCGCGAAATTGCGCTGCGCCTGGCGATCGGCGCGGGACGCGGACGGCTGATCCGTCAGCTGATCTTCGAAAGCGCCTGCATCGCGCTCCTGGGCTCTGCGTGCGGTCTCGCCATCGGTTTCGCAGGCATCGTCGCGCTGCGCCAGGTAGAGTTCCCCACCGAGGTTGTCGCCGTACCGGTCTTCCACCTGAACCTCCGCGCGATGACCTTCAGCCTCGCTCTGGCGAGCGCTCAGCACGTTTCTCTTCGGCGTCGGCCCGGCGATTTACACGACGCGCGTCGATCTGGCGAGCGCCCTCAAGACGCTCGGATTCATCCGCCAACCGGCGCGAGCGGCTGACCGGGCGGAACACGCTGGCGGCCATCCAGGTGGCGCTGTCGCTCGTCATGCTCACGCTGACCGTGTACGCGGTCCATTTCTTCCGGCGCGAACTGAACGCCGGACCGGGATTCCGCGTGACGCACATCGCGAAGACCACCATGGACGTCAGCCAGTCGCGGCTCTCGGACGGCGAGACCGCACGCTACTTCGAGCGGGCGCAGGACGCCGCACGGCTGTGTGCCGAACGTACCGATCGGCCTCGGTCGTCTCGGCGATGCCGCTGTTTTCATCCGAAACAACGCCGATCGTGCCTGAAGGCTACCGGCTGCCCGAAGGACAGGCCGCCTTGACGGTCTGCTCCAACAGCGTCGGCGAGTCGTATTTCGAGACGCTCGAGATCCCGCTGCTGGGGGGCCGCGCATTCCGCGCCAACGACACCGCGGCGACGCCGCGCGTCGCCATCGTGAACGACACGCTCGCGCAGCACGTCTGGCCGGGGGCCGACGCCATCGGCAGGCGATTCCGCATGGGAAGCGACGGTCCGTGGGTGGAGGTCGTCGGCGTCGCGAAGACCACGCGGTACCGGTACCCCGGCGAGGTCCCGCAGGATGCCGTGTACTTTCCATTCCGGCAGCGCCCTCGGATGAACATGGCGATGCTCGCCGCGACCGCCGGCGAATCGGCGGCCGCGCTCACGACGCTGCACGACACGCTCAGCCGGGTCGATCGGAGCGTGCCCGTGTACGACGCCCAGACGATCGAACGCTTCTACAACGCCCGCGCCACGTCGCTGGCGGTGGTGATGACGCAACTGATCGGCAGCATGGGCATCATGGGAATCGTCTTGACGATGGTCGGGCTGTACGGGTTGGTGTCGTACTCGGTGAACCGGAGGACGCGCGAGATCGGGATTCGGATCGCGATCGGCGCGAGCCGCGGGCGCGTGCTGACGATGGTGCTGCGCCAGGGACTCATGCCGGCCGCGGCCGGCCTGCTGATCGGCATGGCCATGAGCGTCGCCGTCACGCGGCTGATTCCGCTGCTGGCACCGTTCAACTACCGGTACGACCAGCGCTGGTACTTCCTGCTCGTGCCTGCGATCGTGGGCGTCGCAGTCATAGCGTCGCTGATTCCCGCGCGACGCGCCGCCGCGGTTGATCCCACCGTCGCCCTGAGATGTGAATAAACGCAGTTTCGTGGTTTCGTGGTTCCGCGCTAAAGCTTCGGTAACGTCACCCCGCGCTGCGCCTGATACTTTCCTTTCTTGTCCTTGTACGACTTCGCGCAGACCTCGTCGCTCTGGAAGAACAGGACCTGCGCGATCCCTTCGTTCGCGTAAATCTTGGCCGGCAGCGGCGTGGTGTTCGAGATTTCGATCGTCACGTGCCCTTCCCATTCCGGCTCGAACGGCGTGACGTTGACGATGATGCCGCAGCGCGCGTAGGTGGACTTGCCGAGGCAGACGGTCAGAACGTCGCGCGGGATGCGGAAGTACTCGATCGGTGCTGGCCAGCGCGAACGAATTGGGCGGGATGATGCATTCGTCGGCGACGATGTCGACGAACGACTTCGGGTCGAAATTCTTCGGGTCGACCAGCGTGTTGAACACGTTGGTGAAGACCTTGAATTCGTTGCCGACGCGCACGTCGTAGCCGTACGACGACACGCCGTAGGAGATCACCCCGGCCCGCACCTGATCGTCGACGAACGGCTCGATCATCTGGTGCTCGCGCGCCATGCGCGTAATCCACTTATCGCTTTTAATCGCCATCGGTTGTCAGCGTCGAAAAAGGCTTAGCAACAGCGTGAGGATGATGCTGAGGATGATTGACGTGGTGATCGGAAAATAGAACGAAAAGTTGTCGCGCTTGACGGCGAGGTCGCCCGGCAGCCGGCCGAGCGGGAGTCCCAGCATCACCAGTAACCCGATGCCGGCTATGCCCAGACCGATCAATACCAGCGCGCGTCCCACCGAATGCCTTTGTGTCCTTTGTATCCCTTGGCGGCCTTGTCGGTTCGGGCTACATGCAGTTCCAGGCCCGAAAAAAAGTACCCGATCTCGTACGCCGCCGTCTCGGGCGCGTCGGAGCCATGCGTCGCATTGCGCTCGATCGACTGCGCGAACTCCTTGCGCAGCGTACCGGCGTCGGCCTTGGCCGGGTCGGTGGCTCCCATCAGGGTCCGCCACTTCTTGATTGCGTCGGCCGCCTCCAGCACCAGCACGACCGCAGGCCCCGACGACATGAATGCCGTCAAACTTCCGAAAAAGGGGCGTTCGCGATGCACTGCGTAGAACCCCTCGGCGTCTTTCTTGGACAAATGGACGCGCTTCATGGCACGAATCTGGAATCCTGTGTCTTCGATGCGCTGAATAATCTTCCCTGCGAGGTGCCGTTCGACGGCATCCGGCTTGATAATGGCCAACGTCCGCTCGGTCATCCGCCGATTATAGCAGGCGCTACCTCAGCGATTTTGAGGGTGGGAGACTCCGATGACACCGATGTCGAAGAAGCAGCAGGACGATCAGGACATTCACAAAGGCGCGATCGAAGGCGATCGGCCGACCGACGAACAGCAAGGCAATCCGCACGGCCAGGGCGTGGACGCCAACGGCCTGCCCGACGATCCGGTCGCCAGCGCTGAAGATCGCGAAGGCGCGAACGCCGACGAGTCGCAGGGCTAAGATTTGAGGATTTGTGGATCTGTGGATTTGAGGATCTGCAGATCTGAGGATCTGAGAATCTGAGGATCTGTCGATCGAAGCCGGAGCCAGATCGAGCAGATCCTCAATTCCTCAAATCCACAGATCCTCAAATGTAGGGTTCTTAGCGCAACCCTTCCATGATCTCTTCCAGCGCTTCCCTGCCAGGTCTCACCCGCTCGAGCGGTAGCGTGGCCAGCGGTTCGTCGACGACATTCAGTTGCGTCAGGAAGTCGTCGCGATCCGGTTCGATGTAGATCAGTCCGGTTGCGAACTCGCCGCGCCGCGCGGTTTCGTGCAGCCGCTTCAGCGCGCCGATCTTGTCGGTCGCGTCGTAGTCCTCTTCCAGCTTCTTCAGAATCAGCTTCGACCCGTCGTGCATCGTCACTTCCTGGGCCGAGCCCGGCTCGTAGTCGACCGCGATGTCTTCAAAGAACGGCACGAACGTCATGTCTTCGACCGGATCGTCGTGATCTTTGGCGTAGGCGTAGCTCTTGGTCGAGCCTTCGTGATCGTTGAATGTCACACATGGCGAGATCACGTCGAGCATCACCGTGCCGCGATGCGCCAGCGCCGCCTTGAGCAGCGACAGCAGTTGTTTCTTGTCGCCCGAGAACGAGCGGCCGACAAATGTCGCACCGAGTTCGACGGCGAGCGCGCAGGTGTCGATCGGCGGCAGATCGTTGACGACGCCGGTCTTCAGCTTCGACCCCAGGTCGGCGGTCGGTGAAAACTGCCCTTTGGTCAGACCATAGCAGCCGTTGTCTTCGATGATGTAGATGATCGGCAGGTTACGGCGCATCAGGTGCACGAACTGGCCGATGCCGATCGCGCCGGTGTCGCCGTCGCCGCTGACGCCGATCGCAATCAGCTTATGGTTCGCGAGCATCGCGCCGGTGCCGACCGACGGCATCCGGCCGTGAACCGCGTTGAAACCGTGCGAGCTGCCGAGAAAATAGGCCGGGCTCTTGCTCGAGCAGCCGATGCCCGACAGCTTGATCACCTGCTTCGGGTTGACGCCCATTTCGTAAAAGGCGTCGATGATCCGTTCGCTGATCGCGTTATGACCGCAGCCGGCGCAGAGCGTCGTCTTGCCGCCTTTGTAGACCTGCGGTTCGAGACCGATTCGATTCACTTTGATGGGAGTCGTCATTTATTCGCCACCTGCGGTGCCGGCGCTCATCCGCGCCGTCTGCTTCTTCGCCACTTCGTAGCCTTCCTGCGCCAGCACATCGTCGGTGATGCTGCGGGCGTCGATCGGCAGGCCGTTGTAGTGCAGCACGCTGCGCAGCTTCTTCTGCTGGTCGGGCGCGAGCTCGAGCTTCATCAGCTGCAGCAGTTGCGCGTCGCGGTTCTGTTCGATCACGTAGATGCGGTCGTGCGCGTCGACGAACTTCGAGAGCTCGTCGTTGAACGGATAACCGCGCAGCCGGAAGTACGACGGTTTCGACCTTGGTTTCCTCGCGCAGCTGATCGCGGCTTTCCTGGTCGCATAGTCGGACGTGCCGTAGGCGATGAAGCCGATCTTCGCCTTCGGATTCGACTCGATCACCGGCTTCGGCACGTGGTCGCGCGCCGTCTCGAACTTGCGACTCAGCCGATCCATGTTCTCGACGTAGTCGTCGGGCCGCTCGCTGTATTGCCCCTTTGCGTTGTGACCCGAGCCGCGCGTGAAATACGCCGGCAGGCCGTCGCCCGGAATCGTGCGATACGGCGATGCCGTCGCCGTCGACGTCCTTGTAGCGTCCCCACTCTCCGCCAAGCTGCTTCAGCTTTTCCGCCGTCAGGATCTTGCCGCGATTGATCGGCGTGGTCGGATACTCGAACGCGTCGGACATCCAGTTGTTCATGCCGAGGTCGAGGTCCATCATCACGAACACCGGTGTCTGGAATTGTTCGGCAAGGTCGAACGCCTCCATTGCCATCGTGTACGACTCTTCCACCGAACTCGGAAACAGCATCAGGTGCTTCGTGTCGCCGTGGGACAAGGAAGGCGGCTTGCAGCAGGTCGCCCTGCGCGGTGCGGGTCGGCAGGCCGGTGGACGGCCCAACGCGCTGCACGTCGAAGATCACCGCCGGCGTTTCGGCGTAGTACGCGAGCCCGGAGAACTCGCCCATCAGCGAGATTCCGGGACCGGCGGTTGCGGTCATCGATCGCGCACCCGCCCAGCTCGCGCCGATCACCATCCCGAGCGACGCGATTTCGTCTTCCGCCTGCACGATCGCGAACGTCGCCTTCCCCGTTGTCTTGTCGACGCGGTACTTCTTCATGTAGGTGATCAGCGACTCGCACAGCGACGACGACGGCGTGATCGGATACCAGGCGACAACGGTGACGCCGGCCATCATGCAGCCGATCGCGGCGGCGGCGTTGCCTTCGATCAGGATCTTGCCGGCCGTCTTGTTCATCGCTTCGATGACGTACGGATCCTGCTTGGTGAAAGTCGCTTCCGCGTAGTCGAAACCGGCTTTCAGCGCGCCGGCGTTCAGCGTCACGGCCTTCGCCTTTTTACCGAGCTGCTTACCGAGCGCCTTCTCCATAAACGCGAGATCGATCCCGAGCATCTTCGCGAGGATGCCGTCGTAGATCATGTTCCGTACGAGGCGGCGCAGCTTGGCGTCAGGACACACCGGCTTGACGAGCGCGTCGAACGGAACGGGATAGAAAATGAGGTCGCTGCGGAGCGCATTCAGCTTCAGCGGCTCGTCGTACACGACGGCGGCGCCCGGCTCGAGCGTCAGCACGTCTTCTTTCGCGGTCTCGGGATTCATCGCGACGAGGAAATCGACTTCCTTCTTGCGTCCGACGTAGCCGTGCTTGCTGGCGCGAATCGTGTACCAGGTCGGCAGCCCGGCGATGTTCGACGGAAACATGTTCTTGCCCGACACCGGCACACCCATCAGCAGAATCGAGCGCAGCAAGACCATGTTCGCGGTCTGACTGCCCGATCCGTTGACGGTCGCGATCTGAATACTGAAATCGTTGACGACGCGCTCGCGTTTGGCGGTCGTCTGCTGTTCCTGAACAGCCTGGTCAGTCGGTGACATCTCTCAAGTCCTTGCTACGTATGAGGATATAGGATTCTCGGCGGAGCTCCGCCAAGGCGGTACAATCGGAAAAGTATACCGTACCGAAGGAAGAAGCCAGAACTTAGAACGAGAAGGCAGAACGAGCTACAGAGAGTTCCCGGATAGCGCGTCCCATATCTGCAGGGCTCTTCACAACCTTCACGCCGGCGGCGGTCAGCGCGTTCATCTTCTCGACAGCCGTGCCCTTGCCGCCCGCGATGATCGCGCCCGCGTGCCCCATGCGTCGTCCGGGCGGAGCGGTCTGGCCGGCAATGAACGCCACGACCGGCTTCTTGAAGTGCTGCTTGATCCAGAGGGCCGCCTCTTCCTCGGCGCTGCCGCCAATTTCGCCAATCATGATGACGGCGTCGGTGTCGGCATCGTCCGCGAACAGCTTCAACGCGTCGATGTGGGTCGTGCCGATGAACGGATCCCCGCCGATGCCGATACAGGTCGTCTGGCCAAGTCCTTCGCGGGTCAGCTGGTGAATGGCCTCGTAGGTCAACGTCCCGCTCTTCGAGACGATCCCGATCCGGCCTTCCTTGACGATGTTGTGAGGGATGATGCCGGCCTTGGCTTTGCCGGGCGAGATGATTCCTGGACAGTTGGGACCGATCAGCCGGGTCTGCGGTCTCGTTTTCAAGAAAGTCATGGCGCGCATCATGTCGAGGACCGGAATGCCTTCGGTGATGCATACCGCCAGGGTGATGCCGGCATCGGCCGCCTCCATGACGGCGTCGGCCGCGAACGGCGGCGGTACGAAGATCATCGTGGCACTCGCGCCGGTTTTCTCGACCGCATCGCGCACGGTGTCGAATATCGGCCAGCCCTCGTGGGTCGTGCCGCCCTTGCCAGGGGTGACGCCGCCGACGACGTTGGTACCGTAGGCCTGCGCTTGCTTGGCGTGGAACGTCCCCTCACGGCCGGTGAGGCCCTGGACGATCAGGCGGGTGTTTCTATCAATCAGTACCGACATATGTATCTCGACCGACGGTCAGTGACGCCAGTTCCACCACTTTCTTTGCCGCTTCATCCATCGAATCCGCAGTCGTCAACTGCATGCCGCTCTCTCGCAGCAGCCGTTTACCTTCCTCGACGTTCGTGCCTTCCATCCGGATCACGATCGGCACGGGCACGCCGAGTTCCTTGACGGCGGCGATGACGCCCTGGGCCAGCACGTCGCAGCGCAGGATACCGCCAAAAATATTGATGAGAACCGCCTTCACCTTCGTGTCCGACATCAGGATCTTGAAGGCGTTGCGAATCTGTTCGGCATTGGCGCCGCCGCCGACGTCGAGGAAATTTGCCGGTTCTCCCCCGGCGAGTTTGATGATGTCCATGGTCGCCATCGCGAGGCCGGCGCCGTTCACCATGCAGCCGATGTTGCCGTCGAGATGGATGTAATTGAGATTGAATTTTGACGCTTCAATCTCGAGCGGATCTTCCTCGCTGGTGTCGCGCAGTTCTTTCACGTAAGGGTGGCGGTACAAGGCGTTGTCGTCGAAGTTCATCTTCGCGTCGAGCGCCAGCAGGTCGCCGGATGCGGTCACCACCAGCGGATTGATTTCAACCAGGGACGCGTCGGTGGCGAGTAAACGCGCCGTACAACGCCGTCGCCAACTTGACGAACTTGTTGACCTGCGCCCCGTCGAGGCCGATTGCGAAACCGAGTTGCCGCGCCTCGAACGGCACGAGGCCGACCGCCGGCTCGATGTAGACCTTGACAATTTTTTCCGGGGTCTTCTCGGCGACTTCTTCGATGTCCATGCCGCCATCAGCGCTGGCCATCATCACCGGCTTGCCAGCCGCGCGATCGAGCAGCAGGCTGAGATACAGCTCGCGCTGTATCTCCAATCCTTCCTCGATCAGAATTCGGCCGACAACCCGCCCTTCGGGACCGGTCTGGTGCGTGACGAGCGTCATGCCCAGGATGTCTTTCGCGAACTTCACTGCATCGTCGGGACTTTTCGCTACCTTGACGCCGCCGCCCTTGCCGCGCCCTCCGGCATGAATTTGCGCTTTCACGACGACAATGCTGGTGCCGAGTCGCTTAGCGATGTCTGACGCCTCGCCCGAATTGGACGTCACCTCGCCGCGAGGCACCGGCACGCCGTGGCCCGCCAGAATCTTTTTCGCTTGATACTCGTGGATTTTCATTGGACCGAAGCTGATGATCGTATCACAGTGAAGGACGACGGATTGAACGCAGAGCACGCAGAGGACGCCGAGAAATCTTGCTCGGCGCGCTCGGCGGACTCGGCGTTCCGTGCTCGTTCTCGCGACACCCTTCGATGCGCTGATATAGACTTTAGGATCGATGTCACAACGATCCGGCGTCTTTTCCTCCTCTGTGGGGCAGAAGCTCGTCATCGGGATCACCGGCTTTCTGCTATTCCTTTATCTCCTCATTCATATCGCCGGTAACCTGATCGTCTTCCTCGGCCCCGCAGCGTTCAATCGCTACGCCTACGTGATGGAGTACGGCAATCCGCTGCTGCCTGCCATCGAACTCGGTTTGCTGCTGGTGGTGTTGATCCACATCTACAAGACCGTGCGGATGTTCATCGGCAATCAGGAAAAACGGCCGGTGAATTACGACATGAAGAAGCGCGCCGGGAAACCGAGCCGCAAAAACTTCGCGTCGTCCACGATGATTGCGTCGGGCCTGCTGCTGCTGGTGTTCCTCCTGATCCATGTCAAAGCATTCCGCTTCAGCCCCGAGTACGAGTGGCCGGCGGGCGGGCGCGACCTCTATCGTCAGGAACTGGAAGCGCTGCAGAACCCGCTGGTAGTCGGCTTCTACCTGCTGGCGATGGCTGCCGTCGGCTCGCACTTGTGGCATGGCATTGCCAGCTCGCTACAGTCGCTCGGCGTCGATCACCCGGTCTGGACGCCGCGGATACTCGGCGCCGCCAAGCTGATTGCCTTTCTGATCGCCGGCAGCTTCATGGTGATCGCGGTGTGGGCCTACCTGCAGCAGGGCGTGAGGGTCCGCGTATGAAACTCGACGCCAAAATCCCCGGCGGACCGATCGCAGAAAAGTGGGACCGGCACAAGTTCGAAATGAAGCTGGTCAACCCGGCCAACAAGCGCAAATACACCATCATCGTCGTCGGCACCGGCCTCGCCGGCGGATCCGCCGCTGCGTCGCTCGGCGAACTGGGCTACAACGTTCTCAACTTCTGCATCCAGGACTCGCCGCGGAGAGCGCACTCGATTGCGGCGCAGGGCGGCATCAATGCCGCGAAGAACTATCAGAACGACGGCGACAGCATTTATCGGCTGTTCTACGACACGGTAAAGGGCGGCGATTACCGGTCGCGCGAAGCGAACGTCTACCGGTTGGCGCAGCTCAGCGTCAATATCATCGACCAGTGCGTCGCCCAGGGCGTGCCGTTCGCTCGTGAATACGGCGGCCTGCTCGACAACCGATCGTTCGGCGGCGCGCAGGTGTCGCGCACGTTTTACGCTCGCGGCCAGACCGGACAGCAGCTGCTGATCGGCGCCTACCAGTCGCTGATGCGGCAGGTTCACGAGAAAACCGTGAAGCTCTTCACGCGCCGCGAGATGCTCGACCTCGTCGTCGTCGACGGCAAGGCGCGCGGCATCATCGTTCGCAACCTGATGACCGGCGCGATCGAGCGTTACGTCGGCGATGCGGTCGTGCTGGCAACCGGCGGCTACGGCACCGTCTATTACTTGTCCACGAACGCCGTCAATTCGAACGTCACCGCCGCGTGGCGCGCGCACAAGCGCGGTGCGCTGTTCGCCAATCCGTGCTTTACGCAGATTCATCCGACCTGCATTCCGGTCAGCGGCGAGCACCAGTCGAAGCTGACGTTGATGAGCGAAAGCCTCCGCAACGATGGCCGCGTGTGGGTGCCGAAGCAGAACGGCGACAAGCGATCGCCCGACCAGATCCCCGAAAACGAGCGCGACTATTATCTCGAGCGCAAGTACCCGTCGTTCGGCAACCTCGTGCCGCGCGACGTCGCCTCGCGAAACGCGAAACAGGCAGCCGATGAAGGGCGCGGCGTCGGCGACAGCGGCCTGGCGGTCTACCTCGATTTCAAAGACGCCATCCAGCGCGTCGGCGTGGACGTCGTCCGGCAGAAGTACGGCAACCTCTTTCAGATGTATCAAAAGATCACGGATGAGGATCCGTACCGAGTACCGATGCGGATCTACCCCGCCATCCATTACACGATGGGCGGCTTATGGGTGGACTACAACTTAATGAGCAACCTGCCGGGATTGCACGTCCTTGGCGAGGCGAATTTCTCTGATCACGGCGCCAATCGCCTTGGCGCGAGCGCCCTGATGCAGGGACTCGCCGACGGCTATTTCGTCATTCCCTACACCATCGGGCATTACCTGGCGAGCAACCCGCTGCCGAAGGTGACGACGGATCACGACGCGTTCAACGAGGCGGCCAGCAACGCGCAGGGCCAGATCAACCGGCTGCTGTCGATCAAAGGCAAGCGCGGGATTCGCGAAATTCACCGCGAGCTCGGCCGCGTGATGTGGGACGACGTCGGGATGGCCCGTAGCGACGCCAGCCTCCGCCGCGCGCTCGGAGAAATTCCCAACGCTGCGCGACGAATTCTGGAGCAACGTCTCGGTGCCGGGCACGCCGGACAACCTGAATCAAAGCCTCGAGTACGCCGGGCGCGTTGCCGACTATCTCGAATTCGCCGAACTGTTGGCGCTCGATGCGCTGCATCGCTCGGAATCGTGTGGCGGTCATTTCCGCGAAGAGAGCCAGACCCCCGACGGCGAAGCGCTGCGCAAGGACGACGAATTCATGTACGTGGCCGCGTGGGAATTCCACGGCGTCGGCAAACCACCGACGCTGCACACCGAACCGCTGGAGTTCCACGAAGTGCATCCGAGCCAGCGGAGCTACAAATAAGAGGGTTCAGGGTTCGGGGTTCAGGGTTCGGGTTCTGGGTGAGGGTCGAGGCGGCTGAGGGCTGACGAGGATCGATGAAACTGAAACTAAAGATTTGGCGGCAAGCGGGGCCGAACGCGGCGGGCCGGTTGGTCGATTACACCGCCGACCACGTCTCGCCCGATATGTCGTTTCTGGAAATGCTCGACGTCGTCAACGAAGGTCTGGTCAAGCAGGGACAAGACGGGATCGCTTTCGACTCGGACTGCCGTGAAGGCATCTGCGGCATGTGCAGCCTGGTGGTCAACGGCGTTCCTCACGGACCGGATCGCGGCACGACGGTCTGCCAGCTGCACATGCGGCGGTTCAAGGACGGCGACACCATCACCATCGAGCCGTGGCGCGCGAAGGCGTTTCCGGTGATCAAGGATCTGGTGGTCGACCGCAGCGCGTTCGATCGCATCATCGCAGCGGGTGGCTACTGTTCGGTGAACACCGGCGGCGCCCCCGATGGCAACGCGATCCTGATCCCCAAGGCGGTTGCCGACGCGGCCATGGATTCGGCCGCGTGCATCGGCTGCGGCGCCTGCGTCGCCGCCTGCAAGAACGCGTCGGCACACCTCTTCATGAGCGCGAAGATTTCGCACCTCGCGCTGATGCCGCAAGGACAGCAGGAACGCTACCGCCGCGTGGTCGCGATGATCGAACAGGCAGATGCCGACGGCTTCGGTAGCTGTTCCAACGAAGGCGAATGCGAAGCGGTGTGTCCGAAAGAGATCCCGATCTCGAATATCGCGCGGATGACCCGCGAGTACGTGAAAGCGATGTTGATGTCGCGCTGAAGCTGGGCGGAGGCCGGTCGGTGGCTGGAAGTTTCCGCGGCACGACGATCGGATTGCTGACCGCTGTGGCCATGGCCACGGGTTGCGCGAAAGAACCCGCGACCTCCGACTCGTCCACTCCAAGCCAACCGTCGACCCCTCCCTCGGCCGTCGCGCTCTCGATCGAAGGCAGCCCGGCGCCGGTTGGCGAGCGCGCGCAGTTCGTCGCCACGGCGGTTCTGCCGAATGGCACGAGCCAGACGGTCACCACCCTTGCGACGTGGCAATCGTCCAACCAGGCGGTCGCGACCGTCTCCTCCGCCGGCCTCGTCTCGTCGGTTACGGCCGGCACCGTCGACATCTCGGCAACCTACAGCGGAATTCGCGGTGTGCGCAGCGTCACCGTCATGCCCCGGCCGGTCGTGTCTCTCAGCGGTCGCGTCGTTGATGCGGTGTCGGGTGGCGTGCTGCCGAACATCACCGTGGTCATCATGGACGGCGCGAACGAAGGCCGCGCCACCACTACCGACGGCAGCGGTCAGTACAGCTTTTCCGGATTACTCGGAGGATCGTTTACCGTCTCCGCATCCGCGGCGGGATACGTCGTCCAGTCACGTCAAACGACCGCCAATGCCGACGTCAGGCTCGATTTCATGCTGCGGCGAACCACGAGCGCCGGCGCCTGCCCGCCGCTCACGTTCGGCGCACTGACCGTGAACCTGGCAGCGGTGAAGACCGTAACCGAATGCGGTTTCGTCATCACGGCATCCCAGGCCGATTGGATCAGCTTCGCCAACTTCGGTAACCCGGCGCCGTCGATGGTTTTTTCGGCGAGCAACGTGACCACCGGTGAAATACGTGTCACCGCCGGTGGCCGGTCATTTCATTTCCGGTCCGCCGATCTCTATTCGAGCACGACACCAATTCCGCATGTGATCGTCGGGTCACGCAATTCCGTCACGCAATTCACGGTCGAAGGCACGGTGCCAAATACGTTCGGCCGCTTTGCGACAGTCACCAACAGTCAAGCCGGGGCGCTGATTGACACGTTGTCGATTCGAATCACGAATCCGGTTTCGTCGACCTGCTGCTCTAATCCAGTCGGCGTCGACAACATTTCCGTGACGTTCTGAGTATGCGGGCTCTGTATGGCCATCGATCTGCTCCACCTCGGCTCGCGGTGGTAATCCTGGCGGTCGCGGTGACAGCCGGCTGCTTGAAAGACTCGGCGTCGCCGACGGCGGCCAGCACGGCGTGCGAGTTCGCACAGTCCACTGCGCTGCTGCCAGTCGGCGCGGACGGCGGAACAGTCAGCGTGTTAGTGACGCCATCGGTGGCGAACTGCGCTTGGACGGCCGAAGCACTGCCGATTTCATCGTCATTCTTGAAGGGGCATCGGGCTCGGGCCAGGGCACGGTCCGCGCCCGGGTGGACCCGAATGCCGGCGTCTCGCGATCGGGCACCCTGGTGGCTGGCGGTCTCGCCACCACGGTGCTGCAGTCCGGACCGATTGCCACTGTGATCGACGTGACCGCTGGCTTCACCGGCACCGACAACTGGATCGGCCAGTCCTTCACCGTGCCGGGCAGTGGCGCCATCAACTTTACGCGCTTCAACTTCTACAACAGTCTCGCCCGGCCGATTCGCACCGGGGACGCTCTACATCCTGAATCGCGAATATCTCGGCGCGCCGCAGGACCTCGGTCCAACGACGCCTGGTTTCGTGGCGAGGTCGCAGTCGAGCGCCGACGGCGAGTATCAATTCGCCGCCGACGTGACCTTGACAGCCGGAATGCGGTACTGGGCGTACTTGCCCGACCGGCTCCAACCGGTGGGCAGTTTTCAAGCGTCCACGTACGAAAGTGGCGATGCTTACATCGCGAACTTCGCCACCCAGAACTTTCGCAAAGTTCCAGCGAGCGTGAGCGGCGGCGGCGTCGTGCCAGACGAATTCACCGACTGGAATTTCCGGCTGAGGGGCAGCCGCTTCTAGTGGACGGTGTCCGCAACGGTACTGGTCCAAAGAGGAACGCCGAGGCCGCCGAGATCGCAGAGTGTGAATGTCACTCCCGATTCTCGGCGTTCTTGCGAGCTCGGCGTTCTACTAAGCGGGCCGGATATTCACGTTCACGTGGAACAGGTTATCCGGGTCGTATTGCTTCTTGATCTGGCGCAGCCGCGGGTAGTTCGGCCCGTAAATGTCCGCCGCCGGGTCGCCAGCCACGTCGTCTTCCAGGTAGTTCATGTAGCGCAAGGGCGCGTGGAACGCCTTCAGCGCGTTGTGCGTCTCGCGCACCCAGGCGCGGCACTTCTCGGTGTCGGCCGGATCCATCCACTCGCCGATCAGCACCACGTTGAAGCCGTTGACTCGCATCGTGCACGCGGTGTCGCTGACGGGAACGCGGGCTGCCTTGCCATGGAAGTGCTCCAGGACGATCTGGCACATCGGCGACGGCGCCGCTTCGTACCGTCGAATCAGCGTGTGGATGCAGTCGTCGCTCAATTCCGTCACGAACTGCGCCTTCCAGTAGTTCAGCGCCCCCTTCGGGAACGCTGCGTCGAGCAGGCCGTTCTGGGCGGAGTACGGGATCGGCCCCATCGCGTCCATCACCGGTGGTCCGAAGGCCTTGATCGGGGCGACCGCGGCCTGGCCGTCCGCCAGCGGCCCGCAGTGCGCCGCGACGATGCCGGCCAGCTTGGTCGCGCCATCGGGCGCCGTGAGCAGGCCGCAGACCAGCATCATCTCGTCAGGCAACTGCGCGCAGTGATCGCGGAACAATCGCACGACGTCGAACGCCTTCGGCAGCGGATGGGCGACCAGGCCTCCGGTGATCATCGGTCCCACCGGATGCAGGTCGTACTTGAGCGACGCCGCGATGCCGAAATTGCCGCCGCCACCACGAATCGCCCAGAACAGATCGGCGTTCTCGTCCTGGCTGGCGCGGACGACGCTGCCGTCGGCCAACACCAGGTCGGCGCCGCGCAGGTTGTCGAGCGCAAGGCCATACTTCGACTGCAACCAACCGATGCCACCTCCGAGCGTCAGCCCGGCGATGCCGGTGCTGCCAACCACGCCACCGGTCGTTGCCAGGCCGTACAGCTGCGTTTCGCGGTTGAACTCACTCCACAGCACGCCGCCCTGGGCTCGCGCCACCCGCTGCTTCGCGTCGACGTGGATACCCTTCATCTGCGAGAGGTCGATCATGATGCCGGCGTCGACCGTGGCGCGGCCGGCGACGTTGTGGCCGCCGCCGCGGATCGCGATCTCGAGATTGAGCGAACGCGCGACCTTGACGGCATCCGCCACGTCCGCGACGCCGCGGCATCGGGCAATCAGGGCCGGCCGCTTGTCGATCAAACCATTGTGTATACGGCGAGCTTCGTCGTAACCCGGATCCGCCGGCTGCAGGAATTGGCCGGTGAACGCGGGTGCGATTTGGGCGACGGAAGCGGTATCCGATGACATATAAGAAACTCCTTACTTAAGAGATCGGATTTGCGGGGTGGAAGACGACAAATACTATACCCGCGCCGTGACGGCGTAGAGGTGAAGCTCTGAAACCAGCTGCAAATCGCTGCCGCCGCGCTCCGCGGCGTCCATCGCATCCTTCAGACGGGTAACGCCCGACTCGAATTCGTCGTCAGTCAACACGGCGAGCTGCGAGCTGAAGCTGCGTGCGACCAGGCCGCGCTCGAAGGCGCGCCTGGCGGGCATCAGGTGCTCGAAGGTTTGCACCTCATACGACTCCGCCCAGGCAAAGCCGGCGCGCACCATTTCGGCGCGGATCGTCTTCACCGCTGGATACCGTTCCAGGTCGATGGCGACCGTTTCCGGGAAATATTCGTAAATCCACCAGGTGTCGCGCCCGGCGTGCGGATCGAGGCCAATTGTCAACAGCGCGCCGCCCGGCTTCAGTACCCGTCGCACTTCAGCACAAAACGCATCGCGATCGGCGAAATGATGCAGCGCGTTGATGCAGACGACGCGGTCGAACGCCCCATCCGTCCATGGCAGCGATTCAGCGCGGGCGCGTACGAGCGCAGCGCCGCTGTCCCGGGCCCGGTGATCATCTCGCCGGACAGGTCAACGCCGGCGATCGAGCGGTGCGCGGCCGGCCAGGTTTCGCAACCAGTATCCGGTACCGCAGCCGACTTCGAGAATCGCGCTCAGCGACGCGTCGCCGAGGAATGCCGACAGGCCCTCCTTCATCTCGGCGTAGTCGTAGTTCCGGTAGCGGACGTCGTAGCCGTCGGCGACGGCGTCGTAGTTAGTGATCCGGGTCACGTCGCATCAGGATCATTCAATCGGCTTGGCGTCGGCGTTCAGCACCTCGCGCGCGGCCGACTCGTCGGCGCGATTGACGACCACCGCCACGCCGCGACTCTCCCAGGTGCCCGGCTGCACGCCACCGGCGTCATCGCCGAGCACCATCGATTCGATGTTCGCGGCCTCGAGCGCGCTCTTGGCGAGATCCGCTTCCGGGCGACTGTTGAAGGTTTGCACGACGACGAGATCGGACTCGGAGGCCATGCGTCCATTGTAGCGCTCGAAAACGCGAGCTACCTCAACCCTAAACCTTGATGACGTCGACCAGTTCCTTGACCGCCGCCGCCGACTTCTTGAACGCCGCGTCCTCTTCCGGCGGTCAGCTTGATCTCGATGATCTTCTCGAGCCCGCGCGCGCCGAGCTTGCACGGGCACGCCGACGAACAGGTCGCGGACGCCGTATTCGCCCTGCAGGTACACCGAGCACGGCAGGATCTTCTTCTTGTCGAGCAGGATCGCCTCGACCATCTCGACGACCGACGCGCCCGGCGCGTACCACGCGCTCGTGCCGACCAGCTGCGTGATCTCGAGCGCCGCCGCCGGCGGTTCGCGCCGAGATGCGATCGATCGTCGCCTTGTCCATCAGATCGGTGATCGGGATGCCGGCCACGGTCGAATAGCGCGGCAGCGGCACCATCGTGTCGCCGTGGCCGCCGAGCACGAAGGCGTGCACGTTCTCGACCGAGACGTTCAGCTCCTTGGCGATGAACGCGCGCATCCGCGCCGAGTCGAGCACGCCGGCCATGCCGATGACCCGCTCGCGCGGGAACTTCGACAGCTTGTAGCACCGCCTGCGCCATCGCGTCGAGCGGGTTGGACACCGGGATGATGATGCAGTTCGGCGAGTACTTCACGACCTGCTCGGTCACCTGCTGCATGATCTTGTAGTTCACGTTCAGCAGGTCGTCGCGGCTCATGCCCGGCTTGCGCGGCACGCCCGACGTGATGACGACGATGTCGGAGTTGGCGCTCTCGGCGTAGTCGCCGGTGCCCATCACGCGCGCGTCCGATCCCTAGACCGGGCACGCCTCGAGCATGTCGAGCGCGACGCCGGCCGCCTTCTGATCGGCGATGTCGATGACGACGACGTCGGCGAGCTGTTTGTCCGCGACGCCGCGCGCCACCGTCGCCCCGACGTTGCCCGCGCCGCCGACCACTGTTACTTTTCGATTCATCGATGCTCCTCCTGTCAACGACGATCAACGCAGAGATCGCAGAAGCCGCAGAGTCAAACTACTTACTTCTGCGAACTCGGCGAGCTCTGCGTTTACCATCGTTCTTACATATGTTTGATGATGGCGTCCCCGAACTCCGACGTCTTCAGCTCGGTCGCGCCGTCCATCAGCCGCGCGAAGTCGTAGGTGACGCGCTTGGCGGCGATCGCGCCGTCCATCCCCTTCACGACCAGATCGGCCGCCTCGTTCCAGCCGAGGTGCCGCAGCATCATCTCGCCCGACAGAATCACGGACCCGGGATTCACCTTGTCCTGGTTCGCGTACTTCGGCGCCGTGCCGTGCGTCGCCTCGAACACGGCGTGGCCGGTGACGTAGTTGATGTTGCCGCCCGGCGCGATGCCGATGCCGCCGACCTGCGCCGCGAGCGCGTCGGACAGATAGTCGCCGTTCAGGTTCGGCGTCGCGATGACGTCGAACTCGTCGGGCCGCGTCAGCACCTGCTGCAGCGTGATGTCGGCGATCGCGTCCTTGATGACGAGGCCGGCGCCCGGCTTCCCGTCGGGAATCCGGCACCACGGTCCGCCGTCGATCTCCTCGGCGCCGTAGAAGTCCTTCGCCACCTGGTAGCCCCAGTCGCGGAAGGCGCCTTCGGTGAACTTCATGATGTTGCCCTTGTGCACCAGCGTCACGCTCTTGCGGTTGAACTTCACCGCGTAGCCGATCGCGCTGTGGACGAGGCGCTCGGTGCCGAGGCGGCTGATCGGTTTCAGGCCGATGCCGACCTCGACCGCCGACCTCGCGATGCGGCGCGCCGATCGACTCGAGCTGCGCCTGCCACTCGCGCACGGCTCGCTCGGAGCCGAAGCGGATCTTCTTGAACTCCTTCGGAAACTCCTTCGCGAGGAAATCGAGCACCTTCTTCGCTTCGGCCGTGCCGGCGGCGTACTCGATGCCGGCGTAGATGTCTTCCGTGTTCTCGCGGAAGATCACCATGTCGACCTTTTCCGGATGCTTGACCGGCGACGGCACGCCCTTGATACCAGCGCACCGGCCGCAGGCAGACGATAGAGGTCGAGCAGCTGACGCAGCGCGACGTTCAGCGAGCGGATGCCGCCGCCGACCGGCGTCGTCAGCGGACCCTTGATGCCGACGTAGTACTGCGCGGAACGCCTCGACCGTCTCGTCCGGCAGCCAGTTGTTGAACTGCTTGAAGCTCTTTTCGCCGGCGTAGACTTCCTTCCACGCGATCTTCTTCTTGCCGCCGTAGGCCTTCTCGACGGCGGCGTCGAGCACGCGCACGCTCGCGCGCCAGATGTCGGGGCCGGTGCCGTCGCCTTCGATGAACGGAATGATCGGATCGTCGGGCACGACGAGCCGTCCGGTTCTGCGCGAGATCGCGATTGTGCCATAATATGTTTTAGGTCAGGTCACCTGTCGGCGCGCGGAAGATTTCCGCGAACGCTGTGGAAAACTCTGTGGAAAACGGCTCGCGTTTACGCCGTTGTTGCACTGAGTTCCGAATGTTTTAGCGGTTTGCACCACATCAGGGCGAGGCGCACGATCATCAGCTGGACCAAGACGGCTCGATAGATCCGACGGATTATACTGTAGGATCACTGGGGTATGTCGAACGGAGCGTTCTGCACCATCGTCGGTACGCGCGTCGCTCGTGCTGACGCGCTCGCTACCGTTCGCGCAGCACGACCATCAGCCAGCACATCCGGCCGGCGGCGCGCATCAGCATCCCGACGCCGCGAAGCTGAAGAATCCGGTTGCCGCCGACGCCGACGTCGATCGCCGCCGGACAGAACGGTGTACGAGCAAGCAACTGCGCCGGCTGCCACGGCGACACCGGCAAGGGCGACGGCAAGATGGGCGCAGAGCTGAACCCGAAGCCGTCGAACCTGACCGACGCCGACTGGAAGCACGGCGCGACGCGACGGCGAAATCTTCACTCGTCGATCCGCGACGGCGTCGAAAGGCACCGGAATGAAGGCGCTTCAAGCAGCAAGCTGACCGAGCATCAGATCTGGGACGTCGTCAACTACGTCCGCATCGCTCGGCGCCGGCCAAGAGTCCCATTGAAAATCGTCGTCGCCGACGATCTCCCGGCCTCCGCGCTGGATTTGCTCCGCGCCGAAAGCGGCTGGGTCGTCGATGCGCGCTCCGGACGCAAGCCGGACGCGCTCGCCGCCGACCTCGCCGACGCCGACGCCCTGCTCGTCCGCAGCGCGACCAAAGTGGACGCGGCGCTGATGGACGCGGCGCCGCGGCTCCGCATCATCGCCCGCGCCGGCACCGGCGTCGACAACGTCGACGTCGCCGCCGCCAGCGCGCGCGGCATCCTCGTCGTCAACGCGCCGGGCGCGAACAGCATCAGCGTCGCCGAGCACGCCTGCGCGCTGATGCTGGCGCTGGCGCGCTCGGTGCCGGCCGCCGATCACGCGATGAAGGACGGGCGCTGGGAAAAGAAGCGCTTTCTCGGCACCGAGCTGCGCGGCAAGACGCTCGGCGTCGCCGGGCTCGGACGCATCGGCCAGGAAGTGGCGCAGCGCGCGCGCGGCGTTCGGCATGCGCGTCGTCGCCCACGATCCGTACATCTCGAAGGAGGTCGCCGCGGCCTCGGCGTCGAGCTGATGTCGCTCGACGAGCGTGTGCGCGACGGCCGACTACCTGACGCTGCACCTGCCGTCGACGCCCGAAACCAAGCATCTCTTCAACGACGACGCGCTTCGCGCAGTGCAAGCCCGGGCATCCGCATCATCAACACGGCGCGCGGCGAGCTGATCGACGAAGCGGCGCTGCGCCGCGCGATCGAAGCAGGGCATCGTCGCCGGCGCCGCGCTCGACGTCTTCGAAACCGAGCCGCCGGCCGATTGGTCGCTCGCCCAACTGCCGCAGGTCATCGCGACGCCGCACATCGCGGCGTCGACCGAGGAGGCGCAGGAACTGGTCGGCACCGACACCGCGGCGACGGTGCGCGATTTTCTGCGCGACGGCATGGTGCGCAACGCGGTGAACTTCCCGTCGATTCATCCCGACGAGCTGCAGCGGCTGCAGCCGTGGATTCGGCTCGCCGATCAGCTCGGCGCGCTGGTGTCGCAGATGGGGACGGCGCGCATCGAAGCGCTCGGCGTCCGCTACTACGGCGCGCTCGTCGAGAGCCGCGGCGTCGACGTGCTGGCCGCGAGCGCCGCGGCCGGCGTCGCTGCGGCCGATTCTGTCGAGCGGCGTGTCGATCGTGAACGCGCGCGCCGCGGCGCGCGCGCGCGGCATCGACATCGTCGAATCGCGCAGCTCGCGGTCGCGCCATTTCACCAGCCTGCTGTCGATCAAGCTGCACACCGACGCCGGCGAGCGCTGGGTCGAAGGCACGGTGTTCGAGCCGAACAGCCCGCGGCTGGTGTCGGTTCGCGGCGTCGACGTCGAAGCGCCGCTCGGCGGCACGATGCTGATCATCGCGCAACGACGATCAGCCGGGCGTCATCGGCGAGGTCGGCACGATCCTCGGCCGCCACCGCGTGAACATCGCGAACTTCGCGCTCGGCCGCGGCGAGCGGCGGCGCGATCGGCGTCGTCAACGTCGACGACGTACCAGGATCAGACAACATCGAGCAGGCGATGCACGAGATTCGCCGCGTTTCCGCAATCAGAGACGCCTGGGTCATCCGACTGTAAGCTTCAAAATCCCGCTCCTCACAAAAAAGTAGCGCTGACCGACATAATGTTGTATATACAACATTGAGGAGCATTGATGAAATCGACAATTCGCTGTTGGGTCGTCCTGGTGGCGACTCTGATGCCCGTCGCGGCGGTAGCGCAGCCGGCGGCTGCGCCGCCACCGATTACCGCGGTGCTCGCCACCCTGACCGTCAAGCCAGGTGTCGACCGGACCGCGCTGCTGAACACCATGCCGCAGGAAGTCAGCGACACGGTCAAGCTCTACCTGGACGGCAGAGATCCAGCAGTGGTTTGCACGCGGCGACGGCCGCGGCGTCGTGTTCATCATGAACGCGAAGTCAGTCGAAGAGGCCAAGACCATCACCGATGCGCTGCCGCTGATTAAATCGAATTTGGCGAGCTTCGAATTCATGCCGCTTGGCCCGCTTACACCGCTCCGATTCCTGCTCACCCCTCCAGCCGCTTCGCCGAAGGGCGTGGAGCGATGACGCACCGACGCCGCGCCCCGCTACGCGAGGACGATGGCACCGTCGCCGACCTGGGATGCGCCTGCGCGTCGGCGCGCCAACTGGCTCGGATGTTGACGCGAGTCTACGATCAGCAGTTGCGCAGCGCCGGTCTCGAAGCGGCGCAGTTCGCGTTGCTGTCGACGCTCGACAGCGATGGTCCGTGTACGCAAACAATCCTCGGACGGCATCACGGACTGGATAAGACGACCGTGTCACGGAATCTCAACATCCTCAAACGCAATGGATGGGTGGCCCGGCTGCCGACGCTGGATCGCCGCGAGCGGAGGATTGGTCTCACCGCTGCCGGGCGCGCCAGGCTGCAGGACGCGCGTCCGCATTGGCAGAAGGCGCAGCGGTCGGTTCAACAGGCGATGACACCAAAACAGTGGCGCGCACTATTTACGGCGCTGCGAACCGCGGCCAAAGCGGCCGATGGTCTGCGTGTCGGGTCTACCTAGTCATTCCGATCCATTTGTTCGCCGGACAGCCGTCAACGGTCAACGACGCCTTGTTTTGAACAACCGGCTGTCCCGGTTCGCGGTTGACGGCGTCGAATAGCTTGACGGCACCGCCTCGGAAAGCGACCATCGGTGTCCAGTCGACGCGGGCAACGGTGCTCGATGTTCCCGCTTTCGCGCGCAACGCGTCGATTTCAGTTTCCTCGAGCACGAGATATGGATCGCGGCCGTGCGCCGCGAGCCAGCTGACCGTGCGATCCAGCCACGCAAGATCCCCGACATCCCAACGCAGGGTCATCCGGCCGGCGTAGTATCGCAACGTTCCGCTGTGTTGCGCCGAAATGATCACGGCGTTCGGGTTGGTCAGCGACTCGACGACTCGCGCCACCTCGACGTACTTGGACTCCCCCGCCGCTTCGTGAAACGCGTCACGCCGCCAGGCTTGTGCGACGCCAATCAACCCCAGGAGCCACAAACGCGGCGACCGCTCCGGTACGTGGCAACCGCGTCAGCAGCAGTGCGCTGCCAACCGCCATCATCGGCCAGGCCGGTAACAGAAACCGCAGGTACCACCATGCGTCCCACGGGACATAGAGAAGGTAGCTCGCCCATACCGCCGCGACCAGCGTCACAAGCAGCCATCGGCGTGTCCAGACCAGCCACACCAAGCCGCCCAGCGCGATCGGCGTTTCCGTTTCGATCAACCAGCGGCCGTAACGCGCAAGGTTCGGCACGATGTTCGCCGTGGCGAACGCATCGGTCAGGTCGTAACCGGATCGAAGCGCCGATCCGTACAATTTCAGGTTAATCACCGCAACCGCAATACCGCCAGCGGACGCGAAAACCGCGAAGAGGCCCACGGGTAAAAACCGGCGTCGAGTGATCAACCACAGCGCGAGAATCGCCGCGAGCGGTGCGAGATTCGGACGAATCAGAATGGCAACGGCTGCAGCGAGTCCGCCAACCGCTGCACTGAGCATCGCCGCGTTCGCATCGGCCGCTGCGGTCGTCGAAAAAAGGACCAGAGCGCTCGCCGTGGCCCAGGCGGCGGCAGCAGGAACGTCACTCATCGGCGCCATCGACATGAACAGAACTGTCGGACTGGTCGCAATCAACCACGCCGCGCCGAGTCCGACCAACGGTTGCGCGACCAATCGGCCGATCGCGAAAGTTGCGAGGACCAGTAGCCCGGCCGCCAGCGGCACAATCCAGTACACCGCGCAGGCGCCGGCAATCCACTTTCCTGCCGCCATCAACAACGGCAAGCCTGGCGCATAAGCCGGCACGATCCGAAAACCATCAACTTCGGGACGGTAGCCGAGTGGCGTGAACGTCCAGCGCGCCATCGGCCAGGGGACGTCTGCCGCGAACGATTGATCGACGAACAGATTTCCCTTCAGCCAGAGGTCGGCCTGGCTGACGTAGCCGAATGCATCGGACCCGGCAGCGACACGTGTGTTCCAGGCGCAGGAAACTGTTGAAACGCCGATCGCCAGAACGATGGCCCACGCGTTCGTTCGATCAGTGAACATCACGAAGCCACGAAGCCACGAAGACACGAGCGATCAGGCCGCTATCCACAGCGCGCCGGGGTGCACGCGTGCCGTCAACGACGTGCCGCCTTGCACGGTCTCGCCGTCGACGTGGTAGGTCATCGGCGTGTCGCATTCAATGGTCGCGTGACGGATTTGCGCGATGGTACATACCAGGCACCTGTTCGGCGGCACCGGTGAACAACTTCGGCACCGACATCAGGGTGCGTATGCGCGAACGCTCCTCGACGACGACCATATCCAACACGCCGTCATCGACGCGGGCGCGTGGTGCGACACGCGCGTTGTTGCCGTACTGCGCGCCGTTGGCAAAGCTGACCAGCACGGCGCGCATTGCCACACGTGATCCGCCCGGATCGGCGGTGATGCGATACGACGCGGGAATATAGGCGAACAGCGCCTGGCCGGTCAGCCTCGCATAGCCGAGTAGTCCCCGCGTCACATTCGACGGATTGTTGAAGCGTGCGGCGATGGAGGCGTCGATGCCAATGCCGGCGACATTGAAGAAGAGATGCCCGCCCAGTTCGCCGGCGTCGATTCGCCGCGGCGTGGCTTTCAATGCCTGCGCGAGCGCGGCGGCCGGATCGCGGCTGATGCCGAGTTCTGTCGCCAACCCATTTCCGGAGCCAGCCGGAATTATGCCGAACGCGGTTGATTCGTCGAACGCGAGCGCGGAGGCGACTTCGTTGATCGTTCCATCGCCACCCCACGCCAGCACCAGCCGCGCGCCGCGATGGAGCGCCGACTTCGCCAGCTGCCTGGCATGACCGGCCCGCTCGGTAACCACGATCTCGGGAACGTCGCCGTGCTGCTCGATGATCGCAGCGGCCAGCCGCGCGCGCGGTTCGGGAGGCCCGGCGCGTCCGCCGCCGGAGACCGGGTTGATGATGACGGCGACTGCCATCAGTCGAGCGCTCGGATGATCAGAAAGATACGAAGCCGCGAAGACACTGGCCTTCGTGCTTCAGTGGTTGCTATTTGAGTGCAAGGCGTCGCGTGCTGTTGTCTTCGAGATCCAGCAGTTCCACGACGTCCGCCGCAATCTGCGTGATGCGATAGCGCGGCGTCACGAGATCGCCGACCCTCGCCATGTACAACTGCCCGTCGCCGGCGATGATCGCGATGCGGACCGGGCCTTCGGGTCCAGGATCTTCGGCGATGCCGCGACAACCGCAGCGCCAGCGGAACCGGCTTTGCAGCGACCGGTGCTTCGACGAGTGCGGGTTGCTGCGCCGACGGCGGAAGCTGCGGCTGCGGTGCGGCGGAATAACGGAAGACATTGCGTGCCGGCGCGCGCGGCGTCGACGCCGGGCGCAGATGTTCGCGCAGTCGCGCAATCTCGTTCGCGAGATCCGCGCCGCGCGCGTCGATGTGCGCGCGTGGTGGTACGACCGGATCGGGAACAGCGCGATCTCGATGTCGCCGCACCGGCAAGCCAGGCAGCCAGCGCGCCACCGCCGAGCACGATCGTCACCGTCGGTTCACGTGCATCTGGTACAGCTCGAATCGTAGCACGGCGCGCCGGGTCGCAGCGGCAAACCGCACTGCGCGCCGCGGGGGCGTTTTGCGACTGTGTTATTATTCGTCGTGCACCCTGCATCGACTGCGTCGAAAGTCGATTCAAACAATCCGCTCAAGATCGTCGCCATCATCCCCGCCCGATACGCTTCGACAAGGCTTCCCGGCAAACCGCTCGCGGATTTGGACGGACGACCGATGGTCGAACATGTGTTCCGGCGCGCGGCGAGTTCGCCGATCGTCGCCGAAACGATTGTCGCCACCGACGACCTGCGGATTGCGACGCGCGTCAACGAGTTCGGCGGCAAAGTGCGGCTGACCAAATGGCACGAAACGGGAACCGATCGCCTGGCTGAAGTCGCGGCCAGCATCGACTGCGACGTCGTCGTTAACGTCCAGGGCGATCTGCCGCTGTTCGACCCGGGAACGATCGCCGAACTGGTCGCGCCGTTCGCATCCGACCCAGGGCTGCAGATGACCACGGTGTTTCGCCGCATCACCGAGGAGAGCGAGCTGACCAACCCGAACGTGGTGAAGCTGGTGGTCGACCGCGGCGGGTTTGCGCTGTATTTTTCGCGCGCGCCGATCCCGCACCTTCGCGATCCCCGGGGTGGCTGGCCGCCCATGTACAAACATATCGGCCTTTACGCCTACCGCCGTAGCGCCCTGCTGGTGCTGGCGGCGCTCGAGCCGACGCCGCTCGAACGGGCGGAAGCGCTCGAGCAGCTGCGCGCGTTGGAGCACGGCATCCGGATCAAAGCGGTCGAGACCAAGTACGAGTCGATGGAAGTGAATACGCCCGAAGACCTGGAACAGGTGCGCCGCCTGCTCGCGGCGCCAACGTCGAGCTGAGGAGCGTCAATGGACGGACGGACCCCCAAGTACATCTTCGTCACCGGCGGCGTGGTCTCGTCGCTGGGTAAAGGCCTCGCCGCAGCATCCGTCGGTTGTCTGCTCGAGGGCCACGGCTACACGGTGACGATGCAGAAGTTCGATCCGTATATCAATGTCGATCCCGGCACGATGAGCCCGTACCAGCACGGCGAAGTGTTCGTCACCGACGATGGCGCGGAAACCGACCTCGATCTCGGACATTACGAGCGATTCACCAACACCGTCACCACCAAGAACTCGAATTGGACGACCGGCAAGATCTATCAGACCGTCATCACCAAGGAACGGCGCGGCGATTATCTGGGCAAGCACCGTCCAGGTGATTCCGCACATCACCAATGAAATCAAAGACGCGATTCGCGCGGTCGCCAAGGACGTCGATGTCGTGATTGTCGAGATCGGCGGGACGGTTGGCGACATCGAGAGCCTGCCGTTTCTGGAAGCCATCCGCCAGTTCGCGTCAGGAAGTCGGCCGCGACAACTCGCTCTACATTCATTTGACGCTGGTGCCGTTCATCGGAGCCGCCGGCGAGCTGAAGACCAAGCCGACCCAGCACAGCGTGCGCGATTTGCGATCGATCGGTATTCAACCCGACATTCTGATTTGCCGCACCGATCGCTATCTCGATTCGGAGATCAAGCGAAAGATCGCGTTGTTCTGCAACGTCGACGAAGAAGCGGTGATTACCGCCAAGGATGTTGCGTCGATCTACGAAGTGCCCGACGTGCTTGCGGCCGAGGGCCTCGACAAGATCGTGCTGAGGTACTTGCACTTGCCGCAGACCGAGCGGCGGATGCAGGAGTGGGAGACGCTGATCAGCGGCATCAAGAACCCGATCGACGAATTGACCATTCACGTCGTCGGCAAATATGTTGGTTACGAGGATTCCTACAAGAGCCTCAACGAAGCGCTCTACCATGCCGGCTTCCCGCACCGCGTCAAAGTGAATATCAAGTGGATCGAAGCCGAGGCGCTCGAAGAGCCCAACGGCGAATCGCTGCTCGACGGCGACGACGGCATCCTCGTCCCCGGCGGCTTTGGCAATCGCGGCACACGCGGCATGATGAAGGCCGCGCAGATCGCCCGCGAACGGCTGATCCCGTATTTCGGCATTTGCTACGGATTGCAATGGGCGACGGTCGAGTATGCGCGCAACGTCGCCGGTCTGGCGGACGCGGATTCCACCGAATGCAGTCCCGAGACGCCGACCAAGGTGATTTATAAACTCCGCGACCTGCTCGGCGTCGACGATCTCGGCGGCACGATGCGTCTCGGCTCGTACGCCTGCGAACTGACTCCGGGATCGTTGGCGCAGCGGGTCTACGGCGCCTCATTGATTCACGAACGGCATCGTCATCGCTACGAATTCAACTGCCTGTACGAAAAGACGCTGCACGAGTCGGGGCTGCGGATTTCAGGCCGATCGCCGGACGGCAAGTTCGTCGAGATCGTCGAACTGCCCGACCACCCGTGGTACTCGCGGTACAGTTCCATCCCGAGTTCAAGTCGAAGCCGACGCGGCCGCATCCGCTGTTCGCGGCGTTTGTCGGCGCGTCGTACCAACATAAGACCAATGCGCGCGACGCGGCGAGTAGCGTCGCCATGCGAGCGTGATCTCCAGGACCAGGAACGGCGGGACCGGCTCCTGCCTTTGCTGGCCTCTATAATGTGTCAGTGACTTCCGTTCAGGCCGGCTCGATCGCGATCGGCGGCGGCGCGCCGCTGGCCCTGATCGCCGGCCCGTGTGTGATCGAAAGCGAGCAGCACGCTCACGACATCGCGGCGAGCGTCGCCGAGATCGCGCGACGCACCGGTTTTCCTTACATCTTCAAGGCGTCGTACGACAAAGCGAACCGCACCTCGATCCGCTCGTTCCGCGGACCGGGCCTCGACGAGGGACTTCGCGTGCTGGCGGGGATCAAGGCGGCGCTCGGCGTGCCGATCCTCACCGACATTCACGAACCAGCCCACGCGCAGCCGGCGGCCGACGTCGCCGACATTCTGCAGATTCCGGCATTCCTCTGCCGGCAAACCGATTTACTGGTTGCGGCGGCCAGAACCGGACGCGTGATCAACATCAAAAAAGGTCAGTTCCTCGCGCCAGACGACGTCCGGCACGCGATCGCGAAAGTAGCCGAAAGCGGCAACCCGCGCGTCCTGATCACCGAGCGTGGCACCAGCTTTGGCTATCACAACCTGGTCGTCGATATGCGCGCGTTTCCGCAGATTCGCGCGCTTGGCGTTCCGGTCGTCTTCGACGTGACTCACAGCCTGCAATTGCCCGGTGGCGGTGACGGCGTAACTGCCGGCCAGGCCGAGTTCATCGAACCACTGGCGTCAGCGGGCGTCGCCGCGGGAGTGGACGCGGTGTTTCTCGAGGTGCATGAGGATCCGTCGCGTGCGAAGAGTGACGCGCAAAACGCACTTCGCCTCGACCGGCTCGAACCGCTGCTGCGGCGGTTGCTGGCGATCGACGCGGTGGCGCGGCAGCACGAGGTGCGCGCCGGTGGCTGAACGCAAGCTGGCACGCCGTGTCCTCGAAACCGAGGCTGCGGCGATTCTCGCGCTGATCGATCGGCTCGATGCGCGCTTCGACTGTGCCGTGCAGTTGCTGTTGCAGTGCAAGGGTCGGGTGATTGTGACCGGCATGGGTAAGTCTGGAATCATCTGTCGAAAGATCGCCGCCACCCTGACGAGTACCGGAACGCCGGCGTTCTTCCTCATCCAGCCGAAGCAACCCATGGAGACCTCGGCGTCATCACCGCAGACGACGTCGTGCTCGCGTTGTTGTACAGCGGCGAAACCGACGAACTGTTGCGCCTGCTCGAAACCATTGGCGACTTGGGGCAAAGTTGATTGCGATTACCGGCGGCCCCAAATCGACGCTCGCCCAGGCCGCGGATGTTGCGCTCGACTGCAGCGTCACCGAAGAGGCCTGTCCGATGAACCTGGTACCGACCGCGAGCACGACCGCGGCGCTTGCTCTGGGCGATGCGATGGCGATGACCCTGCTGGTCGCCAAAGGATTC
>CAVOHK010000022.1:0-119004 GCA_963695635.1 uncultured Acidobacteriota bacterium
GGCCGTGACCGCGGCTACGGCCTGGTCGATTCGCCGAAGGTTCAAACCACGGCGGGCAAGCTGCTGGATCTCAAGGCGGTGGTCGCGCCGAATCCGCGTGCCGCTGCCGAGTACCTATCCGGCCGGCTACTGGTTCTCGCTGATTCGCATTCCGGAGAAAAGTGAGTTTCCGGGGAACGCCCCGGGTGGGAACGGCATCGCACCGACGGTGAAGAGTCAGTCCGACTGGATCCGGCAATTGAAATCGGGCGGCTGCACGGCGTGCCATCAGCTGGGGACGAAAGGGACACGCGACGTCCGAAATCGCTCGGCACATTCATTTTTCCACCGAAGCATGGGACCGGCGCATTCAATCGGGTCAGGCGGGTGCGCAGATGAGCGGCGGCCTGAACGCGATGGGCCGCGAGCGCGCGCTGCAGATGTTTGCCGACTGGACGGACCGGATCAACGGCGGCGAGCTGCCACGGGCGCCGCCGCGTCCGCAGGGCATCGAACGGAATGTCGTGATCTCGCAATGGGACTGGGCGGATCCGAAGGCCTACCTGCACGACGAAGTGTCGACGCGACCGGCGTAATCCGTCGCTGAACGCGAACGGCTTGATCTACGGATCGCTCGAGCTCAGCGCCGACTACTTGCCGGCTCTCGATCCGGTACGTCAACGATCAGCGGGTGCCACTGACCGTCGCGATCCCCAAACACCGCCGACTTCGGCAACCATGCCCGCACCCTCGCCGTTATTGGGGCGAGGAACTGATCTGGACCAGCCGCAACAACGTCCACAACCCGATGCTCGACGACAAGGGACGCGTCTGGATCACGTCCGCCGTCCGGCCGGCAGCAAACCCGGATGCCTGCAAGGATCCGTCGCATCCGTCCGCGAAGCTCTATCCGTTGGCGAATCGCCGGTCGCCATCTCGCGGTCTACGATCCGAAAACCAAACAGATCACGCTCATCAGCACCTGCTTCGGCACGCATCACCTGATGTTCGCGATGGACGCGAACAACACGCTGTGGACGAGCGGCGGCGGGCAGGTGGTGGGCTGGTTGAACACGAAGATGTTCGATGAGACGCACGACGAGATGAAGTCGCAGGGCTGGACCGCGCTGGTGCTCGACACCAACGGCAATGGCAAACGCGATGCTTACGTGGAACCGAATCAGCCGGTGGATCCGGCGAAGGACAATCGGCTGGTGCGGCCTTCTATGCGGTCGCTCCGGCGCCCGATGGATCGATGTGGGGTTCGGTGCTCGGATTCCCGGGCTCGGTGGTGCGGTTGAATCCGGGCTCGAATCCGCCCGAAACGGCGCTCGCTGAAATCTACGAGCCGCCGTACAACAATCCGAAGGCGAGTGTGCAGGGTTATTCGCCGCGCGGCGGAGACGTCGATCGCAACGGCGTCGATCTGGACTGCGCTTGCCAGCGGTCATCTGCGCCAGCTTTGATCGCCGCAAATGCAAAGGCCCGCTGAACGGGCCGACCGCGACGGGCAGCATTGTCCCGAAGGCTGGACGCTTATCCGGTAGCCGTTGCCTCAGTTGAAAGGCGTCACCGAGTCGGGCAGCGCCGAGGCCAGCTACTACACGTGGGTCGACTCGTACGACACCGGCGGCTTCGGACCGAATACCCCGATCGATGCCGGGAACGCCTCGGAGGGGCTGTTAGTACTCAAAGACGGCAAATGGGTGGTGTTGCGGGTGCCGTACCCGATGGGCTTCTACACCAAATGGATGGACGGCCGCTCGACGATCCGAAAGCCGGTTGGAAGGGCAAAGGCTTGTGGGCGACGATCAGCACGCGCACGCCGTTCCACATGGAAACGGGCAAAGGCACGACCAGCAAAGTCATGCACTTCCAGATGAGGCCGGATCCGCTGGCTAAATAACCCTTATCTGGTCATTAGTCATCTGGTTATTTGGTCATTGATTGGTCAATTTTCCAATCCAATGACGAGACGACCAGATGACGCAAAAACCAAATGTGTGGATCCGCCTTCAGTGGGGTGGAGAATCTGCACGGTGTGTCGTAATCCACTCATCACTGACGGCCCCGACCTCGGGGCGCCGTTCCACCTTGCCACGCGACCGTAGAACCCACGCCGCGCCCGCGGTTCTCCTGCAATCAGCGTTACGACTAACCACCGCAGCACGAAACCCCCCGGGAACGATTTCAGGATTTCTGAGTGCCTCGGCTAATGCGATCCCGACGCCATCACCTCCGTCCATCGCTGGCGCATATCTGAGAGCAGGAGACGCCATGTTGAACGACTACGACGTCATCGCAACGGTCGCTGTAAAGGATCTCCAGAAGGCCAGGACCTTTACGAGAAAGCGCTCGGCCTGATCGCGCAGCCGTCCGATGAATCAATGGCCGCGATGGTTGCGACATACGGCAGCGGTGGATCGCGCTTGCTGGTCTACGTGTCGCAGTTCGCCGGAACCAACCAGGCGACCGCCGCGACGTGGGCGGTTGACGATGTGGAGGCGGTGGCGCGCGATCTGAAATCGCGCGGCGTCAGCTTCGAGCGGTATGACATGCCGAACGCGACGCACGTCGGTGACGTCCACGTGATGGGGAACCGCAAGGCGGCCTGGTTCAAGGATCCGGACGGCAACGTTCTGTCGATCGTCAATCGTTCCTGACCGCGCTGCCCGGCCGCCAGACAATACGGCCGCATGCCAGCCTCGAAAACGATCCGTGCACGGATTGTTCGGGACGGGTCGGCCTGCTTCATCCCGCGCGATTTCGATCCGCGCGCGGTGTTCGGCAAAACTGCGCGCGCCGGTCAAGGTGACGCTGAATGGCTACACCTACCGCAGCACGATTGCCGCGATGGGCGGACCGCCGTGCGATTCCGCTATTGAAAAGCAATCGCGACGCGGCGGGTCTGGAAGGCAACGAGACGCTCGACATTCGACGAACTCGACACCGACGCGCGTATCGTCATCCGCCATCGGACCTGCCGAAAGCGCTCAAGGCCGTGTCGCCGGCTCGACGCGCTGGCAGCTGTCGTTCAGTCACCAGCGGCATACGCCGACGCCATCGAACAGGCGAAAGAAACCGATGCGGTTGCGACGGATTACCGAGACGGTGCGCGCGCTGCGCGCGTCGCCAGAGCGAAACAGCGATGATTGGAAGAGTCGAGGCAGTCAGCCAGGTCGTATCTCTTCCAGCGCAGTTGCCGGCGGCGCAGCGCGGCGCCAGGCGCACCGTCTCGCCCGCTCCGTCGGCCGGGTCCGCCGCGAATTTTCAAACCGAGCGCCGGGTTTCTCGCCGCGCCCAGGCGATGCCGGCGTCGGCGTCCGGGATGACTGCGTCGCCAGTGGCGCTGACCGACAGCTCGGGATCAACATCGTTCGACGTGTGCCAGGCGCCGGTGCGATCGCCGTCTGGAGCAACACCGAGGCGCATTACACCATCGACGAGTGGATGCCGGTAACCGGCGTAAGGATCCGCGTGCGAGTCAATGTCGCGTCCGTTGCCGATTCAGGGACGGGGTCACCCGCCGCGTCGCGCCCGGTGACGTAATCGTCGTCCCGGAAAACAGCCCGCACTGGTACAAGGACCTCGACGCGCCGATCACCTATCTCGAAGTCCAGTTTGTAGCGCCGACGAAGTGATTCGCGTGAGGATTGTTCGGCTTTCGGCCAAAGGAGGAAGCATCTCGCTCCGCCGCCCGTAATCCGCAAGCCGGAAAAACATCACTTCGTTCGAACCCTGACGCTGGCGCGGCGGTCCTACTGATTCGAACATCGCTCTAAGGCAACTAGTGAGGCCTGTGTACTCCGCAGATCGGGGTGACAGGCGAGCAGACCGCCGCGCAAGCCTCACTGCGTGATGTTTTCCGGCACCTGGCCGGCTTGCTCCAACGGGCGGCTGTGCGAGACGCTTCCTCCGCGCGAAAGCCGCTGACTGCACCAGCGGCAGTCGCGTCACTCGCGGCGCGGGCCCGGAGCGGCCCGTTCGCGCAGGAAACCGTTCGGAGCAGACCGCTCAGGGAACGCGGCAAAACGACCGCAGGCCAGTGACATCGAGCGCACCCTTAATGGGTGCGCGAGCGTTCCACGCGTCCCGGGGCCGGAGGGAGTTTTGCCGGTGTGCGGAGTCGGTTTCCGGAGCGAATGGGCGGATCCGTTCAGCCGCGGCGCGACGGCACTCGCGACGGCGACTTCAGGCGCGACGGTACCGGCGTTCCGCAAGTTGCAGCAGGCGTGAGTGTTTCTGCCAGGGCGACCAATACCACGAACAGGTGCGTCAGGGGTGCCTACTAGGGTCAAACCATCGTAGAATTGACGCTTATGACGAACAAGACTCTCTGGAAGTTTGCCTTGGCGTCGGCCGTGCTCGTTCCGGCCGCGATCGGAGCGCAACAGGCTCCGGCCGGATCGGCTGGCAACGCCGAAGTGACCTTTACCAAAGACATCGCGCCGATTCTGCAGCGCAGCTGCCAGAACTGCCATCGGCCGGACGGCGTCGCGCCGATGTCGCTCGTCACGTACGACGACGTGCGGCCGTGGGCGCGCGCGATCAAGCAGCGCACCGGCATCGGGCCGCGCGCCGGCGTGATGCCGCCGTGGTACGTCGAGAAGAACATCGGCATCCAGCAGTTCAAGAACGATCCGTCGCTGAGCGACCGACGAAATCGCGAAGATCGCGAAGTGGGCCGACAGCGGCGCGCCGCGCGGCAATCCGGCCGACATGCCGCCGCCGCAGCGACCTGGGACGACGGCCGCAGTGCTGGCACATCGGCACACCGGATCTTGATCGTCAAGACGACGGAAGTCGACGTGAAAGGCGAACGCGCCGGACTGGTGGGGCGAGATTCCGCGCGTGCCGACCGGCCTGACCGAAGACCGCTACGTCGTCGGCGCTCGAGGTCAAGGAAGTCAACGACGTCGACAGCAGCGCGGCAGCGGCCGCGCGACGGTCGGCGGCCGCTTCGTGTTCCACCACATGATCTGGGCACGCGCGTCCTCGACGACACGCCAACGCCGATCAGATCGACCCGCGGTCGCTCGATCTGCTCGATGACGAGAGCGTCCGAACTGGCCGGTGCACGAAGTGGGACGCAACGCCGACTTCTTCGACCCGAAGTCGGCGCGCCTGCTCAAGGCGGGATCGAGCATCGTCTCCGACTCGGTCCACCTGCATTCGAACGGCCGCGACACGAACGCGCACCTCGAGATCGGCTTCAAGTTCCAGCCGAAGGGCTACAAGCCGAAGTACAAGCGCGCGGCGTTCGCGCTCGGCAACGGCGTCGACATCGACATCAAGGCGATGGAAGCCAATCAGCAGCTGCACGCCTACACCGTGCTGCAGGAGCAACACCAAGATCATGTCGTTCGAGCCGCATCTGCACGCGCCGGGCATCGCGGATGTGTCTCGAGGCGATCTGGGGCTACAACATCCAGACGCTGAACTGCGTCGGCTACGACCACAACTGGGTGCGCGGCTACGACTACGACGACGACTCCGCGCCGCTGCTGCCGAAGGGCACGATCCTGCACATCATCGGCTACATGGACAATTCGCCGTCCAACAAGAACGTGCCGGATCCGCGCAACTGGCAGGGCTCGGGCAATCGTTCGGTCGCGAACATGTTCATCGATCTCGGCAACCGCGTCTCGCTGACCGACGAGCAGTTCCAGGAAGAGATGGCGAAGCGCCGCGAGAAGCTGCAATCTGACCAAGAACGACGTCGTCATCGGCTGTCCGCTGTGCCTCGTCAGCCAGCCGGCGCTCAAAGCCGACCAGCAGCAGCAACAGCAGCAGCAGCAGTAGCACGCTGAAACTCGGCTCGGCGAGAGATTCGTAGCTCGGCGGGCACGCGGGATCATACATGAAAACGTATTGCATTTCTCGCATCCGTGGCGAGTCGCTGTCGCTGCATTCGGCGGCGCATCCGTCCCGCATCCGCGCTGCGCAGTCGCTCTCCTACACCAGCGGTCAGAACGTCGTCGCCGGCCTACGAAGGCTGGGAAGACGGGCGCCGACGGCGCGAAGCTATTTCGTCTTCGGCTACATGAACCGCAACTGGGAGGAAGAAATCGACGTGCCGGTCGGTCCCGACAACGGCTTCAACGTCGGCGGCGCCGACCAGGGCCAGCCGACGCACTTTCTGCCGCGCCGCAATCGCTTCATTTTCAGCGTGCCGGTGCCGGCCGGGCTTCACCGAGAAAGACGAGCTGATCTGGACGCTGACGACGCAGGGCAAGACCGAAAAGGCGTTTGCGACGCTGCGTCTCGATTACAAGATCGACGACGTGGTGCAAGGCGTCGGAGACCGGCGCGCTCGGCGCCGGCACCAGCAGTCCCGAGGTCGCGCCGAACAAGCCGCCGGTGCGTCGAAGTCGAGGGCCGAAGACGCGCACCGCGAAGGTCGGGCAGCCAGTCCCGCTGTCGCCGACGGTGACCGACGATGGCATTCCGAAGCGCCGTGGCGCCGGATCGGGCGCGCGTCGTGCGACCGGCGCCGGCGGACAGACCGGCGACTCAACCGGAGCGCTGCTGATCGCGCGCGGCATCGGGCCGCTCCGGCACGCGTCACCGTCGGCAAGAACGTCGGACTGCACCTGTCGTGGTTCGTCTACCGCGGCCGCGGCGGCACAGTGACGTTCGATCCGCCGCAGATCAAGGCGTGGGAAGACACCCGCGCCGGCGCCAATTCGCCGTGGGCGCCGGTCTGGATCGCGCCGCCGATTCCCGCCGATGGACGGTCAGCCAGTGCAGCGTCACGTTCAGCGAGCCCGGCACCTACGTGCTCCGCGCGCCGCGCCGACGACGGCGCGCTGGTGTCCGACGAAGAAGTCACCGTCGTCGTTTCCCGATAGCCAACAAGAAAACTGATGACGCGTCTGCGCGTCGCTGCTGTCCTGATTGTCGTCGCCGCGTGGTCGCAGATCGCGGCGGCGCAGTCGAGCGGCGCCGAGTGGATTGCGTGGGCCCGCGACCATAGCTATCCGATCGCGGCCACTGCGCCGTTCACCGACGACGACTACGCCGATCTGCAGTTTTTCAAACAGGTGATCGGCGATCGCCGCCTGGTGCAATTGGGCGAGAGCGGCCACGGCGTCGGCCAGTTCGATTCCGCGAAAGTGCGGCTGGTGAAGTTCTTTCACGAGCAGATGGGCTTCGACGTCATCGCGTTCGAGAGCTCGATCTACGAGTGCTTTGCCGCGAACGCCGAAGCCGCGCGCGCGAACACCGCCGGGGCGACCGTGATGATCGACTCGATCTTCTCGGTCTGGTGGTCGCAGCAGACGCTGCCGCTGTTCGATTACCTGGTGCGAACGCAATCGACCGAGCGGCCACTGACGTTGGCCGGTTTTGATTCGCAGTTCAGTTCGTCGCGCGGTGTCGCTCAGCGACCGGACTTCTTGAAGCGGGTGGTCGCCGTGGTCGACGAAACCTACGCCGAACAGGTCTTCAGTTTCGATAGTGCCTTCGTCGTCGGCCTGCGTAGCAACGCGACGGCCTATGCACGGCTGCACGAAAAGGATCTGCTCGACGGCTATTCACGGCTCGAGCAGTTTCTTCATGATCGTCGCGAGCCGCTGGCTAAGGCGTTTGGCAGCGATCCCGCACCGCTGATCGCCGAGCGCACGGCACATTCGATGGTGGAGTACGTCCGGCAAATCGTGGCCTCTGCGGACCGGCCGAGCGACGTGTCCGACAGCGGTGGCGGCGCGATCCGCGACGCGGCGATGGCCGACAACCTGGCGTTCCTGCTGCGCGAGCTGTATCCGGACAAGAAAATCCTGGTGTGGGCGCACAACTTTCACATCCGCCACGACAACACCGCGACCGCGTCGAACGCGCAGCGGACGATGGGGAGCTTCACGGTCCAGCAATTTCGTGACGACCTTTATACGATCGGCCTTTACATGAACCGCGGCCTGGCGGCGTTCAACGATCGAACCATTTACACGATCAGTGCGGCGCCGGCCGAGAGCCTTGAATGGGTGCTGTTCAACGTCGGGCCGCCGGCGGTCTTCGTTGACTTTCTGCATCAGACGTCCGAGGCCGGTAACGACTGGATCTTCAAGCCGCTGTTCACGCGCGAGTGGGGTTTGTATCCGGTGTTCATGGCGCCGCGCGACCAATACGACGGCGTGCTGTTTATCGATATGGTGACGGCGCCGGCCTATTTGGTGTTCTGAAACCACGAAGCCACGAAGAAGACTGAACGCCGAGTTCGCCAAGAACGCCGAGAATCCAATTGAAATTCACACTCGGCGGTCTTTGCGGTCTCGGCGTTCCTTTTCGCGCCAGTCCGCTCTTGCGGGTACGCTCCTAATGCACGGCCCGTGGCTTGGTCACCGGCAACTCGAAATGCTTGCCAGCCGGAATCGTTTCGAGGCCGCGCCAGGGTGCAAGTAAGGGCGTCGGCACGTACTGCGCATTCAAGACGAATGCGGTGTTGATGCGCGTCAAGCGGACCGCGGTTGCCGGTGGGGAAGGCTGGCCGTTGCGCGGCGGCCGCTCGAATGCTGAAACCCGAACGGCGCTGATCTCGCGGCCGTCGACGCCCTCCGGCAGCGGCACCGCGCCGCGGAAACAGCCATCACGCACGATGCGGTGAGTGGCTAGTCCGAGATCCGACGATAGCCACGACTCGCCAACCCGCACGCCGAACGACACGGCTGCGCTGCCGACCTCGGCGCACGCTTCGAGGTAAACGAATCGCCGCGGATCTGAAATGGTGTTCGTCCCAGGCCTGGCAGCTTTGACGATCTTGCCTTCACGCACCATTTCTTTTGCCGCGACCGCGTACAGCCATGGGTTCCGATCCATCACCTCTTCGCGCGACTTGTCCGCCAGGTTGAACGGCACCGCCAGCGGCGCATAGCGGATCGTGGTTTCGCCCTGGTCGCTCACCATGTTGTTGTCGGTCGATACCCAGAGCAGTGGATGCCGTGCGTCGCGGCGGCCCTTGAACGCCGTCATCTTGTGCTCCGGTCCCTGGAATTCCTCGGTCAGGACCGCTCCGGCGCGATCGATTTCGACACCGTAGACGTACTCGATATCGGTGGTCCGTCCCCAGGTCGCCATCAGCCGGTCGGTCTGCGTGCCGCCGTCTTCATTCGTGAAGATGACGGAGTAGCGATACCACGTGCTGCGCGGCCCGCGCTCGGTCTCGTACCACATGAACACCGGCGGGTCGGTGAATTTTCCGACCGTATTGGACCGTGCGTAGAGGATTGGCGCGTAGGCGAGCTCGGGCGCTGGCGGGTTCGACTTCAGTGTGACGCGAACCGTGGCGGTGCCGTCATCGCGCAGTTGCGTCGCCGTCGTCGCCGGATCGACCTCCAGACGCACGACGTGGCGACCCGCGTCGACGTGCCCCAACGCGATCGCGTACTCGGCTTCGCCGGTTCGAACCAGCGGCAGATGTTGAGAGTATTTGTCGTCCAGCGAAACGCGAAGCGTGATCGCCTCGCGCCCGGGAATGTCCCAGGCGCATTCGAAACAGCGCGCCGCGACCACCGCGGTCAGCTCCGCCGGTTTATCGATCGAGATCGTTTCCTGGGCCAGCTCGGTCGAGGCACGCATCTGAGAGGCAATCGACGCTAAGGACGCAAAGGTGGCAAAGAAAAAATACCTCTGCGCCCTCTGCGTCCTGCGCGTTTTTCTCACTCTCTGCGCGCTCCGCGCCGACTAGAACGCGAATCTCGCCGACAACTGCATGATCCGCGGATCGCCGCCGAGCGTCGAGATGACGCCGGCCGTCGCGCTGACCACGTTCGTATCGGGTAGTCCGAAATTCGACCGATTGAACATGTTGAAGATGTCGAGCCGAACCGTCGCGCTGTAGCGCTCGGCGAACTTGAACATCCGCTGAATGCTGGTGTCGAACGTCGCGAAGCCTGGTCCGCGCAGGCGATTGCGTCCTTCGTTGCCGAACGTGCCCGACGGCACCAGCGTGAACGCCGCCGGGTCGTACCATTTCTCCACCGTGCCGGTGCCGGCGGGGAACGGCGGGTTGGTCAGATTGGGCAGGCCGGTTGCGCCGGCGCCGACGTTGTTGTTGCCCTGCGTGACCGTGAACGGCCGCCCGGTACGGACGCTGTAGATGCCGCTGATTAGCCAGCCGCCGAGAATGTGCGCTGCCGCTCCCTCGTTGACGTACGGTTTGTTTTCGCCGAACGGTAGTTCCGCGATGAAGTTGGCGACAAAGCGATGACGGATGTCGAAGTCGCTCGCCCCGTACCACGAGTCGAGGTCGCGTCCGTTCTGTGGACGACCAGACGAGGCGTTGAGATGTTCCGGGGCCGAGTCTTTCGCGTCGCCGATCGTGTAGGACGCTCGATAGCTGTAGCCGCGGCTGAAGCGCTTTTCGAATGACATGTCGACGCCGCGATATTGGCCCTTGCCGGTCATCTCGCGCCACTGCACGTTGCCGAACGCCGGGTAGGGCACGGGCCCGTTGGCGTTGGTGGTGCCCGGCAGGTTCTGGTTGATGTTACGCAGCACCGCGAGGTGGCTCGTGTTCGAGCCGACGAAGTCGGCCGACGCGACCAGATCGTGGCCGAGCTGGTGCTCGAAGCCGCCGCCATACTGCTGCACCATCGTGCGTGGGTTGTTCACGTCCGACGATCGGATCATGATCCGTGTGAAGTTGACGTTCGACGGATCGAGGAATCCGGTCGGGAACCCATTCTGCATGAACAACACCGGCGTCGTCGCGCCGGAGGCCGACTGGACGTCGATGTTCAGCAGGTTCGGCGGGTTCAGCGCCAGCTGGTCTTCCGAACCGATCCGCTCGAACTGGTTGTAGAAAACACCGTAGCCGCCGCGAATGATCGTGGTTGGCGCGAGCTTGTAAACCGCGCCGATCCGCGGCGAGAAGTTGTTGCGATCGGGTTTGACCAGCGCGCGGTCTTCGATCGACCCATCCGTCGCGTAGAAGATGCTGCCGTTGCCCGCAGGATTGAAGTTCGCCATGCGGTTGTCGGCCTCGTAGGCGGGCGTCATGTAGTCGTAGCGCATCCCGAGGTTGATCGTCATCTTGTCGCTGGCCTTCCAGTCGTCCTGCGCGTAGAACGACGACGACCAGAGCCGTTGATTGACGATGAACACGTTGGTCAACTGCGCGCCGCTGCACGTAGCCGAGCAGGAAGTCGCCGAACGCGTTGCCGGTAACGCGCCGTTGAAGGTGAGGTTGCCGCGGGTCGCGCGCGACGTCGAAATACTCGTTGTGCATCGGCATCAGCATGTCGGCGCCGAACTTGAACTGATGGTTGCCGCGCAGCCAGGTCAACGTGTCGATGTACTGAAACTGATTGGTGTGCTGGAACTTCGGCATGAAGTTCGGCGAGCCCAGGCGAATCAAGCCGGAGACGTCGATGCCGACGATGCCGCCGACCACCGTCGGGTTGTTCGGCACGCCCTTGAAGCCGATCTGCGCGTTGCCGTCGACGCCGAACGGATCCTGGGTGCCGTCGTTGGTCCCGCGCGCCCACGAGAAGCGCGCTTCGTTGACCATGCCGGCGCTGAAGATCTTGGTCCAGCCGCCGACGGCCCGTTCGATTTCGAGTTGCGGCCCCACGCGGACGTGGACGTGCCGTCGAGGACGCCGCCGAACCAGCCCGGCACGTAGCGAAAGCGATCGCTCCAGATGTAGCGGCCGAACACGCTGTCGGTGTCGGACGGATGCCAGTCGACGCGTCCGAGAATACGGTCGGATTCGTCCTCGACGTTCGGCTGATTGATGAAGTTGTTGCTGCCGGTGGTGTTCGGCAGTGGCATCAACGACATGATCTGCGTCGCGACCGGATCGATGCGGTTCAATGGAATCGTGCTGCCCGGGAAGTTCGTGCCGGTCAGCGGATCGCGGACGTTGCCGGTCAAAACGCCGTTGCGCTCGGCGGCGGTGAACACCCGCCCGGTGCGCAGCACGCCCTGCTCGATGCGGGTGCCCTCGTAATCGAAGAAGAAGAACGCCCGGTTCTTCATCGACGGACCGCCGGCATTTCCGCCGAACTGGTTCTGATTGTTGGTCGCCTTTGGCTGCCCGGCTTTCTTGGCGAAGTAGTTGATGGTGTCGAGCCCGTCGTCGCGGAAGAACTCGTAGGCGGTGCCGTGCATGGCGTTGGTGCCCGATTTGGTGTTGATGATCACTGCGGCTCCCGGCGACCAGCCATATTCGGCGGCGTACGGGCTGGTGACGACCTTGAATTCCTGAATCGCGTCAACCGATGGCCGCGAGGATCTGCGTCGTCAGTTCCTGCACGTTGGTCGAGAAGCTGTTGTTGGCGACACCGTCGAGCAGGAAGTTGTTCTGCAGGCTGCGATTGCCGTGGACGCTGACGCCGCCGGTACGGCCGGCCGACGTGCCGCCGGCCTGTTCGGTGTAACGGTCGCTCTGCACGCCGGGGACCATGGCCAGCAATCGTCCCAGTTGCGGATCGCCAGTGGCAACTTCGACACTTCGGTGTTGGTGACGACCGTGCCGAGCACCGCCGATTCGGTGCTGAGCAGCGGCGTCACACCGGCCACCGTAATCATTTCGCCGACCGATCCCAGCGGCAACGACACGTCGAGGCGGGCGCGGGTGCCGATCGACATCGACACCATCTGTTCGAATTTCTGGAAGCCGGTGGCTTCGACCTGTACGAGATACTCGCCCGGCAGCAGGTTCAGGGCGAGATACGTCCCCTCTTCATTCGTGGTGACGCGGGCAACGACATTCGTCGCGAGGTTGGTGATCGTGACCTGCGCTTTGGGGATCACCGCGTCCTGCGGGTCTTTTACTGTTCCAGTCAATGTGGCGCGGTCGACCTGAGCCCAGGCCGCCGCGCTGTGCAGCAGAAACACGGCGCAGACGACGACGTAGCCGTGCAACGAACGCTTCATTCGAAACCCCCTCCTGATCGAGTGCTGATGGCCGCGCGGCACCATCAACGGTGCTGCTGAACCGCTTCGGCGGCGGCACAGGATGCGCCGGTAAAACCTCAAAGTCAAGGCGTTTTGTTCCCGCCGAACCGCTTTGCTAGAATCGCTCGCCGCCGATGGCGAACATCTACGACGTCGCGAAGCGAGCCCGGGTGTCGGTGGCCACCGTGTCGGCCGTCCTCAACGACAGCGCCTTCGTCAGTCCCGGCCTGAAAATGCGGGTGCGATCGGCGGTCGCCGGGGCAACCGGCTGTCGCCGAACCTGCTCGCTCGCAGTCTCGCCAAGCGATGTGCGCGCGACGATGGGCATGAATATGCAATTGTGAATCCATTCTTCCCGAAGTGGTTCGCGGCGCCGGAGCGTGGCGCACGAGGCCGGTTACACGCTGTTGATATCGAGCAACAACAATGATCTGAAAAGAAGAAAACCTATCTACAGGATCCCGCAAAGCGGGTCGACGGAGTCGTTCTGACTAAAGCGCCAGGTCGCCTGCCGCCCAACGTTCAGCAGGAAGTTGCGAAAGCGGCCGTTCCGGTCGTCCTGCTGGCGCGCACCGTACTGGCTTCAAAGCGATGTCGTCGAGCTCGACAATCGCGATGCGGCTTACGAAGGGGTCACGCACTTGTTACGCTGGGCATCAACATGTCGGATTCATCGGTGGTCTGCCGGGCGCGACGACCAGCCCGCCGCCGGCTGGACGGTTATCGCGCCGCGCTGAAAGATCGGCAGCGGCCAATCGAGCGCGACTGGATCGTCGATGGCGACTATCGCGTCGAGTCCAGCTATGGTGCGGGGGCCTCGATCTGCTCCGGCACCGGCCCGATGCCGTGTTCATTGCGAATTACCTGATGTCGATCAGCTCATCGAAGCGCTGCAGCAATACCGGCTGCACTGTCCTGAGACATCGCGATGCGTCCGCCTGCAACGATGCACCCGTGGCTCGACGCATCTCGCCGCGCCTGACGACCCTCGATCTTCGCGAAGCAGGAGCTGGGTGCAGACGGCTGCGCGAGATGCTGTCGAGCGGATCGCCAGCCGGCGCGCCAGCGACTCGATCGGTGCCGCTGAAGACACGCTCAACGTGCGGGAGTCGATGCGGCTGCTGCCGCTGCCTCGGACGCGCCCACCGGAGTAGCGGTCGCGGCCGCACGCTGACCGCCGCATCCGCGCGGGCTCGGCGCGCGCACCAGCGCTGCGCCGACCGATCGAACGGCTGCTCCGGCAATCAAGACAGCGCCAGCTCGCTCGCCACGGACCAGTCCACCGAGAATCAATGCGACGGCGGCCGGCATGAGAAACGTGAGCACGGAGGCGCGCGTCGGTCCAAGCCGGCCCCACGGCGGATCGCCGAGACGAGGTTCGCGACGCAGGTGCCCAGCGCCCCGAGCGCCAGCAACGCCAGCGCCACCATAGCGACCAGGTGCCGTTCAACGCGGCCCAGTGCGCCGAACGGCGCGGTCGGCAGGACAGCGACGGCTGGGCGCGCCAGATCACCGGCGGCGCACCATTGCACTGCTGCAGAGGCCGGCGAGATTGATGGCGGAGCCGGTCGTCGGGCTCCAGGATGCTCGTCGGCGCGCCGGTCGTCTGACCGCTTGCCGCAGCAGCAGCACCAGATCCGGGAATCGCCGTCGGCACCGCCAGTGACCCCGACGGCGAGGCCGGTCGCCATCGCGGCAAGGGCAACCGCCGCGCCACGACGCCGGCGACGATTGCGGCGAAGATTGGCGTCGCGCCGTTCAGCATGCCGGTCAGCGCCGACGACACGTGCTGTTCCGCGAACGAAGACATCGACAACGGGAAAACGTCGACCACGAACACCGAGCGCCGCCGCGCGTGTCCGGAATTCTGCCGCGAATTGGCCGCCACACAGCAGGTGCAGGCGGACGATGCAGACCGAGATAGGAAGTGCGCAGAAATGTGACGCAGTTCGGCGAAACCGCGGCGAGCCCCTCGGCGATGAACAGAAGCAGCACGCCCCAGATCACTCCCGGAACAACAATCAGCAGCCGAATCCACGACAGCTGAACAATATCAAAGTCTGAAGTACGAAGTCTGAAGTCTTGACGACTCCGACTTCAGTTCCGATTTTCACGCTTCGAACACGCCGTCGCCGGTGGCCATCGACGATTCCTCACTCTTCAGCTCCGGCAAGCGGCTCGACTCGAACACTTTCTGATCGAGTCGAGCCGCGTTCGTCGTGCCGTGCACTTCTTCGATCGACTCATCGCGGCGATTGAGCAACGCAGCGCGATCGACCACGCCTTCGCCGCCTCTCCGATCAGTCCGCGATAACGCTCGCAGGCAATCCCACGGCGATGGGCGATCGCGCGGTGGGCGAGGACGCGCGCTTCGACGCAACACGCCGTGAGTGCGAACGCCATCGCGATGCCGCTGCGTCACGACCGCAGTCACCTGGTAAAACCGCCCGGTCTTCAGCCAGGTTGCCAACTGCACGGCCACCGCGACTGCGAGCAGCACCACCATGACAATCCGAGACGCGAATGCTGTCGATGAGAGACGGTCCGCGGCACGGGCGTGAACCGTGTAGATCCGGGCGACATGTTTCAGAATCGAGACGGACGTGGTCGAGGACCGTCAACCAGGGACGTGGCTCCTCCTTCGGCGAATTGCCGGTATCGGTTCTGACGCGGATCGAGTATTCGAAGCATCGGCCGATGCTCGACTTCAGCCACAGCCATCGCAGTTGGGCATGCGCGTGCCTTCCGCGATCCTCTGGGGTTCGCTGACGGTCGGGACCATCGACTGTGTGGACGCGATCGTTTCAGCGCTGCAATCACACGCCGCGCCGATGCGAGTGTTTCAAGGTGTCGCCTACGGGCTGCTCGGACGCGACACCTACCGCTGGGCTGCGGCGTCGTTCGCGCTCGGCACCGCCATCCACTATTTCATCGCGTTGTGTATCGTGGCGACGTTCATGGGCGCGAGCCGCGTCTGGCCCGTGCTGGCCCGTCGGCCGTCGCTGACCGGGCCAATATTACGGGGTCGCGGTCTATTTTTTTATGAACAGTGGTCGTTCCGCTATCGCTGATCGGCCCACAGCGCTTCGTGCTGGCGCCGTTCCTCGACGATAGTGATTCACATCGTCGGCGTCGGCATTCCCAGCGCGTTGTTTGCCGCCGCGGCGCTCGCCTCGAGCGACTGAATCGATTCGAGCAGGGCGCGTTCCACCGCCATGAGGCACTGACTGCGATCGCGGAACAGTGCGCCGATCATGATGAGGTCGGCTTGCGACCGCCGCTGTGGCACATAGTTCGTTGAATCCAGGCGCGGCGACCGTTGCTTTCGAGCACGCGCGCTCGCGCGTGCCCCTCGTCGCCGTTGAACTGATGGGTGACTTGTTGAGCCTCGGTCACTTTCCCGCAACAGCCGTCCCGTTTCTGCCGATGAACTCTGAATCCGATCTTCACCCCAGCATTGTCGGACTTGACGGTCACGGTCGTCGCCTTCATCGACGCATAATCATCAGCGCCGACGCCAGTGAAGGCGTAGAAATCTGCGCGATCGAGCGCCTCGACCAGCGCGCGCGGCTGGAGCTGCGGGCTGCGCACGTGCACCCCAGGCCGACGTCCCCCGGCCCTGGCAGATCCGGGTTGTCTGCCTACTTGAGATAGTGCACATCATCCGCGCGATGCCGTAGAGCACGATGCCGCAGACCAGGGTGCGTGTCCGACTTCTTCGAGCCCCGGCACGCCACCACCGCCGACGTTGTTCACTTGCGGTGGGCCGTTGAAGATTTGAACAGCCTGTTGTTTTTCACCTTGTGCCAGTTGATCCACATAATACCCACCCCGGAATTTCGGATGGTTTGATGTGCGGCACGCCATTGGCGCGCGAATCGCGTCGACACTTCGCTGTCGTCCTTCGACGATGGATGATCCACCCTGGGGAGGAATCTCGCGTGAGGTTCGAGGCCATTGATGTGGAGCGGCTCCCCTTTCGGCGCGGTCGGTCAGTTTCTTCGCCTTGACCACCAGGAATCTCTGGCTGGCGCCGTGCAGCGCGTTGAGGCCGTCGACCGACGTCAGGAAATTGCTGATCGGTCAGGACGACGAACTGGTAGCCATGCTCCCGGTACCAACGTACAGCGTCGTCGGGGTGCTGTCGCCGTCGCTGTTCAAGGTGTGGGTGTGGGTGTTGCCCTTGAACCACCGAGTGGTTGGGCGGGTCGTCGCGGTGCTGGGCGGCTAGCGGTACTGCGAGCAGACTGCCGAGATGCCACAGAGCCACAGCAATCGCAGTTCGACGGGTGAGCTCGCGAAGCGAGCCACACGGGCGGTCCAGCGATTCGCGGCGCGGACGCCGCACCGCCTGTTCGTTTCGCGTTCGCGAATCGCTGTGCCCTCCTGCGGCGATGCGCGCGCCCGCGACCTGACGGCTCGCTATCTCAGCCCGAGGTGAGTCGCATCCACGCCGCCTCAAACACTCCGTGCACTCCGTCCCTCCGTTACCTCGGCGCGTCGGCGTTCTCCACCGACGCGCCCTTAAAAAGTGAAAAAGGCGCGGCGTCGATGCGACTCGCGAACCAAGGTCTGGCACAATGCGGCCATGAAAGCGCTCGACCCGATCATTCTTGCCGCTGTTGTTCGGCGGGTATGCCGGCCGCCAAACCGCGCCGCCGAAAGCCGGAACGGGTGATCGACCTCGGACATGCGATCGCCGCGACCAATGCCGAGCTGGCGGACAGCGCACCGCGTTCGCGCGCACCGTTGTCGCGACAATCGACAAGGATGGCTATGGCACTGGCGAGATCGAAGTCGAAGAGCATTTCGGCACTCATCTGGATGCCCCGGCACACTTTCACTTGGCGGATGGACGGTTGACACGATTCCGACCGACCGCCTGCTTCGGCCGGCGGTCGTCATGACGTCATGGCGAAGACCACCGAGGACGCGGACTACCGCGTAGCGCCCTCGGATCTGCAGGCGTTCGAGTCGGCACACGGAGTCGATCGCGGAAGGATCGCTGGTGTTGATCTCGACGGGATGGGATCGGTTCTGGCCGGATCGCGCCAGTTCCATGGGCGAAGCAAACGGGGTGAAACATTTTCCAGGCTTGTCGGCGAGCGGTGTCGATGCTCGCGAGGAGCGACGCGTTACGGCGATCGGCATCGACACCGCGAGCATCGACTATGGACCGTCGACCGCATTCGAAGCCCACCACGTCAGCATGGCGCTGAACGTGTATCACATCGAGAACGCAGCAAATCTCGGGCAGCTGCCGGCATCGGGTTTTCGCGTCGTGGTTGCGCCGATCAAGATTGCCGGCGGTTCCGGCGGTCCGACTCGCGTGCTCGCCTTATTACCGTAACGCGTGGTTCATTCCGACACTCGGCGACGCTCCGCGATCTCGGCGCGCTCGGCGTTCTTACTTCCTCCCTCGCCGCCCCAAGGCTGCGTGGTATTGTAATGGCATGACGATTACCATTGATAAGGCAGGCCGCGTCGTCATCCCGGCGTCAATTCGCGAGCGGTTCGGGCTGGTGCCTGGCGCCGCACTCGACCTCGCGGTGGATGAAACCGGTATTCGGCTGCAGCGCGTGGCGCCCGGCCCGCGGCTGGTCAAGGTCGGGCGGCGGCTCGTCGCGCGCCCGACCGCGGCGTCTGAACGGCCCGCGGTCGACGTGGCGGCACTCGTCGAAGAGGAGCGCAACCGATGGCCGTAGGGCCGTTTCTCGATACCAGCGTGCTGCTGGCTGGTTTGATCGACTTCGGACCGCAAAGTGCCCCGGCGCAGCGCTTGCTGCACGCGGTCGCCGAAAAAGAGCTGCAAAACGCCGCCACCGCCTGGCACTGCTGCCTGGAGTTCTTTTCGGTGTCGACGCGGTTGCCGCCCCGAATATCGCCTGTCAGCCGCTGAAGCGGCGCAACTCGTCGAGCAGGAAATTGCGGCGCGGCTCACGGTGCACGACCTTCCGGCCGCCGAGCGCCGCGGTTTGATTCGCAGCGCCTCGCGCGATTCAATCACCGGCGGGCGGATTTATGACGCGCATATCGCCGAAGTCGCACGCGCCGCGGGCGCGTCAGTCGTCGTCACCGACAACCGACGACACTTTCTGAGTGCGCTGAAGCACGGCATCCGGGTAGAAACACCGGCAGAATTCGTGACCACGTTACGAGCGCGCCGCAGTTGATCGCTCGCTGAGGGGATCTTATCGCGCTTGCGTTGCCGGTCGATCCGGTACGGTAATTGTGTCGCCGGCTCTGAGCGGCGTGTGGATCGGGCGGCGCCGCGCTTTGGTCGCCTGCTCGAAGCTGTAGCCGAGCGCGAGCAGCTTCGGCTCGCTGAACGCGGGGCCGAGGAATGACAGTCCCGACCGGCAGGCTGTCGCCGGTGAAACCCGCCGGTACGATCAGGTCAGGAAAGCCGGTGAGGTTCGCGATGTCGCTGGCGGCGAGGCCGGCGGCGGACAGTGCCGACGCCGTGGTCGTGCCGGCGCCCGGCGGCAGCGCGGCGATCAGCGCCGGCCGGCGCGAGGCGGTCGGATACACGATCGCGTCGAGCTGCTGCGACGCCAGCATTCCTTCGACGACCGCGCGGATCAGTCGGCAGACCGAAGTCGCGGACGGCCGTGTAGCGATAGTCCGTCGTGCTGCCGCTCTCGGCCTCGCGCTTGAACAGCGTCCAGCGGCTGGGATTCGGGCGCACGCCGTCGGCGCGCGTCGGCGTTGAACTGGTTGGCGCGATCGATCAGCTCGGCGAGCGACTTCGGATACTTCGGCCCGGTCCCCTTCAGGTACTCGTGCAATCTGCGCCGTGAACTCCGGATAGCGGATGGCGGTGTAGAACTCCCCCTTCACGTCGAGCAGCCACTTCGGATACCGCACGTCGACCACGTCGCGCCTGCCTTGCGCATCGCCGCGATCGCCGCTTCCATGACCCAGTCGACGTCGGCGTCGGCGCCCATGAAGTCGCGCGCGACACCGATGCGCGCGCCTTTCAGCGCGTCGGCGTTCAGGTCCTTCGTGTAATCCGTCTCAAACTTTCCGTCGCTCTTCGAGGTCGCCTCGTCGGCCGGGTCGATTCCGGTCATGATTCCGAGGGTGACCGCGACGTCGTAGACGCTGCGCGCCATCGGACCGCCGGTGTCGAAGACTGAGCGCCAGCGGGATGATGCCGTCGCGGCTGAGCAGCCCGTGCGTCGGCTTGAGCGCGACGATGCCGTTCGACGTGGCCGGTCCGCGGATCGATCCGCCGGTGTCGGTGCCCATGCCGATCGGCGCGTACGCCGCCGCCATCGCGACACCGGTGCCGCCTGACGAACCCGACGGCGTCCGCGGCGGGTCGTGCGGGTTGAGCGACTGGCCGCCGAGCGAACTACGAGCTGCACCGGAGGCGAACTCGGACATGTTCAGCTTCGCGAGGATGATCGCGCCGGCGTCGCGAAATTTCTTCACCACGAACGCGTCGTTCGATGGAATCGATCCCTCGAGCAGCACCGACCCGCCGGTCGTCGGCATGTCGAACGTGTCGTAGTTGTCTTTCAGCACGACCGGGATGCCGTGGAGCGGCGAGCGTCGGCCTTTCGTTTTTCGCTCCACGTCGAGCGCACGCGCACTGCTCGACCGCCTTCGGATTCAGCGTCATCACCGCATGCAGGGACGGCCCCTGTTTATCGTAGGCGTCGATCCGCGCCAGGCACAGTTGCACCAGTTTTTCGGCAGTCAACGTGCCGGCGTCGAACGCGGCGTTGATGTCGGCGATGGTCGCCGCGTCGAGCTCTATCGTTTTGGCCGACGCGGCCGGTGTCAGGACGAACGCCATGAAGGCGAGCAGCAAAGCGACCTGTTTCATGGAGGCGATTGTGCCAGAATTCGCCAATGAATCGTCGGGCACTTCTGAAAGCCGGCGGCCTGGCGATGGCCGGGTTCGCGTGGCCGGCCTGCCGCACCGGAAATGGCGGCAGCGTCTCCACCGGCCCGCAACGGCCGCCGCTGCACCTCGCAGTACCGAGGATTTCGTGGGATCGCGTGCTGCGGACCACTGTCGGCCTGCGCCCGCACCGCGACAATGGGTTCGTGCTGCGCGCCGAAAAACTCGACGCCAAGACGATCATCCACAACTACGGACACGGCGGCGCCGGCATGTCCATCGGCTGGGGGTGCGGCATCGTCGTCGCGGAACTTGCCGCGCAGACCGGCGAGCGCCGTGTCGCCGTCATCGGTTGCGGTTCGCCGGGACTGACTGCGGCGCGCCAGTTACAGCAGCGCGGATTCGACGTGACGATCTACGCAAAAACGGTCCCGCCTGATACCACTTCGAACATGTCGCTGGCCGGTTTCACACCGACGACAGCCCTGATCAACAAAGACAAGCGCACCGCCGCCTGGGATTCGCAGTTCGTCCGCATCACCGAACTGTCGTACCGGCAACTGCAGTTGATGGTCAGCCCGGCGTACGGCGTGTATTGGATGGACGCTTTCAACGGCAGCGATACGCCGACGCCGCCGCAGGGAGGCGGTCGCGGCGGCGACGCGGCAGCGGCGACCGAATCGGAACTGCTGCCGGAATACCTGCGTCCGGGACACGCGCGCGAACTACTCGGACCGGGCGAGCATCCGTTTCCCACCAAGTACGCGTTTCGCAGCACCGCGTTGTCGATCGAGCCGAACGTTTACCTCGATGCGCTGGTGCGCGATTTCCAGATGGCGGGAGGACGGATTGTCATTCGAACGTTCGAGACGCCACGCGATCTGTTGTCGCTCGCCGAGTCGGTAATCGTGAACTGCACCGGGCTTGGATCGTATTCGCTGTTCGACGATAAAGAGCTGGTGCCGATCAAAGGACAATTAACGGTCGTCGTGCCGCAGCCAGAGGTAAACTATCGCGCATCCGGCCGGCTGCCGGATGCGCCGGCTGGCGGAGCGGCCGCGAGCATCAATCCGCGCGGCGACGGCATTGTGGTTGGCAACCTGCAAGATCGCGGCAACTGGTCGCTCGAACCAGACGAAGACGTTCGGCAGCGGAACATGGCGGCAGCGATCGCGTATTTCTCGGCCATGCGGCCGACGAAGGAGCGGACATGAAGAGCACGCGGATCTCGCGGCGGGGTCTCCTCCAGACGGCCGGCACCGGCGCACTCACGATGTGGATTCCAAAACCAGTCAGCGGCTACACGGCGAACGAAATGCGCGCGAAAGCGGCGGACGGTTCGGTGATTGGCGTTTCCAAGTGGGAACTCGATACGCCCGCGCTCTGCGTCGATCTCGACAAGTTCGAAGCGAATCTCGCGACGTTGAAATCGAAGCTGGCGTCGACCGGCGTCGCCAGCCGGCCGCACGCCAAGACGCACAAGTGCCCGTCAATTGCCAAGCTGCAGCTGGCGAGCGGTTCGATTGGGATCTGCACCGCCAAGGTCAGCGAAGCCGAAGCGCTGTTCGCCGGCGGCGTCGACAAGATCCTGATGACCACCAGCAACGTCACCGCGAACAAGATCAAGCGCGCGATGGCGATCCGCCAGAAGAATCCCTCATTCATCCAGGCGGTCGATCATCCGCGCAACGCGCGCGAGTTGAACGACGCGGCCGGGGCATTAGGGGATCAAGGCGGATGTCGTGGTCGATGTCGCTGTCGGCACGCGCAGTGGCGTCCCGCCGGAGCAGGCGCTGGCGCTGGTGCAGATGGTCGACAAGCTGCCGAACCTGAAGCTGCGCGGCATGCTCAGCTACGACGGCGGCGCCCAGCACATCAAAGGCTTCAAGAAGCGTTACGACGAAACCTTGAAACGCATCGAACCCAACGTGCGGGTGTTCGAGGCGATGAAGAAGTCGGGTCTCAATACGGAGATTTTCAGCGGCGGCGGCAGCGGCACCTACAACATCGTCACCAAGATTCCCGGCTTTACCGATGTCCAGGCCGGCAGCTACATTTTCATGGACGCACAGTACCTGGAGATCGGCGGCATCGAAAACGAGGAGGTCTTCACCGACTTCTCGCCGTCGCTGACGGTGATGGCGACGATCCTGAATACCTATTTTGCCAATCGCATTACGACCGACGCCGGCGCGAAGGCATTGACCCTGAACCAGCCGCCGGCGATTGTCATCGGCGAGCCCGGCTTCAAGTACAACGCCGGCTCCGATGAATTCGGATCGATTACCTACGAAAAGGCCAACAAGCAATACGAGGTTGGCGATCGGCTCGAGTTGATCGTCCCGCACTGCGACCCCGCCGTAAACGAGTACGACGTGATGTACGCGACGCGGAAGGACAAGGTCGAAGCCGTGTGGGAGGTCTCTGCCCGCGGGCATTCCCAGTAAAAGATCAACGCGAAGTTCGCCAAGTTCGCAAAGGAAGACAGGAATGGCGTCGGTTGGAACGCCGAGCGCGCCGGGCACGCCGAGAAAACTCGGTACTCTTTTACTCGGCGGACTCCGCGTGCTCTGCGTTCTATTTCCTCGGTTCGAGAAGCAGCGTATTGCCGACGTACTCGGTGATCGACAGCCGGCAGGCGGGCGCTTCTCCCGTGAAGCGGGTCGCGTGCCAGGTGCCGGCCGGCACGTATACGATGTCACCTTCACTGGCCACGAACGGCTGCTGGCCCTCGAACGCGTAGCGGATCTGTCCCGTGAACACCAGCCACATCTCCGCGCTTTCCGGATGGAAATGCCCTTTGTCCGATGGATCGAGCGGCGGCAGATTTTTCTCGTAGCCGTAAATCACCAGTGTTTCGGACTTGTCGTCGCGGACGAATCGACCACCGGTGTACTTGTCGTTCTTGCTGGCCGCCTCGTGGATGTTGAGGTGCGCTTGATTGTATTGATCGTACTGAGCGGCCGTGCGATTGACAGTGACCGGCACCCACGCCATTCCAGGCGGAGGCGCTGCGGTCGGAGGTTGGTCGGCGTCCCGCGGAAACAGCGTCTTGGCGCGCGCGACGTTCACGATCCAACGAAGGCTGGGTTTGTCGCCAACCGTCTCGAGCGAGTAGAGGGTCTGGCGCGGGATGTTGACCAGGGATCCACGCGTCGCGGTGAACGGTTCCTGGCCTTCGATTTCGACGCGAACCTCGCCTTCGACCACCGCGAACCACTCGCGGGTGTCGGGATGGAAGCGCTGGCCGACCTTGCTGCCCGGTGTTGCCGCAACATATTCGCCAATCAACCGGCCATCATCCACAATCACTTCGCGCCAGTTGGCGTCCGCCTTGTGGCGGGCTTTGAGATCCGCCAGCTTGACCCACGGCTTGATGCCGGGCGGGTAAGCGGCGGTTTTGACCGGTTTGGGCGCCCAGGCCGCTGTCGGTGTCGGCCGCGGCGCGGTTTGCGCGGCGGCCGCCGATGCCACGGCGACCACCAGGATAGGGGTGAGGGCGGCGTTGGTCATTCGCGCATTCTAAATCCTGCGGCCGGGGACCGCCCGTGTTATAAAAATCGCATGACTTGGCTCGACAACCAATCAGCGGGATTGCGATGAAGACCAAAGAGACCGGCCTGGCGCGCCGCGAGCGCCAAATCATGGACATCCTGTACCGGCGCGGCCGCGCCACCGCCAGTGACGTGATGGAAGATCTTTCCGGCAATCCCAGCTACTCCACGGTGCGGACGCAACTGCGGGTGATGGAAGAAAAGGGACACGTGCGCCACGAGGAAGAAGGCCTCCGCTACGTGTACACGCCGGCGGTTCCTCGCCACGCCGCGCGCAAGTCGGCGCTGCGTCATCTGATCGAAACGTTCTTCGACGGTTCCGCCGAAAAGACGGTCGCCGCGCTGCTGGGCAGCGAAGGCGCCCGCATGTCGGATGAAGAACTTGATCGCATCGCCGAACTGATCGACAAGGCGCGGAAGGAAGGCGCACGGTGATTGTTTTCAAGGCCGGTCTCGTCCTCGCTATCGCATGCGCTGCAGCGATGATGCTGCGGCGGCGGTCGGCGGCGTGGCGCCACGCTGCGTTGGCGCTCGGATTTGGCATCGTCGCTGTCCTGCCGATCCTCGAGCTCGCTGCGCCGGGTTGGGGTGCAACCGTCGCTCCATCACTCGCCGGGTTGTCGGCGGCTGCGTCCGCCGACATGTGGATCCTCCGAACACTCTGGTATGGCGGCGCGCTGCTCGGCGTGTCGGGGATCGTCATCGGGCTGATGCGCATTGCCTGGATCCGTGCCTCGGCTCGGGTCGTCGACGAGCGACGTCATGCCATCGCCGACGCTGCCGCCGTCGAGTGTGGATTGCGTCGGGGTGTAGTCGTCCTGGAAACTGATCGCCCCGTGATGCCGGTGACCTGGGGCCTATTCCGGCCGAAAATTCTCTTGCCTCATGCGGCACGCGAGTGGACTGAGGAATGCCTGCGCGCCGTGTTCCGCCATGAACTCGCCCACGTTCAGCGTGGCGATTGGGGCGTACAGCTGCTGGCGACGCTAATTACGCGACTGTTCTGGTTCAATCCCCTGGTCTGGCTGGCGTCGCGGCAGTTGCGGATCGAAAGCGAGCGCGCCTGCGATGATGCCGTGCTGAACCTCGGCGTCGAGGCAACCGACTACGCGGCCCAATTGATCCGCGTTGCGCGGGCGACGGCCGGACGACAGGCGCGGATCGGCCTGGCGCCCGCCGTATCGCAGGCACGCGGTCTGGAGCGCCGCATCACGGCCACCCTCGACGCGCACATCGATCGCACACCGTTGTCCGGGTTCGCATGTGGCATCGCTGCCGCGCTGTTCGTCGGCGCGGTCTTGCCGATCGCCGGCTTCGGGGAGCCACCGGCGAGCGCGTCGCCGGCACTGCTCGGCGTCCAGCGCGAGGTGCTGCGCCGGTTCGGCGGCGAAGAACGGAAATTTTCGATCGTCGCGGGCGACGTTTCGTTCTGGAAGAACAAACTCGAAGGCCGAGTCGAGCTGCAGGCGCGTCTAAACGTCGACGGGTCGGTCAGCGGCCTGCGCGTTGTCGAACCGGTTCACCCCGATTTGGCGACCGCCGCTGAGGTTATCGTCCGGAGCTGGCGGCGCGAACCGGCGCGAGTGCGGGGTGTTCCGGTCGAAGTGCCGATCCGGATGACGGTCGATTTCAGGAGGTAAGGATGGTTCGCCTGTTCGCGGCCGGACTGGTCGCCGCCGCGCTCGGTTCACAAATTGAGATCCAGACACCGCAGACGATGCCGCCGCGGCCGGCGCCGCTTGGCGTGCCGTCGCGCGATGCGCGTCCAGCGGCGACCGGAACCGCAGTCATCCGCGGACGAATCTTCGCCGCCGACACGAACAAACCGCTGCGCCGCGCACGGATCACGGTCCAGGCGCCGGAGCTTGGCGGCGAGCCGCGCAGCACCAGCACCAATGCCGATGGACGCTACGAGATCAAGGAACTGCCGGCCGGCCGCTACACCATCACGGTCGCGCGCAGCGGCTACTTGCAACTCCGCTACGGTCAGCGTCGTCCATTCGAACTGGGCAAGCAACTGCAACTCACCGATCGCCAGCTGGCGGATAACGTCGACTTCACGCTGCCCCGAATGAGTCTGATCACCGGGCGGATTTTCGATGAGGCAGGTGAACCAATCTCCGGCGTTCGCGTGATGGCGATGCGGTCGGTCTTCTTCGAAGGCCGCCGCCGTCTGGTTCCCGCGTTTGGTCCGATGGTCACCACCGACGATGCGGGACAGTACCGGATTCTCGGCCTCTCGCCAGGCAGCTACTTCGTCACCGCCGACATTCGCGAAACATGGACGGTCAGCGAAAACGGCGTCGAGACCGTGATGGGTTATGCGAACACGTATTTTCCCGGCGTGGCCGGGTTGAGCGAGGCGCGTCGCATTACTGTCGGCATCGCGCAGGAAGTGGCCAACCAGGACTTCGCCCTCGTTCCGGGTCGCGCTGCGACCGTCTCGGGAGTCGCGCTCGACTCGCTGAGTCGTCCGATCGCCGGGCGGCAGATCGGCCTTGCGCAGGAGTTCAAAGGGCCGGGCAACCTGATGATTCAAACGTCGCAGGGTGCCACCACCGGTCCGGACGGCACCTTCACGATGAAGAATGTGCCGCCCGGTGAGTACAAGTTGATTTTTCGCACCACCACTGAGCGCGACGGTGGCCAGGTTCAGGAAGCGGCCGCGGCGCTCGTCGCGGTCAACAATGCCGACATTTCGAACGTGACCTTGATGGCCAGCGCGGGATGGAACTTCACCGGCCGTCTCATCACCGAGTCTGGCGAAGCGCCGCCGATCGCGTTCGATCGGTTTCGGGTCGTTGGTCGCCCGTTGAACACCGACAATGCGGTGCCGGGCCTCGGCGGACCTCCAGGGGCCGGTGACAGCGGCCGCGTGAAGGACGACTGGACGTTTAGTGTTTCGAACCTGTTCGGTCCGGTGCGGGTCCGCATCACCGGCCCGGATGAGTGGATGGTGAAATCGATTCGCCAGGAGAGTCGTGACATCACTGACTCGGAGCTCGAAGGCCACAACGGTGAATCGGTCGGCAACGTCGAGATCGTCGTCACCAACAAAACGTCGACGGTCTCGGGACAACTCCTCGATGATCGCGGCGCTGCGATCCTGGACGGGACCGTCATCGTTTTTTCGACCGACGCATCGAAATGGGCTGAAGACTCGCGCTACGTGCGCGCCGCACGACCCGATCAGGAAGGAAAGTTTCAGATTCGCGGGCTGCCGCCCGGTCAGTACCTCGCCATCGCGATCGAATATGTCGAGGAGGGGATGTGGAACGATCCGGAATACCTCGAACCGGCCCGCGCCGACGCACAGCCACTATCGCTGACGGAAGGGGAAGCCAAGTCGGTGTCGCTGAAAGTCCTGCGGCGGTGATTCTTAATTCCTAATTCCTAATTCTTAATTTCACTGTTTTTGTGTATAACGTCCCCCATGCGCGACGCCATCCGCTTCTACGATCGACTGACGAGCAGCCTGTCGCGACGCGATCTGATGAAGCTGGCGTGGTTCATCGGCGCGACGACGATTGCACCGCCGATCGTATCGCGGCGCCTGTGGGCGCAGCCGATTTTCGATGCCTATCCATTTCCGCTCGGCGTCGCGTCCGGTGATCCGCTGCCCGACGGAGTCGTTCTGTGGACACGCCTCGCGCCAAAGCCGCTGGAAGGTGGCGGCATGCCGATGGCGACGGTGCCGGTGGACTGGGAAGTGGCGCGCGATCCGCAATTCCGGCAAATTGCGCAAAAGGGCAGCGCGCTCGCCCGGCCCGAACTCGGGCACAGCGTTCACGTCGAAGTGTCCGGCCTCGAACCAGGGCGCGAGTATTGGTACCGGTTTCATGCCGGCGACGAGGTGAGTCAGGTCGGTCGCACGAAAACCGCGCCACCCGCCGGCGCGGCAGTCGACCGGCTACGGTTTGGCGTGTGTGGCTGCAGCCACTACGAGATCGGCTACTTCACGGCTTGTCGCCGGCTCGCTGAAGAGCAGTTCGACTTCGTTTTCCACACCGGCGACTACATCTACGAAGGGCGTCCGAATGGTGGACGGAGCGACGCACTGGTCCGCCAGCACCACGGCCACGAGCCCTACACCCTCGACGACTACCGGTTGCGCTACGCGCAATACAAGATGGATGCGGATCTCAAGGCGGCGCACGCGTCGGCGCCGTTCGTGATGGCGTGGGACGACCACGAAGTCGAGAACAATTACGCGGCGGATCGCGACGAGAACGGCACGCCGCCGGAAATCTTCCTGCTGCGGCGCGCCGCGGCTTATCAGGCCTACTACGAGACGATGCCGCTGCGTGCCAGTGCGTTGCCGAGCGGGCCGCGCATGCGGATTTATCGCCGGATGCAGTTTGGCAACCTGATCGACTTCTCGGTTCTCGACACTCGCCAGTGGCGATCGGACCAGGCGTGCGGCGACGGTGTCCACACCGACTGTGCCGAAGCGCTCGAACCGTCGCGGACCATGCTTGGTCCCGAGCAGGAAAAATGGCTGTTCGACAACCTGGCGACGATCAAGACGCGCTGGACGATACTGGGGCAGCAGGTGCCGACGTTCCGCAGCGATCGCCATGCGGTGCCTGGCGGCGGTTTCTCGATGGACAAATGGGACGGTTACGTCGCGGCCCGGCAGCGGCTTTACCAACGCTTGCAGGAAAGCAAGGCACCAAACCCGATCGTGGTCTCCGGTGACGTGCACGCGCATTTCGGTGCCGACCTGAAACTCGACTTCATGAATCCGCGCTCGGCGACGGTCGGCGTCGAATTTACCAACAGTTCGATTACTTCCGGCGCCGACGGCAGCGACGTTTGGCCTGGCTGGGACCAGAGCAAACTCGACAACCCGCACATCAAATACCACAACGCGCGGCGTGGTTACATCGCCTGCACCGCGACGCCGATGTCGATGCGCGCGGATTTCAAGATCCTCGACCGGGTTACGGTCCCCGATCGTCCCGCCACGATCGGCGGTTCGCTGGTTGTGGAAGCGGGCCGGCCCGGTGGCTCGACCGACTAGCGGAGCGTACCCGCAAAAGCAGTACTGGCCTGAAGATGAACGCCGAGACCGCAAAGAGCGCCGAGTGTGAATTTCATTCGGAGTCTCGGCGTTCCTGGCGAGCTCTGCGTTCATCGTGAATAGGCGAGCGGGTCCAAGCCACGCGAGACAGTCCACTAGCAAGGGTACGGCACAGTAGGCCACTGGGCCGGAAAAAACCGCGGAGAACGAAGAGCACGGCGGGACAAACGCAGAGAGTAATCACTCACACGAAAAGCCTGCCACAGAGTCCCAGAGTCGCAGAGGCAAGTTGCGGGCGGCGCGTAGCGCCGCGGAAGGACGCCGCGATCCGCGAAAACGAGACCGCGATGGATCCTGACGGTTTCGTTTTCACGATGCGGTGTCCTTCCGTGGGACCGGCTTCGCCGGTCCACCCGCGAACTGATGTGATGCGTGTCCTTACATCCATCCATGGCGCGACAAATATCTCTGTGCCTTGGTGTCTCAGTGGCAACAGAAAATTGGAAAAAGCGCGCCATGGATGGAGCGACATAGCTGAGAAAGCGTCAGCGACGGTTCGCCTGCGCCTCGAGCACGCGACGTAGCTTGTGCACGCCCTCGCGGATATCCGGTTCCCGAATACCGCTGAACCCAAGCAGCAGGCCGGGCCGCAGTTTGCGCTGCATGACACAGTCGGACAACGGCAGCGCGTCGACGCCCGCCTGGGCCAGCGCCTGGCACATCCGCTTGTCGTTCGCGGCCGGCCCGTGGGCCGGCAACCACGCGATCAGGTTCATTCCCGCGTCGGGCGCCTCGACATCGACCAACCCGGCGCAATCGCGTTTCAGCAGCTTGACGAACAGTTCGCGGCGCGCCTGATAGATTGCGCGCATCTGCCGGACATGCCGTTCGAAATGGCCCTCGCGCATGAAGTCGGCCATGACGGCCTGCATCAGATACGGCGGGCAGAAATCGGTGTAACGCCGGACTGTCGCGACCGCGTCAACCATGGAATCGGGTACGACCAGGTAGCCGAGGCGCAGCGCCGGAAACATCACCTTGCTGAAGGTGCCGGTGAAGAGCACACAGTTCGACGTGTCGAGGCCTTGCAGCGAGGCGAGCGGGCGCGTCGTGTAGCGAAATTCGCTGTCGTAATCGTCTTCGAGAATCCAGGACCGCCGTTCGGCCGCCCATGCCAGCAGCTCGAGACGACGCTGGAGCGTCATGGTTACGCCGAGCGGCAGCTGGCGGGCGGGCGTGACGAACGCCGCGCGGGCGCGCGGCTGGCGCCGAATCCCTTCGGCCACGTTCAGCCCTTCAGCGTCGACCGGAACGGGAACCAGTCGAGCGCCGGCCGAGACGAACGCACCGCCCGCCCCGAAGTAGCCGGGATCTTCCATCCACACGGCGTCGCCCGGCTCGATGATCGCGCGGGCAGCGATATCGATCGCGTGCTGCGATCCGCAGGTGATCAACACACGATCGGCGTCGCAGCGTACGCCGCGCGCGTTCACCAGGTAGTCCGCCACCGCTTCCCGCAGCGCCGGCAGGCCGCGCGGCTCGGCGTAGGACAGCGCGGCGGCGGGCGAACGACGCCAGCGACGCGACATCAGTCGGCCCCAGACATCCATTGGAAAGATGTCGAGCGCTGGCACGCTGGTGCGAAAGGCGCGAGCCGGACGATCGGACACGACGATGAAGCGTGGCCAGGACGCGGCGATTGCCGCACCGCGGCTCGACGGCTCAGCGTGTTTGCCGGCGGATTTTCGCACCGTCGGTGGCGGATCGGCGCGCATCAGGCCGTCGGGCAGGCGTGCGCTGATCCGAGTCGAGCCGCGGCTGACGCTGTCGATATAGCCCTCGGCGCGCAATTGGGTGAACGCCTGCACCACCGTGCTGCGCGACACTCGCAGGTCGGTTGCGAGAGCGCGCGTCGATGGCAGGCGCGCGCCCTTGCGCAGCCGGCCGTCGAGAATCTGCTGCCGCAATTCGTCGTAGATGCGGCGATGCAGTGGAACCGGCTCGCCAGGCGGTCGGCGATCGAGATCGATCAGGACGAGCGCGCCGCTGCCGAGTCGCATCTTGCAATCGTAGCCCACCACTGGACTGGTCAAAATGGCAAAAGTGGCTATTTCCACGAACCAGTGAAAGACCGTAGTGTCAGCCATGCCAGCTTCGAGCCGGACCGTCACCATCTGGTTGATGCTGATCGCTTGCGCCGCACTGTCGTGCGCAGGACCAGGCACTTCGCCAACTGCGCCGTCTGCTTCTGGCGCGCCGGCGACCCTTGCGTTGACCGTCGCGCCAAATCCGATTGTCGAAGACCCGACTTGTATCTGCGGCGGCCTGCCGAATCGAGTGTCCGCAACTGGAACGGTGTCCGTTCGTGAAACCGCTGGCGTCCCGGTTCGAATCGACGGACTACGCGCGACCCTCACCAACGCCGCGACCGGTGCGACGACCTTCGTCAACGATTTCACGGCAGCGGACGTTGCGGGCCATGCCAACGGAGTGAACCGCATCGCGGCGGGTGGAACCCTGCGGGTCATCGGCGTCGGCGGCCACTACGATCTCAGCCTGAGCGGCGCCGCAACTCTGACGGTCGACGTCCGAGCTACCGACGATCGTGGCAACATCGTCACCGCGACGCTGGCGGTGCCGGTGGTGCGTGGCCCGGTCAGCTGAGCGACAATCACGGCGTGTGTGACTGGTCGGAAGAGGAACGCCGAGACCGCCGAGATCGCCGAGTCAATTTGCGAGAGCTCGGAAGCCGTGTGAAGCGGTTAGCCGGGTCGGGTCGCGCAGGCATTCTTGCGATCGTCATCGCATCTGCGGCATGTAGCCATGACGGTACTCCGACATCGCCATCGGCTTCGGCCGCAGCAACCGCATTCCTCACACCGGTCATATCCAGCGCCGAGTGGCCGTCAACCTCGCCAGAGGCCGCAAACCTCGACGCGGAACGGCTCGCCAGGCTCGCCGGACGCATCCGCGGCGGCGCCTACGGCGTCGTTGATTCGTTGCTGATCGCACGCAGCGGCAGCCTGGTCGTCGAAGAATATTTCAACGGCGGCTCGATCGCCGCACCCCATACGATGCAATCGGTGTCGAAGAGCGTGACGTCGCTGCTCGTCGGTATCGCGATCGACCAGGGGCGGCTGAGACTCGACGATCAGGTAGTGACCGTGATGCGCCGCTACGCGCCGTTCGCGAACCGCGATTCGCGCAAGGACGCGATCACCGTGCGCGATCTGCTGTCGATGCGCGGCGGCTGGAACTGGGACGAGGACTCGTATGCCGGGTCGCCGCTGCAGCGCCTGAACGAGTGCCAATGCGACTGGCTGCGATTCGTACTCGATTGGCCGATGCGCGACCAGCCCGGCACGCGCTGGCAGTATGTCAGCGGCGGCGTGATTCTGCTTGGCGGCATGGTCGGCGAAGCCACCGGCCAGCGGCTGGATCGATTTGCCGAGCAGTTCCTGTTCTCACCACTCGACGCCCAGGGCCCGTACTGGATCGGCGGGATGCCGGATGGGTTGCCGCACGCCGGCGGCGGGCTGTATATGCGGTCGCGCGATATGGCAAAAGTCGGCCAGCTGGTGCTGGACGAAGGGCGTTGGCACGGCCGCCAGATCGTCTCCGCCGACTGGATCCACGCCAGCACCGCGCGCAGCGTCAGCGCCGTGCGCAGCCTCGGTTCTCATCCGGTCGATTACGGCTATCTGTGGTGGACAATGAACCCGTCGGAGATCGTGACGGCGTCCGGCGCGATGGGACAGTGGATTTTCGTGTCGGCGCGTGATCGGCTGGTGGTTGCCGTCACCAGCCGCAACGACGACGGACGATGGGCGGTGCCGGCAGACTTTCTCTACTCGGATATTCTGCCGGCGGTCCGCTAAGTGATAACGCTGGCCAAAAGAAGAAACCGCGCGGTTTCTGTTTTTTGGCCAGCGATTACCAGTCACCGCGCCGACAACCACTTTGCCAGCGAATCCTGCTGTCGCTGCCGGATGTCGATGCAGTTGTTGATCCGTTCGATCGTCTGCTGCAAGGTGCGGCCGGCGGTGGGAAGCTGCCGCCCCTTGAAAAAGCCGGTGATGTCGTCGCGCGCCTCTGCCGAACAGAAACTCGCGAGACTGCCCACCAGATTGACATCGCCGAACGAGATCGTGATCTTCGGTTCCAACTCGGCCCAGCGCTGCTTGGTGAACGTCCAGGCACGATCGCGCGTCGCGCTGCTGCCGAAGAACGCCGACAGATACTGCGACGTGTCCTGGCTGCGCAGCTCCGGCGACAGCGTGTATTCGAGTGCCCGCTGCATCAACGCCGGATCCTCGAAGTTGGTCAGCGCGTAGAGATAGCGGTAGTGCTCTTCCGGGCTGCCCGCTTTTCTGGCGGCAGCGGCCAACCTGTCAAACAGTGCCGAGTCGCCGTGGCTGGCGGCGACGTTCACCAGCGTTGTCGCGAGGATCGGATCGAGCGACGCGCCGCCGTTCAGCGCGGCCGTCACCGCCTGCTGCGCCTTGGCGATAACTGCCGGCTCCTCGGCCAGACCACCCAGCGCACCAATCAGCACGTTGCGCAGCGAGCGGCGATCTTCGGAATCGCCCGGCGCCGTATCGAAGCCGATCGACTCGTAAGCCGGCATCAGCAGCGATCGAACGAAGCTAAGGAATTTCGGACGGTTTGCCGCGGTGGCGAGATAGGAATCGATGAATTGCAGCCGGCTGGTTACCGACGCGAGCACCGGCGCCATCGGCTCTTTGCCGAAGCCGGCGGCCAAATCCAGATAGTTCGCGACCGTGTCCCGGCCGGCGCGCACCAGCGCCCATTCGTCCGACACCAGCGACAGCCGCTCCGGCGCGTCGAGTGCGCTCTCGACGTCGCGCGCCAGCGCCTTGATTGTGTCGGGGGCGTAGGCGGTACGGTAGTAGCCCTTGCCGCCGGCGTTGGCGAAGACCCACGGTGCGCAGGTCGCGCCAACCGGGAAAGTCTGTGTTTCTTCAGTGAACAACACGCAATTCGCGGCGGTGCCCGGCGCTTTCAGGCAGACCGGAATCTGCCAGCGTTCCTTCGCGCTGTCGGCGGTCGAATCGAGAAAGAAGCGCTTCTGCGTCAGGGTGACCGCGGTCCGGCCGTTGCTGCATGCGGCCGACACGTTGATTTGCGGCACGCCCGGCTGTAGCACGAAGGTCGCCATCACCCGGTCCACGGGCTTTCCAGAGGCCGTCGCCACGGCGCTCATGAAGTCTTCCGAGGTGGCGTTCGCATATTGATGTTTTTCGAGATGCGCGTTGATGCCCTTGCGAAACGCTTCTTCGCCGACGTACGACTCCACCATGCGTACGACCGACGCTCCTTTTTCGTACGAGATCGGATCGAAGACGCCTTCGATTTCGCCGGGCGTGTCGACGTTGACGTGCAAGGGGTGAGTGGACTTCAGCGAATCGAGATTCAGTGCGGTCTGATTTTCCAATGCTTCATCGAGCGCGATGTGCCAGTCGGACTTGTAGGCGGCGGCGGGCCGCGTCGCCATCCACGTGGCGAACCCTTCGTTCAGCCAGATATCGTCCCACCACTGCATCGTCACCAGATCGCCGAACCACATGTGCGCCATTTCGTGGGCGAGTACGCCGAAGACGGTTTTGCGGGTATTCAGCGAGGCCGATTGCGAATCGGCCAGCAAATCGGTTTCGCGATAGAAGATCGCCGCGGCGTTTTCCATCGCGCCGGCCGCGAAGTCCGGGACCGCGACCACGTCGAGTTTGCCGAACGGGTATTTGACCGTGTGGTACTTGTTCAGGAAGCTCAGGATGTATTCCGCCGATTCGAGCGCGAGGTGCGTCAGTTCTTTGTTGTCCGGCGTCGCGCAAATCCGGATCGGCGTGTTGTCGGCGGAGCCTTCCACGCACTGGAAATCGCCGAGTGCGATGGCCACCAGGTAGGTGGACATTTTCGCGGTCGTCGAGAAGGCCATGGTGTGCTGGTTGGCGCCAGGGCCCGGTTTGTCGGACAGCATGCGCCCGTTCGAGATGGCGACGTCGCCGCGGTCGGCGGTGACGGTCACGGCGTAGGTCGCCTTGAACGCCGGCTCGTCGAAGCAGGGAAAGGCGCGCCGTGCGTCGGTCGACTCGAACTGCGTGACCGCATACGAACGATTGTTGGCCTTGCTCAGGTACAAGCCGCGAAGGCTGCTGTTGAGCGCGGCGTTGTAGTCGATCGCGATGCGCGCCTTGCCTGCGGCCACCGCTTTGGGCAGGGTCAAGGTCGCGGTTTGCGCCTCGGCGTTCATCGCCACGGTCGCCGTCTGGGTTTGGCCGCCGGCCGCGACCGTGGCGCTGGTGATATTCATCTCCACGGCGTGGAGCGTGATGGTGGACGTCGATTGTGTGACACGCACGTCGATGCCGGTTTGGCCGGTGAATTTCGCGTTCGCGAGGTCGATGGTGAAGGCCAGTTGATAGTGTTCCGGGACGACCGTTTTCGGCAGCCGCTGAGCGGTGGCCGAAGTGGCCAGCGCGACAAAACTCAGCAAAAGGGCAAATCTACGAATCATCTTCGCAGTGTACTTGCTCGGCGATTCGCGTCGCCACTCCAGTACCGTCGCGGCAGCCCGTCCAGAAGAACGCAAAGTTCGCAAAGTTCGCGAAGGTAACTCGTACGCTGCGATAATTCGCGTCATGAGATTCAGGTACATTGCAGCACTCCTGCCCGCGGTGATCGCAACTGTCGTGACGGTGGCGGCGCAGGACAATCAGGTCGCCGCGCATATCGCCGCGGCGAAAGCGGCGGCAGGTTCTGACTTCGCCGGCGTGTTCAACCGTATTTGCAGCGAGGCAGTACCGACATCGCCGCGACCGGACGACGGGCGGGGACGTGGCGCCCGGCCGCCAGGTCCGCCGCCGCGCGACAGCTGGCACGCCGAGCCGGTCAAGGTCTTCGACAATCTCTATTTCCTCGGGCAGACGGAGTATTCGGTCTGGGCGGTGAAAACCTCCGAAGGGCTGATCCTGATCGACTCGATCTTCGACTACTCGGTGGACGACGAAGTGGTCGGTGGTTTGAAGAAGATGGGTCTCGATCCCGCGACCATTAAGTACGTCGTCATCAGCCATGGCCATGGCGACCACTCGGGCGGCGCCAAATACCTGCAGGATCGCTTCAACGCAAAGGTGCTGTTGGCGGCGGAGGATTGGGATCTGCTGGATCGCAGCAACGGCACCAAGCCGCGCCGCGACGTCGTCGCTACCGACGGGCAAAAGCTGACGCTCGGCGACACTACCATCACGCTCTACAAGACTCCGGGACACACGCTGGGAACGCTGTCGACGGTGATCCCGGTGAAAGACAACGGCACGCCCCACGTGGCAGTGTCGTGGGGCGGAACGGCGTTCAACTGGATGGCCGGTCCTGCCGCCTACATCACGCCCGAGCGCCCGCAGCGCTTCTGGTTCGAGACGTATAGCGCGTCAGCAAAGCGGTTCAGGGCGGTCGCGGCGCAAGCCGGCGCTGACGTGCTGATTTCCAACCACACCATCTTCGACGGTTCGAAGACCAAGCTGCCCGCGCTGGAGAAACGCAAGCCCGGCGATCCGCATCCTTACGTGATTGGCAAGGAAGGCGTGCAGCGCTATCTCACTGTGGTTGACGAGTGCGCGCAGGCGGGGCTGGCGGCGAGCAGATGAACTTAGGGCAGGTGCTGAATGTAAGGCTGGGTGCTGAAGCTAGGTGCCAGTGCGTGCAGGAGCTGGTGCGAATGCTGAGTGCTCGTACCTAACATCAAACGCCGGCACCGCGCAGCGCGCATCCAGCACCCGGCAACGGATGCTCAGCACGCGGGACCCGGCATCCTGAACATCGCATCCAGTGCCAGCATCCTGCACCGGCATTAGCACTCAGTTCTCAGCATCTAGCACTAGCACCCTCAGCACGACACGCACTTGTGGTTGTTCTTCGCGCCGAGCCCTTCGAGCAGCTTGATCGTCTCGGGATACGGCTGCGTGCGCTGCACCGGGCCGTTCGCCATGTCGACGGTCGTCTGGCCGGAGCGGTTGACCGCCTTGACGTCGGCGCCCTTCGAGACCAGGTACTGGATCATCTCGTTGTCGCCGCGCGCCGCGGCGTTGTGAAGCGCGGTGTTGCCGTCGGCGTCGCTGGCGTTGACGTCGACGTGCAGCTCCTCGACGAGGAACTTGACGGCGGCCAGCATGCCGGTCGGCGCGAAGCGATGCGCGTTGGCGGCGAATCCTTCGCCGTAACCGGCGCCGGCCGCGGCCAGCAGCGGCGGAATGTCGGGGCCGCCGATCGGCACCGGCGGGAGCCGGTACCGTCGCGGCCTCGCGCTCCTCGTGCCACCCGCGGACGCGACTGTTCGCCGGCGGCTTGCTGGTCGGGATCGTCGGGTCGGCTCCGTAGTCGAGCAGCAGCTTCATCGCGTCGATGTCGCTGGCGTAGGCCGCGCGCCAGAACGGCGTCGCGCCGCTTTCGTCGATGCGCAGCAGGTCGAAGTTGTACTGCGTGTACCAGATCTTCCGGCGCACTCGGCGTTGGGATCCGCGCCCTTGTCGAGCAGCGCCTTCACCAGGTCGAGATACGACCGTCTGCTGCTGCAGCTGCGCGCGCGGCTGCGGGTAGAACATCTTCGGCGCCCACTCGACGTTCAGCACCGCGTAGAGCGGCGGTAATGCCGGCGGCGCTCGCGAGGTTCGGATCGGCGCCGAGGTCGAGCAGGTACTTCGCGGTGTCGAAGTGGCCGTTGATGGTCGCGATGAGCAGCGGGCTGGTTCGCGTCGGCCGGGCTCAGCTGGTTGACGTCGGCGCCGGCTTCGACCAGCGCCTTCACCGTCTGCAGCGCGCCCTGGCGCGCGGCGAAGTGCAGCGCCGTCAGGCCGCCCTGTTTGCCGATCAGCTCGTTGTAGGAGTACGCGCGCGTCGCCCCCGGCCGCCGGCACCACCGCCGCGGCCGGCACCGGCGCGCGGCCGGCGGCCGCCGACGGCTGCCGGTCGCCGGCCGCCGACTTCGCGTTCTGCGCGTCGCGGATTTCCTGCTGCAGCTTGTCTTCGGGCGCGATCACGCCGGTCAGATCGACGACCTTCGACGTCAGCGCTGGCTGCTGGCGCCGTGCGCGAGCAGCAGTCGCACGGCCTCGGCGCGATCGAGCGCCGCGGCGAACATCAGCGCCGTCTGCCGTTGGCGGATTCGGCCGCGTTCGCGTCGGCCCGTCGCTCGAGCAGCGCCTGCACGCGCGTCGACGTGGCCGCCGGCCGCGGCCAGCATCAGCGGCGTCGCGCCGGTTGATGTCGGCGCGTTGCCGTCGGCGCCGCGCGCCGACCAGCGCTTCGATCGACCGCGCGCGCCGGTCTGGCTGGCCAGGTGCAGCGGCGTGTAGCCGCCGAGCCGGGTCGTCGCGCGCACGTTGGCGCCGGCGTAGAGCAGCGTCGTCGCCAGCTCGGCGTCGCCGTGCATCGCCGCCCAGTGCAGCGCCGTCATGCCGTCGCCCTGCGCGCCGTTGACGTCGCCGCCCTGCTTCAGCAACGCCCTCACCGCGGCCGCGTCTTCCGCATCGCCGCTCGGCGACCGGGGTCGGCGACTGCCGCTGCGGACAGCCGTGGTTCGCGAACGCGCCGACGGCGAGCAAGGTCCTCGTCATGCGCTTGTTCCTGCTCTGCTGCCGGCGTTCAGATCGAGCGCCCCTGTGCTGTCGCCGAAGCGTCGATCTCGGAGCCGAGCGTCTGCAGAGCCGGCGAGCATCGCGTTGGCCATCGGCGTCCCGTCCGGCGCCTTCAGGTGCAGGTTGCCCTTGAGTCCGCCGCCGCCGTGGCCGGCGAAGAACAGCGGGCAGCGCTTGTGGTTGTGGACGTTCGAGTTGCCCATCGGCGACCCGTAGACGATCAGCGAGTTGTCGAGCACCGACCGCCGTCGCCGTCGGGTCGTGTTCTTCAGCTTCTCGAGGACAGTACGGCATCAGGCTGACGTGGTAGCGGTTGATCTTCGCGAAGTCGAGGATGCGATCCTCGCGGTCGTTGTGATGCGACGCGATGTGGAAGCCGGTCGTCACGCCCGCTTCGCGGGAAGACGCGGTTGCGAGACGTCGCGGCTCAACTTGAACGCGAACACGCGCGTGACGTCGGCGGCGAAGGCGAGCGCCTGCAGGTCGAACATCAGCTTGACGTGCTCGTCGTACGAGTCGGGAACGCCGATCGGCGCCGTCGGCAGCTCGCGCGTCTCGCCGCTGGCGTTGAGCGCCTCGACCTTCTGGATGCGCCGCTCGATCTCGCGCACGTCGTCGAGATAGTCGTCGAGCCGCGCGCGATCGGCGGCGCCGACGCTCGTCTTCAGTTCATCGGCCGACTGATCGGTCACCCAGTCGAGGATGCTCTTGGTCGCGCCGCCGCCGCCGCGCGCGCGCCTCCGGCGTCGCGCCGACGCCGAACAGCTGGTCGAACACGGCGCGCGGATCGCGGATCATCGGCAGCGGCTCGGTCGGCGACGCCCAGCTGATCGAGTCGGTGTAGGCGCACGAGTAGCCGTAGAAGCAGCCGCCCGCCTGATCGACGTTCTCGATGCACAGCTGCATCGACGGGATCGGCGTGTCCTGGCCGAACCGTCTTCGCGTAGATCTGATCGAGCGACGTGCCGGCCTGCACGTCCGACCCCTGGGTCTGGTGCGGGTGCGACTGGGTCAGGAACACCGCCGCCGAACGGAAGTGATCGCCGCCGATCTCCGGCGGCGATGAACGCTTCGGCGTTGCGGACGTCGGTGTTGCTGACGATCGTCAGGTAGTCGCGATACGGCTCGAGCGACGCCAGCGCGGTCGGCGCTAGATCGAATCGCGCTCCGGCCTCGGCCGGCGACCACAGGTTCTTCTTCGCGCCGAACGCCGTGCTGCCGGCCGCGCCGTGCACCATCTCCATCGCGATCAGGCGCAGCTTGCCGCGCCGCGGCGGTCTGCGCCAACGCCGCGCGCGCCGGCGCCATCGCGTCGAGGAACGGCAGCGCGATCGTCGCGCCGATCCCTTTCAGCACCGTGCGGCGAGGGATGCGTTTTCCGGTGATGAACATCGCAGCATCCTACCGGTCGCTGCGCGGTGGTCTGCGACCGGCATCGGTCGGCGCGCCATCTGAAACGCGCCGCTGTTGACGATGCCGAGGATGAACGCGGACATGCGATAGTCGGTTTCGCCGGCCGCCTGCGCGACGATGCGCGCATCGTCGGCATGTCGTAGTACTCGACGCGCCGGCCGAGCGCGTAGGTCATCAGGTTCTCGGTGAACGTCTGCAGGAAGACGTCCTGGTGCTTCAGCAGCGCGGCGCGCAGGCCGCCGGACCGTCGAGTTCTGGTGCCGTCGTACATCACGCCGGCCGCATCGACCGGCTACGCCGCTGTCCTTGATGCGCCAGTGGCCGGTCACGTCGAAGTTGTCGAGCGCCAGGCCGAGCGGATCGATCACGCGGTGGCACGACGCGCACGCCGGGTTCTTGCGGTGCTCTTCCATGCGCTCGCGCGTCGACAGCATCTTGCCGCCGACGGTCGCGTCGGTGCTCGAGCGCCGGCACGTTCGGCGGCGGCGGCGGCGGCGGCGAGCCGAGCAGCACTTCCATGATCCACTTGCCGCGCATCACCGGCGACGTGCGATCGGCGACCGAGGTCAGCACCAGGATGCTGCCCTGGCCGAGCAGGCCGCGCCGGTCCTCGGGCAGCGTGCACGCGCCGGAACGTCCGGTGCCGGTCACGTTGGGGATGCCGTAGTGCCTGGCGACCCGCTCGTTGACGTAGGTGTAGTCGGCGGTCAGCAGGTCGAGGACGCTGCGATCCTCGCGCACGATGCTGTCGAAGAACAGCTGCGGTCTCGCGGATCAGCGCATCGCCGAGCGTGTGGTCGAAATAGGGATAGAGGATCGCATCGGGCAGGATGTGCTCGACGTCGTTCAGGCGCAGCCACTGCGCTCGCGAACCGCGTCGAGAGCGTGGTCGCGCGCGGGTCCGCGAGCATCCGCTGTGACCTGCTTCTCGAGCATGCCGGGCGCGCTCAGCCGGCCCTGCGAGCGCGACGTTCGAGCTCGGCGTCCGGCGCCGTCGCCCCAGAGGAAGAAGGACAGCCGCGAGGCGAGATCGAGGTCGGTGATCCGCTCGGTTGACACGCCTGCGGTAGCGCGAAGCCTTTAGGCGAGCGAGTGCGACCGCGCCCGCCGCTCGGCGGCAGCCGTCGCGCGACGGCTCGGCCGCCTCGACCCGGAAGAGGAACTGCGGGCTCGCCAGCATCGCTTCGAGCGCCGCGGCGACGCCGTGTCTCGAAATCGCGCTCCTTGCGCCCATCGTCGTAGAAGCGCATCAGCGCCTCGAGATCGCGCGTCGCTCGGCGGCCGGCGGAACGCCTGCGTCGCCAGGCGCCTGACGATCTTCGTCGCGCAGGCCGCTCTTCGTCCGCCGTCGTCGGACGGCAGGTGAAGATGCTTGCGGCGGCTCGGCGTCGCCGACACGCCGGTCACGCTTCTGCGGGCCGACGATGCTGAGGTCCTTGAGGTGGGGAAGCGTGGTGATGCCGTAGGCGACGCCGATCTGCGTGTCGGCCAGCGTGTGGTCGATCGGCGCGATCAGATCGTTGACCGGACCCTCGAAGCGCTGCACGAACGCGGCGGTCACGCGCTGCGCGCCGGCCGCCACGTGAATCGGCGGCGTCTTCAGCGCCAGGCCGGTCGTCACGTCGGCCATGCGCGGGTCGATGTCGAGCAGCGCCTTGCGGACGCCGTTGATCGACAGCTCGATCTGCTCGCCCGACGCCGGCCCGCCGAACAGGAAGCCGTCGGCGTTGCCGTGCAGCTCCATGCGGAAGACGTAGTCGCCGTCGGCCGGGAACGTGTGCACGACCGAGATGCCGCCGCGCGTGCCGAACGGCGCGCCTTCGACGCGCTGCAGCTGCGACGCGGTCTTCGGCACGCGGTAGCGCGCCTCGCTCGACTCGGCGTCCGGGTCGCCGACCGCGAGCGCGGTGACCCGGCTCGCCGCGCGCAGGTAGCCTTCCATCAGCGCCGGCGAGAACGCCTGCGCGTCGGCGACGTTGTCGAAGCCCTGGCTGATCGTGTCGGGCGGCAGACACGGCGTTGACGTCGACGTCGAGCGCGAGCAGATCCTTGATCGCGCGCGTGATACTCGGCGCGGTTGAGCCGCTGGAACGGCCGCCAGCCGGGATTCGGGTCGAGCCGCGGCGCTTGTCGACGCGTGTCTCGAGCGCTTCGGCGAGCGCGAGCGCGACCTGCGGCTCGCGGGACGCCGCGCGCCGGGCGGCGGCATCATGCCCGCGCGGAGCTTGCGGATCATCTTCTCGGTGACGTCGCGTGCTCGACCGCCGCGCCGGCGTCGAACGACGCCAGCGAGAGGCCGCCGGCTTTGCCGCGCTCGCTGTGGCATCCGGCGCAGTATTGCCGAACGACGTCGGTCTGCGGATCCACCGCGTTGGATTGGACCTGTCCGGAGACACCGGCGCTCAGCAGCAGAATCCCGATGCTGACTGCGGTTTTCATCGGCAGCCGAGTATACGAGCGTCCCCAGGCGGCGAGTGTACAAGTTTGTCCGGAGACCGAATTTCCACATCCTCTGCGGGTATACGGTCTGACCCGAGTGGTCCACTATTGTCGCCGGCACACGTTTATTTCTCAGCGAACATCGAAGGACAGACATAATGGTTTCTTCGCGCCGTCGCCAGCGGGCTCTGCCTGCTGGCGGCCGCGTCGGCGTACGCGCAGGTTCAGACCGGATCGATCACCGGCACCGTGACCGATTCCAGCAACGCCGTGCTGCCGGGCGCGACCGTTACGCTCAGCGGCGACCGACTCATCGGTGGCGACCAGACGGTGGTCACCGATACGTCGGCACCTACCGCTTCGATCGCCTGCCGCCGGGCACCTACTCACGTGAAGTTCGAGCTCGCAGGGCTTCCGCGCGATCGATCGCGCTGACATCGCATCAACGCGGCGTTCGTCGCGACGGTCAACGGCAAGCTCGAGGTCGGCAGCGTCACCGAGACGATCACGGTCACCGGCGAGTCGCCGACGATCGACACCAAGTCGAACGTGCAGCAGACGGTGATGAACCAGGAGATTCTCGAGGGCGTGCCGACCGGCCGCGATCCGTGGTCGCTCGCCAAGCTGATCCCGGGCGTGCAGGTCGCGACCTATGACGTCGGCGGCACGCAGTCGATTCAGCAGAGCAGCCTGTCGTCGCACGGCTCGAACACCAACGACGTCAGCTACAACATCGACGGCGCGACGGTGAACTGGCCGGGCGGCGGCGGCGGCGCGACGATGCTGTATTACGACCAGGGGATGTTCGAAGAGGTCAACTACATGACCTCGGCGATCCCGGCCGAAGTGATGGTCGGCGGCGTGTCGATCAACATGGTGACCAAGGACGGCGGCAACAAGTGGCGCGGCAACATGCGCTACTCGTTCGCCAACGACGATCTGCAGTCCGAGACCACTCTCGGCGACGATCTGCAGATCCTGCCGAGCGGCGCGCGGACAAACGTTCCTCGGCAACCCGACGCAGAAGACCTACGACGCCAACCTCGTCGGGCGGCGGCGCGCTGGTCGCAGAACCAGCTGTGGGTCAACGGCACGATCCGCCGCTGGGTCGTCAACAAGCTCACCAACGCCAAGAACGACGACGGCACGCAGGCGCTCGACGACAACACCCTGAAGAACTACTCGGGCAAGGGCGGTGCGCGGCGTCGTCGAACCAGAAGTTCGCGGTGTCGTACCTCTGGAACAACAAGATTCGCGGCCATCGTCGCGACACGCCGCCGGACAACGTCGCCCGACATCGCCGCGCTCGTCCAGACCAACCCGGCGCCGACGACGCAGGCGAAGTACACCGGCATCCGCAACAGGACTGGTGTTCGAGTCGAACTTCAGCGTCGATGGACGGCCAGACCAACTACGGCTATCAGCCGGGCACGCCGACCGACGCGATCCGCGTCGAGGACGGCGACGCTGTCAACACCGCCGAACATCGCGGCGTCGCGCAACGAGGAGCAGCCGAACTCGCGCCACCAGTTCGACAACATCGTGTCGTACAGCAAGAGCGCGTACGGCGATCACCTGCTTCAAGGCCGGCGTGCAGTGCGGCCGGCTGTACGTACGAGTCGCGCTACGACCGTGCAGGGCGACTATCACCTGATCTACAACAACGGCGTCCCGACCTCGGTGCGCGATCTTCAACACGCCGGCGAACCCGAAGAACATCGACACATGCTCGGCTTCTTCTTCCAGGACGCGTGGTCCGTCGCCAGCCGCCTGACGCTGAACCTCGGCGTGCGCTACGACCGCAACAACGGCATCCTGCCGGAGCAGTCGAACCCGGGCGGGCACGTTCATCGCGGCGCGCAGCATTCCCGAAACGACGTCGTCAACCAGGGAAGCTGGCGTCTGGCGCGCCGGCGCGTCGTACGACCTGACCGGCAACGGCCGGACCGCGCTCAAGGGCAGCTACAGCCGCTACGGCCTGCAGGTCGGCATCGACCGCGTCACGAGCGTCAACCCGCTGTCGAACTCGTCGCAGGACTGCGCCTGGACCGACCCGAACCGCGACGGCAGTTCCAGCCGTCGGAACTCGGCACGGGCTGCCGCGGCTTCGCCGGCATCTCGACCTTCTATCCGGACGCCGATGGTCCAGGCTGGCCGTACTCGGACGAAGTGACCGCCGGCGTCGAGCACCAGGTGATGCGCGACATGCGCGTCGGCGCGATGTACTACTACCGCACCAACCGCGACCAGCTCGGCGTGCGCAACCTCGCCGTGCCGACCAGCGCCTACACGCCGTTCACAGTGCACGGTGCCGAACGGGCCGGGCGGGCAGCTGGCGGCCCGAAGCCGACGACGGTGACCGTCTACAACCTGCACCCGGCGTTCAACGGCCTGCAGAACAACATCCTCGACAACGATCCGTACCTCGACACCAAGTACAACGGCATCGAGTTCACGGCGAACAAGCGCTTCTCGAAGAACTGGCAGATGGTCGCGGGGCTGACGATCGGCAAGAACACCGGCGGTCTCACGGTGGCACCGACCTGAACGATCCGAACAACACGATGAATCCGACAGGCATCGTCGGCAACGACTCGGAGGTCGCGTTCCGGCTGTCGGGCAGCTACGGCTGCCGTAGTCGATCAACCTCGCGGCCTCGCTGGTTTCGAACTCGGGCTACCCGTACGTGTCGACCTTCGCTGACCCGCGCTGGCGGCGGCGCCGGCGGTCAACCTGACGCGCGCGAGCCAGACGGTTATGCTCAGCGCGCGCGGCGACGAGCGTTTCGACACCGTCACGTCGATCGACCTGCGGGCTTCGCGTCCGTTCCGGTTCAACGGCCACAAATTCACACCGTCGATGGACATCTTCAACTGATGAACTCCGACGTGATGGTGAACCGGACGCTCACCGTGGGCGGCGCCTACCTGGCGCCGGTCGAGATTCTCGCGCCACGCATCATCCGCATCGCGTTTGCTTTTGATTTCTGAGATAACGGAGTAGACGGAGGCACGGATTCAAGCACGGAGCAACGGAGTAACGGAGAACCGGAAAAACAATTCTTTTTCTTCTCTGTTGCTCTGTTGCTCCGTGTTGATCCCGTGTCTCCGTCTTCTCCGTTTTCTCCGTCTCCGTCTTTTCCGTCTCCGTTGCCTCCGGTCAGAATTCGGCGCGCACGCGAATGGTCGCTGCCCGCCCCGGCCCGATCGCCGTGCCGGACAACAGGCTCGCGAAGTTAATCACGTTCAACCGGTCGAACAGGTTGAACACGTCCAGCTGCACGCGACCGCTGTTAGACGCGGTCTTCCATAGCGCGAACGACGCCGACGCGTCGAACGCTCTTGACGGTTTCACCCGTGCCGCCTCGGAGTCGACTTGCTCCACGACCCGCGCTCCGTACGAAGCGCCAGTTCGGTCTTGTCCACGTCGCCGTCAATTTCAATTGGCAGGCCGCTGTCGAAGCGGAATACGCCCGACAGTGAGAAACGGGGAGTGACGTCCACGCGCAACCGGCTCCGAACCGTGTGCCGCTGATCTTCTGAAATCGGAAACTCGCCAGCGCCGGCCGCCTCGCCGCCGTCGGCTTCGAGAAACAATCCGCCCGATAACGGCAGCTGTCCGATGCCGCGCGAATAGCTGTAGCGGACGGAAGCGCTGGTACGCCCCCAGCGCGGCAGATCGAGATTGGTGTCAATGCCGTTGATCGCGGCGCTGGCGAATGTGAACGGGAAACTGACGGCGGTATTCAACAACAGGTCGTCGTCGAAAAAGTTTGTGATCGCGCGGCGGTAGGCGTTGACGTCGATGCGCGCCCTGCCGAACAGCTCCTTCGCGACGCCTGCTTCGAAGAAATGCCCGCGTGACGACCGCAGCGGCGCCTCCCCGGAACTTGCCAGCAGGACGTTTTCCACCGGTGGTGTTTCAAACGCCCGGTCATACGAACCATGGACGACCAGGCGGCGACTCTCGACGAAATACGACGCGCTGATCCGCGGGCTGAACGCGTGCTCGTGCTCGACGAGGCTGTAATGGTCATAGCGAACGCCTACCGACACGGTCGCCGCACCGACGCGGATCAAATCCTGGACATAAGCAGCCTGCTCGCGGCCATGCCGTCGATCGGCAAAGGCGAAGGTTGCTGACGCGAAGGCTTCGTCCACCGTGCTTGCCGTCAACTCGCCGCCGGCCTTCAGGTCGTGAGCGCCGCTATGAAACGTCAGGCTGCCATTGGCGTAAATATCGCTGAACCCGCGATCCTGTTGCGGACGGATCGGCGTCGACGCGGCATTCGACTCGAGCGTCGCCCGCGTGCTGCGCGCCATCACCGCGCCCTGTGCGACGGCGCGAGAAGACACAATGTGCTGATGCGACAGTTGCACCAGCGTTTCATCGCTGGCGCGGTCCTGGCGCTGTCCCGCCAGCTGTTGAAACCGTTCGTTCGGGACGAGGAAATCGGTGCTGCGGCGATGAAAGTAGGCGCGTGAGCGGTCCGCCTCGCTCCACTCTTGCTCGCCGCGCGCGGAAACGCCCACACCGGTGCCGCGATTAGTGAAATTTTCCTCCACCGGCGGATCCAGATAGCGATCGGTGGCCATGCCTTCGAGACTGGCACCGACCGTCGTGCCGCGTCGCACAAACTGGCCGGAGCCGTAGCCGCTGAAGGTCGAGAAGCTGCCGATCTGCCCGTCGGTAGTTCCGTGAAAGCCCTGGCGGCGGTCACGTACTGTCGTCAGTTCGATCACGCCGCCGAGCTTTCCACCAAACTCGGCGGGGTAGCCGGCCGTGCGAGCAGTCAGCGATTCGAATTCCTCCACGCCAAGCGATTGTGCGAACGCCGGCGACCGATTGTCGCGTAGCGGCACGCCGTCGATGACGTATTGCACCTGATATTCGGCGCCACGCGGATGGAGCACACCATTGGAAGTTTCAAACCAGCCCGGCAATGTGTTGACGAGATCGATGATCGAGTGGCCCGGTGGCGCAGACGGCCGCGATCGCAAGACGTCGCCCCCGACGAAGCTGGCGGTCCCGGAACGGTACGGATCGATCAGCGGTGGCGCATCGGGAGCCACACGAACGGTTGTGACCACCGGCGCAAGCTCGAGAGTAATGGGAAGCCGGAGGGGGATCGGGGACCGAATGTCTACGACTGCCGAGTAGGCGGCGAAACCGGTTCGTTCAATCGAAACGCGGTAGAGCCCGAACGGCAGGCTCTGCGCGATAAAGCTACCGTTGTCGTCGGTCGTGAATCGCCGCTCGACATGTGTGATGTCGCTGGAAATGACGCCGCTCGCGCGTACAGCCGAGCCGGTCGGGTCGCGAACCAAGAGGCGCAGCTCGCCAGTTTGCGGTTGAGCGAACATTGGCGCACACAACGACGCGACAATGATTAGCGTCGCGGACAAACGCTGCATGGGCTGGCCCCGAATTGTAGCGCAGGGCATGTGACTTGCTATTCAGAACGACAGGAGGCACGTACCCTAATGAACAACGGCACTTACTACAACGGCACCTACTCGAGCACCTCGGGCGCCGACACCTCGAACAATCTGACCGACGCCGTCGTCGAGACGATGGTTCGTTGGCCGATGCGCATGACCGGCGCTGCGGTCGACATGATGATCCGCAGTGCGCAAAGCATGACCGGCAGCGGCAGGAGCTCGGCCGGCAACGGCTACAGTTCCTCGTCGTCCTACGATTCGACGCGAAGTTCGGCGTCCAATTCGAGCGCCGGTTCAAAATCGGGTTGGTCGACGTTGTTCAACAACCAGACCAGCGGCACGTTCGATCAGGACTTGAGCGGCGACGATCTGAAATACGTGATCTGGTCGATCGTGTTCACGAAACCTGGCTACGAATGCATTTTGCAGAAACAGCAAGAAGAACTGGTGAACTACTCGGCCGACAACAGCACCTACGCCGCGGTGAAGATCGCGAAGTTCCTCGACGGCGCCCGGCACGGGCACAGCGAGCGCCCTGACGGCTGGGGGGATAAGGGCTATCCGGCCGAATCGTCGAAATCCAAATCGTCGCGAAAGGAATCGACGACGGTCGTCAGCACGCCGGGATCGACGTCGGTTTCCGCGTCGAGCAGCGGTGCATCCGAAAACCGAACGTCAGGCAGCGAACACGACAAAGGATGGCGGATCCCGCCGGAGGATCAGAAGTACCTCTGCTTCCTGTATCGCGTCGATCGGCGGATACCGAAGCAGGAAGAAGTCACGCGAGTTGAACGGGTGACTGTGGAGCGGAATACGAGGATCGTTTGAAGTGTGAAGGCTGAAGTTTGAAGTCTGCCTAAACGCACGCAGGGTGACTCGAATCGCCCGGCGGTCGGAATGAAGCAGACTTCAGACTTCAGACGTCAGCCCCTCTCCCTCTCGCCACCAGTACGCCTTCCCGGTCGCTACCTTTCTGGCCTCATCAACTCTTCCAGTCGGCCACGTCACCACCATGCGATCGACCTGGTCGATTGTTCCTACACCAAAGGTCAAGGGCAGTTCGGATTGGGACAAGTAACTCGCGCCGCTTTTCACGGTACGGGTCTGCGTGGTGCCGTCGTGTTCGAGCCGGACGATGGCACCGATCGCGTCGCGATTCGATGTGGTGCCCTGCAGCCGGACGCGGATCGACCGATTGCCGGTCGATAGATCGTTGCGAAACAGCCTGGCTGGTCCATTGTTGGTCGTCAGCAGCAGGTCGACGTCGCCATCGCGATCGAAATCGGCGTAGGCCAGACCGCGTCCAACGCGCGGTTGAGAAAACTCGGCGCCGACGGTCGGGGCGACGTCCCGGAGTGTGCCGTTGGCCTCGTTCAGAAACAAGTGGGGTGGCTGCGCGTAGCCAACGCTGCTGCGAATGCCGCGCAACGTCTCGTCGATATGGCCATTGGCGATCACCAGGTCGAGTCTGCCATCGAGATTGAGATCGGCGAGAACGCAACCGAACCCGAGCGTGGTGCGTGACGGTTGTCCGACACCGGAACGAATCGCGACATCTTCGAACACGCCTGGCCTGGTTTCGCGGTACAACCCAATCATCTCGTTTTCGAAGTTCGTGACGATCAGGCTCGGCCGACCCGAGTTGTCGAGATCACCGACTTCGACGCCCATGCCGGCCCGCGCCTTACCATCGGCGCTGAAGGCGACGCCGGCGTCGAGGCCCACCTCCTTGAAGGTGCCGTTGCGCAGGTTGCGATACAACTTGTTGGGCTGCGTGTCGTTGGCGACGAACAGGTCGGGCCAGCCGTCGCGATCGACGTCGATCGTCGCCACGCCGAGCGACTTGGAGCTGGTGTCGAACACGCCGCTGGCGGCGGTGACATCCTCAAACGTGCCGTTGCCGCGGTTGCGGAACAGCCAGCAGGTGTCGCCGCGATACGCTTCCGGGGTGCAGTACGATTTCTGCTGGCCGTCAACGCTGCAGAACACATCGTGCTCGGCGGTCCATTTGACGTAGTTGCAGACGAACAAATCGAGCCAACCGTCACGGTTGTAGTCGAACCACAGCGCCGAGGTGCTGAAGCCAAGGCGGCCGCCGAGTCCGCTGGCGCTGGTGACATCGACGAACGCCCCCTTACCGGTATTGCGGAACAGCCGGTTCTGGCCAACCGCGGTAATCAGCACATCTGGAAATCCGTCGTTGTTGAAGTCGCCAACCGCGACGCCCATTCCGTACAGCTCGAGATCCAGGCCGGCCGCGCGGGTCACGTCGGTGAACGTGCCATTGCGGTTGTTGCGATAGAGCCGCAGCGTCGATCGACCAACCGCCGAACGCCGGTGCCCGGGCCAGTCCGATCCGTTGACCAGCAGGATGTCTTGCCAGCCATCGGCGTCGTAGTCGAGGAAGGCGCATCCCGCACCGAGGGTTTCGGGCAGCAGCTTGCCGCCATAGGCGCCGTTGTTGTGGCGGAACGCAATGCCGGCGGAGCCGGTAACATCCGCCAGCTGGAACCCGGGAGATGATCCCGCAGCGGACGTGCCGCGCGCCGGCTGGCTGCGCGCCACTGCCGGCAGCAGCGACAGCGCGCCGGCGCAGGCCAGCGTGTCGAGGAACGCCCGACGACTGACGGTCATCCCTTCAGCGTCACCAACCCGTGCTGAATCGCGTAGACCACGAGCTCGGCGGTCTTGTGAATGCCGAGCGCGTTCATGATGTTCGCCCGATGCACGGCAATGGTGTTGACGCTCAGCCCCAACGCCGCCGCAATTTCCTTATTCGACTGCCCACTGCAAATCATCTGCAGCACTTCAAGCTCACGCGGCGAGAGGGCGCGCGCCCCTTCACCGCGCAGCGTTTCGGTGCCGGCGACGCTCGGGTCGAGCACCCGCTCGCCGGACGCCACACGGCGGACCGCCGATGCAAGGTCGAGGTCCAGCGCACTTTTCAGAACATAGCCGCGCGCTCCGGCATCGAGCGCCTGGCGGACAAGCGTTTCTTCGGCGTGCATGCTCAGCATCAACACCGCCACGTTCGGGTCGGTCTCGAGAATCTTGCGAGTCGCGACCAGTCCACTGGTTCGTGGCATCGCGCAATCCATCACCACTACTTTCGGCTTCAGCTCGTGCCGCGAGCTGGATCGCTTCATCGCCGTCGCCGGCTTCGCCAACGACGCTGATCGCCGCGTCGTCTTCAAGCATGCGACGGAAGCCACGCCGGACCAGGGTGTGATCGTCCGCGAGGAGTACCGTAATCATCGTGGCACCGTCAGCCGCACCAAGGTTCCTCCAGCCGCTGGTCGCATGAATTCGATGTCGCCGCCCACCAGCTCGGCGCGCTCGCGCATCGTGATGATACCGAGGCCGCGCCGCTCGGTCGCGGCATCGAGCCCCTTGCCGTGATCTTCGACTTCGAGCGATAGCCCATAGGTGTTGGCACGCAGCCGCACCCACGCTTCCGGCGCCCCGGAATGCCGCGCGACGTTGTTGAGGGCTTCCTGCAGCACGCGGTAGACGTGCACCGCGGCGCTGTTGTCCATCGACACCGCCGAACCGTTGCGCTGGTAGGCAATGCGGATGCCGAGCTGCCGTTCCGCGTGCGGCACGAACCAGTCGATGGTGTCGTCGAGCCCCGCATCCTCGAGGATTGACGGATGCAGCGTCTGCGACAGGCCGCGCACGTTTTCGAGCGCGGTCTGCGCAATCTCGTTCACCTCGCGCAGCTCGGTGCGCAGCGGCGAGCCTTCAGGCGCGTGCTTGCCGGCGCGCGCCAGCATCGATCCCATCGCCGTCAGGATCTGGCCGAATTCATCGTGCAGCTCGCGCGAAATCTCACGCAGCGTCGACTCGCGTGCGGTGATCAGCTGCTGCGCCAGTTCCTGGCGACGTTCCGACAGCGCTGCGAGTTCGACGAACAGCCGGCGGTTCGACCGAATCACGTACAAGCTGGTCAGCAGAATCGCGACCAGTGTGCCGCCAAGAAACACGAACGCCTGTCGCTGCACCTGCGAGTAAATATCCTGAACCTGGCGCGCGGTCTGCTCTTCGCTTTCGTTGTTCGCGACCAGCAGCCGTGCGACTGCGGTGCTGAGCGCCGCCTGACGAGCTTGCAGTGATACGCGAATTTGTGCGCGCGCGTTTTCGTCCCTTCCCGCTCGCGCCTCGGCGAACATACGGTCGACGGCGTCCCAGAACTGGCTGACCGAACTGGCCAGGTAAAGGCGTTGCTCAGGCGTTCGCTGCGCGACCGCCACCGCTTCTTCGCGGCGCAGCGCGTCCTCGAGATCCTGCCGCACCCGGGCGAATTGCGCCGTCCAAGCGGTCAGCGGGTATTCGGTGGTGTCAATCATGTCGCGCATCGCGAGCGCGACCGTATTGAGATCGTTTTGGATGCGCAGCAATTGCAGCGAGTCGCGGCGATTGCGGTCGGCCAGGTCGGTCTGCAGCGACCGCAGGCCGGCCATCTGGCGGCTGATATACCATCCATCGGCGATGACCGCTGCGAGCGTGACAATCAGCCCGATCAACAGCCCGATGGTCGCCGACGCCGCTGCCGGGGCCGACGGACTCACCGTACCGAAACGGAGGTGACGGAGAGAACGGAGAAAAGCGTTCAACGCGTAGGATCTGATGTCAATGAGCCGCGATGGCCTCTTCATCTATACTAATTCGCCCATGGAACCACGTCCACGCGTCGTCGTGACCGGTCTCGGATGTGGTGACGTCGGTCGGGATCGGCGTCGACGCGTTCTGGCGCGCGCTGCTTGCCGGTGCCTGCGGCATCGGACCGGTCGAATCGTTCGACACTCAAACGCTATAACGTCCACATTGGCGGCGAAGTCAGGAATTTCGATCCGCGCGGCCTGGTCGAGCGGCTGCGGCCGATCGGCATGGGACGGGCCTCGCAACTGGCGATCGCCGCGGCGCGCATGGCGCTGACTGACGCGGCGATCGATCCGGAGACGCTCGATCCCGACAAGCATCGGCGTCTCGATGGGGACGACTTCGGGCGAGCCGTCGATGATCGAGCAGTTCGACGACACGGAGATCGCGGGCACGCGCGACGCGATCGGCCGCGAGTTCATCGAGCAGTATCCCTGCGCACGTGATCGCCGCGCACGTCGCCGCGGAATTCGGCTTCGGCGGACCCAATCATCGTGATTCCCACCGCCTGCGCCGCGGGCAACTACGCGCTGGCGCACGCGTCCGACACGCTGCGCACCGGCGAGGCCGACGTGATGCTGGCGGGCGGATCGGATCGCGTTTTCGCGCATCACCTATACCGGCTTCGCGCGGCTCGGCGCGATCGCGCCGGAGCGCTGCCAGCCGTTCGACAAGAACCGCAAGGGCATGGTCCCGGGCGAAGGCGCGGCGATCTTGGTGCTCGAACGCCGCGAGCGCGCCCTCGCGCGCGGCGCGCGGATCTATGCCGAGCTGGTCGGCTACGGTCTGACCTGCGACGCGAATCACATGACCGCGCCGCAGGGGGATGGCGCCGACGCGCGCGATGCAAATCGCGATGGCCGACGCCGGCGTTCGCCGTCCGACGAGATCGGCTACATCAGCGCGCACGGCACCGGCACGACGGTCAACGATCGCGTCGAAACCGCCGCGGTCAAGCAGGCATTCGGCGACGCCGCGTACCGCGTGCCGATGAGCTCGATCAAGTCGATGCTCGGTCACACGATGGGCGCCGCGTCGGCGATCGAAGCGGCTGCGTGCACGCTCGCCGTGCCGCGACGATCGCATCCCGCCGACGATTCATCTACGAGACGGCGGATCCCGAGTGCGATCTCGACTACGTGCCCAACGAGGCGCGGCAGGTGCCGGTGGAACGTGGCGATGAACAACGCCTACGCGTTCGGCGGCAACAACGCCTCGGTCATCTTCAGAAAGCATCGGCCGTGACCGTTCGCCCGCGTGGTCGTGACCGGAATAGGCGCGATCTGCGCGCTCGGCGATCGCGCCGACGCAGATTCATCGACGCGTTGTGTGAAGGGCGCAGCGGCGTTCGCTTCGCCGACGGTCTTTCCTGCCGACATCGCGCCGGGCTATCACGTGGCCGAAGTGCCCGGCTTCGAGGCGCGAGAATTACGTGAAGACCGGCAACGTCCGGCCGCTCGATCGCACCGGCCGCCTCGCGCTGGTCGGCGTCGAGCTCGACGCTGGCCGACAGCGGCTGGACACCGAGCGGCGCGCGCGCAATCGCTCGTCGGGCTCATCCTCGGCACGATGTTCTGCAGCGTGCGCACGATCGGCGAGTTCGATCGGCGCGCTCAGCAGGCCGGCCCCGACTACGCGAGCCCGATGGATTTTTCCAACACGGTGCTCAACGCCGCCGCCGGGCAGGTGGCGATCTGGCATCAACTGCGTGGCGATCAACTCGACCGTCGCGGCCGGCGCCAGCTCCGGCGTGCAGGCGATCGGCTACGCGATGCAAACTGATTCGTGCCGGGCGCGCGGACGTGCTGCTCGCGGGCGGCGCCGAGGAGATCTGCTACGAGTCGTTTCACGGCTTCGCGCAGGCGGCGCGGCTCGCCGCACCGAACGGTGGAGGCCGGTCCTCGGCCGTTCGATGCGCGCGCGAAGCGGGATCGGTAATGGGTGAAGGCGCGGCGTTCCTGGTGCTCGAAGCCGAGGAATCGGCCGCCGCGCGCGGCGCGCGGGTCCTGGCACGCGTCGCCGGCTTCGCCGCCGCGCTACGACCCGAACGGCACGCTGATGTCTCGGGTCTGACCCGAGACAACTGCCGGCAGCGGCGTCTGGGTCGGACGCGAGACAATCGGCGACCGGACTGGCGGCCGTGATCCAGCGGGCCTAAGGACGCCGGTATCGCGGCCAGCGATGTCGCGTTCGTCGTCTCGTCCGCGAGCGGCAGCGCGGAACTCGACGCACGCGAGGCGCGCGGCGATCGCGACGGCCGTCGGCATCGCGCGTCCCGGTCACCGCGATCAAGTCGATGACCGGCGAGGCACTCGGCGCGTCAGGCGCGCTGCAGGCGCTCACCGCGCTCGAGACGATGCGCACCGGGCGGCTGCCCGGCGTCGCCGGCTTGCACAGCTCGATCCGTCCCGCGATTCGCGATCGACCGCCGCCGCCGAGCCGCGGCCGCTCGCGCGCGGCCAACGCGCTGGTGACCGCGATCGACGCCGCGAAGGCAACTGCTGCGCGCTCGTCTTCGCGACGCAACTAATGTCCACCGACGACGAAATCCACGGGGCCGGGGCATCGAACTCGTTCCGCGCTTCACCGACCAGGGCTATTCCGCCGAACAGGTGCGCGAGCGCCGGGAGTGGATGCAGCGCAGACTCGGCGTCGACGCTGCCGCTGATCGCGCGTCCGGCACGATCCCGAGCGAGCAGATGCGCGGCAACATCGAGAACCCGATCGGCTCGGTGCAGATGCCGCTCGGCGTCGCCGGACCGCTCCTGCGTCAACGGCGAGCACGCGCGACGGCACGTTCTACGTGCCGCTGGCGACGACCGAAGGGCGCGCTGGTGCGCTCTTACGAGCGTGGCATGGTGATGCTGACGCGCGCCGGCGGCGTCGACGTCACGCGTGACTCGTCGACGACAACGTCGTCTCGCCCGATGTTCTCGTTCGACACCGTCGGCGAGGCCGCAGCGCTTCGCCACCGCACTGCCCGGCCACTTCGACGCGCTCCGCGCCGAAGCCGAATCGACGACGCGCCACGGCAAGCTGCAGCGGGTCGACGACGCGGCCCGTCGGGCCGCGCGGTGATCGTCAGCTTCTACTACAGCACCGCCGACGCCCAGGGCATGAACATGATCGTCAAGGCGACCGAGCGCGCGTGCGCAGTGGCTGGTCGCGGCAGCGGCACGCGCCGCGCTTCCAGCGTCTTCAGCGGCATGAGCAGCGAGAAGCGCGCCAGCGGATTCCTGCTCGCGCGGCGGCAAGGGCAAGACGGTCGTCGCCGGCGCGCGCATTCCCGCCGCCGTGCTGCAGTCCTACATGCGGGTGACGCCGCGGCAGATCGTCGAGGTGTGGCACGACACGATGCATCGGCCACCTCCAGGCGAACGCGATCGGCTTCAACGCGCACTACGCCAACGGCCTGGCGGCGATCTTCATCGCCTGCGGCCAGGACGTCGCGAACGTCGCCAACGCCGCGGTCGGCATCACCGATTACGAACTGACGCCGGAGGGACGACCTCTACGCCAGCGTCACGCTGCCGTCGCTGACCGTCGCAACCGTCGGCGGCGGCACGGCGCTCGGCACCAGCCGCGAATGCCTGTACGATGCTCGGCTGTGCCGGGCGGCGGCACGCGCCGAAGTTCGCCGAGATCGTCGCGGCGGCGGTGCTGGCCGGCGAGCTGTCGATGGCGGCCGCGATCGCCTCCGGCGAGTTCGTCGAGCGCGCACGAAACCTACGGCCGCAACCGCCCGACCGCCGACTCCATGAGAGCGCTTCGCGGCACTCCGCGGCCGATCCCGAAGCCCGAGCTACGACGTCGTCGTCATCGGCGCCGGCATCGGCGGGTCTGATCTGCGCCGGCACTGCTGGCGCAGAGCAGCCTGCGCGTGCTGCTGGTCGAGCAGCACTACATGGTCGGCGGCTACTGCAGCACGTTCCGCCGCGGCCGCTACACCTTCGACGCCGCCACGCACTTCTATCCGCTGCTCGGCAATCCGATGACGATCACCGGCGCGCTGCTCGACAAGCTCGGCTCGCGCACGCGGTGGGTGAAGATGGATCCGGTCGATCACTTCCACTTTCCCGACGGCAGCAGCTTCTCGGTGTCGGCCGACTTCGACGAATACATCGACGAGCTGAAGGCAGACCTTTCCGCACGAGAGCGGCGGCGCTCGACCGCTTCTTCACTGACGGTCCGCGACGCGCTATCTGCTACGGGCTGCTGTATTACTTCCGCGGCCGGCGACCACGACCGGTTCGACGCGCTGCGCGCTGCTGACGCTGCACGACGTGCTCGACCGCGAATTCAAGGATCGCAAGCTGCAGCTGCTGCTGTCGGCCGACTGCGCGCACTGGGGCTCGCCGCCGTCGCGCACGTCGTTCGTGTTCGACTCGATGCTGCGGCTGTCGTACTTCCTCGGCAACTACTACCCGGAAGGCGGCTCGCAGGCGTTCGCCGACGATCTCGCGCGCATCGTGCAGGAGGCACGGTGGCGACATCCTGATGCGCTCGATGGTCGAGCGCATCGTCGTCGAAGACGGCGTCGCGGTCGGCGTCGAGATCGCGACCGGCGTCGGGGAGAAGCGCCGGCACACGCTGCGCGTCGACGCCGGCCACATCGTGTCGAACGCGCGATCTCGTTCTGACGCTCGAACGAACTGCTCGGGCCGGCAAGTGGTCGGCGAGGCGGCGATCCGCGACGTCAAGGCCATGCGGCCGACCAGCCCCTGCTTCCTGACCCACATCGGACTGCAGGAACGTCACGCGCTCGGCCGAGCTCGAGCCGGCCACCGGCTACCACTGGCGCTCGTGGGAGCCGGACGACGTCGTCAACGACGCGTTCAAGATTTTCATCCCGACGATGTACGAGCCGAAGATGGCGCCCGCCGACGGGCAGATCATCATCCTGCAGCGGATCATGGAGCTGCGCTACGACCGACGTGCGCCGATTGGGCGACGCACAAGGCCGACATCGAGGCCGATCTGATGGCCCGGCTCGAGCAGACAATCCCGGGAATTAACGAGCACGTCGTGCTGCTCGCAGAGCGCGTCGGCGCTGACGTCGTGGCGGTTCACGTTGAATTATCACGGCGCCATGCTTGGGTGGGAAATGTCACCTGACCAGTTCGGGCCGTCGCCGCCCGGGCATCGAGGGACCGGTCCGCAACCTGTATTTCACCGGCCACTGGACCGGCCGGGCGGGCGGCATTACGCCGGTGATCGTGTCGGCCGTCGATGTGGCGCGGCGATTACCGGCACGCGGGCCGTGACCTAGCAATTTTGCCAGTCACCTGTGCAAGATTCTCGGCCTCCCACAACACCGTTCGGAGAACCAATGAGGACGCAGACCGACATTCGTGACACCATCCGCGAGAGCGTGAACCGGATCACCGGCATCGCGCCCGCGGAAATCATGGACTCCTCGAACTACCGGCAGGATCTGGGCCTCGATTCGTTGTCGGCGCTCGAAGTCGATGGTCGACATCGAGTACGCCTTCAAGATCAAGGTGCCGGAGGAGCGCATCCAGTCGATCCAGACGGTCCAGGACACGATCGCGGTGGTCCAGGAATATCTGGCCGCGGTCCAGGCCTAAGCAGATCAAACCGTGCGGGCCCGAGTCGCCGTCGTCACGGCCGCGACGATTGGCCGAGCCCATTCGTCGCCGCGCTCCGCCGCTCGCCCGCACGTCGAGTCGTGCGAGCGCGCGCCGCACGACCCGTCGGCGATCGACGCGTCGGCATTCAGCCGCTTCGACACGCTCGTGTACTCGCCGCTGCGCGTGCAGTCGCCCGAAGTCGCGGCCGACCTCGAGCGGCGCGCGCGAAGTCTTCGCGCGCCTCGCCTCGGTGCCGCTGAAGCAGGCGGTCGTCCTCTCGAGCGCCGCGGTTTACTCCGCCAATCATCAGCACACGGGACTGCTTCGACGAGACCGCGTTCATCGGCGGAACGCGCAACGCCATCGCCGACGGCTGGCGCGAGGTCGAGCGCTTGCAGCGCGATGATCGGCCAGCGCTCCGGCGCGGCGCCGACGACGCACACCATCCTGCGCCCGGCCGCGGTTCTCGACGGCGAGCGATTATTTCAGCCGGCTGCTTGACGGGAAGGTCGCGGTGACGTATCCCGGGCCACGATCCGACGATCCAATTCCTCAGCCCGCACGATCTCGCAGACGCGGTCGCGAAGCTGATCGAGTCGCGCCTCGCCGGAACCTATAACGTCGCGCCGACCGCCGGTATTCCCTTGAAGCAGGCGATGCAAGCTCGCCGGCGGCGCGAGGCTGCCGATCGCGCGCAAGGCGCAGAACGCCGTGGCGCGCGCCATCACGTCGCAGCGCCGGACTCGGCGCGTCGCCGGACCAGACCGAGTACATCCAGTATTCGTGGACAGTGTCCGGCGACAAGTTGAAGCGCGACGCCGGATTCGTTCCGACCCGATCGAGCGCCGGAGCCATCGTCGAGCTGAAGGGCGGCGATCCGCACGGGCCGAGCGTGCCGACGTTCGACGACTTCGGCATGGATCCCGACTACATCCGCCGCTACTGCCGGCATCTGTTCAAGTGCCTGCACGACTACTACTGGCGCGTCGAGATCGACGGCATCGAGGACGTGCCGCTGAAAGGGCGCGGCGTGCTGGTCGGCATGCATCGCGGCTTCATGCCGTTTGACGGCGTCATGACGCTCTTCGCGCTGGTCACGAAGCGCAACCGCATTCCGCGCTTCCTGATCCATCCGAGCCTGACCAAGTTTCCGTTCCTCGCCGACTTCATGGCGAAACTCGGCGGCATCATGGCCTGCCAGGAGAACGGCGACTAGGTGCTGCGAGCACGACGAGCTGCTCGGCGTGTTCCCCGAAGGGATCCGCGGCGCGTTCACGATGTACAAGCGCGCCTACACGCTCGGCAAGTTCGGGCGCGACGAGTTCGTGCGCATGGCGCTGCGCAACGGCGCGCCGATCCTGCCGTTCGTCACCGTCGGCAGCGCCGAGATCTATCCGATTCTCAAGCGCGTCGACTGGAAGCTGGTTCAAGCGCTACACCGAGTGGCCGTTTCTCCCGATCACGCCGGCGCCGTTCCCGCTGCCCTCGAAATGGCACACGCGCTTCCTGCCGCCGATGCACGTCGAACAGCAGTACCGGCCCGAGGCGGCCGACGATGCCGAAGATGGTGCACCAGATCAGCCTCGAGGTCCGGCAGCGCATGCAGGCGGCGATCGACGAGATGCTGCTGCGGCGCACGTCGATCTTCTTCGGTCGATCTTCGACAAAAGCGCCTGACGGCGCGGAGAGGTCCATGGACATGCGGGAAGTGGCAAAGTCGATGCTCGGGTTTTCCTGGGCGGTATCGCTGTTCGGGTTTCAGCAGCTGTCGAAAATGATGACGCCGACGCCGGCCCAGCCGGCGGATCTCACCGCCGCGGAAGTCGACGAGGTGTCGCGCGCCGTGCAGAGCCACTTGTTCGGTGCGGCGGCGCTGCAGTTCCGGGCCGGCGACGAGTGGCAGCGGCGGCTGGTGGACGTGGTGTGCGACGCGGCGACGTTGGACAGCGTCGATCCGCGCAGGATGGTCGAAGCCCTCGATCCGCGGACGCTGCTGCAGACGGCCGATCCACGCAAGATCGTCGAGAGCGGGATGACCGTGATTCAGCAGGGATTCGACGGCGCCGTGGATGCGATCAAACGGACCGCCGACCGTGCCGTCGAGTCGCCAAACCAGACGCCGCCCGGTGATGCCGGGCCGCCACGACGTCACCCGCGGATGAAGCCCTCGCGCGCTGCGCGAAAAAGGTCGGAGACCCTCCAATGAAAACCGGCGATAACGGTCACGGCAAGCAGAAACGGCACGCCGCTGTGACGGCGTCAGCGGCCGCGTCGGCCGAGCCGCGCGACGGCTACCTGTCGTTCACGACGCAACCGGGTGGCGGCGCGACGGTCGCCGTCGGATCGCGTGGGCTGAACGTGCACGAATCGCTGCATCGGTTTGACGCAAACGTCCATTTGCCGACCCGCGAACGCGGCATCTCGAGCGCGAATCGGGTGGGCGAGCCATTGGCGTTGCTGGCGATGCAGTGGCGCCTGGTGCCGGAGGACTTCGAGGGGCCGGAGAGCGCGCCGTTGCCAGACACCGAGCTGCGCGGCGATGCGTCGCAGCGAGTGGTGATGCGCGACGGGCGCATCGCGTTCTACGACGGCGCGCATGGCACGCTGTTGTTCTCGGGTACCGGTCGCACCTACCCCGCAATCACCGACGGCCGGGCCCGCCTGCTGTTTGCCGGCGTCGCCACTGTCAGCGGCGGCACCGGCAGCCTCGAGGGCGCGCACGGCACGCTGCTGATCAGCGGCGAAGTGACGCGGCTCTCGACGATCGCGTTGTCGCTGGTCGGCCGAATCGACGCCGGCGGGCCGCTGTCGCGCGCCGACGCGCTGGCGCCGATGCGCGATCTGAACGCGCCGGAGTTGTCGTCGACGATGCTGATGCTGGCCGGCGACGTGGACGCAGGACACGAACGGCTGCGCGTCGCACGCGTCGGAACCGATATCGCGTCGCGCCACCGCGTCCGCAGCCTGCTGCGTGTCGGCGCCCGCGTCGGCTCGGTAGCGACGACGGACGCCTGGCGCGTGCTGACCTTCTGTGATCCTGCCGGATTGACGATCGGCAGCATCACGGCGCAGTGCCTCGAAACCACGTCGCGCCGTGATGTCGGCGACGGGCATACCATCGCGCGCCATACCGCGTTCGGTCCGGCGATGCGCGGCACCGGCGCGCTGACTGGCGCCGGCGGTCTGCTGACCCTCGAAACCACCGTCGATGCGGCCGGTCTCCAGACGACCCTGTATTCGCTGCTGCTCGTCGACCCGAAGGGCCGCTTCCGCGCGTCGTTTGCCGACGTCTACAAGCCGATGCCGCCGGCGCGCGCGGCGACCGTCCCGAGCGAGCCGCCCGACGTGTGGCTCCGGTTCGCAGACGGTGCCGCGAGCGGCATTCCGGCCGCAGATTACGCGATGCTGCGAAACGTCGAAGCCGCGCTGGCGGACGGCACTGAGTTGGCGCTGTGGTTGGAGGAACGCGATCGCGGCAACACCTACCGCGAACGTTTCGAGCTCGCTCGCGAGCCGAACGAGGTCGGTCGCAGCTTCGGATTCTTCGACACCGCCGCTGTGGGCAACGCCGGAGTGCCGGTGATGGGCGCGGTATGCGACATGTTCTTCGACCGTCAGTCAGCGGCGCGTGAGGGCAGCAGCGCCGCTCAGCTGCAGGCGTTCGTGCTCAAGTATTTTTTGCGCGTTGCGGCCGATCCCGGACGTCCAGCGACGCTGCCGGGTCAGCGGCAGCGCCGAGGCGCCGGCTACCAGCAGTTGTATTACAAGCGGCGCGACTCCGGAAAAATCGGGTTGTTCGCCGCCGACCAGCAGTCGGCGATCGTCACCTGCGTGAGATCGGAACGGTTTACGACTGGATCGTGCTGCGCGTCGATGCGTTCGATTTTCCGGTCTCGTTTGCCCCGTTTGGATCGTTCGGTAGCGGTGCACCGATCGTTCAGCTGCCGCTGCAGGAGTCGTCGTATCTGGTGATCGGTCCATCGTTCGTCCACAATCAAAGCGAGCCGTCGTCGGGCGTGCTCGCCCGCTATGGTCTCGGCTACGCGTTTGTTCCGTACACGCCCGGCGACCTCGGCATGATCGCCTACGGCCCCGGCCACTTCGCCGCGGCGATCCAGACGGTTGATTTCTCGCTGATGGCGAATGGTGAAATCCGGGTCCGAAGTGGCTTCGTTGTCAATCGTCCGAAGCAGATTGCGCGCGTCGACATCGATCCGATCGACTGGGGTTTCAGGCTTGCCGACTTGATGACGTTTGGCGCCGCGTCGCGGATCATGAGCCCGGTTCGGACGATCACCGACACGCTGCCGCTGCGGATCACAGGTCTGGATCCGATCGCGACGTCGATCTGGCTTGCCAATGCGATGACCAACGGGATGGTCGACCGGCCGCTCGCCGATGCGAAGCAGCAGTTCGAGAAGGGCGTCCTGACACAACACGCGCTGCAGCAGCGCGAGCTGTTGACGCGCGCCCTGTTCGCCTGGCGAATGGCGGCTGACTGGACCGACGAAGGACGTTTGCCGGCGTTTTGCCGGAAAGGCGCTGCGTGACGCGCCGGCTGCCACATATCCTGCTGGTGCTGATTCGCCACGGGATCGCGCAGCTGGTTGCACCGCGCGCCGTCCGCTGGCCGTGGCTGCTGCGCTGGGTGCCGCTGGCGGGCTTGAACGGGCCGCAGCGGTTCCGGCGGCTGTTTGAGGATCTCGGCGGCAGCTTCATCAAGTTCGGCCAGATGCTCGCGCTGCAGCCCGACATCCTGTCGCTCGAATACTGCGACGCGCTGTTCAACCTGCTCGATCGCATCGCGCCGTTTCCGTTCGCGCGATGTCGAGCGGGTCTTCCTCGAGGAACTCGGCCGACTCGCCGCGCAGCTGTTCGATCAGTTCGACACCGCAGCCGCTGTCGACCGCGTCGATCGGCCAGGTGCACGTGGCGATCTGCGCGGGCGCAGAGGTGGCGGTCAAGGTGCAGCGTCCGTCCGTCGACGCCGACTTCACCGGCGACATTCGGCTGATGATCGATCGCGATGCGCGTCATTCGCGGCTTCGGATCAAGTCGCTGTACTGGGTGCTCGAGCCGATGGACGAATTCGTCGTCGTGGACCGCGAGGAACTCGACTACCGGCGCGAAGCCCGCTACGCCGAGCGGCTGCGCCGCAATGCCGACGACAACCCGTTCGAGCGCGTGCCGGCCGTGTTCTGGGATTTGACGACGAGGCGGACGCTGGTCATGGAGTTCATGTCGGGCGACACGGTGCTCGCGTATCTGCGCGCGATGGAGTCGGGCGACGAATTGACGACGTACCGTCTGCGCGCGGCGGCTTCGATCCGAATCGCTTCGCTCGCCACATCATCGACAACTTCCTCGGCGACGTGTTCCGGTACGGCCTGTTCCACGCCGATCTGCATCCCGCCAATCTGCTGGTGCTGCCCGGCGAACGTGGTCGGTTACGTCGACTTCGGGATCACCGGCGTGCTGAGCCGGTATTCGCGTCGTCACCTCGTGGCGCTGACGCTCGCGTATACGCGAGCGGACGTCAGCGAGCATGGCGGACGCTGTTCTTCAAGCTGGTGACCTGCCGGCGCGACGCGGATCCCGGCAAGTTTCGCGCAGCGCTGGCGGAAACGTCACAGGAATGGTACGAAGGCGAAGGCGGTCAGACGACGTTCAAGAAGAACTTCACGCTGGTGATGCTCGACATGCTGAGCTCGTCGCGCAAGAGCGGGTATCCGGCCCGAACGGGATGTGATTAAATACATCCGGTCGGCGATCGCTGCCGACGGGCTGATTACGCGCTTCGCGCCGAGTTTCAGCGTCGGACGTCATCTCGAAGAAGTGTGTCAGCAGTGGGTCGCGCGTGAAGCGCGGCGGGTCACGTTCAGCTACGGCACCCTGACGGCGTTGGCGGCGTCGGGCGGGCGGTTGATGGACAACGGCCCGGCACGCGCTGCGTCAGTGCTGCGTCGCGTCGCTGAAGGCGGCTCGCTCGGCCGCATCGACGTGACCACCACCGCGCAGGGCGAAGAGCGGCGACGGGTTCGGACGATCCGGGTCGCCGGTATCGTTGTCGCGTTTACGGCGTTGCTCGAACTGACGGCGCCGGCGCCGCAGTGGGGGTTGAACGTGTTTACGGCGGAGGCTGCGCTGGTCGCCGCCGCCGTGCTGGTGCTCGGCGATTCACTGCGAAAGCTCGCGGTCACCCATTGAAGGATTCGATGAAAGAGGCACCTACCATGCGCGACTTGGTCAAATCGGCGATGACGCTGCCATGGGCGATTTCGATGCTCGGCGTGCAGCAGGTCAGTAACTTGGTCGCGCCGCCGTCGAAAGGTCGGTTGGCGGGGACGACCGACGCGCTCGACACCGTCAGCGAGGTTACCGCGCAGCAGCTCGATGGCTGGTTGAAGCAGACCTACAAAATCGGCACCGGCATGCAGACGATGCTGGTCGATCTGATGATGCTCCGGACACCGGAGTTCGATCAGAGCATGCTGATGCACATGGCCGCCGAGATGCAGGACGGCCTGATGTTTCAGGCCGTCGTCAAGTATGGGCTGCCGCCGCTCGGCTGGCTCGATTCGTTCCTCGTGTCGCGGCGTGACGCGCCCGGGGCGGTGCAGGAGTTCTACAACAAGCTGCAAATCATCATGCTCGTTACGCACGTCCATGCGGAACTCGGGCTCGATGCGAACACCGTCGATTCGCTCTACGTGCTGGTCGATCGCGTCGGCGCGATGCCGACATTCCCGCGCGTGTGGGCGACCGAGGGCCTCGGCAACTGGTACGGCGACGTCGCCGTCCGCAAGGCCGCGGGCGGTCCGGATCCGACCGGGCTGCTGACCGATCCGCAGTACGCCGGCCTGGCGCCGTGGAGCATGACGATGCTGCACGCGGGCATCGGGATGTCGTTTGCGAAGGCGGTTCTGGTGAAGCTCGAGCCGACCAGTAGCGCCGAGGTGATCCGCGCCGCCATCGCGCGTTTCGTCCGCCTGTGCCGCGATTCGTCGCGGCCGGGATACGCCGGCGCCGCGCTCGAATCACTCGGCCTGGCAACCCGCACGCTCTATCCGAATCTGTTGCGCTTGATCGATCGGGAAATTCCCCACGTCGATCCGGATTTGCTCGGCTACTACTGGCACGGCGCCGGCCGTGCGATGTACTTTGAACCGATGGGCATGCTGCCGTCGGTCAACGCGCCGTGGCGGGTTATTCGTCGTCTCGACGAAGAGGCGCCGCACGAGCTCGCGCGCCACAATATTCTCGCCGGAGTCGGCTGGGCGCTGTCGATCGTGAACATGCGCGAGCCGATGGTGATGGAAACCTTCCTCCGCCATCACGCCGCGCAGATGACCGCCGAAAACGCCTTCACCAACGGCGTGACCTCGTCGTTGATGATGCGTTACGACACCAGCCGGGACGATCCACATATTCAGCCATACCTGCATTACACGCCGTCCGATCCGGAGATCGCGTCGGCATGGCGCGATCTGATTACGATCCCGTGCGAAACGGCGCTGCACACGACCTACCCAGTGTTGCAGAGCAGCAATTCGCTCGAGCAGGTGTTTCACTACCGCCCGGCGGCGCTCTAGCGCGCCGTCCCAGCGATGGCACGGTGGACCCGGTGGGCGACGTCGACTACGTCGGCGGCGTCCGCCCCAACCAGTCGGGGCACCGCCATCGACCATCAGCAGCGTCGGAACGCGGTTGACGCTGCACTGTTGCCGCTACGCCGTACCAGCCGCCGTCCGCCGCCGCCGGAAGGGCGTCTCGGCGCCGACGAAGATCATGCGATCCGGTTGCGCGACGCTCTGGTCGGACTCGGCCCGGTGTTCGCCGGATTCGGCCGGTATCTCGCTTCGCGGGTTGACCTGCTGCCGCGCCGCACACGCGCTGAACTGAACGCGATTCCCGACGAAGGCGACTCGTTGCCGTTCGCATCGGTAGCGGCGCTGATCCGCGGCGAACTCGGCGCTCCGCTCGATCGACTGTTCTTCGAGTTTCAACCCGATCCGCTCGCCGTCGGCATGTGGACTCAGCGCCATTTCGGGTGGCTGTCGCCGGGCGTGCCGGTTACGGTGACGATCGTCCGGCCGAACGTGGACGAGATGCTTGGCATTGATGCGCCGCTGCTGCTGCAGCTGGCGTCATCGCTCGATCTGGCCGACGCAACCGTCGCAGCAGCGGCTGACGACTACATCGTGACGCTGCGCCGGCGTCTCGATCAGAAACAGCACGCCGCCGCGCTGTCCACGCTGGCCGCCGACGCCAAGCGCGCCGGCGGCGGATTTGACGCACCACTCTGCTATCGCGATTACTGTGCCGGCAGCGTGCTGACGATTGAACGCGTCATCGGCGAGTCGATCGAACAGTATTCCGGTTTGGCTGACGATCTCGCCAATCGCGTGGCGGCGGCGTGGTTTCGCCAGGCGCTCAGCGGCACGATCGTGCCATACGACTTTGACGCACGCGACATCGTGATTGCCGGCGATCGACTCGTCCTCCTCGACGCCGCGTTCGAATCGCAGACCGCCGTCGAGCGCGAGCGCTTCGCCGCCTATCTTGGCGCGGTTGCCGCCGATGATCCCGATTCGGCGTTGCGTTGGATGGCCGATGCCTTCAGCGCGCCGCCGCCGCACGTGGAAGGTCGCCTGCGGCGGGTGCTGCGGCAGGCGGTGCCGTTTCGCGACGGCGAGTGGAGCGGCGACGATCGCCTCGCCGAGCACGCGTTGGTGCAATGGCGCGCGGCGCAAACCGTCGGGTGGGCGGTGCCGGTGCATCATCAGCATATCTACCGCGGTCTGTACGCCGCCGGCCGCATCGCGAATCGTCTCGCGCCCGATCGCGACGCCATGCTGACCGCGCTCGAGAACGAACGGCTCCGCATCGGCCTCGAGCAGGCCGGTCGCACGATCGATCCGCGCCTCGCGGCGGCGACGCTCGATCGCGCCATTCAGGAACTGGCCGATCTACCCCAGAAGCTCGACGATGTGTTGACGCTGGCGGCGCAGGGACGTCTGCGGATGCGCGTGCAGGTGCCCGAGGCCGACGACACCGAGCGCGCGCGCAATCGCACGGTGCTGCTGGTCACATCGCTCGTCGCCTTCGCGGCGGTCGGTGCGGTCTTACGTCACGTGGTGCCGGCGCTCGGCAGCGGCGCCGAACGCGCCGGCGCGGTCCTCCTTCTGCTGCTCGGGGGGTGGCTGCTCGTCGCCGCCGCGCGGCTGTGACTCCAACCGGCATCCCGTCCGGCGCCGGGCATGCCGCCTACGTGTCGCTGACCACGATCGGCGTTGGCGGCTCCACGCCGATTCTCTTTGCCAGCAATCCGGTCGGCGACGCGCTGCTATCCACCGGTCTGCTGTCGCTCGCCGGACCGACCGCGACCTCGATGGTGCCGCTGCTGCCGGTTCGCATCTCGGGCATCGATGTCCGTGCGACCCTCCATCGCTTCGACGCGGCAGCGCTTCCTCCGACCGCCGAGCGCGGCGTCACCAGTGCGAACCGTGTCGGCGAACCGCTCGGCGCGCTGACGATGCGTTGGCTGGTCGCGCCCGACGGATTCGAGGCGACGCCGTCGGGACCGCCGCCCGCCACCGAACTCGATGCCGCGCGCTCGCAGCGGTTCGTGATGCATGACGCCGCCGTTCGCTTCGAAGATCGGACCGGCAGCGGCGTTCGGTTTTTCGGGGCGGGCCGGACCTATCCATTGGTCGTCGACGGCGTGCGCCGGCTGCTGTTTGCCGGCACCGCGGTGGTGATCGAAGGATTGGGGATGCTCAAGGGTTTGCGCGGCAGCGTCGCGGTGGCTGGCGAAATCTCCGCGCGATCGATCGTCTCGCTGACCGTCGCCGGACGGTTCGCTGGCGACGGTTCCTTCACCGTCGACGAGCGGCTGGCGCCGCTCGTCGAGAGCGGGAGCGTGCGGGACGCGACCGTCCTGACATTGGCCGGGCATTCGACCGTTAGCGCGGTTGGCCATCTCGAAGAGCGCTTGAGCATCGCCGTCGTCGAGAACGACGTGGCGAACGCCACTCGTCCCCGAAGCGCGTTTCACTTCGGCGAGGCAGTGGGATCCGCGTCCGGTCCCTTGCGGTTTGATCCGGCCGATCGGCGGTGCGCGCGGCGCCTGCTCGACGCACGACGCGAACTGGCGTTCGCCGATGCGGCCGGTCGCTGCATCGGCACGATCATCGCCGACAATCTCGAAGGCACCGCGTTCCACGATCATCAGGACGGCGTGCCGGTGTACCGGGTGATTGCCTACGGGGCGCTGAGCGGCGGCTTGGGCGCGCTCGAGGGCGCTGGCGGCGTGCTGCTGATGGACGCAGCGGTGTCGGCGAACGGCGGCGCGCCGAGCGTTTACACGGTGTGGCTGAGCGACGCGCGCGGACGGTTCCGCGCCAACGATGGCTCAGCCGGCGGGCGCCCGCAGCAACGGCGCCGCACCACCGGCAGTGGCCCTTCAGTTCGACGATAGCACCGCCGAGTCGTTGCTGCCTGGCGACCGCGCGATTCTCGAACAAGCGGAACGAGCGCTCGCGGCCGGCGTCGAACTCCAGCAGATGTTGGCCGACCGCGAGCACGACGCGAACTACCAGGAGCGCTTCGATGTCGTCAGCGACCGGTCGTCCCATGAAGAGAGCCTCGGCTTCTTCGACGCCGTCAGCGTCCGCGGCAACCCGATGCCGGTGATGGGGATCGTGCAGGAGTCGCTTTACGACCGACCGAAGGCTGGCAGCGCTGAAATGGTCCGCGCCCAGTTGGAGGAATTCGTGCTCCGCTACTTTCTGCGAGTCGGTCACGTCAGCGAACCTGGCGAGCCGCCGGCCCAGCAACTGTTTTTCAAGCTCGCGGCGACTGGACGGATCGGAAAATTTCGGAAAGCCGATCGCGCCGCGATCGTGGATTTGCGAGAGGTGGGCACCACCTATGACTGGATTGTGCTGAAGGCCGATCGCCTCTCGTTCGATTTGCCGTTCGCGCCGTTCGGATCCGGCGCGCCACGGCTGCAGCTGCCGCTCAAGGAATCGAATTATCTGGTGCTTGGACCGACGTTCGTCACCAACCGCGATCATCCCGAGCCGGGCGTGGTCGCCGATTACGGCCTCGGCTACGCGCTGGTGCCCGACCGACAGGGCCGATTTCATACCGCCATGCAGACCGTACGATTCCGGCTGATGGCGGACGGCGAGATTCGCGCGCGCGCGGTGTCGGTCGTGAATCGTCCGGACCGGATCACGGCCGTGGATGTCGACCCGATTGGCTGGGGTGTGCAGTTGGCCGACTTGATGACGTTTCGCATGGCGTCGCGTGTGATGAGCCCGATGCTCGCGGTGACCGACCGCCTGCCGCTGCGGACGCACGGTCTCGACCCGATTGCCGCGTATATCTGGATGGCCAACACCTTGACCGGCGGCATGGCGGAGAAGCATTTCGGGATTTCGAAAGCCGAACTGGAGAAGCGTATGCTGTTACAGCATTACCGACACCATCACGAGATGCTGCAGCGTTCGCTGCAGATCTGGCGCATGGTGCCGGACTGGACGGCACACGCGCAGTTGCCGGACTACTGCCAGGCGGGGGTGGGATGCTGAAGACGGACCAGTCGGAGGTAGTCGATGTCGTCATTGTGGGCGCCGGCCTGGCCGGGCTGTCGCTCGCGCGCCAGCTGCTGCTGGCGGACCAGACGGTGACGATCCTCGCGTTGGACAAGCGCCAGCAGATTCCACAAACCGGTCAGAAGGTCGGCGAGGCGACGGTCCAGGTAAGCGGCTACTACTGGTCGAAAGTGCTGGAGTTGGAGGAGTACCTCCTGCGCGAGCACTTCATGAAATACAACCTGCGATTCATCTGGAAAACCGCTGGCCTGGACGCGAGCCGCATCGAAAGCTACAGCCAGTCGTACATCCGGAAAATCTCGAACGTCGCCAGTTATCAACTGAATCGCAACGAGCTCGAAAAGGAGCTGTTGCGCCGCAACGCCGAACAGGCCAGCCAGTACACCTTCCACAATCACGCGCTCGATCTGCAGATCGACCTTTCGACTGACGAGGCGCCGCATACGGTTTCCTATAGGCGTGCCGGCGAACGCCGCTCGGTGAAAGCCCGTTGGGTGGTGGACTGTGCGGGTCGGGCGCATGTGCTGCAGAAAAAGCTGCAGCTCGCGAAGTCGAACAACATCCGGCACGGCGCGTCATTTCTGTGGGTGGACGGGCTGTTGAACTACGAGACGCTCACCGACTCGACGCCGAAACAGATCCGGCTGAACCCCCAGCGGCGCCAGATTGGCCACCTGCCGTTCTGGCTCGCGACGAACCACTTCGTCGAAGAAGGGCTCTGGTTGTGGGTGATCCCGCTGCAGGGTATCACCAGCCTCGGCCTGGTCTACGACCGCCGCGTCGTCAATCCGGACGACGTCAACGATCCAGCGAAGCTGGTTGGGTGGATTTGCGAGCACTTTCCGGCGTTCGGCCGCGATCTGCCAAAGCGGAAGATTCTCCATTCCGGCAGCTACCGCGACTACTCGTTCGACGCCGCTCAGACGATCAACCGTCAGCGCTGGGCGATGGTCGGCGAGGCCGGGCGCTGGTCCGATCCGCTTTATAGCCCCGGTGGCGACGTCATTTCGATTTACAACACGCTGGTCTGTGATTCGATTCTGACCAGGGACCAGGCTGATCTCGATCTCAAAGTGCCGCTCTATGAAGAGCTCGAGCGCGCGGTCTACGCCGCCTACCTGCCCAGTTTCGAGGTGGGCTACGATTGCCTGGGCGATCAGGAAGTCCATTCGCTGAAGTACGTCTGGGAGTTGACGATCTATTTTGGGTTCTATGTGTTCCCGTTCATCAACGATCTCTTTACCGATCGCCGATTCATCGTCGCGTTTCTCCGTGCGTTCACGAAGCTGGGGCGGATCAACATGAAGCTGCAGATGATGCTGCAGCAGTACTTCCATTGGAAAAAGGCGCACCGTGAGCCGAACACCGAGCCGATCTTCTTCGATTTTTACGAAATCCAATCGCTGATGACCGCGGAGCAGACGTTCTACAAGATCGGCGTGTCGATCGATGAAGCGCGTACGGTTCTCGAGGAACAATTGGTCAACCTGACGACGCTGGCGCGCTATATCGTCGCGCACCTTTATGCGATGGTGCTGGACGAGCCGACGGCGGTGACGAACAAGTCGTTCGTGACATCAATCGAGCTCGACCGGCTGTCGTTCAACCCCAGTCAGATGGCCGCCGATTACGCGGCCCACGCCGGGTGTAGCGAGCGCTATATGTGGCCGTGCGGGTGGAATCCGGAAGCGGCGTTCTGTTTCAAGACGCCGGCGCGTCAACTGGCGGCGCCGACCGAGCAGGCCGCGGTATGAGCTCCGTCAGCACCGACCTTGCCCCCCTCATCGAGCGCGCGTTCACGCTCGAGGTCGTCGAACACGCGGGAGTGCCGCTCGCGGTTGACGGCGAGATCCCGGCGTACATCAACGGAACCGTGTACTTCAACGGCCCAGCCCGCTTCGAACGCGGCGGTTTGAAGTACAAACACTGGCTGGACGGCGACGGCATGGTGTGCGCCTTTGACGTGCGATCGGGATCGCCGCGCCTGACCAACCGGTTCATCCGGAGCGAGAAGTTCACCCGCGAGGAAGCGGAGGGCCGCGCCATCTTCCGTACCTTCGGCACCTCGTTCGCCGGCGACGCCTTGAAACGCGGCGTCGGATTGGAATCGCCGGTGAATGTCAGCGCCTACGCATTCCAGCGGCGCCTGCTCGCGTTCGGCGAGCAGGGCTTGCCGTGGGAAATCGATCCGGAAACGCTCGAAACCAAGGGCCTCTACACCTTCAACCGTCAGCTGAACGACGTGACGCCGTTCAGCGCGCATCCGAAGATCGACCACCACAGCGGCGAGTTGTTCAACTTCGGCGTGTCGTTTTCGGCGGCGAACCCGATCATCAACCTGTTTCGTTTTCAGCCGGACGGCGCGCTCGTTTATCGGAAGCGTCTGAAGCTGCCATATCCGGCATCGACGCACGATTTCGCGATCAGCCAGCACCACATCGTCATCTACGTGAGTCCGCTGGTGCTGCGCATGGACGCGCTGCTGCAGGAGGGCGCTACGGTGATGGATGCGCTCTCGTGGCAGCCCGAACTGGGCAGCCAACTGATCGTCGCGTCGCGCGAGACGGGCGAGGAGGTGGCCCGCGTCGATGTGGGCGGCCATTACTGCCTTCATATGGTGAATGCGTTCGAGCGCGACGGCCAGCTGATCGTGGACGTGGTGGACTACGATAAGCCGCTGTACCCTGAATACCAGGTGATCCCGAACCTGTTTTCCGACTCGTTCCGCGGCCGCCCGATGCGGCTCACTGTGGACGTCCAGGCGCAGGCGGTGAAGGAGCGCTTCGACATCGCGTACGCGAATTCACCCGATTTTCCGGCGCACGACATCGAGCTGACTGGGCTGCCGTACGATCATTTCTGGATGCTCGGCATCAGCAGCTCGGGACAGTCGGGACGAAAGTTCTTCGACGAAATCGTGCGCATCGACTGGCCGACTCGATCGTTTGAAGTGTTTCGCGCGCCGGCGCTCCACTATTTCGGCGGCGAGCCGCTCTTTGTCCGCGATCCAGCACAGGCCGGAGCCGGCGCGGTGATCTGCCAGCTGTTCGACGCCCAGCGCTGCCGATCGTCGTTTGTCGTGTTCGACGCGTTCAACCTGACCTCCGGCCCGGTCGCCACCTGTCACACGTCCTCGCCGGTTCCGCTGTTGTTCCACTCGTCGTTCGTCGAACATTCACGGTGAATCCGGCCGAGACGCGGCTGTTCACGATGGCGATTGTGACGACGGTGATGACGCGCCGATTCTGCCGTTGATTGTGAGGAAACACCCGTGGGTCGAGATGGTGCGTACGAAGCGGTGCGCGACAGCCTGAACGGTCTCGAGGCGGCGCGCCGGCAGACGCTCGCCAACCTCGCGCCGCTGTCTCAGGCGCAGCTGGACTTTTCGCCGCGTCCGGGCAGATGGTCGATTGGCGAAGTCGCCGACCACCTTCGGCTGTCCGAGCAGTTGTGGCGCGACGAACTGCATCGTCTGGTGCTGCTGGCACGGGCAGGAAAGCCGGCCCGCTTGAAACATTCGTTCGCCGAGATCAATGTGTCGCCGCTGCACATTCCCGACAGCGTCCTGTCGATGCTGGAAATGCCGTTCAGCTTCATGAACCGGTTTGTCCCGGATTCAGTGATCGGCCTGATTACCGAGTTTCCGATTTTGCCGACGCGCAATCCGGACATGGCGACGCCGCGGGCGCGGCGGACAAAGGCTGAATTGACCGCGGATTTGCGAGCCGCGCTCGAGGAAACGCAGCAGCTGATCGATAGCAATGCCGATCTGGATTTTCTGCAGATGACGACCGAGCACCCGCTGATGGGCGCCAACAATGTGCCGCAGGTGCTGAACTTTCTGGCGCGCCACGAGCGGCGCCATCACAGTCAGATGAACGGCGTCAGCGCGGACCCGCGGTTTCCGCGGCCTGGCTAGGGACTTTGGCGCCCGTCTCCACCCAACGACCGAGAACCCGGCGGACGGGGACGGCGCTCACGACTCGGACAGCCTACGCACCATTCGTCGCACGCGCCAGCTGACCCGGCTCCAGGGCCCGGTCGGCGCTGCTTCCACCGCAACCAGCAACTGCCCGCTCGCATGCGCCGTGCAGGCGAAGTAGTTCTCCGACGGCGTCGTGAAAGGCAGGCTGAACGTCTGGCCCGGCATCAACAGCGTCGGCCCGAAGATCTGCGGCACGTCGTCCGAATTCTTCAAGACCAGCGTGTCGCGTATGCCGACGACCAGGTGAATCGTCGACGGCAGGATTTCGCGCTTTTCGCCGGCCATCCGTCGAGCCCAGGTGCCCTTGGGGATCTCGAAGAGCTCTCCCCGCGAGTCGAAGGTCACGGGCCACAGCGCCGCGAAGACGCCAGCGATGACAATCGCGCTGCCGATCAGTGCGATGAGTGCGAGAGCCTGCGCGACGAAGCGTTCGGGAGCGAGTCGGCAGGCCCGCTTCACCGCGAGGTTGGACGTCGGCGAGCGCGTCAGCGGCGGTGGAGCTCATGTCTGTGTCTTCAACAGGGATTCGAGATCGTGTGCGATGTCCTTGGCTGACGTGCCATACGGCACCAGCCCGCGGATTTTCCCCTGCCGATCGACCAGGTACAAGAACGACGAATGATCGACTTCGTATCCGAGTGCCGGGATTCTTGGAAACGACCTGCTGGGCGACAACGCCGTAGGCTTTGAGCACCGCCTCGAGTTCGTCGGCCGTGCCGGTGGCGCCGAGGAAGGTCGGGTTGAAGACAGCCAGGTACTCGCGCATACGCTCCGGATTGTCACGTTTCGGATCGACGGTGACGTAGATCAACTGAACTTCGCGAGCGCCGTCCCCGAGCTGCTTGTAGGCGTCGGCCAGGCGGGCGAGCGTGACCGGGCAGACATACAGACAGTGGGTGTAGCCGAACTCCAGGATCACGACCTTGCCGCGATGGTCGCTGACGCTCAGTTTCTTGCCGTCGGATCCGTCCAGGCTGAAAGCGGGCGCCTCACGCGGCGGTTCGAAGATGCCGGAGCGAAAGGCCTGTTCCTTGCGCGGTGCTTTGGAGGTCGTCGAGGGAACGGCCGGTTTGGTTCGCGGCGCTCGCGCAAAGGCGAAGTAGCGTTCCCAACGCCACGAGCGGAAGAACCAGCGCGCCGACCACGAGCGTTTTCTTCATCGAGCCGTTACACCGCGATACCGATGTGCGCCGGAGCAGTCGCTTTCACGAAGCGTTCGTCCACGTAGCGCTCGAAAGCCACCGGGCGCTTAAGCGTTTCGGCTTCGATGGAAAGCTGCATCAGATCGTCGAACTCCGCCTTGATCATGCGCAGATCGCCATACGTCACCCGGTCGACCGGGTTTTCCATGACGTATCGGATGACCGCCGGGTCCTGATTGAAGTACTTGCGGTCGGCGGCGATCTCCGACGCCTTGGTCCGATGGTCCTGCTTCGCATCGAGCCAAATGCCGGCCCCCTGCACGTAGTTGACGAGCTCCTGAACCAGGCTCGGGTTCTGATCGATCAGCTCCTGGCGCACGGTGAGGACACAGCAGATGTAGTTGGTCCATTCGTCCCGCGTCATGCGCAATGGAATGGCGTAGCCGGCGCGCTGCGCCGCGGCGCCAAACGGTTCGCCAACGCAGTACGCGTCAACCGCCTTGGCGTAGAGCGCGCCGGGCATGTCGGGAGGCGCCATCTCGAGGATCTGGACATCCTTGGGCGACATGCCTTCCCTCGCCAACATCTTGCGGAGAAAGAGAAAGTCGACCGCGAAGCGGCTGGGGATGGCGATTCGCTTGCCGGTCAGGTCCTTGAACGATCGATAGGGCGAGTCTTTGCGCACCATGATGACCGCGCCCGACCGATGACCGAGCGAGACGATCTTCACCGGGACGTCCGCATTCACCAGATCCATCACCAGTGGCGCCAGCATGTAGGCGGCGTTGACCTTGCCGGACATCAGCGCCTCTTTGATCTCCGGCCAACCGCTGTAGCGGCTGAATTCGAAGTTCGCTCGCATGTCGGTTCTGTCGAGATTGCGCGCATGACAGGCGATGGGAAGCGTGAGGTTGCAGGTGACCGGCAACCCGCCCACCGTCAGCGTTTCGAGCCGATCGAGCGAGCGAAGACCGTTGCGGAGCGCACTCCAGTTGACGTTGAGCGACGCATGGAGCGCGCTGATTCCGGCCGTCCAGGCCGCGGCGCCGAGGAAAATGCGACGAGAGTCGTTCATGCCGATAAGCTACGTGCGTACGGGCAGCCTGTCAACCTGACTCCCGGCGCTTGATCAGCAGCCGATCGAGGTAGGTCAGTACCAGCTTGCCGTGCTGGTTGAGCACGCGCGTTTCGAACGTGATCATGCCTTTGTCGGCGCCGATCTCCTTCCGTTCAGCCACTCGCTTGACCACGTGCACGGTGTCGCCCAGGAAGACCGGCGCGACGAAACGCAGCTTGTCCACGCCGGCAAACGCCAGCACCGTGCCGTCGAGGATAGTCGTCCGCGTGGCGAGGCCGACCGATATGCCGAACACCAGCGCACCGTGAGCGATGCGCCTGCCGAACATCGTGGTCTTCGCGTACTCCTCGTTGGTATGGAGCTCGACAAAATCTCCGGTGAGCCCCGCGAACGCCATGACGTCGGCTTCCGTGACCGTCCGGCCGGCCGACGTCACCGGCGGGGCCGTTTCGAAGTCCTCGTAGAAAAGTCCCACGGCGCTATAATCTCATGCCAGTTCCCCCTTAATGCACGTCCCAACGGAGAACGCAGTCCCATGTCTGACATTGTTGAAAGCACCGGCGACCTCGTAAAGTCCGTCGGCAAGTTCTCGCTCGCCATGTCGCTGCTCGCGGCCCGACAGATCACGGGGCTGGTCCGGCCGAAAGGCGCGAGCTCGGTCGACGACGTCACCCGCGCAGCGGGCGGGCACATGTCGGGAGTAGTGCGCACGGCGTTCGCCGTCGGCACGAACGTGCAGTCCGGACTGGTGGACGCGGCGTTCAACGCCGTCGGCATGGGCGCAAAGGGACTGACCCCCGCCGGCGACACCAGCAAGCTGGTCATCCCGCTGCCAACCATGGCATCGCGCCGCGTGGCGGGTGTCAAAACCGTCGCGTCGGGTGCGGTCGATCACGGCGTGCCGCAAACTGAACTGATCCAGAAACTGACGCAGTATCAGGTCGAGCAGCAGGGCCGCCCGATCGACGCCGCGAAAGCCGTCATCGGCTTGTGGAAGTCGGAAGGATTGTCGACCTCGATCGGCAAACATCTGTTGCCCGAGAACTCGTGGGCCGACTCACGGTTCCCGCGTGAAGTGCTGCCGATCGCGCATGTTGGTTTCGGTTCCGGGTCGACCGAAGAGATGGTGTTCGACGTCGCGAAACTGAACGCGTTGTTTACGGCGACCTGCGCGCCGAATTATCTCGGCTTCGCCTACGAAGGGATCGGCGCGATTCTTCGCATCTACGAACGCGGCTTCTTCAAGGTGATGAGCGGTGCGCTCGGCTTGATTCGGCTCGACGCTCCGGACGGCCCGGATCCGAAGAACCTGTTCGCCGATTATCTGAAGCAGTTCCCGCCCGATCAGCAACGGTTGATCGTCCACGGTTACGGACGTCTGGTCGCATTCAGCAATCTGAATATCTACAAGGCCATTCAGGAGGCCACGTCGTTTCCAGCCGAGCGATGGGAAGGGGCGGTGCACGGTGCTGCGTTCGCGTTCGCGATGATGAACAGCGCCGACATGCCGAACGTGCTCGAAAACAGCGCGATCCCTTTCGACCGTCCGATTCGCGCGGCGTTCCAGAACGGACTGATCTACAGCCAGGTGTTCTTCGACTGGTACCTGCCGGGTCTGCTCGAGGATTGGCAGCCGAAAGGACCACTCGAGGCAGAGCTGATCGATCACGCGCGCCGCGAAGCAGCTGCTGCCAGGAAACGCGGCTACCCGCTGGCGATGTGCCTCGAGAATCCGCGCTCATGAAGTGAACCGCTGCCGGGGGCTCGCTAACCCGGACGTTCGGTTACCGGACGATCGCCGCCGCCAGGCAGCGGCGCCTTCGATCCGCCGCCTTCCGCGCTGATCAACGTTTCCAGATCACGATAGGCGTAGATCGTCCGGCCGCCGTTCGCCGCGAGGCCGCCGGTGTCGGCGGTCGGCCCGTAGGTGCTGTGCAGATCCCGTCCGAGCATGCGAAGCATCGCCGTCAACTGTCCGCGGTGGTGCGACGAGTGCGTCAGACGACGAAGCATCACCCAGGCCCGCGAACGCTCGGCGTCGAAGAACTTCGTCGGCTGTGCCCACCAGTCCGCGTCCTTTTCGCGCAGCACAGTGAGCCGCCTGCCGCTGTCCTCCGCGTACCGCTTGATGAACTCGACGCGCGTTTCAGGGCGGGGCAGTGGCGGAGCGTTCACGTCGATGCCGAGCATGTTGCGGAACCAGAGATCTTCGCTCATGCACTGATGGACCATCTGTTCGTGCACGCTGCGTCCACGTGGGTCGCCGTGCCGCGGCCGCACCGCCAGATCCTCGTCGCGGAATTCGGTCCACACACTGAGAATCTTCACGCGCTCGGTTTCGTATGTCTCGACGAGAAAGTCGAAGCTCATTACGGGCGTGAGTATCTCACGCTGTTACAGCCGCTCAGCGGGACGAGAGCGATAGTGCAAACATACTAAGGCCGGGGATTTGCCACGTCCTTTGTGCGACAGCCTACCGCCGGATGAAGCGCTGTCGTAGAATGCGTGAGCTCAATTCATGTCTGACATGCGTATGTCATCTAACGACCCGGTCGCATTGTGAAGCGCCCCGTTCAAGTCGGATCTCCCACCACCACTACGCGGATTGGGTCGGTCGCGCTCGTCGCGGCCCTGCTGGTAATGTGGCACGTGGCGGTTCGGCTTCAAGCCAGCCCGATTCTTCCCGGGCCGCTCGCCGTGCTCGCCGGCCTCTGGGAGTTGGCGCGCAACGGCCTGATGCTGAAGTACATCGTCGCGTCGCTCTTCAGGGTGACGTGGGGATTCGTTGGCGCGGCGCTGCTCGCGATCCCGATCGGCCTGACGATCGGTTGGTACCACCGCGCGGAGCTGGCGTTCAATCCACTGATTCAGGTGCTGCGGCCGATCTCGCCTCTTGCCTGGATTCCGATCTCGATTCTGTGGTTCGGCGTCGGCGACACCGCGGCGATCTTCCTGATCTTTCTCGCTTCGTTTCTGCCGCTGACGCTGACAGCCATGAATGCGGTCTCCAGCATCCCGGACGTGTATCTGAATGCGGGCCGCAATTTCAGCCTCAGTCCGACGCAGATTGTCAGCCGCGTGCTGTATCCGGCGGTGACGCCGCAGCTGATCATCGGGCTCCGGATCACGCTCGGCATCGCGTGGCTGGTAGTCGTCGCCGCGGAAATGATTGCCGTCAGTTCGGGGCTCGGCTTCCTGATCGTGGACGCGCGGAACGCCGGCAACCGCTACGACCTCGTGATTGCCGGCATGGTGATGATCGGGGTGATCGGCCTGTTGCTCGACGTCGGTGTGCGATCGCTCGAACGAATTCCATCTATCGCGTGGGGATACTCTGATGATTAGTCCGGGACAGGCTTCGACTCTTTCATCCGTCACCGCAGGCGTCGGCGTCGCGACCGTCAACGCCGTAGCTTCGTCCCGGGGACTGAAAACCAAGCTTCGCGCCGACCACGTCAGCATGGTGTTCGGCAAGGGCGAGCAGACGGTCAACGTGCTCGACGATATCAGCCTCGAGGTCGGAGAGGGCGAGTTCGTGTGCCTGCTCGGGCCATCCGGCTGCGGCAAGTCCACGATGCTGAACATCGTCGCCGGCTTCCTCAATCCGACTGCCGGGCAAGTGAAGATCGACAACGAGCTGGTGAGCGGCCCGGATCGCCGCCGCGTGTTCGTGTTCCAGGAGCGCGGAGTGTTTCCGTGGCTGACCGTCGAAGGGAATATCGGCTTTGGCTTGTTCGATCTGTCGGAAAGCGAGCGGAGAGCGCGCATCAAGCGCTATGTCGAGCTCGTCGGGCTGCAGGGCTTCGAGAAGGCCTATCCGCGCGAGTTGTCGGGCGGTATGAAACAGCGCGTCGAAGTGGCACGCGCGCTGTCGGTCAACCCCGACATGCTGTTTCTGGACGAACCGTTCGGCGCGCTCGATTCGATCACCCGGCTGATCATGCGCGGAGAGCTACTACGCATCTGGGAAGCGGAGAAGAAGACGATCCTCTTCGTCACACACGACATCGACGAGGCCGTGCAGCTGGCGGACCGTGTCGTCGTGATGAGCGCCCGGCCCGCGAAGATTCAGAAGGTTGTGGAAATCGATGTGGCGCACCCCCGCGACATCAGCTCGCCGCGGTATCTGGCGCTGCGCGACGGCATTCTCGAGGCCATCGGGCTGGCGCACAAAGTATGAGCGTTACGGCCCAGGCCCGCCGTTGGGAACCGCTGTTCTGGCCGCTCGTCGTCGCCGCGGTGTTGCTCTTCGTGTGGACCTACGCGGTGAAGTGGAGCGGCACGAACGTCTTTCCTTCGCCGCTGAGCGTCGAACGCGGCACGATGCAGCTGATCGAGCGCGGCGTCCTGTGGCGTTACATGGGCGATTCGCTGCGCCGAGTCGCCATCGGCTACCTGCTGGCCGTGGGGATCGGCATCCCCGCCGGTCTGCTGCTCGGTTGGTACCCGTCGGCCGGCCACATCGTGAATCCACTGATCCAGATGCTCCGCCCGATCAGCCCGATCGCGTGGATTCCCGTGGCGATCGTGCTGTTCGGCGTCGGCGACCTCGCGTCGATCTACCTCGTGTTCCTGGCCTCGTTTTTTCCGATCGTGGTGTCCACGATGAACGGCGTCCGCAACGTGCCGTCGATGTACCGGCGTGCCGGACGCAATTTCGGTCTGTCGCCGCGTCAGCTGCTCAGCAGGGTGGTGTTTCCGGCGGCGCTGCCCCAGATGCTCGTCGGTCTTCGAATCGCGCTCGGCATCGCGTGGCTGGTGGTTGTAGCAGCGGAGATGATCGGCGCCGACTCCGGCCTCGGGTACCTCGTCATCGATTCCCGCAACGCCGGCAAGCGGTACGATCTCGTGGTTGCCGCCATGCTGTTGATCGGCCTGATCGGCCTGATGCTCGACATCGGCTTCCGCCGCGCCGAACGCATGAAGGCCGTTCGATGGGGGTTCCGCGACGCCGCTTAGCCGCAGCAGGCTGCTGAAGAACGCAGCCTGAATGCAAAATGCAGAATGCAAACTGCCGAATGTCGCGTATTTCTGCATTCGGCATTCGGCATTTGACATTTTGCATTCAGGGTGCCGCATGGCAGCACCCGGCTAGGCGCCGCCGGTTGCAACGGTGACCGGCTCGCGTGCGGCCGAGGCCGCCGGATCGATCGACATCCCGAAGATCGACCGATCGAGAATTTCCCAACTGGCGAAATACGAGATGCCGCCGGCGATCACGCCCGGCAACAGCAGCTGGTGGTAGCAACCGCTCAAGTCGGCAACCATCAGCAGCCCGCTCCAGTAGCCTTTCACGATCGATCCGAACATCACGACCATGCCGAGCAGTACGAACAGCTCGGGCTGCGGCACCAGCGACGGTGACAGGCTGTGCACGCCGTAGCCGAAGGCCCCTCCATAGAGCGCGCCGATCAGCAGCGTCGGCGCGAACAGTCCGCCAACGGCTCCCGAACCGAACGTAGTCGACGTCGCCAGCATTTTCAGGAACAGCAGAATCACAAACAGCCGGACGGTCATGCCGTCGCGAATGATGTGATCAATCACCGGGTAGCCCGCCGACAGCACCTGCGGAAACCAGATGCCGATGCAGCCGACCAGAAATCCTCCGAACGCGACGCGCGCGGCCAGCGGCCAGTGCGCCGGAAACACCGTCTTGAACCGCTCAAACATCCGAATGAACAGGTGTCCGGTCGGCGCGGCGACCAGTCCCATGATCGGCACGATGACCAACAGGGTCGGCAGCGGCAGCGGATCGATCGGAACCTGCGGACGGAACGGATACGCGTCGCCGAGCAGCACGGTGCGTGTGAGATAGCCAACCGCGGCCGCTATACCGATGGCGGCGAGATCGCGGTTGAAACGGGCGCCGAATACTTCGAGCGTCAACAGCACGCCGCCGGCCGGTGACCGGAATGCCGCCGCCACGCCCGCGGCGGTGCCGGCGCGAACGATCGCTTGCAGACTCACCCGCGGCAGGTGGAATCGCTGTCCCACCCAGCTGCCGATGTAGGCACCCAGCTGCACCATTGGCCCCTCTGGACCAACCGAGCCGCCGAAGCCGAGGGTCAGTGCGCTGAGGGCGACGTTAAGCAGCCGGACAATCGGAACGACGCCGCCGTCGTGCTGAATCGAATCGACCACTTCACGCACGCCGCCGATGCGCGAACGCGGTACGAGTTGCAATACGACGCCAACAAGCAGCAGGCCAAAAGTCGGCACCAGGATGACGATCGGCACGCGATGCAGCCAGTCGCCGGTGGACGTCGCGCGATAGAGCGCCTCGCCGAGGTTGTCCGCAACGTAGTGAAAGCCGATTGCGCCGAGGCCGGACAGTGCACCGGCCAGCACCGCGGCGCTCATCAGTCGCGTGAAGCCGGCGAACCGCGTCATCGCGGCTGGATTCTATCGCGGCTTCCGCTTCGCCCGGGAAGAACTGATCGAAGGCTAATATGTTCGGACTACGGCTGGCAGCCCGGCAGAATTTAAGTGATCAACCGCAATCGCTGCTGAATAATACGCGCCATCCCGATGACACTCTCTTCTTTCGCTTGCGGCGCGCGTTCTCGTTGTGTCTCTCGCCGTACTCACCGCTGCTGCGGCGCCTGCCGCTGCCCAGGCTCCGGCGCCCTCGCCGCCGCAACCGCCTCCGGCAGCGCCGGCTGGACCGAAACCGATTGCGCTCGGCCACGACATCGTGTTCGCGACGGCCATTCGCACGCGAACCTATGGGTGGAACTGGTTCGGCGACGACGACGGCGGTGATTACACGTATCAGGGCACGCAGATCCGCTTCGGCGTGACGCAGACCAGGAAGAAGTACGACTGGCAGCTCGAATTCGAAGTGCCGTTCATGATCAATCTGCCGACGTCGGCCGTGCGGCCGCCGCCGCAGGGACAGCTCGGACTTGGCGGCAGCTACTACGCGGCCAATGGCAACAGCGAAAATCCCATTCACCTGTTTCTGAAACAGGGGGCGATTCGTTTCAAAGGGCTTGGCGGGATCGCCGGACAGTCGCTGAAAGTTGGTCGCTTTGAATTCAACGACGCGCTCGAAGTAACGCCCCGCAACCCTTCGATCGTCGTCCTCAACCGCGACCGCGTCAGCCAGCGGATTCTCGGGAACTTCGGATTTTCGGACGTGCTTCGCAGTCTCGACGGCGCGCAGTACACGCTCGCGACGCCGAAATACACCATCACTGGTGTCGCGGCGCGGCCGACCGAGGGCGTGTTCCAGGTAAACGGCTGGAACGAGTTGGACATCAATGTGTTCTACGGCTCGGTGATGGGGAACAGCGGCACCGATAAGAACCCGCGCACGTGGCGCGTATTGGGCATGGGCTACCAGGACTACCGCGACAGCGCGCCTAAAACTGATAATCGGCCGGCCGCGGTTCGCAACGCCGACACGAAGTCCATCAACATCGCGACGTTCGGCGGACACGTGATTCAACTGGTGGGGACGTCGTCGGGTCCGATCGATTTGATGTTCTGGGGTGTGGGACAGACCGGGTCGTGGGGAGCGCTGTCGCATCGCGCCAGCGCGATCGCCACCGAAATCGGCTGGCAGCCGTCGGCGCTGCCGAAGCTGAAGCCGTGGCTTCGTGCCGCCTACAACTACGATTCCGGCGATAGCGATCCCAGCGACGGCAAGCATGGCACGTTCATGCAGATGCTGCCGACGGCGCGGATTTATGCGCGCACGCCGTTTTTCAATCTGATGGATACGGTCGACGCGTTTGGCGAATTGATTCTCCGGCCGCACCCGCGGTTGACGGTCCGCAGCGACGTCCACAAGTTAACCCTTGCCAGCAAGAACGACCTCTGGTACTCGGGCGGCGGCGCTTTCCAACCGAACACGTTCGGCATGAACGGCCGTCCTTCGAATGGCCACTCCGATCTGTCCACGTTGATCGATCTGAGCGGCGACATCATCGTGAACCGGAACGCGACGCTGGGCCTGTACTACGGCCACGCCAGCAGCGGGGCCATCGCAAAGGCGATTTATCCCAGCGGCGACGCGCTCCATCTTGCATTCATGGAGTGGCTGATCCGGTTCTGAAGGCGCGGCGCGGAAGCCCAGCGCTACCAGAGGCGGCGAACGATTCGTTGAGTAGCGTGAAGCCGATCGCCTTGGTCGGCGCGGCACTCGGGTTTGTCCACCGCTATGCGCACCCGCCGCTCCGCGGACAGCCGCTCCGCATCCTGGCGAGGGGATGGCGTCGCCACCGGGTACATGTCCAACGTCCCTCGGAGCAGGGCCGCGCTGGTGAACGTCTCGTCGCGGACAGATGCCTCGCGCGCCAGTTTGACGAGCGTCGCGATGATTCGCACGGGTCCACTGTAACATAGATGCTTTGACCTCAAAGCACTTCCGCCGCGGAGAAGCGACCCTTCGCCCCGGCCGCTCGGCGGCGGCGCGTTATGATGCCGGAACGATGAGATCAGCGGCGGCGGCGGGCGGGTTCGCCCTCAATCCTGTCCTCGATTTCCTGCGCCTGCTGTGGTCGATCGAACACGGTCTGCAGCGCACATCCAAGCGCATGGAGCGCGAGTTCGGCATCACGGGACCCCAGCGGCTGGTCCTGCGGGTCGTCGGTCAGTTTCCGGGACTGTCGCTGAGCGAACTGGCCGAAATCGTCCGGCTGCACCCGAGCACGATTACGGGAATCGTGCAGCGTCTCGTGGCCAGCGGGGTGGTCGAACGGAAGCGCGATCCGGGCGACAGCCGGCGCGCGCGTCTCAGCCTGACGGCAGCGGCGCGCCCGTTCTCGGAGCTCACTGTCGGCACCATCGAAGAAACCGTCCGGGAGGCGCTTCGCCGGACAGGCGCACGGAATGTCCACGCCGCCCGCAAGGTCCTGCTCGAGATCGCGCTCCGCCTGAACCAGCCCGATCGGGTTCTTCAGGTGCGCCCGCGTCGGTCAAAGCGGGCCGCCGCGTCCGGCTGATCGCCGCCCGCCGCCGTTGACGCGGGTCACGGCGCTCGGCATGGAATGCGTCGTCTAGGGTTGCCCCTGGTCGTTTCTAAACGGCTTCAAGTCGATGGCATTCGCCAGTGCGTTGTATCCCAGGTCGTTTGGGTGCCCGTGGTCTCCGCTGTCGTAGAGAGCACGGATCTTGGTCGGGGAAGTGGGATCACGTAGCACACGATCAAAGTCGATCACACCGTCATATTCTCCGCTGGCGCGGATCCACGCATTGACGGCCTGACGCTTGACCTCCTTCTCGGGTGTAAAGACCGGGAATGGCGTTCCCGGCAGGAGGAACCCTTCCACGGGGGTCAGAGTGCAGCCGAAGATTTTCAGTCCCTTCGAATGGGCACGCTCGATGAGTTGCCTGTGGCCCTGGATGACCTGCTCAACCGTCACGTCCTCAACGGGATTCAGGGTGAAGATGTCGTTCCCCCCCGCTTGAACAATGACGTGGGTCACCCCGGTCTGGGCCAGCACGTCGCGGTCAAATCGGGCTAACGCGTTGGGACCGAGGGAATCGTGAAGGAGCCTGTTGCCGGCCAATCCTTCGTTCAGCACGCCCATGCGCCCGATGACCGGGTTGCGCCAACAGCCGCCGGGCAAGTTGGTCGGTCCATCGGGCGTTGGCGTCCAGGGTTGACTGCGTACCATCAGTGATCGACTCGCCAATGGCGACGATCACCCCCGTGTGCTCGGACGCCGTTACGTCCACCCCCGCTAGCCAGAACCGTGCCTGTGTCGTCGAGCTGACCGGCATCACGGCGCTCGCTGTGAAATCTCCGGGCGGAGAGATGAAGGAGGTCTGCCGCCCCTGGAAATGCCACGTCGCCGGTCCCGTATTTTCGGGCACGAAAATGCTGACGGCTAAGTCGCCTCGGTCCGGCACCTCGAGCTCCACAGGGTCGCTCACTACGAGCGCGCCGGGTGGGATGGTGATGGACGGATCACCGCCGAAGGTCAACGTCCTGTCAGACCCTGGTACTGTCGATGGTCCTGTAGCGCTCAGCGCGATATTCGCCGCTCCAATCACCACGCCACTCGCTCCAAAAGTCGATAGCCGCACGCGCACTCGAGCGCCTCCGCGGCTGACGTGCACGATTTGGCGGAGAGTTTGATGGATGAAGCCAGAGTTGTTCAATCCGGGGACGCCGAGGTCCGGCTGGTGCAGTGCGTTGCCCCAGGTCCCGACCCATTGTTCCTGGTGGCCATCGTCATGCCGATCACTCGCGATGGGCGTTTGGACAAGCGATGCAACCGCCTGAGGGCTCGCATTCCACGTTCCCACCCAGCGCCCATTTTCACGATGCTCCGCCGTGACTATCGTCGCCAGGGCCAGACTGGCGACGGCCAGGGTGGCTGCCGTTCCCGTCACAAGCCGAAGTGTCGATCGTGTTCGCGTGTCGTGTCTCTGCATGGTGAGGCCTCCTCGGAGGCGACTTCATGTTCTGCCGCCTCGCTTGCTCAGAAGGGCACGACGGTAGCGGTTCCGCATTTGGGTGGCTGTTCAATACTGCACATCTGGAACGCATGGACGCCGACGGTCACGAGCATGATGTACGCGCTTGGACGTTTCGCGGTCAATGCCGCAATGAAAAATGAGTCACGTCTGGTACGGGCAGCGCCTATGCAGCCCCGCTCCCACAGCGTAAGTCGGAATGCGACGCTAGGGCTGTACCTTATACGGCCACGCCAGCACCGGGGCAATCGCGAAGGCGATCTATCCCAGCGGCGACGCGCTCCATCTTGCGTTCATGGAGTGGCTGATCGGGTTCTGAACGGCGGGCACGGAATTGCCCAAGGGAAGACCACGGTCTTCGCGCGAGCACACCGATGAGAAAGATCTTCAAGACGATTGGCACGCCGAGGACCCGGGGACGCAAAGAGTTCAAATCCCGGCCCCGCAGTTCCTTCAATCGAAACTCAATCGCTACAACAGTTGCGGCCCCTGAATTGTTGGGATCCGATTTGAACCCGCGACCTGTCGATGCCGTCTTGTTCGTGCCCGATCTGGGTCCGGCCCGGTTTCATCAATCTGATGCGTCGCCGCCGAGCAACCCATCGGGAAACATGCCAGAAGAACGGCGCATACAAGAGTATCGAAGATTGTCGCTCCTTGCTCATCGCCGCCCAGATGCAGATCGCCGTGTTCACGACGAAATACGCGGCGACGACGGCCCAGTCGATCCCCGAAAACGCAACTCCGGCGCCGGTCATCTTCGACGAGTCCTTTGTGGCTTCATGGACGCGCGCAGCCCGGGGAGGATAATAGTCGGACGCGAGGCCAGTCTACGAACAGATTCCGCTTCGCCGGCCGTGCGTAAGCCACGACAGCTACTGGCGGAGCACGAGGTTTTCTCTGCGGTCTTTGCGAACTTGGCGTTCTATCTGTTATGCGGCGTGATGTTCTTGTTCGCCGAGAACACGATTCTCGGGATCCCACGCCCGCTTCACGTCCTGCAGGCGCGCGTAGTTCGACCCGTAGGCGGCGCGGGTGCGGTCGTCGCCTTCTTCCTCGGTCAGGAAGTTCACGTAGGTGCCGCCGGTTGAGAGCGGCTTGATGTCGCGCCACGCTGCGCGCGCCCACTCGATGTTGGCGGCATCGTCTTCGGCACGTTCCCACGAGCCGGTGATGTTGAAGACGGCTTTCGCGTCGCGATTGCCGACGGCGGAATGATCCGGCGGCAGACGGTTGAGCGCGCCGTCGATCGGGAAGATCAGGATTCCCGAATGTGGCGACACCACTCGCGAGCGCGTGCGTGCGCTGCGCCTCGAGGACGCTCGCCTGGTGATCCCCGGCAGGTATTCCGACTTCCAGTAGTAGCGGCGTCCTTTCGGTTGCGTCGCGTCGAGGATCGTCTGCTGCGACACATAGGTGCGGCGCGTCACGACGTCGCCGACCGGCGTGCCGATCGTCTTGAACGGCGCCATCAGCGCTTCGCCGTCGGCCACCGATCCGGAGTGACAGACAGAACAGCGCCACCATCGGCTTGCCGTGGACGTCCTGGTCGATCCACGGCGCCGGCGGCGCGTTCCGCATGATCGGCACGATCGACAATTCGGGTGGTGCGTCGCGGATCACGTGCTGATACGCGTCGAACACGGCGTCGGCCTGATCCGCGCTCCACGCGATCGCGCCGCCGTAGATCTCCGGGCCGACCGGATGCAGCCGATATTCGAAGCTGGCGACGACGCCGAAGTTGCTGCCGCCGCCGCGAACGTCCCCAGAACAGATCCGCATGTTCACGCTCGCTCGCGCGGACGATCTGGCCATCGGCGGTGACGACTTCCGCGGCAGATGATGTTGTCGCTCGCCCAACCGCCCCTCCGTGACAGGTAGCCGAATCCGCCACCGAGCGTCAGGCCGGCGATGCCGGTGATCGACGCGAATCCGAGCACCGCCGCGAGACCGTGCAGCTGCGCTTCGCGATCGAGATCGCCGAGCAGGCAACCACGCCTGGGCGCGCGCCACGCCGTGCGCCGGATCGACCAACACGCCGCGCATCGGGGAGATGTCGATCATCAGTCCGCCGTCGCGACACCGCGAGGCCGGCGATGTTGTGGCCGCCGCCCTTAACGGAGATCGGCAGGCGCTGCTCGCGCGCGAACGTGACGCACGCGACGACGTCGCCGACGCCAACGCAGCGCGCGATCAGCGCCGGACGCCGATCGATCATCGCGTTCCAGATCGTGCGCGATTCGTCGTAGCCCGGCCTCGCCGGGATGAAGCAGCGCGTCCACGCAACTGCGCCTGCAAGTCGGCGCCCAGGGTCGCTGTCGTCGCTGTCACGCGAGCTCCAGTTGACGGCCCGACGGCATCGCGCGAGTCTGTTGGGGTAGACATTCTCGAGCCGATCGTCGCCTTCGATGATCCGGATGGTGTTGTTCGCGGCGATCGGACCGGCGATGCGCTGCCGCACACCGCTCGGCCACCAGATTTCGATCGCATCGACGACGCCGTTTCGACGGCCGAGTCCGAAGTGCTGCTCGTACGGCAGGCAGCCGAATTGCGATCCACCCGACACCAGGCGATGCTGCTGCCGTCCGCCGGCGTCGATCTTGATCCGCGCGCCGATCGCGCTCCGATTGCTCTGCGTGCCGACCAGACGCACGTTCAGGTAATGGCCGACGCGTTCCTTCGGGCAGAACGCGCCGACCGTCAACAGATCGCCCGGGTAGGCGCCGCCGCTGGCGACGATCAGCGTCATCCGGCCGTCGCCAAACAGATCCGCGAGGTTGACGCCGTGCGATTTGCCGGTGATCGGCAAGCCGGCGGTGAATGTGACGTCATGGAATCGACGGCCGTCGCTCTGCAGCAGCGTCAGCGGTTCGACGCGCTCCATCCGGGGGCTGCCGTTGCCGAGAATGATGTCCTGATAGCCGTCATTGTTAAGGTCGCCGGCATTGCCGCTCATGCTGCCCCAGCAGCCGGTGATGCCAAGCTCGCGGCTGCGCAGCGAAAACGTGCCGTCGCGATTGTTGCGCCACACCTGGATCGCCTGACCATCCGGCGGACCCTCGACCGTTCTGCATCGTGTGGATGACGTCTTCGGAGTCCGACCACACGTTCTGGACGATATCGAGCCAGCCGTCGTTGTCGATAGTCGATGAAGTAGCAGATGCTGCCGAGACCGTAGCTGTCGACGCCGGCTTCGCGGCTGACGTCGGTGAACGTCCCGTCGCCGTTGTTGTGGAACAGCTGCGAGCGGCCGAGCGAGTTGCTGACGAACAAATCCGGACGGCCGTCGTTGTCGTAGTCGCCCCACGCATGGCCGATGGTCGGCCATTCGCTGGTGATGCCGGCCGCAGGTCGGTCACGTCGGTGAACGTACCGTCCCCGTTGTTGCGGAACAGGCGATTGCGCGTCTTGCGCTCGAAGAGCGATCCGAGGTTGTAGGCGACGAAGAGATCGAGCTTGCCGTCGCAGTCGTAGTCGACCCACGACGCCGTGAACGCCGGTCCCCAGTCCTGTGATGCCCGATTTCGCGGTGACGTCGGTGAACGTCCCGTCGCCGTTGTTGTGATACAGCGAACACGCGCCGCTGAAGAAGCCGTTGCGCGTCACGAAGACGTCGGGGACGCCGTCGTTGTCGTAGTCGCCGACGTCAGCACGAACGCGGTGAGACAGCGTATCCATGCCGGACGAGATCGACGCGTCGGTGAAGGTGCCATCGCCGTTGTTCTTGTAGAGCGTGCAGCCGCCGTGCGCCGCCGCGACCAGGACGTCGAGATAGCCGTCGCCGTCGTAGTCGAAGATCGCCGTGCCGCGGCCGCCGGACGTCTTGTCGAGGCCGATCTCGGCGGCGACGTCGACGAGCGCGAGGTTGGTCGGCTGCTGCCCGGAGCGCAGCTGCATGCGCATCTCCGCCGGCACGTCGGGCGCGTAGCCGCCCGCCTTTTGCGCCGCGAGCCACAGGATCAGCCGCGACCGCGGATGCGATCCGGTCAGCGCCATCGCGTCGCGCGCGAAGAGGCCGGCGTCGGTGTAGCGGCCGGCGCGAAACGACGCGACCGCGAGCTCGTGGAACGCCTTGTCGCGCGCGCGCGGATCCTGCCGGGCGACGTGCAGTTCCTTGATCGCGTCGTGGTAGAGGCCGCACTTGATCAGCGTCCGCGCCAGTTCGATGCGCGCCGGACCGTCGCCAGGGTTCCGGTCCAGCCGCTGCTTGTAGCGCTCGAGCACCTCGCGATACTGCAGCGTCGCGTAGACGTGCGCGTCGTCGAAGACTTCGAGCACGTTGACGATGAATGCCCGAAAGCCGCCTTCGCGCGACATGTGGTAGCTGACGATGCCGCGCAGCGCTTGCTGCGACGCCAGCTGCCTGCCGACAGCGTGATGTCGGCGCTGAACTGCGTTCCGTCGCCGCGCGGCGCGTCGATTTCGGCGAAGCAGTGGCGGACGTCGTCGAGGATTCGCGCCACATGGTCGGCATGTCGTCGACGACGTCATCGTCTCGAGACGCGTCATGCGGTTGCTGAGTTCTGACACGGCGCCATCGACGTTCCGCGGCCCCATCGCATCGGTGGACGGTGAGTGCGCTGGTGATCGCGGCTGCAGGGCGTGGCGCGTCTGCCGAATCAGCCCCGTCGATCAGGCGGAGACCGGTTTCGATCAGATCGGTCGATTCGCGAATGGTGGTTTCAAAACGATTGGCCATGTGTCGGTTCGCTCAGACTTTCGGTCAGACTTTCTTGAAGGGCCGGGGAATCTGGTAATACACCGACGCGATCGCGCAACCGAAGCTCGGCGTGTCGGCGCGCGCCATCGGCTCGCCGGCGAGCAGGCTGCGATCGCCGGTTCGAGGTAGGCCTCGTATTCGTTGTCTTCGGCGTACTTGAAATTGTCGATCGCGCCGCGATAGACGAGGCCGCTTTGGCGGTCGACCAGGAAGACGCGCGGCGTCTGCTGCGTGAACAACTGGCGCGCCACCGCCGAGCCCGGGTCGTAGAGCGTCGGGAGAGTCAGGTTCCGCGCCGCCAGCGCCTTGCGGACATCGTCGGGCGTCTCGTTCTGTCGCGACGCGATGCCGGCGATCGCGATCTCCGGATGGCGCTCGCTGAGAACCGACTGAGGTATTCGTCGTAGCGCGCGCAGTGCGAGCAGACGCTCGACCAGATGACGATCAACGCGCCGCGGCCCTTGGCCGCATGGTCGTGCAGGCTCCACGTCGTCTGAGGAGCGACGACCGAGGCGAGCGTTACATTCGGCAGGGTGAGCCAATCCGTTGTTCAACGCGTTCTTCGGGCGACATCAATCACACCCACTCGTTGTGGGCCGCATTGGCGAACGATGGGGCCGTCGTCATCAGCGTGACGATCGCGCTCTGCGCCAGGTTGAACAGCACCGTGGCCTGATGCGCGTTCAATGGCTCGCCGCCGCAGTGCTCCCGGATCTGGATCAAGAGGGCCATCGCTTTCGAGTCAACCCTGCTGGCGCCGTCAGAGTCGCGCATCGCCGATTCTGCTGCACGAAGGAGATGGAATCCACAGGCGGTGTGCAGATGGAAGGCGAGGCAGCGTCCTGCCGAGCGCCATTCCGCGCGCGTTCGCTCGCTCAATCGGTCCAACACGTCGGCGCGAACACTTCGTCCGCGCGATTGACGAGCAGCGCGGTGTGGTAGATCCCGATTCGGTGAATTCGAACGAGCGCTTCGTGTGACGAGCCTTCATCAACCAGCAGTTCCGGTGTCGGCGCCGGCGTTTTGCGCGGTGGCTCCCGGTCGGGCGCGGCACCGGCCGGCATCGGCGGCCGCGCGGGCGGACGCGCCGGCAATTCCAGATCGAGCGGCGCTACCGGCGCCTGGGGTGCCAGCTGCTCCGATCGATCGACCGGCGCCGGGCGAGGCGTAATCGAGACGCGTTCAGCCAAGTCGAATGTCCCCCGTTGCCGTCGGTTCGCTCGGGCGCTGACGGCGCCAGCAACCAGAGTCCAGCACCGCTCGACGCTGCGAGCGCCAACACGCCGCCCCAGATCGCGGCTGACGGCCGCACCTGATTCACGGTGACAGCGAATTGTACCAAGACCAGGACGCCGATGATCCGCAGAAGCACACGCCGGGGCATCCGCGTCGAGACATACGCGCCAGCAGGCGCGCCGAAGATGACGATCGGCACGCAGGCCATCCAGGTCGGGAAAGACCGCCGGGTGAATGCCGACGTGATCGCCCGCAAGAGCAGACCGACCGGTGACACCAGCGCGGTAGCGCACACTGCCGTCGGCACCGCGGCCCTGGGCCCCCACCCGAACCGCAGCACCAGCGTTGCGTAGACGAGCATCTCGACGCCCACACCGATCAACGACGCAATCGCGCCGCCGACGACGCCGACGATCGACCCAAACGTCGCGACGTTGGTGTTCTCGGTCGACGGCCGTGGTTCGCTGCTCGCGTTGGCAGTGCCGGTCACGAGCCAGCCGCCGAACGTAATCCACAGCGTGGCGAACAGCAGTTTCACCCAGTCGGCCGGCACGCGACGTCGCGAGCAGATAGGTGCCGGCGTTAGCCCGATCACCGCGCCGTGCACGACCACGTCAGCAGTCGGCGCTCGACCGGGATGCCGCGCATGACGATGAACAGCAGCGCCGACGTCATGCCGATCGACTGGATGGCGAGACCGAAGTCGCGCGCCATCGCCGGCGATTCGCGAAACCGAGGACGAGCGCGGGAAACGCAATCGTGCCGCCGCCCATCGGGGTCGAGCCGGCGACCAGCGAACCGGCGATCATCACGAGCGCCATCGGCCAGTGCGACAGCGCGTGACGCCACGTGTCGTCGGGGGCGGTGATCAGGACTCCCCACAGCGCGAGGCACAACCCGATGTAGATCTGCCAACCTGGGCGCGGACGTCGACGTTGTACCTCTCCCACGTGACCAGCGCGAGCACCGTATCACGGATGCGACCTCCGGAAGACGCCGAACAGCGCGACACCGAAGAGCGCGCGACGAGCGCCCGCCGGGCTCCGCCCACGCCGACGCCGGACGCCACAGCGCCGGCATCGCGACCCGATCGCGGTCATCGCCAGCAGCAGGGCGCCGGCAACCGGCAGCGGCAACCCCGATGCGCTCGCGGCGACGCGATCGGGCGCCAACGAACCGGACGCCATGGCGGTCAGGAAACGCCAGCCGGCTTCGCGGACGGTGCGCGTCGCGGCGGTGGTGATTCCCGTCAACGCTTCAACTTGATAAGCCATCAACCGTAGCTGCAGCGCTTCAAGCGTATCGCGCAGCACGTCGGTTTCGGCGCCATACGCGGTCGCGGCGGTGACGGCGGCAAGGCAGCCGCGATAAAACGACGCGAGTCCCGGCTTCGGTTGATAGCCGTGTTCGACCGCGATGCGCCAGTGGAGCAGCAGTTGCGCCATCAGCTCGCTGCCGCCGGCCGCATCGGCATCGACGCTATAGGCGTGACGCATGCGCCGTTGAAATCCGGCCGTGTCCACCCGGCCGCCGGCAGTCAGTTCGCGCAGTAGATACTTGATGGCGAGATCGGGATCGCCTGCGGCGGTCGCGACCAGATAACCCTGGATCGTCAACTGCGCGTCGGTCGGAATGCTCGCGAACAACCGTCCGCCGACGGCCACCTGGCGCCGTCCGGCGATGACGAAATCGGCGGCGACGGCTTCTTCAGGAAAGGCGCGTCCGAGCAGCGCCTGGCGCAGCCAGGCGCGGCAGACGCTCGGACCGGCCTCGTGATCGTCGAAGCCCGGCGTGTCCGGCGAGACGGACGCGATGTCGTCCCACACTCCAATCCGCTGCGACGACAATCCAGGATGGGCGCGGCGCGCGCGCAGCGGTGGGAAGCGGCGTGCGTCGGCAACAAGCGCATCGCCGGTTGAGACGTCGGCGCCGAGATCCATGCGACGGCGAAGGACGCTGTGGAAGTCCTCGACCAGCGCGTCGAAGTGTTCCGCGCCGCCGAGCGGACCGCTCAGCGCCGGCGACAGCATCGGCAGCAGTTGCACCTCGCGGTCAAGGCGCCGCTCGAACGACTGCGGAACGCAGGTGAGCAGCACCGCGTCGGTCGGCGTCAGCCACGCGCGGTGCGACTGGGTGGGAAACTGCGTCGTCACCGGCGTCTCTTCGAACGACCAGCACACGTCTTCGAGGGAGCGGCGCCAGCTCGCTTCGACCACCTCTCGCACTTCGGCGAACGGCGCCGCGTCGATCCGATCGGGAACGGTGGCGAGATCGGAACGAAGGCCGGCTGGCACACGGTCGGCGCGTGTCGCGAGATAGCGCGCAAACCCGGCGAAGACCGGCCCGAGCTCCGGGAGGATGTGCAGCAACTCGGATGACGCGCCTTCGGCGCTGGCCAGCTCGCGGACGTCGCGTGCGACCGATTCGAGCCGCCGCAGCGTTTCTTCCGGGCTACTGCTCGGTGTCGCGCGCACCGCCGGCAGCACGTCGAGCACCTCAGTCATTGGGCTGACGAATCAGGTTCACTGCCAGGAACAACAACGCGAGGGAGCCGATCGCGAGTTCCACCGAACCGAGATTGAACCCCGGACGCAGCGGTGCCGCCTGAGTTACGCAAATCGCGCAAGCCAGCGCTGCCGCGCCAAGCTGCAGCGACGACCCGGCCGGACTGTGCGGCACGCAGCCGTGCGACGCCAATCAGTCCGCGGTTCGCGAGCGACCGACCGGATTCAAGCGCGCGTAAGCCGCCGGCCCAGGCCGCAAACACCAGCTGGCGGCCCGACTGCGCATTCAGCGTCGCGATCGACGCCTGCTCGATTTCGTGGCCGAGGTCGAGGTCCGGTGCGAAGCGGTGGACGACGCCGTCGAGGGTCATGACCGATCGGATGTACTTCACCACCTCCCGCTCGGGAAGCATCGCCGTCTCGCGCGATAGCGCCAGCATCTCGATCATCACCAGCGCTGCCGGCTCTGCGAAGGCGCGTGCCGCCGGATCCGCCGTACCAGCTGTCGGCGAGTTTGTCCAATCCCACCCGAAACGCCACCGGGTTGGCGTCCCTTCGCGGAACCACCAGTTTGAGAAAGCTGCGATGCAGGTCGTCGATATCGCGCCGCACCAGCGCGAGCGTCATCGCCGCCAGCCACGTCCGCGCATATGGTCCGATCGCGCCGGTGATACCGAAGTCCACGTAGCCAACGACGTTGCCCGGCAGGATGAGAAGGTTGGCGGGATGCAGGTCGGCGTGAAACAGGCCGTGGTAGAACGAGTCGTGGGTGAAATTGAAGATGATCTGCCGGCCAAATACGCCGGGATCGAACCCGAGCGACCGGAGACGCGCGTCCATCGCGTGCCAGCTGGCATCCTGCGTTTCGCGGGCACGCATGTAGGTCGCCATCGGCACGCCGTCGAGGTACTCAGTCACCAGCACCCGCCGCGTCGTCAGGCCCATGATCACTTCGGGCATCCGCACACCCTTGCGGCCGATTGACTGGCGGCGGACGAGCGAGAGGTGGCGCGCTTCGCGGCGGAAATCGAGCTCTTCGTCAGTCCAGCCGGCGAATTCGCGGATCGGTTCGTCGAGCCAGTAGAGCGGTCGGACGCGCAGCAGCCGCACGAGCCCCAGCAGCACCATCATCATGCGGACGTCCGAGCGGAACTGCTGCTCGATGCCAGGCCGCTGGACTTTGATGGCGACCCGCTGTCCATCGAGGTCGGCGACATGCACCTGCGCGATGGATGCCGTCGCGAGCGGTTCGGGATCCATGGACGCGAGGCGCTGCGCCGCCGGACCCAGTTCTGCAGCGCAGCGTCTGCCGGACAACCTCGGTAGGCACCGGCGCAACGCGGTCCAGGAGGTCGAGCAGTTGCGTTGCGTATCCGGGCGGAAGCAGGTCGGGCTGCACTGCCAGGACCTGTCCGAATTTGACGAAGCTGCCGCCGAGATCTTCGAGCAGCACGCGAAAACGCATCGGCCCCGACATCGCACGACTTCGCAAAAACCGCGGCGGCGCCGTGCCGAGCGAGAACCTTCGTGACGTGCCACGTTCGTCCGACCCACGCAAATGCGCTCGGAGCCTGCACTGCCTGGGGAGCCGAGGGAATTGACGGAACCCGCTCCGGGATCATCGGTTGCGCTGACACGGCACTGTGTTGGGAACGGTAACCTTATCATAAGCATTGCAACGACTTGCAGAGGGCGGGCTCGCTGATGTTTTTATACTAGCGATCGGCGCGAGCCTCGCCAAATAACCAGATGTAAACTCACCCCGTGCAGGCGATTGGCGACCCAGTCCCTACTCTCACTCTGACATCGATCACCACTGGCGAGCCGACCTCTCTCGATGCGTGTCTCGCCGGCCGGCGGGGTGGTGTCGTGGTGTTCTGGTCGGGTGTGTGCACGCACTGTGTTCGTTACGATCCGTACTTCAATCAGTTCGAGACGGCCCACCCTGAGCTGGCGCTCTACGTCGTGGCGACCCGGTTCACCGAGAGCGTTGACGATGTGCGGCGGGCGATTGCCGAGCGCGGCCTGCGGTTTCCGCTTTACAACGGTGCCGACGGCACTGCGGCCGCTGCCTATCTGGCGCAACAGACTCCGCGCGTCTACCTGGTCGACCCGGCGCGGACGCTGATGTATCGCGGCGCTGTGGACAACTTCAAATATGCCGCGGATCCCGAGTACCAACCGTATCTCGAGCGGGCGATCGAAAGTTTTCTCGCCGGTCAGGCGATCGAAAGGCCCGAGACCGGCAGCTTTGGCTGCGCCGTGAAATCGGTGTACTTACCAACTCCCAAAAATGATCGAGCGGCCGCCCGCCCGTGGCTGATCCGCTCGCCGACACTGCGAACGCTGCCGCCGGCCGTGTTCGAACGCGGCGTCCAAACGATCGGCCGTGCGTTCACCATCGCGCAGTCGTGGCTTGGCGTGTTCGATGGCAAACCACCCAGCCACGACACGGTCTATCCGTCGGTCGACGGTCCGGACGATCTCGATCGCGCGACTTCGGACTTCGCGAACCGCACGGCGCGCATTCTTCGCTATGCCGCGCTGGCGGGAACCGGCGAGCGCAGCGTCGCGGCGGAAATCGCCGATGCCGCTCGTGCCAGCTTCACCGGCGTCCTGCCGCGCGACCTGCCGAGCCTGTTGACGTTTCCGTTGCGCCTGCCGCTATCGTTTGGATCGCTGCTGGCGCAGGAACTCGGACGCGGGCAGCACGCGTTCGAGATCATCGGGCCGATGAAGGCGCCGGCGTTCCTGCTCGAACTGGTTGAAGCCTTCCTGGACTACCCGGTCTTCCAGGCCCTTCAATACAAAGACGAGATCGACCGATATCGCCAGCGGCTGGCGGTGGCGCCCGACGATCCGGTGGCTCGCCTGCATCTCGGGCGCGCGTTCATCAAGTGCGGGCTCTACGCGCAAGCGCTCGACGAGCTGGCGATTGCCGCGCGCGATCCGCAGACGCGTGCGCAGGCGCTCTACGAACGGACGGTCGCCGGCACGCGCGCCGGTTCGTACCACCAGGCAATTCTCGACGGCGTCAGCGCGATCGACGCCGGCGCCGACGAACCGCGCGCGCAGCATTGGATGTGGCTGTCGTCGCGCAAGCTTGGCGGCTACCCGCCGGGAACGCCCCGCGACGGTGCGTCGAAATGGTGACCGGTTACGTCCCGACAGCGCTGCGTTACCGTGACGTCGCGGAGGAAATCGGTCTCGACAAGACCTCCGGTGGCCGCGGCACGGCGGTGTTCGACATCGACGGCGACGGCGAACTCGACGTCATCATTTCGGCGGTCAGCGGCGGCTGCAGCGTGTACCGCAACAACGGCGACGGCACGTTCCGCGACGCGTCGGTCGGTTCGGGCCTCGACGCATGCGTCAATTCCTGGGGCATCTCGGCCGGCGATTTCGACAACGACGGCCGTACCGATCTCTTCGTCACCCGCCTCGGTTATTTCGACGGTCAGGCCGCGCTGTATCACAACAACGGCGACGGCACGTTCACCGACGTCACGCGCGAGGCCGGGCGTGTCGAGCTGGGCGCCGGGATTCACCGCAGGCTGGGTCGACTTCGATCTGCGACGGCCGTCTCGATCTGTTCGTGCCGAGCAATCTCGGCGGCGTCTTCCATCGCAGCAAGCGCCATCGACTGTTCCACAACAACGGCGACGGCACGTTTACTGACGTCACGCTCGACGCCGGCATGACGACGTGGGGACCGGCAGTCGGCGCCACGTGGGGCGACTACGACAACGACGGCTATCCGGATCTGTTTCTCAGCAGCGCGTTCGGTCGCTCGCAACTCTTTCACAACAACGGCAACGGCACGTTCACCGACGTCAGCGTCGAGGCGGGAATCGATCGTCCGTGCTTCGGCATGGTCACCTTCTTCTGCGACTACGACAACGACGGCTGGCTCGATCTGGTGCAGTACCTGTGGTGCAGCAACGACGACATGATTCACAGCCTGCGTCACGGCCAGGCATCGCCACAAGGGCAACCGTTGCGGATCTACCGCAACAATCGTGACGGCACGTTTACGTTCATGAACGAAGCGCTCGGAATCCGCGAATGCTGGGGATCGATGAGCGGCAACGCCGCGGATCTCGACAACGATGGCCGTCTCGATCTGGTGCTTGGCAACGGCGGTCCGCAGATGGATCGGAGCGATCCGCTGGTCGTGCTCGCGAACGACGGCCGGCAGTTCCGCAACGTGACATTCACGGCCGGGCTGCCGGCGACTCGGCAAAGCCCACGGCGCCAACGCCGCGGATCTGCACGGCGACGGCCGGATGAGCATCATCGCCGCATCGGGCGGTATGTATCCGGGCGAGTTGCTGACCACGTCGGTCTTTCGTCCCGAGACGCTGGCCGGCAACTATCTGAACGTGCGACTAAAGGGCGTGAAGAGCAATCGTGACGCGATCGGCGCGCGGCTGAAGCTGACCGCCGGCGGCGTCGAACAGCACCTCGTCGAACAACGGCGGCAGCCAGTTCGGCTGTCTGCCGTTCGAGCAGCACTTCGGCCTCGGCGTTGGCCGCCGCGCCGAGAGGCTCGAGGTGTGGTGGCCCGGCGGACGGCGCGAGACGTTCACCATCTGCCGCTCAACGCGACGATTAGGATCACGGAAGGCGAAGGGATTTACACTGTAGTGAAAAGGGGACCCGATCCGTTATGACGATGACCGCCACGCGACCCGCAGCCGTGACCGTTCCCAGCGACTTCAGCGCGCACGATCGGTTCCTGGTCGAAAAAAGCGAATTGGCGGTCGTCAAAGGGTTCGAACTCGAGCGTTGGTCGCGCGATCCGACGCGCGAAGATGGAGAAGTTCGAGCTGTCTTTGAATCGGCCTTATAACCTGACTCAACCGGGCCTGGGGCTATTTCAGCGACGTCACGATCGCCGGCAAGACGCTGACGGCGCTTGGCTGCCGTCAGGAGGTTGAGTTTGGCAAAATCGCCGGGCCGAATCCGGAGCAACGGCTGAAGGATTACGTCCTCGGCCAGCTTTCTCAACACCTCGATCTGGGTCTATCCGGATGGCGATCTCGGCGGGTTCACGATCCAGCAGATGTTGCACTGCAATGCGGACGGCGTGTGCGGCCGCTATCCCGCCGACCAGTTGACGGCGGCGCGCGACTGGCGCGAGATTGGCCCGAAATACCGCTGGTCGCTGCTGACGATCTTTCTGCACGATTTCGTGATCTACTTCGGGCCGATGAAACGCGTGATGAAGGAGGCGTGCGCGGTCGTCCAGCATCCCGATTTCGTGCACGTCGTGCCGAATCCGCGGCCGGGCTACAAGCTGGAGGTCGCGATTGGCTATCCGTTCATCGACTTCGCGCCGATCCCGAATTTCTTCGGATTCGGCCCGGGCAAATTCGACTGGGCGATCAAGACGTTTTCGTTTCTGCTGCGCGACAACAACGAAGTGCGCTGCGACATGGAGTTCATCGCCGGCGCCCGCGCCACGAAGGTCTTCGACTTCGGCGCCAATATTCCCGGATCCGCTCTACGGCACATCGGACTTCATGGAGCTGATGACGTTCGGGCTCTATAAGTCGAAGCTGTTCCGCGATTTTGTCGACGGTCTCATGGCCGTCGAGCACGCGCACGTCCACCAGGCGTTGATGGAAGGCAGTTCGAAGATCTTTGCGGCCTGGGAGCGAAACCTGTAGCGCCGGGCGGTTGCGCTGCGTGCCCCTATGGCAGCGTCAATCCGGCAAACGGCAGCACCGCTTCTTTCGGCTTGGTGTTGACGTTCGAGACCATGCCGCCGTCGATCTGGATGCTGACGTACTGAGCATCGCGGTGCGGTCGAGATCTGGACGGTGCACATGTGCGGGCCTGCCGAGATCCTTGGCTCCACAGGCCGATGCCGGTGAACGTCACGCAGTCGCATTCGCCCGGCCTGCGCGTCGCGGTTCGCGTTGCTGAAGCTCACCCACACCAGGCTGCCCATCCGGAACGTGCCGCCGGTCGTTTCGTTGACGTACTCGAACGTCGCCGGCTTGCCGGACGGGTAACCCGGGAATCGCATAGTTGTACGAGAAGCGCTGGCCGTTCGACGCGACGACCCCCTTGGCGCCGCCCGACTTGCCGTCGGGCGGCGGCGCGATGCCGTCCATCGCCTGCATATAGATGTACGGATCGAGCGCCGAGTTCGGGCCCGACCGTGTAGCACGACTGTGAGATCGGGTCTCGGGAATCCGAAGCCTTCGGGATACGGGCACGCGGCACCGTGCCGTTGAACCCGAACACGGTCTGCCCGCTCGGATCTTTTTCGAACGCCGCCGGCCCGCGCATGTAGCCACGACGATTTCGGCGTCCGCGGCTCGAGCTTCAGCAGCGCCAGCAGCACCGACTGGATGATGAAGCCGCGGAACAGGAAGTTGCCGAGGATGCGGCCGGTCTTGACGTCGATCGATCCGATCGACACCTCGAACGGATCGTCCACCCAAGCAGACGCCGTGCATGTCGTAGTGCGATCTTCTTGTAAGCGCAGGCGCTCGTCGTGCCCGAGGAACCCGACCGTCAGACGTCCGGGAAATTCCTTCGCCATAGTCCGATTCCGGCGGCTTCACGAACATGCCGCCCGGCAGCTAGCGTCCAGACCGACACCGGCACCGAGTTGCCCGAGCGCTCGCCGAACTGGATCAGCACGCGTCCCGAGCAAGTGCGAGCGGCCGGTCGCGCCGCCCTCCATGCTCGGGGATGTTCAGCGAGAACTTGTCGCCGAACGCGGTGTTGTGCGTGAACGCGGTGAACTCGCGGATGGTGTTGGTCGGGATGTCCGGGCAGCGCTCGCGGCGCGACCGGCATCGGATCGGGCGCCATCGTGCTGAGGCATGATGTGCGGATGCAGCGCGGTGCCGACCGCCGGGATGCTGGCGAACTGCATCGTCGGGCCCGCGAACGGCAGCGGGAAGCGCAGCGGCTCGCCGCCGAATCCGGCGACCGAGCGGCAGGAACGAGACGCCGCTCAACATGAAGTCGAGCGTGCCGTCGGCGCGCTGCTCGAACTTCGCCCACGCCGACCCGTAATGCGGCGGACGTCCGGATCGGTCGCGTCTCGTTCGAAAACTCGATCGGCGTCGGCGGGATCTTCGGGTTGACGCTGACCAGCGCCGAACAGCGCCGAGTTCATGAAGCCGACGAATTCACCTTCAGGTTCGTGACCTCGCCGGTCGCGAGGTCGAGCGTCGCCGCGTCGACACCATGCCCGTCGATGTCGGTCACCTTGTTCATCGAGCGACGGCAGCTTGTAGAACTGCGGCGCGGCGAGCATCGCCGTCCTGCGCCGATCAGCCCGTCGCCGACCGACATCGTCGAAGTGCGCGATGTCGTCGCGCGGCGGCTCGAGAACGGAACGTTGATCCGTGCCGCTGCAGGTGGCTCTGCGTCAGGCACAGCGCCGCCGAAGAACGTGTTCGGCGAGCTGCCGAACGGGATGTCGCGCTCGATCGTCGCGTGCGCGGCACGCAGCGCGTCGCCGAAGTAGCTGGATTCCTCGTTCGAGCGACAGCGTCGCCTGCGAGCTCTCGGCAGCGTAATGCGCGTGCCCCTTCGGGCACGGGTGCACGCGCTCCGCGACGCGGGCGCGGCGGACGGCGCACGCGGCGCCGGTGGCGGCAGCGTGTGCCAGATCGGCCATCGTCAGCGCCGGTCCGGCGCCAGCCGGTACTCGTGACCGGATCGGTCGCGGCCAGTTCGCGCCAGATCGATCGGCGTGTAGCGACGAGCCGCACGTTCGCGTTCAGCAGCCGCAGCATCTCGTTCGCGATCGCGCCGTGGCCGGTCGCGCCAGGATAGACGCCGTTCAGCGAGAACAGTCCGCCGAGGTAATCCGCGGTCAGGCGCCGGTCGCCGACCGTGACGCCGTCGCGCTTCCACGCGGGCGAACAGCGCCGTGCAGATCGACAGCACGAGCGCGTCGTGCTCCTCGCGACAGCGCGCGAATCTGCGCGTTCAGCGACGCAACGCGCTCGCTGATCCGCGCCACGATCGCGGCCGCCACGCACCGAGCCTTCGGGCAGCGGTCGCGGCGGTTCGCGTGATCAGGCGGCAGCCGGCTTCGACCAGGCCCTCCGGCGTCAGGCAATCGTCCGTCGTGGAGTCCGAACAGCATGCGCGAGCACCGCCGGCTCGGCCTTGACGACACGCGCGGCGGCGCGACGACCGGGCGTGAAGCACGCCGGTGTCGGCCGGGTCGGGCAGGGTGCAGACGACCACCGTCGCCGGCTCCGCGCCGAACGGCGTCAGCACGTCTCCATAATTCAGGCGGAAGCTGCCATCGTCGGGGATCCATGACGCGTCGCCCTTGAACGCGGCGTCGAGGACGTCGAGACACCCGAGGGCGACGAGCGCGAGCGTCGGCTGGCGGAACAGCGGCGTACTCGACCGGCGTCGGCAGCGGCGGTCGCCGGGCATCAGCGAGGCCCGGGAAGGCCGAGAATCAGGTTGAGCGGCGGTCTGCAGGCCGTCGCTGCGATGAATCAGCGGCGACAGCGGGCCGCCGGGTCAGCGCGTCGATCAGTTTCAGGCCGGGAATCGAGACGTTCGAGTACAGACCGCGTCGGTGGAAACTCCTTCAGCACCGTCGTCTGCATCGGTTGCGGCAGGCGCACCGGCAGGTCGGCGAAGCCGATCACCGGGCCGATGCCGGGCGCCTCCATGATCGGTTGCGGAAAGCGGCGTGTCCAAGCGCGGCGAGCGACCTGCGCCGGAAAGCTGAAGGGCTGCAGTTCCTCGCTCATGCCGAAGTCGCCCGCACCCGCCGACAGGCCGTCGCCGACGACGACAAACACGCCTGGATTGAGGGTTTTATACGCGATTCGCCATATGACTCTCCGGGAGTTGACACTGAGCGCCGAGAATCTTAGCATCATCGGCGGGCTCACCCTTTTCCATCTACACGTCCGATACTGTTTGAGGCAGTCGCCGTATGCCTCGCGTGAAGATCGATCAACCAGACAATCGTCGTGCCTCGGCGACACCGCTCGACGTCTACGAGGCGTTCGTCAATGCGCGGAAGCACGCCGCCTTTACCAACTCGCCGGCGACGGGAACGGCACGGGTCGGCGCAAAGTTTACGGCGTGGGACGGCTACATTTCGGGTGTGCACCGCCAGTTGGTCAAAGGCCGAAGAATTGTGCAGGACTGGCAAACCAGCCAATGGCCGGAGGGCGTCCCGCCATCTAAACTTGAGTTGACGTTCACCCGCGTCAAGCGCGGCACCGCCGTCCGGATGCACCACAGCAATGTGCCGGCGGAGCAGGCGGCGTCCTACCGCCAGGGGTGGATTGACTATTACTGGACCCCGCTCAAGGCGTACTTCAGAAAACAATAGAGGTGACGATGAATCGTTTTCGACTGACCGTGCTGCTGGCGTGCCTGACGTTTCTGCCAGCGTCCGCGATGGCCCAGGGGGCGTCTCTTCACGGCTTCGGGCCGATCAACAGCTCGATGGCCGGCGCCGGCGTGGCGCTTCCCGAAGATTCGCTGAACGCGCTCGGCTTCAACCCCGCGCTCCTGACCGCTGTCCAGGGGAATCAGATTTCGTTCACCAGCGAGTTCTTCAAGGACTCGATCAACATCCATACGACGTTCGGCTCGCAGCAAGGGGACACGCATCCAACGAGTCATCTAACGATCGCTCCGTCGTTCGGCTGGATGCTGCGCGATCCGAAGAAGAAGATGGCGCTCGGCTTCGGCCTGATCGCGATCGCCGGGTTCGGCACCGACTATCCGCAGGACACCGCGAGCATTCTGTTCGGCCAGCCGCCGAAGGGATTCGGCCGCATCTACACCGGCTACCAGGTGACGAAAATTCCGATTGCGTTCGGCTTCGAACTGAATCCGAAGCTGTCGATCGGCGCGTCGCTGAACATTTACGTCGGCCAGTTCTACGTCGCGCCGCTGCCGGACGGCACCTACGATACGGCGGCCAACGGCGACATCTGGTATCCCGAGGCGGGCAAGCCGAGCCAGAAGTTCGCGGTCGCTCCGCAGTTCGGCTTCACTTACAAAGCGACGCCGGAAGATCAGCGTCGGCGCGTCGGTGACGCTGCCACAGAATTACCAGGCGTACGAATACAATTCGACGATCGCCGATCCAACGTCGCGCAACTACGGCTTGCACCGGACCATCGAGTACGACCTCGACGGACCGTGGTCGACGGCGTTCGGTGTCGCGCTGAAGCGCAACAAGATGGCATTGGCGATCGACGGGATGTACACGACACTACGTTGGCGTCCACGGCTTCGGCGGGCCGGGCGGAATCGTGAATGGCACGGTTGACCCGTTCGGCTGGCGCAACGTGTGGACCTTCAAGACCGGCGTTCAGCAGGAGGTCAGCGAGAAGGCGACGGTCCGCGTCGGTTACAACTACAGCCAGATGCCGCTGCGCCCCGAGGTGGTCATCTCGGCGACCGGCGCGCCCGCCACCTTCGAGCACCACATCACCGGCGGCGCCGGCTTCAAGATGTTCCCGTTCCTGACGCGCCGAAGTGTCAGCCTACTACGTGCCGCGATCGCACGTTGTCGGGCCGTTCCCCAATTTGCAGAATGTCAATCAGGGGAGCCTCGACGAGTCCAACACCCTCACCAGCTTCCTCATCGGACTCAACTTTCGCTTCTGATCGAGGACGCCGCGTGGAATGCAAAATGCAAAATGCAGAGTGAAAAATGACGAATGCAAATGCCGAATGAATAGGATTAGTATTTAGCGTTCTGCATTTTGCATTCTGCATTCTGCATTCTGCATTTTAAGGAGTCCCCAATGGCCTACAAGCTTTCGTGCGCGGAAACCGGGGCGAAGTGCTGGTTCGAAGTGAAGACGGACACCAAGGAAGAATTGATGAAGCACGTCGCCGTCCACTCGCAGATGGCGCACCCGGAACTGGCCAGCAACCCGCCCACGCCCGCGCAGATTGAAAAACTGATTCATCAGGTCTAAGCCGGGTATCCGGGCCGCGCGCGAACGGCGCGCGTGGCCCACGTCGCACCAGTTGCCGTAAACTACGCGCTTGGCTCTCTCTAGCGGGATCAGCCTGAACGGCCGCTACCGCGTCGAAGCCCGGCTTGGCGGCGGCGGCATGGGCGAGGTGTATCGGGCCTGGGATTCGTCGCTGAGCCGCGACGTCGCCATCAAAATTGTTTCCGCCGCCCGGCTGGCCGACCCTGACTTGCGTAAGCGCTTTGCGCGCGAGGCGCAGGCGGCGTCGGCCCTGAACCACCCCAACATCGTCAGCGTCTTCGATGCCGGCGAGTGCGATGCGGGTCCGTTTCTGGTGATGGAGTTGATCACCGGCCGCACGCTGCGCGTCATTCTCCGGGAGCCGCCGGACGTCAGGCTCGCCACCGACCTTGGCCGCCAGATCGCACGCGCGCTGACCGCGGCGCACTCCGCGGGCATCGTCCATCGCGACATCAAGCCGGAAAACGTCATGGTGCGCGACGACGGCTATGTCAAGGTGCTGGACTTCGGCATCGCCCGAATCGCGAACGCGACCGTCGCGCACGACCAGACGACGGATGCGTCCACCGGCGGCGCACTCACCGGAACCTCGGTCGTCGGCACCGCGGCCTACATGGCGCCGGAGCAGGCGCGCGGCGGGACGATTGGTTCGGCGGCCGACATCTTCGCGCTCGGTCTGCTGCTGTACGAATTGGCCTCGGGCCGCCATCCGTTTGCGTCTGCCGCCGGACCGCTGGGCGCGGTGGCGCGGATGATGTCGGAAACGCCGATTCCGCCGTCGCGGCTGAACGCCGATGTTCCGCCGGTCCTCGACGCACTGCTTCTTCGGATGCTCAGTCTCGAACCGGCGGTGCGGCCGACTGCGGCCGACGTGGATCGCGCCCTGTCGACGCTGACCAGTGCGCCGCTGGCGATGGTCCGTTCGCGAGCCGCCTCGCATGTCGTCGGGCGCGAAGACATTCAGGCGGAGCTCGCGCGCGCGTTCGAAGGCGCCGTCACCGGTACCGGAATGGTCGTCGCGCTGGGTGGAGAGCCGGGCCTCGGCAAGACCACCGTCGTCGAGCAGTTCCTCGAAGATGTGGCGGCGAGTCGTCCCTGCCTGATCGCGCGCGGGCGCTGTTCAGAGCGCCATGCCGATGGCGGTGCTGCTTATCTGCCATGGCTCGAACTGCTCGACTCGATGCGTGGCCGCAACAGTGCCACTAGTGTAGGCGGACTGCTGAAGACGACCGCGCCGACGTGGCACGCGCAGGTCGCGCCGATGTCTTCCGGCGATTCCCCGGAGGCGCGCGCCTTGACCGTCAATCGCGCCGGCTCACAGCAGTGGCTGAAACGCGAGCTGGCGACGTTCCTCGACGAAGCGTCGCTGCAGGCGCCGCTGCTGCTGTTCGTGGACGACATGCACTGGGCCGACGCCTCGACCGTCGATCTGTTGCAATACGTCGCGCCGCGCCTCGAATCGTCGCGGGTGCTGATTATCGTGACCTATCGCCCCTCGGATCTGACGCGGACCCGTCATCCGTTCGAGTCGGTGAAGCTCGATCTCGAGGGCCGCGGCGTGCTGCGCGAACTTCCTTTGCAGTTCCTGACCAGCGGCGACGTCGAACAGTATTTATCGCTCGAATTCCCCGGCCATCGCTTTCCGGCAACGCTCGCCACCGTCCTCCATGCGAAGACTGAAGGCCATCCGCTGTTCATGGCCGACGCCGTTCGAAGTCTGCGCGATCGCCGCGTGCTGGCCGAGGACGGGGGAGTGTGGCATGTTGCCCGTCCGCTCGAGGAGTTGGCCGAAGACATTCCGAAATCGGTTCGCAGCATGATCGACCTGACGCTCGGCCGTCTCGACGACGCGGAGCGGCGCGTGCTGCTGGCGGCGGCAGTGCAAGGCGTGGAGTTCGATACGGCGATCGTCGCGCGCGCTTCGAAAACCGATCAGGCCGATGTGGAGGAGCGGCTCGATCAGATTGCCCGGCGGCACGCGCTGGTGCGAGCGGTTCGCGAGTTTGAATACCCCGATCGCAGTTTGTCGGTGAAATACCGTTTCGTGCACGCGCTCTATCAGGACGCGCTCTACCGCTCGCTGGGGCCGACGCGCCGTGCCTCGACCAGCGCCGCGGTGGCGCATGCGCTCGCGACGGCCTGGGCCGGACAGGTCAACGCTCGTTCGGCGGAGCTCGGATATCTCTACGAAGCCGCGCGCGATTTTTCGCGGGCCGCCGAGTTCTTCCTGATCGCCAGCGAACGTGCGCGTCAGATTTTCGCGGACCGCGATGCGCTGGCGTTGGCGCGGCGCGCGATGACCAACCTGCAGGCGCTGCCCGAGTCGCCCGAGCGCGCTTCGCGCGAAGTCATGCATCTGATGGCGATCGCGCTGTCGATGCACAGCGTTCACGGCTATGCGGCCCGCGAACTCGAGGCCACTTACGCGCGCGCCCGCCAGTTGTGCGACGAACTCGGTGAACATCCGTTACGGTTCGGCGTGATCACCGGCATCAGCGCCTTTCATTTCATGCGCGCCGAGTTGCGCACCACCGAACAGTTGATCGATCAGTTGCTCCGGCTGTCGGCGCAGACCGGCAATCCAGTGATGCGCATCTGGGCGCTCTGGGTCCACGGCTCGACCTATTCGCACATCGGCGAGAAATGCGACGAGGCGTTCGCGCGGTTGGACGAAGGCGTCGGCCTCTACACCCGCGATTTGCATCCCGCGTTCATGTTGCTGACCGGCTTCGACGCCGGGATCGGCTGCCAGATGCAGGCGGCGCGGCTGGCGCTGGGTGCTCGGCCGCGCTGATGAGGCGGTCGCGCGCAGTTCCGCGGCGTTACAGCAGGCACGCGATCTGCGGCATCCGCTGATGGTCGGATTCGGACTGTTCTTCCATGCGTGGGTGCTGCAGCATCGCGACGAGCCCGAACCGGTTCTTGCCGCGACCGACGAGGCGATGTCGTTGAGCGGCCGCTACGGTTACCCGCAAATCGCGGCCTGGACGCAGATGCTGAACGGCTGGGCGCGCGCGAGGCTTGGTCAGCCGACCGAAGGTGAAGCCGTGATTCGCGAAGGAATCGCGGCAACCGATGCGATGGGCATCGTGCTGCTGCGTCCGACATTTCTCGCGTATCTGGCCGAAACCCGCATGATTCAGGGCGACGCGGCGGGCGCGTTCGACATCCTGATACATGCCGCTGAGTTGGCTGACCGATCGGGACGAAGGCTGCTGGCTGCCGGAAATCCGACGACTGATCGCGGAAGCACGGCTGCAACGCGGTGACAGCCGCCGACTCGTCGAAGCGTCGTTACATGAAGGTCTTGCGGCTGCTCTCCACCAGGGAGCGGTCGGCTTTGCGCAACGCATCGAGACACGCCTCGGTCGGTTATAATCGCTTTCCTTTAGCCCGCAACTATCTACTACTACTGTGACTTCACCAAATCTGGATCCACACTATTCCTCCGTCGATGCCGTGGCAGCGCAGCGATCCGCGACGCTGATCGATCGAAATACGGCGAGCGCGCGTCCGGCGTCGAGCATGGCGCGTCGTCTTGGCCGTCTTGGTCGTCGGTCTGGCGGTCCTCGCGGCGGTCATGGTGATCGCCGCGATGGTCATCGACCGGCGAGGCAACGCCTTCTTCGACACTGGACGCGACATCGTCACGGGTGCTCTCGATCCATTTGCCGCGGCTCTGGCCGCCGGCGATGCGTCGGCGATGGAGCGGCTCTATGCGCCGGATTTTGCCGGCACACGGCTCGGATTCGCCAGCCGCGACCTCGCAAGCACGATCGACGGCGCGAGGCGTTTCGTGCAAAAGTCCGACGGCGCGCCGCAGGATCGCGCCGCGGCGTTGGCCGAGTGGCGCGCCTACCGTGACACCTTCGCGTCGATTAGTGCCGCTGAACTGCACATCGATCAGGTGGAGGAATGGGGCGGCGCGACTGTCGGGGCCACCGTACGTTTCGAACTGATTGGCACTCCGACCGGCGCCCCGCAGCCGGGCATCGATCGCGCACGCTTCCGGATGACGTTTTTGCGAGGAGCCGAAGGCATTCGTATCAAGTCTGCGTCGTTCCTGGACGGCGATCGCTTGATCAGCGACGCGCCGCAGTTCGCCGACGTCGCGCATGCCGCCGGCGTCGATTTCACGAACCGTTACTACCCGGCATTTCTGAACGAGACGATGGCCTTCGGGATGATCCGCTACGGCCCGGGCGGAATCACCGCCGCCGACATCGACAACGACGGCTTCTACGATCTGTTCATTCCCGATGGCGTCGAGTCGAAGCTGTTCCGCAACACCGGCGACGGCCGGTTCGAGGACGTCACGGCGGCCGCCGGGCTGAGCGGCCTCGACGGCGTCAGCGTCGGAGTGTTCGCCGACTACGACAACGACGGCTACAAGGACTTCTTCGTCAGCCGCACGTTCAAGCCGAACCAGCTGTTCCACAACAACGGCGACGGCACGTTCACCGACGTGACGGCGAAGTCGCGGATCGGCGCCGACTGCTGCACGACGGTCGCGTCGTGGGGCGACTACGACAACGACGGGTTGCTCGATCTGTACGTCGGCCGCTATCTCGATCCGCGCACCAAGATTCCGACGACGTTCTATGCGCGCAACGGCGAGCCGAACCAGCTGTATCACAACAACGGCGACGGCACGTTCACCAACGTCACCGAGAAGGCCGGCGTCGGCGAGACTCGGCCTGTGCCTCGGCACGCGTCTGGGGCGATTACGACGACGACGGCTATCCTCGATCTGTACGTGGTCAACGACTTCGGCCGCAAGACGCTGTATCACAACAACCGGCAACGGCACGTTCACCGACGTGACCGTCGACGAGCGGCACGCTCGATTACGGCGCCGGCATGAGCGCGTCGTTCGGCGACTACGACAACGACGGCAAGCTCGACATCTACGTCGCGAACATCCGCTCGGAGCATCGGCTGGTTCGCGGAGTCGCCGACCGTGCTGCGCTACATGTTGAACACGCTGGCGGCAGGGCGTCTGGATGACGCGACATGCCGCTCTACTTCCAGATCTTCCGGCAGTCGGGCTTCGGCTTCGTCGACGTGTTCCAGCAGATGGCGTCGGGCAACACGCTGCTGCGCAACGCGGCGACGGCACGTTCGAGGACACGACGTGGAAGGCGAGCGCCAATCCGCTCGGCTGGTTCTGGGGGTCGTCGTTCGCCGATTTCGACAACGACGGCTGGCACGACATCTACTCGGCCAACGGCTGGGTCTACAACGATCCGGACACCGAGATCGAGCTCGAATTCCTGAACAACGTCGTCAGCAGAGCAGGACGTACAAGACCGGGCATCTTCTTCGATCCGAAGTATTTCGGCAAGCGCTCGTGGCACGGCTGGGAGCGCAACCGGCACCTGCGCAACAACGGCGACGGCACGTTCAGCGAGATCGGCCGCGCCGGCCGGGACCGACCTGCTGCTCAACAGCCGCGGCGTCGCGGTGGCGGACTTCTGGAATCGCGGCGCGCTCGACATCGCGGTCGCGGCGTCGACCGACAAGCACGCGCTGCTGAAGAACGACGTCGGCACCAATCGCCACTGGCTCGGCGTCGAGCTGGTCGGGCACGACGACGAACCGCGACGCGGTCGGCGCGCGCGTCTACGTCCGGACGGCGGCGAAAGCCGCAGATGCGCGAGGTCGTGCTCGGCGACGGCTACGGGTCGCAGAACACGCTGCGGCAGTACTTCGGCCTGGGCGACGCAGACGCAGGTCGACGAACTGCGTCGTGCAGTGGCCGAAGTCGGGGACGACGCAGACGTTCACGCAACGTCGCGGCCGATCGGATCATCCAGATCACCGAAGGCACGCGACCGGCGCTCGTCGAGAAGCACTACGTCGACGAGCGACTGACGGCGCGTCGCAGCGGCGGAGCCGCACGGTGAACAGCCGCTTGCTGCGCGTTGCTCTGGCCGCGGCCGCGGTCGGCCGCGACCAGCCGGCTTCGAGGACATCACCGCGAAGGCTGGCGTGGCGCACGCCGCACACGCAACCGCAAGTTCGAGAATCCGTACGCCCACATCATGGCCGGCTACACGGCGCTCGGCGCGTCGGCGGCGGTCGCGGATTACGACGGCGACGGCTTCGACGATCTGTTCGTCACCGATTCGGCGGCCGACGGCCGCAACCACCTGTATCGCAACAACGGCAACTTCACGTTCACCGACGTGGCGGCCGAGGCCGGCGTCGACACGCGGCAACGACGCGGCGAACGCGTCGGCCGACTCGCTCTGGTTCGACTACAACAACGACGGCCGGCCGGATCTGCTTCGTGGTGCGCTTCGGCACGCAGCCAGCTGTTCAAGAATCTCGGCAACGGCAAGTTCACAAGACGTGTCGGCAAGGCGGCCGGGCTCGACCGCTACCTGAACGCGATCACGGCGATCGCGTTCGATTACGACCGCGACGGCGATGTCGATCTGTTCGTCGGCGCGTACTTCCAGCCGGTCAACCTGTTCAATCCCGACACGCCGCGCTTCTTCCCGGAGAGCTTCGAGACCGCGAACAACGGCGGCGGCGTGATCGCTCTACCGCAACAACGGCAACGGCACATTCACCGACGTGACCGACAAAGCCGGCCTGCAGACCGAGCGGCTGGACGCTCGACCTCGGCCACGCCGACGCCGACAACGACGGCGGGGATGATCTCTACGTCGCCTGCGATTTCGGCACCGATCGGTTCTTCGTCAACAACGGACGACGGCACGTTCAGCGACATCACCGAGAAGGCGATCGGCATCGACACGAAGAAGGGGATGAACGTCGACTGGGGCGATTTCGACAACGACGGCCTGCTCGACATCTACGTGACGAACATCACCGACGACTACATGCGCGAAGGCAACTTCCTGTGGAAGAACAACGGCAACCTGACGTTCACCGACGTGTCGCGCGAGACCGGACACGTACGACACCGGCTGGGGCTGGGGCGCGCAAGTTCTTCGACTACGACAACGACGGCTGGCTCGATCTGTACGTGATCAACGGATGGGTGTCGGCGGGCACGGAGAGCTACGTGCCCGACATCTTCGAGATGATCATCAAGCCGGGACATCGATCTCGCCGACGCGCGCAACTGGCCGCCGATGGGCAACAAGAGCCTGAGCGGCTACCAGAAGAAGCGGCTGTTCCACAACGAGCGCGGCCAGGCGTTCACCGACCAGGCGCCGAAGTACGGCGTCGATTCGATCACGCGACGGCCGCGGCGTCGCGGTCGCGGACTTCGACAACGACGGCCGCCTCGACATGTTCGTCGCCAACGCCAACGGCCGAGCCGTTTCTCTATCGCAACACGCATGCCGAGCGCCGGCCACTGGGTCGAGCTGGCGCTGACCGGCGTCGAAGTCGAACAAGCGTGCGCGGTCGGCGCGCAGGTGCGGCGTCACCGCCGGGCGGCCGCACGCAGCTGCGGTTCGTCGACGGCGGCAACGGCTTCGCCGGCCAGGGCATCGACGCGCGTCCACTTCGGCCTCGGCGCCGCGACGACGATCGACAAGGTCGAGATGCGCTGGCCGATCCGGCGAGCAGCAGATTCGAGATCTGCCGGCGTGCCGATCGACACGCATCGACGAAGGCCGCCGCGCCGGATCGTCGAAGCAGGTGAAGCAGTCGATGAGATGTGCTCAGTGGTGGCCGCGTCTGGCGATGCGCCGTCGCGCATCGCGTACAGGCCACGGCGGTCGTCAGCCGGCGCAGAGCGCGGATCTCGCTCGCGCCGCTCGAGGCCGCGCTCGACGGCGCAGCCCGACGATCTGCAAGGCCGCCAACGACTACCGGATGGCGATCATTCACGGTCAAGCAGTACGACCGCGCGCATCGCGTTCTTCGAGAAGCTGACCGCCGACCATCCGACAGCCGGCGAACGCGCACCTGAACTACGGCTTCGCCTACGTCGACAAGATCCCGGCCGCCGGCGCGATCACGCAGGTGATCCTCGCCAACAACGCGCTCGGCGAATTCACCAAGTCGCTCGAGCTGCAAGCCGTCGTGGATCGGCCTCTACACGCGCGGCAACAGCTATCTGTTCTGGCCGCGGATCTTCAACCGCACCCAGCTCGGCATCGCCGATCTGACCGAGGCGCTGAAGATGCAGAAGGCCGAGACCGAAGCGCCACTATCACGTGCGCGTCTACGTCTCGCTCGGCGACGGCTACTGGAAGATCGACGATCTGGCGAGGCCGCGGCGACTATCTGGCAGCGAAGGGCTCGCGCAGTTTCCCGACAACGCGGCAGCTCAAGGCGCGCCTGGCCAACGCAGGGCGACGAGCTGCAAAACGCTGATCGAAGCCGACTACGATCCCGCACAAGCGCGTGGACACCAGCCTCGCAGGATCTGTGGATCGACCGATGAAGGCGACACAATGCGTCGCGAACGTCGGCTGCGCGCTCGTCGTCGCCGTGGCTGCGTGATCTGCGCCGGATCGCGGCGCCCAGCGGCCGGACCCGCCGTCGATCAAGTTCGAGGAGATCGCGGCGAAGGCGGGCGTCCAGTTCCGCCATCACACGCGCGACGTTCACAGGGCAAGAGCGCCGACGTGCTCAGGATGTTCACGTCCGGCGGCGCCTCGGCCGCGGTCGGCGATTACGACAACGACGGCTTCGACGATCTGTTCGTCACCGACTCGGCGGAAGGCACCACAAGCCACCTGTATCGCAACAACGGCAACCTGACCTTCACCGACGTCACCGACGAAGGCCGGCGTCGGCGGCGGCAACGATCCGCTGTCGATCGTCGCCGACGCGCTGTGGTTCGACTACGACAACGACGGCTGGCGCGACCTGCTGGTCGTCCGGTTCGGCACGCCGCTGCTGTATCACAACGAGAAGAACGGCACGTTCACGGACGTCATCGGCGCAGTCGGGCCTGACGCAAGTTCGGCAACACCATCGCGGCGATGGCGTTCGACTACGACAACGACGGCCGGCTCGATCTGCTGTTCGGCAACTACTTCAAGCCGCGAGAACCTGCTCGATCGCTGCATCGAGAACGACCCGCACGTGCTGCCCAACGATCTCGACAACGCCGTCAACGGCGGCGGCGTCACGCTGTGGCACGGCGCTCGGCAGCGGACGCGTGGGAAGACGTGACCGAGAAGGCCGGCTTCGGCAAGCACACCGGCTGGACGCTCGACGTCGGCCACGGCGACTTCAACAACGACGGCTGCCAGGACATCTACCTCGCCTGCGACTACGGCACCGATCGGCTCTTCTTCAACAACGGCGACGGCACGTTCCGCGACGCCACCGAGAAGGCGCATCGGCTTCGACACCCGCAAGGGCATGAACGTCGACGTCGGCGATTACGACAACGACGGCTGGCTCGACGTCTACGTCACCAACATCACCGACGAGTACATGAAAGAGTGCAACATGCTGTGGCACAACAACCACGACGGCACGTTCACGGACTTGTCGCGCGAGACCGGCACCTGCGAAACGCTGTGGGGCTGGGCGGCGAAGTTCGGCGACTACGACAACGACGGCCTGCTCGACATCTTCGTCGTCAACGGCCTGCGCTCGGCCGGGCCGGAGAACTACATTCCGGTGCTCGTCGATTTGATTACCAAGCCCGGCGTCGACTTCACCGACGTCCGCGGCTGGCCGAACATCGGCAACATGACGTGGAGCGGCTACCAGAAGAAGAAGTTCTTCCGGAATCTCGACGGCAGCACGCTTCAAGGAGATCGTCGACCGCGGCCGGCGTCGACAACGACAAGGACGGCCGCGGCATCGGCGTCGGCGACTTCGACAACGACGGCCGCCTCGACTTCTATCAGGCGAACGCCGATCAGGACTCGCTGTTCTATCGGAACGCCACGACCGACGCCGGCCACTGGGTCGAGCTGAAGCTGGTCGGCACGCAGTCGAATCGCGACGCGATCGGCGCGCGCGTCACCTTGAAGGCCGGCGCCAGGACGCTGATCCGCGAGGTGGATGGCGGCAATGGCTACGCCGGCCAGAGCACGCAGCGCCTCCACTTCGGCCTGGGCGCCGAGCACGACGATCGCGTCGATCCAGGTTCGCTGGCCGAGCGGCACCGTGCAGACCGTCAACGCGCCGATCGACAAGATCACGACCGTGCAGGAAAGCGCTGCCAGCGGGTCGCGCTAGTGCCGCGCGTTCCGCAGGGCTGATCTGCGGTGCTGGTGCGATCCGTGCTCGCATCGTACGGCCGTCGGCACCTAGCGCAGCTGCTCGCGCCGTCCGCCTCGGCGCAGCACCAGCGCCCAGCTGCCCAGCACCCAGTCGCCCCAGCCCCCAGCACGGACTCGATGCCGCCTGTGGCACCATCGCAATCTCGGCAAGGCGTTCTACGAGAATCCGACGACGCAGCAGCAGGCGGTGGAGGAGTTCAAGAAGGCGCTCGATCTGGCGCCGGACGTCAGCGCGCGAGCGCGCTGAATTACGGCCTGGCGCTGCTGCGCGCCGCCAAAACCGCCGACGCGATCACCGAACTCCAGAAGGTTCAGCAGCAGGATCCGTCGATTCCGCACACCTGGTTCAACCTCGGCGTCGCCTACAAGAAAGACTCCCAGTACGACAAGGCGATCGTCCAGTTCGAGCAGATGGTGAAACTGGCGCCGAACGAGCCGATTTCGCATTACAACCTCGGCTACCTCTATAAGCTCACCGAAAAACCGGCCGAGGCCTTGCGCGAGTTCGAGCGCGCGTCGCAGCTCGATCCGAACCTGGCCGGTCCGCATTTTCAGCTGTTCAATGCCTATCGCGACGCCGGCCGCGCGGACGAGGCGCAGCGCGAGCAGCAGACGTTCCAGGAAATCAAGCGTCGTCAGGCCGGCGCCGCCATTCCCGAAGATCTCGATTGGAGCGCTTACGCCGAGATTCTCGATCACGCTCGATCCGTCGCTCGCGGCCGATCCGGCTCCGCCAGCCGCGCTGAAGTTCACGGACCGTAAGCCGCAGGGCACCGAGGCCGCCGCGGATCCGAACCACGCGGGACTGCTGGTGCTCGACGCCGACGCGGACGGGAAGGCCGATCTGATCGCGTGGACTCCCAGCGGCGTCCGGCTGCTGAAAAACGGTGAGTCGGTGGTTGCGGCGGCAGGGCTCGGCGAGATTCGCGGTGTGCGCTCGATTGCCGCAGGCGATTACAACAACGACGGATTTCCCGACCTCTGCGTCGATCACCGACGAAGGCGCCAGCGCTTTACACGAATACGCGAGGGACGTTTGCCAAGGCGGCCGCGACGCTGCCACCCGGTTCGTACGCCAAGGCGCGTGTTCGTGGACTACGACCACGACTACGACGCGGATCTGATTCTGCTCGGCGATACGTCCAAACTGCTATCGCAACAACGGCCAGGCTGGTTTCAGCGATCAAACCGCCGAATTTCCATTCGCGCCAGGACGCGCGGTCGATGCCGTGGCGTTCGATTTCATCAACGACACCAGCGGTCACGACGTGATCGTTTCGTACGCTGATCATCCGGGCGTGCTTTATCGTGATTTGCTGGCAGGGAAGTATCGAGCCGAACCCGTCGCGCCGCTGGCCGCTGGCGCGCGTTCGATGGTGGCGCAGGACATCGATTACGACGGCTGGCTCGATCTCGTCGCTGCCGGTCCGTCCGGTGCGCTCGTTCTGATCAACAAGTCCGGCCGTTTTGAAGTTGCGCCTGCACCCGGCACCCCCGCACCCGGCACCTCTGCACCCGGCACCTCCGCACCCGGCACCCCCGCACCCGGCACGGCACCTGGCACCTCGGCACCAGCACCCAGCACCCAGCACCCAGCACCCAGCACCCGTACCATCGCCCTCGCCGACTTCGACAACCGCGCGATTGCCGATCTGATCGTGGACGGTGCGGTGATGCGGAACCTCGGCCACGGCGGCTTTGCCGCGCCGCACGCGACGGTGTTGACCGACGCGATCGCCCTGGCCGTCGCTGATTTCGACGCGGACGGTAAAGAAGACGCGGCGGCGATTGGTCCGGACGGCGGTCTTCACCTCTTGCACAACGAGACGGCGGCGCCCAACGCGTGGCTGCGCGTCACGCTCACCGGTGTCAAGAATCCGAAGCTTGCGCCGGAAGCGCAGGTTGAAGTGAAAAGCGGCGTGCGTCTACCAGAAGAAGAGCTATACCGGCACGCCGCTGACGTTCGGGCTGCGCGACGTCAAGGAGATCGATACCGTCCGCATCACCTGGCCGAATGGGTTGATCCAGAACGAGCTGAAGCAGCCGATTAACCGATCGATCACGTATAAAGAAGCGCAGCGCTTGTCGGGATCGTGCCCGATGATCTTCACGTGGGATGGAACCGGGTTCCGCTTCATCACCGACGTGCTGGGCGTTGCGCCGCTTGGCGCCAGTTCCGGAGACGGCACCTACTTTCCGGTGGACCACGACGAGTACGTGCAGATTCCCGGCAACGCGCTGCTGGCGAAAGACGGCGCCTACGAAATTCGCATCACCGAAGAACTCCGCGAAGTGTCGTACCTCGATCAAATTCAGCTGATCGCGGTCGATCATCCCAAAACGATCGATCTGTTCACGAACGACAAGTTCAAGTCGCCGCCGTTTCCGGCGTTCCGCCTGTTCGGGAGTTCCTCGCGCGTTTACCCGGTCACGGCCTTCGACGGTCACAACCAGGACGTACGGCCAAAGCTGATCGCAAAGGATCACACCTACGTCGATACGTTTGCCCGCGATTACGCCGGCGTCGCCGCGCGACCAGGTCGCCACGGCCGACTCCCTGCGCGACGTCGAGCGCCACCTGGAGCGCGAGATCGAGGAAGGCGGCGCCAAGTGAGCCCGATGTACTACGTCTACCTCGCGACGA
>CAVOHK010000023.1:0-139748 GCA_963695635.1 uncultured Acidobacteriota bacterium
GATCACCAGGTCGGCAAGCTTGCCCGGCTCGATCGTGCCGATGTCCTGCTGCGCGTTGAGCAGCGTTGCGGTATTGACCGTCGCCGTCTTCAGCGCCTGCGCCGGCGTGAAGCCCGCCTCGACATACGCCTCGAGCTCGGTGTGCAGGCTGACGCCGTAGGGCGCGAGCGGCGAGTCGACGCCGGCCACCAGCGGCACGCCGGCATTCAGCAGGTCCTTCAGCGCTTTTGCCGAGCGCTGGATGAAGGTGTTGAGCGCGCGCGGATCGGGCGCCGCTGCCGCGCCGCGGCCGCGCCCGCCACGGCCGCCGAAGCTCGCCGCGGCGGCGACCCACGACGGCTGCAGCGCGGTCATCCGCGGGTCGCGCAGGATCCCCGGATCGGCCGACGTGGCCGCCTGGAACCCGCCGAGCGCGGCGGTGGGCGTCAGCGTCATCCCCGACTTCGCCACGATCTGGATCACGTCTTCGTACGAACGTCCGGTGCCGCTCTGTTTCGGCGAGTAGCCGCGGCGGCTGGTCGCGCCGGTGTGCTCGACGCTGTCGGTGCTCGAGAGCGCGGCCGGGTAGATCTCGTGCGAGCTGGTCGCGATGCCGATGCGATGCGCCCCTTCGATGGCGCGCTTCTGCAGCAGATCGGGAAGCCGGACGTAGGTCTTGATCAGGTCGTAGTCGAGCCTCCGCGCGCGGTCGACTTCCATGTCGACGACTTCTGCCGTCGGCGCGGTGGACGCCATCGGATAGTACGGGCGCCACCCGTCGAGCAGATAACCAGTGAGATAGAGCCGCGGCCCGACGCGGCGGCCCGACTCAATCGCCTCGCGCTCTTCGATGGCCTCGTAGGGCACACCACCCGGGCTCCGCACCGTCGTGATGCCGTAGGCCAGGTGCACGCGGCCGAACATCGTGCCGTGTTCCTTCAGCGCGTGGCCGTGCCCTTCGATGAGGCCCGGCATCACCGCGAGGCCGGTGGCGTCGACGACCGTGCCGGTGTGCAACGCCGCGTCGTGCGCGCCGACCGATCGAATCCGGTGCCCCTCGACGACGATGTCGACGTCGGTGCGTGCGGTGGGCTGCACACCGTCGACGAGCCGGCCCGCGTGCACGACCAACCGCGTCGACGGCACTTTGCGGCGCCATGTCAGCGGCACCGCGACATCCTTGGCGGTGCCATCCGCGACCGACAGCAGCTTCAGGCGGTCGGTGGCCATGTAGAGGATCTGGTTCGGACCGGCCCAGCTGATCGAATCAGCCAGCTCCTTTGTCACCTGCCGCGCGGCGCCGGCCGGATCGCCGCTCGCGTTGACCGGCATCACGTTCAGGTAGCCGTTGCTGACGAACGCCAGCTGCTTGCCATCGGGCGACAGCGCCGGGCCGTCGCCGGCGCGCTTGCCGATCGGCTTGTGCTCGGTCGGCACCACGAGCCGCGCGGCGCCGCCGGCAGCGGGCACGACCGAGTAGTAGTTCATCCCCTCGCGATAGCGCGAGGAGTACGCCTTGAAGGCCGCGGTGACGAGGAACTTGCCGTCGGCCGACCATGACGGGTAGCCGAGCCCGAAGCTGCGCTCGAGCACGCGCCGCGGCTCGCCGCCCTCGGGCGAGACGACGAAGACCTCGCCCTGCTCGAACTCGACGTTGCTGACGAACGCAATCGATTTGCCGTCGGGCGACCAGGTCGCCGCCATCTCCGCGCCAGGGAGCGTCGTCAGCCGGCGATCGGCGCCGGTTTTCAGATCGCGCACCCAGATATCCATGCCGCCTGCGCGGTCGGACGAGAACGCCAGCCGGTTGCCGTCCGGCGACCACGCCGCGTCAGTGTCGACGAACGCGTCGTCGGTGATGCGCTTCGGCGAGCCGCCAATCGGCATCAGCCACAGATCGCCGAGCGCGGCGAAGGCGAGCTGCTTGCCGTCGGGCGAGACGACCGGATGCATGAGCCCATGGACTGGTTGCGCATCAGCGGCGTCGAAGGCGCGGCGTTTTTTCGCGGTACGACGGGCGGCGTGACGGTCAGCGTCGCCGAGAACTCGACCGGCTGCTTGACGCCGCCGCTGAGCGAACGGTGCTTGATGCGGCCGTCAGCCGGATAGAGAAATTCGTCGGCCGAGAGCCACTGCGCCTTGAACGGGAAGTAGTCCTCGCCCGTCGCGATCTCCTTGCCATTGAGCATCAGCCGCGGGGTGCCGGTGGAGGTGAACCCGTTGCCGGGGATGGCGGAGAAGAGCACCTGACTCCCGGTCGGCGCCCACGACGGCGCGCCGACCTGTCCATCGGCCGATGCGACCAAGCGCTCCTTGCCGTCGAGCGTGGTCGCGTAGACGCCTGGCGAAGCGGTGCGATTCGAGACGAACGCGATCTCGTGGCCGTCGGGCGACCAGGCCGGGAAGAAATCGTTGGCCGGATCTTTCGTCACCTGACGAACCTGGCCGCTCGCGACGTCGAGGGTCCAGACGTCGTAGTTGCCGCTGCGGTCGGAGGAAAAGGCGATCGACTTGCCGTCGGGCGACCAGTGCGGTTCGCGCGCGTCGAACGGACCGTCGGTCAGCGCCTTCATCCCGCTGCCGTCCGGCGCGACGGTGACGATGCGCCAGGTGCCGTCGCGGTAGGACTGGAACGCGATCCGCGAGCCGTCCGGCGACCACGACGGCTGGCGGGCGTCGTTGTACTCGTCGGTGATCCGTTTGGCGGCGCCGCCGGACGCGGGCACGCTCCAGAGCGAGCCCTGCAGGTCGAGGATCAGCGTGCGCTTGTCGGGCGACAAGGCAATCGCCATCGACGTCCCCTCGTGCACGGTGACGTCAACGGTAGCTGGCTGCTGGCTGATCAATCCAGGAACAGCAATCAGAATCAGGAAGAGAGCAATGAAGACTCGTCGCATAGTTGTTGGAGGTTAACTCAGATACATGTACACAAAGGACACCGAGGGTGTAAGGACACAAAGGCATTCCCGCATGGTTTGAACAGCCGAGTCCTTCGAACCAGTGCCGAGACGCCTTCGTGTCCTTTGTATCCTTTGTGTCCTTTGTGTTACTGGTTTGGATCTATTCGAACAGATAACGGTACCGCGACGATCGTCCGGCGACGTTAAGCCGCACGGTATAAGTGCCCGCGGCTATTCGTTGCGGCGGCAATCCCGGTCCTTCGGGTGGGCCGGTGCGGCGCAGATCCCACGCGACGCGATGGATACCCGCTTCGTTCGCCGCTTCGAATTCGCGGACCGTGGCGCCCGACGCGTCCACTACCTGGAGCGTGACTTTTCCCTGAACCGCGCTCTTCAGGTAGTAGCTGAGAATCGCATCCGGCGGATTCTTCGCGCGAAACAGTTCGTCGCCGCCGCCATGCCATGTTCGTTTGTCCTCGTCCCACAGCGTCGCCGGCCGTGGCCGGAACAGATGCTCGCTGCTGGCGAGCACCTCGTCGCTCAACTGCTGCAGCGGCGAGATGTCGTCGAGCACATAAAAGCTTCGCCCGTGGGTCGCGAGGACGAGATCCTGATCGCGCGGGTGCACCACGACGTCGTCTGAAGTGGTTGCAGGCAAGCCCGACATGAGGCGCGACCACGATTTGCCGCCATCGAGCGAGATCGAAAAACCGAATTCGCTGCCGACGAACAGCAGATTGCGGTTGAAGCGGTCTTCGCGGACAACATTGATATGACCGCGGGCGGGAAGGCCGGCGGACAGGTCGATCCAGCTCTTGCCGAAATCGGTAGTCTTGAAGAGATGCGGACGGTAATCGCCGCTGTAGTGGCCGTCGAACGCGGCATACGCGGTAGCCGGGTCGAAGTGTGATGGCTCCACGGATTGCACGTAGTAGCGTTCAGGAAATTTCGCGGCGTTGTCCGCGACATTCGTCCAGTTGGTTCCACCATCGCGCGATACTTGCAGGTTGCCATCGTCTGTCCCGACCCACAGGATGCCCGGAGCGATCGGCGATTCGGCGATGGCGACGATCGTTCCCCAGTTCGCGACGCCATCATTTTTCGCGGTCATCGGCTGAGAGCCGCGGACGCTCATGATCTGCAGGGCATCGCGGTCGGCGCGCGCCGTCAGGTCGCGCGTCGGTGTCCACGAGTCGCCGCGGTCGTGCGAAATGTAGAGACGATTCGAGCCGAAGTAAATCGTTCGCGGATCGTGTGGCGACATCGCCAGGCCCGGATTCCAGTTGAAACGCGGTGTTTCGTTCGGCTCGAGCGCACCGACGATGTTGCCGGACGCCGGAACGGCGGTGGCGCCGCGCCCGGTGGCCGTTCCGGCAGCGCGCGGCGGCGTCGGCCGGACGAATTTCTGCTCGCCGGTGCGGAAATTCTGGCGCCACAGAAACTGGCCGCCGTTTCCCGACACCGAGATGTAGACGACCATCGGATCGGTTGGGTCGGCGGCGACGTGGAAACCGTCCCCGGCGTTCAGTTCGAACCAGTGTTCCCTGGTAATGCCGCCGTTGTTGCGAACGCGGCTCGGCCCGCCCCAGACGCCGTTGTCCTGCGCACCGCCGTAGACGTAGTACGGTTCCTGCATGTCGACCGACACCTGGTAGAACTGCCCGAGCGGCATCCAGTTCTGCAGCTGCCAGGTGCGACCCGCGTCGTACGAAAAATCGACGCCGCCGTCGTGACCAAGGATGATGTGTTTCGGATTGGCCGGATCGATCCACATCGCATGATGATCGGGGTGGCTTGGCGGCAGCGGATCTGACAGGGAACGATCGAACGGCGCTACCAGCGACGAAGGAGTCTGCAACGGATTGGGATCGCGACAGGATCGATTCGGGAATGGTCGAAAACGTGCGCGCACCATCGGTCGACTTGAACAGCGTGCGTTCCAGCGCGTACACGGTGTTGGCGTCTTTGGGATCGACGCGAATCTGGCTGAAATACATCGCCCGGCCGTTATCGTTGCTGGTCAGCTTCCAGGTCGCGCCTTTGTCGTCCGAGCGCCAGATGCCGGCGCGGTTAGGGTCGAGCGCGACGTTTTCGCCAGATCGACCGGCACGGCCGCCACCCTCGCCGCCACCCCCTTGTTGAGGGCCCGGTTCGATCATCGCGTAGACCACGTTGGGCTCGCTGCGCGCGAACGCCAGACCGACGCGGCCCCAGTTTCCATAGACTGGCAGGCCGCCGCCCTCTACTTTTTTCCAGGTTTTGCCCGCATCGGTGGTCTTCCACAGCGCGCTTCCCGGTCCGCCACCGTTGAATCCCCAGGCAGTCCGTCGCCGTTGGTACGAAGCGGCGATCAGGATCTGATTGTTCGAGGGATCCATAACGATGTCGATGAATCCGGAGTCGTCGTCGATGAATTTCGATTTGGTCCAGCTGCGGCCGCCGTCGACGGTCTTGAACAGACCGCGCTCCGGGTGCGGCTTGAAAAGATCGCCGGCTGCCGCGACATAGACGACGTCCGGGTTTCGCGGATCGATCAGGATTCGACCGATCGTGCCGCTGTCGGGAAGCCCCATCGATGTCCAACTGCGGCCGGCATCAATCGACTTGAAGACGCCTCCGCCGTAGCTCGTGCTCTGCCGCTGATTGGCTTCGCCTGTCCCGACCCAGACCACATCCGGATTCGAAGGCGCGATCGCGATGTCGCCGATCGACAAGTTCGGCTGGCCGTCGAACACTGGCAGCCAGGTCGTCCCGTTGTTGACGGTTTTCCAAACGCCGCCTGAGGCGGCGCCGATATAGATCACCGCCGGGTCGCGCTCAACCGCTTCGACGTCGTCGATCCTTCCGCCCATATTTGACGGTCCGATCGACCGCCAGACGAATTCCTTCAGGAGCGGATGATCGACCGGCTGTGCCGATGGCAGGGCAATCAACCCTGACGTCACCACGACGCAGAGACTTCCAAAGACAACGCGGCGGCTGTTCATGCGTCGCACCTTACAACACATCCAGCGGCATGGATCCGCCGAAACAGCGACAGAATCGACGCTCATTATGGTTGCGTTACGGGGGGGACGCCGTTAGCATGCGCCCGATCGGGAGATCGGGCGGTGTGTCCAATCCGGGAGGTCTTCTCCCGGCGCATGCGCTTCAAGGAGGCTCGGATGGTTCTCAGACGGCTCCTCTCCTCTAGCGTGTTTCTCGCGTTCTTCCTCGTCGCTGCAGTGGCACGTGCGCAAGACGCTTCGGTGATCGGCACGGTGACCGACGAAACGAAATCCGTTCTGCCCGGTGCCACCGTCACGGCGACCAATCTCGAAACCGGCCGGCAAACGTCGGGCGTGACCGACGAACGCGGTCAGTACCGGCTGCTGCGGCATGCCGCCGGGAAAGTACAAGGTCCAGGCGGAGCTGCAGGGGTTCTCGAGCGTCGTCGTTCCAGAGGTTGAGTTGCTCGTCGGCCAGAACGCGACCGTGCCGTTCGTCCTGAAGCTCGCGTCGCTCAGCGAAACGGTGACGATCACCGGCGAATCGCCACTCGTCGACATCTCCTCGTCTCAGGTCGCCGGCAACGTCGATCGCCGGCAGATGGAGGAGTTGCCGCTGCAAGGGCCGCAACTGGATGGAGCTGTCGAAGCTGGTCAAGGGCATCACCGCCAACGACGTCACCAACACGCCGGGCGTCGGCGCGATGACATGTTCCAGCTCAATCTCGACGGCCAGCAGATCACCCAGAAGATCGCCGGATCGGGATTTGGCCAGCCGCGCTTCAGCCGCGAGGCGATCGCCGAGTTCCAGATCATCACGAACATGTTCGACATCACCCAGGGCCGCTCGGCCGGCATCCAGGTGCAGGCGATCTCGAAGTCGGGCACGAACACCAACAGCGGCAGCTTCTACGGCTTCTTCCGCGACGACAAGTTGAACGCGGCCGACGCGGTCGCCAACAAGGTGCTGCCGTATTCGAATCAGCAGATCGGCGGGACGTTCGGCGGTCCGATCGTCAAGGACAAGCTGCACTACTTCGCGTCGTATGAATACGAGCGCGAGCCGGGCACGTTCTTCAGCAGCCCGTCGACGCTGCCGGGCCAGACCTTCACCGTGCCGTACAAGAACGGCCAGAAGAGTTTTCTCGCGCGCGTCGACGATCAGTTCTCCAGCCAGCAGCCGGCTGTCGTTTCGCGGATCGCGTTGGGATTGGAGCAACCCGTTCGTGCTCGGCGCCAACGGTCATCCGTCGAACGCGTCGGTGCAGACCAAGGCGGCGACGAACATTCTCGGCAGCTGGTCGCACGTCGGTCGGGACAGCAACAAGGTGCACGAGATCAGAGGCGGCTACAACAACTTCGACTGGACCAATGCGCCGCAGCCGTCGATGGTCGGGTACGCCGCAGTACGACTTTCCCGGACTCACGATTGGCGCGCCCTACAACTTCCCGCAGCACCCGAAGCAGAACAACTTCGAGGCGCGCTACGACCTGAACTGGCACAAGAACACGCACGACATCAAGATCGGGCGGAGTACATGCACGTGCAGCACACCGGCGACTGGTATATCCAGACGATCGGGCGCTACACGATGAGCGCCGTGCCCGTCGAATCTGGGCACGCTGATTCCCGGCAGACGCCGCGCTCGATCCGTCGCAGTGGAATATTTCAGCACTGAGCCCGTCGTGGCGCGCGCCGACATCAACTACTCGTATACCGGCTGGGAGAACATCATCGATTCGCCGCGACCGACCTACGCAATCTGGTTCGGCGACAACTGGCGCGTCAGCAATCAGTTGACGATCAACTACGGCGTCCGCTGGGACGCGGATCCGAACACGGCGTCGGCGCCGAACGTCAAGACGAATTCGATCCCGATCAACACCGGTATCCTGTACGGCGTACGGTACCTCGCCACGGCGGCGCCGACTACGGTTACAAGACCGGCATTCACGACTGGAAGAACATCGCGCCGCGCGTCGGCTTCACCTACAACGTCGGCGGCAAGAACGACTTCGTGATTCGCGGCGGCACGGGTCTGTACTACGCGATCGCCGGTGTCGAACGTCACGTTCAGCCCCGGCGTTTACAGCAACCTGATCACCGCAACCTTCCCCAACGACGGCCGGCCGGACTTCATCACCAACCCGACGAACGGCGTGCCGGCGGAGGCGTTCCTGAACGGCACGGCGCCGCTGCCGGCGCAGTCGCCGCGCGTGATTGTCGAGTCGCTTCCTGAACCCTACACCTGGCAGAGCAGCATCGGTTTCCAGAAGCAGCTGAACGCGGTGACCGGCGATCGAAGCCGATCTGACGCACTACGACGAGTATCGCGACACTCGTAGCATCGACGCGAACCTGAGCTACAACCCGGCGACCGGTTACAACTCGACTGGTCTCGCCAGGCCGGCCCAACACGGCGTACGGTCAGGTGCTCGCGTTCACGTCGGACGGCCGGAAGGATCAAACGCAGGTCTCCACGGGCGCTGACACGCCGCCTGCAGACGAATTCCAGGCCGGCATGACCTACACGTTGATGCTGGCCATGCACGACAATGGCACGCTCGGCTACACCAACCCGACGGCGAACAACCCGTTCGACTATCTCGACGGTGAGTACGCGACGTCGACCGAGTTCCAGCGCAACACGGTTCGCGCCTGGGCGCTCTATCAGCTGCCGTGGGGATTCTCGACGAGCGTGTCGTACTTCTATGGCTCGGGCAACCGGTTCAACGCCACCATCGCGGCGACGCCGTACGGCAAGACCGGGACGAACCGTCTGAACGTCTCGAACACCGGCGGGCGTCGCCCACCATCACCGTTCCGGCCGCGGTCGCGCGATCGCTTCAACGGTCCGGCGGTGATCACGTCAGGGATGGTGATTCCGCGCAACGCGCTCGAAGGGCCTGCCGCTCCATAAGGTGGACCTGCGGCTGACCAAGGACATTCGGCTCTGCGGAACGCCTGAAGGCGTCGTTGATTGGCGAGGTGTTCAATCTGTTCAACCACGCCAACTACGGCAGCTACAACACGTCGCTGAGCCCGACCAACGCGGCCACCACCGCGCTGTTCGGCTCGCCGGCGCAGAACACCGGCAACGCCTACGTCCCGCGCACCGGCCAGCTGGCGTTCAGGATAGCGTTCTGAAATGTGGAAATTAGGAATTAGGAATTAGGAATTAGGAATGGAATTAGGAACTGTGAGGCAGCGGGTGGGGTAGGTCGGCGACCTGTCCTACCCGCCCACCGCTAAAGAATCCACGTCGGCTGATACAGCAGCACGTAGACGAGAACGCCGGTCACGGACACGTACAGCCAGATCGGAAAAGTCCAGCGGGCGATTTTGCGGTGCTGCGGATAGCGCGCCGTGAGACCCCGCGACAGCGTCACGATAGCCATCGGCAGCACCAACGCTGCCAGCGTCACGTGCGTGATCAGGATCGTGAAGTAGAGCGGCCGGACGAATCCCTGCCGGGTGAATCGCACAGACCCTACCTGCGCGTGGTAGACGACGTAGCAGACCAGAAACAGCGCCGATGTGGTGAACGCCGCCAGCATCACTTTGCGGTGCTGTTCAATCTTGCGCTGCCGGATCAACGTGTAGGCCACGATCAGCAGCACGCCAGAGATGGCGTTCAACGACGCATTGATCGCCGGCAGATCGTGAACGGACACACCTACCCAACTTTATCGATGATTAACGCTGTCCACAGCAAAGGCAAATAGGTAATCGTCGCGTAAAACAGCGTTCGCGCCGATTGGTCGGTTCGCGCTGCCGCAAAGCGCGCCGACAGGACGATCAATCCAATGCCGAGCACCGCCGCAATCGCGAACGCGATCCAGCCGCTGACACCGGCCCACGTCGGCATCAGGCTGACAGGTAGCAACGCCAGCGCGTAGATCATCGCTTGCCGGCCAGCTCGCCGGCCATCGGGTTCGATCACCGGCAGCATCGGAAATCCGGCCTTGGAATAGTCGTCGCGGTACATCCAGGCGATTGCCATGAAATGCGGAATCTGCCAGAGGAACACGATGGCGAAGAGCGACAGCCCGCCGGCGTCCACAGTGCCGCGTGCCGCTGTCCAGCCGATCAGCGGCGGCAGCGCACCGGGCACAGCGCCGACGACCGTCGAGAGCGGCGTCTGGCGCTTCATCGGCGTATAAACCAGCAGGTAGACGACCAACGTCGCGAGCGCCAATCCGGCTGCGAGCAGATTGGCGCGAACCGCCAGCATCACAACGCCGGCGACTGACAGCGCGATGCCGAAGATCAGCGCATCGATGTTGCTGATCCGTCCGTCTGGCAGCGGACGCTGACGGGTGCGGCGCATTAGCGCGTCGGTGTCGCGTTCGTATAACTGGTTCAGCACGGCAGACCCGGCGGCCACCAGGGCTGTTCCGACAACCGCTTGCGCCATCAACCAGCCGGACACACTGTTGGCTGTTCCGAGGTAATAGCCGGCGGCGCTGCTCGCGACCACCAAAAAGTTGAGTCGCGGTTTGGTCAGCGCAATGTGATCGAGAACGATGTTGCCCGATCGCTGTTGGCCGACGGCAGCTGCGGCGATGACCTGCGCGTCTTTCACGCGACCGGCCCGATCTGGCCCACTTGGCCCACCTCGCCTACCTGACCGGCGCGGCGTCCTTGCTCTGAACGCTGCCCAACCGGCCGCACCTGCACGTCAACGAACCGGTATCGCCACGACCGCAGCGTGATGATCAGCGACATCGTCAGGACGAGCGCACCGCAGACGACGTGAAAACTGTTGATCCACGGCTGCAGCCGGCTGACGACGGTCGACGCGCCCAGCACAATCTGCACCAGGATCAGAATCAGCAGCAGCAATGCCGGCGACGCCAGCTCCGGCCGATCGGTGTGCGACCGCCAGATGTAGATCGCCGATCGAATCGCCATCGCCGCGACGACGACGGCGCCGAGGCGATGCGCAAAATGAATGGCGATGCCTGCGTTCCAGTGATCAGGAATCACGCCGCCGAACATCAGCGGGAAGTCGGGGATCGCCAGTCCCGCGCCGGTATGACGCATCGTGGCGCCGATCAGAATCTGACAGTAGATCGCGATGCTGGTGCCGGTGGCTAGTCGCCGTAGCCGCGCGTCGTCAACGCCCGACACCGGAGACGTCTCGTTGGCGTAGCCTTTTTTCCAATCCGGCGACGTGAACAGGGCGATCGCGACCGTCAGGCAAAAAAAGATCTCGGCCAGGCCGGCATGCGCGGTGGACACCGCCGGCGGTAGCAGGTAAAGAACCGTGAGCCCTCCCAGCAAGCCCTGGGCTATGACGGCGGCGAGCGCGATCACGCCGAGCCGCTGCAGCCAGCGGCGTGCCGGCTCGGCAATCCACAACCAGATCGCGAGAATGATGGTGAGAAATCCGACGGTGGAGGCGACCAGCCGATGGCCGTGTTCGTACCAGATGTTCGCTACCCACATCGAGGGTGGGAAGGTGAACATGTTCCAACCGTAACTGGTGGGCCAATCCGGAACGGAAAGGCCGGCGCCATGGCTGGTGACCAGGCTGCCGGCCAGAATCAGCAGAACGGTGCAGGCGGCGACGAACTTCGAAAAGCGGTGAAGCATGAAAATGGCTGAGGGCTGATGGCATAAGGTCCATGGGCCCTATGCCATGAGCCATCAGCCATCAGCCATGGCCGTGTTCCTAGTTAGTGGTAGTCGCGGGTCCCTTGAACGTGAAGTTCACGTCCTTCGATTCCTTTGCGGCAATCGTCACGCTTTGTGTCTGAGTCCCGAGCTTCTCGTGCCACGCCTCGATCGTGTAGGTGCCTGCCGGCAGATCCTTCAGTTCGAACGAGCCGTCGTCCTTCGTCACTGCGTAGTAGGGATGCGGCAGCACGCCGACGTAAGCGTTCATCCAGCCGTGCACGTCGCACTTGAACGGCACCATCACTTCCTGCGAGGTGAAGGTGTGGGTCATCTTCATGCCCTGGATTGGCTGGCCGTTGTTGAATTCCTGGTTGGCTTTTGGCATCGCATGGATGTTGTGCAGCGTCGGATCGCTGTTGACGATCTCGAGCGGCTGGCCGACGCGCATACCAAACACGTGCGGATGGTAGCGGCATTCCTTCTGGTCGATCTTCGCCGCTTCGGTCGGCGTATCGAACACGTAATTGCCGAGGCCGTCCTTTACGTAGACGAACACGTTTCCGAGCGTCTTGCCATCGCTGCTGACCACGTAGGTTTCCTGCGTCTGCGTGCCCTTCGCTTCCTTCAGGCACACCGGATCGGCGTTCATCTTGATGGCTTCATTCCTGGGCGTGGTGCCGTCGAGGGCTACCTTGCCTTTGACGCTGCCGGCGTTCGCCGTATCGACCTTCTGTCCGCCCGGCGCGGCCGCGGGCGACGCCGGCGTTGCCGACGTGTTCGACGTTTCCTGACTGCCACCGCACGCGGCGACCGATGCCGCGAGTGCTATCCCGAGCACTCCGACCCAAGCGTTTCGTAGGCGCATTCGACCTCTCCTGAAGAAAGACATATCTGAGAACAATTGGGTATTCTACCTTTTCTTTCCGGCGCGGCGCTGTTTAGCCGGGGCGGCGTTGGTTTGATTCGAGGCCGCCGTGCCGGTGGCCTCGGTGTCGCCGCGCAGTTTGCGTTCGATCCGGTCCTGAATCCAGTGGGCGTCCCACCATTCCACCGGATTCACCATCCTGCCGCCGACGAGCTGCGTGAAATGCAGATGGTCGCCGCCGGCTAACCCGGTTGAGTCGCTCCTGCCGATCTGCTGGCCGCGCGTGACTTTATCGCCCACCTTCACGTCGAACGACTGCAGGTGGCCGTACAGCGTCTGCACGCCGAGGCCGTGGTCGATGATCACGCAGTTGCCGTAGATGCCCAACCAGCTCGCGTTGACGACCGCGCCGGCGTTGGCCGCGTGGACCGGCACATGTGCGGTGACTGCCAGGTCGAAACCGAGGTGCGTCTGCTGATCGACCTCTTTCCCGTTGTAGAGATAAGTCCGATGATCGGCAAAGCTTGCTTCGACTTGCGAATTGCCAAGTTGCACAAACGGGCCGGCCCATAACCTCGTCGGCGACGTTTTCGACGCGAACGCCGCAATTTGCTCGGTGTTGATCTTGCGCAGCTCGCCGTTGATCTTCAGGAACGCCGCCAGCATGTCGGGGCTGCCTTGTGCAGGCACCGGGATCTTCAGTTCCGGTGAGTGCTCCAGAATTTCCGGCACGACGCGCTCGATGAACTTGTCGTCGAGCGGAATCCGGCTTTTCTTGAACGGCTTCGGAAACACGTTGTCGATGAACGACGCCGTCACCTGATTGCCGGCTTCATCGCGCGCGAACACCTCGATCCGTGTCTTGAGATCCTGATCGTGCAGCAACGCAAAGAACGCGACCTTGGTATTCGCATCGGCGCCCGGCATGTTCATTCCAGCGGCGGGAAATCCCTGATACTCGACATTGCCGACCCGCACGCCCGATTGCACGTCAGGCGGCGACGCCTTGTAGACGACCATCTCCGAGCCGCCGAGGTTCAAATAGTGTTTCGTCGAAACCACGCTGATTCGCGGCGGTTCCAGCTGCACTCGAAAATCACGCGACGTCGAGCTGCTCAGCTCGCGCAGTTTGAGAAATGACGGCCGCGTTGCGGTGACAACGATCTTCGCGGTGCCTTGCTGCAGCTCGGGAACGTCTTTCTTGCCAATGCCACGGGTGATCTTCAGGGTGTTCGGATCGACATTGGCGACGGTTGCGCCGGCGTTGCCACCCATCGATCCGCCGAGGGTGTAGAGCGGTGTCGTTTTGCCATTCTGCTCGAGCGCAATCGTCAGCGCGGTGAAGCGTGCACCGGGCGCCGATGCGTTCACTTCGAGCGCACCACCTTGCCCGACAACCTTATCGGGTTTGGCAATGGTCAGTGTCGGTGGTGCGCCTCGGCCGGCAACCATGTACGCGGCGCCGGCCGCAAGCGCGAGGACGAATAAGAGCCCGGCGAGCCAACGGAGCATGGACCCATCATACAAAGTTTGATAAAATTGAGGTTTCTCGTCGACGAGCGCCGGTATCGTCTAGCGGCCAGGACACATGGTTCTCAACCATGGAACCGGGGTTCGATTCCCCGTACCGGTACCATCCTTCGCTCGCGTGGATAGTTAGCGAGCTACGGATGGCAAGCCAGCCGCAGCGAGCTAACGTCACCAACAGGCGAAGGATGTCCGCCGAAGCTCGCGGTCGATCGATACGAGCGAAGGTGCGACTCTGCCGTTGCCAATTAGGCTACAATAGAACCTCAACCGGCGGCCGGTGCGCGAGTCGCGTCAGATGCGCGTGCCAGTCGTCAGCAATCATATAGCTCCCCTCGATTACAGCCTCCGCCGTTGGCGGAGGCTTTTTTCTGTACCATGTGCGCACCGTGATCATCGGCCTGGTCTTGTTTGCGGCGGCGCTCGCGCTGCGCAGCGTCTCGGGCAACCGTCACGTGCGCGGCCGGCTGTTCGGATCCGCCCTGGCGTTTGCGGCGTACGCGCTGGCCCACAGCCTGCTCAACTACGCTGATCTCACCGCCGATTTCCGCCAGCAAATCGTCACGTTTGCCCCGTTGCTGCTCGCCTGGGGCGTCGTCAGCGGCATCGTCGCGATCGTGGCCAACCCGTGGCGCGTCGATCGGGCGCCCGATCGCTTCCCCAACATCGTGCAGGACGCGCTGGCGATTGCCTTGTTCGCCGTTGTCGCGACGATCGTCCTGCAGGAGAAGATCGTCGCAACCACCGCCGTCAGCGCGGTGGTGATCGGCTTCGCGCTGCAGGACACGCTCGGCAATCTGTTCGCGGGCCTTGCGATCCAGATCGAGAAACCGTTTCGCGTCGGCCACTGGGTTCACATCGCTGGCAAGGACGGCATGGTGCACGAGATTACCTGGCGTGCGACGAAGATCCGCACCAAGGCGGGCAATCTGGTGATCGTGCCGAACAGCACGCTGTCGAAGGAACCGATTACGAATTACTCGGAGCCGTTCCTGCTGACCCGCCTCGAGGTGGAAGTCGGAGCTTCCTACAACGATCCGCCGGACGACGTGCAGGCGGCGATTCTCGGGGCACTGGAGCATGAACCGATGATTGCGCGGCAGCCAAAGCCGGACGTAGTCATCGTCAACTTTGCCGACTCGGCGATCATCTATCGTGCGCGCGTCTGGATCGATGATTATGCTGCCGACGAGCGGACGACGACGCGCGTGCGACTGCTGATCTATCACACGTTTCGAAGACGAGGGTTCACGATTCCGTATCCGATTGCCTGGCGGCTCGAGCGCGGCGACGATCCGCATGCACGGCCGATCGACGAGACTCCTGCGGCACAGGCACTCGATGCCGTCGAGATTTTTGCCGCGCTCAGCGCGGATGATCGGGAGCAGTTGCACCGCAGCGCCGCACCAGTCCACTACCTCGAGGGCGAAACGATCGTTCGCCAGGGCGAGGCGGGTACCTCGATGTTCGTCGTCGTCAAAGGCGACGCCACAGTGACGCTCGAGCCGTCGGGACAGGAAGTGTTCCGGTTCCAGGGCAAAGGCTTCTTCGGTGAGATGTCGCTGCTGACCGGCGAGCCACGCACCGCGACGGTGACGGCGGTTACCGCGTGCGATCTGCTCGAGATCACCGCTGACGCGTTCAGGCGATTCGTGCTCGCGCATCCGGCGTCGGTTGAGGCAATCGGTTTGGCGACCGCGCAGCGAGCCAGCGGAACTAACGCGGCTGCGGAACGCCGGCGCGGCGTCGGACCGCCCAGTCGAGCCGCCTGCGTCTCTGGTTTCGCGGATTCGCCACTTCATGCGTATCGGTTCAATCATCCTGGTGACGTCCGGTGCCGCGGCATCGTCGACGGCGAGCACCGGTGAGCGAGGGCTGCAGATCACCAACGATGGACGACGTACCGTGGTGGCTGTCGAGTCGAAAACGGCGATTACCGTCGACGGCGCGCTCGACGAACCGGCTGGACAGCGGCCGAACCGGCTGGCGGTTTTGTCCAGGCCGAGCCGCATGAAGGCCAGCCAGCGACCGAAACCACCGAAGTTCGCCTGGTGTTCGACAGCGACGCGCTCTATCTCGGCGTGCGATGCAACGATGCGTCGGGCGTCGGCACGATCATCAACGACATCCGCAAAGATTTCTCTGCCGGCGAGCAGGACAGCTTCGAGGTGATCCTCGATACGTTCGCCGACCGCCGTAATGGTTTCGTGTTCGTGGTGAATCCGGTTGGCGGCAAATCCGACACCCAGATCGCGAACGAAGGGCGCGACGTGAATCCGAGCTGGGACGCGGTGTGGTTTGTCGTCACCAGGATCGACGGAACCGGATGGACCGCCGAAATTCGGATTCCGTTCAAGACCTTGCGATTCGAGCCAGGCGTCGATCGGGTGTGGGGCGTCAACTTCAGCCGCCGGATTCGCCGCAAGAACGAAGTCGATTTCTGGTCGCCGGTGCCGCGCGTCTACAACCTTTACCGCGCCAGTCTCGGCGGGACGATGTCGGGCTTGCCAAACGCGAATCCGGGCCGAAACCTGCGACTGAAGCCGTGGGTGTCGGGCGACGCCACCCGCGCAGTCAGTGGGAAAGAGTTCGACAATGACGCGCACGCCGGCGTTGACCTGAAGTACGGCGTCACCCCCTCGCTGACGCTCGACGTCACCGCGCGCCCTGACTTTGCGCAGGCGGAAGCCGACGAGCAGCAGGTGAACCTCACGCAGTTCAGCTTGTTCTATCCGGAGAAACGCGAGTTCTTTCTCGAGAACTCCGGGATGTTTTATTTCGGCGATATTCCGCGCGAGTCGCGGCTCGGCAACGCGCGCTTTGCGCCGCCGGAGGAAGAGATCCTGTTGTTCTTCAGCCGGCGGATCGGCCTGACCAACACCGGCGATCCGATTCCAATCGCCGCCGGCGGTCGACTGACCGGGCGGGTCGGCCGTACCGGTCTCGGGCTGATGACGATTCAGACGCGGTCCGACGATGGCCGCGACGGCGATAACTACACGGTGTTGCGCGGCCGTCGCGATGTGCTGCGCAACGGCGACATCGGCGGAATTTTTCTGTCGAGACAATCCACCGGCGACGGGGGCCGCAATGAGGTCGCCGGTGTGGATGCCAACTTTCGCTTCATCAAAGCGCTGAGCCTGAACGGATTTCTGGCGCAATCGTTTACGCCCGGCAAGTCGAGTGGCCAGGTGGCAGGGAAGGGCGCGATCACCTGGAACGCCAACACGCTGCACACCCAATACTCGCTGCTCTCGATCGGCGACAACTTCAGGGACGACATCGGCTTCATCAAGCGCAACGGCATTCGGAAGCATTTCGTCGACTTCGGAATCCGCAAACGGCCTGAATGGTGGCGGAAGTACGGCATCCGCGAGCTCCATCCGCACACCCGCTACAACATCTACACCGATCAATCGAACCAGAAAGTCAGCCACACCAACCACGTTGCGATGGCGACGTTCTTCGAGCGCGGCGGTTATCTGGAAGCTCAGTGGAATCCGCGATTCGAACGCATCACGACGCCGTTCCGGATCCGGCCCGATCAGTCGTTTCCGGTCGGCAGCTACAGTTGGAACGAATTCGCGGTCGAGCTCGAAACCGATCACAGCCGGAAGCTGTCGGGGTCGGCGCTGGTCACTGGTGGTGGATTCTGGAGCGGCACGCAGCGCTCGGCGAAGCTTGGCGTCGTTTATCGGCCGTCGTACCACCTGACGTTCGACACGGCGCTGCAGCGCAACGACATCAGCCTGCCGGCACCGATGCACGACTTCACGACCAACCTGATCACCTCGCGCGTTGGCTACGCCTTCAACACCCGGACGTTTCTCGACACGCTGCTGCAATACAACACCGATCTGAAGCAGTTCAGCGCGAACGTGCGCTTCGACCTGATCCACCGGCCGCTCAGCGATCTGTTCATCGTCTACAACGAACAGCAGCTGACCGACGCACCCGTGCCGGTGTCGTCAGGCCGCGGCCTGATCGTGAAATACACGCATATGGTGGCGTTCTAAGAGCGGGTGCTGGGTGCTGAGTGCTGGGTGCCGGGTGCTGGTGTCGGGTGCCGGGTGCGGTGCCTGGTGCGGGTGCGTCGGGTGCGGGTGCGGGTGCCGGGTGCGGGTGCTGGGTGCCGGGTGCGGGTGCCGGGTGCGGGCGGGTCGGCGTTGGCGAATGGTGGGTGAGCGACCGGCGGGCTGGACATACGCCAGCGCGCTTCGCTCACTCACCAATACAATCCACCAATTCACCAGATTTCCGGTTACTAACGCCGGTAGTAGCCGCGGTTGTAGTTCCGATACGACTGCGAGTAGCCGGCTTCGAATCCGCTGCGGAAGTTACGGCGATACAGATTCTGGTCGCCGTACTCGCGGCGGAAGCCGTCGTTCGCGTTGCGCCACTCGCTGTGCCCCTGCGGTTCGTAGCGACGGTTGCTGCGGCCGTCGCGTTCGCCTTGCCTCACGCCTTCACGGAAACCGTTGTCGTAGGCACGCCGCTCGACCTCGCGGTAGTAGCCACTGTTGTACGGGGCGCGGTCGCGATACGGGTCCTGGCCATAGCCGTAGCCAGTCGCACAAGCGGTAGACGCTATAGCACTCAGCGCGAGCACGACAGCGGGAATCCTCTCCAGGTTTTTTCATGGCAACCTCCTGCCTGCACGCTGATTGTCCAAGCGCAATGCCAAGATGAATTCGCGGATTTCTTAGGAAAAACTCACGCGTCCGGGCGGCGCTGTCATCTGACGAGGTCAGTGTCAAAAAACGAAACGCCGATGCGGTTTCTTCTTTTGACCGTGTTTTTTTCGGGGACGGACTTACTCAGTCCAGACGAGCACCTGCGAGCCGTGTCGATCTTTCTGATCGAGGAGCAGCCCTGGGCCGCGCCGCTCGACGTCGTCGAGGGTCAATCGAATCCGGCGGGTGTCGATGTCGATTCCTTCGTCGTTCAGAAACGACAGATTCTTAGACGGAAAGATTCGCAGCAGCCAGAACGGAATGTTGACGCGCACCAGGCGGCCGCTGTCGTCGTCGTAGGCGAGGACGCGCAGCGACTGAAGCGGCTTCTCCGGCATCTTGCCGCTGCCGAGCATCTCGCGGTGCAGAATCGGCTCGCCGCCTTCTCGCCGGATTTCGATGAGCGGCCGCTGGCCTTCGAACCGGTTGCGCGCCGCGGCGAACTCTTCCTGGGCGGTTTTTTCGGTGGTCGGTTTGGCGTCGATGTGACGGTAGATGAAGAACGCGGTGCCGCCGACCACAGCCAGCGCGATCAGGCAGACCACGATGACCGAGGCGATGACGATCGAAATCCAGGTTCGTTTAGCTGGCATCACTACTTGATCAGCCGTCTCGCCTCTTCGGCGAACGCTGGATCGTTGTCCCCGTCACACAATTTGACGGCAGTCCGCAGTTCCTCGTTCGCGAGCGGCTGGTTACCCGCCAGGATGCCGATTTTGCCGAGTTCCAGATGCGACCGGCCTTTCACCCAGTCGCGCGCTTCGACCGTGATCGCGCGCTTCAAGTCGGTTTCCGCCTCTGACGTGCGCCGCAGTGCCACCCGTGCGGCGCCGCGCTTGTAGTACCAGAGGCCCTCTTCACCGAACATCCGCTGCCGTTTGTCGCCAGCAAACAGTGCCAGCCCCTCAGTGACGTAACGGTCGGCATCCGCCGCCCGGCCCGCGCGCAGCAAAGTCGAAGCCGGCCTCGAGCCACATCAACCGATTCCGCGGGTATTTTGTCCGCAGAATTTCGATCACTTTCATCGCATCGTCGTAGCGTCGCTCGCGGTTGTAGAGCAGGATGAGGGCAAACCGGGCGTCTTCCTCGTTGTCGCCGCCATACGCCACGGCGTCCTCGATCATCTTCAGCCCTTTCTCCTTGTCGCCGCCAAAGCCGACGATATAGGCCATCCAGCGGACCGGCAGCGCCAGCGCCGACACGATGTATCGGTAGGTGCCGACGATCAGGCCGGCGTCCTTGCGTCGAGGATCGAGTGCGAGCACCTGCTCGTGTTCGTTATAGGCTTCCCGCGCCGCACGGAACGCCCCCATCGCGCTGCCATCGACGGTGGCCGTGTATGACGCGCGCAACCCAACCGCCGCGCCCAGTTGATAGTGCGCATCCGCGTCTTTGCCGTTGGCCTGCACGCGTGCCCGCCCGATTGCGACGGCCTTCTCTAAAGTTTCGCGAAACGCCGCGACCATTTCGGGCGGCGGCGGGGCCTGTGGAACGCTCGGCTTGCTGACGCGACCGAGGTAGTCGTCCACGGTCATGTTTCCCCGGCGGAAGGTGATGCTGAGCCACAGCGCCGTGGCGAGCCCGCGGTAGGCGGCCGCGTCCTGCGGGTCGGCGGCGATCGCCTGGCGGAAGGTGACGATCGCGTCGTCTCGGTCCAGGTTGTAGATTTGGGCGGCCGCTTTCGCGCGCAACGCGACCGATGCCGGATTTCCGGCAGTGACCGATGGGCCAAGTAGGCCAGCCGTCAGCGCCAACACAAACGCCGTCGGCCGCGGCAGGGTCATGGATTCATCTTATCTTGCGCGAGCTTGTGCCTTCTGCATACAATCCAACCCGGTCATCCTGTAGCCATCCTAATTAAGGAGCCCCACGTTGGACCATCACGTGAAAACTCCCGCGAGCGTGCACGATCACGCTCATGGAGAGCACGCGCACGACGCCCATCACGAGCTCGGATTCTGGCAGAAGTACATCTTCTCCCAGGACCACAAGACGATCGGCATTCAGTACACGTTTACCGGCCTGCTGTTCCTGCTCTTCGGCTTCACGCTGATGATGATCATGCGGTGGCAGATGGCCTATCCGGGCAAGCCGATTCCGCTGATCGGCAATTGGCTCGGCCCCGATCGCGCGCCGATGGGCATCATGCTGCCCGAGTTCTACAACCAGCTCGGCGCGATGCACGGCACCATCATGGTCTTCCTCGGCGTCGTGCCGCTGGCGGTCGGCGGCTTCGGCAACTTCGTCATGCCGCTGCAGATTGGCGCGCCCGACATGGCGTTCCCCAAGCTCAACATGATGAGCTACTGGGTGTACTTCCTGGGCGGCGTCACGATGCTCACCAGCTTCTTCCTGAAGGGGGGCGCCGCGCAGTCCGGCTGGACTTCCTATCCGCCGCTCTCGGTGATCACCGCGACCAACGGCCAGACGATGTGGCTGATCGGCATGATCTTCCTGATCACGTCGTCGCTGCTCGGCTCGGTCAATTTCATCGTCACCATCGTGCAGCTGCGCGCGAAGGGTTTGACCTACATGCGCCTGCCGTTCTTCGTCTGGGCGCAGTTCGTGACGTCGTTCCTGCTGCTGCTCGCGTTCCCGCCGCTCGAGGCAGCGGGCGTGCTTCAGTTGATGGACAAGCTCGCGGGCACGAGCTTCTTCCTTCCAAGCGGGCTCGTCGTGAGCGGCAGGGTCGCGCAGGTTTCCGGCCAGGGCAATCCGCTCCTGTGGCAGCACCTGTTCTGGTTCCTCGCTCACCCGGAAGTGTACGTGTTGATTCTGCCGGCGATGGGTATCGTCAGCGAGATCATCGCGAACAACACGCGCAAGCCGCTGTGGGGCTACAAGGCGCTGGTCTACTCCGTCGTGTTCCTCGGCTTCATGTCGTTCATCGTCTGGGCGCACCACATGTTCATGACCGGCATGGGCACGACGATGAGCGCGTTCTTCCAGACGACGACGATGATCATTTCGATCCCGTCGGTCGTGATTCTGACGGCGCTGCTGCTGTCGCTTTACGGCGCGTCGATTCGCTTCAACGCGCCGATGATGTTCGCGCTGGCGTTCCTGCCGATGTTCGCGATTGGCGGGTTGACCGGCCTGCCGCTCGGTCTCGCTCCGCCCGACATTCATCTGCACGACACCTATTACGTGATTGGTCACTTCCACTACGTCGTCGCGCCGGGAACGATCTTCGCGCTGTTCGCCGGGATCTACTACTGGTTCCCGAAGGCGACGGGCCGGAAGATGAACGAGATGCTCGGCCACCTGCACTTCTGGGGATCGTTCATCTCGATCAACCTCGTGTTCTTCCCGATGTTCATCGAAGGTCTCGCTGGTATGAACCGGCGCATGTATGACGGCGGCGCGCAGTACGCGCACAACGCCGAAGTCCTGCACTGGAACGTGGTCCAGGGCTATGCGTCGTGGGCGCTCGGCCTGGCGCAGCTGTTCTTCATCGTCAACTTCTTCATGAGCATCAAGTGGGGCAAAGCGGTCGATCGTAATCCGTGGGAAGCGACCACGCTCGAGTGGTCCGCGCCATCGCCGCCGGGACACGGCAACTTCGTGACCGAGCCGGTGGTCTACCGCGGGCCGTACGAGTACAGCGTGCCGGGCGCCGCGAAAGACTTCACGCCCAGCTTCGAACCGGAGAGGGCGTAATGAACATTCCCTACACAGTTGAAGAACGGCCCGATTCCGGACTGACCAACGGGAAGTTCGGGATCTGGCTGTTCCTCGCGTCGGAAGTGATGTTGTTCGGCGCGTTGTTCTCGACCTACATCATCCTGCGGCAAGGATCGGTCGAATGGCCGCATGGCGAGCTGAACGTGTGGCTCGGCATGGCGAACACCTTCATCCTGATCGGATCGTCGGTCACGATGGTGATGTCGTGGGCGAACTTCAAGATGGGCAACTTCAGCAAGGGCCGGATGTTCCTGCTGCTTACGTTCGTCCTCGCCGGCATCTTTCTGGTCAACAAGTACTTTGAGTACGCGGATCACTTCGCGCGCGGCGAAGGGCCGTCGCATTCCACTTTCCTGGCGATTTACTACACGCTCACCGGCCTGCACGGCTTGCACATCATCGGCGGCATGGTGGTGATGGCGTACCTGTTGGTGCCAGGCACAGGATTGTGGAAGCGGAACCCCGAGCAGTACACCGGACGCATCGAATACACCGGGCTGTACTGGCACTTCGTCGACCTGGTGTGGATCTTCCTGTTCCCGATTCTTTATTTGCTGTAGGGAGACGACGTGTCGCATTCCTCCGCTGACATTCAGAAGAGCATCAAAAAGTATTTGATGGTCGGCGCAATCCTGTTCCTTGGCACCGTCATCACGGTTGCCGCGAATCAGGTGCACCTGGCCGTGCCGTTGGCAATCACCGTGGCTTTGATCATCGCCACGGTAAAGGGCTCGTTCGTCGCGGCGGTGTTCATGCACTTGAGCGCCGAGAAAAAGTGGATTTATGCGGCGTTGGCGCTGACCGTGATCGGGTTCCTCGATTCTGATGACCGTGCCGATGTTCACCCTTCACGACACGATCGGCACGCCGATCCATGTCGAGGCACCGGCGCATGGTGGTGGACACTGACGTGTCGCTGAAGGCTTTTCACCTGTTTTTCGTCGCCGTCTGCGTGCTGCTGGCGGCGTTTGTCGCGGCGTGGGCGACCGGACAGTACCGGACGCTCGGCGAGACCGTCTATGTTGTCACGGCGATTGGCGCAGCACTGACTGGTGCCGGGCTGGCGGTTTACGGTGCCGCGTTCCAGCGCAAGACGAGGCGCCTCTGATGGCCTGCCCGGTCTGCTTTGGCGACTCGAACGAACCGATGGCGATCGCGACCAACTACGGCATCTGGTTCATGCTCGGCGTGGTCGCGATGATGCTGTCGGCGTTTGCCACCTTCTTCATTTATCTGATACGTCGCGGCAAGTTGCTGCGCGACCAAAGCGCGTCCGGACAGGAGACCGTCTAATGCTCAACTACCTGGGTATGCCACCTCAGGCAGCGACGCACGCCGGCGAGATCGATCAAATGATCTCGCTCGTGCATTGGCTGATGCTCGTGCTGTTCGTCGGCTGGGGTATCTACTTCATCTACGTGTTGTTCCGGTTCCGCCGCAGCGCGAACCCGCGCGCCAACTACCAGGGTGCGACCGGCAAGTTGTCGAAAGGCATCGAAGTCGCCATCGTCGTGATCGAAATGGTGCTGCTGGTGTTCTACGCGATTCCGGCGTGGGCGAAGCGCGTCAGCAACTTTCCGACCGAAAACGAGGCGGTGGTTGTTCGCGTCGTCGGGGAGCAGTTCGCCTGGAACGTGCACTACCCGGGACGCGACGGCAAGTTCGGACGGACCGACATCAACATGGTCGCGGCCGACAATCCGCTCGGTCTCGATCGACGCGATCCGGACGCAAAAGACGACATCACGACGATCAATCAGCTGAACCTGCCGGTCGACCGGCCGGTCCTGGTGCATTTGTCCAGCAAGGACGTGATTCACAGCTTCGGTCTCTACGAGCTTCGCGTGAAGCAGGATGCCATACCCGGCCTGAGCATTCCGGTATGGTTCATTCCCAACGTGACCACCAACGACATGCGCACCAAGCTCGGAAAGCCGAACTTCGATTACGAGATCACCTGCTCGCAGCTGTGCGGCCTCGGTCACTTCCGGATGCGCGGGTTTGTGACCATCCAAAGCGCCGCGGATTACGCGGCATGGATGGCTGATCAGGAGAAGCAGCTAACGAATCCGTAGAGTCTGAAGTCTGAAGTAAGAAGTCTGCCGCAATTCCACAGCCGGTGGCTGCGAGGCATCCGGTTGATCGAGTGAGGTCAAACTTCAGACTTCTAGACTTCAAACTTACAGTTCCAATCTCTTTCCCCAGCCCTCTTTCAACCGCTCTCCGGTACGCCAAATCCGCGGCCATGACGTCCTCGACGGCCATTCCGAGCGATTTGAAGATGGTGATCTGCGTGTCGCTGGTTCGCGCTTCGACAGTTCCCGCGACCAGTTGACCGAGTTCGCCGGCAACGTGGTCCGGTCCGAACCGGCCTTCCTGAATTCCCATCACCAGGTCACCCGATTCGATCAGTGCCGCGTCGCGTGAATCGACGAAGAATTTTGCGCGGGCGGTCAGCGCCGGATCGATCTCACGCTGATTCGGCCGGCAGGCGCCGACCGAAATCACGTGGGCGCCCGGTTTTATCCAGCCGTTTTCGATGACCGGTTCGGGCGACGAGGTGACGAGGACGACGACGTCGGCGCCCACCACTGCCTCGCCGGGGTGGTCGACCGCCGAAATGTCTCGGGGTCTGACCCCGGACAACGGTGGGGTCAGACCCGAGACAATTGGCGACAAACTTCTCGCGGTGCGCCTTGTTGGGGCTCCACACCGTCACCTGTTTGAGCGTATGAACGCGCGACAAGGCCTCCAGATGGCTCCTCGCCTGGACGCCGGAGCCGATGATGGCGAGCGACTTTGCGTTCTTGCGCGCCAGCAGGCGCGACGATACCGCCGACACTGCCGCGGTGCGCGCTTCCGTGATGTAACGGCCATCGAGCAGCGCTTTCAGCGCTCCAGTTTCGGGATCGAGCAGCAGAATCGACGCGAGATGCGACGGCAGTCCCTTAGCGTGATTCTGTTCGAAGACGGTGACGAGTTTCGCTCCCAGCGCGGCGCTGGCATCGCCGGCTCGAACGTAGGCGGGCATGGTGCCAAAAAATGCGCGGTTGCCATCCACCGAAAGCACTGCTCGAACCGGCTGTTCGACTCGCTTCGTCGAAAAACTCTTCAGCGCCGACGCCATCGTCTCGATGAGGTCGTCCATCGTCAGGACCGACTTGACGTCGGATTCGGTCAGGATGCGGAAGCGGATGGCCATAGGTCTGTGCAGCTTACTGCAACCGCCTCGCGAATCGTGTTGACGTGAATCGTGACAATGGCGTCGACATCCGGCGCGTAACCGCCGCTCATCGCGATCGCGACCGGGATGCTGCGGTTGCGGCACGATTCGAGCACGAACCGGTCGCGCCGGCGCAGCCCTTCGACGGTCATCTTCAAACGACCAAGCCGATCACCCTCATACGGATCCGCCCCGGCAAGATAGAACACCAGATCGGGTGAACGGAATTCTTTTCGCCGTGGAATGACAACGTATAAGACCCTCGGATCGTTACGAAAGATCGACCGCCGTGCCGTTCCCTTGATGTACGTCGCAGTCGACGACCACCGCGCGCCGGATCGCGCCGTCGCGCAACAGCACGCGCGCCGCAACGGCGACGTCGTTGAATACGCAGTAACCTTCACCGCGATCCGCGAACGCGTGATGCGTGCCGCCGGCAAGGTTCGCGGAAAACATCGATGACGTCGAAGCCGCGGGACTGGCGGCGGCGGCCAGGGCGGCGCGCGCCGCCGCGAGCGTGGCGCCGGCCGAGCGCCGCGACCGCTCGACCATCATTTCGGACCACGGAAATCCGATCCGTCGCTGTTCGTCGGGCAGGAGCCTGCCGCCGACGACCGCTTCGACATATGACGGCGAGTGTGCAAGCCGCAACTCGTCGAGCGTGACGGCCTCGGGCACGTGAAGGTCGCTTTCGCTGACGACACCGTCGGCAACCAACCGTTCGCGAAGCAGCCGGTATTTCGCCATCGGAAAGCGATGGTGTTCCGGCAACGGCAGAACAAACAGGTCGGAGTAGAAACAGTGCAAGACGCTCATTTGGTCATCTAGTCATCTGGTCATCTGGTCATTAGAATTCACTATTTCAATGCAATGACCAAATGACCAGATGACCAGATGACCAAATGATTAGAGTGAAGACCATTGATGCGCACGCGGCCGGCGAACCGCTGCGCCTGATCGTTGACGGATTCCCGTCGCCGCGTGGCAAGACGATGCTCGAGAAGCGCGAGTGGGTCCGCAGGAATGCCGACCACCTGCGCCGTGCCCTGATGCTCGAACCGCGTGGGCATGCCGACATGTACGGCGCGATTCTCACCGAGCCGGTCTCGCCGGGGTCGCATGCCGGCGTGCTGTTCATGCACAACGAAGGCTACAGCACGATGTGCGGCCACGGCATCATCGCCGTCACGACAATGGCGCTCGAGCGCGGCCTGTTGATGCCGGGCGGCGACGGCGCCACCGTTGTCTACGATGCCCCGGCTGGAACCGTGAGGGCGCGGGCGAGGATTGTCAGGACGGGGGAGGCCGGCACCGATCTGCGCGTCGAAAGCGTTGCGTTCTTGAACGTGCCCTCGTTCGTGCTTCACGGCGGCATGCACGTGAAGCTGGCGACGCGGACAATTCGCGCCGACGTCGCCTTCGGCGGCGCGTTCTACGCAATCGTCGACAGCGAAGCCGTGGGCCTGCCGATCGACATTGCGCATCTTCCTGAGCTGCGCCGTGTCGGCATGGAGATCAAGCACGCCATCGAGGCCCAACACACCGTCAGCCATCCGCTCGAGCCAGGTTTGAAGGATATCTACGGCACCATCTTCACCGGTCCGCCGAACGACCGGCTGGCAGATTTGCGAAACGTGACGATTTTCGCCGACGCCGAAGTGGATCGTTCGCCGTGCGGCACAGGTACCGCCGCGGTGATGGCCGTCGTCGATGCGATGGGTCTGCTCGCGGACAACAAGCCGTTCGTCCACGAAAGCCTGATCGGTACGATCTTCAACGGCCGCGTCGCCTCCCGAACCGCGGTGGGCGATCTTCAGGCAATCGTGCCGGAGATCGAGGGATCAGCCTGGATAACCGGCGAGCATACGTTCGTCGTCGATCAGCGCGACCCGTTGCGCGACGGCTTTCGAATCTGAAATTAGGTCATAATTGATAATTAGTTCATTCCAATTGCTATGAATTCCGTGAATTTCACTATTCGTTACCAGCCGATCGCCAGCACCGTCCTTGCGCACATCGGATCCGCCCATCAGCACGCCGGTACGCGGATCGAGCAGGATTCCCTGGAAGCCGCCGAACGCTCCAGAGGCCGCACCGGCGACGGTCACTTTATGACCGCGCTGCGTCAGTCCGTCGCGGGCCGCCTGAGGAACGTTGCGCTCGACCAGCAGCCCGTTGTTGCCATGATTGATCCGCGCTGCCTCACCGGCTTCCTGCACATTCATCCCGAAGTCGATCAGGTTGACCAGCACCTGAGTGTGTCCCTGTGCCTGATGATCGCCACCCATCACTCCGAACGAGAAATATGGCTTTCCGTCTTTCATCACAAACGCTGGAATCAGGGTATGCAGCGGTCGCTTGTGCGGCGCGATCTGATCGGGATGGCCGGCCGTCAGGTTGAAGCCGCTGCCACGATTGTGCAGCAGAATGCCGGTGTCGCCTGCGACGATGCCCGATCCAAAGTCGGAATAAAGCGATTGAATCAAGGAAATGAAGTTGCCCTTGCCGTCGGCCGCCGTCATGTAGATCGTGTCGCCGCGATCGCGGCCGGTAAAATTCTGGTCTTCTTCACTCTGCGGCGCCAACTCCGGACCGGCGAATGGCGCACCGGTCGACGGATTGGTGATCGTTCCGGCCTTGTACTGCTCGGCGGCGCGATTCGGGATCGATCTCCTTGCGGCGCAGCGTCGCATATTCCTTCGAGATCAGCGTCTTCAGCACGGCCGGAGGAACCGAATCCGGATCGGCCAGATACGCCGCTCGATCCGCGAAGGCGATGCGTTTGGCTTCGGTCAGCGCATGCAGGTATGCCGCTGAATTGTGGCCCATCGACTTGATGTCGAAGCCTTCGAGAATATTCAGCATCTCGAGGACGAGGAAGCCCTGGGTGTTCGGCGGCAGTTCGTAGACATCGTATCCGCGATACGTTGTCGAGATCGGATTGATCCAGTCTGCTTTGTGTTCGGCGAAGTCGCGCTCTTCCAGCAGTCCATCGCGCTTGCGCATGTCCGCAACGATCGCACGGGCGATCGGACCCTTGTAGAAAGCATCGCGGCCGCCCTTGCCGACCGTCTCGAGCGTGTTTGCCAGATTGGGGTTCGCAAACACCTCGCCGGTTTCGGGCACTTTCCCGTTCGGCAGAAACGTCGCCGCCGTCGTCGGATCGCCGGCGAGTTTACGCTCGCTGCTTTTCCACTGCGTGTGCACGATCTCGGCGACTGGATAGCCATTCCTCGCGTAGGCAACGGCCGGCGCGACTGCTTTCGCCATCGTGATCGTTCCGTACTTGCCGAGCAGTTCGGACCATCCCTCGACGACGCCGGGCACGGTCACCGACAGCACGCCGGTTCCCGGCATCCGCGTCTGACCGCGCTTGGCGTAGGCGTCCGGAGTCGCGGCGTAGGCGGAGCGGCCGCTCGCATTCAATGCATGCAGCGATTTGGTTTTCGCGTCGTAGACGATTGCAAACAGGTCGCCGCCGATGCCGGTCATCGACGGTTCGACGACGGCAAGCACTGCGGCCGCGGTGACTGCGGCATCAATCGCGTTGCCGCCGTCCTGCAGCACTTTCAGTCCCGCGCCAGAGGCAAGCGCCTGGCTGGTCGCGATCATGCCGTTTCGGCCGAGCGCGACCGAGCGCGTCGCGTAAGGATTGGCGGCGGGGCGATCGCCCGGTTTCGGCAAATTGTCCGGACTCTGTGCGGATGCGGTCATGATGATCAGCGCGGCGAGTGACGCACTCACGAATGGTTTCATGCACCCTCCAGAAATGTCCGGGCAAGGCGTTCCAGCAACTGCGTCAGGACTTCACCGTCGAGCGCGAACGCCTGTTTCTCCGGCGCCCACGAAAGTTTATAGCTCCTGGCCATTGCCGAGACCCAAATCTGTCGCACCGGCGCGTTTGGCGAGACGACGAATTTCATGTCGCTCGGCTCCTCAAAGATGAGGTTTAACACGCCGTTCTGCAGCTCGACTTCAAACCCCTCGGTGTCGGCCAACGGCAACAACGCGCGACGGGCGTCTTCAAGGGCAACGTCACTTTGAACCCGGAAATCCTGCTCTGTAAGGCTCGCCATATGCTGTTTTGTGTAAATCCTACGCGATTCAACACCGCGCCAACCCACGCGGCCGGTGCGGCTTAGCCGTCTATTAAACCTTCTGCCGGGGGCGGCCGTCTAACCAGAGGACAGGGAGAGGTGAAATGAAAATGTTCGAATGGAACTTCTCGTCCACCGCCGAATACGTCGTCGGCATCGCGCTGCTGGTGCTGATCGTCGTCGTGCTCATCTAAGCAACGCGGCTTCACGCCGCGCGGCACCGCGTTAGCTGTCCTTCTTGGTGGCTACGTAACTGCGGCGCGCCCGCGCCGACATTCCAGGCTGCTTCATTCGCACGGAGAGCTTGTGCACCTTGCCGTCGAGCTGTTTGGCTTCGAAGGCAAGCGCGTACTGGCTATGAAGCTCCTGCGCGACACGGGTGAACGTCGCGCCGAGATCGGCGGTCCTTTTCAGCTCGAAGTAACCGCCGCCGGTCTCCTCGGCGATCCGCTTCAGGCCGCGATCCGGTTTGGTGCGCACCTGCCTCTGGCCGTCGAAGTACTCGCTCTCTAAACCAATCGCGTAGATCATCACATCTTCGTCACGGGCGCGGTCGGCAACACGGCCCAGTCCGACTTTGCTCGACGTGTCGTCCCCGTCGGTGAAGGTCAGCACGACGCGACGGCCTTCTACGCCTTTCAATTCATCGAGGCTGGTGTTGATCGCGTCCCACAGCCGTGTGCCGTTGCCGAAATCGAGATCGCGGACGTCGCTGATCAATTCGTCGCGGTTGTTGGTGAAGCGCGCGCTCAATTCGATCTTGTCGTTGAATGCGCCAACTCGCGCGCGATCGGCCGGGAGCAATCGAATCAGGAACTGTTCGGCCGCACGCTTCAACAGATCGAGCGACATCGTCATGCTGCCGCTGGTGTCGAGCATCACGATGACGGTGATCGGCTGAATTCTGTTGTCGAAGATGACGATTGGCTGCGGCTTTTCGTTGTCGAGGATCTCGAAGTCGTCGATCGTCAAGTCGGGCACCAGCCGCTGGCTCGTATCGGTCACGGTGGTGAACATCGATACGATTAACCCCGATCCGCTTTTGAAGGTCGGTTGCTGGGCCGGCACGATCGGCTGCTGCGACGCCTGGCCAATCGGCTGCGCTGGGAGGAAGACAACCCCGGCCAACGCCAGAGCGGCGAACACGCGTGCGCTTCGAGCCATGGGTCCAGCTTACCGCAACGATTGTGCCCGCGACAGCGCCGCTTTGATGGCCGGTTCGAGTGCCAGCGCCATCAACCTGTAACCGTCGGGAGACGGGTGGAGGTCGTCTGGGGAGGACACGAGGCGATCCGGCTGGCCGGGTGCGGCCACGGCCGCTCGCGTGTCGCAGAAGACCACGTCCTGATGGCGATCCGCATAGGCGCGAATCCAGCCGTTCACCGCCTGCATCCGGGCATTCTGGTCAGCGGTTGCGGTGTTGAACGGAACGATCGTGCCGGCGACGACAACGATGCGCGCCGCGCGCGCCCGGTCGTACATCGCTTCGAGTTCGCGCTGCACGCTCGCCGCGCTGCGTCCCTGGTACACGTCGTTGACGCCGGCGATGATCACGACGACCGGGGGATGTGCGTCAGCGACGTCGCGTTCGAACCGGCGATGAATCTGATCGCTTCGCTCGCCGTTGACGCCGCGGTTCAACACTTCCCAGTCCTGGTGAGTGTTCATCAGCCAGTAGGCGTACTGACTCTCGGCGTTGCCGCTGCCGATCGGCGGCGCTTCGAGCGGTGACTTGAAACCCGGTGTTCCCGCGGTCGTTGAATCGCCGAGCGCGACGATCGTGATCATGACGGCCATCAGCACATCGTAATATCGCTATGGTTTCGGTTTCCACGCCGCACTTTATCCAATTCTTTTTGGGCGCTCCGGGTGGCTACTGCCTCCGCGCCGAGGGAACGGAGCAGCAGAGTTCACGGAGTTTTGGTCGCGGCGTGGATGTGTCGGGCGCGAGCGAACGCAAGGTCAGGACCATCCAGTTCGGCGAGCGGCGCGTCACGTAGGGCTCGTCGCTCCTTCGGCAGCCCACTTGCCGAACTGCGATCCTTGCTTTGTGACTCTGTGCCTCCGTGGCCCGTTCTTTTGCCAGGAAGGTGCCGCCAGCGCTCGCACAGAAGTCCGACGGTCTATCCGACACCGCGGTCTTATCCGACGCGGTCTTATCCGACTTGACTGGTCGGAGTTTGTACCACTACACTGAATGGAGATTCTGAGACTGAATCTCATTTTCATTTTCGTTTCTTACAAATAGACCGGTCTCCAATGCTTCAGGCGCTAGTCATCACCCTCCGCGAGGGTCTCGAAGCCTTCCTCATCGTCGCCATCAGCCTTGCGTACTTGCGTCAGTCGGGACGTGACGCTCTAACCGGTGCCGTGCGTTGGGGCATTACTGCCGCGGTTGCGGTCAGTGTGCTCGGCGGCTGGTTGCTCTACAACGCCGCAAACCAGGAGTGGCTCGAGGGCCCGCTCGCGTTGACCGCAGCCGCCTCGGTCACCTGGATGGTCGTGCACATGTGGCGCGCGGGCCGCCGGATGAAAGGCGACATCGAAGGCCATCTGAAGAGCTCAACGGCGAAGCCGGGCGCGGCCGCGTTTACCGGCGTGTTTCTCTTCACGCTGCTGATGGTCAGCCGCGAGGGCATGGAAACCGCGCTGCTGCTGATGCAACTGCGGCAGTCCACCAACCTGGTGCTCGGCGCGGTGCTGGGCGTCGTCGGCGCTGTCGGCTTGTCGTGGTTGTGGTCGCGATACGGACGACGCATCAACCTCGCGCTGTTTTTCCAGGTCACCGCGATCTTTCTGTTTGTGTTCGTCGTTCAGCTGACGATTTTCGGTGTCCACGAGATGTCGGAGCAGCGTTATCTTCCGTTCAGCGAAGCGCTGCACGCCGCCACCGAATCGTGGGGACCGGACAGCGTGTTTGGCCACACGCTGACTTATCTGCTTGTCATTCTTCCAGTCGGTTGGCTCGCGGTGAAGGCATTGTTTTCGAGTGCACCCGTCATCAAACGCCCGGTCCCTGCGGTCGACGTTGTCAACGTCGTCAACGTTTCATCGACCGAACAGTTCGCGCAGAACCTGTAGAATCCGGGCGTGGCCAAGCCGCCCACCATCGCCGATCTCACCTGGCAGCACGATCTCGTTTTCGAAGCAACCAGCGCCACCCAGCGGCTGACGCTTGACGGCGACAGCCGGCTTGCGCCGTCGCCGATTCAGGCCCTTGCGATTTCGCTCGCTGGCTGCATGGCGGTGGATCTTGCGCACATTCTGACCAAGGGCCGTCATCCGTTTCGCGCGATCCGCGCGCACATCGTTGCCGATCGCGCGCAGGACACTCCGCATCGTTTCGTGAAGGTGACGCTGGCGTTCACGGTTGAGGGCGATCTTTCATCCGAATCGGTCGGCCGCGCGATCGCGCTGTCGCACGACAAGGTACTGCTCGGTGTGGCACTCGATGCGGCAGGACATCGCGTTTACGACGGCTTTCGAGGTCCAGCCTTGAGGTCGTTCGCCTCGGGCATATAGACGATCAGGCCGCCGGCTATGGCTGCCACCAACAGCTTGGTTCGCATGAACCTGTCGGACGCACATCGCGTACCGCCGTCGAGCTCCCTGTACAATCCGGACGTGCAAACGGCAGCACCGTCCAGCCGACGCCTGTATATCGATTGGGCGCGAGGTGTTGCGGTGTTGCTGATGATCGAAGCCCACACCATTGACGCCTGGACGCGATTGCGCGACAAGACGTCTGCTCGCCTACGCCTACGGAACCGTGCTTGGCGGCTTCGCGGCGCCGATGTTTCTGTGGCTGGCCGGCCTGGGCGTGGCGATGTCGATGGCACGCACGACGCGCGCACCGGCAGCCGTGCGGGAAGCGCTTCATGCAGCAACCATTGCGCGGCGTCGAGATTTTCCTGCTCGCCTTCCTGTTTCGTCTGCAGGCGTTCATCGTCAGTCCGGGGAGCCATCCGGTCACGCTGTTTCGCGTGGACGTACTCAATGTGATGGGACCGGCAATGGTTGTCGCAGGCCTGTTATGGGCGGCGGCGAGCCAGACGTGGACGCGCGTGGCGACGCTTTGCGATCGCCGCTTCTCTGATGGCGTTGGCGACGCCGATCGTTCGCGCGTCGGCGTCGGTTGATCGTCTGCCGCTGTGGTTTCAGTGGTATCTCCGACCGGCGGGCGAGTTCACCACGTTCACGATGCTGCCGTGGTCGGGGTTCGTGTTTGCCGGCGCCGCGGTTGGTGTGCTGATTACGTCGACGACGGCTGCGAGAAGGCTCCACGCGGCATTGGCGGTAGTCGGCGTGCTGATGATTGCCGGCGGGCTGTACGCTGCTTCACGTCCCTCGATCTATACGGTGCCGGCGAATTTCTGGACCAGTTCGCCGACCTTCTTTGCCGTGCGTGTCGGGATCTTGATGGTGGTGCTGGCGGCTCTTTCGTTCGTCTCCGCCGTTTGCGCCGTCTGGAGGCCCGCTGGCCGCGCTGGGGCGCGCGTCGTTGTTCGTGTACTGGATCCACGTCGAGCTGGTCTACGGATACGCAAGCTGGCTGTGGCGCCATCGCTTGCCTCTCTGGGCGTGGGCGATTGGCTATCTTGCGTTCACAGTGCTGATTTATCGCGCGATTGGCGTCCGCGACCGGTGGGTGGCAAACCGCCGCGGCCGCGGGTCGATTCCTGCGCCGCTCAGCGTCTCGCGGGCGTAGAATCACGTTCGTCGGAACACGAGGAGGTTGGGTATGAATCGCCGCGATTTCGCACGTCTCCTGGCCATTGGTGGCGCCGCACCGTTTGTCACACCGGAAGTGGCGTGGGCTCGCGGCGGGGTGCCGGCCAAGCTGCCGCCGACGCCGGCCTCGCCGGACGAGAAGTTCTGGACCGCGGTGCGCGACCAGTTCGTCATGCCGAAAGACCTGACGATGCTCAATGCCGCGAACCTGTGCCCCTCGTCCGCGCCGGTGCTCGAGACGATGTACAAGATGACGAAGGACATGGATCAGGATCCATCGTCCGACAATCGTGCCAAGCTCGGAGAGGGCCGCGAGAACACGCGGAAGATGCTGGCCGATTTTCTGCGCGTCACTCCCGAGGAAGTGGTCATCACCCGCAACACCAGCGAGTCGAACAATCTGGTGTCGAACGGCATCGATCTCAAAGCCGGCGACGAAGTCCTGCTGACCGCCGACAACCATCCGAGCAATCACACCGCCTGGCAGGAGAAAGCCAAGCGATTCGGCTTCACGGTCGTCGATGTGCCGACGCCGAATCCGCATCCCGGCTTCGAACATTACGTCGACGCATTTACCAAGGCGATCACGCCGCGGACCAAAGTCATCGCGTTCACGCATCTCACGTCGACGGTCGGCGATCTGTTCCCCGCGAAAGAGCTCTGCCGGCTCGCGCGCGAGCGCGGCATCTTGACGCTGGTCGACGGTGCGCAGTCGTTCGGTCTGCTGGATGTCGACCTCAGCGACATCCAGCCCGATTTCTACAGCGGCAGCGCCCACAAGTGGCCGTGCGGCCCCAAAGAAAATGGCGTGCTCTACATCAACAAAGCGGCGCAGCCAAAGATTTGGGCGACGATCTTCAGCGCCTATCCCGGACGGGTCGGCGTTTCGCGGACCTTCGAAGGCTTCGGCCAGCGTGACGAGCCGGCGATGATTGCGTTTGGCGAAGCCCTGAAGCTGCAGACCGAGATCGGCCGCGCCCAGATCGAGAAGCGCTCGCGCGAGCTGACCACCGCCTTGATTGATGGATTGAAGAAGATCGACGGTGTGAAAATCTGGACCAGTCCAGAGGCGTCACGGCGGGCCGCCGTGCTGTCGTTCCAGCCGGGAAGTCTCGATATCCGGAAGCTGTCGACCGCGCTGTATCAGAAAGACAGGATCGGCTGCGCGACGCGCGGCGGCCAGGACCGTCCTGGCATTCGGTTCTCGCCGCACTTCTACAACACGCACGCGGATGTCGACAAGACCGCTCGCGGCGATCAAGAAGTACGTGGCGACAGGCGTCTAAAAAATCGAACGCCGAGCTCGCCGAGATTAGAATTTCTCGGCGATCTCCGCGGACTCGGCGTTCATCTTTTTAGAAAGGGTCTTGGCCCTTACTGGTTGTTCAATAGGGCTTGAACGGCTGCGTCGGTATGACTTCGCCTTTTTCATTCCACGCGGCACGCTGAAACGCCCCTCCCCATTTGTCGTAAATCACAATCGCGGTACCGTCGGGATTCGCGTTGCGCCATTCGTAGCGCGGATAGACGGCGTGCAGGACCAACGCCAGCGCGATCAAAACGCCGATCCCGTACTTCCAGAGCTCGCGAGGATCCATGTCAGTCCTTTTGCAGGATCGCGATCCCGCAGTACCATCCCTGCCAGAACAGGATCGCCTGAACCGCCAGATACCGAATTGGTGCCGCCCATCGGCTCGTGTACAAGGCCTTGCCGAGATGCTGCGGCGCGGGCACCACGCGACAGCGCGAGAATCCGGCCAGCTTACCGACACGACACACGTGCGACGGTGGCATGTCCTTGTCGGTGACGTCGAATTCGGCATCGACGGCGGCCGAAAGACGGGCGTGACCGCGTCCCGGTTCGAGCGCCACGCAGCTGCCACCCGGCTTCAAGGCGCGGAACGCCCCGCGCAGCGCCGCCGTTTCGTCAAGTGCATGGTGCAGTGAATCGAAGAACACGACGGCATCGAACTCGGCCTGGAACGGCAGCGATTCGGAATCGGCCACGGAAAACGACGGCACGCGGCCGTCACGAAACACCGGATTGGCAATCGCCAGGCGGATCGCATCGGGCGCTACGTCGGTGCCGACCACGTCGTAGCCGCGACGCGCGAGAAAATACGACAGCCAGCCGGTACCGCAGCCGCAGTCGAGGACCCGGGCCGGCGGCGGAGGCAGAAGGCTGATCAGCGCTCCCGCGCGCATCAAATACAGGCCGCAGTCATCGTCTGAAAACGGTTTGCCGACCGCGTGCGCCCGTCCAGTCTCGCCAATCCGCTCGTAATAAGTCAGCTCACCGGCACGCGGCATTGTCTGGTTGCTCGCTACTCGTTGCTCGCTACTGGTCGCTCGTACTCGTGGCTCGTTGCTCGTTGCTTCCTAATTCTTAATGCCTAATTCCTGATTTCTGGAGCCGTTCCGGCGGCTCGTGCCGGTTCGGTCTTGATGTCGTTGTAGTTCAGCACGGTGTTGAACAGCATGTTGAACTCGCCGAAGTTCTGCCACCGATAACACGGGTTTCCGGCAAACAGGATCACGCGCCCTTTGCCGGATGGTTCGTCGACAATCGCCGCGCGGTTGCGAATTTCGTTGGCTCCGCGCATCAGGCCGCTCAGGACGTGATCGTCCCCGCCGGGGTAGCGCATCAACACCGAGTTGGGAGTCGGAGGCGGACCGGCCGCGCCGCCCTCGGCGAACGGATTGACGCCGGTCTGCACGTTCAGCAGCGGACCGTTGCCGTAACGGACCGGAATCGTCTTCTGGTCGTAGCCGTAAAAGATCGGATGTTCCGGCTTGAGGATTTCGGCGTCGATGATTGGTCCCGGTGCGTAGAACTGGGCGCTGGTTCGCGACGCGTCGACACGACGCGCCAGGCCGAATTCTGCAGGGAAATAGCTGGCCGTGCCGAGCGTCACCAGAATGCCACCAGCCTGGACGAATTTCTCGAATTCCGCGACGCCCTCGAGACCCATCCCGCCGGTAATGTCGTCCGACTCGCCGTAGCCGCCGAGATACTTGAAGCGCTCCGACTTCTTGTATTCGATTGGCTGGCCGCGATTTTCGATGTCGAACACGATCCGCTTGCCGCTGCCGCCCTGCATCGGCAGGATGACCACATCGTAGGCGGCTTTGAGATCGCCTTTCTTGACGCGCTCCTTGTAAATCAGCTCGAACGGAATTTCGAACTTGTCGAACGCGTAACGCACCCAGCCGACTTCCTGGGTGTTGCCCCACATGCTGTAGATCGCAATGCGCGGCAGGTCCACATCGTGAAGGGCCACGTCTGGCGTCGCCGGTAGTGCGGCCGCCGTCAGGCCGAGCTTCTCGACTTCGCCACGGATCCGCGCACCGTCCCCGGACACGACGAACGACCCCGCTGGAAATGTCACGTCACCGCTTTTGAATTCCTTTTCGGCGGCCTGCACTTTGAGGTCCTTCAAGCGATAGCGCAGCGTGATCATGTTGTTCGAGCCGAGATGCGCAATTGCGTAGGTCGATCCGCTACCGCTCACTGTGCCAGCGAGGTGAATCTCCTTCTCGGTGACTGGCGTCACCGCGACATCCAGCACTTTCTTGTCGGCGATTTCCTTCACGTCGGCGTGGCTCATCAGCCCCATCGTCCACGACGCGTCGTCGTAGGTGCGAAGGTTCGGATCCGGATATACCTGCTTCTCGAGCAGGATTTTGGCGAGCCGGCTGTACGGCTGATCGCGTTTGACGATGAAGGAGCCGGCGGGGAAGGTGCCTTCGTGCGAGCTTCACTTCTGCGGTTGCCCGGCCAATCTCGATTCCCTGCAGTCGGAGCAGATTGATCAGCCGTTCGACCCGCGTCATGTCGCGTTGGCCTGCTGGAATGACGTAGCCGGCGACGGTTTCCTTGCGGCCGGTTTCCACCGAGTTCCGCGACTTCACATAAAAGTTTTCGAGAATGACTTTCGGGAACTGCGACGTGTACTGGAGAGCGGTGAGCACGCCGGTTTCGCCGTAATTCGTGTTGTTGCGCAGCGACCAGTCGAACTCGCCGGTCGCCGGCCATGGTCGAAACCACTCGCGCTGTGCCTGGTTGCTGCGTCCCGCCGTAATCGCCGCCGCGTCCGGGGCTTGCCCTGAGCCTGTCGAAGCGCCGCCACGTCCGCCGCCGGCGTTCGGGTTACCGAGCCGCATCTTGGTGGTGTTCGCGCCGCTGGATCCCTGAATTTCGTACATCCGGATCATGCCGTTGTGATTCGACGACATGAATGCGAGATAGCCGGGCGACCACATATCGACATAGCCGTGGGTCCAGACGCCCGGCATGCCGTACTTCGCCATCTGCGCCATTTCGAAATTCGCGATCATCGGCAGCTCGCCGAACAGGATCGGATCGAGATTCGGATTCTGCGGCGCCTGTCCGGAAAATGTGTAGAGCAGCGTCTGCGCCTGGTGGAGGTCGTGCATGATCGGCGGGTGCCACTGGAGATACCAGTCGAGCAGCGCGCGCATCTCGACCTGCGAGTAGTTGATGTCGCGATTGTCGTCGTGGAACACGTACTTGCCCCAGTAGGGCACGCCTGCACCAGTCGTGCGACCTTCCGTCTCGTTGATGCCGTAGCGGTAGTACCAGTCGACGTTGCGATCGCGGCCGTCCGGATCGGCGACCGGGGTGATCGACACGATCACGTTGTCACGAATCGCGGTGATCAGCGGCGAGTCTTCCGTCGCGATCCGGAACGCCAGTTCCATCAACATTTCCGAAGGGCCGACTTCGCCGCTGTGGAGGCCGCCGGAGAGGTGGTAGATCGGTTTTGCCCTGGCGATGATTTGTTCGGCCTGCGACGGCGTCACGGTTCGCGGATCGGCGAGCTGACCGAGATAGCCGCGATACGTTTCCAGGTTCTTGATCGATTCGCTGGAGCCGACGAAGACCACGACCAACTCGCGGTTCTCGTTGCTCTTGCCGATGGGGACAACCTTGACGCGCGGCGTCGCCGCGGCCAGCGCCCGGTAATACTTGAGGATGTCCTCGTAATATGTCAGCTTCTTCGGCTCGCCAATGTGGTGGCCGAGAATGTCTTTGGGAGAAGGGACGCCTGTGACTTTGGGCAGATGATCGACCAGCGGGCTGATGAAATCAGGACGCGTCGTCCACTCTTTCACGCTCTTCGCAAAGTCCTGATCATTCGTGCTAACTGCTTTTTTTTCAGATGATTGCGCGAATAAGGCCGGGCTTGCCGCGATCACCAGCGCGCCGATCGTGGAGAGAAGCCGTGCAGGACGACCCCACTCAGACATGACAGAACTCCTTGTTTACGTGATACTTAGGGCGCGGCCAAAAAACCGTTGAGATGGCCGCGGAACGATCGGTACAATCGGCGTTTCCCACGAGGCCGGGTAGGTCTAGCGGGTTCAGTAGGTTGAGTGGGTTCCGCGCCCATACGACCGACGAAACCCTTGTGACCACGCTGACCAGCGGAGAGCTATCCACCAATGATTAACGTCGCCGCGATCCGAATGCAGCAATTCGGGGTGCAATTCTACCAAGCTTCCCTGACCGCCAGTGACATCGACAAGCTCGTTCGGTTCGAGGTCCTCAGCTACGGTGACCAGACCCAGGCACCGGTACGCGGCAACAAAGCGAAGCCCGGAGCCACTCCGTCGAAGGTGAACTGGGATTTTCTCGAGCGGCGCATCGCGTCGAGCGAAAAGGCCTATCAGCGGCAAATCATCCGCAAGAAAATCGACGAACTGGTGCAGTACTACGAGCAATGCCGCCAGGCGCGCGACCTGCCGTCGATCCCCGGCGCGGTGATCATTTCGTGCGATGAAAAGCTGTCGTTCCAGGCGACTGACGGCGATTCGCGCGTCGGCATTCTGAAAGTGCCGGAGCGCGAAGGGATCCTGCGCGCGATCGACGGCCAGCATCGGCTGCTGGCGCTGCACGCCGACATCGAACGATTCGAGAACGAAGACTTTGCCGTCCCGGCGATCATCTTCGACCGCCTGCCGGAAGATCACGTCGTGCAGATGTTCGTGACGATCAATGCGAAGCACACGCGGTTGAATGCGTCGCACCTGGTCAGCCTGTCGGGCCGCCAGCTCTATCGAGACGAGGCGTTGGCCACCGGTCACGACATCGTGCGCGCCTTGAACGACCGTGAAGATTCGCCGCTCTACGACGAGATCAAGCTGCTCGGCGTCGGCCGTGGCCGGGTCGCGCAGGCACCGCTCGCGCAGGAATTGAAGAAGCTGTTTGCGCCCGACGGCCCGTTCGCCGCACGCAAGGGCGACGTGCATGAAGAGGCGAAGAAATTCTTCGTCAACTACTTCAAGCAGATCGCCGTGGTGTTCATGGGGGCGTGGAACGGCCGCAAGTACGCGATCCGCAGCGCGTCGGCGTTGCGCGCGTTCATCCGCGTCGCGCCGGACGTAATCCGCCGCCTCGATCAGGAGCATGCCGATCGCGGCGATTTCCGCGCGATTGGCCGCGTCATCGCACCGTGGGGCCGGCGGATCGGCGATCTGCGATTCGAAACCGAAGGGGCCTGGAAACGCAGCGGCACGACCGTCGATTCCCTGGCAAAAGAGCTGCGGCTGGCGTTGCAGTACCCTGAAGGTGCGGCGGTTTGAACTTAGAACTTAGAACTGAGAACTTAAAACTCAGAATCGGAGAATTCGCCGTCCGGGTTTTAGTTCTAAGTTCTTAGTTCTCAGTTCTAAGTTTCATGCCTTGTCTCCTCATCACCGGCGGCGCCGGCTTCATCGGCTCGAACCTCGTCCACTACGCTCTCACCCACACGGCTGATCGCCTGGTCATCGTCGACAAGCTGACCTATGCCGGGAGTTTGCTGAACCTGGAGCGGCCGCTGAAAGATCCGCGGGTGACGTTCGTGCGCGGCGATATCGGCGATCGCGAGGCGATGACGCGCGTATTGGCCGAGCACCGGCCGGGCGCGGTTCTCAATCTCGCCGCGGAAACGCACGTCGACCGTTCGATCGACGGCCCGCGAGCGTTCATCGACACGAACATCGTGGGAACGTTCGTGCTGCTCGAAGTCGCGCGCCGATATTGGACCTCACTCGACGATGCCGGCCGCGCCGGCTTTCGCTTCCTGCACGTCTCGACCGATGAAGTCTACGGCACGCTGGATGCGACTGGATTGTTCGCGGAAGACACGCCGTACGCGCCGAATTCGCCGTACGCCGCCAGTAAAGCGTCCGCGGATCACCTCGTGCGCTCCTATTTGCACACCTACGGCCTGCCGGTCGTGATCACCAATTGTTCGAACAACTACGGACCGTATCAGTTTCCGGAGAAACTGATTCCGCTGATGATCTTGAACGCGCTCGACGGCCGGCCGCTGCCGATTTATGGCGACGGCGGCAACGTTCGTGACTGGCTGCACGTCGAAGATCACTGCGCCGGAATTATCGTCGCGCTGGCGAAGGGACGCGTCGGCGAAAAGTACAATGTCGGTGGCGGCAACGAACGGACCAACCTGCAAATTGTTGATTTGATTTGCGACACGCTTGACCAGGCCAGACCGCGGAGCGGCGGGTATCGTTCGCTCAAGAGCTTCGTGCCGGATCGGCCTGGGCACGATCGGCGCTACGCGATCGACGCGACCAAGATCAGGTCCGAGCTCGGTTGGCGGCCGAAGCACACATTCGAAACCGGCCTGCGCGCAACAATCCAGTGGTACCTGGACAACCGCGACTGGTGTGCGGCGGTGCAAGCGGGGAAGTACGAGCGACAGCGTCTCGGATTGTCATGATCCACAGCACGAAGAAACGAACCGTCAATCGTCGATGAAACCATCTGCAGCCAGCGCTTCCCGATGTTGAAAGGAATCATTCTCGCCGGCGGCAGCGGCTCGCGCCTGCATCCGCTTACTCGCGCGGTCAGCAAACAGTTGGTGCCGATCTACAACAAACCGATGGTGTATTACCCGCTGTCGACGCTGATGCTGGCCGGCATCCGCGACCTGCTGGTGATTACCACGCCGCACGATCAGGAAGGATTCCGGCGCCTGCTCGGCGACGGCGGTGAACTCGGCATTCGCATCAGCTACGCCGCGCAGCCGAGCCCCGACGGCCTGGCGCAGGCATTCATCATCGGCCGCGAGTTTGTCGGACGCGACCGCGTAGTGTTGGCGCTTGGCGACAACATCTTCTACGGCGCCTACTGGAGCGATTATCTTCGCAGCGCCGCGGCGCGCGAAACCGGCGCCACGGTGTTCGGCTACCAAGTACGTGATCCCGAGCGCTACGGCGTCGTTGAATTCGACGCCACCGGACGCGCGGTCAGCCTCGAGGAAAAACCGGTCGCGCCAAGGTCTTCGTACGCGGTCACCGGGTTGTACTTTTACGACAACCAGGTGCTCGACATCGCCGCCGGCTTGAAGCCGTCGGCGCGCGGCGAGCTGGAAATCACCGATGTCAACCGGACGTATCTCGAGCAAGGGCAGCTGCATGTCGAGAAGCTGGCGCGCGGCATCGCCTGGCTCGACACCGGGACGCACGACGCCCTGATGCAGGCGTCGAACTTCATTCACGCCATCGAGGAGCGCCAGGGCTTGATGGTGGCGTGTCTCGAAGAGATCGCGTTTCGGATGGGTTACATTTCGCGTGACGACCTGGCGAAGCTTGCCCGCACGATGGGATCGAGCACCTACGGTGAGTATCTCAGCCGCCTGCTCGAGCAAGAGTCCTGACGTGCGCATCGTCCAAACCGCGCTGCCCGGTGTCGTCGTCATCGAACCGGACGTCTTTAAGGATGTGCGCGGTTTCTTTCTGGAAACCTATCAAGCCGAAACATTCAAACAGCACGGATTACCGACGACTTTCGTTCAGGACAATCACTCGAAATCGGTCGGCGGCACGATTCGCGGTCTGCACCTCCAGCTGCGACGCATGCAGGGCAAGCTGATTCGGGTTATCGAGGGTACGATTTTCGACGTGGCGGTAGACGTGCGCCGCGGCTCGCCGACATTCGGGAAGTGGGTGGGCGCGTCGCTGTCCGCCGACGATTTCAAGCTGGTCTACATACCACCCGGCTTCGCGCACGGCTTCTGCGTGGTCAGTGCGACCGCCCAAATCGAATACAAGTGCACCGACTTCTACGACCCATCGAGTGAGATTGGCATCGCCTGGAACGACCCGACGCTCGGCATCGCCTGGCCGAATCGAACGCCAATTCTGTCGCCACGCGACGCGGCGAATCCTGCGCTCGCCTCCTGTATCGACCGGCTGCCGCTGTTCGGGACAGAACTGTAAGTTCGACAACAAAGTTGTCGCTTTCGAGGACGCCCCAGCCGGTAAAACCGACGTAATTCCTCACAATCCGGCGGGTACGTGCCTTGCGATAGGGAGGGCAACGTTCATTGGTCTGATTACGGCAGGGCGCCGTGAATGCTGGGGGAGCCAGGCCAGTGAGGCAGAGGGGCATCGCAATAACGCGGTGCCCTTTTGTTTTGTACTGATAAATTTTCCGGGTGCGCACAAGCCTTCTCCTGGTTTTTCTTTCTCGCCGTCGCTGCTGCCCAAGGCGCTGAAAACACCCCTCGTCCGGTAGCGCTTGCTGATTTGTTCAAGCCTGGCCCGGTTTTCCAGGATCGGAATGGCGACGGCGTGATCGATTTCATCGATGCCCGCCTCGCGCTTCCCGATAAGCCAACCGCGGCGGAAGTGGCCGCAGCCGCCGACATTGCCGCGCGACTGGGGTTTGAAACCACCGCCATCAATTTGCCGATCTCGCGCAGCGAAGGAACGCCGCTGTTCGTCGGTACGCGGGCGCTCGCCGCCGCGAAGATCACGCTCGAGTCGATCGGCGCCGCCGGACTGAAGGCCGGCATGGGCGCGGTGGTTGCGATGACGGTCGAAGCCAAGCCAGCGGTTGCGGTCTTCGGGGCCGACGACGCGGGGCTGGCGGAAGCGGCGTTGATGTTCGCCGGTCATTTGCCGCATCTCGGCGACCTGAAAAGCCCGACCACCGACAAGATTGGCGACGACGTCCGGGACTTTCTCGCCGGCAAAAGCATCAGCCAGACGACCGTCGCGGTGCCGGCCGTGTTCGTGAAGCGCGGCAGCGACGCCGTCGAGCGCGTGCTCGTCGATGTGCAACTGACCGGTGGCGACTTCATCAAGGCGCAGGTCGCGCTCAACCAATTCACCGCGACGGCCGCGCGTGAAGCGAAGCGAGCGTTGTCGTATCCGGGTGTCCGGGAGATTCGCGTTCGGCTGAGGACGCTCAATGGCGGATCAACATTCGTCGATGTCCCGCGTGCCGTGACGCCGGATCCTCCGTCACTGCCGCCAGCGCGGCGTCCCGGATCGGGCGCCAAGGATAACTTCGATTTATCAACCTTCTATAGCAACGATGGAGCGCTCGGCGACTCCGACAACAATCTGATTCCGGATCGAGTTGACACGGTGCTCAGTCCCGACGGCGATGGAACCGGCGGTGTGATCGAGTTGGCAGCACGGTTCGGTCTCGAGTCGACCGGCGTGTCGTTTCCGATCGTGAAGTCCGCCAAATCGATTGTCGAACCGGGCAGTGAGCCGGCGTTGGTATTGATTGGGCTGTCGCATCCGATCGTCGAGCAATTGATCAAGGCGAAGAAATGGGAGCGGCCCTCGCTCGCGCCGGGCGAAGGGTTGATCGAGATCGTGAAAAAGGCGTTCGGCGAGAAGACGGCGGTCATCGTCACCGGCGGCGACGCCGCAGGTGTCGAGCGCGCGGTTCAACAACTGGCCGAGCGATTCCCTCATCTCTGGTCGCGCGGTAAAGATCGGACAACCATCGACGACGTAGAAGAAGATGTTCGCAAGTTCGTGGCGGGGCGGTCGCCTGCGGGTCAGGCGGCGATGGCGCTCTACAAACTCGACAAGATCGCCGCCCAGCTCGTCCGGCAAGGATCTCGCTTCGGCGAGTGTTCGCGTGTTTGTCGAAAAGGCGGACGACGGACTTGTCCAACCTGGTGAAGCAAGATGCCGCGGCGCGACTCAAAGCGAACGATCTGACCGTGGACGTACAGAACCTCGACGTGCAGAAGGGCCGTGCGATTGTCAGCGACGAATTCGATATTCCGTCGGAGGTCGAAGAATTCTGGGCGAAGCTGCACACTCGCGTCATTCAACCGGGCCTGAAGAAGCGTCCGGGAGTAACCGTGGAAGCGCGCTTGAGTGAACCGCCCGACACGCGGCGCTTCCTCGAACAACAGGCCAAGGCCGATCTGGTCAAGGCGGGCGCCGACGAGAAATCGACGACCGTCACGATCCTGTCCGCCTACAAACAGGGCTACAGCTGGCTGTACGACGTGGTGCGTCCCGCCGTGACCGGCAAAGATCCGGATGCCATGACGATTCGCTTTGCGGAACTCGGTCCGGCCGCCGGATGGAAACAGCAGGGGATGTTCGTGCCGGCTCGGTGGCTCCTCGAAATCTATCCGATCGATGAGGTACTTGCGAAAGCGTTGAACGTCGATCGGAAACGAATCACGTTCGAGATGGCTCCGGTCGGTTCGCCGGCCTACGAAGTGATCGTCAAGAATCGATCGGGCTCGGAAATTCTTCGGCAGACGTTCGAGCCAAAGATGGTGGAACGGCCGTTCTTTGATCGTTTTCCGGACTACGAGCGTGTCCGCGTCACGACCGGTTGGTTGAAAGCGGAAGTCGCCGGCAAAACCGTCGTTGACGATCGCATCGCGACCGACCCGGAACGCTTCTGGGATCACTTTCAGGCGAAAACGCTGCCGGCGGTTTATGACCACGTGATGGCGCTGGGCGGAGGAAAGCCGCGCGCCGAAGACGCGCCGTATTTCGGCGAGTTGACCGTCGACCTCAGTCTCAGCGAACCGGACTATCAGATTGGCGTCGACCAGGAATTGATCTCGTCGATGGAGGCGATCCACGAAGAGGTCTACTTCAACACGCTGCATTTCTTCGACGTGATGGGACGGTTCACGCGCGGCGCGCCGCTCGCCTATCCCGGCCGCGTCATTCCGGTGATGCATCCCAAGGCCGACGGCAAAGCCGGCCACGCCAAGATCACCGTTACCGGCTTCGACGCACCGCGGCCGTCCGTGGTCGTCACCTACGTCGAACGCAGCGGCAAGCGCGGCGAGATCAAGCTGGACGTACCGAAGATCGCCGTGGATCGGCCGCAGGCGCGATCGGCAACCGTGCGTTCGGGCAAGGACGGCCTCGATCGGCTCGAACTGCGCATCAAGGTGGACGTCGAAAAAGACGAGCGCGACGCGCTGATCAAAAGGGCAGCCGAGGAACGGGTTGACCGCACCGTCATTTCCGCCGAGCAGGTCGCCGCCATGTTCGCGAACCTGAATCGCCTGCGCGCGGCCGGTGCTTACCGCGCGGCGCTCGCCTATCACGATCTCGGCACGCTTCGGGCGCGCATCGGATGGGAGCACGAGCCCAAACCAGCCGATCTGATTGCCGCGCTCGACCCCAATGGATCGCCCGCGCCATGGCCCGACATCCAGAAATACACCGCCGCCGATGCCGCCACCGCCGCGTCGAGCCGAACGTTGGTTCAGTGGGACAACCCGATTCCGCCACCGGAAGCCTACGCGGTGCTCGGTCGGATGGCGGCGTTCAAGGAAGCGTCGGTCTACAAAGTCGGCGACAGCTATCTCGGCAAAGAAATCTGGGCGATGGACCTGATGCCGCCGGTTGTCGCGACCCACTGGTCCCAGGCCAAGCAGACGACGATGAAACCGACGGTCGTCTATTCGGCGCGCCAGCACGCCAACGAAGTGTCGTCAACCAGCCACGTGCTCAAGCTGGCGGAGTTGCTGCTGACCGATTCCGCGTACCGCGACAAGCTGAACAAAGTGAACGTCGTCATTCATCCGATTACCAATCCGGACGGAGCGCAGCTGGCGTACGACCTTCAGAAGGCGAATCCGAATTACATGCTGCACGCCGGATACCTCGGGTCGCTCGGCGTCGACGTGGTCGCGGGGCAATGGGAAAACGATCCGGTTTATCCCGAGAGCGGCATCAGGCCGAAAATCTGGCGCACCTGGCTGCCCGACATTTTTCTCAATCCGCATGGCTACCCGACACACGAATGGGTGCAGCTGTTTTCCGAATATGCCGCGTGGGTCCGCACTCGCGCGGTCGAGACGCGCGATTACTGGACGATGCGCGGCTGGTGGATGCCCGGGTTTGCCTGGCTCGACGATCCACGCTATCCGCGGCACAAAGACGAACAGATGAAGCTGCTCGAGATGATCACCGAATACGCGAAGGCCGAGCCCGGAACGGTCGCACTGAATGAGCGCGCCTACGATCGCTACCAGCGATACAGCTTCGATTTCGATCAGAAGAACTTCAAGCTCGATTTCACCAATGGCGTGCTGATCTACAAATCGATCAAGGGGGCGCGGGCGAATCCGCAGGCGAACGATTTCATGGCGCGGAACCCGAACGTAACGATTTGGGAAGGCAGCACCGAGGCGCCGGACGAGACCGCGCGGGGCGACTGGATGAAGCTGGTTGCGACCGCCGGGTTGCAGTGGGACAAGGCGATTCTCGACTACCTGGTACAGGGCCGCCATGAAATCGAGCGCAAGATCGAGCCGTTTTTCAACGGCGTCAGCATCAGCATGAACCGGCCGCGCCCACCGAAGCCTCCGAAGACCGACGACGAGAACCAGACTACTCATGGGAGTCGCTAGTGGAATGTGAGGATTTGAGGATTTGAGGATCTGAGGATTTGAGGATCTTGGGATCTGCGCTGGCTCTGGTGGTCCTCGCCGGCGCCGCCTGCTCGGCACGGCCGGCGCTTCATGTCGGAGTGGTATTCGACAACAACTGGATCCTCGGTCCGATTGCGCTCAGCGCCGACGAGCAAGCCCGCGTCAAGGCGGCATCGTTTGCGACGCTCCGCGACGCGTTCGGCGGGTTCGATGTTGACTTCGCCGAGGATGCGAGCCGCGAACGGCTGATCCGGCTCGATCGTCACTTGTTGCGAATCGGCGCCACGCCGATCGGGTCGAAGGTCAGTTACGTCAGCCTTGATGGCTTGAACCTGACCCTGGTGACAGTGGTCGGTTGCCACGACATCGCCTCGTGCGATCGGCATCCGCGGGCCGAGCTGATTGAAGCGCTCGGTCACGGCTTCGGTGCGACCGCGGCCCACGAACTGGGGCACCAGGCCGGCCTGCAATTTGTCCGCGATCTCGACTGCGCGGATTGCTGGGACGGCGTGTCGGCGACCGATCGCTCGCATTTTTTTGGTGGCAAGCACTGGTCGCCCGGTGCTCTGGCGACGATGCGCTACGTGCTACCCTCACGTCCGTGAGAATCGATATCAACTCCGACGTTGGCGAGTCGTTCGGCGCTTACACCATCGGCCACGACACCGGTCTGATGAAGGCGATCACCTCCGCGAACGTCGCAGCCGGATTTCACGCCGGCGATCCCACCGTGCTGCGCGAGACGATTCGGATGGCGAAGGCCAGCGGCGTGGCGGTGGGCGCACATCCGGGCTTTCCCGATCTGGTTGGCTTCGGCCGTCGCGAACTCAACGTAACGATGCAGGAAGCCGAGGACTTAGTCCTCTATCAGGTGGCCGCGGTCGCTGGCGTCGCAGCGGCCGAGGGCGTCAGGCTTCAGCACGTCAAGCCGCACGGCGCGTTGTTCAACATGGCGGTGCGGAACAAGGAGCTGTCCGCCGCGATCGCGCGCGGCGTCGCCGCGTTCGACCGGTCGCTGATCTTGTTCGGTCTGCCAGGGTCGGAGATCCTTTCCGCCGGCCGCGAGGCGGGACTGCGGGTCGCGGCCGAAGTGTTTGCCGATCGCGCCTATGAACCGGACGGTCAGCTCGCGTCACGGCGCAAACCCGGCGCGGTGATCCACGATCCCGACGCAGTCGTGGTTCGCGCCGTCCGCATGGTCAAAGAGAAAACGGTTGTCGCGATCGATGGATCAGTCGTGTCGCTCGACGCCGACACAATCTGCGTCCACGGTGACACGCCCGGATCGGACAACCTCGCCGTCAAGATCCGCGAGGGTTTGCAGCGCGCGGGCGTCACCGTGAAAGCGGTCGGCTCAGAGTAGAATCCGAGCCTTGGCCACACCTCGCCCTCACACCATCGTCCACGAGCCAGTCCGCACCAGTCATTCTTCAGCCTTCAGCCCTCAGCAATTCAGATCAGCCATCAGCCATCACCCATCCAGAGGGCCTTTTCGACTGGTGGATAGAAGCCGACGTTCGCGCGCGGCGCGCCTTCATTGCCGCCGCCCTTGGCTGGATGCTCGATTCGTTCGACGTCATGCTCTACGCGATCGTGCTGGCTGCGCTGCTGACCGATCCGGTATTGCAGCTCTCGCAGAGCACCGCCGGCATCCTTGGCTCGATCACGCTGATCGCCGCCGCGTTCGGAGGAATCGTGTTCGGCGTCGTCGCCGACCGGCTCGGCCGCAAGAAGGCGTTGATGGGTGCCGTGTTGATCTATTCGGTGTTCACCGCCGCCTGCGGATTCGCGCAAAGCGTCGCGCAGCTTGCGACGTTTCGAATTCTTCTCGGCATCGGCATGGGCGGAGAGTGGGCGACCGGCGCGGCGCTGGTATCGGAGTCCTTTCCCGCCAAACACCGCGGCAAAGCGCTTGCGTTCGTCCAAAGCGCGTGGGCGATTGGTTACGGCCTTGCGGCGCTGGTGAACCTGCTCGTGATGCCGATTTGGGGCTGGCGCGGCGTGTTCTTTGTCGGCGTCGTGCCGGCGTTGTTCACGATCTGGATCCGCCAGCGGGTTGAAGAACCAAAAATCTGGCGCGAGACCGCCGCGAAGGATCGCGGACGAATCAGTGCGCTGTTCGCGCCCGGCGTTGCCAAGCTGACGCTCTTTATCACGCTGATGAATGCGTGCACGTTGTTCGGGTGGTGGGGGCTGAACAGTTGGGTGCCGGCCTACCTGAATCTTCCAGCCTCGCGCGGCGGCATCGGGTTGTCGTCTTCCACGATGTCGCTGTTCGTGATTGCCATGCAGGTCGGCATGTGGTTCGGCTATGTCAGCTTCGGCTACCTCGCTGACGCCATCGGCCGCAAGCGCGCCTATGTGTTGTTTGTGCTGACCGCGAGTGTGCTGTTGCCGATCTACGGATTTCTGCGGGAACCAGTAGTTTTGCTGCTACTCGGGCCGCTGGTCGCATTTTTTGGCACCGGCTATTACAGTGGCTTTGGTGCGGTGATCGTCGAACTGTATCCGACCTCGGTGCGCGCGACCGCCGCGGGCGTTTGCTATAACACCGGCCGCATTGCCAGCGCCGCGGCACCATTCATCGTCGGCAGCCTGGCAGCGTCGCGCGGCTTCGGTGCCGCATTCGCGGTGGCTGGATTCGCGTTCATGCTCGCGGCGGTTGCCTGGATCGGAATTCCTGAAACGCATAATCGCGAGTTGTCATGAAAGTGCGAGTCAGCATGCTGGCTGCCGTCGTCGCGATGACTCCGGCGATCGTCGAGCCGCAGACACCGGCGCAGACAGTGCAAGACGAATATGCGGTGTACGACCTGCTTGCACCGGCCAGCGGAACGTTCAAGACGATCTACGAAGTGGCCGTCACCAGCAGCGGCGCGACCGAGTTTCGCGACCGTATCGGCAGCGGCCTGACTCCAGTCGCCGCCCCCGACGATGGCGCCATTGATCTGATGACCGGCGCTGCCTTGAAATTCGCAGTCGAAGGCGATGCCCTTCACATCCAGCTCGCTCGGACCGTGCCGGCCGACGGCGGGCAGGCCCGGTTGCGCATCACGAAGACCTATCGCGATGCGGTCAGCTATCGCAGCGACGGCAATATCCTGGTGTTCAGCCGCCGGATCCCGCTGCCTCGCGCTGCGATCGTCCTGCCGGCCGGATATCAGTTGCTCGAGTGCAACATGCCGTCACAAGTGCTGACCGACCCTGACGGCCGCATCCGCATCAGTTTCATGAACTCCGCCTTCGGCGCGACAGGTCTGTCGGCGGCGGATCGAGCGCTGTTGATCAAAGCCTCGCCCGGTGCTCCAACCGGAGAAGCGGCGAGGCCGAAAGCGCTGACGAACGCGCGCAGTTGGGAAGCGCCCCCATCGCAAGGTCCGACCGAACGCGCGCGATTGACGGAACGTGCCTACCAGGATCGCGATATCGTCTACTTTCTCCAGCAGCCGGAAACTCACGCGTTCAGCCTGTATCACGATTACACCGAAGCGCGTGACGGCATCGACAAATATTTGAACGTAGTTCGCACCGGAAGTACCGTCTCGAATCCTTCCGGCAGAATCCTCGACACCGGTCAATTGCTTCCCGGCGAAATATTGACGGGTGCGCAGCTGAAAGCCGCGGGCATCGATGCCGGCGGCGAATCGGTCGCGGCGGATCAGCAGGTGGTGGTGACGCGGTTTCCGCCTGTCAAGAAAGGGCAGTCGCTTCGCCTGCGGTTGTCCGAAACGTATACAGCGCCGCAAAGTTATCGGTTCGATGGCGACGAGCTGACTTTCGAGCGGAGCCTCGGCCGTCCGCGAAACTCAGTCGTCTTGCCGCGCGGCTGGTACCTCACCGCACTCTCGATTCCAGGCGTGATCCGGCAGACCGACGCTGGGCTGACCAGGGTCGACTTCGTCAACGGCCGGCCGGATTCGATTGACGTGCTGCTGAAGGCCCGCCGGCTCACTCGATCCGAACGATCCGGTCGCTGACCCGCTCGAACCGCTCGAATACCGCGGGATCGTGACCAGGAATCAGAAATCGCGGCTCGCTGGCCAGCGATTTCATTCGATCCTGCGTTCGGAGATTCGATACAGCGTCCAGCGTCTGTGCGATCGCCGTGTGGGTGTCGAGATTCTCGTAGAGATACATGTTGTCCGACGCCAGCACCACCTCGTGGTGCGCACCATGGACGACGACGAACTGTGACTGCCAGGTGTGCTTGCCACCGATTCCGAAGGTAATTCCTGAAATAGTCGTATCGTCGTCGCCGCGTACCAGCGACAGTTTGCCCTGAGTGTTGCGGCGCACCAGTTCGAGAATATCGTCCGCGTCGATGCCGCCGTGCGTGGAGCGCTGCTGCCACGCCTCACCGGTGTAGTAGTCGTACTCGTCTTTCTGAATCCAGACGCGCGCGTTCGGGAACAGATCGACGCCGCCGGCGTGATCCCAGTGAGCGTGCGTGAGAAAGATGTCGGTGACCTGTTCCGGTGCGATGCCGAGCGGCGCGATCGCTTCTGACGGTTTGACGAAGTCTTTGACGGCGAACTGCTTGAAGTACTGCTCGCGATGAAAACCGGAATCGACGATCGCGACGCGCCCGTCGATGCCCTTGAGCACCCAGATCATCATCGCGATGTCCAGACGCCGCGATGGATCGGCGCCGGCAATCAAGCCTGAGACGCGAAAGCCACTAATCGTCGCGTAGCGCACCGCGTAGATTTCGTACTTGTCCATGTCGGCGGCGTGGACGAGAGCCGACAGCAGAATCAGGACCGCCGCAACCAACCTAGCCATCGCGTAACGCCCGGCGCAGGACCTTGCCGACCATCGTTTTCGGGAGCTCCGAGCGGAACTCAATCTTTGCCGGTACTTTGTAAGGCGCGAGCCGTTCCTTACAGTAGGCTCGCAGGTCCGGTTCACTCGCCGCCTGGCCGGTGCGCAGAACGATCCACGCCTTCACCACTTCGCCCCTTGATTCGTCGATGACGCCGGCGACGCCGACTTCCGCGACGGCAGGGTGCGTCGCCAGCACTTCTTCGACTTCGCGCGGCCACACCTGGTAGCCGCCGCTTGGTTTGATGAGATCTTTCTTGCGATCGACGATGAACAGGTAACCGTCTTCGTCGAGATAACCGAGGTCTCCAGTATGAAGCCACCGCCGGGTCTGCGATTCGTCGCGATGCTCACGAACAATCGCCGCCGTTTCCTCAGGCCGGTTCCAGTACCCGGACATTAGTTGTGGCGCGGCGATGATGATCTCGCCGACCTCTTTCGTCGGCAGCGTCCGGGTACCCTCGTCGGCGTCGACAATCCGGACGTGCACGTCGGGCAGCGGCATGCCGACGGAACCGAGTTTGTTCTCGCCCTTCACCGGGTTGACGCACAACGCCATCATCGCCTCGGTCAGCGAATAGCCTTCGACGATGCGGCTGCCGGTGATCGCTTCGAAACGCTGTTTGGTATCGGCGAGCAGTGCCGACGCGCCGGAAACACACAGGCGGATCGACTTGAAGTCGGCCTTGCCGTTCTTCACATCGGGCTGATTGAGCAGCGCGATGTACATCGTCGGCACGCCGTTGAAAAACGCCGGCTTGACTTTCTTCACGGTCGCCAGCAGATCGGCGATGTCACGTGGGTTGGGAACCAGCGCAACCGGCAACCGCGCAATCAGCGCCATCGACTGGATGCCGACATTGCTGTAGACGTGAAACAGCGGCAACGGCGCAAACACCGATCGCCGTTCGTGTTCGAGGACCGATTTCAGCCAGGCCACCACCTGGAGGCCGGCCATGACATAGGCGCCGTGAACGCCGAGAACCCCTTTCGCTGTCCCGGTCGTGCCGCCGCTCATCAGCAGCACCGCGGGATCCGTCCCGGCCAGCTTGACCGGCGTCGGCCGGTGTCCCTTGTTGACCAGCAGCAGGTGCGCGAAGTCGTGATCGCCGGGCGTCAACCTGACGCGGTCACCGTCGCGCGTTTCACGCAACAGCGTGAACAATAGCCGCAACACCGGCGGAAAGTAGTCCTTGATGTTGCTTGCGATGATGCGGCGCAGCGGTGTGCGCTTCTGGATGGACTTGATCCGTTGATAGAACCGGGTCAGCGTGACGATGGTCTCGACACCGTGCTCGCGCAGCGGTCCTTCGAGCTCGCTTTCCGTATAGATCGGGTTGAGCGGCGCGACGATCGCTCCGATTTTCCACGCGCCGTACTGCGCGATCAGGAACTGAGGACAGTTTGGCAGCAGCAGTGCGATGCGTTCGCCGCGTTTGATGCCGAGCGCGACGAATGCCGATGCGCATGCGTCGCTCAGTCGTTCGAGGTCGGCAAACGAAAGGGTCGCGCCCTTGAATTGAACGGCCGGATCGTTTGCACTGTCACGCGCTGCATCGGCCAGGTAATCGACCAACGAGCGGTCGGGATATGGGGCAAGTGTTGCGGGAACGCCCGGGTCGTAATGGGCCAGCCAGGGCGCCGCGGCAGACATCAGCGGCGCGATTATAGCCGACGGGTTGCGGTGTCCTGAGCGGACCCGCCTGATCGGTTGCTCCGATCAGTTTTGCCGGTGATCGCCCTTCGCTACAAACCAAACTGCCGCAGGTGATGATCGGCGTGGAGATAGGCCCAGCGCATCCAGTCCGATGCCGACATCCGCCCGAATAGCGGGTGCAACGGCCCGTCGGCGTGCCGCTGCGGGTCGATCGTGATCGCGTCGAGCAGGCGTATCAGTTCCGCGATGTCCAGCGCGAAGTCTGCGGGCCTGGTACCGGCCCCGGCCTGATCGAGCTCCGGCGTCGTCGGCAGATTAGCGCGCCAGTTGACTGGCAGGTAAAGCGCGATCATCTTGATTGCGCCGCGAGGCAGCGGAAAGGGCGCGAGCGCGGTAACACGTCGGTCCGTCAGCATCCGGTAGCCGTCGCTGAGGTGGCAGACCATCTGGTGAGCCGACATCCGGCCCCACCGCCGCGCGCTGTCGGGGCGCAACGCGCCGAGGCGGCGGACGATTTCAGCCTTGTCCGCGCTGGACGCCAGGGTCTTCAACATCGGAAGGGCTTGAGATCAATGCGCCAGCAGCAGGCTGCCGCGGGCTTCGTTAAACGCTGCCAGCGCGCGATCGCGCCCCGCTTTGGCCTTGGCCAGAACCGCCTGGAAATCCGGTCGATCGCGAAGCGGATCGAACTGGGTTGCGTTCACCAGAGTGTGAACGGCGAAACATCCCGCGACGACGCCGCGGTGCACCAGTTCGATTCCGCGCGTGTAGTCGCCGGCGTCGCAGAACATCCAACCTTCCTGAAAAATCGCCTCGGGGTCGTCGAAGATTTTCAGGTGCGTCATGCTCGCGACCGTCGCCTCCATCTGGTCGATGCGCCGATCGAGCCAGGCCGCGAGGTGCACCGTCCAGGCGCGGAACGTCGGGATGTTCGGCTTCTGGCTCATTCTGGCCAGCATCTCCCGCGCCTCTTCCTGCCGACCGGCCATACCAAGACCGATAACGCGGATGCCGTCGTCGCCGCCCGGGAACCTGTCCTGTGAATCGGCCGCCAGCAGCCGATCGATATCGAGCCGCATCATCAGTGTCTGCTGAACGCTCGTGATGATATTCGGGTCGAGCCGCTTGGCTTCGGCGTGCGCGGCCACCGATTCGTCGAACAGCCCCGCGTAGCGGCAGGCGTGCACCAGGCCTGCGTACAGTTCAGCGTCGTTGCCGAGCCGGTGCGCTTCGTTCAGCAGGCGGACGACGGCGTCGCGGGCGCGGCCGGTATCGGCCTCGAGGTTCGCGTAGAACTTGTGGGCGATCGACAAGCGGGGATTCAACGCGATCGCGCGTTTGAACGCGTCCTCGGCCCGAGCGTCGCTGTCGGGTGACGAATCGAGGTATTTGCCGATGACGCGGTGACATCGTCCGAGCCGCGCCCACGCCGGGGCAAAGTTCGGATCGAGGTCGATGCTTTGCTCGTAGAGTGTGCGCGCACTCACCATTCCTTCGTAGGTGCGCGCCAGTTCGTTCGCCCGGAGGTAAAACTCGTAGGCGCCGGGATTGTGTGGCGCGTCGGGCGACGGCGAGTAGCGCTCGCCGGCCAGCGGCACGGCGAGGTTATCGACCACACGCCGCACGATGTCGTCCTGCATCCGGAACAAGTCTCCGAGCGTTGATTGGACCGTATGCGAGGTCAGCACGGTGCCGCCGGGTGCTTCGATCAGCTGCGTCGCCGCGCGCAACTGATCGCCAGAGCGCAGCAGAGTGCCGGTCACGACGCGATCGACGTCGGCTTCGGCGGCCAGCGCCTTGATGTCGGGCGCATCGACGCCAAAGCGTGCCGCAGTCGCGCTCGACCGGACAACCAGCGAGCCGATGCTGGCGAGCGATGTCGTGATCGCGTCGGGCAGGCTGTAGGCCAGAAAGTCGGTGTCGGGATCGGGCCGCAGCACGCGAAACGGCAACACCACGACTCGCGTCAGGGTCTGCGCCATCGCTTGACTCTTTCGAGAGTGAGGTCCTTCGATGTCGCGCGCGGCATTGAGCTCTTCCAGCATCGCCTCGGCAGTGGCAGGGCGCTCGCCGGGGCGTTTCGCCAGCGCGCGACGGATCACACGATCGACTGCCGCAACTGCCGGAGATCCGCTCAAGGCAGGTGGCTGTTCGTTCAGGGTCGCGTTGATGATCTCCATCACGGTACGGCCGCCGAAAGCCGGCCTGCCGGCAAGCATTTCGAACAGCAGCGCGCCGGCGGCGAACAGATCGGTGCGCGTGTCGACTGGATCGCCAGTCACCTGCTCCGGCGCCATGTAGCGAGGCGTGCCCATGACGACGCCGCTGCGGGTGAGGCCGGCCGGGTCGAGCGTCTGCTCGACATCGGGCCGGGCTAGTCCGAAATCGAGCAGCTTGACGCCGTGATGAGTGACGAACACATTCGACGGTTTGAGATCGCGGTGGACGATGCCGCGCGCGTGGATCGCGGCAAGCGCTGACAGCAAATCGATGGCGATCGGCACCGCCTGATCGACGCTCATCGGCCCGCGCTTCAGCCGTTCGGTGAGCGCCTCGCCTTCGAGCAGCTCCATCGCGAAATAGAGCTGCCCCTGCTCTTCGCCGACGTCGTAAATCTGGCAGACGTTGGGATGGTTGACGCTGGCGACGGCCCGAGCCTCGCGCCAGAACCGCATGCGCGCGGTATCGTCCTGCTCGAGGCCCTTCATCATCTTGAGCGCGACGGTGCGCTGAAGCCGTTCGTCGCGCGCCTCGTAGACGACGCCCATTCCGCCGACGCCGAGCTGGCGTGTGATGCTGTAGTGTCCGATTCGCGACGGCAGGCCACGGATCGCGCCGGAATCGGCGGTGCGATCAGCCGAACTGACGCCTGTCGGCGTCCTGGTTAACCACCGATAAAGGCCGCTCAGCCAGCCCGAACCGTCACCGCCGATCGATTGGTCCGCCACAAAAGCCGATCATACCTCCTGGGTGATCGGCTCAATCCACGGCGCTTTCAGCGAGACCCCGTTCCCAGCTTGATGCGGAACGTCCCGTCGTCGAGCCGCTCGCGGTAAGTGCCATGGCAAGCCGCGCATTGCTGCGCCAGCGGTGCGGCTGCGGCCTTGACGCCGTCCCAATTGCCGGCGGCGATTGCGGTGTTGATGGTGTCGGAGTGCTTCTTGGCCTCCCCTGCAAAACCAGTGGCCTCGGGCCGATTCTTGGTCTTCCAGTAGGCTTCCGTTTTCGTGAACGCGGTCGCGAGGATCGCACCTTGTTCCTTCACCGCCGCCGCGTCCATCTTATCAATCGCGGCGCGCAACGCCGTGTTGGCCGGGCCGATCTGCCGCATCAGCTTCTGGAATTCGAGCTCCTCGGGCGTCATCGGCGGCGGAATCACTTTCGCGATGTCCACTCCGGTCGAATTGACGACCACCGCCGTCGCAATCACAGCTGGCTTGCCCTTGTACTTGGCGATTTGTTCCGGCGTGAGATCGAGCGTGTAGTTCTTGGTCTTGCCTTTGACGGCATCCGGATCGAACTTCACCAATTCACCGAGCACCGTGACGTAGACGTTGGCATCGGGCATGTTCTGCAGCGTCGGCGCGATGATCAGAATGTCTTTGTCAACCGTCTTGGTTTTGTCCTGATCCACCGAAAATGCCGACTTGGTCAACGTCGATTCGACGGTGGCGGTGAGGCTGACCATTTCGCCGACGTACTGGTCGGGATTGTTGACGACGGTGCTCGCCGCAACCGGCACGAGCGGTTTCGCCGGCGCCGCGGGTGCGCCACCTTCGGCGCCGCGTCCTCCGCGACCGCCACGACCAGCAGGCGGTGTCTGGGTGGCCGGTGGTGTCTGCTGCGGTGGTTGCGCCGGTGGCTGTGGTGGGGGTTGCTGAGCGTATGGAATCGCCAACGACGCGACAAGGAAAAATGCCGCCGCTAAAGCTTGGCGCATGAAAGACTCCCTCCGAAATAGTAAGAGGGAATTATATGCCCTACAACGTCGACTGCGGCGCCAACAGCATCAGCAACAGCGCCTTCTGGCCGTGCAGTCGATTCTCGGCCTGGTCGAAGACAACTGAAGACTCTGACTCAAATACCTCAGCTGTCACCTCTTCGCCACGGTGTGCGGGCAGGCAGTGCATGAACAGTGCGCCGGGTTTGGCGAGGGCCATCAGATCGTCGTTCACCTGATACGGTGCGAAAATCGCGCGCCGCTCGTCGGCTTCGTCTTCCTGGCCCATTGAAGTCCAGGTATCCGTATACACCGCGTCCGCGCCGGCGACGGCGTCGGCAGGTTCGTTAAAAAGGCGCAAACGCGCACCGTGGCGAGCGCGGCTGGTTGCTTGTTGCACCACACCGTGCGGAAGCTGATACGCCTCGGGGCTGGCAACGTGGACGTTGACGCCCATCATCGCGGCGGCGTGCGCGAGCGAGGTCGCGACGTTGTTGCCGTCGCCGACGTAAGCGATCGTTCGTCCCTTCAACGACCCGAACCTCTCCTGCAATGTCAGGAAGTCAGCGATCGCCTGGCACGGGTGCTCTGCATCGGTCAACGCATTAATCACGTGCAGCCGTTTCGTTGCCGACGCAAATTCCTCGACCAGCTCCTGCGCGAACGTCCGGATGACGACCGCATCGACCCACCGTTCAAGGTTGCGCGCCACGTCGGCAACGGGTTCGCGTACGCCGACGGCGACGTCGCGCGGCAGGACGACGACGTGGCCGCCAAGTTCGCGGATGCCGACTTCAAATGTCGTGCGAGTCCGCAGCGATGGTTTATCAAACAGCAGCGCGACATGCCGGCCGCCGAGAGCATGCGCGGTCGGCGCCTGAAGACCAAGGCCGCGATCCGCCTTCAGCTGAGTGGCCAGATGCAGGCAGCGTTCGAAATCCGCGGCATCGAAGCTGAGAACCGAGAGATAGTCTTTGTGGGTCGTGGTGGCTTGGGTCACGGCTGCTCCCGATCAGGTCCGGTAATCCGCGTTGATCCGTACGTATTCGGCGCTGAGGTCGCACGTCCATACCGTGGACGACGCGACGCCGGCGCCCAGGTGAACGCCAACCGTCAGATCCTTCCCCTTCAGGTAGTCGGCCGCCGCCGCCGCCAGTTCGTCATGCGGCTTGCCGTTCTCGAACAGCACGATTGATCCGATTGTGACGGCCGCGCGATTCAATTCGAACGGCACGCCGGCGCGTCCCGCGACGGCAATCAAACGTCCCCAGTTCGGATCGCCGCCATGAATGGCGGTCTTGACCAGCGGCGAATTGGCGATCGCCTTCGCGCAAATCCGCGCGTCGGCTGCCGATGCCGCGCCGGTGACGTTGACAGTGACCAGTTTGGTCGCGCCCTCGCCGCCGCGGACAATCCCCATCGCCAATTCACGGCAGACGCCACTTAGTCCTTTGACAAACTCCCGATAGCTGTTGTCGTCCACGACGGCGCCGCTGGCGCCGTTCGCGAGCAGCATCACGCAGTCGTTGGTCGAGCATTCGCCGTCGACGGTAATCGCATTGAAACTGTCGTTCACTGCTTCGCGCAACGCGCGCGCCAGCAGCGCCGGTGCGACGCCGGCATCGGTCGTGACGAATCCGAGCATCGTCGCCAGCATTGGCTCGATCATCCCCGAGCCCTTCGCGATGCCGCCGATCGTGACCGCTTTGCCGCCGATGGTGATGGTTGCCGCCGCTTCTTTCGGAAACGGATCGGTGGTCATGATGGCGCGCGCCGCGTCGGCGCCACCGCCCGCATGCAGCCCGCTCATCGCTGCCGGTAGTCCCTGGCGAATCTTGTCGAGCGACAAATCAACGCCGATCACACCGGTGGATGCGACCAGCACCTGCTCGACCGGGCACTTCACCAGCCGCGCCGTTTCGGCGGCCATGCCCCGGGCCACCTGCATGCCGGCCTCGCCGGTGCAGGCATTCGCGCAGCCGCTGTTGACGATGATCGCGCGGACCGTACCGCCGGACTGTTGCAGGTGCTCGCGCGACACCGTGACCGGCGCGGCCTGGGCACGATTGATCGTGAAGACCGCCGCCGCCGTGGCCGGCGTGTCTGACACGATCAGCGCCAGATCGAGGTTCCCGTTGGCCTTGATGCCGGCGCTGACCCCGGCGGCCCGAAAGCCGCTCGGCGCCGTCACGCCGCCGCTCAGCGTCGAAGAACGTTGCGGAAGGTCCATTTATGCCGGGGGCGCGGCCTCGGACGCCGGAACTCCATAGCCATGTTCGGAGTCGAACGCCGAATCGAGTGGCACCACCATCGCGTACTGGCCGCAACTGCGAAATTGCGGGCACTTGATGCAGTCCGTGAAGATTTTCTCGAGCAGCCAGGTGTGCGGCACAATCGAGAAGCCCATGTTGGTGAAGTAGCCGGGCGCGTGGGTGAACGCGCATAGCCGCTCGAAGCCCTCGCGGCGCGCGCGCCGCCGCAGTTCCTCGACAATCATCACGCCGACGCGACCGCCCCGCGCTTTCGCATCGACCGCCAGCGATCGCACCTCGGCGACAGTCGGGCTGAGCGGCGCGAGTTCGCCGCAGCCGACAATCGAGCGTCCCTTCACGGCGACGACGAACCGGTTGGCGTGGACTGTCAGCTCGCTGAGCGTACGCGGCAGCAAATGGCCCTCTTCCAGGTTGGCCTGAATCAGCGCGTAGAGCTTCTTCCCCTCGCGGCCTTCGGCAGTCCGCAGAGTGATCCTGGTCGGTGTCATGCCTGCGCTCCTGACGCGGCCAGCGCCGCGTCGAGGCGGCCGAGCGCTTCGAGCGCTTCAGCCTCGGTGATGATGAACGGCGGCAGCAGACGGACGACGGTTTCCGCCGTACGATTGACGATGACGCCGCGCTCGATACCCGCCGGGACCACCGGCGCTGCGTCGCGGGTCAATTCCAGGCCCCACATCAACCCGGCACCGCGTACTTCTTTGACGAGTCCTTGATGCGTCGCTGCGATCGCCCGCAGCCGCTGCTCGAAGATCGTTCCCACACGCTTGATGTTATCGGCAACTCCGCGGTCGAAGATTTCCTCCAGCACGGTGATGGCAGCGCGGCAGGCGAGCAGGTTGCCGCCGTAAGTGGTGCCGTGATCGCCGTACGAAATCGTGTCGGCGACCTGCTGGCTGATCAACGCTGCGCCGACCGGTACGCCGCTGCCAAGCGCTTTACCCACCGATACCAGCTGCGGCGTCAGGCCAAGCGCCTGGAAGTAGAACGGGTAACCAGTCCGGCCGAGGCCGCTCTGCACCTCGTCGGCGATGAACAACGCGCCGGTCTTCGCACACGCCGCCTTGATCGCCGCAGCGAAATCAGGGGTCAACGGACGAACGCCGCCTTCGCCCAGGACCGGCTCGGCGATGATCGCCGCTGTGGCGGTCGACACCGCCGACGTCAATGCCGCAGCGTCGTTCGTCTTGACGAACTTTACGGTCGGCAGCAGCGGTTCGAACGGCTGTCGATAGTGCTCATCGGACGTTACCGAGAGCGATCCGAAGGTTCGGCCGTGGAACGATTCATCGAGCGCGACGAACTCGGTGCGAGGCTCGCCTTTGGTGTGCCAGTAGCGGCGCGCGAACTTCAAACATGCCTCGACCGCTTCCGTACCACTATTGCAGAAAAAAGCGCGCGGCAACCCGGACAGTTCCGCGAGCCGTTCTGCCAGTTGTCCCTGCAACGGGTGATAGAACAAGTTCGACGTGTGGATCAGGGTCTGTGCCTGATCCGCGATGGCACGCGCCAGCGTCGGGTGGCTGTGCCCGAGCGACGCCACGCCGATGCCTGACAACAGATCGTAGTACTCGCGGCCGTTCGTATCGAACAGGCGGACGCCTTGTCCGCGAACCAGGGTCAGCGGGTTGCGCTTGTAGGTTTGCAGAACGTGGCGCGTTTCCCGCGCGACAACATCGTCTATCACCATTGCCATCGTTTTTTTCGCTCGGCTAGTGCCTCGCGCTCCCCATTGCCTTGGCCAGCATCGTCGCCCGTTGCGGCGTGCCGCTTGACGCAGCCGCGACCAGCGCCGCCGCATCCCGTCCGTCCACAATCACCACATCGTCTACGCCGGCGTTCAGCGCCCCTTCGCAGGCGCGCAGTTTCGCGATCATTCCAGCGGTCGCCGTACCGTCGTTCACCAACGCGGCGATCCCTGCGCCGTCGACGACCGGCAGCGTGGCGCCACCGCTGTCCAACACGCCTGGCGTGGTGCCAGCGATGACCAGCCGCCGCGCGTTGAGTCGCGCCGCCAGATGCCCGGCCAACGTGTCGGCGTTCACGTTGAACAATTCGCCGGACGCTCCAGCGCCGATGCAGGCGACCACGGCAACAAATCCATCGCCCAGCAGCGTCGTCAGCAGGCGTGTATCCGACGCGCTTACCGGGACGCCGACGCGTTCCAGGTCTACCAGACGCCCATCGACCGAGCGATGCGGCGGCGCCGCTTCGGCCAATCCGCAGCGCGCGTCGGCGCCAGTCAGGCCGACCGCGGCTACGCCAGACGCATTGAGCGCCGCGACGAGTCGCGTGTTGATGGCCCCGGCCAGCACCGCGACCACGACGTTCAACGTCGCCTCGTCGGTGATCCGCAGGCCATCAACCTGCCGTTTCTCGATCCCCGCCGTCTTCAGTGCCGCGTCGATTTCTTTACCGCCGCCGTGCACGATCACGACCGGTTCGCCGCCGGCAACAATCGATCGGACTGCTTGCACCACCACCGCCAACCGTGCCGGATTGTCGAGCAGCTCTCCGCCAAACTTGAGAACCAGCGGCCTGCCGCGCCGTCGCTCGGAGGATTCGGTCGGGCGATCGGCGGGATGCACTACAGCAATCCCGTTCGCTCGTCGAGCCCGAGCATCACGTTCATGTTCTGAACAGCCTGGCCCGATGCGCCTTTCAGCAGGTTGTCGATCACCGATACCAGAATCGCGCGACCCGACGGGTCGACGCGCCAGCCGATGTCGCAAAAGTTGGTGTGCGCGACATGCTTGATCTCCGGCAACTGCGGTCCGGTGAGCCGGATAAACGTCGCGGAGGCGTAGGCCGATTGATAGGCCTGTTCGAACGTCGCTTCGGTCGTTCCCGGCGCGACGCGGAGATAGATCGTCGAGAGGATCCCGCGGTCGAGCGGCACCAGATGCGGCGTGAACGTCACCTGCCGCCCGGCGCCTTGTTCGATTTCCGCGCCATGACGATGGTTGAACACGCCGTACGCCGACAGGCTGCCGTGGCACTCCGAGAAGTGCGTGCGCTCTGACGGCGTTTTGCCGGCGCCTGAAACGCCCGATTTCGCGTCGACGATCACATCGGTTCCCGCTACCAGCAGTCCGGCCTCGATCAGCGGTGCGAGTGCCAGCAACGTGGCGGTGGGGTAGCAACCCGGGTTGGCCACCAACCGCGCACGCGCCACGGCGCCGCGTTCGCGCTCGGTCAATCCGTAGGCGACGCCATCGGGCAGCCGGTGCGTTTCCGGATACCACTGGGCCCGCACCGCGTCGTTTCGCAGCCGGAACGCACCCGACAGATCGATGACGCGCACGCCGGCGTCGAGCAGCGCCGGCGCCAGTTCCGCGGCGGCGGAATCGGGCAGCGCGAGAAACACGACGTCGGCGTCCGACGCGAGCGACTCGGGCGCGAGCGGTGTGATGGCGCCATTCCAGAGATGCGCCAACGCCGGCAGCTTTCGCGCTGAAGACGACGAACCCGACGAGGTCGCGGCGACGATCGTCGCCGCCGGATGGCGCGACAGCAGTCGCAGCAGCTCCTGACCGGTATAACCGGTGGCGCCGGCGATCGCGACGCGGACCACGCCGGAAGTGGTTTCGGCGCGTCGGTCGGTGGCACTGGCAGCGCTTACGGTATGCATGTAAAAGCATAACTATACATTTCGAAGCGAGTTCAGGCAACAAAAATCGATGTATAATCACTATCCCTTTTTTGCATGAAAGCCCGGAGACAGGCCCTGCTGCTGGAACTGGTCGACCGCGAGCCGCTGCGCAGCCAGGAACAGTTGCGCCGCCGGCTGCATCAGCGCGGCTTCGAAGCGACGCAGGCGACGATTTCGCGCGACATCAAGGATCTTGGCCTGGTCAAACGCGCCGGCGACGGCGCCTACCAGCGGCCCGGCGTCGAAACGCTGAATCCTGACACGGCGCTGGCCGCTCTCGAGCGGGCCACCGCGGAATTGCTGCGGCGCGTCGACCGGGTTCAACAGATGGTGGTGATTCGCACCGGGCCGGGTCAGGCGCAACCGCTGGCGCTGGCGCTCGATCGCGCACAACTGACCGAAACCGTCGGCACGATTGCCGGCGACGACACGATTCTCGTGATCGCGCGTGGTGCGCGCGGCGCCGCCGCGCTGCTCAAGCGCTTGAAGGAATATTCATCGGAATGAATACTGGCAGGAAACCACGCCGCGTCGTCCTCGCCTTCTCGGGCGGTCTCAACAGCACGGTCGCCATCCCCTGGCTGGCGAGCGGCGACCACAACGGCGACGAGCCGGTCGATGTCGTCACGATCAGCCTCGACCTGGGGCAGGGCGGCGAGCTCGAAGAGGTGCGCGATCGCGCCCTCGCCACCGGTGCGGTCCGTGCCCACGTGCTGGATGTCCGCGACGATTTTGCCCGCGACTTCATTACCCGCGCCCTGAAGGCGGACGCACTCGCCGACGACCGCGCGCCGATGGGTCCGGCGCTCGCCGTGCCGCTGATCGCGAAGCGTCTGGTCGAAATCGCCGCAATCGAACAGGCGACGACGGTGGCGCACGGCGCCGCGGATCGCGCCGCCGCGGCGCGCTTCGAGTCGGCGATTCGAGCGCTCAATCCGAACCTGACCGTTCTCGCGCCGGCGCGCGACTGGAACCTCACCCGGCTCGAAGCGATCGAGTACGCGAACATCCGCAACATCGCGGTGCCGGTCACCGTCGACCTGCCGCACAGCGCCGACGCCAACGTGTGGGGCCGTTCGGTTGCCGGCAACGCCACCGACTCGTGGGACGAGCCGCCCGAAGAGCTCTTCGCTCTGACGTTGCCGGCATCGTCCTGCCCCGGCGAGCCGGCCTACGTCGACGTTGCGTTCGAACGCGGCGTCCCGACCGCGGTAAACGGCGTCGCGATGCCGTTGATCGACATCATCGGAACAGTCGGGATGATTGCCGGCGGCCACGGTGTCGGCCGCCTCGACATCGCGGCGTCACGCGCCCGCGAAATCGGCGAGGCGCCGGCCGCCGCCGTGCTGCACATGGCGCATGCCGAGCTGCAGAAGCTGGTCACGCCGAAAGACGTCGCCAAGTTCACGCGGACCGTCAGCCGCGAATATGCCGACATCATCGAGCGTGGCGCCTGGTTTTCGCCGCTGCGTGAAGCGCTCGACGCGTACGTCGATCGCATTCAGGAACGAGTGAGCGGCGCAATCCGACTGAAACTCTTCAAAGGCGACGCGCGCATCGTCGGGCGGAAGCCTCTAGAGGCAAAAACACCCGGAAAACGCCTCCGCGTGCTGGCAAAGACACACTAGTGATTGGGGATTGGGGATTGGGGATTGGGGATTGGGGATTGGGGATTGGGCCCAATCCCCAATCCCCAATCCCCAATCCCCAATCCCCAATCCCCAATCCCCAACGAGATCCACCATGAGCAACCTATGGTCAGGCCGTTTCGACACGGCGCCCGATGCGGCTGCGTTCGAATTCGGCGCGTCGTTCCGTTTCGACCGGCGTTTGTTCGAAGACGATGTCACCGGCAGCATTGCCTGGGCGCGGGCGATTGCGAAGGCGGGTGTTCTGCCGGCGGACGAAGCCGCGCAGATCGAATCGGCTCTGACGACGCTGCTCGAACGCGGGCGTTCGGAGCCGGATTTCGTCAGTGGCGCGGACGAAGACGTGCACAGTTTCGTCGAGCGCTTGCTCGTGGAACAGCTGGGCGATGCGGGACGGCGGCTGCACACCGGCCGTTCACGCAACGAGCAGGTGTCGCTCGATTTGCGGTTGTATCTGCGCCGGCGAATTCCGAAGTTGCAGCGCGGCGTGGCCGGAGTTATCGGTGCGTTGGCGGATCAGGCGGGCTCGGCCGGTGACGCGCTGATGCCGGCCTTCACGCATTTCCGGCCGGCGCAGCCGGTGTTGGTCGCGCATTTCCTGTTGTCGCATGCGGCGCCGCTCAAACGCGACTTCGAGCGCTTGGCGGCAGCTCGTCAGGAAGCGGATGCCCTGACGCTCGGCTCGGGCGCGATTGCCGGAACCGCCTACGCGATTGACGTCGATGCGCTCGCCAGCGAGCTTGGCTTCACGCGCGTTGTCGACAACAGCATGGATGCATCGTCCGATCGCGATTTTGCAGCGAGCTTCCTGTTCGCCTGCTCGCTGACGATGGTCCATCTGAGCAGGCTCGCTGAAGACCTGATCATCCTGTGCGGCGACGAACACAAGTTCTTCGAACTGTCCGACGCGCTCAGCACCGGTAGCAGCATGATGCCGCAAAAGAAGAATCCGGATCCCCTCGAACTGGTACGAGGGAAAACCGGACGTGCGATTGGGCATCTGGTCGCGTTGTTGACGACGATCAAAGGACTTCCGACCGGATACAACAAAGATCTGCAGGAGGACAAGGAAGCGGTCTTTGGCGCGGAAGATACGTTGACCGGCTGCCTGGCCGTGGCGCAATCGGTGGTGAATGGTTTGACATTGAACCGCCGGCGCGCGGCCGCGGCGGCATCCGGCTTGCTCCTCGCTACCGACGTTGCGGACTACCTGGTAGGGCGCGGTTTGCCGTTCCGGAGGGCGCACGAAGTTGTCGGTGCGCTGGTTCGCAAGTTAGTCGCCGAAGAGCGGGATTTCGAGTCGTTGTCGCTCGAGGAATGGCGCGCCGCGAGTGACAAATTTGGTCCGGACGTCGTGGCGCGCGTGACCCCGGAAGTTTCCGTGGCCGCCAAGCGTACCCCGCAGTCCACCGCTCCAGCGGCAGTGGCGGCGCGCCTGGCGGGGGTACGGCAATGGCTCCAACAGTTGTGCTAAGATTCCTGAGCCTTTCGTACTTCATTTCCCCGCCAGCGGTATCTCGGGAGCGTTGATGCAGCAGCGCCAGCTTCGGCTTGGTGACATTCTGGACGACTACTGTCCGCGTGAGCGGCGGCTGACGAACCACGCCGTGGTGGCGATGGTCGGCGACACCGTCAAGCAGACGCGCTGTACGACGTGCGATACGGAACACGAGTACAAGCACGCCAAAGTGCCGCGGCAGCGACGCACGAATGATGCGCCGGCGGCGCTTTACGCGCAGGTTGCAGCCGGTGCGCCGAAGCGGATTGCGCACGACCATCCACTCCCTGACGACCCTGGCGATCTCGACCTGGCGACCCTGGAGAAAACGACGACCCTGGCGACACTGGAGACGCTGGAGAGAGCGATGCGGTTGAAGCTATGAGCGAGTCGGCTTCGAACAACGGAAGCGCCACGAACGACCCTCAGTTGGTTGCCGCGACGTCCGACGCGGAAGACGTCGCTGAAACGGTCGAACCGGCAGACGAAAACGAATCGTTGACCGAGGACGACAGTGCGCGCGACGCGGAAGGCGACGGCCCAATCCATCGTCGTCTGATTCGCGCGTCGTTGCCGCGTCCCGAAGGGCAGCAGCCGCCGGCACGCCCCATTCCCGAATTCACGATTCGACAGCCCGGCGGACGCCAGAACCGCTTCCGGCCACGTCACGGCCGCGGCGGCAGCGGTGGACAAGGCCAGCACGGCCACCAGTTCGGCGGCAATCGCTCGAACGGCAACATGGGTGGAATGCGCGGTGGGCGTCCCGGCGGCGGCGGCGGCGGGAGGATGACCAACCGGCGCGGCCAGGGCGGCGGACGAAAGCGCTCGAAGTAGCGGGCTGTGTCCTTATCCGGCAAAACTGGTCTGATCGTCGGCGTTGCGAACAAGCGCTCGATTTCCTGGGCGATTGCACAAGCGGCGGAAGCGGCCGGCGCGCGACTGGCGCTGACCTATCCAAGCGAACGGCTCGAAGAAAACGTCCGCGAACTCGCCGCCAAACTCACCAATAATCCGGTACTGGCCCCCTGCGACGTCGGCAGCGATCAACAGATCGCCGACCTCGCGGCGACGCTCGACCGCGAATTTGGCGGACTGGACTTCGTCGTGCACGGTGCGGGATTCGCGCCCGCCGATGCGCTGCACAATCCGTTTGTCGAAACATCGCGCGAGAGCTTCCGCGTGGCGCTCGACATCAGCACCTATTCACTGATCGGCCTGACGCGCGCAATGGTGCCGTTGATGGAAAAGCGCGGCGGCGGCAGCGTGTTGACGCTGACCTATCTCGGCAGCCACCGCGTTTTTCCGAATTACAACGTGATGGGCGTCGCGAAAGCGGCGCTCGAGTCGTCCGTGCGCTACCTCGCCAGCGATCTCGGCCCGAAGAGCATTCGGGTGAACGCCATTTCTGCCGGGGCGATCAAGACACTGGCAGCCTCCGGCATCTCAGGGTTCTCCAGCATTCTCAAGGTCTACCGCGAGGCCGCACCGCTGCGTCGCGGAGTCGACACTTCCGAAGTGGCCGACGCGGCGATGTTCCTGTTGAGCAACGCCGCGCGCGCGGTCACCGGAGAAATTCTGATGGTCGACGCCGGGTTCCACGCCATGGGACTGGGCGGGACTGAGAAGTCGGAAGTCTGAGAAGTCTAGAAGTCGAACTACGGTCAGGCAGTTCGCGACTTTCGAGCTTGCACTTACCACTCTTCGATCTGTATTCTTTCTCTGCTCACGCCAATTTCCTGCAACAGCCGCGGCACTTCGTCCACCATCGCAACCGGCCCGCACACGAAACAGAGCGTGTTCGGATCGTGAACGAGGTCGCCGAGTGTGTCGCGGCTGATCCGGCCTCGCGGGCCGGCCCACTCGGTCCGGCTGTCACGGGTAATCGTCTGGCGGAACTCGATCGTGCCGCCGGAAGCCAGCGCACGGAATTCTTCACCGAACGCGAAGTCGTCAGGGGTGCGCGCGCTGTAGACCAGGCCGACGTGTCCCGCACCGTCGGTTGCGGCAATCGCGTGGCGGAGCATGGCGCGCAGCGGGGCAATGCCGGTTCCTCCTGCGACAAACAGGAATCGGCGTTCGTCAGGGTCCGTGGGAAACGTAAACGAGCCGAGCGGCCCTTCAACCTCAATCGGTGTGCGTGGAATCAATGGCAAGATGCGGACCGGCGCGGCCGTCTAGCGTCGATGCCGACCAGCAGTTCGAGACAGCCGGATTGGGCAGCCTCTTCCGGCGCGTTGGCGATCGAATACGGCCGTTTGCGCTCGAGACCGCGCGCCCCGACCAATACCGCTTGCCCCGCCGTGTAGTCGAACCGGTTGCCATTCAGGTCGAGCCGCACGACGCTGGCTCGCGGCGTCGCCGTCACGATCTCGCGGATCGGCAGCGTGATGGGCACCGCGGTTTATGCTACCAGCATGCTTCGGCGGATGCGCGGTGTCGTGCTGCGATTCGTGCGGCGGCGTCCGCTGGCAATCGCCGTCGGGCTGGCGCTGGTGATACCTGCGGCGTGGATCGAATTCTTCAGCCGCGCCGACGTCTGGTGGCTCAATGGCGCCGCGCTGATTGGCGGTGCCACCGGCCTGGCGATCTTGTGGACTGGATTGACGGGAGTGCCGCCAGATTGGGAAGAGAACTGAATTTGTTCATTGGTCATGGTCATCTAGTCATTGATGATCAATTGCCCAATGCAATGACCAGATGACCAGATGACTTGACCAGACTGCAAACTTACAGAATTCCGAACGCCGATCGCTGCAGCTCGCTGTCGGTGAACGTCGCGGCTTCGCCGTGCTGCGTGACCGGTTCAGGGCGGCCGCCGCCGAGCGCTTCGCGCTTCCGGCGCGTTTTGTCGCGGTACATCCGGCTGTCGGCCGTTGCCAGGAGCGTTTCGTAGGAATCGCCATCGTGCGGGAACACGGCGGCGCCGACGCTGATTGCCAGCGGCAGCATCTTGCCGGGCCGCGCTTCGAACTGCAGACCGTCCACGGCGCGCTGCAACTCCAGCCGCTTGCGCTCCGCTTCCTCGCCGCCGCACCCCGACAGAACGACGATGAATTCGTCGCCGGCGTAGCGGACGCAGATGTCGTAGGGCCGAATCGCGGTGCGCAAGACTCCGGCGATGTCGCGCAAGGCGCGGTCGCCGACATGATGGCCGTAGGTGTCGTTGATGTCCTTGAAGTTATCGAGGTCCATGACCAGCAGCGACACTTCGGACTTCAACCGTTCGGCGCGCGCCAGCTCGCGCGTCAGATGCATGAACATGAACCGCGTGTTCGGCAGGCCGGTCAGCGGATCGGTCAGGGAGTCTTCCTGCGTCTGCTCGAACACGATCGAGTTGTAAATCACCGCGGCTGCCTGTTCAGAAATGCGGTCCAGCAGCCGGCGATGATCGTCCGTGTAGACCGACGGCTCGGTGTGGTAAACCGAGATGGTTCCAATGAACCGCTCGTTGAACAGCAGCGGACAGACCAGCGCCGAATGGAGCGACGTCCGATCGGCGGGCTGGCCCGCCGCTTCGTAATCCGCGCTCGGCCGCGCGTTGACCAGCGGACGACGGTTCCGCGCAACCCATCCGGTCAAGCCGTGGCCGTTGCGAATGGTCAGCTGTTGAATCAGCTCGGATTCAATGCCGGTCGCAAACCGGCAGCGCAGCGTGTCGTTTTCTTCGCTGTAGAGGAACAGCGCGCAGCACGAGAACGGCACGATGTTGCTCAACTTCGACGAGATCAGCGCCATCGTGTCGGACACACCCAGACTGCTGCCCATCGCCTGGGCGATCTCGTAGAGCGCGTAGATTTCGCGGTGGGCGAGCGCGATGTCCTGGAAGACGTTGGTTTTGACCGGGGATTCGTGCACCAGGCCGACGGCGGGTGCAGCACTCGGCGCGTGCGACGGAACGCGCGTCAATTTGCGCGCCGGTTCCTGGCTTTGTTCGGCCTCGGCGGCGAGCTGCGGATACAGCTCGATGAATGTGTTGACGACCCGCGGATCCAGCGCCTTGCCGCTCTCCTGCCGCAGAAGTCCGATCGCGGCATCGAGCCCCATCGGCTTGTGGTACGGCCGCTCGGACATCAAGGCGTCGAAGTAGTCGACCACCGACAGGATGCGCGCCCCGAGCGGAATTTCCTCGGCTTTCAACCCGGCCGGATAGCCTTTGCCGTCCCAGCGCTCGTGATGCGACAGGATCAACGGCGCAACCGGATAGGGAAACGGCACGCCGCTGATGATTTCCGCGCCGACCTGCGGATGGATGCGAATCTTCTGAAATTCTTCCTGCGTGAGCGGGCCGGGCTTCGAGAGGATATGTTCCGGCACGGCCAGCTTGCCGATGTCGTGCAGCAGCGCCGCGGTTTTGACGCCCTGGATCTCGTTGTCGGTCATGCCGAGCGTGCGGGCGATGCCGGCGGCGTACACCTGCACCCGTCGGATGTGACTCTGCGCGGTTTGATCCTTCGCGTCGATCGCGAGCGCCAGCGCCTCAATGGTCGCGAGATGCAGGTCTGACACCTGCCGCACATGCCGCTGCTGGTCCTGAATGCGGCCCATGTACACCTTATAGGTGCGATAAATCAGGTAGACCGGCGCGCCAGTCAGCAGCGCCATCCAGTAGCCGCCGCGGGCGACGATCGCCGCCGCGAGCGCCGCGGCGCCGGCGCCGAAGAAATAGCTCGGCGCGCTCCACAGGAAATTCTCGTTCCACACTCTGAATAGCGGCTGCCGCGTCGAGAGCGCGATCGCCGATGCGACGAATGCCGTGTTGAGCACGAAATAGGTCGTGGCCGCGCCGACCAGCGGCTTCGGGATTGCGACCAGCGAAAACGGATGCGCCGGCGCCGGTCCGCCGAGCCATGTGTAAATGACGCCGACCGCTTTCACGGTCAGCACCAGCGACGACATGCTGAACAGAGTGCGGTACGGGGCCGTCCGCGACTGCGTGCGGAACGTGCACTGACTCCAGGCGCTGGCGCCGGCCACGAGCATGGTTTCGTCGGCGCCGAGCAGCAGCAGCGCCGCGAAGTCCACCGCGTACGACACCGACATCGTCGAACCACTGCTGGCGAGAGGCAGGCTGACCTTGAACGCGGACGCGAGCGACGACAGCACCAACAACGCGGCAAACAGCGCTGGTTGACCGATCGACCGGGGTGCGAAGACCGTCAACACGATCGCTCCCGCCGTCAGGACGGCCCCCACGAAAAGCCGCGCTGGGAGTGGAAGTTCCTTCATAACACCGGCAGGGGAGCCAAGCGCCACGGGATGATACTACGGTGCGTCTTCGCGCGCGCGCCGCCCGGCGGGACGTGCTTCGGGCTCCAACTGGTACTCGACGATCTTCCGATACAGCGTGCCGCGGCTGATGTCGAGCACCCGGGCCGCTTCCTTCTTGTTCCACTGCACCGCTTCGAGGACGCGCACGATGTGCGCCCGCTCGGCGTCGGCCAGCGTCGGCATTTGTTCGCCGCTCGCCTGCGGCGCGCTGTTGTTTGCGTGGAGAAATTCGACGTCCGACGCGCGGATCGTTCGGCCCGGTGCCGACAACGCCGCCCGCGACACGGTGCTTTCGAGTTCGCGGATGTTCCCGGGCCAGTGATACGAAATCAGCAGGTCCAACGCTTCACGCGCGAACCCTTTGCTGTCGAGCGGCAACCCCTGTGCGGCGCAGTAGCGCGCCAGGAAGCGTTGCGCCAGCACCGGGATATCGACCTGTCGCTCGCGCAGCGACGGCAGGCGGATCGCGAAAGCGTTGACGCGGTAGTACAAGTCCTCGCGGAACCGCCCGTCGCGGACGAACTGTTCGAGCGGGCGATTGGTCGCCGAAATCAGCCGGAAAGTCCACGGCGATCGACTTTTGTCCGCCGAGACGTTCGAAACGGCGCTCTTCGAGGACTCGGAGCAGTTTGGCCTGGGCGATCAGCGACATGTCGCCGATTTCATCGAGGAACAACGTTCCGTCGTTCGCCAACTCGAGCCGCCCGGGCTTGCGGTCGTGCGCGCCGGTAAACGCGCCCTTTTCATAGCCGAAGATTTCTGATTCGAACAACGTGTCGGGAAGCGCTGCGCAGTTCACCGCCTGGAATTTGGCGACGCTGCGGCGCGATAACTCGTGAATCATCCGCGCCACCAGTTCCTTGCCCGAACCGGTTGGCCCCAGCACCAGCACCGAAATATCCGACTTGGCCGCCGTGCGGATCCACTCGAAGACGACCAGCATCTTCTCGTCGCGGCCGATCATTTCGCGGAAGCGCTGCACCGACGGCGACTGGTCTTCGGTGCTGACCGCGGCACGGCGCTCGAGGAAGAGGTCGAGTTGATCGGCCATCGCCTCGTCGGCGGGACGCTCGGCCATGAAGCGCGGCGGATTGCCTGGAACCAGCCGGGCGACGCCGAAGTCGACCAGCTCCTTGACGCAGTTTTCGACGTCCAGTTTCAGACGCCCAAACGTCTGCATCAACTGCTCGACGTCGAAGCTCTCGTCGGGTCGCGAGCTGAAGTAACGAAGCAGTCCGGCGCGCAACGGCGATTGCACAAGACTGCGGAAACGAGTTTCCAGGTCCTGAGGCTCGACGGTGCGCGCGGTCGCCGGCGCCGCGCTGCGGCGTGCACTAAATAGCAGATCGTCCATGTATCTCGTTTACTTATCGGCCGATCCGGACGGTTTCGACAGTTAGCGGGGGGGTGGTGCAGCCGGCGGTAGCGGCGGGGTCCGGGGGTCCCTGGGGCGCCGCAAGTCGGTAGTGTTCAGTCTGATAGCGCTCGATCAGCTGCTTCATACGGATGGCGTCCCGTTTCCGGTGCCCGTGACACAGGATCGGGTCGGAGCCACCGCTCGTCTCAATCAACACATTGGACAGGACCGCCCCAGTATCGATATTGACCGAGGCGACGTGCGCCATATGTATCGTCTGTTCCTGCTTTCCGATCCAGCGGGGCTTGTATTGCACGACGCTGGTCGGGGTGATGGCGACCTGCGTCGGAAAAAGGCGGTTGCCGCGGCTGACGCGGCTGGCGCGAAACACATCGCCGGCCATGAATGGGCGGCCTTTTCGCCACGCCCACCAGACAACGAAAACGATGATTGCAACGGCTGCCGCGAGCACCCACCACAGCCAGTCGTATTCGCCAGTCATCAAACGCTGATGTTAAGCTAATTCGGCCGCGACCGCTCGAGGCCGCGGACGAACAGGAGCCCAGCCTTTGCCTCACCGAGCTCCCGGCGCAACCGGGAAGACCCGCCAGAACTACTTGTCAGGAAAGCCGATACGTTACTACCGCCCGAAAGGCAGCGCCGAAATCCGGCACCTGATCGACGAGGGTTTTCAAGCGTTCAACGCCGGCCGGTTGTCGGAAGCGTGCGTCATCTTCGCCGACAAGATGCTGGCGCCCGAGAACAACACGACCATCGGGTTGACGGTGGCTGGCGCGATGACCCCGGCGGGGCTCGGCGGATGCGTCATCGAGCTGATGGAACGCGGCCTGATCGATTTCATGATCTCGACCGGCGCCAACCTCTATCACGATTTGCACTATGCACTGAATTTCACACTTCGGCGCGGCTCGCCGTTTGTCGACGATCGCGACCTCTACGAAGAAGGCGTGATCCGAATCTACGACGTGCTGTTTCCCGCGACGGTGTTGCTCGAAACCGACGCCTACATTCGCGACTTCATTGTCCGCTCGAAATTGAACGAGCCGATCGCTACGTCCGAGTTTCATTACCGGCTGGGTCAGGATCTGCTGCAGAAGTTCCCGGGCTGCGAGGAATACTCCGTCGTTGCCAACGCCGCGAAATGCGGCTTGCCAATTTACACGTCGTCTCCGGGCGACAGTTCGATAGGCATGAACATCGCCTATCACGAGTTGATGAACGACAGCCGCTTGATGATCGATCCCAACAAGGACGTCAACGAAGTGTGCGCCATCGTGATGGCAGGCCAGCAGAACGGCTGCGTGATCCTCGGCGGCGGATCGCCGAAGAATTTCTATTTGCAGGCGCAGCCGACGCTTTGGGAAGTCTACGGAATCCCCAAAGGCGGCAACGACTACTTCATCCAAATCACCACCGACCAGGTGGTGTGGGGTGGCCTGTCGGGCGCCACACCGGCTGAAGCGGTCAGCTGGGGCAAAGTGAATCCCGGCGTGCTTCCCGACACGGTCGTGGCGTATGCCGATTCGACGATCGCGTTCCCGCTGTTCACCGAGTACGCGGTCGGCTCGAAAAACGGGCGTCGAGAGCGCAAGCAACTGATCCACAAACGCGATGCTCTGGTCGCCGCGCTGAAAAAGGAAGCGAAGGCGGCGGACGAGAAGAAGAAGAAGAGAAGTTAGAAGTTAGAACTGAAAACTTAGAACTGAGAACTGTGGGAACGCTTTCTTCGGAGCTCGCTTCGCATGCGGATCGGCTGACGCCGCGGCCGCGCATCTACGCCGACGCGAACGTGCCGGCAGGGCTGGTCGCTCACATGCGCGGGCCGCTGCAGTGGGACGTCCTGTTCGTCCTCGAGGAAGACGACCTTCGACGCGCGCCGGACCTCCGGCATTACCACCTGGCGCAGCAACTTCGCCGTACCCTGGTGACGCTGGACCGCGACTACCTGGACGATCGACGCTTTCCGCCCACCGAAAGCGGCGGCGTGATTGTGATCAACGCGCCGGACGAGCGCGGGCTGGTATCGCTGCTCGATCGCATCGACCAGCAGTTGTTGCACAGTGACGAGAACGATGATTCCGCGGCCGCGCCGCTCGCCGGTCGGAAGCTCCAGCTCAATAATGACTGGGGTCGATAAGCCTTGCTGATCGGCGTTGAACTCGACGACACGCGGGTGATTGCGGTCGCTGTCACGGAAGATGGCGTCGTGCACGCGCGTGCTCAGGCCGCGGTCGAAGTCGGCATCGAGGCGGCGGCGCGTGCCGCGTTGAAGCAGCTGCAACCGTCGGGCGAGGTCGAGCACTTCGGCTTCGCCTCGTCGATCCCGAATGACGACGCGACGGCGGCGGTCGTCGCCATCCGGCAGCCCTTGACCGTAACCACGGCATCGATTGCATCAGGTACGGCTGCGGCAGTCGCTGAAAGTTGGATTGGCGCCGCGCAGGGGGCAGGTCACGTCGCCCTGTTTTCGGTTGGCGACCGCACATCCGGCGGTTTCGTCCGCGGCGGTCAGCCCATCCTCGGCGCGCGAGGACGCGCCGGCACAGTCGGATGGATGTCGTTGAACCCGGTGGAGCGCGAAGACTATCGAAAAATCGGTTGTCTCGAAGCCGAAGTTGCCGCCAGCGGTATCGTCCGACGATTGGTCTGGCGAATCAAAGCGGGCGATCGTTCGGAGGTCCAGGACGCTGTCGATAACGAGTTATCAACGATTACGATGGCGCATATTCTAGATGCCGCCCGCAAGGGCGATGGCGTTTCGATCTCAGTGATTCGCGATACGGCTAAGTACCTGGGCATGGCCGCCGCGAACATCGCAGCGCTTGCGGATCCTGAAGTCCTGGTGCTCGGCGGCCTGATGGCATCGGCTGCCGATCTGCTGCTCGAACCGGTCCGCCTGGAAATCAATCGTCGTCTGCCCCGCGCGATGCTCGATGGTCTTTCCATCGTTGCGGCCACGCTTGGCGACGATGCCGCGGCGATCGGTGCCGCGCGAATCGCGACCACACACCCATGATCGTCCTGTCGGGCGCCGCGCTGGTGCTGCCCGATCGGATTCTGTCGCCAGGCACGCTGACGATTAATGACGGACGCATTGTTGAAATCCGTCCCGACCAGCCCTCCGGGGCTCATGCGGCCTTCGGCTTTCCCGGCCATTACATCGTTCCCGGCTTCATCGACGTGCACGTCCACGGAGTGGCGGGCGTGGACACGCTCGATCCTGATATCACCGATGCGATCGACCAGATCGCTGCGACGCTGCCGCGTTTTGGGGTCACGGCGTTTTGTCCGACCACCGTGGCCTGCACGCCGAGCGCGCTGCGCAGCGTGCTGGATCAAGTGCGGCGTGCGCGCGAATCACCACGCGCCGGCTCGTCGCGTGTCTTGCCGGCGCACCTCGAGAGTAACTTCATCAACCCCGACTACAACGGAGCGCAGCCCGCTGCTTGCCTGCGCAGTCCGCGCGCTGCGCTGGGCCCGGAAGGCGAACGAAGAGCAGCCAACAGCGGCGGATCGCGCCAGTCGCAAGGTGAAGACACACAGTTCAGCGGCAGCGAGATTCTCGCGGAAATCGAGCGCGCGAGGCCGGATGTGGGCATCGTCACGCTCGCCCCGGAGCTCGATGGAGCGATCGATCTGGTTCGCTGGCTCGCCGAACGCGGTCATCGCGTGTCGTTAGGCCATTCCGGTGCGACGTTCGACGAGGCGCTTGCCGCGATTACCGCAGGCGCATGCCATGCGACACATTTGTTCAACCGCATGCCGCCGCTCAACCATCGTGCGCCCGGTCTGGCTGGAGCGGTGTTGCAAGCCGACGAGGTCGCCGCGGAGATTATTTGCGATGGTTTCCACGTGCATCCCGCACTGGTGCGTGCGGCGATTGCCGCCAAACGCCCTTCGCGTGTCATGGCAATCACGGACGCGACCGCAGCGGCCGGGCTGCCACCCGGGTCGCGCGCCAGGCTCGGCGGCCGGCCAATCCTGGCCGGTGATTCCACCGCGTTGCTCGACGACGGCACAATCGCCGGGAGCGTTTTGACGATGGACCGGGCGTTTCAGATCCTGATCGGCCGGGTTGGCTTATCGCCGGTCGATGCGGTAACGCTCTGCGCCACGACGCCAGCTCGTGAACTCGGCCTGGTCGGCCACGGCATCCTCGCCCCGGAGGCGGCCGCCGACCTGGTGGTGCTCGACCAGAACTTCACCGTGGTTCAGACCTACGTTGGCGGCCAGCTGGCCTATTCGCGAAACACCGCCGCCCCTGGATCCGTCTAACCCGCGAAGGAGCGTTCCAATGCGTGCTGTCCTGGCCTTTACGGCGGCGTTCGCCTGTTCCGGCTGCCTGCTCGACGCGACGGTCGAGTACAAGGTGGTCGAACAGGAGCAAAAGCATTTCGCAACCTCCGGTCGGCCCGAGGTTACCGTCTCGACGTTCGATGGCGCCATCGAGGTCCGTCCCTCCGATAAATCCGACGTCGACGTGACGATCGAAAAGCGCGGGCCGAGCAAAGAATCGCTCGACGACTTGATAATCGATTCTTCGCAGAAAGGCGATCACATCACGGTCGAAGTTCGTAGGAAGCGCCGCGCCGGCTGGAACTTCGGAATGTCCGCCAACGCCAAGCTGATCGTGTCGCTGCCTGCGTCCAGCGATCTCTCAGCGCGCAGCGGCGACGGATCGATTGACGTCGAGCGCGTGAGCGGCCGTGTCGACCTGTCTTCGGGCGACGGCAGCATTCGCGCTCGCGACCTGGGCGGCGACGTCACCGTGCACACCGGCGATGGCCGTGTCACGCTCGACGGAAAATTCGCGACCCTGAAGGCGAGCACCGGCGACGGCAGCGTTCACGTCCGTGCCGGCGCCGGCTCGAGTCCCGCAGGCGACTGGGCGATTACGACCGGCGACGGATCGATCACCCTGGAGATTCCCGAGGGCTTCAGCGGCAACCTCGACGCGCACACCGGCGACGGGCGCGTGCGGGTGGAGGACGTGACGGTGTCGAACGTCAGCGGCGAGCTTCACAGAAATTCGTTGAAGGGTCAGCTCGGATCGGGCGGGCGGGCCGTGAAACTGCGCACCGGCGATGGTTCAATCGTGCTGAAACGATCGTTTTAAGGCTTGATGATGCGGCCGCCGGTCAGGAACCGTTTGTAGTTCGAAAAGACCTGCGTTTTTCGATTCGATTGCGCACCGTGAAGAACCGCGAGCTGTTCGATTGAGGCGGGCAGCAGCAGCGTTTCTTCCGGATCCTGAAACGCCACCGGCTTGTAGCGCGTGACCATGTCAAAGCGGTCGACGATGATCGAATCCGGTAGATTCTTCTTCCGCTGAAACGCCCACGGCACGCGCACGTCGACGCGTGCCGCCAGCCGCTGTTCGATTCGCAGCACGTCATAGGTCGTCGCGTCCACCCAGACCCGGCCTTTCCGTTCGACCGGCAGCGACAGCTGGAAGCAGTTGTCGCGACCCTTCTCGTCTTCGACGAACGCCGCCTTCTCGGTTTTGACCGGCTGGTAATCGAACATCAGCGTGTTGGCGTCTTTGCCCTTGCCGAAGCCGACCCAGTTGAAGATGTATTCGCCACGGTTTCTCGACAGCAGGAAGGTCAGCGGTTCGGGCGTCAACGGGTTCGGATCCAGGCAAGTATTGCGATCGTCGAGATCGTAGCGGCGCGGCGTGTGGCCGTTAACCTTGCGCAGCTCGCGCACGAAGTTGGCGTCGGCGTCGTCGATCGTGTCGGCGCTGGACAACTCGACACGCAGCTCGTACTCGAGGACGCGGGCGAATCCCTCCGGCGACATATCGTTGCGAAGCTGTTGCGACGTCACCTTCTCGACGCACATCAGATTCTGGATTCGTTTGTAGAACGTTTCGATGCGGGTGCCGATACGGGCGAGCAAACCGTCCATCTCGGGAGCGGATTGCGACGCCGACAGGTTCAGCGTTGCCGCGGCGGCGAATGCCGCAATCAGCGATCCATTACGCGCGCACGAACCGCTCGTCCACATAGACGGTTGGATCCGTCAATCCTGCTTCGATAAACGCGTCATGCCGCTCTCGGCACTTGCTACAGGTGCCACAGTGTAACCGAGGTCTCCGAGGTTCGCGAGGTTCGAGAGGTTCGAGGGGTTCGCGAGGTTCAAGGGGTTCGCGGGGTTCGCGAGGTTCAAGGGGTTCGCGGGGTTCGCGAGGTTCAAGGGGTTCGCGAGGTTCACGAGGTTCGAGGGGTTCGCGAGGTTCACGAGGTTCGAGGTGTGCGCGAGGTTCCAGAGGTTCGCGAGGTTCGCGCGGGCTCATGCATGAGAGTGTGAGTTCAAACGGCACGCCCAGCTGTTGGCCGCGGCGAATCACCTCGGCTTTACTGAAGCCGGCGTACGGCGCGTCGATCTGCAATTCGTGGGCGAGGCCGAAGGACAACGCGCGCGCCATCGCCGCGCGGAATTCCGGGGTCGCATCAGGAAACGGATTGTGGTCGAGGGTGCCCAATACCACTCGGTTCAGCTTCGTCATCGCGGCGAAGATGCCGGCCTTGCCGAGCAAGACGATGTTGCGGCCAGGCAAATAGACGTCTTCGTCCGGCGTGTGATACGCCGGCGGCTGGCCGGTGACGGCCCAGTGTGACGGCGCGTAGACGTCGCGCATATCGACCGTCAGCGCGGCGAGCCGCCGCGTGCGCCCGGCGAGCGGCGGCGCGGCAAGCAGTCGCGCGACCATGTCGCGCTCGGCCGGTTCCCAGGCAAGCCCGGCGCTGATATAGATCGGCTGAACGATGCCGTCCGCGCCGGCGCGGGCCACTTCGTCGGCGAGAAGGACCGCGCTGTCTAGGCCACCGGAAAGCAATACTGCCGTTGGCATTGGGTAATTGGGTAATCTGGTAATCTGGTAATTGATTGGTGGATTGATGGTCGACCAATCGCTCAATCAATTAGCACATTACTAGATTACCCAATTACCAGATTCCGCCTTTATGTACTCGGTAACCAAACGCATCGACTTCTGTTACGGCCACCGTCTGCTCGATTACGACGGCATTTGCAAACATCCGCACGGCCACAACGCCGTCGCGGAAATCGAGGTCCGGACCGGCACGCTCGATAATCGCAATATGGTCTGCGACTTCAGCGATATCAAGCGTGTGGTCAAAGGGTGGATCGATCGCGAGCTGGATCACAAAATGATTCTGCGACACGATGATCCGCTTGTCGCCCCGCTCAAACAGCTTGGCGAACCGGTTTACATCGTCGACAGCAACCCCACTGTGGAACGCATTGCCAAATTGATCTTCGATCAAGCCCGCGAAGCCGGCATGCCTGTCGTCCGCGTCACGGTCTGGGAAACGCCAACGTCGTTCGCGGAATATCGAGCGTAGTGATTGGGGATTGGGGATTGGGGATTGGTGGGGGTCAGGTGATTGGTCGGTCGTCAGCGGTTGGCGATGCGCGAATCGCCGGTCCACAAATCACCAGACCATCACTAATCCCCAATCCCCAATCCCCAATCACTTGACCCTGCCACCCCGCTTCCGCCTCGCAGTCTTCGACCTCGACGGAACGCTGATCGATTCGCGCCGCGATCTGACGGACTCGGTCAACGCTCTGCTCGTCGAATGCGGTGCGGCGGCGCTTCCTGAAAACGAGGTCGGCCGCATGGTGGGCGATGGCGCGGCGACGCTGGTCGCCCGCGCGTTTGCAGCGCGCGGCATCGCGAAGCCGGACGACGCGCTGCCGCGTTTCCTGGCGATTTATCAGCAACGACTCACGGATCACACCAAACCCTACGACGGGATTCCTGAGGTGCTCTCGGCGTTCACGGCCAACAAGACCGTCGCTGTGCTGACCAACAAGCCGATCGAATCCACGCGCGTGATTCTCGAGCGTCTGGATCTTGCGCGTTTTTTCACGCCCGCGCTGGTTGTCGGCGGTGACGGTCCGTTCGCGCGGAAACCGGATCCTGCGGGGTTGCGGTGGCTGATGCAGACGGCTGGCGCGGACCCGGAGCACACGATCCTGATTGGCGATTCGTTGATCGACTGGAAAACGGCGCGCGCCGCGCGGACGCACATCGCGTTGGCGCGGTATGGCTTCGGATTTGAAGGATTCCCAGAAGGAGAAATTAGTCCAGGCGATTTTCGAATGGATTCGCCGAGGGGCTTTCTCTGCCTGTAAGGAAACAGTACGGTGGGCTGGCTTGGCCGTTTGGCTTCGATGCACCATTACGCGCCTTCCTGTTCCAATAGGCCTAAAAGGTCGCTGGCACCTCCATTGCTGAGATAAGGCCCGCCCTCACACAGCAACGCTCCAGACGCTGAATTGGGTACGCACTAAAATACGCAGCCTATGCCGACGCCACTGAGTGATGGGCACGTCCGATCGACGGGCCTCGTTGACGTCCTGGACCGCGTCCTGGACAAGGGCCTTGTCGTCGCCGGCGACATCAAAGTGTCGCTGGCGGAAGTCGAGCTCCTCACGATCCGGATTCGGCTGCTGGTGTGTTCGATCGACAAAGCCGAACAGATTGGTCTCGATTGGTGGAAGTTCGACCACCATCTGTCCCCCGGAAAGCAGGCGCTGTCGGCCGAGAACGAGGAGTTGAAGAAACAGGTGCGGGCGTTGGAGCGCCAGCTAGCCACCTTGATGCGACGGCGCACCGCATCGTTGAAGTGAGCAGTGATGTGACGTATGAAGGAGTAAGAGTCGATGCCCGTTGAACGAGCAGCAGGCGGAACTAGTCTTATCGACGTCCTCGATCGAGTACTCGACAAGGGGATTGTCATCGACGCGTGGGTTCGCGTCTCCCTCGTAGGCATCGATTTGATTACGGTCGAGGCCCGCGTGGTGGTTGCGTCGATCGATACGTACCTGAAGTACTCGGAAGCGGTGGCCCAGTCGGCCCCGGTCTCCAAGCCGGCGATCGAAGGCAAGGGGTATGAGGAAGTCGTTGCTGAAAACGCGGCCCTCCGTGCTCAGCTCCAGGCTCGCGTCCCCGCCCGTCGCACTCGCGGCGGTCGGGCGACGCGCAGCTGAGCGAGGACGGTCAACGCCGTACACCGGTGTCCCGCGCGTGCGGGTCGCCGTCGACCATGCCGTAGACGGTACGGACGACGACGCGACGCTCGCGGCGCGGGTGCGGCTGTTGGAGGGGTTCGTCAGCCGCACGGAAATCGCCGACTGCACGCAGTTTGCGCTGCAGTGGCTCGGCGAGACGCTCGGCGTGTCGCAATCGATCTGCCTGGTGCGCCCCGGCGCGGAAGCGTCGATTTTCGCGATCGGCGCCTATGGCCTGCTCAGCGGCGGGGTCACCTCGTTTTCGATCTCGCTCGACGACTGGAGCAACCCGCTCGTCACCACCTTCCTGCATCGCAAACAGATTTTCTTTCCGTCACCCCATTCCGCCGCGGACCGCCGCCGCCGCCCCTCGACGCCGTTCGAAGACAGTCCATTTCACGCGCTGCCGCTCGGGATGTCGTCGGCCAACGACGAGCCGTTTGCGCTGCTGCTGCTCGGCGGCCGCGAACTGCCGGCTGGCCGCGACGTACAGTGGTTCGCCACGGTTCTCAGCCAGAAGCTCGATCAGATCCTGCGGCAGCAGCACCTCGCCGAAGGCGATCGTCGTCAGAGCCGCGAACGATCGCTGCTGAACAGCATCATCAACGCGGTGACCGACCCGATTCTGCTGACCGACACCGACGGCCGCCTGCTGATTGCGAACTCGCGGGCGCTGACGCTGTTTACCGCGTCCGAGGAAGAAAGCGAAGGCCGGCGCGGCGCGGTGCGGATGAACAACATGCTGCTGTCGTCGGCGCTGTCGAGTAAGGCGATCGAAGAAACCGGCGCTGCGCGCCGCGAACTGCTGCTGGTCAATCCGGTCGACGGTTCCGATCTGGTCTTCGAGCTGCTCAGCACGGTCACCGAAGATCCGCGACAGGGTAGCGGCGTGGTGTCGATCCTTCGCAATGTCACCGACCTGCGGCGGGCCAGCGAGGAAATCGAAGAGAACTACCGCAAGATGCGCATCGCCGAGGTGCAGGCGCGCGCCGAAAGCGACCGTCTGAACCTGATCATCGACTCGGTGGCCGACCCGATCGTCGTGACCGACGCCGGCGGCGCGACGTCGCTGATGAACGAACCGGCCGAGCGGCTGTTCACGATTCCGGCGCGCGCCAGTGCGATCGAACAGCGCTGGGTGCAGACGAACGACGCGCATTTTTCGTCGTTCATCGCCGGCATGCTGGTCAGCGCCGACCAGCGGCGCGTCGGTGAAATCGGACTGGTGGATCCGAAGAGCGGCGAGCCGATGCCGGTCGAGGCGATCGCCGGAAAAATTCTGTCCGACCACGGCGAACTGACCGCCGTCGTGACCATCCTGCACGACCAGCGCGAGGCCATCGAAAAGGCGAAGCTCTACGAACAGCTGAAACAGGCGTCGGACGAGCTCGAGCGGAAGATTCAGGCGGCGACCGGCGACATCGCGCAGCAGAACGAACTGCTGCGGCGGCAGGCGATCGAACTCGAGCAGGCGTCGCAGCTCAAGTCGCAGTTCCTCGCCAACATGTCGCACGAGTTCCGGACGCCGCTCAATGCAATGCTCGGCTACACCTCGATGCTGCTGCAGGGAGTCGCCGGACCGATCGAAGGGCCGGCCAAACGCCAGCTGGCACGCATCGAATCCAACGGCCGGCACCTGCTGACGATCATCAACGAAATTCTCGACATCTCGCGCATCGAAGCCGGCCGCATGCCGCTGCAGATTTCGCGGTTCAAGGTGCCGGACTTAATCCATGAAGTCCGCTCCGAGCTCGAACCGATCATCATTCGCTCGCGGCTGAACCTGACGATGCAGATCGACAAGGATCTGCCGCCGCTGTCGAGCGATCGCCAGAAAGTCAAACAGATCCTGCTGAATTTCCTCAGCAACGCGCTGAAGTTTACCCATCACGGATCGGTGACGATTTCAGCGGTGAAAAACTCGCGCGAGAAGATCGTGTCGCTGTCGGTGACCGACAGCGGCATCGGTATTGCCACTGCCGATCAGGATAAGATCTTCGAAGATTTCCGTCAGTTGGATAACTCGCCGACCCGCGCCTACGGCGGCACCGGTCTGGGCCTGTCGATCTGCCGCCGCCTGGCACAAATGCTCGACGGACGGATTGCGGTGCGCAGCCAGCTGGGCCGCGGCTCGACCTTTACGTTGACGCTTCCGTTGAAGGGACGGAGATGACGAACAAAACTGAACGCCCGCGTGTGCTGCTGGTTGACGACTACCCCGATGCGCGAGAGATGTACACCGAATATCTCGAATTCTCAGGCTTCGACGTCGTCGAAGCCGGCAATGGCATGGAGGCACTGCAGCGCGCCGTCGACTCCGCCCCGGACATCATCCTGATGGATTTGTCGTTGCCGGTGATGGACGGCTGGGAGGCAACGCGCCGGCTCAAGGCCGACAAGCGCACCGCCTCGATTCCGGTCGTGGCGTTGACCGGGCACGCCCTCGCAGGAATTTCCGAGAGCGTCAAACGTGCCGGGTGCGATGCGTTCGTCACCAAGCCGTGCCTGCCTGAAGATCTGGTGAAGGAGATCCGGCGTATTCTCGATTCCCCAAACACCAAGAAGGTCCGCAGGAGCGGCAAGTATGCGAAGACCGTCAACTAATTCCCGCAAGAGCGATCGCGGGCGGCCGGCGCCGGTCGCGGTCAAGCGGGCGAAAAACGCCGTCAAGAAAACGGCGAAGGTCGCCGCCAAGCCCAATGGCGCTCCGTCACCGGCACGGTCGCAGGCCAAGACCGGGCGCACGCCGGAACGGCGCACCGAACGCATCGTCCATGCGGGAAGAGTTGCCGCGCCACGCTGATGTCGCCGCCGGCGCCAGTCGCGGCAAGTACGTCTACTGCATCATCGAATCGGGCGACCCGCTGCGGTTCGGCCCGGTCGGCATCGGCGCCGATCCGTCGGATGTCTACACCGTGCATTTCAAGAACCTCGCAGCCGTCGTCTCGGACGCGCCGCTCGAGGTGCTCGACTCGACGCGTGAAAATGTGCTGGCCCATGAACGGGTCAACGAGACCGTGATGCGCGAGCACACCGTCATCCCGATGTCCTTCGGGACCATTTTTAAAACCCGCGAAGACATCGTCGAGCTGCTGCGTTCGGCGGCTGAAGCATTCGGCGACGTGCTCGACAAAATGCAGAACAAGCTCGAATTCGGCCTCAAGGTATTGTGGGATCGCGACCAGGCGATTCGCGAGGTCGAAGGCGAGGACGAAGACATCAGCCGGCTGAAGAAAGAGATTTCCGGCCAGAAAGGTCCGACCTACTTCGCCCGGATGCAGTACGGCCGGTTGATCGATACGGCGCTGCAAGCCAAATCGGAACGCTACGTGGCGGATATTCTCGAACAGTTACGCGAGGTCTCAGTCGCGTCCCGGATCAACAAGCCGATCGGCGACAAGATGATCATGAACGCGGCATTCCTGATCTCGCGCGATCACGAGCAGGCGTTCGACGCGAAGGTCAAATCGATCGCCAGCCGGTTCGACAAGCTGACGTTCAAATATACCGGTCCCTGGCCGCCGTATAACTTCGTGAATATCAGGCTGAAGCTGGAACGGGCGTGATTGCAAATGGCAATCTGCAATCTGAGATTTCATGTTCATCCTTGACACCCTGCTGATCGGCTCCCTGCGCTTTGTTCTCGACAAAGTCGTCGCCGCGGCCGAGGCCGAGATGCAGGACGACTCAGCGTTGCGCGAGCAGCTGCTCGAGGCACAGATGCAGCTCGAGCTCGGAGAGATCTCCGACGAAGAATTCGCCGCAACCGAGCGCGACATCCTCGCGCGTATCCGCGAAATCAAGGGCCAGCAGGCGGGTGCTATCACGATGTCGCCGAGGGACAAGATCACCGGCGTCGATATCGAAAGCTTCGAGTCTGAGCAGTAGGCTCCAGTCTTCAGGCTCCAGTCCCCAGTCCCAAGCCCCCAGCCCCCAGTTTGTCTTCTTCGCCGGCAAAGGCGGCGTCGGTAAAACCACCTGCGCCGTCGAATACGCACTCGCAGATTCGACGACGAAGCGGTCGGCAGGCCGCGGCCGGCTGATCGTATCCACGGATCCCGCGCATTCGCTCGGCGATTTGCTGCGCGTTCGGCTCGGCGCCACACCGAAGCGGGTGCGGCCGGGCGTCAGCGCCGTGGAGCTGGATGCGCCACGCGCGTTTCGCCGGTGGCTGACGCAACATCGCCGTGCCTTAGCCGACCTTCTCGAACGTGGCACCTGGCTCGATCGCCAGGACGTCGCCGCGCTGCTCGACCTCACCATCCCCGGCGTCGATGAACTCGCGGGCTTGATCGAAATCAGCGCTCTCGCGTCCGGCCCGTACGCGCAGGTGATCGTCGACACGGCACCGACCGGCCACACGCTGCGCCTGCTGGCCGCACCGTCGGCGGTAACAGTGGTCGCCGACGTGCTCGATGCGCTCCAGGAGGATCACCGCATCATCCAGCAGCGGTTTGCCCGCGTGGTCCGCAAGGATGCCGCGGATCGATTGGTGGAACTGCTGGCGCGGCAGGCGGCTGATGTCGCGACGCTGCTACGCGACGGTCAGCGGACGACGTTCCACTGGGTCACGCTGCCAGAGGCGCTGGCGGTCGCGGAAACTGAAGACGGATTGCGGGCGCTGGCCGACGCGAGTCTCCGGGTCGAGGAGATCATCGTCAATCGGGTGTGGCCGAAAGGCCCGCGTTGTGCGTTGTGCGATCGCCGGCGAGCCGCCGAGCGGGAAGCCATCGCGGCGATTCGAGGGCGGATTCGGATTGTCGGGAATCACACAAAGGACACAAAGGAAATTAGAGATCCAGGAAACACCAAGGACACTAAGGGTACAAAGGACACAAAGGGATTCGGAATCGACAGCATTCTTGGCGCTGCCCAGCTGATTCTGGTCGGCGGCAAGGGTGGTGTGGGGAAGTCCACGGTGTCGGCGGCGTTGGCGCTGCGGATTGCGCGGGCGGATCCGACGCAGTCCGTATTGCTGCTATCCACGGATCCGGCACACTCGCTCGGCGACGTGTTCGACGCGAAGCTCGGGGACCGGCCGCTGGCGGTTCCTGGCGGACCCGCGAACCTGATGGTGCGGGAACTCGACGCGTTGGGTGCGTTAGCGGATCATCGCGCTGCGCTGGAACGGTCGTTGGACGATGTGGAAGGACCGCTCGGCGCTGGCGCGGCGCAGGCGAAGCGGTTGATGGACCTCGCGCCGCCGGGCGTCGACGAATTATTTGGCATGTTGTCGATTCTCGACGCGCGAGCGAAGCATGGCGCGATTGTCGTCGACCTGGCGCCAACCGGTCACGCGCTGCGACTGCTCGAGATGCCCGGGACCGCTCGGGAATGGGTGCAAACACTGCTGCGGGTGCTGTTGAAATACAAAACGCTCGTCCGACCGGGAAAGCTTGCCGCCGAGCTGGTCGAGGCGTCGCAATCCATTCGGCGGTTGCAGTCGGTGCTCCGCGACGCCGCTGCGACGCGGTTCCTGGTCGTGACCAGAGCAGAAGCGCCGGTAGTGGCGGAGACCGAACGCCTGCTGCGGCGTCTGCGCGCGATGAAGCTGTCGGTGCCGGCGGTCGTGGTCAACGCACGAACGCTTGAACCGACCTGCCGGTTGTGTCGCGCCGCGTCGTCTGCCGAGCGGCGACAGGCGCGCGCGTTGTCGCGCATCGTCCGCAAGGCTCGGCTGCGCGAGTGCGTTATCATCCAAACACCGGTTGCGGCACCGCCGCCACGTGGCGCAGAGTCGCTCGACCGCTGGGCGCAGACGTGGATTCAGTCCGGAACTGGCCGCCGACCAGCAACTCGTTCATGACTTACGTGTACTGCGTCGTTCGCTCCGCGCAGAGTCCGCGCCTGGCCCGGGTGCCGCGCGGCCTCGCCGGCATGAGCGCGCCGCGGGCATTGACCATCGATCGCGGACTCTTCGCCATCGTTTCCACCGCGCCGTTGCGCCGCTACAACGAGTCGGCAATCAATCGAGGGTTGTCGAACATCGACTGGGTGTCGCGCGCGGCGGTTGCGCACGAAGCAGTCGTCGAGCACTTCATCGATGCAACGGCGGTGCTGCCGATGAAGCTGTTCACCATTTTCACCAGCGATGATCGTGCGCTCGAGTACTCTGCGCGGCGAACGAACGCGCCTGATGGCGACAGCCAGGCGCGTGGCGAATCAGCAGGAGTGGGGGGTCCGCGTGCTGCTCGACCGCGATCGCGCGGCGCGAGCTACTCGGATGCAGCGCTCGGATCGCGCCGGCGGCGCGGCCAAACGCGGCGGCCGCCCCGCCACCGGCATCGCCTACCTGGCCGCGAAAAAAGCGCATCGCGACGCGACGACCGAGCTGACGGTTCGCGCGCACGACACCGTCGCCGGTCTGTTCGATCGCCTCGCCGCACAGGCGCGTGACGCGCGTCGCCGCGCCGCCAGCGAGCTGCCAGCGCAAGGTTCGCTGCTGCTCGACGCCGCGTTTCTGGTGCCGCGCGGCAAGGCGGCGTCGTTTCGCGCGCTTGCTGCCCGCGAATCGCGCGCGCTCGCGCCGAGCGGCTACGCGATTTCGCTCACCGGACCGTGGCCGCCGTACACTTTCGTGAAGGAATCCTGATGCCGCGAGACGATCACCGGCTCGTCGAACAGATTCTGCCGCCGGAGGCATCGCTGCTCGACGTGATCGACGAGTTGCTGAATAAAGGGGTGATGGCGAATGGCGACGTCACGCTCGGAGTTGCCGGTATCGATCTGATCTACCTGCGCCTGTCGGCGCTGTTGTGTGCGGCCGATCGCGTGCTGCCACCGGACCAGGCCGCTCCGAAGCGTGTCAAAAGGCCGCGGCGCCGCCGCAGGCGATTGTGAAACGCCGTCCCCGACCCCGGACCAGCAGCCGCCGCCGCGGCGTCCAGCCGCCCGTCAAGCGCGCCAAGCCCGCCAAGCCCGCCAAGCCACGTCCGAAAGCCAAATCGATCGCCACCGCGCCGGTCACGGCCGCCGAGCTGCGGCAGCTGCGCAGCGAGCTGACGCGCAAACTCGAACCAATGCGCTGGAATCCAGAACCCGACGATGTTCAGCGTTCCGTCGCGCAACTCGTCCTGACGATCGTCGAATTTCTCAGGAAGCTGATGGAGCGTCAGGCGATCCGCCGGATGGAGCAAAAGACATTGACCAAGCGCGAAGTTGAAGCGGTCGGCGACGCGCTGATGAAGCTCGAGCAAACCATTCGAGAAATCGGCGCACGGTTCGGGCTGGCACCCGAAGACTTGAACCTCGACCTCGGACCGCTCGGCAAGTTGATGTAGCGCTAGAGCGATCGGAGAAACGCCATCAGCAGCGCACGATCGGCTTCTCGCAGCTGAGAAAAACCCTTTCGCGCCAATTCGCCCTCCCGCAAATGGCGCACGACCGCCTCTTCGATCGTCGACGCACTTCCATCGTGCAGCAGTGGACGCCGCAGGCGAAGTCCCCACAGCGCCGGCGTCCGGATCTCCTCGCCGTTCGCCGCCGCCTGCAGAATGCCGTCCCCGGTCCCGATGTCATGGAGCAGCAGGTCCGAGTAGAGCGACACAGTCTTGCGATTGAAGAGCGGGTTCACGCTCGGCCCGGTGGTGAGTGCCGGAACGTGGCACGTCGCGCAGCCGAGCGACTGAAATACCCGCTCGCCGTCTCGTGCCGCCTGATCGATCGGCCCGCGCGCGATTGGCGCGAGAAATTTCATGAACGCCTCGAAATTATCGATGCCCCGCTTGTGAGTCAACGGATCCCGGACGTCTTCCGGATCGGGACGAAGATCGCAGCGGCGCATCGCGGCGTCGCTGATGCCGTAGGCGTATTCCCTGGGAAATAGATCGTTCGTAATCCCCATTTCGTTCCGATACGCATCGCCGGCGAAGGCGAGCAGCGTGGCTTGTTGCGCCTTCCAACCGAATCGGCCGACCCGCCGTGTGCCGGTGGCGACGTCCATCACGATCGACGCCCGGCCACGCACGCCGTTGCCGTCGCGATCGAACGGATCTTCGAGCGCGAGAATCGTTTCGTCGGGAATCGCTTCGATTAGCCCATCGCCGAACACCGGCAGCGGTGCCCGGCGCGCAAACACGTTGGCGTCGTCCGGCGCCGCCGGCTGGCAGTTGTGCGGCGGCACGGAGAACAGATGCATCAAAGTGTTGCCGTCGTGGTCGAGCCCGGCGAGGCCCTGCTCGGTGCGATACCCCGCCCTGGTTTCGACGACGACGCTGCCGCCGCCGACCGCCGGAACGTTGTGGCAGGCGGCGCAACTGGTGCCGTTGAACGCCGGACCAAGTCCGTCTTCAGCGGTTTCGACTTCCGTGAAGTCTTCGAGGCCGAGACGGAATTCGGAGAACTCCGAGGCGGTTATGCCGGGCAGCGGATCGCCCGGCAGGACGGCCTGCTGCGCCGCTGGCAGCAGCGCGCTGACTGCCAGTGTCGATCCAAATACGCCGATTGCAGCGGCTGTTCGAGGTATGCGCATCATCGTTTCTTCGCGCTCTCTCGAACGATCAGCACGCCTCGCATGAAGTTGTGGCCGGCACCACACATCCTGGTGCACTCGAATTCGTAGCGGCCCGGCGTGTCGACGCGAAGCGTGGTCACGACTTCCTGACGACCGCGCTTCGGGATCACGATGTTGACGTTGGTGCCGGCGACCCGAAATCCGTGCGCCGTATCGTCGCTCTTCAGGCGCAGCTCGATTTCTTCGCCGGCCTCGACGACGATTTCCGACGGCGTGAATGCAAAGCGTTCAGCGGCGACGTGAACCACGCGCCGCGCCTGCGAGCGCGCCGGTTGCGCGATTAAACAGACGAGACACAATGATCCGGCGAGGAGGACCTGGCTGTGACGCACTAGAACCACCATCCCAGTCCGACGTTGACGCTGTTCGGCGACTTGATCAGGCTGCTTTGATTCCGTTGGAGTACGTAGTCGACCTTTACGGCGACGTCGGGCTCCGGATAGTAAGTGGCGCCGACGACCCACGCCGACCGGTCGAATTGTTTCAGTGGCAGAAAGCCCTCGGGCATTCGGTATTGCGTATCGAAATTTTCATAGCGCAGGAAAGCGACCATGTCGCGTGCCGGTCCGGCCGCCCAGACGCGATAACTCGCTTCGCCATAGAAGCCGCGCATCGCGCTGGCGATGTTCGGCGACACGCCGGTCAGCTGCTGGAGCGATCGATTGAGCAGCCCTGCGTCGCCGATCGTCACGTGCGCGAACTCGCCGCGCAGCTCGAGACGATCGTGCCTGTAGCGGAGATCGGTTTCACCGATCCGCACGTTGGCGTCCACCCGCGGCAGCGCGAAATTCGATTGCCCGCTCCAGAAGCTCGCACCGAGTGTGAGGTGTGGAAAGCCGATGTACTCGGCGCGGGCGGCCAGCGCGGCGCTGCGGACCGTCGCCTCAGATCCCTTTTGCGACGCGTCGCGAAGGCCCTCGTCAGCCGAAAATTCGGTCGCATCCAGCGGCGCCATCACGTAGGCCCGGTAGCGAAGGCCGCGGCCGATTTCGCCGTGCACGCCGGCGCCGCCGTCGAACCAGGTCGTTGGAATGATCACGGTATCGACGAACGGCCGTTCGACTCCCTGAAACACCGGCGGTTCGTGCCGTTCGTTGATGATGCCCATCGGTACCAGCAGCATGCCGGCGCGGATGTTGAACGCCCGCGTCAAAAGAAAATCCACGTAGGCCTGCTCGAGTTCGACCTCGCCCGATTCCTCGAGGCCTTCGACGAACGCGTGTTCGACCTCCAGTTCGCCGACGAACCGGATACGCGGCGAAAAGCTGTGGTTGAGAATCAGGACGAAGCGATGAAAGTCGAGGGTCGCGTTCTGCGCCTCCGGATTATTCAGGTGAAATTCCATGTAGCCCGAGATGGGCCCGGTCGACGAGCCCGCGTCGGCGGCTGACGTTTGGGCTGACGCTGCGGTCGCAAGCCCGAACAGCAATGCCATCAGGCAAATCGCCTTATCAAATTTCATATTTTGATGAGTCATAATACCGGTCGAGCCGGTATAGGTCAATCACGGTCCGTTTGGCGAGTTATCAGGAAGGTTGACCGTCGACTTCGACGAGCAGTTTCGACGCAGCTCGCGCACCGATCGTCAGCGTGCGCCCACGGCCGCGCAGGACGACGGAATCAGCGGCAGCGTCCCGCGATTCGACGCTGCACCGACTCCCCAGGCTTCAAATCGTTCTGCTCGATGAATCGCAGGAACGCCGGATCCTGGTCGGCGATGCGCGTCACCTTCAGCCCGGTATTCACCGGACAGGTCAGGAGGTTGTCGAACTGGGTTTGCGCGACGCTGCCGTCCGGACCCGGAATCGGATCGCCATGCGGATCGTGAGTCGGCCTGCCGAGCATTTCGTCGATCCGTTCGATCAGCCGCTCCGAGACGACGTGTTCAAGTTGTTCCGCATCTTCGTGTACCTCGTCCCACTTCATCCCCATCACCTGGACGAGAAACAGTTCGACCAGGCGATGCCGACGTAACACGAGGCCGGCGAGGCTCTCGCCAGCGGCGGACAGGCGAACGCCGCTGTACGGTTCATATTCGGCGAGACCGGATCGGGCGAGCGCTTTCACCATCGTCGTCGCGGTGCCCGGCGTGACGCCGAGCGCGGTCGCGACGTGTCCCATCGTGACCAGACGCTCGCCTTCGGCGAGCGCCGGACTGGCCCAGGTAGATGGCTTTCAGGTAGTTCTCGACGGTGCTCGTTGGGAGCATTGCACGTATTATCCAACAATGTCTCGCGGACCGCTGGCCGAGGAGATTGCGACGCCTGAGGGCAAACGCCGTTACGTCCGGGCGCTGTTTGCGACGATTGCGGACCGCTACGACTTCATCACAGTAGCGTTGTCGTACGGTCAGGATCGGCGATGGAAGCGTCGGCTGATCGCAATGGCGCTGCCCGGCCCACAAACGCGTGCGCTCGATCTGGCGACCGGCACCGGCGATATCGCCTTTGCCTGTGCCGCCAGTGGCGCGCGCGTCGTCGGGTTGGATGTGACACATCGGATGATTGAACTGGCGCACGCGAAGGCGAACGCCGCGCCGACGCGATCAGCGCCAAGCTTTCTCGTGGGCGACATGCTGGCGCTGCCATTTCCCAGTGCATCGTTTGATCTGGTGACGACCGGGTACGGCCTTCGTAATGTGCCCGACTTGACGCGTGCAATTGACGAGATCCGTCGGGTGCTGCGGCCTGGCGGGCAGGTTCTGTCGCTCGACTTCAATCGTCCGGTGAACCCGATCGTTCGCGGCGCGTATCTCGTGTATCTCACCGCGGTCGGTGGAGCGTTGGGCTGGACGCTGCATCGCGATCCCGACACCTACCGCTATATTCCGGCATCGATCCGTCAGTACCCGGGCGCGGCTGCGGTTGCGCGGCTGATGCAATCGCATGGATTTGCGCGGGCCACGTATCATCGAGTGCTGGGTGGCTTAATGGCGATTCATCATGGCGTTCGAGACTGATCGGTCGAACTGGTCGGGAGAGGGGCAGTTCACGCAACTGCTGCTCGAACGGCTGCCCGAGCTGCCCGGGATTCGTCGTGTACGCGTCGAAGACGCTCCGACAACACGGTCGGAAGCGGATTATCAGTTCATGAGCAACGAGATGTACGTGGAGTTCGCCGTGCAAAACCGTGAAGAAGCGTACAAGAGGTTTGGCGTTCTGCCGGCCACTCGCCTTGTTCCCGAAAAACTCGTTGACGCTGGCCGGATTGGAAGCCGCGCTGACGGCGATGCCTGATGTCGGCGCGCCCGATTATTCCGACGATGGGATGCTGCAATACCTCCGTACCGAACGGGTTATTCCGCCATATCAGACGAGAGGTTATAAGCTGGTCGAGCTGTTGCGAATCTACGAAATCCGTTAAAGGGATTGCGCGATTCTGCCGAAAATTGGACGGATGAGCCTCGTTCCCTCGCTGCTCCAGGCCATCGTCCATCTGGACGGTGAAGCGCTGGTGATGCACGCCGGCGACAAACCTTACGTAGTGTCCCCGAGCGGTCAGGTGGACCTGGCAACCCGCGGCCTGGCACTCGACGCCATCAACGGCATCGTCAATCATCTGCTTCCGGTCGAACTGCAGACTGCGCTCGACGAATTCGGCGCGGTTCAGTACGAGCTGCCGGCGCGCGCGGAATTTCCAGGCGAGCACTTCACTGTTGTCGCCGCGCGGGGCGGCGACGATGTGTGGGTTGAGGTGCGGCGGCGAAGGGTTTCAGACGAAGATCGGATTCCGGACGAATTCTTCCCAGCGCCTGAAGAAGTGGCGAACGCGCAACCGTACCCGGTGTATGCGACCGCCGGATCTCCTGAGTTGCGGCGGCCGTCCGAACCGCTGGCCGATTCGCTCGATGTCGCCGGAGCCGCTCCGGAGTTCGAAGTTTCACGGTCCGCTGAAACCGTATCGACGGAATCGATGGCGATCGAACCTGAGTCGATCGAACCAGAGATCGAACCCGAGGTCGAACCGCCGCCAACACCGGTCGTTGCAGCGCCTTCACCGATCGTGGAATCGCGTCCGACGCCACTACGGCAATTTGTTCCGCCGCCCGAACGCGATCCGTTCTATACCCCGGTGATCGCCGCTCCGCCGGCGATGATTACGCCGCCGGCGGCGCCGATTGAACCGGTGCCTCTCCTCGAGGTCAGAAACGCACCGCCGGTAGTCGAACCGCCGGCGATGTCGGCGCCGCCTCCGATCTTCGTCGAGACACCGGCGCTCGAAGACCCGTGGCTCGAGGTTGTTACCCCGCCAGCGATCGAGGAACCGGCCTTCATGGTCGCCGAGGCAAGTGAGCCGGAGCCGTACGTTTTTGAACCGGAACCGGCGCCCGATGAGGAACCGGAGCCGCAGATTTTCGAAACGGAGCCGCCGCCCGCCGCGGAACCGGAGCCGTGGGTTTTCGAACCGGTGCCAGAGGAAGTGGAACCGGAACCCGAACTCGAGCCCGAACCAGAGTGGGAAAGGGAGCCGACGCCCGAGCCGGAACGCGAACTAGAGATTTTCGAACCACAGCCAGCAGCGGCGCAGACGCCGGCGTTCGAACCGGAGCCGAGGCACGTCTGGGAACCTGTTGCCGTGGCGGCCCCCGAGCCGGTGATCGAGACGGAGCCAGAAATCGAACGCGAGCGCGAGACGCCGCCTCTGCGCGAAGCTCCTCCTGTCCATGAAGCCCCGCCGGTGTCGGTGGCGCCACCGGATGCCGTACCGCCATTGGCCGCACCGCCGATTGCTCTCAAGGAAGCGCCACAGCCAGCCGTCGTCCTGCCGCTCGCCCGCAATCCAGTGCGGTTCGAGCACCAGTTGCCGCTGATCGCGGATCCAACACTGGCCGGACTCGACCGGCTGCTGCGGCTTGCGGCGGCGCGAGGAGCGTCCACGTTGTATCTGTCGTCGCAGTCCCGTGCATCGGTGCGTGTGGACGGCGAACTGCAGGCGCTCGAAGGCGAACCAATTTTGACGTCGCGCGACGTCGAATCGCTACTCCTGACGTTGATGCCGGAGCGCAATCACGAAGCGCTGCGCACCGGCGCCGCCACCGAATGGATTCTCGACATCGAAGACGTCGGGCGTGTTCGCTGCATGAGTTTCCGCGATCACCTCGGGCCGGGCGGCGTCTTCCGATTGATGCCGACGCGATCGGTGTCTGCGGATCAGCTGTCGCTGCCGCGTGCGGTCCAGGCGCTGGCGATCGAGCCTGAAGGATTACTGCTGATCGCCGGTCCACGGTCGAGCGGCAAGCGCACCTTGATGTCCGCGGTTGTCGATCTCATCAACCGGACGCGCCGCGACCACGTGATCACCATCGAACGCGAGATCAACATCGTTCACGAACGCGGCAGCTCGTTCATCAGTCAGCGCGAAGTGCGCGGCAACGACGACGATATGCTGGCCGCGGCGCAGGCGGCACTGCGCGAGGACCCGGACATCCTGATGATCGAAGAGCTGCGGACCGCCGGCCTGATGAGCGTGGCCCTCGACGCCGCACAATCGGGTCACCTGGTGATCGGCTCGTTCTCGGCGCACACGGCGACCGCGGCGGTTGATCGCATCATCGATCTCTATGCGCCGGAGCAGCGGCGGCAGGTTCAGTTGGCCCTGGCCGACAGCCTTCGCGGCGTCGTCTCGCAAGTACTGTTGAAGAAGAATGGTGGTGGGCGAGTTGCCGCTCGTGAAGTGCTGCTGAACACGCCGGCGGTATCGAGCGTGATCGCGGAAGGCAAAACGTCGCAGCTGCCGATGGCGATCGAAGGCGGACGGCGTTACGGCATGATCCCGCTCAACGATGCCTTGGTCGGACTGGTTCAGCAGGGCATCGTGGATGGTCGAGAGGCCTATCGTTATTCGAGCGACCGTCCCGGATTGCTTGCCTTCCTGGAACGGCAGGGGGTCGACACGTCGTTTGTCGAGAAACTTGCTTAACGCTCGACGAACGGTTCGAGCGCCTTCAACAGGAACGCCAGCAATTCGTCTTCACTGATCGTCGCCGGGTCGCCCGACCCGACCACTCGTTGCTCGTCAATCACCCGACGGCCGTGACTGCTGATGTGCGCGACCACTCGCGGCGCATCGCCATCCGTATTCAAGGTGATCTCGATGAAGTCCTCGGCGCTCTTGTCCGACATCAACCGGACGTTGCCCGACGGCGTGAACACCGTGAACGAATAGCTTTCGGCTTTCAGCACGTTCGCGATTTGCCGAACCAACGGAACCGCTATGCCCGACAGGAACGCTGCGAAATCGGCGCCTGCGCGATCCGTTGCCGCCCGTCGTTCAGCGGCATTCCGCTTGGCGCGTTCCATGGTTTCACGCAGTCGATTGCGAACAATTGCGACATCCATCGTCTCGTCCAATCCAACGGTGATGCGGTGCTCAGACAACGCGTTGATCGCGGAGTCGGGCGACTGCGGCCGCATCCAATCCAAGTTCGGTGGTGAGGACCGCTTCGGTATGTTCGCCAAGCCGTGGCGGCGGCATCCGCACCGATCCCGGCGTTGTCGAAAGCTTGACCGGAATGCCCAGCACTTCGAGTGCGCCGATGGTCGGGTGTTGCACAAACGACACCATCTCTCGCGCGCGGACTTGATCATCGCGAAACACTTCTTCGAGGTTGCGCACCGAGCCGCACGGCACACCTGCGGCCGTCAGTTTTTCGATCCAGCAGTCGCGGGTTTGCGACGCGAGCGCCCTGGCGACCACCGGTCGCAATGCGTCGTATTGGGAGACGCGCTGGCGATTGGTAGCGAAGCGATCGATATCTGGCTGAGCGTCGAGACCGGTCACCGCGCAGAATTTCTTCCAGAGTTCATCGTTGCCGACTGCAATCACGAAGTCGCCGTCCGACGCGGTGAACGTTTCGTACGGTGCGATGCTGGGATGTCGGTTGCCTAACCGTTTCGGGATGTTGCCGCTCGCGAAGTAGTTGCCAGCTTGATAGGTGAGCAGCGCTGTGACCGCGTCCAGCATCGCCAGGTCGACCTCCTGTCCGCGACCCGTGCGCTGGCGGGCATGCAACGCCATGCTGATGCCGTAGGCTGCAAACATTCCCGACACGATGTCGGCAATTGCCACACCCAGCCGAAACGGCGGCCCGTCGTCGGCACCGGTGATGCTCATCAGACCACCCTCGGCTTGGATTACAGCGTCGTAACCGGGCTCGGCCCGGCGTGGTCCGGTTTGTCCGAAGCCCGAAATCGAGCAGTACACCAGCTGCGGATATTTCGACGACAGGGATTGGTAATCGAGACCCAACTTCGCCAGCGTACCGGGACGGAAGTTTTCGACCAACACGTCGGCTTTCGCGACCAACCGGTCGAGCACCGCGCGGCCTTCCGGGTGTTTGAAGTCCAGCGTCACGCTTTCTTTGTTACGGTTGATGCTCAGGAAGTAGGCACTCTCGCCTTCGAGAAAAGGCGGGCCCCACGCGCGGGTGTCGTCGCCTTTGCCGGGTTGTTCCACTTTGATCACGCGCGCGCCCATGTCGGCGAGCAGCATCGTGCAGTAAGGGCCCGAGAGCACGCGCGTCAGGTCGAGGACGGTGATACCTTCTAGAGGGGACATATGTATATATGGGAGTCGTCGCTCGTCGCTCGTCGCTCGTCGCTCGTCGCTCGAGCCGCGAGCAACGAGTCGCGAGCAACCAGTAGCGAGCAACGAGTAGCGAAATGATTATCCTCTATGCCGGCAGCGCTTGACGCAGCTGCGAACAAGTGAAAGAGTTTCTTTCACACGCCGGCGTTGAATTCACCGCTTATAACGTTGACGAAGACGAGCGCGCCTATGATGCGTTGGTCGCGCGTCGCTTTCGCACCGTACCGGTCACGATCGCCGGCGAGCACGTCGTGCGCGGTTTCGACGTGCCCGCACTCGAAGCGCTGGTCGCCGCCGTGAAAGATTCCGGCGAACCTCGCGCTCAATAGCCACCAGGTCGGCCACCAGACCATAGGCAGTCTGGGTTAATCCCGATCCGCGTTGAACGATTCCGATCTCGCCGAGCACGTCGGTTTTCAGCACCAACGCGTTCTGCTGGTTTTCGAGGCCGCCCAACAGGTCCGTTTCCGGTAGTTCGACCAGCTGAACATCGCCGTGCACGCCGCTGCTGGTCCGCTCGGCCGATGCGACCAGTTTCAGCCGCCGCCCGATGGCGCGCGCTGCCCGCGCACGATCGCCAACCGTTGAACCGAGTCCTTGCCGCCCGACCGTCCTTGGCGTCAGCCGGCCATCGAGCAGAACGTTGGCGAGAATGGCGGTTTTTGCGGCGGCGTCCCAACCGTCGACATCAAGGCGTGGATCCGCTTCGGCGATGCCGGCGCGCTGCATGGCCTGAAGCGCTTGCTCGAAGGTATCGCCTTGTTCCATCGCGGTCAGCATGTACTGCGTGGTGCTGTTGACGACACCGCGGAAGCCAGTAACGATCGTGCCCGGCAGCGCCGCTTTGGCGAGGTTGAAGATTGGCACTCCGTCCATTACTGCGCTTTCGAACAGGAAACAGCGCCGCGCCCGATTAGCGGTTGCGCCGAGCGTGCGGTACGCGAAGGCCGCCGGACCCTTGTTCGAGGTGATCACGTGCGCGCCGCCGCGCAACGCCGTTCGAACGTGGCCGATGGCCGGCTGGCCGCTGTCGATATCGAGGGTCGTGGTCTCGACCATCACCAGCCGGCGGTCGCGCGCCGTCGTCGCGCAGGTGTCCAGGACCCGTCGCAGAAACGCAGGAGCAGAGCCGTTCGACCCGATCGGAAGACCCGCTTCAACGGATTCTGCAAGGGTTACGGCGTCAACCCCGCGGGGCCGAAAAATCTGCCCGTGCGAGCGCGTGCAGATACCGATAATCCGGCTTTCAACGTCGTGTTCGCGCCTTAGCACCGGGGCGAGTTCGTTCGCCAATCGCGCGAACCGCCGCCCGACGTTCCCGAATCCAATTAACACCAGATCAAATCGCATTCATCACGCGGCCGAACAGATCGCCAACGCGCCCGAGCGCCGATTGCAGATACGAAGGCTCGTCGCCAAAGCCGAAGCGCAGGTAACCGTCCATCCCAAAATGATCCCCGGGAACGACCAGCACGCTTTGCTCGGTTCGCAAGCGCGTCACCAGCTCGGTGGAGTTGATCGGATGGTGATAGCGGACGTAGACGATAGCGCCCGCCGCTGGTGGGCAGTACGTGAACAGCCGATCGTGACTGTCGAGCCAGCTGCGCACAATCGGAAGGTTTTGGTTCAAGATCCGGCGCGTCCGCGCGAGTATTCGACTCCGACGGGATGGTTCGAGGGCCCGGCGGGCCAATGCGTCGCTGAGTGCCCCGGGCGCGATCGTCGTGTAGTCGTGATACTCCCAGAAGGCAGCGATCGTCGATGGCGGTCCAACCGCCCAGCCGAGCCGTAATCCTGGCAGGCCGTAGGCCTTCGATAATCCGCCGGTGACGATCACGCGTTCGCTCCGACCCCACATTGTCGATGTCTCGCGGCCATCGAGTTCAGCACCGCGGTAGATCTCGTCGGAGAGGATCCATGACCCGTGCCGTTGCGCGACCGAGGCGATTCGATCGAGATCGTTGGCGTCAAATCTCGCGCCCGTCGGGTTGTTCGGGTTGCAAACGACGATTAGCTTGGTGCGCTGGTTGACGAGCGTGGCGAGGGCATCCACGTCTACGCGCCAGCCGCTGTCATCGGCCGGCGGCACCAGCGGCCAGCCAACCGTCCGAGCCCCGAACGCCTGCGCCAGCCCCCACGTTTGCATGTAATTCGGGGTCATGACGACGACCTCATCGCCCGGTTCCACCAGCCGCCAGAGGGCCAGATAATTCGCCTCCGCACCGCCGTTCGTGATCTGGACGTGGTTTTCAGTGGCGCCGCGATACGCGCCGGCCACCAGCGACCGCAGCGCCTCGCTGCCGTTCGTCTGCGTATAGCGCAAGGTTTCGCCGAGCAGTGCCTCGCGCGCCGCGTCATCGTCGACCAGCTCGCTCAGCCGCAGCGGATGAACGCCGCTTTCGGAGAGGTTGAAATCCACCCGATTCTCATAGGTGGATTGCATCCGTTCCATCGCAAACGGCTCGAGTCGCATAGTGACGCCTACTGTACTCGACTATACTCACGAGCCGCGCGACGACTGACTCGCGACCGTTGACTAGATGAGTGCTTTCGCACCGGACCTGGCACGTATTCCCGCTGGCGAATTTCTGATGGGCGCGGCGGATGCGCGCGAGGACGAACGTCCGATCCATCGTGTCTATGTCAGCGAATTCTTCATCGGCCGGTTTCCGGTGACGAACGACGAATACGCGAAGTTCGTCAGGGCAACCGGTCATCCTGCGCCGCGCGTTCGTGAGTTGCCGGTCATTGCCAACGGCGGTCGCGACGCGATGTTTCGCGAGCTGTCGGCGCCGTACGCCTGGGAAGATGCCACGCCCCCTGCCGGCCGTGGCGGTCACCCGGTCGTGCTCATCCGTTACGACGATGCGGTCGCATACTGCGATTGGCTGACATCGGTACTCGGACGTCTTGTCCGGTTGCCGACCGAAGCGGAATGGGAAAAAGCCGCGCGCGGCGGCGTCGACGGTCGAAAGTATCCGTGGGGTAACGAAATCGATGCATCGCACGGAAACTTCTTGCCCGACCCGGCGGTCAAACGCCAGAGAGGCACCCGCGCCACCGGCACGTTCGAACCGAACGCCTACGGTTTGTACGACGTCGCCGGCAATGTCTGGGAATGGATTTCAGACTGGTACAGCGGCGACTACTACGGCCTGGGCGATTCGCGCGATCCGCGGGGGCCGTCAACCGGAACGATGCGCATCGTTCGCGGTGGTTCGTGGGTAAACGCGGACGTATCGTTTCTGCGCTGTGCTTGCCGGCATCAAGTGCCGTCGGACACGTACGCGTATAGCATTGGATTCAGGATCGTATGCGCACCCTAGCATTAGCCCTTGGGTTGCTGTGCGCGCCGGCGCTCGCACAGCAATCGAGCACGCCGACGATTGTGACGACCGGCGAGGCCAACGTGCAGCGCGCACCCGACGTGGCGTACATCGGGATCGTGGTCGAAACGCGCGCGCCGACGCCGCGAGCGGCGCAGCAGCAGAATGCTGAAATTATGACGGCGGCGTTGAAACGTCTCGCCGATGCCGGCATCGCCAGGGAGGCGCTCAAGACGACCGGTCTGCGCGTCGAACAGGAATTCGACTACGCCAACGGACGCCGCACTCCGCGCGGATTTGTCGCGCGCAACGCCGTCGAAGCACGCATTGACGATGTCGCGAAGGCCGGTGAAGTTGCCGACCTCGCGGTCCAGGGTGGCGCCACCTCGTTGACGGGAATCCGTTTCGAGCTGAAGGATCGTGCCGCCGCAGAGCGAGAGGCGCTGCGGCTCGCGGTCGCCGACGCACGGGCACGCGCCGACGCGGCGGCCGCCGGCGTCGGCCGTTCGGTGGGTGTCATCATCAAGATCGAAGAAGCGCGCGAATCGGTTGTCACGCCGAAGATGTACACCATGGCGGTTCGCGCCGAAGCGGCGCAGGCGCAGACGCCGGTGGAAGCCGGTTTCCTCGACATCCACGCGCGCGTTGTCTTAACCGTGACAATCCAATGACCCTGCATTCGCTCCACCAGAGTCTCGAACAACGGCGGGCAGAATTCGCTGACTGCTGACGGATATGTTAAAGCCCGGCGTATCTTGATGCGTCGCGATCCGGTACTGGCGAACGCGATCAAACAAATCGGCCCGTGCCTGATGGCCGATCGTCAACGCAAGGACCATCTCAGCGCGCTGGTCGGCTCGATTGTCTCGCAACAGCTGTCGACGAAGGCGGCAGCGACGATCTTCGGACGGTTCGTCGCACTGTTTCCCGACAATCACATTCCGAACGCACCGGCGATCGCCGCGCTCGACGATGCGGCGTTGCGCGCCGTCGGGCTCAGCGGACAGAAGGTGAGTTACCTCCGGGATCTCTCGGCGCGAATCATCGATGGCCGACTGAATCTCGACGAGCTCGAAATGCTGCCTGACGAACAGGTGATCGAACGGCTGATCGCGGTCAAGGGCTTTGGCCGCTGGACCGCTGAAATGTTCCTGATGTTCCGGCTTCACCGTCCCGACATCCTGCCGATCGGCGATCTCGGAATCCAGAACGCGATTCAGCGCCTTTACAAGCTGCGCAAGCGGCCCAACCCGAAACGGATGACGCAGCTCGGCGAGAACTGGAAGCCGTATCGATCGGTAGCGTCCTGGTACCTGTGGCAGACGCTGCGAAACGAGCCGCTGTCGAAAAAACGCTGACAAAAAACGCGGACAAAAGATGAAACGCAGAGGGCGCAGAGATCGCAGAGGTTAGAAGTGCGTCTTCAGGTACAGCAGGAAGTAACCAGCTGCGATCGCAAGCAAGCGTCCCTCGCTCGCTGAAGAGTGTCTCGGTCCAGGAAAAGCCGATTTCTTCTTTGCGCCCTTCGCGCACCTTTGCGTTGAAAATTTGGGATCCAGCGGCCAACCTGGTCACAGTACGCTCGATAGTCCTCACCGCGTTGCGCTAACAGCAGTTCCTCTTCCCATTTCACGATCGCGTGATATTCGAGCGCCAGGAGAACGAGGACCACTGGCGCCATCCATACCAGCCGGGCCGTGACCGCGAAGCCGACCCATAAAAGAATGTTGCCGATGTAGAGCGGATTGCGGACCAGGCCGAACGGGCCGGCCGTCACGAGTGGACCCAACCGGTCGCTGCGAGTCCTCGAAATCGTGCCGATGTGGCGGACCGCCCACAGCCGGATCGCTTCGCCCAAGAGGGTCAGCACCGCGCCGGCCGAGACGAGCGTCCAAGAAAACGGTGCTTCGCCAAGTCGCAGCAGCAAAAGGGCTAAGGCGAAGGGAACCGGGATGGACGTCCTGTGGCGGAATAGCCATCCGCCGATTTTGGTAGAATCAGGACTTCTCTGGTCGGATATCACGGGAACATGTCGTCATCGAACGCTTCTATTGTTGATCGCGCCCCCGGTTCGACCGTCCTGGACATGATTGGGCGGACGCCCCTGGTTCGCCTTGCGCATTTCGAGCGCGAGGTTCCGGAAGGTGTCGAACTCTACGGCAAGGCCGAATGGCAGAACCCGGGCGGGTCGGTGAAGGACCGCGCGGCGGCGCGGATGATCCTGGACGGTGAAGCGTCGGGCCAACTTCGGCCCGGCAAGATCATCATCGACGCCACGTCCGGCAATACCGGAATCGCCTACGCGATGGTCGGCGCCGCACGCGGCTACAAGGTTCGTCTCTGCCTGCCGGAAAATGCCAGCCCTGAACGTAAGTTGGTTCTGAAGGCCCTCGGTGCCGAATTGGTGTTGACCAGTCCACTGGAAGGAACGGACGGCGCGATCCGCGAAGCGCGCCGTCTCTACGCCGCCGATCCGGACAGCTACTTTTATCCCGACCAGTACAACAACGAAGCGAACTGGCGCGCCCATTACGATACGACCGCCGTCGAAATCATCGAGCAGACCAGCGGCCGGCTGACACACTTCGTCGCCGGCCTCGGCACTTCCGGCACATTCGTCGGCACCGGACGCCGCCTTCGCAAGTTCAACCCGTCAATCAAATTGATCTCGTTTCAACCCGACTCGCCGTTCCACGGCCTCGAAGGGTTGAAGCATATGGAATCGGCGATTGTTCCGGGCATCTACGATTCATCGCTGGCCGACGCCGACTTGCGAATCAGCACCGAACGTTCGTACCAGATGGTGCTGCGCCTCGCGCGCGAGATGGGTTTGATGGCCGGCATCTCATCCGGTTCAGCGGTGGCGGTGATGATCGACGTCGCGCAATCACTCGAGCGCGGCAGCGTGGTCGTTACCGTATTCCCGGACGGTGCCGAAAAATATTTGAACGAACCCTTCTGGGCGACCGGAGACGATGGCGCTGAGTAAGGTTGCGATCAGCGACGCCGTCAACCAGGCAATCCGGCGTCACGGCCAGGAAACGTACCCGCACGAGTGCTGCGGTGCGCTGGTCGGCACGACGGCCGACGCCGAATCAATCGTCGCGGACGTCGTTCCACTCCCGAACACGACCGAAGAAGGACCCCGGCGCCGGTTCCTGGTGCGCGCGTCGGACTATCGGCTGGCGGAGCGCCGCGCTGCGGAAATGGGCGGCGAGCTGCTCGGGTTCTATCACTCGCATCCGGATCATCCGGCGCGGCCCTCGCAGTACGACCTCGATCATGCGTGGCCGACGTTTGCCTACATCATCGTGGCGGTTGCCAACGGCAAAGCGACCGACATGACCGTGTGGTTTCTCAAAGACGATCGATCGAGCTTCGAAGAGGGCAGCATTCACCATGGCGAAAATCCTCATCCCGACTCCGCTCCGGCCGTACACCGATAAGCAGGACACTGTCGACGCCTCCGGCGCGACGGTTGCCGAACTGCTTGCCGACCTGACACGGAAGCATTCGGGCCTCAAGGCCCATCTCTATAACGATCAAGGAAAACTCCGCAGCTTCGTCAACGTCTACGTCAACGACGAGGACATTCGTTATCTGCAGAAAGAACAAACGCCGGTGCAGCCGGCCGACACCGTGAGCATCATCCCGTCGGTGGCGGGTGGCACGCCCACCTCCGCTGAAGCTACGGTGGGCCAGGCCGCGGTCGAAGAACTGCCTTCCTTGAGCAACGACGAAGTGAAGCGTTACTCACGCCACTTGATCATGCCGGAAGTCGGCGTCGATGGTCAGCGCAAGCTGAAAGCGGCGAAGGTGCTGTGCATCGGCGCCGGCGGCCTCGGATCGCCCGTCGGCTTGTATCTCGCCGCCGCGGGCGTTGGCAAAATCGGCATCGTCGACTTCGACGTCGTCGACTTCAGCAACCTGCAGCGTCAGATCATTCACGGCACGCCGGACGTGGGCCGGTCGAAATTGCAGTCGGCGAAGGATCGATTGAATGCGATCAATCCGGAAGTCGAGATCGTCACCCACGAGACCGCGTTATCGTCGAAGAATGCGCTCGAGCTGTTCGCACCGTACGACATCATCGTTGATGGCACCGACAACTTTCCGACTCGCTATCTGGTGAACGACGCATGCGTCTTGCTCGGCAAGCCGAACGCCTACGGCAGCATTTTCCGATTCGAAGGCCAGGCGTCGGTATTTGCGACCAAGGACGGGCCGTGCTATCGCTGCCTCTATCCGGAGCCGCCACCTCCCGGGCTGGTACCGAGCTGTGCCGAAGGTGGAGTGCTTGGCGTTCTTCCCGGAATTATTGGCGTCATCCAGGCGACTGAAACCGTGAAGCTGATCATGGGAATCGGCGAACCGTTGATCGGCCGTTTCCTGATCTACGACGCGCTGCGAATGAAATTCCGCGAGCTCAAATTGCGCAAGGATCCCGACTGCCCGGTGTGCGGCACGCACCCGACGGTCAAGCAATTGATCGATTACGAACAGTTCTGCGGCATTACCCCAGCGCAACCGGAGCCAGTGGCCGTGAATAACGCGACCGAGATCACGTCTGTCGAGCTGAAGCAGCGGCTCGATCGCGGCGACGCCTTGAAAATCGTCGACGTTCGCGAGCCTAACGAATACCAGATCAATCGCATTCAGGGCTCGACCCTGATCCCCCTGGGTGACATCCCCAAGCGGCACGCCGAGCTCAACCCGGACGACGAAATCGTGGTCCATTGCAAGATGGGCGGTCGCAGCGCGAAAGCGGCGGATTTCCTTCGTTCTGTTGGGTTTAAGAGGGTTCTCAACCTCAAGGGCGGCATCCTTGATTGGATCGACAAGGTTGATCCGACGCAGCCGAAATACTAAACTAGGACCACTGAGGTCGGATATCCGGGAGCCAGCGTTCCCGGGCGTAAAACAATGTTGAGGCTTTCCAAGAAGGCGGACTACGCGTTGATGGCGATGAAACACCTCGCCGTCCGCGGCGATCGCACCGCTCACGCGTCGTCTTCGGCGCGTGAAATTGCGGAGCTCTACGACATTCCGATCGAGTTGATGGCGAAGGTGCTGCAGCGGCTGGTGCGGCGCGGGCTGCTGGCGTCCACCCAGGGTACGCGCGGCGGCTATCAGCTGGCGCGGCTGCCTTCGCAGATTTCAGTCGCAGACGTTATTCAGGCGATCGACGGACCGGTAACCGTCACCGCGTGCTCGACCGACGAGGGCACGCAGTGCGAGCAGTTTTCGAAATGCAACGTCCGCGATCCATTGTGGCGAGTTCGCGAAAAGATTTTGAGCGCGCTCGGTGAATGCACGATCGCGGAGCTTGCGGCGGACGTTCCGCCGCCGGCGACCGTCAAAACCGCAGTGCTGCATCGAAGTGCGGGAATGTAGCGCAGGGCGTTAACCCTGCGAGAAGGAAAAATGGCGATCAAGCTTCCGATTTACATGGACTATCACGCCACCACGCCGGTCGATCCGCGCGTAGTCGAAGCGATGCTGCCCTATTTCACCGAGCATTTCGGCAATGCCGCCAGCCGCAATCATCCGTTCGGATGGGAAGCCGAGGAAGCGGTCGAGAAGGCTCGTAAACAGGTGGCGGATCTGATTGGCGCGCACGCGAAAGAGATTGTGTTCACCAGCGGCGCGACCGAGTCGGACAACCTGGCGATCAAGGGCGTCGCCGAGATGTATCGCCAAAAAGGCAATCACATCATCACGGCGGTCACCGAACACAAAGCCATCATCGACACCTGCAAGAAGCTCGAAAAAGAAGGCTATCGCGTCACGTATCTGCCGGTGCAGAAAGACGGCCGGATCAGCCTCGACGAGTTGAAGGCGTCGATCACCGACAAGACCATCCTGATCACGATCATGGCGGCGAACAACGAAATCGGCGTCATCCAGCCGATTGCGGAAATCGGCGCGATCGCGAAGGAGAAAGCGGTCCTGTTCCACACCGACGCCGTCCAGATGGTCGGCAAAGTGCCGTTCAACGTCAACGACCTCAAGGTCGACATGGCTTCACTGAGCGCGCACAAGATGTATGGGCCGAAAGGCGTCGGTGCGTTGTATGTGCGCCGACGCAATCCGCGCGTGCTGCTGTCGGCGATTATCGACGGCGGTGGGCACGAGCGCGGCATGCGTTCGGGCACGTTGAACGTGCCCGGCATTGTCGGCTTCGGAAAAGCGGCCGAACTGTGCAAGCAGGAGATGGACAAGGAAGGGGCGCGGCTGCGCGAGCTGCGCGACTATCTCAACGCGAAGCTGCACAAGCAGCTCGACGAGCTCTACATCAACGGATCGATGGAGCATCGGCTGCCGCACAACCTGAACATCAGCTTCGCGTATGTGGAAGGCGAGTCGTTGCTGATGGGCATCAACGACGTGGCCGTTTCGTCGGGTTCGGCGTGCACCTCGGCCAGTTTGGAACCGTCGTACGTGCTGAAGGCGCTCGGCGCCGGCGACGACCTGGCGCATTCGTCGATCCGGTTCGGTCTGGGTCGGTGGACGACGAAAGAAGAAGTCGATTACGTCGCGGACAAGCTGACGTCGGTCGTCACCAGGCTGCGCGACATGTCTCCGTTGTACGAAATGGCGAGGGAAGGGATTGACCTTTCCAAGATGCAGTGGGTGACCGAGGGGCATTGAGCTGGCATCTGTGGATTTGAGAAACTGAGGATCTGAGGATCTTATGGCTTATTCGAACAAAGTGATCGATCACTACGAGAACCCGCGCAACGTTGGATCGCTGCCGAAAGACGATCGTGAATGTCGGCACCGGTCTGGTGGGTGCACCGGAGTGCGGCGACGTCATGAAGCTGCAGGTCAAGGTGAATCCTGCGACCGGAATCATCGACGACGCCAAGTTCAAGACGTTCGGCTGCGGTTCGGCGATTGCCAGCTCGAGCCTGGCGACTGAGTGGCTGAAGGGCAAGACCGTAGACGAAGCACTGGCGATCAAGAACACCGACATCGTCAACGAGCTGAGCCTGCCGCCGGTGAAGATTCACTGCTCGGTGCTGGCCGAAGACGCTATCAAGGCGGCGATCGGCGATTACAAGAAAAAGCAGAACGCCGAAAAGAGCGTCGAGAAAGCCGTTCAACCGACGGCCTGAGACCATGATTGAGATTTCAGAGGTAGCCGCGAAGAAGATCCGGACGTTGATGGCGAAGCAGGGCATCGACGAGGGTGGGCTCCGCGTCGGCGTCAAGGGTGGCGGCTGTTCCGGGTTGAGCTATACGTTCGCCTGGGACAAGCAGCCGCGCCTTGGCGACGAAGTGTTCGAAGGGCCGGAAGGCGCGAAGATCTACATCGATAAGAAAAGCCTGCTCTACTTGAACGGCACGGTGCTCGACTACGACACCAATCTCATCAGCAAGGGCTTCGTCTTCAACAACCCGAACGCGAAGACCACCTGCGGTTGTGGCAGTTCGTTCGGAGCCTGATTTCTTCAGCTTTTTCGGTCTGCCGCGAAGACTGCGGATCGACATGGCCGACCTCGAGCAGCGATATCGCGCGCTCAGCCGTCAATTCCATCCCGACTACTTCTACAACGCGTCGGCGGCGGAGCGGCGGCAGAGCCTGGAGCGCTCGTCGTATCTGAACGACGCCTATCGGACGCTGAAGAATCCGGTTGGCCGCGTCGAGTATCTGTTGAAGATCGAGGGAGTCACGCAATCGGCGGACGGCAGTCAGCAAGGCGGCCACAACCCAAAAGTTCCGGCCAGCCTGCTCGAAGAAGTGTTCGCCCTGAACGAGGAACTGGACGAGATCCGCGAACTGAAGGCCGATGGTGCGCCGCCGGCCGAATGGCAGGCGCGGCTCGAGTCGGCGCGAAAGCCGATTGAGGCGAAGCGGCAGGAGCACGAGTCGCAACTCGACCTGCTGTCGCGAGAAATGGGATTCGGGCGAAGGGGATCGCGCGGCGGTGCTGGCGGCGCTGAACGAACGGATCCTGGAGCGGAACTACATCACCAACCTGTTGGCTGGCATCGAGAAGGAACTGAGCAGTTGAGCAAAGTCGTCGGCATCGACCTCGGCACGACCAACTCGCTGGTCGCCTACGTGAAGGACGGCGTGCCGATCGTGATTCGCGACAGGAGCGGCGACGGGTTGGTGCCATCGGTGGTTTCGGTGACCGAAGACGGGACCGTGTTCGTCGGACGTGAGGCGCAACGCCGCCTGCTGACCGAAGCGGGCCGAACCGCGTATTCCATCAAGCGGTTCATGGGCAAAAGCCGCGGCGACGTTCAGGCGGAAGCGAGCCATTTTCCGTTCCGCATCGCCGGCCCGACCGGGTCGAGCGACGATACCGGCGTCGTGCGGATCGGCCTCGGCACGCGCGAGTTCACGCCGCCGGAAATTTCGGCATTCGTGCTGCGCGAATTGAAGCGGCGTGCTGAAGAACACTTCGCCGCCGCAGGTGAGTTCGATTCCGAAGTGGACCGTGCTGTCATCACCGTGCCGGCCTATTTCAACGACGCGCAACGCGCCGCCACACGCGATGCCGGCCGCATTGCCGGACTCGAAGTGCTGCGAATCATCAACGAGCCGACCGCGGCGTCGCTTGCTTACGGCCTCGACAAGCGCCACACCGGCGTGATTGCCGTCTACGATCTCGGCGGCGGCACATTCGACATCTCGATCCTCCGCGTCGAGGACGGCGTCTTTCAGGTTCTCGCCACCAATGGCGACACCCACCTCGGCGGCGACGACATCGATCAGTTGCTGATTCAAAGAATCCTTGCCGACACGCCGGCAGCGAGCCCGGAGGCCGTGCAGGAAATCCGCAAGGCGGTGATCCAGGCGAAGCTGGACTTGTCGGAACTTGCAGCGACGACGCTGGCGTGCCTGGCAGTGTCGGAGCGATTACCGAGAGCCGAGTTCGAACGGCTGATCATGCCGATCGTCGAGCGGACGCTCGGACCGTGTCGTCAGGCGCTTGCCGACGCCGGCCTGACTGGCGCGCAAGTCGACGAAGTGGTGCTGGTCGGCGGATCGACGCGGATTCCGTTGGTGCGTCGCAAGGTCGAAGAATTGTTCGGCCGGCAGCCGCACAGCGATCTCAACCCGGACGAAGTCGTCGCGCTTGGCGCTGCGGTGCAGGCCGACATCCTGATCTCCGGCAATCGCGAAATGCTGTTGCTCGACGTCACGCCGCTGTCGCTCGGCATCGAAACCATCGGCGGCGTCGTTTCGAAGATCATTCTGCGCAATTCGACGATTCCCGCGTCGGGCAGCGAGATGTACACCACCTCGGTCGACAACCAGACAGCGGTCGACGTGCATGTGCTGCAGGGCGAGCGTGAACTGGTTGCCGACAACCGTTCGCTGGCGCGCTTCAAGCTGCGCGGCATTCCACCGATGCCGGCCGGCATGCCGCGCGTCCAGGTGCAGTTTCAGATCGATGCCAACGGCTTGCTGAGCGTCACCGCCCGCGAACTGCGCACCGATGTCGAGCAAAGCATCGAAGTGAAGCCGTCCTACGGCCTGACCGACGAGGAAGTGGAGCGGATGCTGCTCGACTCGTTCGAACACGCCGAGGCCGATTTTGCGGCGCGCCAGTTGATCGAAGCGCGCAACGAAGCGGAGTCGGTAATCACCGCCACCGAGAAATCGCTGCGCTCGCCCGACTTCGCGATGATCGAAAAAACCGAGCTCAAGCCCGAGGAGAAGAAAAAGATCGAGTCGGTGCTCGGCGGCCTGAAGATGGTGCTGAACTCTTCCGACCGTGAAACGATTCAAAAATGGACGCATGCGCTGAACGACGCCACGCAGCACCTCGCCGAGGTGATGATGAATCGGTCGGTCCAGGCAGCGCTGTCCGGAAAGAACGTGGACGAACTGTAATGCCGAAAGTGACCTTCATCATCGACGGCGAACCGACGGTCGTCGAGTTCGAGCACGGCAAGCTGCCGTATTCGCATCACGGCAAGCCCGAGTCGTTTCTCGACGTCGCCAAGAACCTCCACGTGCCGCTCGAACATGCCTGCGGCGGGAGCTGCGCCTGCACCACATGCCACGTCATCATCCGCGAAGGCGCCCAGAACCTCAGCGAGATGCAGGACGACGAAGCGGATCGCCTCGATACCGCGTGGGACCTGACGCCGCAATCGCGGCTCGGTTGCCAGGCGGTCATCTCGGGCGACGTGGTCTGCGAGTTGCCGATGTACACGCGCAACTACGTCCAGGAAGGCGGCGGCATCCAGCTCGGTAAATCGGACCGCAAAGCCAAAGAGGGAGTGGCGTGATGAAGTGGATCGACGCGGAAGATATCGGCATCGCGCTGGTCGAAAAATTTCCGGGTGTCGATCCGCTGACCATCCGTTTCACCGATCTGCGCGAGCGGGTGATGGCGCTCGACGGCTTCGATGACGATCCAAAGGCGTCGAACGAACCGAAGCTTGAAGCCATCCAGATGGCCTGGTACGAGGAGTTCAAGGACGCGCAATGAGCGCCGGCGGCATTTTCCGCCCCGGCATGCGCGCCTACTTCGTGCCGCTGGTTGCCGGCCTGGCACTCGCGACCAGCGCGTTCCTGCCGTGGGTGGTCGTTGCCGACGTCACGATCCGTGGCGTCCCTGACGTGCCGGGGCTGTGGATCGTCGGACTCGGCGCCCTCGCCGCCGTCCTCGCCCTGCTCAGCCTGATCACCCGCAAGAACTCACGTCACCCGCTGCTGATCGTCGGGTTGTTCGCGCTCGGCATCATGTTCCTGTCGTGGCGGATTCTTCCCCGCTCCGCCGGTGACCGCGCGCTGACCGTCGCGCAGGCCTTCGCGATCGTCGAAGGTCGTCCGGTTGGCGACACGCCGGCGGCAGCCGCCGGCAGCGGCATCTATCTCGGCATGGTCGCGTCGCTGATCATTGTCGCCTTTGGTTTGACGATCGTCGTTCGCCGTGCCCAGACTCCATATACGGTGACCAGCGCGGATGATGATGTGGACTGAGCGGGTGCGGACGTGCGGATACTGATCATCGCGGCGACGGCTGCCGAAGTGGCGCCGGTTGTCGCGCGAATCGGGCCCTTGTCCGATCGTCATGAACTGCTGATCACCGGCGTCGGCATGGTAGCGACCGCCGCGCGCTGCTCGCGGGCGCTGGCCAAGGCGCACTTCGACGTGGCGTTGAACGTCGGCGTGTGTGGCAGCTTCGATCAGTCGCTGAAACCGGGCACCGTCACGCACGTCACGTCGGATCGGATCGCCGAGCTCGGAGCTGAGGATGGCGACACATTTCTGTCGATTGATGCGTTGCACCTGCTCGGACCGGATGACCGCGCCGAAATCACGAACCTCAATCCTCCCGACAGCCTCGTCTTGCACCGGTTGCCGGCGGTGCGCGGCATCACGGTGAACACCGTCCACGGCCGTGAATCGTCGATCGCCGAGGTTGTGAAGCGATTCCGGCCGCAGGTCGAAAGCATGGAGGGCGCGGCGTTCATGTACGCGTGTGCGATTGAAGGCGTTCGGTATGCGCAGCTGCGAGCGGTCTCGAACATCGTCGAAAAGCGCAACCGGCAGGCGTGGAAGCTGGACGAAGCGGTGGCAGCGCTCGGCGAAACTGCGCTGGCGGTGATCGAACAGTTATGAAACTGTCGCTCGGGTTTTCGTCATGTCCTAACGACTGCTTCATCTTCGACGCCATCGTCAATCGCCGGATCGACCTGGAAGGGCTCGAGTTCTCGGTCCGGATGGCCGATGTGGAGGCGCTCAACACGGCGACGTTCGCCAACCAGATCGACGTCACCAAGTTGAGTTTCCACGCTTACGCCTACTGCATCGGCAACTACGTACTGCTCGACGCCGGCAGCGCGCTCGGGCGCAACTGCGGGCCGTTGCTGATTGCCAAGCGTCCGATCGAAACGGCCGAAGTGGCTGGCGGTTCGTTGCGGATCGCGATTCCCGGGAACTTCACTACCGCGAATTTCCTGCTCGGCCTGGCGTTTCCCAGGGCGCGCAACAAGACCGAGGTGCTGTTTTCCGAGATCGAGGCGGCAGTGCTGGACGAACGGTTCGATGCCGGCCTGATCATTCACGAGAACCGATTTACCTACGAAGCGAAGGGACTGAAAAAGATCATCGATCTCGGTGAATTCTGGGAGCAGAGCGCTGGCGCGCCGATTCCGCTTGGTGGAATCGTGATCCGCCGTTCGTTACCTGGCGAGGTGCAGCACACCGTCAATCGCATTCTGCGCCGCAGCGTTGAGTACGCCTTCGCGAACCCGAAAGCGAGCTTGCCCTACGTCCGTGAGCACGCACAGGAAATGAGCGAAGCGGTGATGTACAAGCACATCGACCTTTACGTGAATCAGTTTTCGGTGGATCTTGGCAGCGACGGCCGACGCGCCGTCGAACTGCTGTTTGAACGTGCCGCCGCGACCGGCGTTATTCCAGCGCCGGCGACGCCGCTGTTTCTGCCATCAGAATCTCGTGGATCTGCCGCACGCCTTCGGTAAGGCTCGCCGGACCTGGCTGCAAGATGTAGGTTGATTTGATTTCGTAGATTCGGTCGGCGCGCACGGCACTGACGTCCTGCCATCCGTCGCGCGCACGAATCCGCGCCTGGTTGACTTTTTTGCCGCACCACGACGCGAACACCACGTCTGGATTGCGCCTCGCGACCTCGCGCGGGTCGACGATGCGATCCTTGGCGAGGCCAGCCTCGACCAGCTCAGGGAAAATCGGATCGCCGCCGGCGATCGCGACCAGCTCTTCCACCCAGCGGATTCCCGAAATGAGCGGCTCGTCCCATTCCTCGAAAAAGACGCGAGGGCGAAGCGCGAGCGATGCCGCTCGATCGCGAATCGCATCGAGGCCACCGCTTAGTCGATCGGCAAGGGCTTCCGCCTGCGACTGGCACCCAACCAGCCCGCCAAGCATGCGGATCATCTGAAGAATTTCCTCGATCGACCGCTGATTGAAGGTGACGACGGCGATGCCGCGCCGCACGAGTTCCGCTGCCAGGTCGGCCTGCAGGTCGGAAAACGCGAGTACCAGGTCAGGATGTAATGACTCGATCTTGTCGAACCTGGCGTTGATGAAAGCCGACACTTTCGGCTTCTGCCGGGCCTCGGGCGGCCGAACCGTATATCCAGACACCCCGACGATACGGTCTTGTTGACCGAGCAAATACAGCGTTTCGGTTGTCTCCTCCGTGAGGCAGACGATGCGAGTCGGATAGCTCGACACCTCGTTACCGTTGCTGCAGCAATTTCACCGCCGCGGCGTTCTTCTCGCCCGCCAGCCGAATTTGCTTCGGATCGTTGTCGCTCACACCCTTCGCCACCAGTTGCCACGCTTCGGCCCGCAGCATCATGTAGTCGAGGAAACGCTGGCGCGTCTCGTTCTGTTCGGGCGAAATCGCCATTGTGGCGAGCCGCTCGCGTTCAGCGTTCCAGGGCTTCAAGACGTTGGCGTCCACCAGCGCGACGAACTCGGATGGCTTGGAATGATTGACGCGCAGCCGCTTGACCGCGTCGTTGTAGGCGGCGTTCGAGGCGCGCTCGACCTCCTGTAGCCGCTTGATTTCGTCAGTAAAGCCGCGCTGCAGCTGCCGAAGCTCGGATTGCCGCTGAATTCTCGCCACCAGCGCCGGATTCGGCACCACGGTCAGCAATGCAGCGAGCGCTTCTTCGTTCTTCTGGTTCGCGAGTTCGTGCGTTTCGGCACTGCCGGTTCGCGCGGCTTCGGCAGTCAACTTCAGCGCGTCGATTTTCAAACTCAGAAAGGCGACGACGGCAGTGGCTTTCGCCCGTTCGGTGGGCGGCAGCCGCAGCGCCGTCATTCGCGCGCGCTGCTGCGTGAGCTCCGGAATGAACTCATGCTCGAGGCGATCGGCGAACTGCTGCGGCGGGATCTGGCGTGCATCTACTTTTCCAGCGTCTTGAGCGATTCGTCCATCGACGCTGGCCTCGTCTTTCAGCCACGCATTGACCGCGCTGCCCCAGTCGTCGAACCGCGGCAGGCGAGCTGCCACCGACGTCATGACAGCGGCACTGACCGCGGCCGCAATCACCGCACGACGGGTCCGCACCGCTAAGGGCGAACCGATCGGCGTAGCCATCACCGCTCCGCTGATGAATCCACACAGCAACCCGCCGACGTGGGCCGCGACGTCAACGTGCGGCAGCGCCAGCCCGTAAATCAGGTTATAGGCGACGAAGGTAACTGCCGACTGAATCATCGTCGAGCGGATGCCGGGCGGCAGAGAACTGCGGCAGACCATCAGGTACGCGATCAGCCCGCCATAGATTCCGAAAATCGCGCCTGACGCGCCGGCCGAAGTGGTCATCGGATGGAGGGCGAGGCTGGTGAGCGATCCGCCTAACGCGCAGACGACGTAGAGCACGACAAAGCTGACTTGTCCGAAGAGTCGTTCGATCAGCGGTCCGCCGGTCCACAGCACGAGCATGTTCATCGCGAGGTGAAAGGCGCCGATATGGACGAACGCCGCGGTGAACAGCCGCCACCATTGACCCGACTGCGTCAACGGTCCGTAGTCGGCGCCCCAGCGAATCAGTTGATCGGTGGTCGGACTGAACGGGTGGACGCCACGGGCGACCATCGACAAATAAACCGCGACGTTCAAGACGACGAGAATCGCCGACACCGGTACCGCAGGTATCGCTCCGTGCAGCGCTGCCGTAAAATCGCGCTCTCGTTCGGCCTCAGAATCGACGGGGTCGGCTTCGGTGAGACCCGCCGGAGCCTGTACCGATGCATCGGCCGGCAACGCCGAATGCGGCAGATCGCGGCCGCAATGGTCGCACCTGGACGCCCACGCGAAGTTCGCGCCGCCACAGTGCCCGCAGGTCATATGGTGATTATCCGTCGAGCGTGAGGTCGGTGAATACGTAGCCGTCCCGCTCGACCGTGATGCCCGTACGGATCGGCAGCGAACGGCTGAACATCGGCCCGCGGTATGAACAGGTATGGAACTCGCCGCGCTCGGCGCACGGGTCGATCGACTCCGGCAGTTCGTCGAGCAGCGATTGGTCGAATTCACGGCCGGCGAACTTTCGATCCATGACCTTCGGATTCAGGCAGGTGATTCGAGCGCCGAGCCCCGCGGCCACCATTTCCCGCGCCAGCGCCCTGGTGTCCGAGCCAAACAACGGGAAGAGCGGCGTCAGCCCGGTGCCGGCAAGTTTCTCTTCACGATAGCGGCGAATGTCCTCGAGAAATAGATCGCCGAATGAGACGTGTGTAAAGCCGTCGGCGACCGCTCGCGCGACCGCGGCTGCCATGGCGCGCTCGTAGACGTCGTTGGGACATGGCGAAGGAATCGGGATCTGCCACAACGGGAGGCCGAGCGCATCGGCTTGCGCCTGCAGCACGTCGACACGAACGGCGTGCATCGCCACACGGTTCGCCACCTCGTTGACGGTCGTCAGCAGGGCGGCGACTTCAACGCCCGGTGTGTGCCGCAGCACGTGAATCATCCAGGCGCTGTCTTTGCCGGAAGACCACGAAGCAAGGATACGTTTCAATTTGTTCATCTGGTCATTTGGTCAGCTGGTCGTTGGATTTGGCGATTGATTGAGGCCTGGCGTTGCGAGAATTCGTCCGGCGTACCAGAGAGCGCCAAATATTTTCATCAATTCCGTCGCTTCTTTGTGCAGCCTTTCTAATTCGGTTGGATTGCCGAATCCTTTCCGTTTTGAAATAGCGGTCCAGAATTCCGATTCATCTGCTTCCTCCAATACGACGCCGAGCTTTGCCACGAACTCAGCGCGTGAGCGGGCCACACATGTTGCACGATAGTTTGCAGCAACTGCCGTTGCCGCCTTCGCCAACTGCCGTCCCACTACAAATCCGCTGTTTGTTTGAGGAACTCCGTCAACGAGACCGAGAACGTCGAGAGCAAACGTAAACGTCCGTTGCTTGAGTGCGTCACTTTGGAGGCTCATACGCATGCCGAAGGCAGAAGGCGTGCCAATAACTCAATCTTCAATCAATGACTAGATGACCAGATGACCAGATGACCAAATATTTAGCGCCACACTTCGGGGTGAAGCGTTTTCGCCAACCGTTCCGTGGCGTTGCCAACCCGCGGGCCGGGGACGACGAATTCTTCGCCCTGCAGCAGGTAGACGCGCTTGTTGCGGACCGCCGGAACAGTGCCGAGGGTGTCCCACGGCTTGAGGTCGGCGTTCGAGTCGTTGCGACCGTAATGCAGTTCGAGGATTACCTCGGGCGCGCGCGCCAGTACCATCTCCGTGGACATCTGCACGGCCTGCGTCTTGATTTCCGCGAGCACGTTGGTGCCGCCGGCGGCTTCGAGCATGTCGTGCAGGAATCCGTAGCCGCCGCTGGCATCGATGCCGCGCAGCGTGCCGCGTTCGCGTCCGAACACGACGAGCGTTGTGACTTTCGGGCGAGACGCGACCCTGGCTCGCACCTCGCGAATCTGTTGCTCGAGCCTCGCGGCAAGGGAATTCGCGCGGTCGCCAGCGCCGATCCGCGCGCCGAGTGCGCGAATCGTCTCGGAAATATCTGGCAGCCCCTTGTGAACGTAGGGAAAGTACGGAATCCGCGCCCGATCCAACTGCGTGCGCAGGTCCTGCTGCGTGCCATAGAGCACCACCAGGTCTGGCCGCAGGCTGATGATCCGCTCGACATCCGGATCGAGCAGCGCACCGACGCGAGGGAGCTTTTCGACTTCGGGCGGGAACTTGTCGTAACTGCCAATCGCGACCACCCGATCGCCCGCGCCCATCGCAAACAGCATCTCGGTTGTCGCGGGGATGATCGAGATGATCCGCTGTGCCTGGGCCCGCGTCACACCAACGAGCGCGGTCACAACAAACGCAAAGGTCGCAAAGGTCGCAAAGAGAAAGCCGCAGAGAAGATCGTTCTTGGCGTTCTCGGCGGTCTCGGCGTTCCTTTTAAGCCGACCGTCTGAAGAGTAACCATAAGAAAAACGGACCTCCGAGCAGCGCGGTGACGGTCCCGACCGGCGGTTCGACGGGGCCGAAGACCGTCCTCGCGACGAGATCGCACACGATCAGAAACGTCGCGCCGAAGAGCGCCGATGCCGGCAAGACAATGCGGTGGTCGGCGCCGACCATCAGCCTCACCATATGCGGCACGATGATGCCGACAAACGGAATCGGTCCGCCCAGCGATACCGCCGCGCCGGTCGACAGCGACGCGCCAATCAGCGCCAGGCGCTCTGCGCGCTTCACGTCGACGCCGCGAAACGCCGCGGCTTCGCTGCCGAGGCTGATCAGGTCGAGCACACGCGGCAACGTCAGGATGATTCCGAAGGCAATCGCCATCGGCACCAGCGCAGCGGTGATTTCGCGATAACTACCGACGTCGAGCGCGCCCATCATCCAGCGCACGCTGCGGAACGTGTCGGTGAAATCGGCGATCAACGTCACGAAACGGTTGAGGGCGCTCAGCAGAGCGGTGATGGCGACGCCAGCCAGCAGCAACACGGTGGTCGATGTACCACGACGCCTGGCAATTGACAGCAGATAGATGATCCCGAACGCGCCGATCGAACCGGCAAAGCTCGCGACCGGAATGGCGGAGATGCCGAGTGTCGAGACGTCCAGGTGAAAGGCGATCACGATGATCGCCCCAAGCGTCGCGCCGGCTGATACGCCGAGCGTGTCGGGCGAAGCCAGCGGATTGCGCAACAGCGCCTGAAAGACGACGCCGGCCAGCGCGAAAGCGGCCCCGACCAGCGCCGCCGCGATCACCCGCGGCAGCCTTGCGACAAAAAATACCTGTGCGTCGACGTTGTCGGCGAACGGAATCGACCGATCGAAGGCACGCAGGATGCTGATGTGGGTGCTGCCAACCAACGGTGCGAACAGGCAGGCGGCCAGGGCAACCAGACCGAAGCCGGCGATCGTCAGGACGATGCGGCGTTTCATGCGCCGCCGCGGCCCAACGGCACGACGGTCAGGTGGTTGGCGCGCGCATGCATCGACACGTCGGCGTCGATGCCGTAGAGCACCCGGATGTTCGCCGCCGTCAGCACACTTTCTACGGTGCCCTGCGTCAGCACTCGACCACGGTGCAGCAGCACCAGTTCAGAGCACAGCGCCGCCGCGAGATTCAAATCATGCGTCGACACGATCATCGTCGTCTCGCGCTCACGATTCAGGCGGCGGAGCAGGGACGCCACCTCGAACTGGTAGCCCAGATCCAGCGATGCCGTCGGCTCGTCGAGCAGCAGCACGTCGGATGCCTGGGCCAGCGCGCTGGCGATTACCACGCGCTGTTTCTCGCCACCGCTGAGCGTCGCGAACGGTCGCGAAGCGAAGGTGTCGGTGCCAGTCGCACGCATTGCCTCACGCGCGATCGCGAGATCGGCCGCGCCCTCCAGTTCGAGGGCGCTGAGGTGCGGGTAGCGCCCCATCAGCACAATCTCGAGTGCGGAGAAGTCGAATGCGCTGTGGGTTTCCTGCGGAACCACGGCGATGCGGCGCGCAAGCGCCCGCCGCGGCAGCGCCTGGAGCGGCGTTCCGTCGATCGTGATCCGGCCGCTGGCCGGAACAATCGTCCCCGACAGCAAACGGAGCAAGGTCGTCTTGCCGGAGCCGTTGGGTCCCAATAAACCCAGAATCGTGCCCCGTCGCAACGATACCGAGACGTTGTCCAGCACCGTGCGCGTTCGATCGTAGGCGAATGAAACACCGGTGACTTCGAGCAACGCGTTGGCGGTTTGCATCAGGCCACCGTCACATCCAGCGCCCAGCAGCCACTCTTCAGGACAACTTCTCCGATCGCGAGATGCAGTGGCGCGCCAAACAGCGGGCAGTTCGTCACCACCGTGTGATACTCGCCATACTCCCCGCATGGATCCACGTTCAGCCGTGCGAATTCGTCAATCATCTCGCGTGACAACGCTCGTCCCAGCCAGCTGGCATCGAGCCGTTCAGCACGGGTGGTCACGATGATCGCTTCAGCGCCGCTGTCAACCCAGTCGAGCAGAAGAGACGCTGTCGAGCAACCAAATAGCGGTTCGACCGCGACGAGCTCGCGCGACGCGCATATCTGTTCGGCCCAGGCGCGATGCTCGTCGAATCGGATGTCGCCAAAAATCACGTGGGTCACGTCTACCGCTTTCAACTGGTCCAGTGCTGCACGGTATTCCGAGTCGTAGGTCGCCCACGAGCAGCGTCCGATCACGCGGCTCAAGCCGAGGCGATTAGCCTGTGCGTCGAGCACTTCCGGTCGCAAGCCGTGCGAACGGCTTCGCGCGGCGCTTTCATCCGCCATCGTCACCATCGCGACGACGTCGAAGTCGTGACGCGCACGCATCAGCGCGGCGCAACTGTCCTTGCCGCCGCTCCACGATATCGCTGCCTTGGGTCTCATCGCTGGGGACTAGGGGACTGGGGGACTGGGGGACTGGGGACTGGGACTGGTGGGCGGGGCCGACACCACTCCGTGCCTCCAGTCGCCAAGTCCCCCAGTCCCCCAGTCCCCGTTTTCAAAATCCAATACGAACGCCCACCCTGGCGGCGCGGCCCAGCGCCTGATAGCCGAGCGGTTCCATGTAGTCCGCGTTTGCGACGTTGTCGATCGCCAGAAGCGCGCGGATTACTCGAGTCACCCGATAAGCAACGCGCATGTCCCACACTGTATATCCAGGATTCTCGACGAGCGGTGGCTGAAACGACGAGAAATCGCTATCGACGTATTCGCCGATGAACACGCCGGCCAACGTCGCCGACAAACGTCCCTGGTTCCAGCTGATGTCCGCGAAGCCGGAGTGTTTGGGCCGGCGAAAAAGCGGTTGGCCGGCCTTGAGGACCGGACTGAACGGCGACGTGCTGTCGATAATCGTCGAATCGAGCAGGGTGTAACCGGCGCGCGCACGCAGCGGTTCGAGAGGCGCCAATTCGGCGGTGAGTTCGGCGCCGCGGGCGCGAGTGTTGCCGATGTTGAAGTACTGCGCTTCGAAGGTTGCAGGGTTCGTCGTACGTGTCGAAATCAGATCGTCGAAGCGATTGTGAAACCAGGTTGCAGCGACTTTCACCCGATTGGATGCCAGCCGCTGCTCGACGCCGGCTTCAACACTGCGCGAGCGCTCCGGGTCCAGATCCGGGTTGCCGCGAAAAAACGGCGACGGGCTGAAGGATTGCAGCAGCGTCGGCTCCTTGATCCCGAGACCGGCGGCGATGTGCAGCGCGGTTGTGCCGAACGCATTTGCCCCGTCGTGCGCGACATAAACGAACGAGCCGCGAGGGACGGTGGCGGTGCCGAAACTGTCGTTGTGTTCGACGCGCACGCTGCCGGTTGCCACAACGCGACGCCACACCGCCTGGTGTTGCACCGATACGCCGACGTTATCGCGCGACGGTTCGTTCGTGGTGTGGGCGCGCAGGTCTTGCAGCAGTGCGCGCTCGCCGTCCCAGTCGACCAGCGCGGTCGTCAACTGCGAGCCGCGGGTGGTATCGCTGGAAAGGCGGATGTCGGCCTGATAGCTGGCGTGATGACGGTTCAGCTCGGTGCGAGTGTCGTAGAGAAAATCTGACGACTCGAACGAGGCGACGTGGTTTTCGAATCGTGCCGTGTACAGGTGGATCGGCGATCAGATTGGTGGACTGTTGATGCGAGATGGCTAACGAGTAGAGGCCGCGCTGGCGGATTTTCGGAGTCAGCTGTTGATCGAACACGACGCCGAACATGCCATCGTGACGTTTCGCGAAGGCGTCGAGATCGGGCCGCCCGAACGCCGTCTGTCCGGGCACGCCGTTCTTGCCGAACTCACCGCGTCCAATGGCGCGCAGCGTGGCGCGATCGCCAATCGATGTGCCAACGTTTGCGGAAAAACCGTTGTTGTCGAACTGGCTGTTCGGCACGCGGTTGTCCGTGCTGAGGCGCGCACCGCCAACGGCGTAGTCGACGCGGCCCGAACGTCCCGACACCAATGCGCTGGTGCGAAAGGTGTCGTAGCTGCCGCCCTCGACCGTCACCCCGCCGCTTGGCGTTGCCGAGGCGCCGCGTTTTGTGAAGAGCTGGACGACGCTGGCCATCGCGTCAGAGCCGAACAGGGCGGATTGCGCACCGCGAACCACTTCGATCCGCTCGAGGCTCTCGGTCGTCAGATTGTTGAAGAAGAACGTTCCGCCCGGTTCATTCAACGGAATGCCGTCGACCAGGACTTTGTTGTAAGTGCTCTCACCGCCGCGCACGAACAGCGACGTCACCGCGCCGGGCGCGCCGGTTCGGACGACCATCGCGCCGGGCGTGCTTCGTAGCAGGTCGGCGACCAGCGGCATTTGTCGACGTTCCAGTTGCTCCTCGCTGAACGTGGTGACGCTGGCGCCGACTAACGCAGTGGTGGCCTCGGTCCGCGTCGCGGTGACGACGACCGACTCCCTGACCGGCGCGATTGCCATCACGATCCGCATCGGCTCGTGGAGGTTGCACGGCTGCGAGGCGCTGCTGAATCCGGTCAACGACACTTCGATTGCGCAACTGCCGATCGTGGGAACCATCAGCTCGAACTCACCGCGTTCGTTCGTGAATACGCCCTTCGCGGCGGCGTTGTCAGGCGCCCAACTGACCAACGCGCGCGGCAGTCGCCGATCGTTCTGGTCGACCACCACGCCACGCACCGGCGTGCCATCCTGGGCGCGCGCAGTGGAGCTGAGGAGCAAGCTACAAAAGATGATGAGTCGGCAGATGCCAATCTGCCTGGAAAGGCTGGACGTGCGCATCGAATCCTCCCGGCGTCTCACGCGCCGAAGTGAAGGACGAACCCCCGTGGCCAGGTTTCCTGACTCGCAGGTCAGCGCATTACGTCTGCCTTCCCATCTCTCGCCAAAGCCCGAAGGGCGAAGGCGGAAAAAGTGGCGTCTACGACGTAACGCTCGCTGCTTACAGTGGCGGGACCGTGTGGGCTTCGCACCCACTTCGCGTGGCCGCCGGGGTGAGCGTCAATTGTGCCGCCAGTATATCAACTGGTAACATCGAAGTGTTGCTGCCGTCACGGATTCGCGAAGCGGGGCTCGCCGACGTCGAGGAAAAACTGTCGGCCGGCGTGCGCCTCGGGCTGGCGGACGGTGTGCGCTTGTTCGATTCGCCCGATTTGCTCGCGGTCGGCTGGCTTGCGAATCGCGAGCGCGAGCGGCGCCACGGCATCCGCACCTTTTACAACTACAACATCCGTCTGGAAGCGACGAACGTCTGTGTCGCGAGCTGCTTGTTCTGTTCATTCGCGCGGCTGCAGCCCGGTGATCCCGGAGCGTACACGCTGTCGCTGGAACAGGCGTGGGACAAACTGCGCTCGCGGTCCGATCAGCCGTTGACGGAAGTGCACGTGGTCAACGGGCTTCACCCGGATCTGCCGTGGAGCTACTACACCGATCTCCTGCGCGGCTTCAAGAAAATCCGGCCCGACATTCACCTGAAGTGTTTCACCGCGGTCGAAATTGCGTTCTTCGCCGACCTCTACAAGAAAACCGACGAGCAAGTGCTGCTCGAACTGATGGACGCAGGCCTCGATTCGTTGCCGGGCGGCGGTGCCGAGATTTTTGCCGAACGCGTACGGAAGAAGATCGCCAACGATCCGAACAAGTGCGACGCCAATCGCTATCTCTCGATCCATCGCCTGGCGCACCGGCTCGGGATGCGGACCAATGTGACGATGCTCTACGGGCACATCGAGACCGCGGCAGAGCGTGTCGATCACATGCTGCGGGCGCGGGCGCTGCAGGATGAAACCGGCGGCTTCCAGGCCTTCATCCCGCTGGCGTTTCATCCCGACAACAACCAGATGCGCAAACTGCCGGCACCCAGCGCCGCCGACACCCTGCGCGTCCATGCGGTGGCGCGGTTGATGTGCGACAACATCGATCACATCAAGGCGTTCTGGATTGCCACCGGCGTGGAAGTCGCGCAGACCTGCCTGTGGTTCGGAGCAGACGATCTCGACGGCACCGTGCAGGAAGAGAAGATTTATCACATGGCCGGATCGCCAACGCCAACGGCGATGACGACCTGCGAAATCGAGCGGCTGATCACGGCGGCTGGCCGCAGTCCTGTCGAACGCGACACGCTCTACAACGTCGTCGCTCACGCCTGAGTTAGATTTCGGAGCTTGCCTCGCCGAAGCGCGGGAATATGGGCGCGGCCGGAGCTTGCCTCGCCGAAGCGCGGGAATACTCGGGCGCGAAGGCGGGTTATACTTAGGGGAGCGCCAAGCTTCGACGGACGGGCCGTATGGAGCTTGGCTTTTTCGTCTCCCGAGATTGAGAAAAATTTCACAATCATTCGGGATACGCGCCTGAAACATGCTGATTCCGCTGCTCACCGACTACGAAAAGGATCACATCGGCGAACGGCAGCCGCTGCCGGACCGCTACCTCGGGCTGTCCGATGCCGAGCTCGACCGCCGCATCGCCGCCGCGAAACAAGCGCTCGGGCACCGCGTGGTGATTCTCGGTCATCACTACCAGCGCGACGAGGTCATCAAGTTCGCGGACTACACCGGCGACTCGTACAAGCTCGCCCAGCAGGTAAGCAAACATCCCGACGCCGAATTCATCGTCTTTTGCGGTGTGCATTTCATGGCCGAGAGTGCCGACGTGCTCACCGCGCCGCATCAGCAGGTGATTTTGCCGGACCTCGCTGCCGGCTGCTCGATGGCCGACATGGCCGATCCCGATCAGCTGGAGCAGACGTGGAGCGACTTGACGCAGATCGGAATCCGATCGGTTGTGCCGGTCACGTACATCAATTCGGCGGCGTCGATCAAGGCGTTCTGCGGCGAACGCGGCGGCGTGGTCTGCACGTCGTCGAATGCCGCGGCGACGCTCAAATGGGCGTGGCAACGCGGCGAAAAAGTTCTGTTCCTGCCGGATCAGCATCTTGGTCGGAATACCGCCTACAAGCTCGGCGTGCCTCTTGACGACATGGTGGTGTGGGATCCGAATGAACTATTCGGCGGGCTCGATCCCGACGCGATCAAGCGTGCACGCATCATCTTGTGGAAAGGGCACTGCTCGGTCCACACGCGCTTTACCGTCCGACAAATCGACAACCTTCGCGTACAGCATCCGGGCGTTCGTGTGATCGTGCACCCGGAAGTACCGTGGGAAGTGGTCCAGGCGGCCGACGACAGCGGTTCGACCGAATACATCATCAACCAGGTGATGGCCAGTCCGGCTGGAACGACCTGGGCGGTGGGCACCGAAATCCACCTCGTCAATCGCCTTGCCCAGCAGGCGGCGCCGGAACGAACTGTGCTTTCGCTGGATCAGTTCGGCTGCTTGTGTTCAACGATGTTCCGAGTTTCGCCGAACCACTTGCTCTGGACGCTCGAAGGCCTGCTCGACGGCGTCGTCCATAACCGCATCGTCGTGCCCGACGATCGCAAACATTGGACGAAGGTGGCCCTCGACCGCATGCTTTCGATCAAGTAAAGTTCGGCTTCTGGCCGCACCCTTGGAGGACTACGACGATGGCTCACTCGCTTCCGCCCCTTCCATATCCATCCGATGCGCTCGAACCGCACATCGACAAGCAGACGATGGAGATTCACCACGGCAAACATCACAACGCGTACGTTACGAACCTGAACGCGGCGCTCGAAAAAGCGCCCGAACTTCAGGGAAAGAGCGCCGAGGACTTGATCAAGGGCATCAACAGCGTGCCTGAAGCAATCCGCACCGCAGTTCGCAACAACGGCGGTGGTCATGTCAACCACACGATGTTCTGGCAGATCATGGCGCCGAAGGCGGGCGGCGCGCCGACCGGAGCGATTGCCGATGCGATCAACGCGGCGTTCGGCGGCTTCGACAAGTTCAAGGAAGAATTCAAAAAGGCGGCGGTCGGGCGCTTTGGCAGCGGCTGGGCGTGGGTCGTCGACAACGGCGGCAAGATCGCGATCGAGAGCACGCCGAACCAGGACAACCCGATGATGGACGGCAAGAAGCCGGTGTTCGGGATCGACGTGTGGGAACATGCCTACTATCTGAAGTATCAGAATCGTCGGCCTGACTACATCGATGCGTGGTGGAGCGTCGTCAACTGGAACGAAATCAACAAGCGACTTTCCGGCAAATAGGTCGCATGGGTCGCGTAGCCGACGCGACCCATTCACCGACGCGACCGCATGTCTCTTTCCACAGTCTTATTCCTCTTTCTCGCGCACTTAAGCGTCGGTATCGCGTTCACGCTGGCCCTCGTCTCGAGCGAGGCGGGCATCAAGTTCTTTCGCTTCAACTCTGGTCTTGCGGCGGTCCTTCTCGCGGTCGCACTCGCGTTCCGTCCGGTTGACGGCGCGGCGGGCAGCGGGGTCGCGCTCGGCGCGCTGGTTCTTTGCGAAGCGGCGCTGGTGGTTTATTGGGCGACGATCGGCCGGCTGTTCACGAAAATCCGCGAGGTCTTCGTGTGGACCGCGATCGCCAGCGGAACGATTGCACTCGTGTTGCAGGCGCTGGCACTGACCGCCGATCGCGCGAGCGGCATGGAAGCGCTGACGGTTGCGAGCTTTCTGACGTCGGCGGTGCTGCTCGGCGGTGCCTGCACGGCGATGATTCTCGGGCACTGGTACCTGATCCTGCCGTCGATGCAAGTGTCGCATCTGCAATCGATCGTCAAAGTCCACATCATTTCGATGGTGTTGCGGGTCGTCGTGGTGTGCGCCGCGGTGGTGATGGCGATCATCACCTGGCAGCCCGGGCTCGGTCCGAGTTTCCGCCATTACATTACGTCCGCCGGGGGAATTTTCTTCTGGCAACGCGTCCTGTTCGGACTGTTCGGGCCGGCGCTGCTGTCGTATCTCACCTGGGAGACCGCAAAAATCCGCTCCACTCAATCGGCGACCGGGATTCTCTACGTCGATTTCTTTACCGTCGTTGTTGGCGAGGTACTGGCGAAGTATCTGCTGCTCGCGACACGCGTTCCTGTGTAGTACAGTTAGGCGTTTGCGGGTTGCACCGCGGCCCGGAACCTGTGCAATTTCAGCCTGCGAACCGCGTCAGGGCCGGAAGGCAGCAGCGCTAAACAGACCCTGAGATGTGCCGCAGGGATTCCGGGCTGCGGTTCAGCCCGCAATGCCAGAGAGCGAAATTAGGAATTCCTAATTCTCAATTTCAGTATCAGCATGTCGTACCAAGTTATCGCCCGCAAATGGCGGCCGCAGAAATTCGACGACGTCGTCGGGCAGGAGGCGGTGACGCGTACCCTGCGCAACGCGCTGTCGAGCGGGCGGCTCGCGCAGGCGTTCGTGTTCGCGGGCCCGCGCGGCGTCGGCAAGACGACGTCGGCGCGCATCCTGTCGCGGGCGCTGAACTGCGTGAAGGGGCCCACACCCGATCCGTGCGGTGCCTGCGAGGCCTGCGTCGAAATTGCGGAAGGACGCGATATGGACGTCCTCGAGATCGACGCGGCGACACACACGGGCATCGACAACGTGCGTGAGGTCATCGTTTCGGGCCTTTCGATCATGCCGGTCCGCGACCGCTACAAGATTTTCATCATCGACGAAGTCCGTCGGCGGTCGGGCTCGGCGGGTGGCTCGCCTTCAGCCCGTACGTCCAGGGCGGGCTCGCCGTCCGCGACCCGCGCGGGGTGGCCGTCGACGAGGCCGCGCTGGCCGGCGCGCTGCGGGCCGAGGGCGTCCGGTACGCGGCGGCGCAGTACTGGCTGGCGTACCGGCTCACGTTCCTGTTCGACGAGGACCCGGTCGTCGTCCCGCTCGACCCGCGCGAGGACCGCTACCGGCCCTACCGCGACGGCTTCGACACGGCGCCCGTCGTGGCCTACGGTTTCCACCCCTCCGAGCCGCGGGCCAGGCCGGAGCAGGTCGAGGAGCAGCTGCGCGACGCGGGCACGCCCTACCGGCGGATGGAGGTCGACGGGTTCACGGTGCTGATCGCACGGCGCTGATCCTGGCGGCCGTGGCCGAATGATCGCGGGTCGCGGGCGCCGGCGGTTGTCGATCACCAGCTGCAGGCGTTCCGGGTCGTCGTCGCAGCCGCTCGCGCCCGCGCGTCGGGATCGTGAGCCGTCGACACCCGCGGACGACGATCAGGTCACGGCTTCCTGAGCGTCGGCCGGCTGGTCCCGGCGCCGGCGGCCCCTCGCCCACGGCTCCTCCGCGGGCTCGGTCGCCGCCACCGCCGTGCACAGCGCGCCGATCACGAGGAAGTAGTAGTTCGCGAACGCCTGCTTGTTCAGCGCGATGAACGCCAGGAACAACGCCGCGACTCCGACCGCGAAGCCGGCCGGCGTCCGTGGCAACCGCCCGAGGGCCAGGCCGCCGAAGACCGCGGCCACTGCGAACGCCACACCCGTGCCGACCGGCGGCGGGGCGGGAGTCCCGGGACCACGGCCCCGCGAGGAGCCCAGGTGCTCAGCGCCTCGTCGCGGAACGGCTGGTAGAATTGCAGCTCACGACCGCGCGCAGGAAGCCGGGCTCCAGCAGCGCGAGCGGCAGGGTCACGGCGGCCGCGATTGCCATCGCCTTCACGACGACCGCGCGGAGAGCGCGCCACGTGATCGGCGGGCGCGCCAGGAGGAGCACCGCTGGCAGCGCCAGGACCGCGTACTGCTTCAAGGCGAGGAAGAGCCCGAGCAGGTAGGGCGCCGCGCGCGGGTGGCGGGCGCGACAGACCGTCGCCGCCAGGCGGAGCACGACGAACGGCTCGGTCCACCTCTGTTCGAGCACGAAGGTTCCGCGGGTGAAGAGGTACAGCCTCGCGGCGAGCCGCCGAACGGCCCAGGCCGCATGGTGGCGAGGAGCAGCGCCGTCAGCGTCATCGCGCCGAGTTGCGCGTAGCGGTAGTCGCCGGCGAGCACGTGGCCGGGCATCGCGAGGTAGAGGCTCAGCGGCGGGTAGACGAACCCGAACTGCAGGCGGCCGTCCACGATCAGGTTCGGTCCGTAGTAGGCCCCGTTGCCGTAGGGGTTGGGGAAGGTCATCGCGTACGGGTTCCCCCGGCGAGGAGCGCGGCGATGGAGTCGCGCTGGAAGACGTAGACGTCGATCGGCGGGAAGGGCTCGGGCTGCACCCGGATCGTCCAGATGCCGAGCGCCAGGTGGACGCCGAGCAACGCGACGACGCCCGCGTACCGCAGCCACCCGCGTCCCCACGCGACGACGCACGCCGCCGCCGCGGCGCCCGCGGCGGCCAGCAGGAACCTCGGCTCGGCGGTCGCCATCCCGACGAACGGCTGTGCCGGCGGCGTACGGGCCAGCGCGTACGCCTGGCCCGCCACTCCGACGACCAGCAGCGCGGGCAGCACCCGGTGCAGGGCGCCCTCGACCGCGCGGTGGCTCGGCAGGCACGACCGCCAGCAGCACGGCGACGACCGCGACCGTCAGCCAGGCGAACGCCGCCGGGGCGCCGTAGCCGTCCTTGACCTGGATCGCCGCACCGACGGCGACGGCCCCGAGCGCGGGTCAGCAGGGCGGTCAGCCGGCGGTCCGGCCGCCCGCCCTGCGCCGGCGAAATCACCCCGGCAGGCCGGCGCGCTGCGCGACCGCGAAGTCGTCGAGGACGAAGTCGACGTCGGGCGTGCATGCTCGGCGACGACGTAGATCTGGTAGGCGAACAGCGTCTTGCTCAGCCGGATCAGCGCCAGGTTCACGCGCATCGCGGCGCGCCCGAGCCAGCCGTCGCCGAGCACCTTCGGGAACGGCGCCGGCACGCCGCGCACCTCCGCAGATGCGGAAGCCGGCGTCGACGCAGCAGGCGCCGGATGCTGCGGAAGGTGAACAGGCGCGTGTGGGTGCGGTCGAGGATGCCCGGCGCTTGCCGTAGTTGAACTGCCCGAGCAGGAGCATCAGGCGCTGCGACGACGAACGCGACGTTCGGGGTGGTGAGGATCAGCGTGCGCGGTGCGCAGTCGAACTGCCTGCGCAGCTCGTCGAGGAAGCGCTCGGGGTCCCTGCAGGTGCTCGATGACGTCGAGCATGAGCAGGTAGTCGTACGTCGGACGTCGAACGACCGGCGGGTCGTCGAGGTCCTGCTGGACGCATCGACGTCGAGCGCGCGCGTCCGCCGCGCGGCGCGACTGGTCGACGACCGTGACGCTCGCAGCCCTTCGCCGCGCGAGCTCCGCCGGCGAGGCCGCCGGGCCCGGCAGCCGATGTCGAGCACGCGGGCGCCCGGCGGCACCGCGTCGAGCGCGAACGTGTGGCTGCTCGCGTAGCCGAGCTTGAGGTGGTAGTGCCGTTCGTCGTCCGCGGCGCGGGGTCGAAGCGGCGCTGGTAGAGCAGGCCCGAGCGGTGGGCGACGCGTCTGGAGCGTCGCCAGCACCACGTCCTTCGCGTACTTCATGCCGTTCACGCGGCAGATCTCGTCGCCGTAGTAGGTCGGGATCGGCAGCTCGTCGATGCGCGGCCGCGCGTTCAGCGAGCTGGATGATGATCTCGGTGTCGAAGTGGAAGTCGTTGGAGTTCAGCGGCGAAGCGGGATGCGCTGCAGCGCCGCCACGCGAGTAGATGCGGTAGCCGCTGTGGAACTCGGAGAGGCGCGTGCCCAGCAGCGTGTTCTGCGACGCGTCGTCAGGATCTTGTTGCCGACGTACTTGTAGAGCGGCATGCCGCCGCGCAGCGCGCCGCCGCGCGCCATCATGCGGCTGCCGAACACGGCGTCGGCCTCGCCGCGCGCGCAGCGGCTCGAGCAGCTGCGGCAGCTCCTCGGGCGCGTACTGGCCGTCGCCGTGGACCAGCGCGACGAAGTCGAAGCCGTGCGTCGATCGCGTAGGCGTAGCCGATCTTCTGGTTGCCGCCGTAGCCCTGGTTGTACTCGTTGCGCAGCACGGTCATGCGGATCTCCGGGTGCGCCGCCTGGTACTCGCGCGCCGATCTCGAAGGTGCGGTCGTCGGAGGCGTCGTCGACGACCAGGATCTCGCAGTCGTAGCTCGTCGAAGACCTGCGCCGGGATGCGCTCGAGGACCGACGCAGCGTCGTCTCGGCGTAGTAGGCGACGACGAACACCAGCAGCCGCGGCCGCGCGTCCGCTCGACATGTCCGGAGCGTAGCTGGCTCCGGGGCGGCCTCCGCACGCCCGCGGGGACGACACGGTCACAACGGCGTCACCGGTCCTGCCGGCTACAGCCTCCGGGTGAAGCAAGACCCGGTCGTGGCCCGGCCCGTCGTAGTCCGCACGGACGGGGCTGACGTCGAAGCCGAGCGCGGCGTGGAAGGCGATGGACTGCGTGTTGACCGGGCTGGTGACGGCCCGGACCGTCGTCGCGCCGGCGCTCGCCGCGTCGTCGACGAAACGGCGGTACAGGGTGGCGCCGAGCCCGGCCCGGCGGACGGCCGGGTCCACGCCGACGAAGTGGACGTAGGCCGTGCCCGGCTCGGCGGGGGAGAGGAAGCCCACGAGGAAGCCCGCGATCCGGCCGTCGGGGTGCTCGGCGACGGTGCTGGTCGTCGTGAAGTGCTGGAGGAACAGCCGGGGCAGCAGCGCGGCGCGGTAGCGGGCGCCGTCGGCGTCGCCGAGACCGCCCCACCACTGCTCCATGACGGCGAGCACGCGCGGGTGGTCGGCTTCGACCGGGCGGCGGAACCGCAGGCCGTCAGTGCGTGCGGATGGCGCGTTCGGCGGCACAGTTCCTCCCCGTGATGACGTCCAGGCGACCGTAGCGGGCTCAGTGGGGGTGGCGCGCCAGCCGGAGGCCGTCGCCGTCCGCCCCACCGGCCGCAGCGGGACCATCTCGCTGGTCACCACGCCCTGCTCGCCGGTCAGCTCGTCGACGATCGCGAAGGACGCCGCGATCCGCTCCGGCGCGTCGACCACGATGGTCAGCACGGGTACTCGCCGCCGAGCTGGAGGAGGCGGTCGCCGTGCGGCGGGTGGTCGCCGCGAAACCCCAGACGCCGCGGAGCGCGGTCGCCCCGCGGGCCCCCGAGCGGCGCAGCCGCTGCACGATTGCGCGGTGGAGGGGCTTGCCCGTCCTGCGCCGCCCTCGGAGGTGTAGATCATCAGCTTCTGCCACATCGCCATGCCGTGCTCGTCGGTGGCGGGCAGGGCGTGCGGTCGCTCGATGAGTTCGCCGTCGCGCTTGCACACCCGTACGCGCTCGAGAGTGATCAACGGGCGGCGGAGCAGGGCGCCGAGTTCGGGCAGCACCCGACCGATCCGTTCCCCCGTGCCCACCGCGATGATCATCATGGGGACGTCGGCGTTGCCGGCGAAGAACCGGGCCCGCCGGCGCTCGCCGTGCGCGGTGCCGTCCACGCCCAGCAGCACGGTGGCCCCGGCCACCCCGCGGCGGTGCAGCAGGTCGCACACCGCGACGAACGCCGGCACCCGGTACACCCGCTCCTGCCGGCCCACGTAGATCGTCAGCTTGGTCGCCTCGTGCAGCTCCTCGGGCAGCACGACCGGGCCGATCTCGTCGCGCAGCATCCTGGCCCGTTCCAGGGTGACCAGACCGCGTCTGCTGTACCGTCCGCAGCTCGTCGAGCACCGCGTCGATCCGTGGGCGGGTGTCCACCGCAACCGACACCAGCGGCAGGTCCTCGGACAAGCTGAGCAGTCGGTCCGATCGCAGGTGGTGTTTCAGGCCGAAGCCCTCGCCGCCGCGCAGCAGGACGCTGGTGGCGATGCTGGCCTTCTCGAACAGGTCCAGCTGTGCGTCGGCGAGGAACCGCCCGTTCACGCGCTGTCGCTCACCGAAGTAGGTGGTGAGCTTGAGACAGTCCTCGTTCACAGCTGCATCCCGATGTACTGGCCGAGTGCGGCAGCGGCGACGCCGGCCATCAGGCTGACCGCCAGGTTCGCGACCAGGTGGCGGACCTGGCGGTCCTCGCCGAGGCGTTGGGTCTCGAACATCCAGGTCGAGAAGGTCGTGTAGGAGCCGACGGTCGCCGTCCCCGCCAACAGGGCCTCTTCCCGGCCGAGGGCAAGCCCGGTCAGCAGCCCGAGCACAAACGCCCCGGACAGATTCACGATCAACGTGCCGTACGGAAACGAGCGGCCCAGCCGGGCCGACACCGCCCCGTCGACGAGGAACCGCAGGACGGCTCCGACCCCTCCGAGCACGACCACGCCGGCCCACACCAGCGGGTCATACGCGGACCCGGACCCGTCGAACCAGCGCCGTCGCCACCTGGACCGCTGCGTAGCCCGCGGCGAGACTCGCTGCCGCGTAGCCGAGCGCCAAGGCGAAGTAGTGGCCGTCCAGCATCTTGACGATCTCCACCTGCATGGTGGAGAAGGTGGTCAACCCGCCGCACAGGCCCGTGCCCAGAGCGGGCCGACGGTAACTCGACAACGGCAGACGCTCCTGCAAGCGCGTCGTGAAGTAACCCAGCAGGAACGCCCCGGCGATGTTCACGACGAACGTCGGCCACGGCCACTGCGACGCCGGGAGCGGGAATGCCACACTCAGCGCCGCTCGAAGCAGTGTGCCGACCGCGCCACCGGCGAAGACAGCGGCGATCATCCGACGGTCAGGCATGGGGCACCGTGCAGGCCACCGGGCGGAGCGTAGCCGCGGCGGTCGGGCGGCGCCGCGTTCTGCCGGGCCGCGCCGCTTTCCGCGGTCTCCCGCTGGCGCCGCTTCCCGCGGTTCGCGCCGTGTTCTCCGCGCCGCGCCGCGTTCGCCCCGCGCCACGTTCTCCGGGCCGCGCCGCGTTCGACGGCTCGCGCCGCCTGCCGCGGGCGCGAACCGGAGCAGCCGGCGCGGCGACGAGGAATAGGCGCGGGAACGGCGGCACGGCCCGTTCCCGATTCCGGTATTCGCCCATGCGAATGCGACGATTACTGACCTGCGGCGTTCGCCCGCACGCTAGGGTTCGAATGTCGACCATTTCCGGTCGCGCTGATATCAGGAGTTCTGCGTATGTTTCCGGCTCGGATCGGCGCGCTGGTCGCCCTCGGGCTGCTCGTCGCGGGCTGCGGGGCGGGTGCCGCGCCGAGCCCCGGCGCGGCACCCGCCACCGCGGCGGGTCCCGTGCGCGTCGTCGCCTCCACGAACGTCTACGGCAGCATCGTCAAGGCCGTCGGCGGCGACCGCGTCACCGTCACGTCGATCATCCACAGCCCCGACGCCGACCCCCACGACTACGAGGCCACCCCCGCCGACGCCGCCGCCGTCAACGAGGCGAAGCTCGTCGTCGTCAACGGCGGCGGCTACGACGACTTCGCCACCAAGCTCGTCGACGCCGCGGCCGCCAAGCCCACCGTCATCGACGTCGTTGACCTCTCCGGGCTCGAACCCGCCGAGCCGGCGACTCCGGAGCCCGCGAACGCCTCAGGCGGGGAGAGCACGGGGAGTTCAACGAACACGTCTGGTACAGCCTGCCGACGGTGGAGAAGCTCGCCGACCGCCTCGCCACCGACCTCGCCACCATCGACCCCGCCGGCACCACGACCTACACCGGCGACGCAGCCGCCTTCAAGACCCAGGTCGACGGCCTGATCGCCAAGCTCAACCAGATAAAGGCCACGCACGCCGGCGACAAGGTCGCGATCACCGAACCCGTGCCGCTCTACCTCGTCAGGACGCCGGCCTGCACGACGTCACACCCGAGGAGTTCTCCGAGGCCGTCGAGGAGGGCAACGACCGGCCCGCCGCGGTCCTGCAGCAGACGCTCGATCTGTTCTCCGCGCAGACGGTAAGGTGCTCCTGCCCAACGCGCAGACCGAGATCGCCGTCCACCGACCAGGTCCGGCAGGCCGCCACCGCCGCCGGGGTCCCGGTCGTCGCGGTCTCCGAGACACTCCCGCCGGCACCGACGACTACATCACCTGGAAGGGTGGGCAGATCGACCGGCTGTCCACGGCCCTGGCCCGCGCGGCGCCCTGAACGATCCCGCGGCGAGTGATGGCGACGGTCATCCCCTGCGGCTGCCGCCGGGGCGCGGCCGACAGGATCTGGACGGCCAGCCGCTCGGTGATGCCGAGCCGCGGCGTCTGCCGCCCGGCCCGCTCCGCGATCTGGCGCGGGCTGAGCCCCATGTCGTGGTAGAGCCGGACCACCTTCTCCTGCTGCGCGGTCCACCGGTGTCGTGCGGGGGACGCGGGCGGCACAGGCTGCCGGCGCGCGACGCGCTCGCGGCCGGCGCCGATGCCGCGGTAGCCGAGGCCCAGCCCGGTGTCCTTCCGGCCGAACTCGCCGGCCTCGCCGCGCCGCCGGATGTCGTCGGCATCGGCGACGACGACACTGTCGGCGCTCTTGTTCACCCCGACCGTCGTGATCCGATCAGGCCCCGGTGGTGGACGGCCTGGCAGGCGGCCTTGGTGCAGTACCGTGTAGCCGAGCTCGGCCCGCTCGGCCGGCAGCTCGTCGGCGCACTCGACGCAGCCGCGCTCGTTCGTGCCATGCTCACCCCGCGTGCGTAACGGCGTTACACATCCTGTTGTTCCTGGTGGGAGGGATGGGCGGTCATGGGGGTGGTGGCGCTCGGCCTCACTGCTCCGCCGACCGCCCGCGCGGACAGCTTCTCCGACTGCATCAACGAGGCGATCACCCGCATCAACACCCAGGCCGTGACGTTGCCGGCGACCCAGCGCGCCGCCTACATCCGGCGCGAGGTGGACGCCGCCCGGGTGCGGTGCGGGGCTCTGGTCCCGGGTGCGACCACCACGACGACGACCACCACCACCACCACGACCACGTCGCCGACGACCACGACGACGCCCCCGCGCGGATCGACGTACAACGTCGTCGACACCGACCTCATCGTGTCGGACAAGAGCGGACGCTCGTGGCCGACTGCCGCCCGGGCGATCGGCTGGTGAGCTACAGCTACGAGGTCGCCAGCCCGACGGGGAGCAACACGTCCCGCTCGGTGAACGTGTCCACCACCGGCACGGCCGCCCGGCGACCTACCGGGGCGGTGATCGGGATGTCGCGAACCCTACCGCCACCCTGACGGTGGTCTGCCGGGCCGCGGCGTAGGCGCCGCCGCGCCCCGGGAGGTTTACCTGCTCCTCGTCGGGCGGGGTCGGGACGGCCTCGCGGGGCGACTCCGCTGGGGTGTCCGCGCCCGCCAGGTGACCGGCGTCGTTCAGCGTCACCGCCGTCCACTCCCGGCGGCCGTCCGGCCCGCGGCGGTGCCGCCACCGGGTGATGCTCGTGTTGAGCACGGCGAACGAGACGCGGTCGACCGTGCCGCCGAGCCCGAACGCGAGGTAGAACGAGGCCTCGATGACCCCGCCGTGGCACACGGCGACGACCGTCTGGCCCGGGTGGCGGTCGACCAGCGCGGCGATCGCGGCGCCCGCGCGCGCGAGGAACGACACCCAACTCTCCCCGCCCGGCGCGAAGGGCGTGAACACGTCGCGGACCGCCGGCGGCTTCGGCCAGTACCGTTCCCGCCACTCGTCGACGGTCAGGCCGTCCGCCTCGCCGGGCCGCAGCTCGTGCAGCTCGTCGTCGGGCTGTACCGGCAGGTCAAGTGCCCGGGCCACGTACTCCGCGGTCTCCAGCGCGCGCGGCAGCGTGCTCGCGTAGAGCTGGTCGGCGCGCAGCTCGTCCTCGCGCAGCCGCTTCTCCAGCAGCCGGGCCTGCTCCGCCCGCGGTCGGTGAGACCCGTGTCGCCCCGCATGCCGCCGATGATCGGCGTGACGTTGGGGACGGACTCGCCGTGCCGGATCAGGTAGAGCTCGGTCGCGTCGGGTCGAGTTCACCGGCCACCCTCGATTCCGGCCGCGCTGCGGCGACGCCCGGGCACGCCGTACGGGTAGTCGCCGGCGCCCGGGTCGCTGGCCTCGTCGAGGCGGGCGGTCTCCTCGTCGGTCAGGTGCAGCCCGGCCGCGCCCAGGTTGTCGTCGAGCTGCTCGAGGGTGCGGGCGCCGAGGATGACCGAGCGTGACGGCGGGCCGGTCGACCAGCCAGGCCAGCGCGACCTGCGCCATCGACACGCCGCGCGCCTCGGCGACCGCCCGCACCGCGTCGACGACGTCCCAGGTGCGCTCGCGGTTGCGCCGGTCGTACGCCTCGACGCCGCGGTCCGGGTTCTCGCCGAGCCGGGTGGCGCCGGTCGGCCGCTCGTCGCGGCGGTACTTGCCGGTCAGCCAGCCGCCGCCGAGCGGCGACCACGGCAGCATGCCGAGCCCCTCGCTCGCAGGCGGGCACGATCTCCCACTCGATCTCGCGGGCCAGCAGGTTGTACTGCGGCTGCAGGGTCACCGGGCGGCGCCAGCCGCGGAGCGTCGGCGCACGTCGACGGCCTTCTGCAGCTGCCAGCCGGTGAAGTTCGACACCCGACGTAGTGGATCTTGCCCGCGCGCACGGCGTCGTCGAGGAAGCGCAGCGTCTCCTCGATCGGGGTCAGCGGGTCCCACGCGTGCACCTGGTAGAGGTCGACGTGGTCGACGCCGAGCCGGCGCAGCGATGGCGTCCAGCGCCCGGTCAGGTGACGTCGGGACAGGCCGACGTCGTTCGGGCCCGCGCCCGTCGGGAACCGGCCCTTGGTGGCGAGGACGACCCGGTCGCGGACGTCCGGCCGCGGGCGCCAGCCAGCGTCCGATGATCTCCTCGCGACGCACCCGCGGCTGTAGACGTCGGCGGTGTCGATGAGAGTTGCCGCCGGCCTCGACGAACCGGTCGAGCTGCGCGTACGGCCTCCTCGTCGGTCTCGCCGCCGAAGGTCATCGTGCCCAGCGCCAGCGTCGAGACCGCTGCATCCGCTGCGGCCCAGCGTGCGGTACTCCACTCGCCCTCCTCGCGTCGTCCGGTAGCTACCCCACCACAGGGCACCGACACTTCCGCGTGACGTGCCCGAACGGCCCGCCGATCGCCGTGTGGAGCCCCTGCCCGTCGTCGACGAGCACGTCCGCGTCGTCGCGGCCCCGCCGCAGCGCACGTGGGACGCCGTCGTCGCGGTCATGGGCGGCACGCCGACGGTGCCGGGTGCGCTGGCGGCGGCCTGGGGCCTCGAGCACCGGGTGCGGCGTGGCGACTGGGCCGGCCCCACACCCGGTGACGCCGTCCCCGGCTTCGCGGTCGCGGAGGCCGACCCGCCGCGGACGTTGACGCTGAACGGGGCCACCGGTTCTCCCGCTACGAGATCCGGTTCGCCCTGGAGCCCGCGGACGCCGGCCACACGCGGTTGCGCGCGCGCGCCGCGGCGGGTTTCCCCGGCCCGCTGGGGCTGGGCTACCGGCTCTTCGTGATCGGCAGCGGCGGCCACGGCGTGGTCGTGCGCCGGAT
>CAVOHK010000024.1:0-83491 GCA_963695635.1 uncultured Acidobacteriota bacterium
CGAGGTGGCTGTGACTGCCGAAGACATAGAGATGCCTTTCGGCCTTCGCGCCCCATTTCGCCTGCAGTTCGCGGGCACAGTTACGGAAGCCGCTCCCGCAGTCGAAAACGATGTCGTAGCCATCCGCCGTCTCGACGTGGACACACGTAGTCCAGCCGCCGTAGATGCGAGGCTCCGGCAGCTCGAGACGTTCGAGGTACGCCGTGATCGTCGATGCGTTGACCGGCCCGCCGAGGACGTCCATCAGCGTGGTGTTGATCCGGCCCTCGACGTCGGAGTGGTGCGAGAGGTCGTCGAACACGTGCTTCAGGAGCTCGACGTTCGTATATTGGTTGATCGCGCGGCGCTCCGCGGCAGACGGAAAAATCGAGCCACTGCCCTGCGTGCCGTAAAAGCGAATGCGCAGGTTATCGATGGAATCGTTCATGCTCGGCGCCCGCATTGTGTCCGTCTTCGCCTCGTCCATCAAGTCACCTGCGAAGAAATTCAATGGCAACGGCTGTGCCGTCGCGGGTCGTCAATGCGACCGGGTCGAGCTGCAGTCGCGGACCGCACGCCAGCGCCAGCTCGGTGCCGTCGAGATACGAGATCATCTCCACATCGTCCAGCGAGGTGGGCGGTGTCACGATCGTCTGACCGTCCGCGTCGAGATGAAACCGGATTCCTTCAGTTGTGCATTCGACACGCGTCAGCCGGCCGGACACCCGTTGCTCGCCGGGCAGCGTTTTGCGAAGTAGCTGCTGCGTCCGGCTTGCTCGTTGCTCGTAGTCGTCGAGCTGGTTCAGCCGCTGCTGCGCTCCGTCAGCCGCGCGCTGATCGCTGCGCAGGCCCGCGATCTGCGCGAGCAGTGTTCGCGCGTCCTGATATCCGCCTTGCAGCATGCGAACATCCGCCCACCGCAGACGATGATCGACCCGTCCGGGCGCCAGTTCGATCGCGGTTTCGATCGATTGCCGCGCATCGGCCAGGGTGCGGTCGTTCTGCATCTGCGCATAGGCCAGCCAGGCGTGCGCATCAGACGACTCCGGCCTTAAGACCGCCGCTCGCGCCAGTGCGCGAAGCGCTGACTCGGAGTTCTTCGTCGAGCCAACCAGATCCTCACGCAGCAACCAGACGCCGTGCAGGAACTGGGTTTCGAAGTCGTTCGGCGCCAGCGCCGCGGCGCGCTTCATTTCGAGCAGTCCTTCACCGGTCCGTTGCTGGGTGAAGCGCAGCAGGCCGGCGGCAAGATGCGTCGTCGGGTTGTCGGGGTCGGCGGCGACCGCCGCATCTATGCGCGGCGCGGCCTCGGCGTCTCGCCCAACGCGTCGTTGCAGGTCGCCCAGCCAGGCGTTGGCTTCGCTGTTCGACAGCACGCGCGGCGCGCCCGGCTCGGGCGTGGTGAGTTTCTCGGGAAATGTGAAACGCGTGCCGGCGTAGTGACTTCGTTGCACATACACCCTTAACAGTCGATCGAACTCCGCCGGCGTCTGGCCGAACGCCACGAAGAACGCTTCGTCCGGCGTTCGTCCCTCACCGATTGCCGCAACGTAGGCGTTGATCGCCTCGCCGCCCTTCGGCAGTTGTGTGAGGACGTAATGCGTCAACGCCCACGACTCCGCGTAGAAAATCGAACGCTTGTCGCTCTCGTTGTAGAGCGCGGAGGCGTGGTCGACGGCAATCACTTGCGTCAGCGGCAGGCTGTCCTGCCGTAGCAGCGCGAGACGGCCTTCGGGCGGACGTCCGATTTGCGCTTCACGCCCGCCATCGAGCAATCGATAGGTGCTGTAGTACTCGGCCAGCCCTTCATTCAGCCAGACCGGCATGTTGCGGACGGCGTTGCCGACCAGCAGATGCGTGTACTCGTGGTAGGTGACCGCGGACGACTCGTCGGCGCGCTCGAGCGACAGCGCGATAGTGTTGACGTCACCGTCGCGTTGAAAGAAGCCGGCGAGCGACGCCGGGCGTCCGCTGCTGAGCGGCAGGTACGGGCGCAGCGTGTTGCGCGTGCCGAATACGAAAACGTGGGTCGGCAGCGACGGCGGACGGTCGGCACCGGCGATCTGCCCGGCAACCACCGACCGAAACTGTTCGAGCTGAATCGCCACGTCGCGGAGAGCGGCCGGCGACTGATCGCCAATGACCGTCAGCGTCGGCGTCCGCACCATCGTCCAGCGGGTGTCAGCCACCGCCGACGACGCAAGGCACACCAGGACCGCGGCACGGAGCAGGTGACGCATAGCGCAGCCCTTATTGTCGCTGAAAACTACAGGCTAGGGCTTTCGGACCGGCACTGCGACGGTACCACCGTCGAGGTATCCATCCGCACCAGCGGCCATCGCCGCATCACCCAACTGGCGGGCGAAGCGTTCGTCCCAATCCCACCAGAAGTTAGCGAACGCGGCGTATTCCGCGGCGTAAACGCGAACCCGTTTCCCGGTGCCCCAGGCGCTCGACGTCGGCCAGTTCGCATAGCCCCAGGTAAAGCGATCCGCCAGGGAGCCTCGACCCGGTTTCGGATTCAGACGGAATTGGTCGGTGAAGTTCTTGATGAATTCCGCTGACGGCGTTTCGCTGCCGCTGTAGACATAGCCGGCATTCTGAGCGAGGTAGCCGTGCACGAGTGGCGCGACGCGATTCCAAATGCCTGGAATGCCGAGCGCCTTCTGATCCTCCTGGTTGCCGGGCACGTCGACGTCGGCTTCCATGTGGATCAGACTCAGCGCATTCGGCAGCACGCGTCGGCCCCATTGCAGCCAGCACACCCACTCCGCATTCGACGTGGTCTTGTTCGGTTCCCAACCAGCCGGTACAGCGATGCGCACCAGCCGTTGCGCCCGCGGCTGACTGTAAAACTGCGTCAGCGATTCGAGCTGCTGGCAGGACCAGCCGTCTGGTTTGACGAACACCACCGGTTTAATGCCGTGATCCCAGAACTGTTGCAGCAGATCGAGATACTGCTCGAACGTCAGATTCTGTTGCGGGTAAACCTTGTGATACGGCGAGTACGGCTGCGGCTGCCACGCGCCGACGACCCCGTGGGTGTAGCCGCGTGACGTGTAGGCGCGATACGCAGCCTCGCGAACATCCGCCGGCTCGCCGGCAATCGCAGAAAGCGCCAGGATGTTGGACGGCGTCGCCGGCCGCGGGCCGGTGCGCAGCGGATGACGCGCGGTCCACATTGCTCCGCGGATCGCCGCCAGTTCCTCGAGCGGCACCGTATTCGGATCGACCGGCGCCGCGTAAACGATCGAAACGCCGGCAATTACCCATGCCGCTGCGATTGCAGCGACCGCTTGGCGGTGCGCACTCATGACTACAGTTTACGCGCGTGCGGCTGCTGAGCTCTCCGCGCGGCACCAGTCGAGCGTACGTCGCAGCCCTTCTTCCAGCAGAACGGTGGGTTTGTAACCGAGCAGCGATTCGGCTTTGGAAATGTCGGCCTGCGAATCTCGGACGTCGCCGGCGCGCTCTTCGAGGTAGATGGCCTGAATGTTCGTGCCGAGCAGCTGATTCATCGTCTTCAGCAATTCGTTCAGGGAAATCCGTCCACCGGTCGCCACGTTCATCATCTCGCCGGCGGCCTTCGGCGCGTCGCAGCAGCGCAGCACGCCGTCAACGACGTTCGCGACATAGGTAAAATCGCGCGTCTGCTCACCGTCGCCGAAAATCGTCGGCTGACGATTCTCGAGCAACGCCGTCGAAAACAAGGAAATCACGCCCGAGTACGGCGAGTTCGGATCCTGCCTTGGCCCGAACACATTGAAATAGCGCGTCGTCACGGTCTCGAAGCCGTAGAGTTGCGTGAACATCTGACAGTACTGCTCGCTCACCAGTTTCTGTAGCGCGTAGGGCGACAGCGGATTGGTCGGCATCTCTTCGCGCTTCGGTAACGTCGGCGTGTTGCCGTAGGCGGACGACGAGCCGGCATAGACCAGTCGCTTGACACCGGCATCGCGCGCCGCGACGAGAATATTCACCGTCGCCGTCACGTTGGCGCGGTTCGACGTGACCGGATCTTTCACCGACCGCGGCACGGACGGGATGGCCGCCTGATGCAGAACGTAGTTGATGCCCTCGACGGCGCGTTCCGCGACGCCCGGTTCGGCCAGGTCGCCCTCGACGAACTCGACGTCAGGAATGTGATCGAGATTGCGGCGCTTGCCGGTGATCAAACTATCGATACGCGGACCTGATGCCCGCGGCGAATCAGTTCTTCGGTGAGATGTGACCCAATGAAGCCTGCGCCGCCCGTGACCAGATAAGTCGCCATAGTGTTGAGGTCTATAGCAAAACCTAGTCCGTAAACGCCGCCTTCGACAGGCCCGGCGCCAGCCTCAGCGCGTTCTGATAATAGAGCTTCCGCAATACCGGATCGGGCAAGCCGATTCCATACAGTTTCCAGAACGCGTGGTAATCGCGGTAATAGTCGAAGTATTCGTCGTTGGTCTCGAAAACCCGCCAGTAATACGGATATTCGTCGGGCTGATAGCTGTCTTTGCCGAACAGGATCCGATCCTGGTAACTTGATGAAAAACTCGTGGGCCGCGCGCGGCTGCCGTCCAAAGTCGTAGAGCACGGCGGCAACGTCGTAATAGACGTTCGGATTCTGATCGAGCAGCTTGCCGGCACGCGCCAGGTCGTTGCCATGCCATCCGAAGTGCGCCAGGATGAAATTGGTCTTCGGATGGTTCTTGATCATGTTGTTGCGTTCCGTCATCAGCTCTTCGAAACGCACGCCGGTCTGGTGCCGCCGGTCGGCATAGAGTGCCAGCTCGAGCCAGCGTTCGTTGTTGAAATCGAGCGGATCGAAAAACGCCTGCGGTTCGGCGATGTGAATCAGCACCGGCGCGTTGTGCTTCGCGCACATCTCCCACACCGGATCCAACTCCGGATCGTCCACTTTCAGACGGCTGCCGTCGGCCTTCCGCGCGAACATGCCGAGGTCCTTGAACACCTTCAAGCCGATCGCGCCGGCGTTGAAATCGGCCTCGAGCTGCGCCGCGGCCTTCGGTCCAAAGCCCGGGCCGACATTGTTCCAATTGACGTTGGCGAACAGCACCATCCGGTCTTTGTATTTGCTGGTCTTCAGCGCCTCGATACCCGAGCGCAGCCGATCGCCCGATCCGCCACTCAGGTTGACGAGGATCTGCAGGTTGTTGTCCTGCATCCCCTTCATGACGCGGTCGAACTCCGCCGGCGAAATCGGTGTCGGCTGGTGGCTATGGATGTCGATGACCGGAAACTTGGCGCGCGGCACCGGATGCTGCGGCACCACCAGCGTTGACTTCGGCTTGTACTCGCGAATCGTCGGCGGCGTGAATTCCGGCTCGCGCCCCTGCGCCGGCCGCGGCCGTATCTGACCAGGAGTCTGTCCGCCTCCGCCGCTGGATTGCAGCGCGGCTTGGACGTGACCACGCCATAGCCCGTTCCCACTCAGGACCGGGCGACGGCGGCTGATCCGCGAGAAGGAGCGGCGTGACAGCGGCCGCGACCAAGGCGAGGGCGATTCTTTTCATAAAAGGCGATTGGTTCACTTAGTCATCTGGTCATCGCAGAGGCCGTCATGGATTGATCAATTGCTCGATGCAATGACTGGAGGACCAAATGTCCGATGACCAGATAATAAGTGTCGCAGCGAGCCGTAAGCCGAATTCTGTCCACCTTCGCTCGCTCGGACGCTTGCGCGTCGGCGAGCTTCGGCGTGACGATCATTCCTCTAGCCCTGTCATCGCTGACAGGATCAAGCGACCGACCCGGAGGCCTCAGGCGGGCCGCCTGTGGAACGCCTCCCTATTTGGTCTTGCTCCGTGCGGGGTTTTGCCTGCCACCTGTGTTACCACAGGCGCGGTGCGCTCTTACCGCACCTTTTCACCATTGCCTCTGCGTCGCTCGCGCATGTGCGAGCACCGCAAGATCGGCTGTGTATTTTCTGTGCCACTATCCTTCGAGTTGCCCCGACCGGGCGTTACCCGGCGCACTGCCCTGCGGAGTTCGGACTTTCCTCTCCGCCTTCGCTCGCCAACATGGCGCCGAAGGCGAAGGCGGAGACGATCGTCTGGCTCACTGCGACGAAAACAATTGTACATCTAGTCATCTGGTCATCTGGTCATTTAGTCAATTGCATTGACAATTGAACAATCCAATGACTAGATGACCAGATGACTAGATGACCAGATGATTGGCCTATCTTATCCGTCCGTCTCCTGCGTAATCTGATACTGCTCTAACTTCTTGTAGAGATTGCTGCGCGGCGTGTCGATCACCTCGGCGGTCTTCGAGATGTTCCAGCCGTTCTCGCGCAGCTTCTGGACCAGATAGGCGCGTTCGGCGTTGTCCTTGAACTCCCGCAATGTGCCGGATCCGCTCGGCGGCGCGCTTGCCGCGCTGAAGGTTCCGGCGGGCGCCGCGGAAGACGGTGATCGGACGGCGCCTGGCAGGTCGGCGACGTCAATCGTGTCGCCGCTGGTCATGATGTGCAGCCGTTCGACGGTGTTGCGCAGCTCGCGGATGTTGCCGCGCCAGCGATAGCGCTGTAGCGCGTCCATCGCCGCCTGCGTGATCCGCTTCGGCCGCACGTTGTTCTCGCGGCTGAAATAATCCATGTAGTGCCGCACCAGCAGCGGAATGTCTTCCGGACGTTCGCGCAGCGGCTGGACGTGAATCGGAATCACCGCCAGACGGAAGTACAAGTCCTCGCGGAAGTTCCCCTTCTCGATTTCTTCTTCGAGGTTCTTGTTGGTTGCGGCGATCACCCGTACGTCGACCTTGACGGTCCGCGCCGATCCGAGGCGTTCGACTTCGCCTTCCTGAAGCACGCGGAGGACTTTTGCCTGCGTCTTGGCAGACATGTCGCCGACCTCATCAAGGAAGATCGTGCCGCGGTCCGCCTGCTCGAACTTTCCTACCTGCTTTTCAGTGGCGCCGGTGAACGAGCCCTTTTCGTGGCCGAACAACTCGCTCTCGATCAATTCTTCGGGAATCGCGGCGCAGTTCACCTGCACGAACCGCTCGCGGCTGCGCAGGCTGTTGCGATGAATGGTCCGTGCCACCAGTTCCTTGCCGACACCGCTTTCACCGGTGATCAGCACGGTCGCATTGGTCGGCGCCGCCCGGCCGATCGACGCCATGATCTGCTTCAGCGCCGGGCTGTCGCCGATCATCTGGTGGCGGACCTCGACCGCCCGCTTCAACGATCGATTCTCGTCGCGTAGCTGGCGATGGTCGAGCGCGTTGCGCAAGCTGACCAGGATCCGCTCGCTGGCGAACGGCTTCTCGATGAAATCGAACGCGCCCTTCTTGGTCGCTTCAACCGCGGTACTGATGGTGCCGTGGCCCGAAATGACGACGATCGGCAGCTGATCGTTCATGTTGCGCAGCCGCTCGAGCACCTCGAGGCCGTCCATTCCCGGCATCTTGACGTCGAGCAGCACCAGGTCCGGCACATCGCGCTCGGCGAGCGCGAGGCCCTCCTGACCGGTCGCCGCACCGACGAACTCGTAGCCTTCATATTCGAGCGTCATCTTCAGCGAATCGCGAATCGCGGCTTCGTCGTCGACAACGAGGATGCGTGGTCGGGGCATAGGAGCTAACGGAGACGGAGGACGGAGACGGAGGCGACGGAGGAAACGGAGTTACGGGATCAACACGGAGCAACGGAGAAACAGAGAAAAAAAGAATATTTGGTTCTCTCTTCGTTGCTCCGTTGCTCGTGTTGAACCCGCGCCTCCGTTCATCTCCGTTACTTCTCTTCGACGCGGACCGTCTTGATTTGCCGCTGCGCCAGATCGGGCGCGTAGACCCACAAAGTCAGGATGTCGCCGGGGCGTGCGCGCGCGCGCCACACGGCGGTACTCGGCGGCCGAGGTGACACGCTGGCGATTGATTTCGAGAATGACGGTGCCGCGTTCGATGCCGCTGTCGAACGACGAACTGAGCGGCTCGACGCGGGTGATCAGGACGCCATGCGTATCCTTGGCGAGATCGAGACGCTCGACGGTCTGGCGATCGAGATCGCGGACGCTGATGCCGAGCGCGACGTCCTGGTCTGCCTTTACCCGATCGGAGGGCGCTGCCGAATCGCCGCGTGAGTCGGCGCTATCGCGCTGCGGACGCTCGGCCAGCTTGACGGTGGCGCTCTGCTCGTGTCCGTCGCGCACGAACCTGAGGTGTGCGGCCGAGCCGGGCGCGCGACCGGCGATTTCGCGGATCAATTGATCCTCGTTGCTCACGCCTTTGTCGTCGATCGCCACGACGACGTCGTACGGCTTCAGGCCGGCCCGATCGGCTGGCGAGCCGTCAGTGACGTCCTGCACCACCGCGCCGTGGCTGACCGACAGGTTCAGCGACCGCTCCAGATCAGCATCCACGTCGCGCAGCGCCACCCCCATGTAGCCACGGCTTACCTTGCCGCGTGCGCGCAGCTGCGGCAAGACCGCCGCGGCCCCATTGATCGGAACAGCGAATCCGATGTTGCTGGCGCGCGAACTGATCGCGGCGTTAATCCCGATTACCTCGCCGTGAGTGTTGATCAGCGGTCCGCCGCTGTTGCCGAAGTTGATCGCCGCGTCCGTCTGAATGTAATTGTCGAGGCTCATATCGAACAGCTTCCGTCCGAGGAAGCTGACGACTCCGACCGTGACACTGTGTTCGTAGCCAAGTGGGTTGCCAATCGCACACACCCACTCGCCCATCCGCAAGGTGGTCGAATCGCCGAGCGGCGCGACCGGCAGCCCGGTCAGACCGTCGATCTTGATCAACGCGACGTCGGTGTCGGGATCGGCGCCGATCACCCGGGCCCGCGCCGTCCGTCCATCCGACAGTTTGACGATGATCCGTTCGGCGCGGTCGATGACGTGGTTGTTGGTGAGGATGCTGCCGTCAGCGTCGATGATGAACCCGCTGCCGGCGCCGCGATGAGGATTATCGCGCTCCAGGCGCGGCGGGAAATCGAACGGCATGTCCGGTGGATCGGGAACGCTGGTCCGGCCTCGCCGGCGACGCCCTTCCTGGCCGCGTGCCGTCGCGTCGATGTTCACGACCGCCGGGTTGATCCGTTCGACGACGTCGGCAAAATTTACCGCCGGAATGACTGGAGCCGCGTTGGACGGCCGCGCCGCGGCGGCAATCGAACGGCCCGAGGTCGTCTTGGGCGCCCCGGCCGAAACATCCGGCCGGGCGAACCCCCCTGCCATGATCGCGCCGACCAGGAACGCGACAACCGCGGTGAGTGCGAGAGTGACGAACGTGAAGCGCCGCATTCCTAGTTCTTCATTATAAGCGTCAGAAAGGCGGCTTCATCCAGCACCTCGACGCCGAGCTTCTGCGCTTTCTCGAGCTTGCTGCCGCCATCGGCGCCGGCAATCAATGCAGTGGTTTTCTTGCTGACTGAGCCAGACACTTTCGCGCCGAGCTGCTCCAGCGCGTCGGTGGCTTGCTCGCGCGACATCGCCTCGAGCGTTCCGGTGATGCACGTAGGTTTTCCCCTCGAGCGGACCCGGTGCAGCCACCGACGGTTCCGGCAGGCTGGTCGCCATGTTTACGCCGGCCTCGGCAAGCTTTTCAATCAACGCCCGGTTGCGCGGCTCGTCTGCAAACATCTTGACCGACTCGGCGACCACTGGACCGATTTCGGGAACCTGCTGGAGCGTTTCGACACTGGCGTTGATGATCGCGTCCATCGATCGCAGGTGGCGGGCCAGTGTCGTGGCAGCTTTTTCGCCGATGTGGCGGATGCCGAGCGCGTAAATCAATCGAGCCACGTCGTTCGACTTGCTGCGGGCAATCTGCTCGACGACGTTGCGCCCTACTTTTCCGAGCTTGCGGGGCACCGGCACCGCTCGCGAGCCGTCGGCTTCCTTCGGCGTCACGATCAGGTTTTCGAGCGTCGCCGCGTCGAGCTTGTAGAGATCGCTGAAATCGGTGACCAGGCCCTTATCCAGCAACTGATCAACGATCGACGCGCCGAGTCCTTCGATGTTCATCGCCGAGCGCGAGGCAAAATGCTCGAGACTGCGGCGCAGGCGCGCCGGACACGACGTGTTCTCGCAACGCCAGACCACCTCTTCCTCGTCCCGACGCAACTGGCTGCCACACTCCGGACAAGCCGTCGGCATCACCCAGGGCTGCGCGTCCGCCGGCCGCAGGCTGAGGATCGGCGCCACGACTTTCGGGATGACGTCGCCGGCCTTCTCGATCACTACCGTGTCGCCGGGACGAATGTCTTTCCGCGCGATGTCTTCGGCGTTGTGCAGCGTGGCCATCGAAATCGTCGAGCCAGCCACGAAAACCGGGTCGAGCACCGCATAAGGCGTGACCGCGCCGGTGCGACCGACATTGACGGCGATCTCGCGCAGTCTGGTGTGCGCCTGCTGCGCCGGGAACTTGAACGCCGTCGCCCAGCGGGGAAACTTGGCGGTGGTGCCGAGGCGTTCGCGCAGCGCCAGATCGTCCACCTTGATCACGACGCCATCGGTATCGAATTCCAGCGATTGCCGCTGGTCGGCCCAGTCGCTGCAGAACGCCACCAATTCGTCAACACCGACGCAGCGACGCCAGTGAGATTCGACCGGCAGTCCCCAGCTGCGCATCGCTTCCAGCGTGTCGCTGTGATGCGCCCGTTCGCGCGCGCCGACCAGTTGATAGGTGAACGCTGACAACCCGCGTCGTGCGACCAGCGCCGGATCGAGATTCCGAATCGTCCCGGCGGCAGTATTTCGCGCGTTCGCGTAGAGCGGTTCGCCCGCAGCGGCCTGTTCGCGATTCAGTCGTTCGAACGCGGCACGCGGCAAATACGCTTCGCCGCGGATTTCGATGCGGCCCGCCGGGACTTCCTGTCCGGGAATCGTCGAATGGCGCAACGACAGCGGAATGGCGCGAATCGTTCGGGCGTTGGCTGTAACTTCTTCGCCGTTCGTCCCATCACCGCGCGTCGCAGCGCGAACCAGCCGGCCGTCGTCGTAGGTCAGCGAGATGCTCAAACCGTCGATCTTCAGTTCAGCCACGTAGGCGACCGGACCGGCGCCAACCCCGGCACCGCGACGGACTCGCTCGTCGAACGCGCGCAATTCCTCTTCGTTATAGGCGTTGTCGAGGCTCAACATTGGCATCAGATGCTGGACCGTCGGAAAGCCTTCCACCGGACGTCCGGCGACGCGTTGGCGTCGGCGAATCGACGGTAACCAGATCCGGGTGCTCGCCCTCGAGCCGCTCGAGCTCGTGCAGCAGCGCATCGAATTGTTCGTCGGAAATCTCGGGCGCGTTGCGAATGTAGTAGCACTCTTCGTGATGCCGGATCGCGTCGCGCAGCTCCTTGAGCCGCTGCTCGGGAGCGGTCATGTGGAGATCGGACAATCGGGAGGTCCGTCGAGCGGAGGGCCGAGCCGTTCGCCGGCCACTTCGGCAAACGCCAGGTAGGTATTCTGGCTGAAGAGGACCAGACGTACGATGCGAAGGCTGCGAGGACGATGCCCTCGAATCACGTCGATCATTATCAGCGCGCAGGCGCGGATGGAAAAGCCGCCGACACCGGTGCCGAACGCCGGTAAAGCGATCGACCTGAATCGCCTGTGCTCCGCGAGCTCCAGAACCCGACGAGTGGAGCGCTCGATGATGTCTGCGGACGTTTGCAGGTCCTGCCCCATCACCGCGGCATGGATCACGTGCCGCGCACGCAGCTGCCCGCCGCCGGTTACGACGGCGTCGCCCGGCTCGACCGGTCCAAGCGCCATCGCTTCGGTTTCAATCGCGGGACCACCTCGCGCCTTCAGCGCCCCGGCCACACCGGAACCCATCCAGAAATGATTGTTGGCGGCGTTGACGATCGCGTCGACGTCCTGGAGCGAGATGTCGCCGTCGACGATTTCGAGCGTGGCAGGTGGAATCCTGAAGGAGAGCATGGCTAGTCCCTATGCCATCAGCCCATCAGCCTTCAGCCATGTCACCGGTCTCGAGACAGCACGTAATCCGGCAACGCAAGCAGCGCGTCACGTTCAGGGCTGCTCGGGAACGCGTAGAGGTGCGTCTTCGCGTGATCGGCGAACTCGACCGCCTTGCGGTAGGCGTAGTCGATCGACGCGTGATCGTGCAGGTTGCGTTTCAAGTCGCTCCACTGCGTTTCGGTAACCTGCCGCGACGTGATGACGTCACGGATGATCTGCGCACCGCTGCCGTCCTTGTCCTGCCGCTGCAGGTGAATCAACGGCAGCGTCACTTTGCCTTCGCGCAGGTCGCTGCCGAGCGGTTTGCCAACGGTTTCTTCGTCGCCGGTGTAGTCCAGCAAGTCGTCGACCAGCTGGAAGGCCATCCCGAGGTTGAACCCGTACTCGCGCAGCGCCTGTTCCTGATCCTTCGACACCTTGCCGAGCAGTCCGCCGATCTGCGCGCAGCCGCCGAACAGGTACGCGGTCTTGCGCCGCATGATGTCGAAGTGCTCTTCTTCGGTGATGTCGGCGTCGCCGTTCTTGGTCAGCTGATACAACTCGCCCTCGATCATCTTCAGCGTCACGTCGCACAGCAGCCGGACGATGTCGAGCGTGTCGTGGGTCAGCGCCAGCGCCATCGACTTGATGTAGAGATAGTCGCCGAGCAGTACGGTGATGTCGTTGCCCCACCGCGAATGCACCGCCAGGCGGCCGCGGCGCAAATCGGCATCGTCGATGATGTCGTCGTGAACCAGCGTTGCGGTATGGATGAACTCGACGACCGCTGCGTAGAGGATCGAGCGGTCGCCGGTGTAACCGGACAAGCCGCGCCGCCATCAGCAGCACCGCCGGTCGCATCCGTTTGCCTCCACTGGTACGGATGTATTGACCGATTTGTGGAATCAGCTGAACCCGCGACTGCACGTGCCGCGCGAATTCCTCGTCGACCTTCTCGAGGTCGGCGCGGATCGGCTCAAAGATCTGCGAGAGGGCCAGCGATTTTTCCACAGCGGTTCAGGTAGGACTTTATCACGGCCGGAACAGGCTGTGAAAGTTGGCGGTCGTCTGGCGAGCCAACCGCCGCGGCGTCAGTCCCGTGCATCTCGGCCAGTGTCGCAACCACGCGCGCGACGTGCGCCGGCTCGTTGCGCTTGCCGCGATGCGGAACCGGCGCCAGGAACGGGCTGTCGGTTTCGACCAGCAGCCGATCGAGCGGAACGCGGCGGATCATCTCGCGCAGATTCCTCGGCCTTGGGAAACGTCAGGATGCCGGCCACCGAGATGTAAAAGCCGAGTTCGAGCGCCGGCGTCGGCAAGCTGCGTGCGTTGCCGGTGAAACAGTGAAGGACGCCGCGCAACCGGCCGCCGCCTTCCTCGCGCAGAATCGCGGCAACGGTGTCGTCGTCCGCCTCGCGGGTGTGGATGACGACGGGGCGGTCGAGCGCCAGCGCGAGGCGCAGCTGACGCGCGGAAGACCGCCTGCTGCACCTCACGCGGCGAGAAGTCGTAGTGATAGTCGAGCCCGATTTCGCCGACCGCACGCGCCGCCGGCGTTCGCGAAAACTGCTCGCGCACGATCGCCGCGGCGCGCGTCGGCGTCGTCCGCGAACTGGTGTGCCTGATGCGGGTGGACGCCGATCGCGAAGCGAGTCTCCGGCCAGAGCGTCGAGCAGCCGCCCGCGCCTGCGCGGCTTCTTTCGCGTTGCCGGCTTCGAGTATGACCAGCGGACGCTCGAGGCTCGGCCGTCCTTGCGCGCGCGCGACCACGTCGGCCAGGTCGCCGGCGAACGTTTCGTCGGCGAGGTGGCAGTGCTGTCGATCATCGCGTCGGCGGGATCGCGTTCGGGTTCGCCGCTCGAACGGCGGCGAACGCGCACTCGAGTCGGCCTGCAGGCGCGTTCTTGGTGGCCGCGTCCGCGAAGCTGTACTCGATCGAGTTGCGCAACCAGCCGCTTTCAGCGGTCGGATAGTCGAGTCCGTGCTCGGTTCGACTGCCTCCGGAATTCCAGGGTTGCGTCGATCCGCGACACGCCCATGTCGTCGGTGACGAGCGCGACCGGCACGTCGGACTGCAGGAACGTCTTCAGCGGATGGCGCGCGCCGCTGACGCCGAGAATCAGCGTCGGCGCTGCTCAGCGCGACTTCGACGAGGACCTGCTTCTCCGCCAGCTCGCGCAGCAGGCCGAACGGATCGTCTTCGTACATGACGGCGGCGCCGTGACCGATGCGGCGGGCGTGGCCGATGCGGATCGAGTCGCGAACATGGAAGCGCAGCGCCTCGGGCGGCACCAGTCCGTCGGCCAGCTCGCCGGCGTGCAGCGCGATCGGCACGCGCGGATACTGGCCGTGCAGGTAGTCCAGCATCGACATGTGCAGCGAGAAATCGCGGACCGCGATCGGATCGTCTTCGGGCTGCACCAGATTGAGCGAGACGACGCGCGGATCTGCTTCGACCAACTCGAAGCCAGGCGAGCATCTGCGCGAACACTTCCTGTGGCGCTCGCGCCCGCCCGACCTGGGCGATGTAGCGGATGGTGACCTGACACCCGGCATCAGGTTGATCGCTCGCGCAGCGCAGCGAGCTCACGCAGCCGCGCTTCGGCGACGTCGAGATCGGCTCGCGCCGGCTGACGACACGCTCGGTCAACCCGGCAGCGAGCAGCGTGTCGCGCAGCTGCGCCGAAATCTGCGTCCAGCCGCGATGCGTCCGCGCCGAGCGCGGCGGCGCCCGAGTGCGGCGTCAGCATCAGCTCGAGATAGCTGACCCGCTCGGCGGCGGCGCGCGCCGCGACCTCGGCGAGCATGTCGCCGGTCTCGATCCGACGGCGGGCCGAACTTGCCGAACGTGGCGAAGAAACTGATCGTGCCCGTTGAGCGAGGGGTCCCAGTGCCGCATCGACATCGCGTCGACCGCTTGGTTGAAGAGCGTCGAGTTCTGCAGGACTGCGGCCGCCGCGATCGTCCGCGCTCGCCGTCGCACGGGCCGAACGACGATCGCCATCGTCGCCATCGCGAGGCACAGGCCATCCTCGGCCGCCCAGTGGAGGTAGCTCTCCGCGTAGATCGCGCCCGAGCAGATGGTTGTGGAGGTCGCCGCCCTTCGGCATCTCGCGAAGGAATGCGCGCAACCGGATCGGATCGCTCTTCGAGGCGCCTCGAAATGCCGCGCCGTGCTTACTTCGCTCGGCGCGTGGATCCGGGACGGAGGATTGGGCGCCGACCAGCTGCGACAAGCACGCAACGCAGACGGCACCGCCGCAAGATGCGCGGAGCGCTCGCATACGACTCAGCGAACCTGCGTGTCCCGGTCGGCGGATTGGTCGAACGAGACGACCGTCGGCTTGCCGCCGTCTGGGCTCGCGGCCAGCACCATCCCGTTCGACTCGATCCCCATCAGCTTCGCCGGCTTCAGGTTGAAGACGATCACGACGGTCTTGCCGACGAGCGCCTCGGGCTCGTAGGCTTCGGCGATGCCGGCGACCAGCGTGCGCTGCTCGGTGCCGACGTCCACCGACAGCTTCAGCAGCTTCTTGGACTTCTCCACCCGCTCGGCGGTCAGCACTTTCGCGACGCGCAGCTCGACCTTCATGAAGTCGTCGATCGAGATGCGTGTCGGCGAGCCGGCTGGCCGGTGCTGGGCCGCCGCGGCGGGTTGCTCGGCAGCGTGGAGCCGGCGTGCTGCCGTGCCGCGCAGGGCGCGTCCGGGCGGTACAGCGGGTCGTGTCGCTCACAATCGTCTGTCTCCTTGCGCGGCCACAGCGGGCCGTCCTGGAGCGAGCATGCGCTCGCCGTCGGTGCGCCAGCGGCCGTCGCGATCGAAGCTGAGCCGTCGCTCGCGACGCCGACGCGCCGCAGGATTTCGCGGCTCGACGTCGGCATGATCGGTCGCAGCAGCACCGCCGCGAGGCGGATCGCTTCCGCCGCGTCGAACAGCACCTGCGTCAGGCGATCGGCCGATCGCCGGATCCTTGGCCAGCGTCCACGGCGCGGTTGCGGCGATGAATTCGTTGGTGCCGTCGATCAACCTGAACGCCGCCGCCGCGCCTTCGTGCAGCGCGAAGCGCGTCCATCGCTCTGCCGGTAGTCGACCACGACCTGCTCGCCGAGCCGCGCGAGTTGATCGTTGCCGGCGCGCCGCCGGGCGAACCACGCCCTCGCGGTAGCGCGCCGCCATCGCCGAGACGCGGCTGACCAGGTTGCCGAGGTTGTTGGCGAGATCGACGTTGTAGCGCTCGTCGTAGTCGCTCCCACGAGAAGTCGCCGTCGCCGCCAAACGCGATCTCCTTGACGAGATACAGCCGCAGCGGATCGACGCCGAGCGCGATCGGCCGCCTCGATCGGATCGACGATCGTGCCGAGCGTCTTGCTCATCCGCTGGCCGTTCGATCGTCATGAAGCCGTGGCCGAACACCTGGCGCGGCAGCGGCAGCCTGGCGGCCATCAGCATCGCCGGCCAGAAGACCGCGTGAAAGCGGGTGATGTCCTTGCCGATGATGTGCAGATCGGCCGGCCACCACTTCTCGAACAGTGTCCTTCTGCGCATCGTCGCCGAGTCCGACCGCCGAGGCGTAGTTGATCAGCGCGTCGAACCACACGTAGACGACGCTCGACGGATCGAACGGCAGCGGAATGCCCCACGACTGTCCGGCGCGGCTGCACCGAGATGTCGATGCAGCCCGCCCTTCGATCAGCCGCAGGATCTCGTTGCGCCGGATCGTCGGGCTCCAGAAACTCCGGGATGCGCGCGCGAAATGATCGAGCAGCGGCTGCTGATACTTCGACAGCCGGAAGAAGAAGTTCTTCTCGCGTATCCACTCGGGCTTCAGCGTCGGGTGCAGCGGGCAGTTGCCGTTGACGAGATCCTTCTCCTGCTTGAACTCCTCGCAGCTGACGCAGTACCAGCCCTCGTAGACGCCTTCGTAGATGTCGCCGGCTTCGTAGAGCCGCTGCGCGAGTTCGGTGACGCCGTCCTGTGGCGCGGCTCGGTCGTCCGGATGAAGTCGTCGAACGAGACGTCGAGGTGTGCCCACGCTTTCCGGAACTCCTCCTCCATCTGGTCGCAGTACGCGAGCGGATCGAGGCCCGCTTCCTCGACCGCCTTCTTGAACACGTTCTGCGAGTGCTCGTCGTTCCCCATCAGGAACCGCGTCTCGAAGCCGCAGAGCCGCTTGTAGCGCGCGATGACGTCGGCGCACACCTTCTCGTAGGCCGTGCCGAGGTGCGGCCGGCTGTTCACGTAGTCGATTGCGGTGGTCAGAAAAAAACGGCTTCACGGTGTGTAGGCCTTGATCGCGATCGCCTGGACGTCTTTCACCGACAGGTTGTTAGCCGCCGCCAGCCTCGCGCAGTCGTCGAACTCGGGAGTGGCGTTCATGACGCGCCCGTCACGCTGCGCCATCTTGAAGCGCACCGTGCCGAGCGGCGTGTCGACTGTCGACGATTTCGCGCTGCCAGACACTTCGCGATCGACCTCGCAGTGCCGCAGTCCGATCGTCGTCGTCTCGCGGAAGATGACGTCCGTCAATCTCGGACCGCTGCTCCGGCGGCGCAATCACGGTCAGCAGCGTCCCGGGCCGATTCTTCTTCATCTGCACCGGCACGTAAAACACCTCCAGCGCGCCGGCCGCGTACAGCCGATCCATGACGACGCCGAAAATCTGCGGGTTCATGTCGTCGATTTCGCACTCGATGACCGTGACGCGTTCGCGCGCGGTCGAAGCGCTGGGCCGCCGCACGTGCCGATCAGCACGCGCAGCACGTTCGGCGTCGACGGGATCGTCGCGATCGCCGGCGCCGTAGCCGACGCGCTCGATCGACATCGCCGGAATCGGGCCAAACGACGCTGCATAGGTCGTCGCGATCAGCGCACCGGTCGGCGTCACCAGCTCCTTCTGCACGGTGCCGCTGTAGACCGGCGCGTCGCCGAGCAGCTTCACCGTCGCCGGCGCGGGCACCGGAAACAGGCCGTGCGCCGATTGAACCATTCCGCCGCCAACGTTCAGCGGCGAACAGACGACCTGATCGGCGCCGGCCCACTCCATCGCGAACACGATGCCGACGATGTCGATGATCGAGTCGAGGGCGCCGACTTCGTGCAGGTGGACTTTCTCGACCGGCATCTGGTGAATCGCTGCCTCGGCTTCGCCGAGGCGCTGGAACATCGCCTTCGCGCGCTCGCGGCCGGACGGCGACAACGCCGAGCTGTCGATCAACTTGAAGATCTCGGGCAGACTGTCGATGCGGATGCGATGCCGGCGTGCGAATGCGCGATGATCGTGCGTGCGTGATCGTGATGCGTGATCGGCGTTGTCGTGCCGACGTGCTCGTGGACACTGAACTTGGTCGCCGAGACCCCGGCCCGGAGAACTTCTCGGCGTGAACGTGCACGTCGCCGAGCGCGAGGCTGCCCAGCGCGCGCTTCAGCTCGTCGAGCGGCAGCCCGGCATCGAGCAACGCGCCGAGCGCCATGTCGCCGGAGATCCCCGAAAAGCAGTCGAAGTAGAGAACCCGGCTCACAGCTTCGCCGTAACTCCTTCAAGCTGCAGTACCGCCGTCGCCGAGAATGATGTGATCCACCACGATCGATACCCATCAGCACTCCCGCCGCCGCCAGCCGCCGCGTCAACGCCACGTCGTCCGGACTGGGCGTGGGATCGCCGGAAGGGTGGTTGTGGAACACCACGATCGCCGACGCGCCGCCGAGCGCCGCCTCCCGGAACACTTCCCGCGGCTCGACGACCGAGGTGTTCGTCGTGCCGCTCGCGATCACCGCGGTGCGCAGCACCCGATGCCGCGTGTCGAGCAGGACGATCCCGAACTGTTCGACGCCGCGCGAACCGAACCGTGGCAGCAACAGTCGCGCCGCATCGCGAGCACTGGATCCGCGAGGCCGTTCGGCGGCGGCTGTCGCCAGCGTCCGGCGTCCCAGTTCGATCGCCGCGACGATCTGCGCCGCCCGCGCCCGTCCGATGCCTTCGTCCGCGCCAGCATCGTCGGCAGCTACAGCGCGCCAGCGCGTGAACGCCACCGTGTGCCGCCAGCACGTCGTTGGCGACTGTCAGCGCGTCCACCGCGACGCGAACCCGAGCCGATGACGAGCGCCACCAGCTCGTTGTCGCCGAGCGCCGCCACGCCATGTCGTTGGAGCTTCTCGCGCGGCCGATCGTCATTCGCAAGAAATTTCATCGTACTACAACCTCACGAATCGGCCTACGCCCGGCCCGCAAAACCGTTCCAGGCATTGGATATACTGATAATGATGCCGGTTCGACGCTGCGTGCTGCCGCTTGCGCTGGCCGCGGCGTTGGCCGTGTTGGCCCCGTTCGCCTTCGTCGCGTGCGGTGGCGATCCCCCCGACAAGGAAATCCAACAGGCGCACGGCGCGATCGACGCCGCCAAGGCCGTCGGCGCCGATCAATACGCCAGCGAAGAGTTCGCAGCCGCGCAAGACAGCGCTGAAAAACGCCACTGACGCGGTTGATCAGCGTGATTACCGCCTCGCGCTGAATCACGCACTCGACGCGCGCGATCGCGCGAAGACCGCGGCGCGCCAGGCCGCCGATCGCAAGGCCGTCGCGCGCGTGGACGCCGACCGCGCCCTGGCGGCCGCCGCTCGCGCACTGACTGAGGCTCAGGCTCATCTGAAGACCGCGGAAGCCAATCGCGTCTCGGCTCGCCTGCTGCAAGACGCGCGGCGGACGCTCGCAACCGCCGAGCGCTCGGTGCAAAAAGCGCGCACAAGCGTTCGATCAGGGCGACTATCCCGCCGCGACGCAAGCCGCCAACCAGGCAACCTCGGAGGTTCAACCAATTGCGCGGACGCTCGGTCTGGCGCCAACCAGCGGACCACGCCGCCGGCCCTGACGATCAGCGCAGAAAACGATCGGATCGCTCGGAGTTCAGTAGGTGATTTCTAACGCAGCCAGGTGCCGTCGAACAGCACCTCGGCCCACCCGGTGAGGTAGACGCTGTCGTCGCGCCATTCGACATGCTGCGTCCCGCCAGGCGCGACGACATCGGCGTGTCTGGCCGCGCCGCCGAACGCGGCCGCGGCGATCAGCGAGGCGCATGATCCGGTTCCCGACGACATCGTCGGACCAACCCCGCGCTCCCAGATAACGATCCGCACCGTCGACGGATTATCGACGTGGGCAAACTCGACATTGGTTCGCGCCGGAAACAGTTCGTGATGCTCGAGCGCCGGACCGAGTCGCTCGAACCGGACGTCGTCGGGCAGCGGTCCGAGCACGACGCATTGCGGGTTACCGAAATCCATCACCACGAGTTTCAACGGTTTCTCCGGCGACCGGTCACGGTGATCTGGCGGAGATCGTTCGGCAACCCCATCGCAGCCACGAATGTCTGACGGGTGTGCTCGGTGAGCGGTGCGGCGCAATCGCTTCTCGCCCGCTTCGGTGTGGATGACGATTTCGCGTATCGCGCTCTGGATTCTCGCGGACCAGGATAGCCGCCAGTCCGCGCACACCGTTGCCCGATACTTCTGACGGACTGCCATCCGCATTCAGCAGCCGCATCGACGCGCCATCGGCGGTCGGCGTATACAACATCAAGCCGTCGGCGCCGATGCCGGTGTGGCGATCGCACAACTCCCGCGCCAGCGCCGTCATCCGGTCCGGCCGGTGATCGACGACCGCGTCGTGGCGCACGTAGAGGAAGTCGTTTCCGTAGGCGTGAGCCTTGGTGAAGGAACATCTGGTCATCGGTCATCTGGTCATTGCAGTGATTATTTGTGCAGAACGCCAGCAGGTGCCAGCCAAAGCGACGGACCAGGCTGCGCGGCAACGCGTTGAACGTCCCGACGAAGAAGGTATTGAACACCGGCCCTTTCCACCCTCCGTGCAGCCGCGACTTCACCGGGAAACGCTCGGGCACCATGCGGACGTCACGAAAATCGCGTAATAAGGCGTTTGAACTCGCGGAATGCTGAACTTCAGCAGGACCGGCGCATCGTCGTGCTCGAGGCCGACCTTCATCAGCTTGGACAAGGCGTTCAGCCACGAAACGCGGTTGTAGACCTGAAAGATCGCCTCGCCGCCTGGCTTCAGCACCCGGCGGCATTCGTCAACCAATCGCTGCGGATGGGCCGTGTACTGGACAACCCCGTGGGCGTAGACACAGTCAAAGGTGTTGTCGGCAAACGGCAGCTGCTCGCCGTCCGCCACCTCGAAAGTGCCCTTCAGCCCCTGCTGCTCGAAGTTCTGGCGCGGCCAGGGCGATCGCGGACGGGGCGAGATCGACACCGGTCGTCACCGCTCCGCCCTTCGCGAACCGGGCAAGGTCGACGGCTGCGCCGCAGCCGACTTCGAGAACCATTCGGCCGCGGTAGCCGTCAAAGTCCACGAGCCGCAGCAGGTGGTGCAGTTTTTCAAAATGATACTGGTCGAGGTCGTCGAAAAACCCACGCGAACCGACCGGGTGCCGAGTGATTTCGAGGTCGTGGATGTGCTGATCCCAATACGTGCGAACGTCCGCCGTCGTGGCCACCGCAAAACTATATCGCACACTGTTACGATGACAGGCACCTCGGATACCTCAAGACGATGACGCGCGACCTCGATCGGCTCAGCGGACGAACCTTCGACGTCGCCGTCGTCGGCGGCGGCATCTACGGGTTGATCGTCGCTTGCGATGCGGCGCAGCGTGGCCTGTCGGTCGCGCTGATGGAGCGCGACGATTTCGGGGCCGGCACCTCGTTCAATCATCTGCGGACGATTCATGGCGGCCTGCGCTATCTCCAGTCCGCCGACATCAGCCGCGCGCGCGAGTCGGTTCGCGAACGGCGGACGCTGGCGCGGATCGCGCCGCACGCCGTTGAAACCGCTGCCGTTCGCGCTGCCGCTCTACCGCTCGCTGACGCGCGGCAAGATCGCGTTGCGCGCCGGCTTCCTTCTCGATCGCATCGTGTCAGTCGGACGCAATGCCGGAGTATCCGAGTCGCATCGGCTGCCGGGCGGACGCGTCTACGGCCGGTCAACGGCGATTCAGCGTTTCCCCGGGCTGAAGCGCCAGGGATTGACCGGTGCCGCGGTGTGGCACGACTACGTCACGACGGAACCGGATCGACTGACTTTTTCGTGGGCGCTTGCCGCTCACGAAAACGGCGCCGTGCTCGCCAATCACGTCGAAGTTACCGAGCTCGTCAAAGAAGGCTCGCGCGTCGTCGGAGTTCGCACACGCGATTCACTGAACGGCCGCGCGCAAGATGTTTCGGCGAAGCTGGTGATCAACGCCACTGGTGGCGCCGTCGATCGTCTGCTGATGACCGCAGGCCTTTCGAGCGGCGTTCCGATGCTGAAGGCCATGAACCTGGTGACCCGCCGTGACGCCGGCGACGAGGCACTGGGTGGCCGCTCGGCCTCGGGCCGTAATCTGTTCATGGTGCCGTGGCGCGAAAAGGCGTTGTTCGGCACCTGGGAGTCTGATCGCACCTGCGAACCCGGCGACTGTAAAGCGTCAGAGTCTGACGTCGCCTCATTCGTCGCCGACCTGAATCAGGCCTTTCCGAACCTCGAGTTGACGTTTGCGGACATTACGCTCGTCCATCAAGGCGTCGTGCCGGCGGTGGTACGGGGATCGAAGGTGGCGCTCGAAGGACGCGATCAGATCCGCGATCACGCCGCAGAGGGCGTCGAAGGCGTCGTCAGCGTCCCCGGCACGAAATACACCGCAGCCCGGGCCGTCGCCGAGCGTGTGACCGACCTGGCGCTGCGTAAACTGCAGCGCGAAGCGATCGCGTGTAAGACGGCGACGACCACGCTGCCGGGCGGTAGCGTGCGGGACGTCGGCTACGCGATCGCCGGCGCACGGCGGGAACACGACGAAGGCCTGCCGTCCGATACGATTCCACACTTGATCGCTGCCTACGGATCCCGGTATCAGGAAGTGTTGGAGCTGACCAGCGATCGACCGGAATTGAAGAAACGCGTGGCTAAAGGGCTGCCGGTGGTCGGCGCCGAATTGTTGTTCGCCGCAAAGCGTGAAATGGCAATCACCCTCGCGGACGCGATGATTCGGCGGACGCCGGTCGGCGCGCTCGGCTATCCGGGCGATGAAGCGGTAACCCGGGCAGCCGACATTGTCGGTGGCGAACTGCGATGGAGTGACGAGCGGAAGCGGTCTGAAATGGCCGCAGTGCGCACGTTCTACGGCACCTTGAACGCGTTGAAGACGTAAGTGAAACCGAACGTCGCGCCGATGGTCGGATCAATCGTCGTCAGTCCAAAGTAGACGCCCGCATCGAGCCGTAGAAGCCCGGTGGTAAAGCGTCCGCCGAATCGCAGCGTCCCTCGCGTTTCCGTTCCGGGATACGGCTCGCCACTTCTGGTCGATACCCGTCCGTTGACTTCACCGACTAATTCAGCGGCCTGCGTGAGCGCGCGCGCAAAAGACACTCCGTAGGTGAGGACATCGTTTTGCTGGTTGCCGACCACCGGATCGGGCAGGATACCGAATCCGATATTGCCGACGACGCGGACCGACTGCACGGTCTTGGCGCCGAGCAGCGAGGCGTAGAAATCGATCGTGTCGAGGCCGAGGCCATTTTCGTTGGACGCGTTCGGCAGCTTCGTCGCGAATCGCAGGCCAAACGCCGGCCGATTCGCCGTTTCAGACACGATGCGGATTTTGGTAGCCACCACGGCATCGCTGACGTCGTGGGTGCTGTCGCCGGTGAAGGTGAGCAACGATGCGAGCGGGGCCGACGCGTCCCGTTCCTTGACGTTCAAGCGGTTGTACAAAGCACCGTCGATTTGAAACTCGGCGATCGAGCTCAGTCCGAAACTGAGGCCGATGCTCGGCACCGTCAACTGGTTGCCTTTGAGGCCCGACGCCGGGTATTGCTGATCGTTCGCCAGATCGATGCCGCCTTCGACCAGCAACCGGCCGGCGCCGATCGTTTCCGGATCCTCAGTGACGAGCGGGCGCTGCTGCGCGTGCACCGATCGCGCGCAGAAGAAGAGAAATGCAGAATGCAGAATGCAGAATGCAAAATGCAGAGAGCGGAATCGCACCGGTTTAGACATTAGTCATTCATCATTCTTGCATTCTGCATTCTGCATTCGGTTTACCGTTTCCTGCTGTCGAGCAGCAGCGTCACCGGTCCGTCGTTGACCAGCGAAACCTGCATCATCGCCTGAAACTGACCGGTGGCTACTGTCAGTCCATGCTGGCGCAGCGCCAACACGACCGATTCGTAGAGCGGCCTGGCGATTTCGGGTGGCGCCGCGTCGTCGAACGCCGGACGCCGGCCCTTGCGGCAGTCGGCCGCGAGCGTAAACTGCGAGACGACCAGCACCTGCCCGCCGACGTCCTGGACCGAGCGATCGAAACGCTTGCCCGCCGCGTCGTCACCTGCCGCGTCGAAGATGCGCAATTCGCGGATTTTCCGCGCGATGTACTCGACATCGTCGGGACCGTCGCCCCGCTCGACGCCGACCAGCACGACAAGCCCTTGTCCGATCGCTTCTGACAGCTTCTCGGGACGACTCGGCTCTGGGAGTATGGTGACGCTGGCCGTCGTAACACGTTGGACGACGGCCCTCACGCGATGGTTGGTGTAGCGGACAGCTTCAGGCCTGCGCTCAGGGACGGTTTCAACCGCGCCGTAAGGGCCGCTGGCGGATTCAGCCGCGTGTCGAGGAGATGGCGCGGCGCGACGTTTCCCAACGCTTTCAGCATCGAGTTCTTCACTCCCGGATGCTCCCGCTCGAGCTCCATCAACAGCCGCTTCGCGCGCTGCCGCTGCAGGCCGAGATCGCCGCAGGCTGGACAGCAGCAGCCGATGATCGGCAAATCGCATTCCTTGGTGTAGGCGCGCGCTTCGTCTTCACCGACATAAACCAACGGGCGAATCACGACGTGTGCGCCGTCGTCCGAGACCAGCTTCGCCGGCATCGCCTTCAGCGAACCGGCGAAAAACAGGTTCAGCAACAGGGTTTCGATGAAGTCGTCCGCGTGATGACCGAGGGCGATCTTGGTCGCGCCAACTTCCCGGGCAATCCGGTAGAGCACTCCGCGCCGCAGGCGCGCACACAACGAGCACGGCGTATCGCCGTCGTCGAGAATGTCTTCGATCACCTCGCCAATGCCGGTGTGTTCGATTCGATATTCCCAGCCGCGCGCGGTGCAGGTGCTGGCGATGAGATCGTGTTTGTATTCCTTATAGCCTGAATCGACGTTGACCGCGACCAGCGAGAACTTCAGCGGCGCTCGCTGGCGCAGCACGTCGAGCACCTGCAGCAGGGCCCAACTGTCCTTGCCGCCGGACAAACCGACCATGATGCGGTCGCCGTCCTCGATCATCGCGAAGTCAACGATCGCCTTCGTCGTCTTTTTCGCGACGCGCGACTCCAGCTCGGTCTTATATCCCATGTCTTCGTGGTTTCGTGCTATCCGCCCGCGATGCGCGGCACCAGGTGCACCTCGCTGGTCGGGCCGACTGCCTGGTAACCCGGATCCTGAAAGATCTCGCCGTCAACCGCGACGGCCACCTCGTCGAGCTGCGGACCGAGCTCAGGATAACGGGCGGCCAGCGTCGCCAGCAGATCGACGACGCGCGGCGCTTCGATAGTGACCGTCGACAGTCCACCGGTGAACTGCGTCAAACCACTCGGCAGGTGGACCGTAGCCATCAGCTGACTCCCACTGGTTGACGACTCGCCTGTTCGATTCCCGCCAGAACGCGCGGTGGCGACAGCGGCAGCTCCGTGAACCGGATGCCGGTCGCGTGCCTGACGGCGTTCGCGACGGCAGCCAGCGGCGGCACGATCGGCACCTCGCCGACGCCTCGCACGCCGTAGGGGTGAAGCGGGTTCGCGACTTCGATCAGCACGGTCTCGATCATCGGCAGGTCCGACGCCACCGGCATCCGATAGTCGAGGAACCCGGCGTTTTCCATCAAGCCCTTCGGGTTGTAAACGTATTCCTCGTTCAACGCCCAGCCGATCCCTTGCGCCGCTCCGCCCTGAATCTGGCCCTCGACGTAGCTTGGATGGACCGCCTTACCCACGTCTTGAAACGCCGTGTAACGGAGGATCGTCGTGCGGCCGGTCTCGGGATCGACTTCGAGGTCGCAGATGTGCGCGCCGAACCCGGGGCCCGCCATCGGCGCGTATAACGAAGCGCGACCGACAATTGGGCCGCCGGTGTGCGCCATCTTCGCGCCGATGTCGGCGACACCGAGCGGGTGCGGTGCCTTTTCAACGCCTGCCGGCGGAATCGCCTGACCGTCTTCCCACTTGACCGATTCGACGTCGACATCCCAGATCTTCGCCGCCCGGGCGCGCAGTTGCTCGCGGACGTCACGGGCAGCGTTAATCACGGCCATGCCGGTCGCGTAACACACCCGGCTGCCGCCGGTGACATCGGTCATCCCGCTGGTGTCGGTATCCGCAACAATCGGACGAACGCGCTCGACCGGAATTCCCAAGCTCCTCCGACACCATCAACGCCTGCGCCGCGCGCGTGCCGCCGATATCCGGATTCCCGGTGATCGACGGCGGCGCTGCCATCGCGGATTCAGCGGACGGTGGCGCTCGAATTCATTCCGCCGTTGAACCAGAAGCCGAGCGCCAGGCCACGTCCCTGGTTGGTGCCGAGCGGCGCCGACCAGTGCGGATGGTTCTTCACCGCGTCGAGAATGGTTTTCACGCCAATCGGTCCGTATGTCGGTCCGTACGGCGCGTGGTCCCCTTCAGCCGCGGCATTTTTCAGTCGAAGATCGACAGCATCGATGCTTCAACTCGCGCGCGATCTCGTCGAGCGTCGACTCAACGGCGAAGCTCGCCATCGGCGAGCCGGGCGCGCGATACGCCGCCACCTTCGGTTTGTTGACGACGACGTCGAATGCTTCGATGAAGAAGTTGGGGAACGTTGTACGGCGCATAGGCACATCGCCGTACCGGCGCCGGCCGGCGAACCGCGATAGGCACCTGCCTCGTAGTACAGCGACGCGCTGGCGGCGATGACGGTCCCGTCGCGCTTCGCGCCGATCTTTACGCGAATTTTCGTAGCCGGAGGTCGGACCGTCGCCTGGAACACCTCGTCGCGGCTCATCACCATCTTCACCGGCCGTTGTGCCTTGCGCGACAGTACGACTGCGAGCGGCTCGAGATAGACCACGATCTTGCCGCCGAAGCCGCCGCCGATCTCGGTCGGGATCACCTTGACGAGCGCCGGATCGATGCCGACGATCGCCGGCCACGCTGATCGCGCACCACGAACGGGCCCTGCGTACGTGCACCAGCACGACTGCCCGGCCGTCTTCGCCGAACGCGCGCCACGCAGGCGTGCGGCTCGATGTAGCCCTGATGGACCATCGGCGTGCGGAATTCGCGCTCGACCACGACGTCGGCTTCGGCGAAACCCGTCGTCGACGTCGCCGCGTTTCAGTTCCATCCGGGCCGCGACGTTGGTCGGGCCCTTCGCGTGCGTCACACGGCCTTGCGTCACCATCGCGTCGTGCAGGATCGGTGCGTTCGGCGCGATGCGCCTGATCGATAGTCATCACCGGCGTCGAGGACCTCGTAGACCACGGTGATCGTCGACGCGGCCTCGCGCGGCGGCGTCCGAGCGTCGTCGCGGCGACCGCGGCGACCGCATGACCGTCGTACAGCGCTTTCGTTCGTGCGCGATCACGTTGTCGGCGATGTCGTGCGAGATCGATCGCCGCCTTCGCCGAGCGCCAGCTTCGCGGTGGTCTCGGGAAAATCTTCGCCGGTGACGACCGCCTTGACGCCGGCAACCGCTTCGGCGGCCGTCGTGTCAATCGATACGATGCGGGCGTGGGCGTGCGGGCTGCGCAACACCACGCCGTGGAGCATCCCCGGCAGCGTGAAATCGGCGCCGTAGTTGGCGCGACCGGTCACCTTGTCCACGCCGTCGTGACGAATCGGCCGCGTGCCGATGTACTTGAACTACGTCGTGTCGCTCATACCGTCGCCTTTTGCAGTCTCCGCGGCCACGTCCATCACCGCTCTGATGATCTTGTCGTAGCCGGTACAGCGGCACAGATTGCCCGGCCAGCCAGTATCGCACCTCGCGTCTCGGTCGGGTTCGGATTCTTGTCGAGCAGCGCCGTTGGCCGCGACGATGAAGCCAGGCGTGCAGATGCCGCATTGCAGCGCCGCGTGTTCGAGAAACTTCTGCTGCAACGGATGCAGACGATCCCCGCGCGCCATGCCTTCGATCGTCGTCACGGTTCGGCCCTGCGCTTCGGGCGCGAGCACCAGGCACGACGGCACCAGCCGGCCGTCGAGCAGCACCGAGCACGCGCCGCAGTCGCCGGTCGAGCAGCCTTCTTTCGTGCCGGTCAGGCCGAGCGCTGTTGCGGAGCGCGGACGAGCAGCGTTTCGTCCGGATCGCACAGGAATTCGGCCGGCTCTCCGTTGATCGTCGTCTCGATATGCAGCTTCGCACGTCAGTGACCCTTTGCCCGCGCCGGCGGCAATCGCCGCGGCGCGCTTGATCAGCACGCCGGCAACCGATCGTCGGTAAGCAACCGTTCCGCGCTTGTCGTCGATCGGCCTGCGCCGCGACGCTTGCCGCCGCGGCCGCGCGCGCCAACGCGTCGTCGTCGAGGCGGCGAACCGACCAGCGCGGCTGCCGCTTCGGGCACGCAGCAGCGCGCGTCGGCGCGACCGCGCCGATCGCGACGCGCGCCGCCGTGCACACGTCCGCTGCGCGTCGAGCGTGATGCTGACGGCGGCGCCGGCAACGGCGATGTCCATCTCGGTGCGCGGAATCAATCGCAGATACGCGTCGGCGGTGCGCGGCGGCGGGCCGCGGCAGCCGCATCGCCACCAGAAATTCACCCGTGCTCGAGCACGGTCTTGCCGGGCGCGATGCAGAACTCCTCGACCGCGTAGCGCGCTCCCCTTCGGGCCCGCAATCACGCACTCGGCACGGTTCACGATTAGCGCACACGTCGTATCGGCCGCCGGCGATCCGTTGCACAGGTTGCCGCCGACCGTTCCGCGACCCTGAATCTGCGTCGAGCCGATCAGGTGCACCGCATCCACCAGTCCAGGCCATAGCGCGCGAACGTCGGGATGTTCGCAGACCACAGCGGCCGCAGTTGCCGCGCCGAGACGAAGGCCGTTCGCGTCGACGGTGACGCCGACGAGCTCGGGAATCCGTTTGATATCGATGAACGCGGATGGCTGCCGCACGCCGGCGCGGAACTGAACGAGCAGGTCGGTGCCGCCGGCAAGAACGCGCGCGCCAGGATCAGTCTGGATGAGGCGTACTGCTTCCGCCACGGACCGCGGCGCCTCGTAACGTATAGCGGGCATCCTGAAATGATACGTCATGACTGCGATGCCCTGACCCCGCTCGACCGGAGCGACACTCGTCTGGCCAGCCTAGCGTAGAGTACCGACAAACGCAGTACTGGCCCGAAGAGGAACGCCGAGACCGCCAGGATCGCCGAGTGTGAATTTCATTCGGATTCTCGGCGTTCTTGGCGAACTCTGCGCTCATCGTGAATAGACGAGCAGTAGTAAACCATGCGAGACCGTCGAACTGGCCGGTTACCGCGTTCCGACGATGCGCGCGGGAACACCGACGGCAATCGCGGACGCGGCGACCGAGTCGCGAACCACCGCGCCTGCGCCGACGATGGCATGATCGCCGACCGCGACACCGTCGAGAATTTTCGCGCCAGCGCCAATCCACGCGCCATCACCGACCGTAACGCCGTCGGATTTCCGCGACTGGTCCAATACCGAAATGGACGGGTCCGAGAAGTCGTGGTCGCCGCCAATCACGTACGAATACGCAGCCATCAACACGCGCTTGCCGATCCGGACCCGGCTTGCCGAGAACACTTCGCAGTTGAAGCCGAGGTTTGCACCGTCAGCCAACTCGATGTCACCGTCCTTGCACGACAGGATCGTGTTCCGGCCGACAAAAACCCCGCTGCCGATTGTGATACCGCGATTGGTCGAGCCTTTGGCGTCGAGCAGGCAGTTGTCGTCGATGACCACGTTGTCGCCGATATGGATCTTGTGCGGATGGCGCAGCACGACGTTCTGACCGAAGACGACGTTGCGGCCGCACGATCCGAGCAGCGCCGGATATAAGACCTTGCGCAGCACCAGGCCGAGCGCGCCGGCACGCGGTTGCGCCACCGTGACAATCAGCTCGTATTTGATCATCGCGCCAAGACCGGGCTTGCCGATGATCAGCTCGGCATACTTTTGCCGGCTCGACTTCCGCGCATCGAAGAGCTGCTCCTGCGCTTTCGCCGCGCCGGCGCGTTCGCCGGCCGCCGGCGAATGCGAACTAGAGCCAGCCATGCGTCAGGTACCATTCGATCGTGCGGCGCAGACCGTCTCGCAATCCGACATCCGGCGCGAAGCCGATTTCGGCGCGCGCCCGCGAAATGTCGAACGCGCGGCTTTTCGTAAAAAAATCGACGCGCCGCCGGTAGAGCGGCGGCGCGATGCCGAACGGCGCGCAAACCGCTTCGCAGGCAGCACCGACCATCCATACCGGCCACACCGGCAGGTGCATTTTCGGCGGCGGTACACCGGCGGCATCGGCAATCAGCGCCACCAATTCGTTCAGGGTGGTCACTTCACCGCCGGCGAGGATGTAGGTACGGTTCGCCGCCGCCGGCTGCTCGCCGCAGCGTAGGAACCCCTGTACGAGATCGTCAATGTAGGTGAGATGGTAATAGATTTCACCGCGGCCGAGTGTCACCCACCGCCGCCGCGCAACACCGCGGAACAGCTTCAGCAAACGACGGTCGCCCGGGCCATAAATCCCCGACGGCCTGGCGATCGTCACCTCGATGTCGGCGCGCTGTCCGGCGGCCCGTGCGAGTTGCTCGCCCTCGAGTTTCGTGACCTGGTAGATATCGCCGGGCTTGAGCGGCGCGTCCTCGTTTGCGGGCGGATGCTCGACATCGCCGTGGACGCCGACGGTGCTGCAGTGCACGACGCGCCTGGCCCCTCCGCGCGCCGCGGCTTCGACAACGTGCCCGGCGGCGTTCGCGTTGACCGCGCGGTACGTCGTCGTCCGGCAACCCGGCCTGCCGGTAAATGGCGGCGATGTGATAGACCACGTCGACGCCGGCAGCGGCTCGGTCGAGCGCACGCTGATCGTGCAGGTCGCCTTCGACGAGTTCAACGCCCTGCGATGTCAGTGCGGTTGTGGCCGGGCCGGGGTTGCGGACCAGCGCTCGGACGCTGTGGCGCCGATCGGTGAGCGCCCGCGTCAGATGCGCCCCGGTAAAACCGGTGGCGCCGGTTACGAGAACGCGCACCGCTCCGCCACGAGTGAGACGGGCGACCCAAGTCGCTTGAGCAAACCGGCGCGTTCGAGCGCGGATTCGATGCCGAGGGTGAAGCGCCGCGAGCCGATCGCCTTGTGAAACGCGATCGGCATCACAAACTGGCGATGCATGGAGCGGATGCGAAAGCCATGCTGGTCGAAGGCCGCGGCAATCGCGGCGTCGCTGAAGACGCCGATACGGTTCGGCGCTGACACCAACACGACAAAGCGCCCGGCGCGTCAGCGACTCGAGCAACGCAAAGCTCGACGACGACGGATAGTCAACAATCACCAGCCGTTGCGAGACGCGACAGAGTTCGGCGATGCACTGGCGCCATTGCGGCGTGTGCATCAGCACGCGCAGGCAGACCGTCACATCAAAGCTGCGATCGCGAAACTCGAGGGCGTGCGCGTCGCCGCGTTGAAACTGCACGCGGACACCCTCGGCGGCGGCCTTCTCGCGGGCGACGGCGAGCATCGCTTCGGAGGCGTCAACCGCCGTGACCTGCGCACCGCCGCTCGCCAGCTGCCGCGCCGCCCGGCCGGTGCCGGTTCCGACATCGAGGATTCGCGCGCTCGTTGATCCGCCCGATGAAGTTGGCGAGGACTTGCGCCTGCGTGCCCGCCACCAGATTACCGATCGGCCCGCCGAACCGGCGATCGTCAAACGTCGACGCGGTCGACGCTTTTTCGTAGTGGCGGTAACTGTAATGGTCCGGGGCGGGCGCGCCTTTCACGCCACGTCCTTCACCGCGCCGATCGACGGCACGTCCGGCATCAGCGCCGCACAGGCCTGCCGCGTTTTTTCGAGATAGGCCTCATAGCTGTACTTCGTGTCGGCGAGCTGTCGCGCGCGGCTGCCAATCGCCGCCGCGCGGGCCGGATCGGCGATCGCTGTCAGGATGCCCTCGGCGAATTCCTGCGGCGTCGCTCCGGTGAGGATGGCGGTGTCGTCGCTCAACACCTGGGTATGCGTGAGCAGCCGGGTCGCCACGATTGGGCGCCCCGAACGCAGGTACTGGTAAATCTTCAGCGGTGTATTCGTGCCCCTCGATCGCGGGGACAGCAAAACATCGCTCGCCAGCAGATAGGCGGGAATTTCCGCGGCAGGCCGCTCGCCGGCGAAGATAGTCATCTTCGGAGATTCCCGCCGCCTTCGCCTGCTGCTGTGCACGCACGACCTGATCGGGCTTTCCGCCGGCCAGTACCAGGCGTACCTCCGGGCGACGGGCCGCGACCATCGCCATGGCGTCGAACAACAGGTCCAGACCTTGATACGCCTCGAAGGTGCCGGTGTAAAGCACCATCGGTGTCAGCGGCGTCAAGCCGAGCGCCGACGCGTACCGCGGCTCGCCTGCTCCGGCGTGGGCACCGTGTCGCCGGAGCCGGGGGCGTTCTCGATTAGCACGGACTGCGCGCCCGGTTCGATTTCTCTCACCGTATCCTGCAATGCCGGGCAGATGACGATCACGACGCGTGAGCGCCGGATCATGAAACGTTCGATCGCCAGGAAGATGCGGTGGATGACCGTCGATTTGCTGAAGGCGAAGTTCGAGAGCTGCTGCGGCAGGCTGGAGTGCATGTCGTAGAGATGCGGAATCCGCAGCAGCGGCGCGAGCAACGCCCCGATCAGTCCACCCTCTTCGTGCGAGTGGATCGCGTCGTAGCGCGCGCTGAGCGCGCGCCGCAACACGGTCAGCGTCAGCAGCGCGTCGAGCGGAATTTTCGCCAGCGAGGGCCCGATCTTCACGCCGCGCACGAACGGCGGACGCAGCGATCGGAACACGCGCAGCCCGGGCATCGTCACCGCTTGACCGAACGGATACGTTACGAGATCGACCTGGTGGCCAAGAGCGGTGAGCGCGCGGATGCGGTGGAACTCGCTGAACGGCGTCCCGCGCGGCTCGAAGAACGGCTCGGGCGCGATCATCAGAATGCGCACGTCTCCGGTGATTTTCGCACAAAATCTCTGGTACCGGATGTCCGCTCCTGACCCCGCCGCGCCGCACCCGGCGCGCCGTTACGTGTTTCTGGCCCTCAAGATTGCCGTCAGCATCATCCTCCTGGTGGCTGCTGTCGCGAATTGATGTGCGGCGGCTGTGGGCGACCGCGCGAAAGGCCTCGATCGCCTGGCTCGCCGTCGCGCTGGTGATCTATTTCGTCAACGTCGTCGCCAGTTCGTGGCGATGGCACCTGCTGCTCGAGCGCGCAGCACGTCAACGTGCCGATCTGGACCCTGGTCAAGTCGTTCCTGGTCGCGCTCTTTTTCAACAACTTTCTACCGAGCAACATCGGCGGCGACGTGATTCGCATCCGCGATACCGCGAGAGCCGCCGGCTCGAAGACGCTGGCCACGCTGGTCATCCTGTGCGATCGCGTGATCGGCGTGATCGCGCTGGTGCTGGTCGCGGCGACCGGCGCCACGATGGTCGCCGGGATTGGCGGACACGTCGGCTCGCCGATCTGGCCGTCGTGGCTGTGGGCAGGATTCCTGATTGGGACAATCGTCTCGGCACCGGCAGTGCTCGCGCCCGCCGGCGTCGGCCGGCTGCTCCAACCGCTGACGGTGATTCACCCCGAATGGGTCGGCGATCGCATCGAGACCTGACGGCGGCGCTGTCGCGCTTTCGCGAGCACCCCGGCGCGATTCTCGGCTGCTTTGCTGGTGCGGTATTCGTCCAGGGGACGATCGTGTTGTTCTACATCGCCGTCGCCCACGCGCTGCACGTGCCGGTTGAAGGCTGGGATCTCGCGGTCATCGTGCCGCTCTCGTTCATCGTGCAGATGCTGCCGGTGTCCCTGAACGGCTTCGGCATCCGCGAGGCCACGTTTTCGTTCTACTTCACCCGGGTTGGCCTGCCGATGGAAGCCGCAATTCTCACCTCACTCGTCGCCCAGGCGATGATCATGCTGTTCTCGCTGGTCGGCGCCGGCGTGTGGTTTGCGCGCGGACATCGATAGTCGAGAGTCTCAAGTCGAGAGTCGAAAGTCATCGAGTTCTTATGGGGGAAATGCCACAATCTCATACAGCCGTGTGCCTTCCCCGTCGTACAGCAGCCGCAGATACTCGCGCATCGCGTTCAGCCGCAGCTCTTCATCCCGCCGGTTCGATTCGTTGTACCCGTACAGATGGATCAGCGCGTACCGCACGCCCATCGGCTTGAGCAGCTTCAACCCTTCCGGCGTCGGAAACGGCGCCAGCGTCGTCACGTTTTGCACGAAATCGGGCGGAATGTAGTCGCTATAGCCGTTCACCAGCGGCATCCAGTGCGTCGTCGAATTCATCATGTACTTGGCATGCAGCGGGAACATGCTTTCGATGTAATAGAACGGTGTTTCGATGACGGGGCCGCGCGGCAGGGTCGCAAGCGTGCGATAGACCGGCTCGAAGCCGTTCATCTCTTTCAAGTTCGATGACGTCAGCAACTCCGCCGCGGCGACGATCGCCAGCGCCGTCGTCATCAGCGTTCGCCGTCTTGAAGCGATGCGCGAAATCGGCAATCGTCGCGCCCGCCAGCACGCATAGCGCGAACACGACGATCAAGCCGAAACGCGCCGGCGCGCGCAGCCAGGCAAACAGCGGCACCGTTCGATAGAGTGCCGTGTAGAGGTAGCCGGCCGGGCCGAACGAAGCCCAGAACGCCAGCAAGGCGAGGCCGCCATAAATCGCAAGCAATTCGCCGCGATGTCGTTTGCGCGCGACCCATAGTCCGGCGATTCCGAAACCCATCGCGATGAACCCGGGAAACACCACCTCCACCCACGGCGGCAGGTACGCCAGCATCCACGCGTGCGCGTGCGCGGAACTGGCGAAGTAGTCGCTCCAGTTCGACGAGAACTGTCGCGCCTGGTCCAACTCGCGGCGAAATCCCTGAACGCGCTGTAGCGTGGTATACGGCAGAAACGCTGGCGTAACTAACGCGATCGCGACCAACGCCCCGGTTGCAAGCGACAGCCAGTAGCGAACATTCGTCCACAGCCGGCGCGAGGTGGCGATCACGATTGACGCGTAGCCGACCATCAGGATCGGTGAAGATGCCGTAGTAGCCGCAAAACAACGCCGTCGCCGCCATCACTGCGCCGAGCGCTGCCCCGCGCCCGGGTGTGATGTGTTCCGTGAAGCGATGAAACAGAAACATGCTGAACGGCAATCCGGCCGTCATCAGCAACTGAACATGCGCGGAGTGGGCAAACAGGAACGGCGTAAACGCGAAACAAATCGCCGACACCGCCGCCGCACCGCGGTCGCACGTCAGCAGGTGCACCAGGTAGAACATGCCAATCGCGGTGAGGACAAAGCCGATCAGAACGGCCGAATTGTGCGCCGCGAAGGCATTCCTGGTGGCCCAGTAACCCGGAATCGCCAATATCCCCGCGCCAATGTTGCTTTCGGAGTACGCCAGCGTGCGCTTGTGCGGATGAAAGATGTTGGCGTCGAACACGTGAATCGGATCGACGATCAACGTCCGCGCCACCCACGACACGTTCCAAATCGATAGTTGGCCGTCGTTATTGTCCACACGTCCGAGCCGGCCGAGGTTCGGGACCATCGGCCAGGTCATGACAACCGCCAGCGCCACCGCGACGATGGCGACGATGGCCAGCTCGCGAAGTTTCGCCGTCACTTCGTTCTGGGAATCGCAGTGAACTGGACGAGCACGCCAAGGTTGCGCTTGTCGTCGCTCGACGGATTGAGCAAATGCGGAACGAAGCCCTCGGTCGAGCGCGCCTGCAGCAGGTAGGCATAGCTGCGGAGATCACGGATACCCGACGCGGGAACGGTAAGGGTAGCGGGCTGGTTCGGCTGCAAGCGCACCGAGCGCTGCCCCGCCCCCATCGACGCAATGAACGTCGTCGGAACCGGCGAACTGACGGTCATCTCGAGCCGATCGATTTCCCACTCGCAGCGAACGACGATGTCGGCCCGGCCGTCGCCCGCAATCCATACACCTTTCTTCCCCGATGCGTCGACTGCCTCGGGGGTGTAGGAGTGTTCGTCGAGGAAATACAACAGCACGTCACTGACCCACGCGTGCGCACGCTCGTGGCCAAGCAGCATGACCGGCAGGTCGTTGGCCATCGTCAATTCCACCGGCAGCCGGCGCGCAAATCCGCGCTCGGTGGTTTGATTGCGGAAACTTGGCGGCAACGAACGGATTGACGAGCATCTTGGCGGTGAACAGCGCTCCGCCGGCCCACGCTAGCAGCCCCGGCACCGTCGACAGCAGCGGCGGCATCAAGAAAAACAGCGGTGCGTACAGGCTCATGAAGTAGCGATTGCCCGGCGGTCCGCCGCCGCCGCTCCAGGTAAACGGCGCGATCATCAAGAGAAAGATCGCCGAGCCGGCGACAGCCAGCAAAAATCAGCGGGCGCCAGAGCGGTTGAAACCTTTCCTTCGAGAACAACCACCAGAAGACCGCTATCACACCGGGAAAGAAGTACGGCACGAACCCGAAATGGCGACCGACGAGAAAGTATTCGACGTTGGTGGTAAAGCGATGCGTGAAATCTTTCAGGACATTCTCGGCGTCGGAATCGTTGGTCGTCATGCCCGGGCAATTCTCGCTGACCTCCCAGGGGTCCGGCTTCGCTCCGTCCAGCGGGAAGCCGGTGTAGCAGGCCTTGCGGTCCCCGCCCTGGTAGTTGAACTCGCCGGTGTTCAGCGCCGTGCCGCTGAACAACAACGCCACCGTGACCGCGCACGCAACGCCGACAACCAGTCCGCGGAGATACTCCCGTTTCAGCCAGATCCAGACCACGGGCGGCGCGATCAGCAGAAGGTGCGGAGGCTTGGAGTAAATCACCGCGCCGAGCAGGATTGCCGCCACCAGGTCGCTTGCGCGCGAGCGCAGGAAGCCGGCCGGCGGAGCGGGCGATACTTCTTTATACAGCCACAGAAAATATGCGAGGGCGACCAGCGAGAAATGCAGAATCTCCGGCGCGATGAACACCATGTACACCGGCACGCAGCTGGCCCCGACAAACGCGGCCGTGAACAGCAGCGCCGACCCTGGCTTGGAACGCGCGGCGAGAAAGCTGTACAGGCACGCCGCCGCTGAAAACAGCAGCACAACGTGGAAGACCAGGAATCCGTTCAGACCGAACAGCCGCACGAATGGCGACGCCAGCACGCCGTACAACAGCGCCTTGCCGAAATACAGGCGATCGCTGCGAAGATCGGGTGTTGTCGTGATGTGAACAAACGGCGCGATCGCGTCAACCTGCAGGTGCTGACGCTTCCCGCGCTTGAGGAAGATGCCGTCAGGACCGGAGCGGTAGAGGCCGAAGAATCGTTCGAGGTCGCGGCGTTCGTAGGTCAGATCGTGATCGAACGCCGCGCTCAGGCCGGTCGACACGTAGGTTGCCTCGTCGCCTTTCAGTCCAAATCCCGTCTTGACGACGTCAACGGACAGCGCGGCAGCGAGGCAGATGATGAAGAGAGTACCGCCGAACACCGCGGCGGAGCGGCCAGACACGCGAGCCATGATAACTGATGGCGCGTCAGCGAGCGTTGTCGTGCGGATCACGCTCGTAGATCTCAATTGCGGGATTGACCTCGGTCAGCACCGACAACACCGGAACCTCGTCACGCGGTCCGACCAGATTGGGATGTGGCGACGGCAGCCATGGCCAGGGCGCCGGCGCGTGCGACCGGAACGCCAGCCGATAGCCGAGCGTCTGCTGCTGCAAACCGGCCGCGAGGATCGCTTCTGGCCGGTTCCCGGGAACCGCGCGGGCGTAATCGGCATTCAAGAGGAAGAAGGCCGGATTCGGCGTCGTGCAGATCGTTCACGTTGCGAATCTCTGCGGTGTCGAAGTCGCGCAGCCGTGGCAGGACCGTAGCGGGAAACATGGTTCCAACCAGCCGACCGGCATGGCGGCTCCGTAGCCACTGCTCCGCCGCGTAGCGCCCATCACGAACCATCAGCACGTCCACCGTGCCCGCGTATAAGCCGGTGTAGAGCAGTGCGATGGCGATCGACGCCTGCGCTACGCGTGGCGCAGAACCTTGCGATGCCCGGAGCAAACGGTCGAAGGCGAATCCGACGAAAAGCGCTTCGATCACGCAAATCGGCAGCAAGTACCGATCGAAGGCGTACCGGACCACGTTGATGAAGCCGAGGTAGTACGAAACGGCAACGACGCTCAGCAGGATTGACACCCGCCGGGTCGACTGGTCTGCGATCGCCAACGCCAATCCGGCAATCGCTGCGATCCACAATGGCCACCCCCACGATCGTTGGTTGAGTTCGGCAACAATGCGGGCCAGTGCCATACGGCCTGGAATCGTGGTATCGACCATCTGGTAACCCTGCTGGCCGGGTCCTGTAATGTCGCGGACATGCGTGAGAAACCCGCTCGGGTTGATCACGATGTTATGGACGATGCCGAACAACACGAGTGCCGCGCCGCCGGCAATCCACAGCCGCCGATCGCTGATCGCATCGAGCAGCGGACGCTGACTGCCGTTCGAGCGATGCGCTTCCCAAAGACGATACGCAACGGCCAGCGGTGTGAGTAGATACAGCCCGTAGGCCTGGTCTTTCGTGCAGATCGATAGCGTTCCAGCGAGTGCGAAACCGAGAAAATCGCGCAGCGCCAGCGTGCGGTTCAGCCTGATGTAGAAAATCAGCGATACCGTGAACCAGAACACATACGGGACTTCCGGATTGGCTGTTTTGGCGTAGTAGAGGAACGGCGTCACCAGGGCGAATGCTGCGGCCGCCAACAGTCCCTGCCGGTTGCCAAACGCTTCACGTCCGGCGCGAAAGACCGCCACTACCGTTCCGGCAGCGGCAGCGATCGAAACCAGCCGGCTCATTAACAGCAACGCACCGAATTCGGCGGCCTCCGAGAGGTGCAACAGCCGCGCGCGCTGCAGAATCAGCAGTGGACTGAACACCACACTCAGGACCTCCATTTGCAATGGAGGGTAGCGATCGAACCAGCCACCCGAGAAGCGATGCTCAATCGCTTTGAGGACGGTGACCGGGCCAATTTCGTCGCCCGCCCATTCGCTCGGAATGCCCCACCACACCCCGACGACACTCAGAACCAGCGACGCGGCAACCACGCAAGACAACGCCAGGAGCTCGGGTGCGGCAGCGAATGAAGAGCGCAGCCGGCGCACCGGCTGCCGGAGGTCCGCCAGGATCGCCAACGCGACGACGGCAAGCCAGGTCGCGACCAGCACCGGTGACAGTCGTCGAACGACGACGCTCATAGCCAGCCGCCGGAATTGCGCATGGCGTGCGCACGAACGCCCACGACGGAATCGGCGTCAACGGCGAGCCATCGCTCGTCCACGACAGTTCGAGCTTCGCCGGCCCGCCAGCCTGAAAGTATTTGATAAAGAGATCGTGATCGCCTCGCGACAACGCGATCGTTGCCGGCCTTGCGCTGTGTTTCGTGCCGGCCTGGGTTATCGATCAGCAATTCCCGGTCGACATAGACCGACGAGCCATCGTCCGAGTCGATCGAGAAGGTATAGGTGCCGCCGCGAAGGATGACGAGCTTACCCGACCACGTCACGCTGAAGTCTTCGGGCACCACGTCGCTCCAGGCGCGTCGAAAATTGTCTGACGACGGTTGCGACTCGACAGTGGAGAGAACTGGCGCGGAACTCCAATTGATGTCGGTGAAGTATGTGGCGTTGAGGCCTTCGCGTACGGGATCCAGCCTCGCGAATGCCGCAACGCCAATCAGAATCGTCGAGACGACGAGCAGGAGGCGGCGCAAACCCAAGCATTCTACTTTTTCCCCGGTGTCATTCTGCCGATCGCCTCCGCCAAAAGCTGGAGTCGTCCGATGCACAAGCGTTCGACCGGTGGCCGCGCGTTGCGAAAGCGTTTCGTCTGGTGGTCGAACCGCGCGCGGCGGTTCGGTGCGATCGGTTAGGTGTACAATTTGACATTTCGTGTTTCACTCCGAGGTCCCCTTCAATGAGCGCGGCGGCCGGCTGCGCGGAGCTCTCGATCTAGTCAGCGGCCGTTTCCCGCGATTCGTATTTGGCGGCGCCGTGCCGAACAGCACGCTGCCGGTGTTTCATTTTCACGATGAAACGCGCGAGGGCCTCGAACCGAAGCTGCGGTATCTCGCGGAAAACGGCTATCGCACTGTCGCGAACGACGAAATCGCCGCGTTCGCCGCAGGGCGCGGCACACCGGCGAAGCGCGCCGTCGGACTGTGCTTCGACGACGCCTGGGCCAGCCTGTGGACGGTGGTCGCGCCGCTGCTGAAAGAGTACGGCTTCACGGCAATTGTCTACGCTATCCCCGGCCGTATCGGACGGCCCGATGCCCCGTTGGTCAGTTGGGATCAGCTGCGGCAGCTGCACGGATCAGGCCTGATCGACGTGCAATGCCACACTTACTCGCACTCGCGGATCTTCACCGCGTCGCGGCTTTCGGGATTCGTCACGCCCGACTATGGCAAGACTCCGTACCTTAATCGGCCGCAGCTATCAGCGCCGCCGGATCTGCAATTCGTCACCGATCGCGATCTCGGCGCACCGATCTATCCATCGCGCTCTCGCATGTCTGATGGGCGCCGCGTGATGGTATCGCTCGACGCGCATCGCGCCTGTATCGCGCTGGTCGCCCGCGAAGGCGGCGTCACATTTTTTTCGCGCCCGACCTGGCGCGCCACCCTCGAAGCGGTGGTCGGTACGGTAGACGCGCCTCCAGAAACCGAAACCAACCAACAACGGGCGATCGAAGAGGAACTGGATCGCGGTCGGTCGATGTTGAACGAGCGTCTCGGAATCGACGTCGGTCAACCACATCTGCCTGCCGTGGGGCGTTTCGGGCCAGCGCACCACCGCCATCCTCAAACGCCTTGGTTTCCACAGTGCGTTTGCCAACCGACTGCGCGGCATGCATGCCGTCCGGCAGGGTGACGATCTCTATTGGTTGAAGCGGCTGCCGAACAAGTACATCCACAACCTGCCTGGACACGGGCGCCGTACGTGGGTGTAGCGCCGTTCCCCACCGATGTCGGCGTCTCGATCGTCTGCCACAACAACCTCGACAAGCTGAAGGGCGCATTGGCGTCGCTCGACGCCGCTGGCTGTCCGCATTCTGCGATCCTGCTCGTGGACGTCGCCAGCACCGACGGGACGGTTGATTGGTTTCGCCAGCACTACCCGGCGATCCGGATTGAGCAGCTGACGAGCAACGATGGCCCCAGCCCGGGTCGCAACGTCGGCATCAGGCACAGCCGGTTCCCCTATGTCTTTCTGATGGACGGTGACGTCGTCGTTCAACCGGAAACGATCCAGAAATTGCGGACGGCGATGGCCGCGGATCCGTCGATCGGTATTGGCAGCCCGATTGTCGTCCACATCAACGCACCGGATCGCATTCAGTACGCCGACGGCAGTCTGCATTTCATTTGCGAAGCAATTAATCCGTGGATGGATCGGCCGCTGGCCGAACGCGGCTCGCAGCCGCTCGACATCGGCGTGGCGCCGACCTGTGGACTGTTGCTCCACCGTCAGCTCTCGATCGATATCGGGCTATTCGACGAGCGGTATTTCATCGGCAAAGAGGATGGCGATTTCACGCACCGGATGCGGCTGGCGAATTACCGCATTCTCGAGCTGCCGGACGCGCTGGTGCTGCACCATAGCCGTCCGCGCGGCAGCTGGCTTTTTTACTATCAGATTCGCAACCGCTGGCACTTCATGTTGAAGAACTACCAGTGGCGAACGCTGATCCTGATTACGCCGTGCCTGCTGATTCACGAACCGCTTCAGGCGTTGGTGCTTCACGCCAAGGGACACATGCGCGTCTATTGGCGGGCGGTGTTTGGACTGTTCGCGCTGCTGCCATCGTTGGGCCGCGATCGCGCGCTGATGCGCCGGATTCGTCGGTTGCCCGACGCGGCCCTGCTGCGCGCCGATCGGCTGATCGTGCGTGACGACCTCGCCAGCCATCCGCTGGTTCGTGCCGGAAAGGACGCCTACGAAGGCTTCCTGCGCGGCTACTGGTGGCTGCTCCGGCGGACACTGCTGCGATGAGTCCGCGCGTCGTCATCCTGACGCCGTTCTTTCGTCCGATCGTCGGCGGCGTGGAAAGCAATGCCGAGAGACTGGCGCGATACTTTTCGTCGACCGGGATGGTCGTTACGGTGCTGACGAAACGCATCACCGCCGACTTGCCCGACCAGGAGTCGACCGACGGCTTCACCATCACGCGAATCGGCAGCCGCGGTCCGCGTTCACCGTCAGCAAAATGGCGCATGCTGCCGGCCGTGTACCGATGGCTAGTCGACCAGCGCGACCGCTACGACGTCGTCTGCTCGATCGACTGCCGCGGCGTCGGCCTGGCCGCGCTGGCAGCGCGCCGACGAACGGGACGACGCGTGATTGCCCAGCCGCAAACGACCGGGGTGCTCGTTCCCGAGGGCGGCACTGGAATTTTCCGGCAAGCGGCCGGCCGGCTGGTCGGTCAATGCTACGCACGCTCGGATGCCATCGCCTGTATCGCACGGACCATCGAGCGGGAGGCCATCGCCGCGGGCGTCGAGCGCCCAAGGGTCCACTACCTGCCGAACGCGATCGACATGACCCGCTTTCGCCCGCCAACCGCCGATGAACGGGCGGAACTGCGACGGCAGTTCGATATTCCACCGGGCCGAACCGTGTTCGTGTTTCTCGGCCGACTCAGTCGTGAAAAAGGGCTGATGGAGTTGATGGAAGCATGGCGACACCTGAGAGCCGATAACGCTTTGCTACTCGTCGCCGGTCCGGACATGACGAATCATGCATGGGATGTCGGTCCGGCAGCACGCGCATTTGCACAGCAGCACCATCTCGAAGGCTCGGTTCGCTTCATCGGTCCCACGGACGATGTGCCGACGTTGATGCGTGTTGCCGACGTTGCCATCCAACCTTCACACTTCGAAGCGCTGGGCTTGTCGGCAATCGAAGCGCTCGCCTGCGGCGCACCGGTGATTGCGTCGGGAGTCGGAGGGCTGCTGGATTTCGTTCGTGACGACGACAACGGGATCACCTGTCCACCGCGCAATCCCGAGGCGCTCGCCGCAGCGATGCAGCTGCTGCTGGACGATCCGGCGCGGCGGGCACGGCTGGCAGCCCGAGCACGGTTGTCCGTGGAAATGACGTACGACGAACGGGTGGTCTTTGGCCGATTCGCCGCTCTCGCGCGCTCACTCAGCGGAGCGACGGCGTGAGGACCGATCGACGCGTGCTGACTATCCTGAGCGGTGTGCTGGCGCTGTCGTACGCCTACTTCTACCAGGCCGGCGGCTGGAATCAGAACTCACGCTTTGCGTTGGTGCGCGCCCTGCTCGAACGGCACACCCTGCAAATCGACGCCTATCAACTGCACACCGGCGACCGTGCGTTGTGGAACGGCCACTACTACTCGGACAAGGCGCCAGGCCTCTCGCTTGCGGCATTACCACCTGCTGCCGTGGCCCGCGTCGCGGCGCGCGTCGTGGGGGTCGATCCTGAAGGGTTCCCGGGTCTCGCATGGACGTCCTACCTTGCGACCGTCGTGACGGCCGGACTCTTCACGGTGCTCGCCGCAGTCGCAGTGTTCGTCGTTACACGGCGCTGGGGATACTCAGCCGGCGCCGCCCTGTTCGCGGCGCTCGCATTCGGAATCGGCGGACCGGCGTGGTGTTATGCCACCCTGTTCATGGGCCACGGCATGACGGCTGGATGCCTGAGTGCTTCGCTTGCAGTCGTTCTGCTGCTCGACCAGGCCGACACGCGGCGACAGCGTGATGTCGCCGTAGCGCTCGGGCTGATGCTCGGTTGGTCGGTAGTCACCGAGTTTCAGGCGGCCATTCCGGCGATCGTGATCGCCGGGCTCGCATTGGCGCGCATGCGGCGGGGTTCGCGCGAAGATGTCACGGCGTTCGTCTGGCGCTTGCTCGTCGCCGGCGCCGCCTGCGGGCTCGTGCTGCTCGTCTACAACGCGCTCGCCTTCGGCAATCCGCTGCATCTCGGGTACCAGAGCGAAGAGCGCTTCGAGGAATTGAAGCGCGGGTTCTTCGGAATCACGTCACCCGAATGGTGGCGAATCCGCGAACTGCTGGTAGGCAGCTATCGCGGCCTGCTTCCGTTGTTTCCGCTCGCCGGACTCGCGCCGGTTGGGCTGCTGATCGCCGCGCGCGATCCCCAACGTCGGGCCACCGCTCTGGCGGCGCTGTCGATCGCTCTCTACTACCTGGTCCTCAACGCGTCGTATCACTACTGGGAAGGCGGCTGGGCCTACGGTCCTCGGCAGATCATGTCGGCGATGCCGTTCGTCGCGCTTGGCCTTGGACCGCTGTGGGAGTTCCGGGCCGTGTGGTGGCGCGGCCTGCTGGTCGTGGCGTTCGCATGGGGCGTCGCGCTTACGGTGGTCGCCGAAGCAACCAATCCGCAACCTCCCGCCCAAATCAAATCGCCGGTCAGCGAGTTGTTGTGGCCGGCGTTCCGTGACGCCGACTTTTCACTCAACACGCAAACCATGGTGCACGCCACACCGCCCGGCGGCCCGCGTCCGGCACCTGACGTACCTCGCGCCGCATGGAACCTCGGCGAAATTGCCGGCCTGCGTGGCTACGCGAGCCTTGCGCCGCTCGGCGCGGCGTGGCTGGCCGCCGGCGGCCTGCTGTGGACGGCGCGCAAACGATGACACCGCCGTTGCCGCAGCAATTCGGCAATCTCGAGGCAAACCTGCGGTTCGTACGCGACACCGGCATCATCCGGCCGGGCGTTCGGTTGCTGGAGATTGGCAGCGGTACCGGCGCGATGTTGCATGCCCTGATTGAACAGGGATCCGACGCGCACGGCGTGGAACTTCGGCAGGACCTGATTGACGAAGCGCAGCGGCACTTCGGCCCGCTGCCGATCGAACGGGTCTCCGGAACGACGCTGCCGTTTCCTGATGACTCATTCGAGGTCGTTGCCAGTTTCGACGTGTTCGAACACATTCCCGACACCGACGCCCACCTGGCCGAGGTACGGCGCGTCCTCCAGCCGGGCGGCTGGTACGTGATCCAGACGCCGAACCGATATACGAACGTGGTGTTCGAAACGATCCGCTGGCGAAGCTTTACGCGGTTCCGCGAAGACCACTGCTCGCTCCACTCGATGAGCGAACTCGTCGCGCGTCTCCGGAAGCACGGCTTCGAACCGCACGCCTACGATGTGCCGGTGGTGAACGCGTTCTTCAAGCAGAAAGTTCGAACCTACGCGGGCTGGCCCGGCACGCTCGCACTCGCGCTGGTCAACCCCGATCGGCTCCCGCTTTCGTGGCGGACCAACTTATACATTGCCGCTCAGGACCGGCGTCAGCGGTGATCCGGAACTTCGCCTACTCGATGGTTTCCACGGCGACCGCGGCGCTGCTGTTGGCGCTGATGGTCATCGCCGGCCGCTTCCTCGGCGAAGTCGAGTTCGGCAAGTTCATGTTCGCGCTGCTGCTCGGCGGGGTCTTCGAAACGCTGATGGATTTCGGCCTCCACCAGGTCACCGTTCGTGCGATCGCCCGCGATCCCGATCGCGCGCCGATACTGCTTCGCCATACCCTCGCGATCAAGTTGCTATGGGCCACCGGCGCATTGGTGCTGCTGATCGTCGCGACGAATACGCTGCGAAAGGAACCCGACGTCCGGATGGCGTGCTACTTGATCGGCGGCGCGTCGATATTCCGCTCCTACATGTTGACGATTCGCGGCGTGTTGCAGGGCCTCGAGCGCTTCGGTTGGGAAAGCATCGTCGTCATTGCCGATCGCGTGCTGTTGCTGACGCTCGGAACCTACGCGTTGTGGTCGGGCGCTGGCCTTCGCGGATTGACCATTGCATTCGTCGCGGCCCGCGGACTGGCATTACTACTGGCCGCGGTGATTACGCAGATGCGTCTTGGTGGAATCGCGCTGACCTACGACCGCGATGCCTGGCGCGACCTGCACCTCACCGCCTTGCCGCTCGGATTCTTCCTGATCGTGCTGAACCTCTATCAGTACGCTGACGGTGTGATGCTTGGCTATTTTCGCAATGACGCCGAAACCGGGCTATACGGCGCGGCGTTCAAGGTTTACGAAGGGCTCACCTACGCGGCCACCGCGATATCCGCCGTGCTGACGCCGCGGCTGTCGGCGTTGTTCATATCCGATCGAACCAAGCATCGACACATGTCGATCGGAGGCATCGCCGGAACCGCCGGTATCGGCGCTCTCATTGCGATTGTTGGATTCATTCTCGCGCTGCCGCTGCTGACGATCCCCTTCGGCAGCGGGTTCGCCGGCGCGGTCCCACCGTTCCGTATTCTCTGCGCCGGCCTGCCGATTGTCTTCGCGATCTGGATTCTGCATGCGACCGCCATTTCGGTCGATCGCGAGAAGCTGCTGCTGCAGACCGGGTTGATCGGCCTGGCGGTCAACGTTGGCTTGAACCTGTACTTGATCCCGCACTACGGCCCGAACGGCGCCGCGTGGGCGACGGTCGCCGGCGAACTGGTCAGTATGTTGATCCTGACTGCGGGGCTGCGAGCGGCGTGGTCGATTGCTGCACCTCCAGCGTCGTCCGGATCGAGGTGAAGAGGCTTCTGCGATCCTGGCGCAGCCGTTTTAGCGGCGGCGTGAGGAAGTCGTCGGAATGGACCTTGCGGCAGCCGGCGTCACGGTCCGCAGCGAAGTTGTTGTCACTTCGAGGCTTGCCTTCACCGCATTGAAGAAGGTTTCGCCGATTTTTGCGTAGCCGGCGTCATTGGGATGCAGACCATCCGCGCCGATGTACTGCGACACCGAAGAACTCAACGCCGCATAGACGTCGACCAGCGGAATCCCTTCGTCGGACGCGATGCCGCGGATTTGGTCGTTGAAGCCGGGAACAAGCGGCGCCGCTGAACCGCGCCGCGGACAACAGGAACTGCCGTCCATCGGCGGAATCGTCGCGATAAACGGCTTGACGCCGCGCGACTTGGCGTCTCGCACCATGCTCCGCAGCGAGGCAATCGCGGCCGAGGCGAATCCCTCACCGAGATCGTTGCTGCCTTCCATCAGGAGCACCGCGTCGTAACCGCCCGATCGCACAACACTCGAGAAGCGCGACTGCGTGTCGCGGTCCCTCGCGTATTCGCCCGGAATCCCTTGATTGCTCACCAGGATGCCCTGCGCCGTGTACCGGCCTGCCAGGAGCTGGTAGAGCACGGTCGGATAGGTCCGCTGCACCTGGACGTGCGGCCGGATTGAGGCACCGAGGTCGAATGCGACGATCGCGGCGCCATTCTCGCCCCACGTAATGCTGTCGCCAAACGACACGAAGCGGGTCACGCTGAGGCGAGGCGGCGCGAGCACCGAGATCCTGAACGAACACACATCGTGTCGCTGACGGGCGTCGGTCGCCGTGCACGTAACGTTGGTCGACCCGACCGGAAAGGTTGCGCCACTGGGCGGGTCGCAGACTATCGAAACCGGCGGGGCACCGCTCGTCGCCGTGGGTGTGCCGTACTGAATGACCGTTGCCTGGCCGTCGCGCGAGTTGAACGCGTCGCTTGCCGACGGGCATAACACGTGCGGACCCTCGGGATATGGATCAACCGGCGGCGCGCTGGGTTTGGCCGGACTAGCGCAGGCAGACACCACGAACGCTAGCCACAACACCGGGGGGATGCGTCTGAACAAGATCAACTAACAATAATAACGCAAGGCGAGTTCAACGGCGACGGGCAGTGCGGATCTGTGAAGCCGCCGACGTCATCGGCCGCGATTCGAGCGTGATACGGATCACGGCGAAAAATGTGTCGGCAATCTTCGCGTAACCCTGGGGATTGGGATGGAGACCGTCGGCTCCGATGAACTGTTCGTAGGCGGTGCCGAACGCCGCCTCGACGTCGACCAGCGGCACGTTTTCCGATGACGCCAGGGTCCGGATGTTGCCGTTGAGCGGCGGGACCAGGTTCCAGGCCAACCCGCGCTGCGTATTTGGAACCATCGGCGGAATCGTCGCCAGGAGCGGCTTGACGTTGCGGCCCTTGGCCATCTGAACCATGTTTCGCAGGCCCTGAATCGCCGCCGGGATCTCGCCGGCGTCGCGGTCGACGATATCGTTACTGCCTTCCATGATCAGCACGACCTGGAAATTGCCCAATGATAACAAGTTGGAAAACCGCGTAAGCGTCGCCGCCGCTCCCGCCTTCTCCCCTGGCAGCCCCGAATTCGCGACCGTCGGGGTCTGCGTCGTGTAGCGTCCGCGCAGCAGTTGTTCGAGGACGCCCGGATAGGTTTGTGACGTCGGAAGGAGCAATCGCGGCCGAGCGGCAGCAGCCGGTGCGAGCAACGCCGCCCGGCCATCTTCACCCGCGGTGATGCTGTCACCGAACCCGACGAACGCCGTAGAGGTCAGTCGTGCTGGTGGTTGGACCACGACGTTGAACGTGCACTGATCGGTTCGTTGCCGCGAATCGGTCGCCACGCAGGTGACCAGCGTCGTGCCGACGATGAAATTCGCGCCGCTCGCCGGCGTGCAGGTTGTGTTGATTGGCGGAGCACCGCCGATGGCCGTGGCAGTTCCGTACTGCACCGACGCACCCGCGCTGGTCGGCGCCGTCACGGTTGACGGTGGCGCCGGACAGGTGATTTTCGGACCGTCCGGATACGGATCGACCGGTGTCGGCTTGGCGGGGCTGGAGCAGCTGTCGGCGCCAATCGTGGCGCCGAACAGCAGGAGAATCGTGAAACCTGAGCGTGTGGATCGTGCGTTCAATTAAAACGTAAAGGTCTGACCCGCTGACGATGGGAATGGCACGATGATCGTGTTCGAACGCTCGTGCGTCGCCGCTACATCTTTGAGTCGCTGATCGCCAGCCGTGACAAAGAACCCGACCTGCTCGCCCGGCGCTGGCTGGCGCGCCATCGGGCCGCACTGGTAAGTCCAGTTCGCAGCGATCTGATTGTTGCGCGTCACATCGCCCCCCGACGCAGCGAGCCCGTTCCAATACTCGATAGTGCCGCAGGTATGCCACCGGCCGCCGATGTTCATGGCAATCCACAGTGTGTATTGAATCGGTCCGTCCCATCCCGGCGGCGTCACATCCGGCCAGCGTCCAGCTCCGTTTTTCTTCGAGAACTCGACGGCGACACCGTCGCTGCGGAACGAAATCGAGCTGATCGTCGCCGTCGCGGGCCAGCTCGCTACGCCTGCGGGAGAGGCGTAGACGCTGGCGCCGGCCAGGCTGAATGCATCATTCGCCACCGGGCCGGTCGGACCCGACGGAACAGGGATTGGTGCCGGTTCGGGCGCGGGTTCCGGGAGGGTTTGAAACGCCCGGGGCGTCGACCATGGACCGGTCGTCGTCGGATCGGATGCGCGCACGTGCCAGTAGTAGACCGTGTTGTAAGCCAGATCGCGCGGCAGGTTGAAGATCGTATACGCACCGCCCGCCTCGCCGGAGGTCCACGCCGCGATCTTGTTGCCGAACCCGCTGTCCGTCGCCACTTCGATCAGGTAAGAAACTGAACCAACCGGGCCCGAACGCGGTGCGTTGTTCGCGGTGAGCGGCGGACGCAGGGTGGTGACCATCGCGTTCGGAACCGGCGCGGTCGGAACCGGTTCGCCAATGACAATCGGCGTGAACACGTCGAATGATGACGCCGCAAACGATCCGGTGTTCGCGCCGTCTTGTGCGCGCGCCCGCCAGTAGTAACTTCGCGAATTGCCGCCGCTGGCCAGGGCATCGGGCAGTTTCAAACTGGTCCGGCCGTTTTCGCCCGGCGTCACCACGTCGCGCGAGAACACTCTGTTGGCAAACGCCGCGTCCGTGGCAATTTCGAACGTGTAGTTCAAGGGGCGGACGCCCGTCGAAGATGAATTCTCAATCAGCAGCGTGATCGGCTGCTTCTCGATCGCGATCTTTGTTCCGCTCTGCGGCTCGAGCAGCCTCGGCGCCGAAATATCCACGCCAGGAATCGGCCCGGCGACGGTCGGCGTCAGCGGATTCGAGCTCTTGACGGTTTCGCATGCAACGGTGGCGCATAACGCCACCCCAACGCCAACCCAGTACACAATTCGGTTCTTCATAGGCGCACGCTGCTGCACAAGATTTCGTATCGGAGCGAACGTACCGGAAGTTTAGAGACCTAGGCCTGGGCGCCTGGGACCAACTGCTCCGGGTCGGATTGGGAGGGGCCTAGAATAGCATGGGACGTACCTGGCATCCCAGGCTGCGCCGGTCGGTACTGCCCTTCTCAATTGATGCCGGCACGAATGCCCGGTCCGTGCGAATGGAGAGAACAGTTCGGGCGGTACCTGGCGCGAGATCAATCGGCACGTCGCGGGTTTCATTGGGTCTCAGTTCAAAGCTGAGCCGTTTCCGATCGACGCCGAGGTCGACGCTCCCCCTGACGGACCGACGTGTAACACCAGTCGCAGCTGCGCACCTCGGATCTTTCACGACGACGACTGTCGATCGGTCAGTACCGCGGGTCCAGAACACGCCGTGCTCTGGATACGCGGCGTCATCCGCGTAGGCGAGGTAACCGCGAACGCTGTCCTCGCCGAGCGATTCGACCGCGACGGTACCCTCCACGCTGCGCGACGACCGCCCCACCAGCGACGCGGCGGTTATCTCGACGCGCTGTACTGCGGACTGCGACGCCGGGTCTGAAAGCCGGACCTCAATAGCCGCTGTCACCGGCATCTCGAACGGCAGCGTCGTCGGATTCACTTGCGGGCCGCCCTGCCGCGCGATGACGGCGCCAGCCGGCGTCACGATGTCGAGGTCGCCGCTGCGCGTCGAATCGCCGTCGAACCAGACGCGGGCTTCGTACGAACCCTGTGGTAAATCGATGGCCTGCGACGGCGACGTCGTGTCAGTCGTTGATCGGAGTTCCACCCGGGCGGCCTGCCGAAGTGCGTCATCGGTCAACCTCGTCCCCTGGCTTGCGTTGACTGCGCGGAGCCGCGACGGATCGTAGGCATGGAGCAACGCGAGCTGGCCACGCATTGCGGTCGCCGCGCGATAGGCGATCGTAGGCCGTGCTGCCAGGAGACCGCCGGTCACGGTGATCAGGCAAAGAGCAGTAATCGCTATCCAGAACGCCGACTTGATCGCGTGAAGGCGCGCCAGGATCATCACGACGCCTGCTGCGATGACCACGGCGGCTAGCCAGCGCAGCAAGGCCATGATCGGCGTCCGGAGGTTCTCTTCGGTGAACGTCGGCAGGATCAGTTCGAGTGGCGCAGGACCCTGCAGCGCCCGCACGAACGAGCCGAACCCGTGCGGATCGCTGTAGAGCAGCCTTTCATCCGTTGATACCGCCGCGATAAACGCGATCCCGATAGTGAGAAGTACGGTGGAGACCACCAGGACGCGACCGACACGATTGGTCAGTCCGGCGATTGCATAGGCGACGAACGGCGCCAATAACGGCACGACCGGCACGAGGAATCGGGCCGGCGCGCTCGAACCGCCCCACCACATGTAAAACCGCGTCGTGGCGGCGACAAACAGGACCGCAGTCGTGATCGCGCCAACCGCCGGCAACCGGTGCTCGCGCCGGCGCAGCAGCAAGACGATTCCCGGAACCGCTAAAACGTAAAGCGGGCTGAAGACGAGCAAGCCAAATTTCTGGTCGAATAGCAATCCGAGTACGCCGCGCGGAATGTTGGCGGCGACAGCCATCTGCGCGGACCCGCCGTACGGAATCTGCGGATCGAACACGCCGTACATCCAGTAGAACGAGAACAACCACAACAGAATCGACGCACCAATCGGCACGGCGAGCGCGACGATGTGCCTGATCTTCGGCCACAGCCGTAATGCCTCGAAGATCGCGAGCGCCGCCGTCAGGATGATGAATTTCGTATGCAGCCACGGCAGGATCGCCAGCGTGAATCCGTTCAGGGCTGCGCCGCCGCTTGATTCTGGCGGTTCCCAGAGACGAAAGACCGCGCGCGCGACAATCAATGCCGCGACAATCTCTGGATATATCAGCCAGGCGTGGGGAACGAACGGGACTGAAAAGCTGACCGCGGCCCAGGTTACCAGCGCTGCGGCCGGCGAAACCAGCCGCGAGGCAAGGTCGACGATCGCGAGCGATGCAAAGGCCGCGAGCAGCGCGACGAACATCACCGCGCCAGTCGCGCCGCCGAGCGCATAGGCCGGCACGAGCATCGCCGGCAGGCCGGGCGCATGGATCGAGTAGATCTCTCCGTGCTTTCCGCGCTTGAGGAAGTCGGGTTGCAGCGTGGACGGATAAAAGGACGCGTAGTCCTCCTGCTCGTGATTGTTCGCAATGTCGAGATCGCGATCCGCGAGGAGACTGTGCGCGATGACGAGATAGTGCGGCTCGTCGCCGCCGAAGCCGACCTGCCGCGCAAATCGGATCCCCATCGCCGCGTAAACGATGAAGGCCACCGCGAACAGCGCTCGCCGGTTGATCCCGGCCACCCGAAAGTCGAAGCCTTCTGATTGCAACATCGCGGCAGCGACGCCGCCGAATGCGGCCACGGCAACCACCCAGCGCACCGGTCCGGCGAGGACCAGTAACGTTGGCGCCAGATCAGCGAGCTTCGGGAGAAACGGAACGGTCCAGAGCAGCAGCAGCGACAGCGGCGCAGTCGCGCGCGCCAAATCGTCGAGGCTGCGTCCGGCCGCGCGCCAGGCATAGGCGAGAATGGCCACCAGAAGCGTGCTGATGGCCAGAGCGATCCATAGGGTTTGGAGAGTGGGCAGGAACGCGACGCGCACCGGCCCGGCAGACGGCCAGCTGGCGACCACGACAGTTGCCGGTAGCAGCCAGCATGCGGCGGCAAGCGCCGCGCATACGACCGCAAGCCGCGCAACCGGTTTGATCACACCTCCCTGGTGTCCATGGTGTGCGAGCCTTGGAATTACGCGCCGACGCGCGTCACCAGCTCCCATGCGCCGCTGATGTACGCCATGTCCTGAAACGGCAAACCAATCGCCGCAACCGACGGATACCAGGCAGCGGTTGATGGATAGCCGTTCTGCTGCATGAATGCGATCGCCGAGTTCGGGTCGTAGCCGCGATCGAGCAGATCGAAGAGCCGCAGCGCTTCAATCGGCGGGCTGACAAAGGTCACGCCATCGAACGACCGGAGCGTCTGCAACTGCCAGTTCGGGCCCATCCGCGCGTTGCCGGTCGTTCCGGTCGGTTGTGCGTTCGGCCAGAGCGCCAGTCCCTGTTGCGCCGCCAACTGCGCCTGCTGCGTCTGCGCCGCAAAGGTAAACCCACTGAAGGCGCTGACCGGGCTCGCGACGTTGTTCGTCTGGTCAACCGCTGTCACCCGCCAGAACAAGGCATTCTGCGGCGGAGCGGCCGTCGTCGATGGCGGCACATAGGTCGTGTTGGTGTTTGTTTCGGCGACCGTCGCTGTCAGCAAAATGTTCGCAAAGGTGTTCGTCGTCGACACCTCGAAGCGATACACCACGCTGCCGGCCGGACCCGAGCGGGTCGAGTTGCGAACGGTGAAGCCGGGCCAACCCTGGGTAGTCGCACCATTAGCCGGCGTCAACAAGGTCGGCGGATCAATCTGCACGGCCGGGCCAATTGTCAGTTTGCGTCCGGCGCTGAACGGCCCTGCGGTACCGTTGCTCTCCGCGCGTGCGCGCCAGTAATAGTCGGCACCGGCGTTCAGCCGGTCGATCGCCAACGATGTCTGGCTCGAGGTCTGCGCGACGCCGCTCTTGGTGTAGACCTTCGACGCAAACCCCGCGTCGGTCGCCACTTCGAACGTATAGGTGGCCGAGCCCGAGGTCACGACCGCATTGGCCACGACGAGCGTGACCGGCTGGTCGCTGTTGCGCACCAACGCGCCGGCCGCCGGCGTCAGCGGACGCGGCGTCGTCACCGACGCCGTCGCCGACGCATCGCTCACGGTTGTCGAACTCGAAGGCTGCGATGGCGACGAGCCCGAACTGCACGCGGCCGTAGCAATCGCAATCGCGCCGCAGAAGACCGAAAACCGCTTCATCATCGATATCAATTCCTGAATTCCTAATTCCCATTCCTAATTCTCAATTCCTAATTTCAGAATCGGAACCCAATTCCAACCCCGCCCCTGCCGATGTTCATTCCCTCGTCTTCTGCAAACACCCGCATCACGCGAAACTGGAAGTCGATAACCATGCGTTGCCAGACCGGCCACGCGACCCCTGCGCCGATGTTGAGCAACGGACTGTTCTGCGATCCGGTCAAGTCTTCGCCGAGGGTCACATACTGGGTTATCGGCTCGGAACTCGCAACCTGGAAGGCAACGTCTTTCTTGACTTTCGCCAGCCCAAAGCCGGCGATGACGTAAGGAATCAATTTCGCCTGCGTCGAGAGTGGAAACCGGATGCCCGCACTGACGTAGCTGACCGGCTGCTTCACCGAGTAGCTGACCGCGCTCGGCTGCAGCTGTCCCAGCGCTGTGGCAATGGTTTGCGCCGCGGAGTCCAAAGACGACGTCGCGGCGTTGCGCACCACGCCCCCCTCTACGTACAACTGCGCCTCGTTCCACACCCGGTAGCCAATCTCGCCGCCGTATGCCTGGCTCGTCACGTTCCCGAACGTCGAATTCGCAACCAGCTCCACGTATCCCGGCGATGCCGGTGTGGATTGCGCCGGGGTGGCCTGTGCCGACGCTGTAGCAGCGCCAGCGCACAGGATCAACGTCACCGCGACGGCCACGGCCCCGTGTTTCTGCACAATCGTCATTCGAGAAGTCTCCGTGAGGGCACGAGCGGGGCTCGAACGGCCGTTCGAGCCCCGTCGTGTGTGATCGGAATTAACGCCTGGCGGTCGCGATGGCCCGCACCGCCGACGAAAAGGCGTAGCTGGCGAAGCCGTTGGTCCACGGGACGAGCGCGACGTTCGACCGCTCGCAGATGCGCGGACAGCTGGCGCGCGTGAAGTTCTGTCCGTCGCGCAGGTTTCCAGATGCGACGAAGAGTCCTACCAAGTCGCCTTCGTTCGGCTGATGCAGGAACAGTGGGCCCCAACGAACCGGATCGTAGAACCACTCGTAACCGACGGCCGACGGCGGCGCCGAGTCGTGGAGCGTTCGCCCGTACCAGAACTGCACGACCCCAGAGCAGTACCACGAGCCATTGGTCTGCGCGCACATGCCGAGCGTGTACTGCAGCGCGCCATCCCATCCGGCCGGGACGACATCGGGCCAACGGTCGGGACCGTCGCGTCTGTCAAATTCCACTTCGAACGCACCCGGGGTGAAATTGATTGACGTGATCTTGGCGGTCTCGGGCCAGGACGCAAGATCCGCCGGCGAATTGACGATGCCTGCGTCGGACATGCTGAACGGCACGTACCTGAACGACTGCATGCTGGACGTCGGGCCGGTTACCTGGTTCGTCGGATCGCTCGCCGTCACGCGCCAGTAGTAGGTGGCCTGACTCGTCAGCTTCGTATCCATCGTCACCGACGTCTGACCGCCGCCTTCAGAAACGGTTCTGGTGAACGCGAGGCTGCCAAACGACGTCGAATCGGAGACGTCGAACTTATAGGAGATCGGACCAACCGGGCCGGTGCGATCGACGTTGTTGACGACCAGCAGGCCGTTCGAGCTCAGGTTCGCGCCGTTGCTGGGGGTCACGAGAGTGGGCGCCTGCAGGACCACCTCGGGCCCGACGTTGAACGTGCGCCCGGCCGTATACGGACCGGCCGCGCCGCCAGAGTTCGCGCGGGCGCGCCAGAAGTAGTCCTTGTTCCCAGCCAGTTTGTCGATCTTCAGGCTCGTTTGACCACCAGTTCCTTCCGCCACGCCATCCTTCGCGTAAGCGATTTGCGTGAAGTTGGCGTCGCCGGCCACCTGGATCGTGTAGGTCAGCGCGCTGCCGCCGCTGCTGACCGCGTTCTTGATCGTCAGGGTCAGCGGCTGCTCCGCAAAGCGGAGTCGCTGTCCGGCGGTCGGCGTCACGAGTGTTGGCGTGGTCAGCGTGATGCCATTAACGGTGGCCGACGTGACGGCTTCGCCAGCGGGTGCGGCACCCGTTTCAGAAGGCCGTGCGGGACTGCTCTTGGTGCATGCAGCCGTGACTACGAGGAGAGCGCAAGCGCTCCAGAAACTCAGACACTTCTTCATGGGCTCCTACCGCAAATGTGTTGAAAAACGAGCCTTGCCGAAAAAATAGTCCTGTACCGCGACAACGGCTGGGAGACCTGTACGCGGTTGGGAGGAAGTCAAGAATACGGTTTTAGGATCGGCTCGTCAACAGCTGTTTGCCGATTCCTTACGTACTTGCTCTCGGGCAAAGACGCCGTCGGCAACAGGTCTGGTCGAAAAAAATCTTTGAAATATGGACGGGGTCCTGGCGAGAACGCACCGCTCGGGTCACCGCTGGACGATGTCCCGATCGCGGAGGTTCTCAGCCGACTGCCGAACCTCGCGGATCCGGTAAATCGGCTTGTTCTGCGATTCGTGATAGGTCCGAGCCTGAATTTCCGCCACCAGGCCGATCGTCACCAGCTGCACGCCGCTGACGATCATCAGGATCCCGAGCAGCAGCAGCGGCCGGTTCGACAGCGACGTCTCGCCGATCAACCGCTCGTAGGCCAGCCAGGCGCTGATCGCAAACCCGGTCAACCCGATCGCCGCCCCGATCAGCCCGAAAAACTGCAGTGGTCTGGTCGAGAAACTGAGTAAAAACTTCACCGTCAGCAAATCGAGCATCACGCGAGTAGTCCGGCCGATCCCGTACTTCGAGCTGCCGTACTTACGGGGCCGGTGATTCACCTGGATTTCGACGATGTCGCTGGTCTGCTCGCTGGCAATCGCCGGGAGGAACCGATGCATCTCGCCGTAGAGGCGCATGCCCTTCACAATCTCGGCGCGAAAGACCTTCAGCGAGCAGCCGTAATCGTGCAGGTGAACGCCGGTCACGGTCGAAATCAGGCTGTTGGCCATCATCGATGGCAGCCGCCGCGAGAAAAAGGCGTCCTTGCGATCCTTCCGCCAGCCACAGACGATGTCGTGTCCGCGGTCGAGCATTTCGACCATCGCCGGAAGGTCGCCGCGGATCGTTTTGCAGGTCGCCGTCGGAGGTCGCGACCAGGCGGCCACGTGCGTAATCGAATCCGGCCGCAAACGCCGCGGTCTGGCCGAAGTTCCGCCGCAGCCGCAACACCCGGACGCGCGGGTCGGTCGCCTGAATCCGCGCCATCACGTCGAAGCTGCCGTCCGTGCTCCCGTCGTCCACCAGGATCAGCTCGTACGAACGCCCCCAGGCGGTCAGCCGCTCGGTGAACTCGCGATGAAGCTCCGGCAACGACGCGGCCTCGTCGCGAATCGGGATGACGACGCTGAGCTCGATCGTAGAGGTTGGCGAACTCGACACCGGTTCACCGATTTTATCGGCTTTTCACAGCCTTCGCTTTGCTGAGCACCAAATAAGCGGCGAAACCGGCACTGACGATGCCGGCGAGGAGCAGCGAGACGGCCATGCCGTGCTCGGCGACGTAAGCGCCGGCCTGTTCGCCGTAGCGGACCGCGAGGAGCCCGAGCGCGAAGTAACGCACACCTCGGCCGAGGGCGATGGCCGCGGCAAACCGCGCGGCGCTGATGCCGACGGCCCCCGCCAGGAGCAGGAAGACCTTAAAGGGCGCCGGCGGCGGCAGCAAACACGGAATCAGCACCGCCATGACGCCGTGGCGTTGCAGCGACGCCATCGTCTTCTCGATCCGCGCCCCGGCGAACCGTTTGCGAACCAGCGCTTCCCCGCCCTTCTTGCCGATCGCGTGCATCATCAAGCAGCCGGCGACGGATCCGAGAATCGTGGTGGCAACGTAGAGCAGCATCGCCTCGCGGTGGCGCGTCACCATGACGATCAACAGGATGTCGGTGATGCCGGGCAGCGGCAGGATCGACGAATCGAGGAACGCCACGAGGAACAGGCCGGGCGCACCCCACGCGAGCGCGAGTGCGCGGACGCGGTCGACAAATCGTACCCATAGAATAAACAGGTGATTATACCGTTCGCGCAGCGCCGCATTTTCGCGGTGACGGCGCTCGCGGCGGCGATCTTCGGCACCTTCGCGGCGCTGCACTACCACGAGCTCGGTCTCACGCTGACCCACTACGATGCGCGCGGCCATCTCATCGTCGCGCGGCGGATCTTCGACAGCATCACGCCGGGATGGCAGCAGATCGGAGCCGTCTGGCTGCCGCTGCCGCATCTGCTGAATGCGATCCCGATTCAGAACGATTTCTTGTATCGCACCGGCGCGTCCGGCGTCGCCATCTCGATTGTGTCGTTCGCGATCGCGACCGGCTCGATCGCGTGGATCGTTCTGGCGATCACCGAGTCCGTGGGCGCAGCACTTGCCGGCGCGGCAGTATTCGCGCTGAATCCGAACGTGCTCTATTTGCAATCGACGCCAATGACCGAACCGCTGTTGATGGCACTGGCGTGCCTTTCAATGGCGACGGTGATGGCCTATCTGACCGACGCCTCACACTCACGCGAGCTACTCGACCCGGCCAGCCGCGGTGGCATCCGCCTCTGTGGAACTCTCTGCGCGCTGGCTTGCCTGACCCGCTACGAGGCGTGGCCGGTGACGGTTGTCGGGTTGGTCCTTGCGGCGACCACCGACACGAGGAGGCAGTCACGCCGGAACTTGATTCGCGTCGCGCTCTACCCTCTCACGGCGATCCTCGGCTTTTCGATCTTCAGCCGCGTTGTCGTCGGCGAGTGGTTCGTCACGGGAGACTTCTTCGTCCCCGAAAACAAGGCACTGGGCGACTGGTGGATGGCGACCAAAGAAGTTGCCTGGGGCACGAAGATGTTAAGCAGCGAGCCGCTGGTCTGGGCCGCGGCCGTCGGCTTGACCGCGGTGGCGATCGTCGCGCTGCTGAATCCGTCGCGCCGCACGGCGGTGGTCACGCTCGCGTTGGGCGCAACGGCAGCGATTCCACTCGCGGCATTTCACCGCGGCCATCCGTTCCGCATCCGCTACATGATCCCGCTGCTCGCAGTCGAAGCGGTCGGCTGTGGATTGGCCGCCGGCGTCATCCGCCGCCTGCGGATTCCGGGGGCGATCGCAATCCTCGCGCTTGCGGCTGCGACGCTGCGGCCGCTGGACGCGAAAGCCCCGATGGTCGTCGAGGCGCAATGGGATGCGCCGAACCTGCCGATCCGCGCGCAAGTTACCGCCTGCCTGCGCGAGTGGAAACCCGGCGAGAAGATCATGGCCAGCATGGGCTCGCTCGGCCACTACATGCAGGAGGCGTCGACCGAGGGATTTCAGATCCGCGACTTCCTTCACGAGGGCAACGGCGACATCTGGCTCGCCGCACTCGACGAGCCGTGGTTATACGCCGACTGGATGCTGATCGAGGAGAAGGCCGAAGGCGGCGATATGCTGGCGCGGATCGCGAGAGAGCGGCCGAAATTCCTGGAAGGATACGAGCGGGTTTGCGAGGGCGCCGGCCTCGCCCTCTACCGGCGCACCCGTTAGGTACGACGCTGACAAAAGAAGAAACCGCAGAGCGCCGACGCGGCGTCTCGCGGTTTTTTCCGGTTCAGAATCGGAAATTCATCGTGAACAGGTAGTTGAACCCACCGAGATTGATCTTCGGACCGGCAAAGCCCTCGTCGTTGGGAAGATCGGCCTTCGCATCCTGCCACCGAACTTCGCCTCCCGCCGCGAACGGTCCCATCGGGAACCGCACGCCGCCGAGGATGACCGGTCCGGCGACCGAGCCGCTGCCGACGAAGTTATCGACGAAAATGTTATTACGCGAGTCGATGAACTCGCCGGTCTCGCTGTAGCGCCAGCTGAAAACACCGACGCCGGCGCCGATATACGGCTGCACCGCGCTGCGCTGACCGAGCGGCAGAAAACGCACGGTGGCGTTGAACGGGATGACGCGCAGCTTCAGGTCCTGAAAGATCTCCTGGCCGTTCGCATTCACCGAATCGGTGTACACCACCGGCGCGCGTCTTTTGATAGAAGCCGATGCCGAGACCGGCTTCGAGATTGTTGCCAAAGCCAATGAGGTACTCGCCACCGAAGGTGAAGCCGTTGAATTCGTTCATGTCGATGCCGCGTTGACGATTCAGGGTCGTCAAGAAGGCATTGTTCTGAAACAACACGTCGTCGCTGCCGCGCGAATCGAGACCTTGCGGCAGGAAGCCGCCGAGGTAGACGCTGACAGTCTGTTGGGCCGAGGCGGTCGGAACGACGGTGAAACCGAGGATCAGGGCAACTGCGGAAATCGTCAGCAGTCGGCGCATAGGACGAAACTCCTTTGACCGGTCGAAAGCAGGAGGAGTGCCAACAAAACCTCGCAAATCAGGCCAAAAACCGCCAGGTTCGCGCGTTATTGTCCAGAACCGGTGTCAGCGCGTCCTCGAAATTCCTGGATCACCTGCAGCATCGCCTGGTGAAGATGACCGTTCGAGGCCAGCACGTCGCCGGCGCGCGACGCGAACGCCGACCCGTCCATCCGCGTCACCCACCCGCCGGCCTCTTCGACGATCAGCGCGCCGCCGGCAATGTCCCAGGGCTTGAGATCGCTTTCCCAGAATCCATCCATCCGTCCGGCCGCAACCCAGCACAGATCGATCGCGGCCGAACCGAGACGTCGCACGGCACGCGCCTGTCCGACGAACGCGGCGAACAGTCCGACGATTTCATCGACCCGGGCATGCACGTCGTAGGGAAAGCCGGTGACCAGCATCGCTTCAACCATTTGCGCGGCGCGCGACACGCGCAGCGGTCTGCCGTTCAGGAACGCGCCACCGCCGCGCTCGGCGGTGAACAGCTCCTCGCGGTTCGGATCGTAGACCGCGGCCAGTTCCGGCACGCCATCGATCTCGAGCGCCAGCGACGAACAGAAAATCGGCAGGCCATGCGCGTAGTTCGACGTGCCGTCGATTGGATCGAACACCCAGCACGGTCCGTCCGGCACGGTCTTCGCGCCGCCGAATTCCTCGGCGAGGATTTGATGATCGGGGAATCGTTCCGCAATCAAATCGCGGAACATGCGTTCGACTTCGACGTCGACCTCGGTGACCAGGTCGATCGCGCCCTTCTTGTCGATCTGGATGTCGTGTCCGAACCGCGCCATCTGCAAATCGCCGGCGCGGACGACGGCCTCGATGGCCGTGGTGAGAAACAGCGGATTAGACGCCACTCGGCTGGACGCGCTTGATCATCTGAATCTGCATGCCGCCTTGCGGCGCGCGCTCCAGACGGACCGCATCCATGAAGTTGCGAATCAGGAAAATGCCGCGGCCGCTCGACTTCAGCAGATTTTCGGGCGCCAGCGGATCGGCCACTTCCTCGGGCTCGAACCCTTCACCCTGGTCGCGCACCTTGATTGACAGCTCGGGGATGTTGTCGGGCTGCGTCGTTTCGAATTCGACGAACACACGCTTGCTACTGTCGTTGCGGTTGCCATGTTTGATGGCGTTGATCACCGACTCGCGAATCGCCACGCTCATCCAATGCGCTGCGTCCTCGTCCATGCCGATGCTGTTGCAGATGTGATCGCTGACGACTTGGACGAAGTCGAGCATTTCGAACGCGCTCGTGAACTCGAGTCGGACGATGTGGTGACCGTTGGCCGTCACGCCGCTCCTTTTATCATAAGATGCATCGGATATGTCGTCGTCTCACGCCGCCACCATTACACCGGCCCGTCGGCTGGGTGGCCGGCTGCGCGTTCCCGGCGACAAGTCGATCTCGCACCGCTACGCCATGCTCGCGGCCCTCGCGGACGGACCATCTACACTGGCCAACTATGCACCAGGCGCGGACTGCCGGTCCACGCTGAACTGCCTGCAGTTACTCGGCGCTGACATTTCTGCAACCGGCGACCGCGCTACCAGCGCCATCACTGTAATGGGACGAGGGTTAGGGCGGCTGCGTTCGCCTGCGCACACCCTGGATTGCGGAAACTCCGGCACCACGATGCGGCTCATGGCGGGCATTCTGGCTGGCCATCCGCTGACCGCGCAAATGACCGGGGACGCATCGCTGATCGCGGCGGCCAATGCGCCGGGTGATTGGCCCGCTCGAACAGATGGGGGCGCAGATTGAATCGGTCGATGGCCGCCCACCGCTGACGGTGCGCGGCGGAAAACTGCACGGCATTGCATTTCGGCCCGAAGTACCGAGCGCGCAAGTGAAGAGCGCAGTGCTTCTCGCAGGGCTGCTGGCTGACGGGGTGACCAGCGTGACCGAGCCAGTCGCGACACGCGATCACACCGAACGGGCACTGGCGGCTTTCGGTGGTCGCGCCGACGTGAGCGGTCTGGTCGTGTCTGTGCAGCCGGGCCAGCGCCTGGTCGGACAGTCGCTTATCGTGCCGGGCGATCTCTCGTCGGCAGCTTTCTGGTTCGTCGCAGCGGCGGCCTTCCCCGGTTCCCGCATCGAGGTCACAAACGTCGGGTTGAACCCCAGTCGCACCGCGTTGCTGGAAGTGCTGCGCCGTTTCGGCGCCCGCGTGACGGTGACGCCGAGCGAGACCGGTGGCAACGAGCCGATCGGCTCGGTCATCGTCGAGCACGAACGCACCGGCGTGCTGGTGATTGCGCCGGACGAAGTCCCCGGTCTGATCGACGAACTTCCGGCGATCGCTGCCCTTGCCGCGCACGGCGGCGAGGTCGCGGTGAGCGGCGCATCCGAGCTGCGCGTGAAAGAAAGCGATCGGATCGCGGTCCTGGTCGCCGGATTCCGCGCGCTTGGGATTGACGCCGACGAGCGTCCCGACGGTTTCGTTGTCGCCGGCCGATCGACGCGACCGGCGGGCGGCGTCGCGGATGCCAAGGGCGATCATCGGATGGCGATGGCGTTTGCGATTGCGGCGCTCGCCGCTGAAGGGCCTTCGACGATCGATGGCGCCGACGCGGTGGGCGTGTCGTATCCGGGGTTTTTCGAAACGCTCGAGCGGCTGGTGCGGTGAGGGCGGACAAACTGTATCTGGTCGGTTTCATGGGCGCGGGCAAGACCACGATGGCGCGGGCGCTGGCGGCGCGCCTGGGCTGGCAAGCCGTGGACATCGACGAGGCAATCGAGGCGCGCGAGCGGCTCACGGTAGCCGAAGTCTTCGCGCGGCACGGCGAGTCCTACTTCCGCTCAGTGGAGCAGGCGGTGTTACTGGAGCAAATCGCGGCGCGTCACCTGGTGGTCGCGACCGGCGGGGGCACTTACGCCGACCCGCAGAATCGAGCGCTGATTAACAGCGATGGCGCCGCAATCTGGCTGGATGTGCCGCTGGACCGCCTGATTGCCCGAATCCCGTCCGACGGACGCCGTCCGCTGGCGGCCGATCGCTCCGGGTTCGAACGCCTGTATCATCAACGGCGCGCGGCGTACCAGCAGGCCCATGTCAGGCTCGATGCAGGCGGGGCGAGCGTCGGCGCGCTCGTTGAACAGCTTGTTGAGTGGCTGGAAGGATAAGGGTGCTGAGTGCGTAAAGCGCGGTGTCGGGTGCTGGGTGCTGGGGGCTGGGTGCGCACCCCTGGGTGTCGGGTGCTGGGTGCTAGGTGCTGGGTGCTGGTGCCGGGTGCCGAGGTGTCGGGTGCTTGGGTGGCTGGGTGCCGGGTGCGCGATGCATCGGTGCCGGTGCCGGCACTCGTCCGACGCCCACGCCGAAGCACTGCGCAACGCCGGGCCACGCACGCCGCACCCACTCACGCCGCACCCGCACCGAGCACCCCGCACCCGCGCACCCAGCACCCGCACCAGCACCCAGCACTCAGCACCCAGCACTCAGCACCCGCTGGTGCACCCCGAGTTATTGATGCGCTACCTCGTCCTGACAGATATCCATGCGAACTTGGAGGCGCTCGACGCGTGTATCGTCGACGCGCGGGCCCGCGGCTACGACGAAACGCTGGTGCTCGGCGACCTGGTTGGCTACGGTCCCGATCCGAATGACGGTCGTCGAACGGATTATCGCGCTGAAGCCGCTCTCGATGGTCCGCGGCAACCACGATAAAGTGGCCTGCGGTCTCGAACAAGCAGAAGGCTTCAACGCAGTCGCGCGCAGCGCCGCCAAGTGGACGCTCGACATCCTGACGCCCAAAAATCGCGAATGGCTCGCCGACTTGCCCGAGGGTCCGACTATCGTCGACGACCTGGTTGAGATTTGCCACGGCTCGCCGTTCGACGAAGACGCTTACATCTTCGACGAGCTCGATGCGGTGCGCGCGCTGAAAGTCTCGACGCGTCCGCTTTGCCTGTTTGGCCACACGCACTATCCCGTGACGTTCGAGCTCTCGGCCGAAGCGTTCGACACCGTTGGTCCCGCCGCTGCGAGCGAAGCGCAGCTCGCCCTGAAACGCGGCGCGAAATATCTGGTGAATCCCGGATCGGTCGGTCAACCGCGCGACGGCGACGCGCGCGCGGCGTACGCGATCGTCGACACGAACGGCAACCGTGCGCCACGGGTCGAGCTATTGCGCCTGAAGTACGCGGTCGAGGAAACGCAGGCCAAGATTGTTGCCGCTGGACTACCTGAAGTGCTGGCTCAGCGGCTGGCCGTGGGACGATAGTCTTGCCGGGTCGTTAAGTCGGTTTCGCGCGGCTTGCCCGCTCTTCCCGTCGTCGCAGCTCAGCCGCAAACGCATCTCGCGCGGCCCGGCCACCGAGAATCCAGCCGATCACGATTCCCACCAGCATCACCGCCGGGAATGAAGATGAAATGACCGGCGCTCATCGTCCTCCGGCGGAGCCTCGCCGTTGCTGCAGCGTGCGAATGTCAGCGTCCACCTTACCGAGGCGCTTCCAGATCGTCCACAGATAGAACATCGCCGCCAGCCACACGAATGTATACGCGGCGACCAGCAACGGCGCCGAGGGAAGCTGTTCGGATGGCGGCAGCGTGTTGGCGGGACGAATTCGGTCTGCGGCGGCGGTTGCAGCGCCAGCGCCGCGGAGAACAGCAACGACTTCAGCATGATGGTTATTCTTCCTCGAGGTAGAGCGCGTCGAGCGCGGCGCGCCGCTCTTCCAGCTGCAGCCGCAGCTGAATCAACAGCGTCATCAGCAGCATGTAGGCGGCGACACTGAACCAGAACGGTCCGGGCATTCCCGTCGGCAGCGCCGGGACGACGCTGGTCTTCGGATGGATGGTGCGCCAGATGTTCACGGACATATACAGAAACGGCACGTTGAACATTCCGAAAATCGCCAGCGCCGCCGCCAGTTTCTCGGAACCCGGCCCGCCGAACTTTCGCACCAGCAGGTAGGCGACGAACGTCAGCTCGAGGATCAGCGCGATCGTCACGCGCGCATCCCACGGCCACCAGATCCCCCAGGACTTGCGGCCCCACAGCGGGCCGGTGACCAGCCCCATCAGGCCGAACAGCACGGCCACTTCGGCCGCCGAGACCGCGACACGATCCGCGGTCGGCTTGCCTCTGAACAGAAATCTCGCGCTCTGAATGCCGCAGATGAACACCGCCGTGAACATCGCGAACCACGACGGCACGTGGAAATAGAAGATCTTCGAGACCAGCCCCATCGATGCTTCAAACGGAGCATTCGCGATCATGATCGGAGCGTAGGCGAACATCGCCGTGGTCACCGCTAACAACGGAATGAAGTAACTTCTTCATTTCAGCGACTCAACACCTAAAAGACCAGCTCGCATGGTTGACTACGGCTCGCTCTATTCACGATGAACGCCGAGTTCGCAAAGACCGCCGAGAATCCCAGTGAAATTCACACTCTGCGATCTTCGCGGCCTCGGCGTTCCTCTTTCGCGTTCCACTCACTCGGTCATCAACGGCTCAAACGTCCAGAGCGCGAGCGTGATAAACACGACGTCGAACGCCGCCAGCAACGCGATCCACATCCGCGCCACTGGTTCGTCCGGCGACGCTTCGAGCAACGCCGCCGTACCCTCGTACGCCGGCAATGATTACCGGAACCGTGATCGGATACAACAGGATCGGCAGCATCACGTCGCGGGTGCGCGAACGGACCAGCATCGCGGCGAATAATGTCCCGACTGCGGCGAACCCGACCGTTCCGGCAATCAGCAACCCGGCCAACAGCAGCGGCCTTGCGAACAAGGGCGCGCTGAACAGCAGCGTCACCAGCGGAACCAGCACCGCTTCGGCGACCACCAGCAGTAGCACGATTCCCAGTAGTTTGCCGACGTAGATCGCCGCCCGTGGCGCCGGCGCGAGCAACAGCGCGCGCAGCGTCTCCGCGTAGCGCTCCCGCTCGAACGTCCGGCCGAGCGCCAGCGTTCCGGCGAACGCAATGGCGATCCAGAGGATGCCGGCGGCAGCGTCGGCAACGATCGTCCCGTCGCGCACCAGCGCGAACGCGAACACCAGTACGCAGGAGACAGCAAAAAACAGGGTGGTCGAAAACATCTCGAAGCTTTTCGCCTCGATCGACCACGTCTTTGCGCAGCACCAGCAGGGCGACCTTGGCGAACATGATCAGCTGCGATCCACCAACGCGCGATAGCGCGCGCGCAGGCCGGGATCGGCTCGTTCATCGGACAGCAGCTTGCCGCCGCGAACCAGCGCGACGCGCGTCACCAGGCCGTCGGCGAGATCGAGATCGTGCGTCGCCATCAAGCACGATGCAGCCATCGGCGGCGAGACGTCGCAGCCGCTGCGAAACCATGCCGGCCGCCGCATCGTCGAGCCCGGTGAACGGCTCGTCCAGCAGGACCAGCTTCGGGTCGTGCAGCAGCGCGCGCTCGAGCGCCAGGCGCTGCCGCATGCCGCGTGAGAAATCCATCACCGGATCGGCGGCGCGTTCCGTGAGGCCGGCGCGATCGAGCGCCGCGTCGACGGCCGCCGCGGCATTCAGTCCGTAAAGATTGGCGAAGAACGTCAGGTTCTGACGCGCCGACAGTTCGGGATAGAGGTGTAATTCGTGCGCAAGCAAGCCGATCCGCGTTCGCAGCGGCGGGCCCCATTCCGATGCGCGACGATCGCCGTATCGGATGTCGCCGCTGGTCGGCTTCGCCAGCGTGGCGATCATCGAAATCAGCGTCGACTTTCCCGCTCCATTCGGACCGAGCAGGCCGACGATGTCGCCGGAGCGTGCGCTGAATGTGACGTGTGACACGGCGCGACGGCGGCCGAAGTGCCTCGATACGTCGTCGAGGTGAACGCTGTCGAAGGCCGCGCTCACGCCGGAGCGGCCGACTCGAGGCCGGCCGAATCGTCGAGCGCGCCGTAGACCCGCTCGAGCGCGGCCATCAGTTCGGCGCGCCGCTCGCTGTAGCGAGGGCCGTCGATTTTGCCGTTGCGATGGTCGTGTTCGAGCCGCGCCAGGTCGTTGAGAAGTTTGTCGCGCCGGCTCTGGAGCCGCTTGCGCTCCGCGGCGCGGTTGGCGTCAAGCGCTTTTGAACTGCCAGCGAACAACGCTCCGAAGAGGACAATTGCTCCGGCCATTACCAGCGCGACCAATCGCGGCGTGCTGCTGTGATGCGGCAATCCCGACAGCGTCAGGTTCAACGGCTGGCCCGCGGCCAATGCGCTGCCGGTCGCCGCGATGAAGGTTTGCCCATCAGCCGGCATCTCTCGCTGATTCGCCAGCTGCGCCGACGTCAGCTTCGCGTCGCCGACCTTCTGCGCGATCACTGCGAGCGACTGCAGCGGCGCGGGAAAGGCCTGCGAAATCGCGATGGTGCCGCTGCCGTCGACCGGAATCGACGCACCGACCTGGAGAAACGTATGTCCCGGCGCAAATGGTCCGTCGACTGTGACGCGCTTGCCGGCGACTTTCGCGTTCGGCGTCGACCCTTCCATCACCCCCGCGCCCTGCGCATCGGCCGGCAGGTCGAACGCAAACGCCACCTGCGGATTCACCGGCACGCGCGCCGTGTTCTCGATGTCGAGCAGATAAAAGACGTTGACCACTTCGTCGCGCGGTTCCATGACGATCCGCGATTGATCGGTGATGACCACCTGACCGGAAACCGCCGGCGCCTCCGGCGACGTCGCCGGCGCGGCATTCTTGTCCGTCGCGACCAGCATCAGCCGGATCCCGCCTGTCGCCGGGGCGGCGAATTCCTGCGACTCGAGGTGCTCGCCGTCCACGTCGGCCGACGCTTTGACGAGGGCGCCCGGCGGCACTCTGTCGAACTGTGCGCGGCCGCTGTCGTCGGTCTTCGTCGTCCGCTTCGCGCCCCCGACGATCAATTCAACCGGATGCCCGGCAATGTTGTTCGCCAGGCTGCCGCGAATCAAACGGACCGAGATGCTGCCCTCGGGAAGATCGGTGACCGGACGAGGGATACCCGACATCTGCTTCGGGTCGGGCATGGCGAACTGAGCGTCGCTCCGCGACACACTAAGGACACCAAGGATGGCGAGCCCGAAAGAAAGGACACAAAGGCATCCCGCCTCACAGCCGACGCTCCGCACGACTTGCAGAATTTCGCGTCGGAGTCGTTCGAAGTATTGCAAGCGCTGCAAACCAGTTGCTGGGATGCCTTTGTGTCCTTTGTACCCTTTGTGTCCTTTGTGTATCCGCTTAGTTTCTTCTCCAGATCCTTTTCGATCTGCTGCGCGGTAACCAGCGCCCGCGTCCAGTTGCCTGATCAATCGCGCGGCACGCGTTCGAAGCCGGCCCGACATCTCTTTGAAGTCGTCCTCCGACAACCTCCCCATCGCCCGATCGAATTCGAGCTCCTTGATGGCGCGTAACGCCAGCAGTTTGTCGCGTTCGAGCGCCGCGCGGGTTCGCTGGCCGATCAGGTCGGTACGGTCGTCGTGCTCGGTGACCAGCGGCTGCACCGTGCGAAGCGCCATCAATCCGACGAACCCCGCACCGGCCATCAGCAACGAGAGCAGAATCACCGTGGTGACACCCTGGCCGCGCGCCATGAAAGTCGCAGCGGTGGCGCAGCCGAGCGCCGCCAGTACGAAAAACTGCCAGGGTCTAATCGAGGTCTCGGAGCTCATCGTCGAGCCGCTGCTCCATCACGGGATCGCCGGCCGGCGCGGCGGCGTCGGCGGGCTCGGAGCGGTGCGACCAGCGTGAGGCGGCTACGCCGACCAGCACGATGCCGGCGCCGCCGACGAGATACGGCACCAGCCACGCCAGGCGGTTGAAACCCTGATCGAGCGGCGCACCGAGCATTTCCTGCGAACCGTACTTGGCGATGAAGGCCTGAATGATCTCGTCGTGCTTCATGCCCTTGTCGACCATCGCCGCCAGCTCGCCGCGCATTTCGTGCGCGGTGCCGCACGCGTCCTTCCGGCACTCCGCAAGGTTCTGATGGCCGCAGCCGCCGCAGGTGCAGACGATTTCGTGCTGCATCTCCTTCTCGAACGGCGTGCGCGCGTAGAACGACGAACGCGTGTCTTCCGATCCGCCCATGCCACGCTGCGCACTCAGCGGTGCCGTGCCGAACAGCATGAACACCAGCAGCAAGACCGCTGATGTGGCAGCGGCCTCCGCGGGCAGCTTCGCCAGCGCGAACGCGAATGACCGCTCCGGCAGCAGCGCGATGCCGGTACCAAGTGCCATCACGCCGAATCCGAACCAGATCCAGTTGACCAGCGGATTGACGTGCAGTTCGAGAATCGCCGTTTGATCGGCGAGTTCGAAGCCGCCGAGCACGGCGTAGAGGTCTTCGGCAGGCGTCCGGCGTATCGCCACTTCCGTCGTCGGCTCGTTTTCGTGGCGACGGTAGGCCCAGCGCGCCGGATACAAGCCATCGATCCGCGCGCCGTTGACGTACACCGACAGGTACGCCGTCGTCATCTGCTTCTGGCCGTCGTCGGCGACCTTGATGCCGTCGTTGCGAATCGTGTAGCGGCCGATCTTCGTTTCCTGGCCAAGTTTGAGCAGCACCTGGTCGTCGAGCTTCTTCGCATTGCCCGCGAAGCCGAAGAAGATCAGGACGATGCCGACGTGAACGATGTAGCCACCATAGCGGCGCTTGTTGCGGCCGACCAGGCCGACCATCGCGGTAAACGAATCGGTGCCGGTGTTCTTCCGGCGCACCACGCGCCGCGCCAGAATTCCTGGATGACAGTCCCGACCACCATGCCGCACAGCGCGAAGCACAACCCGGCCGACCAGATCGGGATCTTCAGCGCGATCGTGATCGCGAGCGATACGCGCCGCCCCGATTGCCGGGAACACGAATTGTTCGGCGAGGTTCTTGAAGGTCGAGCGTCGCCACGCCAGCAGTGGACCGATGCCGGTCAGCCCGAGCAGCACCAACCCGACCGGCACCAGCCATTTGTTGAAAAACGGTCCTGCAACAGTCAGGCGGTTGCCGGTCAGCGCTTCGCTGATCGTCGGAAACATCGTGCCGAACAGCACCAGCATCGCGGAGAACAGCAGGATCCAGTTGTTGACCAGGAACGCTGCCTCGCGCGACAGCCACGAATCGAGCTCGTTGCGCGCCTTCAGCAGCGGCAGCCGGTAAATCACCAGGCCGAAGCTGAACGTCAGGATCACGATCATGAAGACCGTGAACATCCGGGTCAGAATCGGATCGTCGCCGAACGCATGAACGGACTGCACGACGCCCGAACGCGTCATGAACGTCCCGAAGATCGTCAGGAAGAACGTGACGATCACCAGCGTGACATTCCACACGCGCAGCATGCTGCGCCGTTCCTGCACCATCACCGAATGGAGGAAAGCGGTTGCCGTGAACCACGGCAGCAGCCCGGCGTTCTCGACCGGATCCCAGGCCCAGTAGCCGCCCCACCCGAGCTCTTCGTACGCCCAGATCATCCCGAGCGTCAGACCGAACGACAGAAACAGCCACGAGAACATCGTCCAGCGGCGGACCGCGCGCAGCCACGAGTCGTCGAGGTGCCCGGTGATCAGCGCGGCGATGCCGAAGGCGAACGGGATGGTCATGCCGACGAAGCCGATGTAGAGCGACGGCGGATGGATGGCCATCCAATAGTTCTGCAGCAACGGATTCAGGCCTTCACCTTCAGCCGGTGCGCTCGACAGAAACGTAGTGAACGGGTTCTTGTGCGCCACCATCATGAACAGGAAAAACATCTGCACGACCGAGATGGTGGCGACGACGTACGGAATCAGTTCACGATGCCGCTCGCGATTGACGTACACCGCGAGGCTGCCGAAGATCGCGAGCAGAAACACCCAGAACATGATCGAGCCGTCGAGACCACCCCAGTACCGAGGTGATCTTGTAGAACAGCGGCTGGACGCTGTCCGAATAGTGCGCGACGTACTTGATCGAATAGTCGTTGGTGAGAAAAGCGTTGACGATGACCGCGGATGCGGCGGTCATCATCGCGGTGACCAGGTAGAACGCTCCGATACCGCTTTCGATCAGCGCGCGCGAACCGCGGCGCGCGCCGGCAACCGAGGAGACCGCGGCGTAACTGGCGACGACGAAGCTGGCGAGTAAGAGAAACGATCCAAGTGCGGCCATGGCCTAAGTGCCTGCCCGGCGGCGGCCTTCGCCTCGTACTTCGACGGGCACTTCGCGACCACGCCGTTGGGATCGGTGTGGAATCCCTGCGGCGTCAGCTTGCCACGCAGCACGACCTCGGCCTCATCCTTGAAGGTGTCCGGCACGACGCCTTTATAAGACGCCTCGACCACGTGTCCCGCTTCACCGATGCGCGCAGGATTGTTCTGAACCTTGAACTTGTACTCGAGCGTGCTCGGCTTCACCATGATCGAGCCGGGCACCACGTAGCCGTGCAGTTGAAGACTCTTGCCCTCCCACTGCTGCGGATTGACCATCACTTCATCGACGTGCTTGAAGTATTCGGTACCGTCACGCAGAGTCGTCCACATGAGCGCGGTGAAGGCCGAGGCCAGCACCGCAACCGTGAGTGCGACCTTCAGGATCCGGGGGCCGTTACCTGCCGCAGTATTTTCATGTGTCATAAGGACTTCCGGGATTCGATCATTGATCAGAATAACCCCTTTCGAACCGCTTCAGCAACTCCTGAACCAGCGAGATCGGCAGGCCGACGACATTTGCGTACGATCCCTCGATGCGCGGAATGAAACGCGACCCAAGTCCTTGAATCGCATACGCTCCGGCCTTGTCGACAGTTTCTCCGCTTGTCACGTACCAGTCGATGTCGGTGTCGGTCAGCTCAGCAAATTGGACGCGCGTGACCGCGACGCTGCCGGTTTCGCGCGAGCCAGCGCGCACGCTCACCCCGGTCATCACCTCGTGCCAGCGTCCGGACAGGCGCCGCAGCATCGATGCCGCATCCGAGTCGTCGCGCGGTTTCCCGAGGATGTCGCCGTCGACCACCACGACGGTGTCGGCTGCGACGATCACTTCTGCGTTTCGTCGGCCGTCGGTCTGGCTCGCGTCACCATCGTCGGTTCGCAGACAGCGCAACGCCACGCTTGATTTGTCCTGCGAGACCCGTCGCACATACTCCTCCGCCTGTTCGCCATCGCGCCGCGTTTCATCTACATCCGGCACGACGACCTCGAACGCAAAACCCGCGGCGCGCAACAGTTCGGCCCGTCGCGGCGAACCCGAGGCAAGAATCAAGCGCACGGTGGAATGATAAGATCGAAATCGAAGTCTGAAGTTTGAAGTGTGAAGTCTGCCCAATGAAAGCTCTTTCCCACGTCATCCCCTCTGCCCTGCTGACGCTGCTGCGCGACGCGCCGTTGTCGAGCGGCAAGGTGGGCTTTGCGTGGCGTGCGGCGGTCGGCCCCGCGGTTGAACGCGCGACGCATGTCAGGCTGGAGCAGCGCGTCCTGATCGTCGAAACCAGCAGCCCGCAGTGGTCGCGCGAAATCATGCGCTCTTCACCGGTCATCCTGCAGCGGCTGCAGGATTTTCTCGGCGCGGATAGTGTCGAGCGCATCGAGGTGCGTCGTGCGTGAATCAGTCATCGTCAGTGCGGTCCGGACACCGACCGGAAAATTTCTCGGCGCCTTGAAAAGCTTCACCGCGCCGCAGCTAGGCGCGTTGGTCGTCGCGGAAGCGGTACGCCGCGCCGGCATCGATCCCGAGATCGTTGACGAATGCATCATGGGCAACGTCGTGTCGGCCGGCGAAGGCCAGAGTCCGGCCCGGCAGGCAGCGCTCAACGGCGGACTGCCGGAGCATGTCGCCGCGCTCACCATTAATAAGGTCTGCGGATCGGGACTCAAAGCCGTCATGTTGGCCGACCAGGCAATCCGCGTCGGCGACATCGACGTCGCGGTGGCGGGCGGCATGGAATCGATGAGCAATTGTCCGTATCTGCTGCCGCGCGTACGTGACGGCCTGCGGATGGGCAACAGCGAAGTGATCGATTCGATGATCCACGACGGCCTGTGGTGCAGCTTCGAAAACTGGCATATGGGGAATGCCGGCGAAGTGGTGGCCGAGTGCTATCGCGTCAACCGTGCGTTGCAGGATGAATACGCAGCGCAGAGTCATCAACGGGCGGCGCACGCGACCGCCGACGGCGCGTTCAAGGACGAGATCCTGCCGATCACGATCACCTCGAAGAAAGGCGACACGATCATCGACCGCGACGAGCCGATCCGCGCCGACACGACCGTCGCCGGACTGGGCGCGCTAAAGCCGGCGTTCAGGAAAGATGGCACGGTCACCGCCGGCAATGCGCCGGGTGTGAACGACGGCGCATCGGCGCTGGTCGTCATGGATCGTGAACGCGCGCACTCACTCGGTCTGCAGCCCCTCGCGCGGATCGTCGCGCAAGCGACCAGCGGTCTCGCCCCGAAGATGGTGCTGATGACGCCCGTTGAAGCGGTTCGACGCGTCGCCGAAAAAGCCGGGTGGCGGCTTGCGGACGTGGATCTGTTCGAGCTGAACGAGGCATTCGCGGTGCAGGCGGTCGCGGTTCTGAATGAGTTGCGCATCGATCAGAGCAAGGTGAACGTCAACGGCGGCGCTGTGGCGCTGGGGCACGCGATCGGATCCAGCGGCTCGCGCGTGCTGACGACGCTGCTGTTCGCGCTCAACCGCCGGAACCTGAAACGAGGAATCGCGACGCTGTGCCTCGGTGGGGGCAACGGTGTGGCGCTGGCGGTAGAACGGATCTAGAACGCCGAGAACGCCAAGAAAACGCCTGACTCTGCCTCGCCGGCGTAATCGGCGTCCAGCTCGTGCACTTCGCGAACATTGCGAACTTTGCGATTTGATCTCTATCGCTTCGACGTTGAAACGCTCTAACGCAAAGATCGCGGACTCTGCGTGCCCGGCGTGCTACGGCGTTCCATCGCCGAGAACGCCAAGGCTTCGCCGAGAAATACGTGACTCTGCGTGCCCGGCGTGCTCGGCGTTGCCAATCTCTATGACTATTCAAGCGGTAGGTGTAATCGGCGCCGGCACCATGGGCAACGGCATCGCCCAGGTGTTCGTGCAGTCGGGCTTCACCGTCAAGCTCGTGGACGTTGCGCAGCCGATGCTCGACCGGGCGCGTGGCGCGATCGAAAAGAGCCTCTCGAAATTCGTCGACAAGGCGATCCTCTCGTCCGCGGATCGCGACGCGGCGCTCGGACGGCTGACCACGACGACGATGATCGATCAGCTCGGGGACGTCGATTACGTCGTCGAAGCGATCATCGAACACGCCGAAACCAAGCGCGTCCTGTTCACGCAACTCGACGCGCTGACCAAACCCGACGCAATCCTGTCGTCGAATACCTCGTCGATCTCGATCACCCTGCTCGGCGCCGCCACCACTCGACCCGACAAGGTGCTGGGCATGCATTTCATGAATCCGGTGCCGCTGATGAAGCTGGTGGAAATGATTCGCGGCCAGGCAACCTCGGCCGAATCGATGCAGATTGCCAGCGACCTCGCCGTCAAGCTCGGAAAGACACCGGTTGAAGCCGCAGACTACCCCGGCTTCATCGCCAACCGGATCCTGATGCCGATGATCAACGAAGCGATCTTCGCCGTCATGGAGGGCGTCGGCACAGCCGAAGCGATCGACGCGGTGATGAAAGGCGGCATGAATCACCCGATGGGACCGTTGACGCTCGCCGATTTCATCGGGCTCGACGTATGCCTCGCTATCCTCAACGTGCTGCACGATGGCCTGGGCGATCCGAAATACCGCCCCTGCCCGCTGCTGCGCCGCATGGTCGACGCCGGTCATCTGGGCCGCAAATCAGGGCAGGGGTTCTACAAGTACTAAAAGGGGGTTGGTACTGGGGGCTGGGGGCTGAAAGGATCTGGGCCTGGATCTGACCCTGGATCTGACCCCGGATCTGACCCCGGGTCTGTCCCTCCATCCGGTTCCTATCGGCGAAATCGCCACGCCACCCAGGCGATCGGTCCGAGAATCGCCAACTCCTGGGCGATCGCGGTGGCGTTGATCCACGTCGTCCGCGCCGTGAAAAGATTCCGCCGCGCGGTGCCGCGAAAGATATCCAGCCCGGATATGTACCAGTCGCTCGAAAACGGCCACAACAACTGAATGCCGTGCGGCGGTGTCGGGTCGACGGCCAGCCAATCCAGCAGCAAGTGCGACGCAAAAGCCAGCACCAGCGCCACCACGATCGAGGATGCCTGACCCTGGGGACAGACCCGGGGCCTGTCCCCGAGCCTGTCCCCGGGCCTGTCCCCAGACCGTCTGACCTTCCCTGTCACGGCAATCGCGACAATGGTGACGAGAGCGACGGCGACGAAACTGTGCGTCCCCGTGCGGTGGGCCTCCGGCAGGATCAAATCCAGGTCCGGAGCAGCGGCCAGGATCGCGCAGGCGACGATCACCGCTCGCTCACGGGGGGTGATGGCCCTCCCGATCGCAGCGCCCGCGATCAGGTGGCCAATTGGGCTGGGCATCGGCCGCCTATGATGGCAGATTCTGCGATCTTTGCTAATCAGAGGCGAAAGTCTCAGTTTTCGTAACAAGCTGTGAATCAATGCTTTCGACAGACGACTGCACACAATTACCGTTGACTTTCGCCCGGCACATCTTTAGAATGGCCGTGCTTCCGAAGGGAGATCCCACACATGCCCGTTGAACGCGTAGACCGGATGACTGAACGACTCGATCGAGACGCTGTCCTCGATGCCCGACAAGATCGCGAAAAAGCGAAGGCCGTCGATCTGGCTTTTCAGCAGATCGAAAAGCAGTTCGGTAAGGGTTCGATCATGCGCCTGGGCCAGAAAGGCGCCATCCAGCAGATTGAAGCGATTCCGACCGGCGCAATCAGCATCGACTACGCGCTCGGCATCGGTGGCGTGCCGCGTGGACGCGTGATCGAAATCTTCGGTCCGGAATCGTCGGGCAAAACTACCCTCGCGCTGCAGGTGATCGCGGAAGCCCAGAAGCGTGGCGGCATGGCAGCGTTCGTCGACGCCGAACACGCCCTCGACGCGGCGTACGCGCAGAAGCTCGGCGTCGATATCGACAACCTGCTCGTGTCCCAGCCGGATAACGGCGAGCAGGCGCTCGAAATCGTCGAAGTCCTCATCCGCTCGAACGGCGTCGACGTCGTCGTCGTCGACTCGGTGGCAGCCCTCGTCCCGAAAGCTGAAATCGAAGGCGAAATGGGCGATGCGCAAATGGGCCTGCAGGCGCGGTTGATGTCGCAGGCGCTGCGCAAGCTGACCGGCGCCGTGTCGAAGTCGAAAACCTGTCTCATCTTCATCAACCAGCTGCGTGAAAAAATCGGCGTAATGTTCGGTAATCCCGAAACCACCACCGGCGGCCGGGCGTTGAAGTTTTACGCGTCGGTTCGGATAGACATTCGTCGCATCGCGAGCATCAAGGACGGCGACGCGGTCGTTGGCGGCCGCACCCGGGTCAAGGTGGTCAAGAACAAAGTCGCACCGCCGTTCCGCGAAGCGGAATTCGACGTGATGTATGGGGAAGGCATTTCGCGCACTGGCGACTTGCTCGACCTGGCGGTCGACAAGCGGATCATCGAAAAATCGGGTGCCTGGTTCGCCTACAACGGCGAGCGGCTCGGCCAGGGCCGCGAAAACGCGAAGCAGTTCCTGCGCGACAACCCGGATATTTATAAGACCATCGAAGACCGGGTTCGCAAGGAACTCGGAATGTCGCGCGAGGCTGAAGTCGCCGCGGTCTAAGCGGCTCCATCGGTCGAGCGTTTAGTACGTCGAACTCGCCACGCGCCCTGATCGGGACCGCGCTGTTCTATTGCGCCCTGACGATGGCGCTGGCGTTTCCATTGACTGTCGCTCCGGGCGCCACTGTGATGTCGCCCGGAGTCGATACCAACTTGTTCATCTGGACGCTGGGATGGAACGCCCACGCGTTTCTGCACCGGCCTACCGCGCTGTTCGAAGCCAACACCTTCTTCCCTTTCCACGACTCGCTCGCGTTCTCCGAAAATCTGATCGGGAGCTCGCTAATCGCGGCGCCGATCATCTGGCTTGGCGGTGGACCTGTCCTGGCAATGAATCTCGTGGCGCTGAGCTCGATTCCACTCAGCGCGCTGGGCGGGTTCCTGCTCGCCCGCGAACTTGATGCGTCACCGCACGCGGCACTCGTTGCCGGCCTCGTCTTTGGTTTCGCACCACCGCGTTTTTTCCGGCTCGATCAAATTCATCTCACGACCGTTCACTGGATCCCGTTCGCGCTCGCGTTTGCGCACGCCTACCTGAAGCGGCGTCGGGCGCGGGATCTGCGCCTGGCGCTGGCGTTCTTCACGCTCCAGGCGCTGTGCAGCGGTCACGGCGCAATATTTCTGTTGGTGGCGCTGCTCGCCCTCCTGCTCTACGAAGGAATAGCTGGCTCACTACCGGCAATCGACCGTGTGATCCGCGACGTCGGGTTTGTCGGCGTCGCGTTGCTGCTGCCTGCGGCGGCGATGCTGCTGCCGTACCACCGCGTTCAGGAGGAAATGGACTTGCGTCGCGGGCTGGCCGACTTCCGGATCGTCCGTTGGCAAAGTTTTCTCGCTTCTCCGTCGCACATTCATCGCTGGCTGGTTGACACATTGATTCCCGAACAACGCGTGCTCGGCGTGGCCGGCGCCTATCTATTTCCGGGCATCCTGCCGCTCCTGCTCGCCGGGATCGCGCTGTTGCCGCGTCGAGGCGAATCACCGATTCAGTCGGGGCCGCACTGGAGTCGCACGTTCAAGGCCGCCGTCACGGTGGTCCTCGAAATCATCGCGATTCTCGCCACGTCGATCGGCATTTACCTGTTTTTCGCCGGACCAGTTCGTTGGCGAATCGACGACGTGGTGTTGCTATCGGTGCGCGATCCGCTGCGCGTATGGATGATCGCAATCGGAAGCGCACTGGGCCGTCTCGTCCTCATTCGCCGCATTCCGTTTTCGCCGGCCGCGCGCGGGCGTCAGGCCGTCGCACTCGTGCGCCGGTTTCGGTCGTTCGCGCGCAACCAGTCGACCGCGTTCTACACAATGCTGATCGTCCTCTGCGTGTGGCTCTCGAGCCCGCCGCCCTTCGGCTTGTGGTCTTACGTCTACTGGCTGCCGGGTTTCGATTTCATCCGCGCGCCTTCGCGATTCATGATTCTCGGCGTGCTCGGCCTGGCGATGCTCGCCGCGTCCGGTTTCGACCGGCTGACGCGACGCATGTCGCGCCGCGGGCGCACCGTTTGTGCCGCGGTCGTTGGCGTCGCGCTGGTGGCCGAGTTCTCCGCGAACCCACTCGGCGTCACCGGCGACACCGGCCAGATTCCGGCAATCGATCGATGGCTGGCGTCGAAGCCCGGGCCGCTGATCATCGCGGAAGCGCCGGTCGATCCACGAGTGTCCGAGCGCGACCTTCAGCAGAGCATCTACATGCGGCACTCGATGGCCCACTGGCACCGGACGGTGCACGGTTACAGCGGTGTCCATCCGCCGCTAACCGAGGGAATCTACGAACACTTGACCCGATTTCCCGATACCGAGACCATTCGGGCGCTGCAGTCGATCGGTGTGACGACCGTGCTGGTCCACCTCGATGCGTATCCGCCTGCCGAGCGAACGGAAATTGCCAACCGGATCGCCGCGCAATCCGCCCTCCAGCTCGAGCATTCTGAAGGTGACGGCCGCGTTTACGCGCTCGCTCCGGGAACCCCGAACCCCTGATTCCGTCTACGGTTGTCAACCATCCGGCCTCATTGGACATCCAATCCGGGCAATGGGAATGGGAGGGCCGATGTCCCGTCTTTTGAGAATGTTTGTCGTCTTCGCGGTCGCGGTGGCGACGGCCCCGGCGCTCGCTCAAACTACCGACGTCCACGGCACCTGGACGGTTGAATTTCACGATGGTAAGGCCTTCCTGCAAGTCCGTTCGTCGACGCCGCGCGACGGCAATGGCGACCGGCCGTGGAATGGCGGCGACTGGAGTATGGGCCAGTCGTTTCCGGTTGAAGAACTGAGCGGCCTGCCGGCGAACGATCAGAATTTGACCGCCGCGAACGTGAAGTTCGAGATGCGGCGCGAGGCCGGCACGCTCAGCTTCGACGGATCGTTCCGCGACGGCCGCGGCGCGGGACTATTTTCGTTCACGCCGCGCAGCGAGTACACCAACGAAATGCGCCGTCTCGGCTACAACGACGACCTGCCACTCTGGCGTCGTTATCAGCTGGCGGTGCACGATGTCGGTCCGCGCTACATCAACGCGCTCAAAGCCGAAGGGTTCCCGGGGGCAGGGGCCCCGGGACAAGACAATGCCAAGCTGACGCTCGACGAAGTGCAGCGCGCCAAGAGCCACGGCGTCAGCATCGATTACATCAAAGAGATCAAGGGGCAGGGTTTCCGCGCGGCATCACTCGAGAACCTGGTTCGAACGCGCGATCATGGCGTGACCGCCGAGTTCATCAAGGCGATGAAAGCCGAAGGCTTCAGCGGCGCGACGCTCGAGGACTTCGTGCGTCTGCGCGACCACGGCGTCACGCAGAAGTACGTGCAGGACATGAAGCGCGCGTTCGGCAACGGCACCACGCTCGAGGAGCTGGTGCGCGCGCGCGACCATGGCGTCACCCCGGAATACGTCGAGGAAATCAAAGCGCTCGGCTTCTCAGCGCAAACCCTCGAGCAGTTCGTACGGCTGCGTGACCACGGCGTCAAGTCGGAGTACGTCAAGGAACTGCGCGCTGCGGGGTACGACAAGCTGGCGCCCGAAGACATCGTGCGCGTGCGCGATCATGGCGTCACCGCGGCATACATCCGCGATTTGGCGGCGGCGGGCTACAAAGGGCTGCCGATTGAAGATGTCGTCCGCACCAAGGATCACGGCGTCAGTACGGACTACATCGCCGACATGAAGGAAATGGGCTTCAAGGATCTGACGCTCGCGCAAATCGTCCGGATGCGCGACCACGGGATCACGCCAGGCTTCATCAACCACGCCCGCTCGCGCGGTTACCAGACCACCGATCCGGATGAGATTATCCGGCTCAAGAATGTGGGCCTGTGGCGGGACTAGCGACTCGCGACTCGCTCTTCGTTACTCGCTACTTGCTTCGGCCTAACGCCTGATACGATCGGCCGTCCAACGGTCGATGAGCATCGTTCGCGACCTTCGCTATGCGCTACGTCTCCTCGGCCGCAATCGCGGATTCGCGATTGCGGCGGTTGGCGTTGTCGCGCTCGGCATCGGCGCCACCACCGCGGTCTTCTCCGTTGTCCGCGGCGTGGTCCTGACACCGCTTCCCTACCGCGAGCCGGAGCGGATTGTTCTCGTTCGCGCCGACCTCGCTGGTTACGAACACCAGGCGCTTCTCAATCCGGTCGAACTCCTGGCGATCCGCGATCGATCGGACCTGTTCGAGTCGGTCGGCGTTATCAACCTGTCCGAGGGCAACTTCACGGCGCCAGACGTAATGGCCGCGGCGACGGCCGCCTCGATCAGCGACAACTTCCTCGACACACTCGGCGTTTCGCTGCTGCTCGGCCGTTCGGTCGCCGCCCGCGATGTTGGGACGACATGGGTGAACGGCGTCGACATCAGCTACGAAGCGTGGCAGCGGCACTTTCACGGCGACCCGCAGGTCGTCGGCCGGACGATCGAAGTGAACAACCTGCCGATGACGGTGGTGGGCGTGCTGCCGCGCGGTTTTGAACTGAATCTGGGCGCGGGCGTGGCCGTTCCGGCGCGAATCGACATCTTCTATCCTCGCGCATCCGGCTACGACCGCGACCCGGCACGCAGTCGCATCGCGATCGCCCGGCTGAAGTCCGGCGTGTCGCTCGGCACCGCGCGGGCGGCGATGAACACGCTCGCCGCGCAGTTGGTCGCCGAGCATCCTGCCAGCTACCCAACCGGTGCCGTCCGCTTGTCGGTCGGAACGCTCGGATCCGAAGTGATTAGCGAGATCAAGCCGGCATTGTCGGCGTTGACGGCGGCGGTGGCGTTCGTCCTGCTGGTCGCGTGCGCCAATCTCGCGCTGCTGTTGCTGACGCGCGCTTCGTCACGCGGCCGCGAGCTCGCGGTGCGTGTGTCGATCGGCGCGACGCAAGCACAAATTGTTCGGCAGCTGCTGTCCGAGGCGTTTGTCGTCGGCGGACTTGGTGCCGCCGCCGGGCTACTGCTCGCTCGCTGGACTGTGCACGGGCTGCTGCTCTTGGCGCCAGCGGCGTTGCCGCGTCGAGACGCGATTGCAATCGACGCCGCGGTCGCCGCCTTCGCGGTCGCCATGTCGATGTTCACGGTGTTCGCGGCCGCACTCGTACCGGCCTGGCACGCGGCCACATCGGATGTTTCGGGAATGCTGAAGCACGAGATCGGCGGATCGCGCCGGACCGTCGCGACGCGCGGATTACTGGTGGCGGTGCAGCTGGCGCTGTCGCTGGTGTTGCTGGTCGCCGCAGGCCTGATGGCACGGGCATTCGTCAACATGCGCGCGGTACCGCTCGGCTTCGAGCCGGATCGCACCGTCGCGATGAACGTCGCGCTTGGTCTTGCCCGATTCCGTTCGGGATCGATTGAGCAGGCGCGCGCGGCGAGACTGGAGTTCTATCAGCAGCTGTCCCGATCGCTGCCCACGGTCGCCGGTGTTCAGCAAGCGGCGTTTGGATTCCCGGTGCCGTTCAGCGGTCAGCTGATGAATCAGCCGTTCTCCACCGGTCCCGGAACGCCGGAACGCCAGGCGGAAGGAATCATCGCTCTGGCCGGTTTCATGGAGCTGCTGCGTGTGCCACTGATCGGAGGCCGCTACTTCGCCCCAGCCGACGATGATCGGCCGGTGGCGATCATCGAAGATCGCCTCGCACGCGAGCTGTTTCCACAGCAATCACCGCTTGGTCAGCGCCTGCTGCTGTCGCGCCTGCCGAATCCGATCGCGGTGGAAATCGTCGGCGTCGTGCCGCACGTGCAGACACAACCGCTTCGCAGCGCCCGGCTGCCGCAGTTGTGGATCACGTATGCGTCGCGCTCCTACGGCCTCAACCTCATCGTGCGCGCGTCGGGCCCGATCGTGCCGGTGCAGGCGATCGAGCGCGCGGTGCAAGACGCAGGGCCCGGGCGGCCGGTTCACGACGTCCGGCTGTTGAACGACGCGGTCGCCGCGGCGTCGGCCGACACGCGCTTCGCGCTGTTCGTGCTCGGATCGTTCGCGCTGCTGGCGCTGGCGCTGACCGCGATCGGCGTGCATGGCAGCGTCGCCTACGTGACGTCGCGGCGAACGCGCGAGATCGCGTTGCGCCTGGCGCTCGGCGCGCGCACGCCGAAGATTCTGTCGATGGTGATGCGCGAGAACGCCGCGTGGGCGATTGCCGGGCTGGCCGTCGGAGTAATCGGGTCGCTGGCGGTGTCGCGATACCTCGCGCCGCTGCTCTTCGATGTCGGCGCGCGCGATCCACTGACGTTGGCCGTGGTTGTCGTCCTTCTCGGCGGCATTGCCATTCTGGCGACGGTCATTCCCGCGCTGCGTGCCGTTCGCATCGAGCCGATGCTTGCGCTCCGTTCGGAGTAGCGGCTATGATCGTGAATTGGTAAATGAGTAAATTAGTAAATTGGTAAATGAAATCAGTTACCAATTCACCAACTTACCCATTTACCAACTGCCAGGTTCCAATTTGGCGAGGTAGCTCAGTTGGTAGAGCATACGACTGAAAATCGTAGTGTCGACAGTTCGATTCTGTCCCTCGCCACCACATAAAACCAGCATTTGCAATAGTTTACTGGCACAACCCATTTCGACGTAAAAAGTCGGGGTCACGCCGGGGTCACGCCGCGACGACCCGGACTGCATCGGCTATTCTGCTCGGATGGAGACGCCCAACTTTTCCGGAGTCTGGGAATTGAATCTCGAGAAGAGTCATCTCAAAGGGCTCATTCCCCAGCGTATCGCGGTCCGGATTGAGCATTCTGCGAACAGCATTCGTCAACAGAGGGCCTCGCTCACCTTCTCTCCGATTGGCAACGCAACGTCGGTACGGTCCAGAGGTAATAGTGGCGAGACGCGTGCGCGCTGGGAAGGATCCACGTTGATCGTTAAGTCAGCGCTGGCCGTGAGCT
>CAVOHK010000025.1:0-108890 GCA_963695635.1 uncultured Acidobacteriota bacterium
GACACGCAAGGCGCTGGACGTCAAGCAGTTCGCGTTCGAACTGCTCATCGTCAAGCTTCTGGACGGCACGGACAAGTCCCTGCCCGAGCAGGTCAAGTACGTCTGGACCGAACTGCGCGACCGCGCCGATCCCGTGGCGATCGAGGATCCCGCGAACCCGACCGGCAACGACCTTTCCGATCTTCTCAACGAGACGGTGTGGGCGGATCTGTCAGCCGTTGCCAAGAGCACGCTGGCGACCTTGGAGAACGATGGTTGGGAGGCCATCTTCGGCAAGGTGTCGAGCGCGACGACGACAAGGCGGAGAAGGCCCAGCGTGCCGCCGCGACGGTGATCACCCCCAGCAGACCATGGTTGCCTCGGGAGTAGCGCCGTCCTACCAGAAGCTGGAGGCGGAGGTCCAAAAGAGCTATCCCGACCTGCGGTTGGTCGTCAGAAACGGCCAGCCGCTTTTTCGCGGCAGTTTTCCGGTTCGCCACGACGGCGACGAAATCGACCGGTTCCAGATTGAGATTTCATTCCCGGAAGGCATCAACAGATTGCCGGCGATCCGCGAAATCGGCGGTCGCATCCCGAGGGACTGCCGATCACCACGTCAACGCCGGTACGGGCGACATCTGCACCGACGTTCCGGAACTGATTCTTCTCCGCGGTCAGCCGTCGCTGGTCGAGTACCTGGACGGCCCGGTCCGCAATTTCTTCTTAAGCCAGATCATCGTCGCCAGCGGCAAGACGTGGCCATTCGGCCAGTGGGACCACGGCAAGAAGGGACTGCTCCAGGCGTACGGGGAACTTCTCGGCGTCACTGAAGAACGGCAGATCAGGGCCTATCTCGACTACGTCGCCAGCAAGAAGGCCAAGGGGCACTGGCCGTGTCCGTGCGGAAGCATGAAACGGCTTCGCGACTGCCACGCGAAGCAGATCGCTGAACTGCGGGAAAGAATTCCCCGGCGAATCGCCGCCAGCGCGTTGACGCGCCTGGATGAATACCCTTGATGTCACGGCGGGTCGCCGACGGCCCGAAACGTCGCTCACCTCGCCGATGCGCAGGTAGATGCAACTCGGGCAGGAAGCTGTGGACATGCGCCGTCGACTTGTCGGCGCGGCGCCAGCGGCGGGCCAAAATCGAAGGCGGGGACGCGTTCGGCTCCGGCTGTCACCCCGGTGTTACCCCGGAACTCTGTCCTTCCTGAGACATAGGTAACACGGTATTCCGGACACATGGGTGAGGTGAATTCAATCCATCGACGCAACACCATATGTCGGAGGCGGTATGGGTATGCGTTGGTCCAGGATGTCGTGGAGTGATCGGAACGAGCTGTGGGCACGGTGGCGGCGGGGCGAGTCAGTTCGGCAGATTGCGCATGGACTGCGGCGCGCGTCGAGCGTTATCCACACCGTCGTCGCAGCCGAAGGCGGCATTACGCCCCGTCCGCGTCGGCGGTCCCGGTTAGCGCTGACTTCGGCGGACCGCGAAGAAATTTCCCGGCAGCTGGCGTGCGGCCAATCGCTACGAGCGATCAGTCGGATGCTCGGCCGAGCGCCGTCCACGCTGAGCCGCGAAGTGACGCGTAACGGCGGGCGCAGCGTTTATCGAGCGGCCGTCGCCGACAAACAAGCCTGGCACCGCACTCGTCGGCCCCAGCATTGTCGTCTATCGACTCATCCTGCCCTGCGGAGAATCGTCGCGCAGAAACTCGCGCAGCAATGGTCGCCACAACAGATCTCGGGCTGGCTTCGATGCACCTTTCCGGGTGATGCTGACATGCAGGTGTCACCGGAAACGATCTACCGCAGCCTATTCGTGCAAAGTCGCGGCGTCCTGCGCCGCTGTCTTCTCAAACACTTGCGGCGACAGCATTCCTTTCGACACGCGCGCGCCGGCGCTCGGCTGCAGCCGCGACAGGGCCAGATTCTTGACGCGGTTTCGATTCGAGAGCGACCGGCAGAAGTCCGTGATCGCGCCGTCCCTGGGCATTGGGAAGGCGACCTCCTTGAAGGCGCGCGAGGCACCTTCATCGCGACGCTCGTCGAACGTCAATCGCGCTACGTGCTGCTGGTGCGATTACCGAGCAAGGATACGCACACCGTCACTCGCGCCATCGCCCGGCGGATCCGACGGCTGCCACTCGGGCTCATGAAGTCACTGACCTGGGATCGTGGCGGCGAATTAGCCGCGCATCGCGCGTTCACCGTGGCTACTAATGTGAAGGTCTACTTCTGTGATCCACGAAGCCCTTGGCAGCGCGGGTCAAACGAGAACACGAACGGCCTGCTTCGCCAGTATCTTCCGCCCGCGACAAACCTGACGAACCACAGCCAAGCGCAATTGGACGCCATTGCATTGCGCCTGAACACACGCCCTCGCATGACTCTTGGATATCAGACGCCGGGGGCTAAACTAGCAGAGATCGTTGCGGCGACGGGTTGAAAACAGGTTACCCATGTGTCCGGAATAGTGGACCCTTGAGTAAAGTGGTCGGGGCGACTGGATTCGAACCAGCGACCCCCTGCGCCCAAGGCAGGTGCGCTACCAGGCTGCGCTACGCCCCGACCCGACGAACAGCTCGATCTTACTTGTCCACCCCGCCGGGCGTCTATTCGCCACAGCGAGGTATGGTTTGCCGCTCAGGACTTCGGCGTCGGCGCCGCCTTCCGGGGCAGCATCTGATCGCGCATCGCGGCGTGATAGACGAAGCTCGCCATAATCACCGCGGCCTGCTTCATATCATCCGGGACGACGTCCTCGTACACATCAAGGTTCGTGTGATGCGTCCGGCTGTCGTAATTCAGCGGATCCTGAATGAACTGGAACCCGGGCAGGCCGAGCGCATCGAAGGGCATGTGATCGGTTCCCCCGGTGTTCAGCGTCGTTAGCGTCGTCGCGCCGAGATACGTGAACGGACGGAGCCACGCCTCGAAAATCGGCCGCACGGCTTCGTTGCCCTGCAGGTTGACGCCGCGAATCCGGCCGCTGCCGTTGTCGAGATTGAAGTAGGCCGCGAGCTTCGCGTGCTCGGCCTGCAGCGCCATCGTTTTCGGATCGCCGAAATGCTTCCCGACGTAGCCAAGCGATCCGAAATAATCCTGTTCCTCTCCGGTCCAGAGGGCGATGCGGATCGTCCGCTTCGGCTGCGCGCCGATCGCTTTGAGAATCCGCACGGCTTCCATCGCCACCGCAACCCCGGCGCCGTTGTCGGTGGCGCCGGTTCCGGTATGCCACGAGTCGAGGTGGCCGCCGAGCATCACCACCTCCGATTTCAGCCGCGGATCAGTGCCGGGGATCTCGGCGACGACGTTGAAGCCGTCGACGTTGTCCGTGAAGCTGGCAGATAGTGCGAGCGACAACCGGACCGGCTGTTTCTTATCGAGCAGGCGCATCAGCCGTCCGTAGTGTTCGCGAGCGATCACGAATCCGGGGAAGGCCGGGTGCCACTCGCGATCGTAGAATCCGCCGACTCGAACGGCCTCGAGGATTGAACTCGGCTCGACCAGCGCCGCAATGCCCTCAGCGGCGAAGAACTTGTAAACCTCAACCTGCTTGTCGAGTTGTTTCTTGAATTCCGCGTCTTCTTCGAGCAGAGACTTCGGAGCAGAGCCGTCGCCTTCCGGCGCCGGGTCGATCTGCGTCTCCATTTTGTGCAGCTCCGAATCGGTCAGCCGTTTTGCGTCCGGCTCGAACCCGATGTCCCTCGGCTCGGGACGGCCGTTCATCACGATCGCACCGCGCAGCTTGCCCCGGTATTTCTCGAAGTCCTCTTTCGATTTGACCTCGACCAGAACCGGCGTCGCCGACAGCGGCGTTGGCAGCGCCGGAGACCAGGCGCGCGGGTAGCCAATGATCCGCATGTATTGCGGTCCGGTCATTTCGATCGAGAAGCGATCGAGCGTCCAGCCGCGGCCGATCGTCCCGTAGGATTCGAGGGCCGCACCGGTCAGCCCCCATTTCGTCAACTCGGCGCGCGCCCATTCGCCGGCGGCGCGCAGTTGCGTCGACCCGGTCAGACGCGGCCCGTGAACGTCGGTCAGCCAACTAAGCGTTTCCATGACGGCCGAATGCTGAAAACCTTCGGCTTTGATCTTCGCCACGATCTGATCGTCGACCGGTTCCTGCGCCCGAATCGTGATGGTCAGGGCAACCACGAATGGTGCGGCCCAAAGTGTGTGGGAAAGAAGGCGCCTTATCCGGTTCGATGTCATATCGGCAATCTTACTTTCGCGCGGCCTTATAATCGCAACCCTTGGTTCGCGAGCCTCGTTGCAACAACACGTCCTCGATCATGACCGCGACCAGCGGCGGATTTCGCCGCGAGCTGGGACTGATCGATTCAATCGTCGTCGTCGCCGGCGGCATCGTCGGCGTCGGCATTTTCGCCAATCCCTCGAACGTTGCTCGCGTCGTCGGCGATCCGGTTCTGATCCTGCTGGTGTGGGCGATCGGCGGCGCGGTGGCAATGATCGGCGGGTTCGTATGGGCGGAACTGGCGTCGCGCTATCCAGAAGTTGGCGGCCAGTACGTCTACCTTCGCCGTGCGTATCCGCCGGTCGTCGGCTTTCTTTACGGCGTGGCGCTGCTGTTCATCATCAACGGTGGTTCGCTGGCGGCGGTGTCGATCTTGTTCGCCAGCTACGTCGACCGATCGTTCGTGCCGCTTGGCGCCACCGGTGTGCGGATCGTGGCTGCGTCTGCGTTGGTCGGGTTGACGGCCGTCAACGCCGTCGGCGTGCGCGCCGGAAAATGGACCAACAACGTCTTGATGGCCGCGAAAGTCGCCGGCATGCTGGCGCTGGTCGCGCTGGCCTTCGCGCATGGCGCGACGCCGGCGAGTCGCTTCGCGGTGTCATCGACAACGCTCGAACAAGCATCGCCGCGCCTGCTGCTGACGGCGCTGGTGCCGATTCTCTTTGCCTACGGCGGCTGGCAGAGCTGCGCGAACATCGCCGGCGAGATCCGGGATCCGGCGCGCAACCTGGCGCGCGCCACCGTCCTTGGCGTCGTCGCAGTGGTGGCGCTTTACCTGCTGCTGAACCTTGCGTATCTGTGGGTACTGACTCCCGAGGCGGTGGCCGCTTCGCCGGCGCTCGCGGCCGACATGGCGCGCACCGTCGCCGGCAACAGCGGCGCGCGCTTTGTTTCGACGCTGATTGTCGTGTCGAGCCTGGGCTTTATTGCGGTGGTGATCCTGACCGGATCACGTTTGATCTATGCGATGGCAGCAGACGGGCGATTCTTTCGCGCCGCCAGCCGCCTGCATCCGCGTTATCGCACACCGGTATTCGCATTGTGGTTCCAGGCCGCGGTTTGTCTCGCGCTGATGGCCACCAATTCCTACGATCAATTGCTGTCATACGTGGTATTCGCTGACTGGCTGTTCTTCGGCCTGACCGCCGCCGCGCTGTTCGTTCTAGGTGGTCCGGTCGGCGTGCCCGGTCATCCAGTCACGACCGGTTTGTTCGTTGCCGTCGCCGCCGGCATCGTCATAAACAGCTTCATCGCGACGCCGACCCAGTCGCTGATCGGCTCTGCGATTCTCGCCGCGGCCGCGCTGGCGTTTTTTGCGCAGGGTAAGCAGCGAGGCGTTCGATGAAATTCCCCGCGCTCGAGTACATCCGATGGGCGAAGTCGCAGCGGCCCGTCGCGATAAACCTCGCTCGCAGTGGAATCGATGCGTGTCCGCCGTCGCTGCTGCGGCTGACTCGTTCCGATCTCGTCACGACCCTGCCGGTGAAATACGGGTACCAACCGCTGCTCGAAGCAATCGGTCGGCGTTACGACGTGGCCCCCGATCGGGTGTTCACTCTTTCCGGTGGCACCAGCTTCGCCAACTACGTCGCGTGTGCAGCGGCGCTCGACGGTGCGCCAGCGGCAGCACATGTTCTGGTCGAGCGGCCGACCTACGAGCCGTTGCTGCGGATTCCACAGGCCTTCGGACACCCTGTGCGGCGGTTCGAGCGGCGATTCGAGGACGGGTATTCAATCGACATCGACGCCTTCGCGAAGGCGGTTACGCGGCAGACGCGGCTGGCGATTGTGACGAACCTGCACAACCCATCCGGCGCACGCATCCCGATGCGGGTGATGAAGCAGATGGCGCGGTTACTGGCGCGCGTCGGTGCCTTCTTGCTCGTCGACGAGGTCTATCTCGAATGTCTCTTTCGCGGCGATGCGGTGTCTTGCGTGCACGCTGGCGCGAACGTCCTCACCACGAACAGCCTGACAAAAGCTTATGGTCTCGACGGATTGCGCGCCGGCTGGATCCTTGGCCCGCGCCAACTGATCTCACGAGCCGGCCGCATCAACGACGTCATGACGAACAACGGCGTCGCTCCAGGCGAACGGATGGCGCTCGCTGCGTTCCGTCGCTTGCGGGCGATCGACGCGCGCGCCCACGCGCGCTTGGATCGGAACCTGGGAATTGTTCGCCAGTTTTTTGCGCGCGAACCTCGCCTGCGGGTCGTGTTGCCGGAAGGCGGCAACGTCGTGTTCCCGCGGCTGCCGCCCGGCGTAGATAGCGACGCGTTCGCCAGTCGTTTGTTGAAGAAGTACTCGACGCTGGTGGTGCCGGGACGGTTCTTCGAGACACCGCGTCACATCCGAATCAGCTTCGGCTGTGCCCCGGCGCTGCTGCAACGTGGCCTCGAGAACATCTCGCGGACGCTTGACGGCTTCGGGGTGAAGAAAGGAGACGGACTTTAGCGGTAAGCAACGACGGAGCTTATTTGGCAGACATATTTCGCCCGCCCTGCGTACATTTGCGCGCTTCTACGCATATTGTCCAGCTGTTTGTAACATCGTTACGACGGCTTTCATCTTGCTAAGGGCCACGCCCCGAATCGCGACAAGGAGACTTTCAATGGAACTGTCGAATCGGCGTTGCACACGTCGTGCGCGCCTCGTTATCGCCCTGACTGTCTCCTTGATCCCGATCGGCGTGTCGCGCGCGTCGGCGACGACGATCCTTTCCGAGAATTTCGACAACGTGGCGGGTCTGAACGCCGCTGGCTGGACGTTCGTGAACAACAGTTCGCCAGCCGGCACGACCGACTGGTTCCAGGGCAACGCTGGCGTGTTCGCCGCCCAATCGGGCGCTCCCGACGCATATGTCGCGGCAAATTTCGAGGCCGCCGGCTTTGGCGGCAACATCAGCGATTGGTTGATTACCCCCACTGTCCTGCTCATCAACACTGAAGTCTTTTCGTTCTGGTCGCGGACAGAAGCTGGTTCGGCGTTTCCTGATCGACTCGAGCTTCGCATGAGCATCAACGGAACCAGTGCGGACGTCGGCGCCACCGATTCCTCAGTCGGCGATTTTTCCACACTGCTGTTAACGATCAATCCTGCCCTGGCGGGGGGTGGTTATCCCGAAAACTGGGCATTGTTTCAGGCCACGATCTCCGGCCTGGCGAGTCCTACCTACGGCCGACTCGCGTTCCGCTATAACGTCTCCGATACCAGCGTCAACGGTGACTACATCGGCATCGACACCGTCAGGATAACCGCCGTGCCTGAACCGTCGACACTGACCCTCGTTTCTCTGGGAATACTGGCGGCGCGGCGTCGATGGTCCGCGGCGCGATCCCGTCGCTCATAGTCAGCCCATCGTTCCTCGGAACGATTCTCCCAAGGAGGTTCCCGTGCGTTCGAAGACGCGCAAGCGCAAGGCAAGGTCCATCCTGGCAGCCGTTGCTGCCGCCGCCGCGCTCTCGGCGGTCACGATCTCCAGCCATCAACAGGGCAGCACCGCCGCACACGCCGCGCCGCAGACTGGAACGTCGCGCAATGCAGCTGGCGCCGTGGTCGTCCGCGATCCTGAAACCGGCGAACTGAGGGAACCGACGGCGCAGGAACTGATCGATCTTCAGTCGCCGCCTGAGCCGATCTTTTCGCTCCGCGCAGTGCAGACGCCATCGGGCCCACGGCCAATTGTCAGCGAGTCGGGCCTGCAGGGGCTGCAACTCGGCGACGAGCAGATGACATTCACGGTAGCGACCCGCCGCGCCGATGGTACGGTCGGGGTCACGCACGCCGCAGGAAAGACTGATGCCGAACAGCAGGTGCGTGCGGGAACGCGCGGCCTGGCCGCGGGAAAGGAGCAACTCCTTGAACGCTGAATGTTTTGTCAGCCGTTTTCACGCCCTTCGACTGTGCGCGCTGATCGCTGCGCTCGCCCTGTTGCCAGCGAGCGCGCGCGCCGCTGCAACGATCGTCATCCTGAACACCGACGCGCCGAACGTCGGCTTCAACGATCCGACCGCGGCTGCGCCGGTCGGCGGAAATCCAGGTACGACGCTGGGGCAGCAGCGGCTGAATGCGTTCCAGAGTGCTGCGAACATCTGGGGCACGCAGCTGAACTCCGTTCCGACAATCGTGGTTGATGCGGCCTGGGCCGCGCTCACCTGCAACGCGAACGCGGCAACGCTGGGCAGCGCCGGTGCCACGCAGGTATTTTCGTCGGCGATCTTTCCGATCCCGAATACCTGGTATCCGGTGGCGCTTGCCAACAAGTTGTTTGGCGCGCAGATCGATCCGACGACGCCGCAGATCCGCGCGCGTTTCAACGTCAACCTCGGGCAGCCTGGTTGTCTGACGGGCGTGTTCTTCTACCTCGGTCTCGACAACAATCACGGCACCAACGTCGATCTCGTGGCGGTCCTGCTGCACGAGTTCGCGCACGGTCTCGGATTCCAGTCGTTCGTAACCCAGGCGGGCTCCTTCATTGGTCCACCATTTCAGCCGAGCATTTTCAGCCAGTTCGAATTCGACAACACCAGCGGTAAGTTCTGGCCGGCGATGACCGACGGCGAGCGCGCCGCATCGTCGATCAACACGCGCAAGGTCGTCTGGACCGGCGCGAACGTCAATGCAGGGGTATTGTCGGTGCTGGCTCCGGGGACACCGCGTCTGCTGACGACGGCGCCCGCGTCGCTCGCTGCGAGTTACCTGGTCGGAGTCGCCGCCTTCGGCCCGGCGCTCTCGAGTCCCGGCGTCAACGCGGAGGTGATGCCCCTGTCGGGCATCGGCAACCAATTGATCGGATGCGATCCGTTCAGCGCTTGCGAACGCGAGCGCGGTGGCGGGGCATATCGCGCTGATCGATCGCGGCGTGTGCGGGTTCACCGTCAAGGTGAAGAACGCGCAGGATGCGGGAGCGGTCGGCGTGATCATTGTGAACAACGCCGCCGGCTCGCCGCCGCCTGGACTTGGCGGCGCCGATCCGACCATTACGATTCCGACCGTGATGATCACGCAAGCCGACGGCGCGTTATTCCGCAGCTTCCTCAAGTACCGATCGCGGACCCATTCGGGCATGTTCTCGACGATTGGCATCGACGTGAACCAGCGGCAGGGAGCCGATCTGGCCGGTCGCGTCCTGCTGTATACGCCGAACCCGTATGTTCAAGGCTCTTCGGTCTCGCACTGGGACACGAGCGCATTTCCGAACTTGCTGGTAGAGCCTTCGATCAACGGCGACCTGACGCACAACGTCACGATACCGTTCGATCTCACGCTGCAGTTGCTGCTGGATCTCGGCTGGTAACCCGGTATCGCCCCGCGAGCCACGCGCTCGCGGGGACTTTTCCTGAAGCAGCACGTAATGCTGGCCGCGCCGCCATGGCGGCGCATCGAGACGATCAGTCACTCCCATCGAAAGACTCTCGCCGATAACGCTACGAACACGGCCAGGATCAGCAACAGCGCGGCGACATCGGTCGCATGCGCGATCCAGCCTTCGCCGCGCCAGATGCCGCGCAACAGCGACACTGCATAGGTGAACGGCATCAGCCGAGCGATCAGTCGCGCCGCTGGCGGCAGTGCGTCGAGCGGATAGAACAGTCCAGACATCGCCAGCATCGGATAGACGACGAGCGTGGCGACCGGCTGCGCGAAACGCGCGGTCGGCACGACGCTCGCGATCACGAAACCGATCGAGATGACGCTGACCGTGGTCAGCAGCAGTGCGACGGTGAACGACACCGCCGGAAAATTTTCGCCGACCGGATAATAGCGGCGTCCGAACAAAGCCATCAACAACAGCGTAACGACCGAAAAGAGCAGTTTGACCAGCACGTGCGCCGTCAGGATCGTCTGCGGACGCAATGGTGTCGCGCGCAGCCGTTTCAGGATCCCACCTTCGCGATAAATCGCCACGATGGTGACCAGCGACAAAACCGCGCTTGCGGCAATCAGCAGCGACGCGAAGATCGGCAGGTCGGCGCCCAGGAAGCGGGGAATCTCGGGCGGCGGGCTGGTCACGCGACGTCCAAGCAGTCGCGCAATGACGACGAACACCAGCACGGGCACGGCCAGCGTGCCGAACAATCCGAGTGGCTCGCGCGCGAAGATTTTGATCTCGAGCCAGGTCAGGCGAAAAAGAGAGTTGGTCATTGTTAGTCTCGCATCGTATGTCCGGTCAGTCGAAGAAAGACGTCTTCGAGCGTCGGCACTTCGGTTCGAAAATCGGTGACGTGCATGCGATGGTCGGCCACGCATTGAATGACTTGCGTCACGAGATCCTCGCCGATCCCGCGGACGACGACATTGTTGGCGGTCCGCTCGACCGACTCGACGCGCGGGATCGCGCGGAATTGCTCGGCGGCCGCCGGGTCGTCCGTCGAAATCAGCACCGTGCGTTCGGGACAGTGTCGGGCGACGAGTTGCGCCGGGGTGCCGATGTCGATCGTCCGGCCGCGATCGATGATCGCGACGCGGTCGCACAGCCGCTCGGCCTCCTCCATTAGATGCGTCGTCAGCAGGACGGTTTTGCCGCGCTGGCGAATGCCGCGCACCAGTTCCCAGATCGCACGACGCGCCTGGGGATCGAGGCCGGTGGTCAATTCGTCGAGGAACACCAATTCGGGGTCGTTGACCAGCGCGAGCGCAATGAACAGGCGCTGCTTCTGGCCGCCCGACAGCGTCATGAACCAGGCGTCGCGCTTGTCCGCGAGCCCGAGTTGTTCGATTAAGCGGTTGGCATCGGCGGCCGGCGTTCGATACAGCGAAGCCCACAGCCCCACCGCCTCGCCGACGGTGATGCGCTTCTGCAGTTGCGCCTGCTGCAGCTGCACGCCGATCTTCTGCTGCAGCGCGTAGACGTCTCGCACGGGATCGAGCCCGAGGACGATGACCGTACCCTGGTCCGGCCGGCGCAGTCCCTCGACACATTCCATCGTTGTGGTTTTGCCCGCGCCGTTGGGGCCGATCAGGCCGAAGATTTCTCCAGGCTGCACGTCGAACGACACGCCGTCAACGGCGACCGTGCGTCCGTAGGTTTTGCGGAGCGATGCAACGTGAATCGCCGCAGAGTGTGATTCATTCATCTCGCGTTCAGCCGGCTTCGATACGAATGGTGCGATGCCCACCGATTCTATCCGCGAGCAGTGGGACCGCGCCGTCCGCCGGGTACTCCGCCGTCAGCGCCGGTTTGGAGTGAATGGTGGTCGAGACCGCATCCACGCCGCGCTTTGTTTAGTTTTTCAGGGCGCTCCGCTGGATCACGCCGTCGCGCCGAGTTAACGGAGTGACGGAGTTAACGGAGTGTTCGTGGCGGCGTGGATGCGATCTGCGGGATTGACCGTGATCTCCAGTTCGGCGGGCGGCGCGTAGCGCCGCGCAAGGACACAGCGTCCGATGAAAACGAGACGCACTGGCGCCAGGCGTTTCGTTTTCATCGGACGCTGTGTCCTTGCGTGGGGCTGGCTTCGCCAGCCCGACCCGCCGAACTGTTTTCGTGCTGGCGTCGGCGAACTTGGCGTTGTATTTCTCGGTGGCTTTGTGGCTCTGTGGTTAACGATCTCTGTTCTTGCTCTGCGTTCTCGGCGGACTCTGCGGTTTCTTCTTTTGGCCAGCTTATGGAGTCTGCTGTCTCTACCGCCGCCGGATGGTCACACCACCGTTCGTCGTGATCACGCGGACGCGTGCGCCACCGGAGCCGAGGGTCGTCGTGAACCGATCACTGAGGCGGCCCTGGACGGTGATGGGGAAGTCGACGCTGATGCGCCCGTTCACGGTGCCGGTGTCGAGCACCGCGGAATAGTTATCGGGCACGGTCATGCGGACGCCGCCGTTGTGCGTTTCGACGTCGAGACCCGCACCGTCCCAGCGATCGCCTTCGAGATTCACGGTGACGCCGCCGTTGGTGGTCTGGCCGCTGATGTCGCCGCCGACGTTGGTCAGCGACACGCCGCCGTTGCTGGCGCGGAACTTGGCGGTGCCATGGAAATCGTCGATCGAAATGCCGCCGTTGACGGTCCGCAACGTGACCATCGCGGCGCGCGGCACCTGGATATCAAAACTGACCGACCAATGCTGGTTGTCGCGGTCCCGCATCGACGGCCCTTCGGCGCGGACGCTGGTGCCGGTGGTTTCGATGCGGACACCCGATGCGAGTGCCCGGGCCTCGGCATCGCTCTCGGCATACGCTTCAATCCGCGCGCGGACCAGCACGTCGGCCCGATCCCAGCCGCGTAGCTTGATGCCGCCGTTCTGGCCGGCGTCGATGTCGATCGGATTGACCCCCTGCAGCGTCGACTCGCGGACTTCACAGTGCCGGACCTGACGTCCACGCGAACCGTCGCGGCACCAGTCGCCATCGGAGTCGTAGCGACGCGATTGCGCGCTTGCAGTAGTGGCGAGTAGCGAGAGCGCCGCAACGGCGGCAAGACAGTGCGTACGGGGCATCAATCCCTCCGCTTGTCTTTGACGGAAGCCAGGCGTCGAGCGTTTACAACGAAGCGTTACCTGACTATCCAGTAGATCAGCACGCCAACCGCCGCCAGGGCGACGACAACGGCCGAGGTGATCATGATGATTCGCTGCCTGGCCTTGCGTTGCTCTTCCTGCATTCGCAGTTCGGCAACGTTGGTCCAGAGCAGCTTGGCCATGGTTCCGTCCGTCCCAGCCTGGGCATGGATGACTGGCGGCCTGCCGTCGTCGACCGGCGCAATGAAGCGATAGCCGCGCTTCGGGACGGTCTCGACGTAGATGGCGCGGTCGGCGTCGTCGTTCAACGCCTCGCGGACCTGCTTGACGGTGAAATTGACCGACTGTTCAAAATCGATGAACGTGTCGCCAGCCCAGAGTGCGGTTCGAATCTCTTCACGGCTGATGAGCCTGCCCGGGGCAGCGGTCAGCAGGGTCAGAAGTTTGAACGGCAGCGGCGCCAACCGGACGATGCGGCCTTTGTTGCGGAGTTGGCCGGAACGGATGTCGAGCTCGAAGGTTCCAAAACGAAGCAGGTCTGCCATCGACGAAGGCTTCTGAATTTTAACTCGAAGAGCAGAGCGATTGCTCACCCTGCCGCAGAACTCGATGCCGCACAAGCGGTTACGGTATCGACGAATTATCCCGGAACCCAAACCTTCCCCTCATGGCGGTTTTGCCGCGCGCCGCGTATGTTCGCTAGAAAGTCAACGATCCAAAGGGAGGCGGCGATGTTTGGCGAAGCAGGGGAAGGGAAGGCGCAAGGCAAGGATTGGCCGGTGGACGTCAAGTTGGTGAGGCTGTCGGGCGTAGCGCTCGTCCAAGGCGCTCCGGAACCAGCGTTAGACGTCGGGCGGATCATAGCCGCCGAGTGCGGCTGCGACTCCTCGTCCTTATTCGTGGTCGATTGTGATCGGCTGTCGGAATGGCAGGCGGCGTTCACGATGGGCTGGTACTTGTCCGACGCCTCGCGCGGGCGAATGCCCAAGAGCCTGGTCCTGTTTCGCGAAGTGCATACCCTGACGCGATGGAACCAAACGCAGCTGGCAGAGCTGCTGGTGACGCGCGGCCGCGGTCCGGACGCCGTTCGCGTCGCTGCATCGGCGTCGGTCGATCTCTACGAGCTGGTGTGCGACGACCAGTTCTACGACACGTTGTATTACCTGCTGAATGTCGTGACGCTGAAAGCTCCGGCCAAGGGCTCGGGGACCAGGGATCGGCCCTCAGACGCTCCTCTGGGAGTCGGCGAGCACTGATTCTGGTAACGTAACCACTCATATGAAGAGGTTCACGGGGTTCGAGGGGTTCGCGAGGTTCGCAGGGTTCAAGAGGTTCGCCAGGTTCGCGGGGTTCTTCGGGTTCGCTGGCGGTTCTTGGTGGCGAACGTCGCGGCGCAGCCGGCGCAGATTGCGCCGATCGTCGATCACATTCACTTGCGCGTGCCGGATCAGGCTGCAGGGGTAGCGTGGTACCAGAAGAACTTCGGCGGTCAACCAATGACCGAGGCGCCGGATCGGTTGATGCTCGGCGACACTCGGCTGATTTTTCTGCGCAACAACGGCGCGGCGCAGCCGAGCAGCGGCAGCGCGATCGATCACATCGGGTTTTCGGTGGCCGATCTCGATGCCAAGATGAAAGAACTCGAGGCGGCGGGCGTGAAAGTGGTGACGCCGGCGCGTGACGTTCCCGGCTTGTTCAAGCTCGCCTTCGTCGAAGACCCGTGGGGCACGCGGATCGAAGTGGTCCAGGACTCGGACAAGCTCGGTCTGCACCACGTCCATCTGCGCGGGCCCGATCCGAACGCGGTGCTGGCCTTCTACAAGGACAAGTTCGGCGGCGAAACGGCCAAGCTGAAGGATCGGATTGACGGCGTCAGGTTGAGCGGCGTGTGGCTGCTGGTGCAGCGCGGCGATGCGGTTCCGAGCGAAGGCCATGCGGTCGATCACTTTGGTTTCCGCACCAACGGCGATCTCGACTGCCAAGGTGAACGAATACAAGAGCGCCGGCGTGAAGTTCACCACCGAGCCGACGCCGCTGAAGCTCGCCAGCGGCGCAATGGTCAATTACGCGTATCTCGAAGGGCCGAACGGCGCCAAGGTCGAACTGGTCGAGCGCGTCAAAATAGTCCGCGCCTGCAGTGATCGCGTAAGCAACCAGTCACCTTCGCGATCCTGCGGCTGTCGGCCATCGGAGGAAGCGTCTCGCTCCGCCGCCCGTATTCCGCAAGCCGGAAAAACATCACTCCGTTCGAACTCTGACGCTGCGCGGCGGTCCTACTAATTCGAACATCGCTCTCAGGCAACTAGTGCAGGACTTGTGTGCAATTCGGAGATCGGGGTGACAGGCGAGCAGACCGCCGCGAAGCCGTCGATTCCGTGATGTTTTTCCGGAACCTGGTCGGCTCGCTCCAACGGTCGGCTGCGCGAGACGCTCCTCGCGCGAAAGCGCGCTACCGGGTGCATGCAGTCGCGGAGGTGCATTGACGGCGTGAAGTGCTGTTCGCAGCTTTGCCGAGATTCCGGAACCAGTCAGCGCCCTGATTGTCGTCGTCCCGCCAGCGCAGGCGATAAATGTCGTGCGCGACGCGCACGCTGCCGGCATCCACCGTGTCTGGCTACAGCAAGGGTCGGAATCGCCGGCGGTGCTCAAGGTGTGCCGCGATCTCGGCGTTGAGGTGATTGCAGGAGAATGCGTGCTGATGTTTGCGCAGCCGACCAGCTACCACTGGGTACACGCTACATCTGCGAAAATTGTTCTCGCGGGCAGCGTAACTACCGCTGGTTCTTCTTCGCCAGCGACCGGTAGTACTCCTCGATCGCCTGTCGGAACCCCTCAGGCACTTGATCGGACCCGGACAGCGACAGCGAATCGTTGCCGGCCTCGACCTTGCGCCGCAACGTGAACTCGAACTTCTTCAGCTTGTCGGTTGCTGCCGCCTGCAGCTGTTCGAGACCTTTCGGATCGGCGTAGAGGCGGTCGTTGTCGAAGCGTTCGAGGTCGCGGATGATGTCGTCGAGTTCACGCGTCGGGACGCCGGCCTGCTGCAGTTCACGGCGCAACGCCTGCGCATCCGACAGCCGTTCGCGGTAATCGCGGCGGAACTGCCGGATGTCGTCCGGGTTCCAGTAGCCGTAGCCGCCATTCCAATAGCCGCCGGTGTAGGTGCCGTTGGTGTCGCCGTAGCCGCCATTGCGTGCGCCGCCGCCGTCGGCATTGCGTCCACCGGCCTGTCCGTCTTGACCTTGCTGTCCCTGCTGGCCGCTTTGTCCCTGTTGACCGGACTGACCCTGCTGACCGGCCTGGCCTTGCTGTCCCTGTTGCCCTTGTTGCCCCTGCTGGCCCTGGCGCGCTTGCTGGCCCTGCTTTCCCTGGTTTGCCCGGTCACGCATCCGTTGGTCGGACGATTCCATGCCGCGCACCAGATCTCGAGCGCGCTCCGCAGCGCGCGCCACCGCGTCGCTCTTGGCGCTCTTGCCCATCGCGCCCTGCGCGTCGGCGATCTTCTTCGACAGCGCATCGAGATTGTTCGAGAGGCTTTCTTCCATCCCGCGCGCGTACTGGTTGCCCGAACTGTTCAAGGCCTGGCGGGTGTAGCGCATCATCTCGCGAATCCGTTTGTCGCGGATGCTGCCGGCTGCTTCATCCAGCTTGCGCGCGGCATCTTTTTCGTCGCGGCGCATATCGTTGGCGATCGCCTCGAGCTGCTTCTGCAGGTCGGCAATCTTGGCGTCCATCGCATCTTTGCGCTGGCCAATCTGCTGCGCCTTCTCGGCGCGGTTGGCGCCGGCCTGGTCCAGGCCGTTCACGTCGGCTTGCGTCTGTTTCTGCTCCTGGGCGAGTTCGTCGGCCTGCCGTTGCGCGTTCTTCAAATCGCGATCGGTACGGCCGTTCTGATTACGTTCCAGCTTCTGCTGCGCTTCGCGTAGCCGCGCCAGCGCTTCGGTGGCCTGCGCCCCGCCGTCCCGTGAGCCATTCGCGGCGGCGCGCTTCATCGCGTCGGCCGCATCCTGCAGACGCTTCATCGCGTCGGCTACGTTCTGCTGTTGCTGCTGCTCGCGGGTCAGCTGCTGCAGCTGGCGCGCCGCTTTCTCGAGTTCTTCAGCGAGCTGCCGCTGACTGGCGCCGCCGCCACCGCCCGACTGCTGCTGCGACTGCGCCATCCGGCGCTGCCGTTCGATTTCCTGCTGCTGCCGCCGCGCCAGTTCTTTCAGCTTTTCGACCAGTTCGTCGATCTTCTGGTCGCCTCCTTGCTGCTCGGCGCGCTGCTGCATCTCGTACTGGTTGGCCAGCTTGTCGAGTTCCAGCTCGAACAGGTCGGCGAGGTCTTCGGCCATCGCGTTCTGGCCGCCGCCACCACCGCCACCGCCCTGCATCATCGCGACTTGCACTTCGTACTGCTGTTCGGCTTCCTGCAGAATCTTCAGCGCGCGCTGCTCGGGCGAGAGGGCCTCGTCGGCCTTCATCGCTTTCAATTCGCCTTCGGCGGCCTTCATCTCCTGCGACGCTTTCGGCAGCATTTCAGCCAGCTTGTTGAAGCCTTCGTCAACCGCGCCGAGCCGCGCCTGGAGCTTGGTGACGAGCTCGTCCACCTGCTCGCGTAGTTTCGCCTGCGCCAGGTTCAGAAAGACGATGTTCTCGCGGAACTTTTCAGGCTTGGTCTTGGCCTTGTCGCGCACCGCGTTGAAGGTGGCCGCGACAATTTCGCGCTGCTGCTGCGACAACTGGCCGACATTCTGCTGCCCGCCGCCGCCGCCACCGCCGGCCATCGCCTGCGACTGCGCCGCTTTGTAGTCCTTCTTGAACGGACGGATTTGAACGAAGTAGATGTCGCTGGTCGCGGTCTTTGCGCCCGACACGCCATCGGTGTCGGTGGCTTTGGCGTAGTACGAAACGAAGTCGCCCGGCTTCAGCCCGAGCTCTTCGAGATAAACCGTGTGGCTCGCCGTTACTTCCTGGAGCGGTTTAGGACCGCCGTACAGGGAAATTGCTTTTGGCGGCGCGCCGTTCGCCGAGTAGAAGAGCTGCAGCTGCTTGACGCCGTAGTCGTCGTCCGCCTTCGCTTCGAGGAACAGCTCTTCGACCGGGCTGGCCTGGGTATCGCGTCCAGGTTTGCTGAAGCTGACGCTCGGCGCCTGGTCGTCGATCACGTCGATCGTGTACTGCGGCGACGCGTCCACTTTCTCGCCTTGCGGCCCGGTGAGCTCGATCTTGTAAAACCCCTGCTGCTTGATGGTGAACTGGCCGGTCAACGTGCCGTCGGCCTGCGTCGTGAGCGGCAGCGCTGTACCGTCGTCGATGAGAATTTTGCCGCCCGGCGTCTTCATCGTCGGCGTAATGTGCAGCAGGACGTCGGTGCCCTTGATCGCTGCCACATCGCCGCCGTCTTCAACCTTGCGTGGCTGCAGGCCGGTGTAGGACGGGAAGCGGTATTCGAGATCCAGGTTCTGAACGGTCGGGAGGTTCACGACGTCGAGCGAGAAGCGCGGAGAGTAGACGCCGTTCGATTCGACGTAGTACTCGGTCTTCTTCTCGAGGTGGAACAGCACACCTTCGAAACCGCCTTCGACTTTTTCACTGGCAATCAGCGGTACGCGTTCGAACGGTCCGTCGGTCGCCGTCCGCATCATGACGCTGACGTCTTTTGCACTGAAGCCGAGCAGCTTCGCGCGAATCGCCTGGTCCGCGCCGCGCGGAACTTTGGCGTTCCCTGGCGTTACTTCGATCTTGTAGGGGCTCGACGCCTCGGCGCTGCGATAGACGACCAGAAGGGCTGAAAGCCCATGACGCAAGTACGCGGGGCCGAATGCGACGAGCAGCGCGGCCACTACACCGACCGCGACCAGCGCCATCGCGTGGCGTTTGAACAGCTTGTGGTCGGCCGACTGACGATGGTCGATCTCGTTCGTCTGACGGATTGCCTGCTCGACGAGCTTTTCGACCAGGCGCGGGGACCTCGATGTTTTGCCATCGTCGTCGGAGCCGGTCGCTTCCATCGCGCTGATAATCGCCGCCTCGAGCTGCGGATTCGACTCTTCGAGGTACATCGCGACCTGCGTGTCGGAGACGCGACGTCGCATTGGTCGGACAAAGGCGATGAACAGCAGGCCGAGGAAGACGAGGAGCGCAATCACGCGGAACGCGATAATCGCCGCGGCGCTGAACTTGAAGGACTCGAGGCCCGATGCGAACAGCAACAGCGCGAGGATGGTACCGGCGACCACCACAACCGTGCCGCGAATTGCGAGGCGCCGCCGCCAACGGTTACGTACGCCTCGGATAACTTCGACCAGCTCGGTGCGTCGGTCCATGCGTAGGTCTCCCCCGGCTAGATTACAGGAATTTTTCGTTGCGCGAGAGGCGATTCGCGATGGCGGTTTCGGCGGCCAGCAGGAGAAGCCCGGCTAAAAGGAGGTACCACCACAGGCCCTGCCGGCGCTCGACTTCCTCGCGGGTCATTTCCTGCGTCGCCGGTAGTGCGCCCGCTAGCGGAACGGCGTGTCCGGTTACGGACGCTACCAGTTCGCTGGGGTCGAGCGGCGCGAGATCCGATTCGACTGGATCGAGATTGACCGCCACCGAATCCGGGCGTCCGGCTGGACGCGCCGGTGGTCCGCAGTTCGTAGATGCCTTGCTCGTTCAGCTCGACCAGGCCCGCGACGTTCTGACCGGCGGCCGCCTGCGCGATGCGTTCGCCCGAGGGCGTGACCACGATCCGTTCGCGGCCACGAGCGCGGGCGTTGAGGTCGAGTACCTGGCCCACCGTCATCCACGACGCCGTTTGCTCGTAACGTGCGAGGTAGCGCACCAGCTGATGTACGAGTGGCAGGAACACCGGTTTTACGGCGACGTCGGTCCAGGTATCGTCGAGCGTCGAGGTCCACGCGATGATCCGGCCGGCGCCGATTTTTCTCTCGACCGCCGCCACGGCGCCATCGTCGTAGCGCGCCAGCACGCGATCGGTCGGCATCGGCTCGAGCGCGCGGTACTCAAAGAAGTGCGCCGCCGAAAAATCGCCCGAGCGAGGTGCTTTGAATACTTCGAACACCGGATGGCTGTAGTCGAGAAATCCCAGCGAGCCACTGCGCCCCGCCATGCGGTTCACGGCGGCGCCGATTTTTCCGGGCAGCAATTCGGTTTCGCCGGTCGGCCAGGTCGTATGATCGCCCATTACCACCAGCAGGCCGCCGCCGCGCTGGACATATTGCTTGAGCGCGCCAGCGCCACCCGCCGGAGGGAATGTCGTGTCGTTGAGCACGACGACTGAACGCTTGTCGAAGGATGCCGGGCTGACGCGTCCGGAAGTCGTGGTTTCGACCTGAAACGTCGGTGTCGTGCCGATCGCGAGCGCCTTCGAGATGAACAGGCTGCCGTCAGCCGCGCCGTTGTCGACGACCAGCACCGACACCGGTTCGCTCGGTGTCAGCACGAAATGAAACGCATTGTCGGCCGGCAACGGATCGGTTCCGGCGCGAATCACGCCGCGAACGTTCGGCCCCGCCAGAGTAAACTGCGTGAACGTCACCGAACCCGAGGCGTGCGACTGAACGGTCGCCTTCTGGCTTTCGATTTCGTGACCGTCTACTTCGAGCGTCACTGGGATGTCTTTGACCGCCGCGTCACCTTTATTACTAAGGCCGGCCGTGACCGTGATCCGCTCCTGGCCGGAGAATGCCGCGCGCGCGAACTGAATGGACGGCACCGACAGGTTGGTGGTGCCTTCGGACGCGACCGATACGGTTCGCAGCGTCATCCCCTCCGGGAATTTCGCCTCTTCGGATCCGCTCCAGCCGGTTTTCTGAAAATCGCTCACCAGCACCGCTTCCCGCCGTGTCACCGACGACCGCGCGAGGATGCTTTCCGCCAATTTGATGGCGGGACCATAGCGCGTCGCGCCGGCTGTCACCTTGGCGGCGTTGATTGCACCTTCGAGCCGTGCGCGGTCCGAGGTCGCGCGCATGTTTTCTTCGGCGTTCTTCGCAAACAGCACCAGCGTGGCGCGATCGGCGTTGGTCATGCCGCGCACCACGCTGCGTGCGGCGTCCTGTGCCCTGGCGAAGTGATCGCCGTAGCCCATGCTGGCCGACTGATCGAGCACGATGACGATTTCGCGGGCGCCGGCCGCGGCAACGGTCGCCGACGCGGCCTGCGGCAGGAACGGACGCGCGAAGGCCGCGACGATCAGCGCGATTGCGGCGGCGCGCATCAGCAGCAGTGCCCAGTGGCGGATACGGCGACGCCGCACCGATTGATACGGAATCCGCCGGACGAACATCAGCGACGGAAATTCGACGACGCGCTTGCGCTCGCGTTGGATCAGGTGGACGAGCACCGGAACCGCGATGGCAGCTAGCCCGGCGAAGAAGAGGGGAGTGAGAAAACTCAATCCGTCCGCCTTCGCGCCGCTTCGGCGCTTCGGCGAGATTAATGCGGGTCTGCATCATCGCACCCGCATGAACCGCTCGCGCGAGGAGAGGTAACTGAACAGCGCGCGGTCGAGCGGTTCGCTGGTGTTCAGCATCGTGTAGTCGATACGGTGCTCAGAGAATTTCGTCGTAAGGGCGTCGATATGGCCTTTGATCAGCGCGCGGTATTCCTCGGCCAGCGACTGCGGCACGACCGGGATTTGTTCGCCGCTCTCCAGGTCTTCGAAGCTCGAGGCGTCGTCGTAGTCGAACTGCAACTCCGCGGGATCGAGGACGTGGAACACGATCAGATCGTTGCCGAGAAACTTGAGCGGCTTCATCGCCTCGAGGATCGCGTCTGGTTCTTCGTAGAGATCCGAGATGACGACGATGATGCTGCGGCGTTTGAAGAACTCGGCCATCCGCGTCAGCGGTTCCACCAGATGGCCGGCGCGCTGCGCCTTCGCCCGGTCGAGCGTCTGCAGCATGACGTTGAAGTGCTTCGCGGAGGGCGGCACGTGGTCGACGATTTCCTTGTCAAAGGTGATGATGCCGACGCGGTCGCGCTGCCGCTGCGCCAGGTAGCCGAGGCAGGCCGCGACGAAGCTGGCATATTCGAGCTTGGGAATGCCGCGGCTGCCGAAACTCATCGACTTCGAGACATCGAACAGCACCATCAGGTTGGTGTTGGTGTCGGCCTCGTACTGTTTGACGTAGTAGCGATCGGTCCGGGCGTAGAGGCGCCAGTCAACGCGGCGAATGTCGTCGCCGGCGACGTAGCCGCGGTGTTCGGCGAAATCGATCGAGGCGCCGAAGAACGGCGCGCGATGGAGGCCGTTGATGAAGCCCTCGACCACGCTCCGCGCCATCAGCTCGAGATTGCCGATGCGCGAGAGGATCTTCGGATCGACGAATCGTGCTCCTGGGATCGCCTGAGAGGTGGTCATAAGAATCGAACGCCGAGCTCGCTAAGGACGCCGAGAAAATATTGCTCGGCGCTCTTGGCGGTCTCTGCGTTCATCTTTGTTTACATTCCACTGCGCGGTGTAGGCACTGCCGATAACAAATCATCGATGATCGCGTCCGACGTGATGCCTTCCGACTCGGCGCGGAAGTTGGTCAGCACGCGGTGGCGCAGCACGGGATGCGCCAGGGCGCGGATGTCGTCGTAGGTCACATGGTAGCGGCCGCTGGTCAGCGCCCGCGCCTTCGCGCCAAGCACCAGGTACTGCGCCGCCCTGACGCTGGCACCGAACGCCACGTACTTCTTGACCAGGTCCGGCGCCTGCGACGCCTTCGGGCGGCTGGTGCGCACGATGCTCAGCGCGTAGCGCGACACCGCATCGGCGATCGGCACGCGGCGCACGAGGCGCTGGAACGCAACCAGGTCGTCGCCGTTCACCGGCTGGTTGTAATGCGGATCCTGCAGCGAGGTCGTCGTCCGCACGACGTCGAACTCTTCTTCCTCCGGCGGATGCTCGATGACGATGTGGAACATGAAGCGGTCGAGCTGGGCTTCCGGCAGCGGATAGGTGCCTTCGAGTTCGATCGGGTTCTGCGTCGCGAACACGAAGAACGGTTCGTGCGAGTTCGTAGGTGCGCCCTTGAATCGTGACGCGGTGCTCCTGCATGGCTTCGAGCAGCGCGGACTGCGTCTTCGGCGGCGTGCGGTTGATTTCGTCGGCGAGCACGATGTTCGCGAAGATCGGCCCCGGCGCGAACACCATCTGCCGCCGGCCGGTGCTCGCATCTTCGTCGATGATGTCGGTGCCGGTGATGTCCGACGGCATCAGGTCGGGCGTGAACTGGATGCGGTTGAACTTCAGTTCCAGCACCTTGGCCAGCGTCGCGATCAACAGCGTTTTCGCCAGGCCCGGCACGCCGACGATCAGACTGTTGCCGCCGACGAACAGCGTCAGCAGCACCAGCTCGATCACGTCGCTCTGTCCGACGATTTTTTTCTGCAGTTCCGTAATGATTTGCTTCCGGCCGGTGTTCATCTTGTCCGCAAGCGCGATGTCGTCGGCCGAATCGAATTGCACGGTATCGACTGCCATAGTCAGAAGGTCCCCTAGTGTGTCATCCCGTAGAGAATGTAATTAACGCCTAGCTTATACGCTTCGTTGTTCTCGCTGATCGGCTTCAAGCCGGTATCGGAAAACTCCCAGTACTCGGAAATGTCGGTGTTGAAGTTGATCATCACCAGCAGCCGCTTCGCCGGATCGTTGTCCTCGAAAATCCCGCGGAAAATCGGCCGGCCGCTGTCGTAGTTCTGCGGAACGATACTCAAATCGTCGATTTCGAAAAAAGAGTGAAAAATCGGATGCGTGGCGTCGAGATCGACGAACCGCGCCCCGGGCAGCACACGCAACATCTGGGCTTCGAACGGTTCCCAGCCGCCGCGCCACGGCGAGAAATCGTCGAAGATGACGAACCCGCCTTTTTTCAGGTACGCCGAGAAGCCGGCGACTTCCGCCTCGGACAACTGCAGAAACCCCGGTTCGGCCATGTAGGCGAGCGGATATTTGAACACTTCCGGGTCGTCGAAGCCGAGGATGCTGGTCTCTTCGAGATGCGGCCGCATCATCGTCAGCTCGTTGAGGATCTTCATGAAATGGCGCTCGCCGTTCGGGTAGTCGTGCGACCAGGGGATCGATTGCGCGACGTAGTTGGTCGGCGGACCGTAGCGCAGCCGGACGAAGGTGAACTGCCCGTCGTACGGGCGGATTGGGTTCGACGGGAATCATGCGGCCGCGTCCGCCGCGACGTTGCGCACTAACGGTTGCCGCGCATGCGAGGAGTATCACCAGCGGCAGAACCCATTTCTGCCTTCTCACAGCTGCCTGCTCACTTCTTCTTCGCTTGCAAGTCGCGAATTTCTTTGGTTTTCAGCGCGAGGGCGGTCAGCAGCTTCTCCATCTCGCTGTTGTATTGGTCCTCGGCCATCGACGCCTTCTGCAAACGCAGACCGGCGATCTGCTGCTCGAGCGCATCGCGTTGTTCGACCAGCGCCTTCATCGCCGGATCGCTGGTATCGACCTGCAGCGCCGCGGCCGAACTGCCGCTGCCGAGGAATACCAGCGAAGCGAATTGGCCCTCGCCGGTGTCCTCGAGTCACCGCGTGCTCGGTCAGAATCGAACCCCGCTGCTGAAACGACTGCGAAACCTTGGTTTTTGCGTAGTCGAAGGCCTCGCGGATCGACACGTGGCCGTTGCGATCCTGGTCGGCGGCGGCGTCGCCAAACGCGGCGACGAAGTGCTCGGGGAATTCGGTGTCGTTGCGTTCACCGCCGGTCTTGGTCGCGGTGACGATCACGCGACCCGGAGCGGCGAGCGGTTTCAAGAACTCGCCGCTCGCGCTGGTCGTGTTGACGAACACGATCTTCTGGGTCGTGAACTTCGACAACAGCTTCGCGTAGTCGGCGACGTAGAGGTCCGGTCCCATCAGGTTGAAGGCGGCGACGCGGCCGTCGAAGCTGCCGTGGCCGATCAGCAGGATCACGACGCTGTCGGTCGGCTTGGCTTTCGCGGCCAGGTCGGTGAACGCCTTTTCGACGTTCGCCTTGGTCGCATTCTTTTCGGAGAGCAGCGTGATGTTCGCCTCGGGGACCGCCTCTTTCTTCTTCGCGGTGTCGATGAAGGTGGCGGCCCATTTCTCGAACTTCTTGGCGTGTTCGTCGTCTCCCGAGACGCCGGTGATGACGAGGATGTGGCTTTGTTGGGCATATGCGCTCGAGCCGCACAGCACAACACACGTAGCCACGAAGCCACGAAGCCACGAAGCAAAGGCGTCGAACGCAGAGCTCGCAAAGTTCGCAGAGAAACATTTTCTCTGCGTCCTTCGCGAACTCTGCGTTTAAAGCTCTGATGGGCATTACGCCAGCCCCTTGACCCGTCGGAATCCCCACTCCGCGCCGACCAGGCCGATCAACAGCAGGAACAGCGCGGGCATGTCCCACAGCTCGCGCTCTTCGACCACCGTCACGCCGCGGCCGCTGTAGCTGATCGCCTCGGGCAGCGACTGGACCTCGGACGCGGTGAAAAATCGTCCACCGGTCTCCTCGGCGACACGGCGGAGCAGCGGTGCGCGCATCGCGGCGTCGAAGTATTCGGCGTCGCCCGCTGATACGCGCAGGTTCATCGCGGCGGTGCCGAGGCTCTTGTCGTTTCGCCCGGCGTTGACACTCACCTTGTAGATGCCGGTTTCTTCGGGCACGAAGCTCGCGCGGTATTCGCCGTCCTTGGTGACCGTCCAGTCGACCGGAATTTCCAATGTCTTGCCCGACGGCGCCGTCACGGTCGCGATCACTCGGCCGTCGTTCACTTCGACGTACGCGCCGTCCATCACTTCCGCCGCAAGCTTCACCGTTTCACCGGGTTCAACCCGATCGACAGTGGTCGTGAGGTTTACCTGATCGGGCACGCCGTCAACCAGCCAGCGGATCATGCGGCGCCAGAACATCTGATGCGTCGTGTCGGTGACCGGCATCTTGACGTCCATCCGCCAGATCCACGAATCCTGAATCGGCATCGCCAGCGCCTTGCCACGGCCGTATCGCTGATAGGCGAGCACCACCTGCTCCTGACGGCGGTTGTCGATGGCGTTGAGGAGAACCGTCGCGCCCGGCTTGACCAGGCGGATCGGATTTACCGTCGTCACGATCGGCATCGACTCCCATTTCGTGGCCGATGCTTTTTCGTCGCCGGCGATCTGCGTCACCGGAAAGGTTGCGCCGACGCGCGTCGGACGAACCGACAGCTCGGACAAGTGCTTCGCGTTCGCCGCTTCCATCGTCACCGGCAGGACTTCGCCGACCGGTGTACCGGCCCAGCCGCCTTCGGCGAACGAGCGCCGTCCGCCCAGCATCATCAGGGTGCCGCCGCGTTTGTTGACGAAGTCGGCAATCATCCTCAGCTGATCCGGCGAGAACGACGCGGCTTCCACGCTGCCGAGAATCAGCGCGCGGTACGAGAACAGCTCTTCGCGCGTTTGCGGAAAGCCTGAAACGACTTCATCCGGATTGCTGACGCTCTGACGGTAGTACTTGTTTTCCGCGGTGCGCAGCAGTGTCACCACCTGCAGATTTTTGTCGTTCTCGACCGCGCGGCGGACGAACTTATATTCGGGGCGCGGTTCGCCTTCGTAGTAGAGAACTTTCTCGGTGCGGTCGTTCACCTGGATCAGCGTGTCGCGCGCGTTGTTCTGCGTCACCTGCTCGCCGTCCTGGGTCGCGATTTTGAACCGGAACATCCGTGCGCCGGCTTCGTTTGCGTCGAACCGCACCTTGACCGTTGCCGATTCACCATTCGCCGGCAACGTAATCTGTTGGGTGCTCACCAGCCGCCCATCGTCTTCGACGGTGATCGGAACCGTTTGGCCGGAATAGCCGGTTTGCGACACGACGACATCCACGACCAGAGACGAACCCTTGAGGACCGATCGCGGCGTTTCGATGCGCGTCACCTGGATGTCTTTGGCGAAATGGTCCTCGCCGAGGCCGACCGTAAACACCGGGATCGATCGCGCCTTCAGGCTGGCCAGCGTTTCATCGAGCGCGGCGTCGGAGGTGTCGGCGCCGTCGGTAACCATCACCAGGCCGGCGAGCGGCAGGCCCGACAGTTCGTCGCGGGCGAGGTCCAGCGCCTGGCCCAGGCGCGTCGCCGTGCCGGTGAACTTCATGTCGGCCGCCGACGCCACGCGACTCGACGACGACGAAAACCTGAAGAAGCGCACGACGAACTTTTGCGACAACGCGTCGAGCAGCTTTGCATTCTTGGCGCCGAGCTGTTCCTGGATGAAGGCGCTGCGCGGCTGGCCGTCACGGTCCGCAATCGCCATGCTGCGCGAGTCGTCTACCAGGACACCGAGGAAGTTCTGCTGCGGCACCGCAGCCTTGAGGATCAACGTCGGCCGGAACAGGCAGGTCAGCAGCACGACGAGCGCTGCGAGCCGGAGACCGATCAGCAGTGCCCGATCGCGCGGCCGCTCCACGGCGGCGAGGCCGCGATAGGTGATCAGCGCGATCAGTCCTGCTGCAGCGGCGGCAACGCCCGCCACCATGACGGAACGCGAGATCGCCCACGACACGTCGCCCTGTTGAAACATCAAGGGCGGGTACTTGAACAGGAAGCGGAAGACGGTTTCCACTACATCCTGCATTCTATATCCTCAAATCTTAGGACGGTGGCACCCGGAATTTGAGGATCTGAGGATTTGAGGATTTGAGGACTGCGGATCTGAGGATTTGTGGATTTGAGGATCTGCTGGGATTTGAGGATCTATCTGAGGATCTGAGGATCTATCTGAGGATCTTAGGATCTGAGCTTGCGGCGGAGGCTGAGGGCCCTCGAAAGCTTGAAGTAGGTCATCAGCGCGACCTCGCCAACGACGAGGCCGCTGAGAATCCAGTCGCTTGCCCGTGTCCGGTTGCGGACGTCGACTCCGGGGGGCGCCGGGGGCAGCAGCTTTTGTTCGTCACGGTTTGTCCGCGCCGCGGCGGAAATCATTCCCTTGGCTCGCTGCTCTTCAAACGCCCGCTCGGCCATCGGACCGATCATTTTTTTTTCGCCGGGAACTTTTTCGCCGGGTGCCTTACCGTAGGGCGACGCGTGTTCAATTTCGCTATTCAGTTCGGCACCGGCCAGAACGGCGAGACCGGACACATAGAACCACAACATCAGGATGATGACGCCGCCGATCGCGCCGTAGGTGGCGTTGTAGGACCCGAAATGGGTGACGTAGAAGCGGAAGCCGAGCGAAACCAGCAGCCATAACGCCGTCGCGAGAATCGAACCTGGAGTAATCCAGATCCACTCCTGCTTTGCGTCGGGCGCAAAGTAGTAAACCATCGCAATGGCCGTGCTGACGAGAGCGAATATCACCGGCCATTGCAGGATCTTCCAACTCCACTCGAACGCGGGACCAAGGTGGAACCAGTTCGCGACCTTTTCGGCCAGTTGCGGTCCGGCGACCACCAGACCGAATGCGACGACGATGAAGAGCGCCAGGCCGACGGTCAGGGCGAGCGCGATCGCTTTCACCTTCCACCATGGCCGGCTTTCATTGATGTCGTACGCCTGGTTCAAGGTGTCGATGATTGCGTCCACGCCGGACGATGTGCTCCAGATGGTGCCGAGCATGCCGAGGGTCAACAGGCCGCCGTTCTTGTCGTGCGCGACCTTCAGCACCTGATCCTGGATGATTGTGATGACTTCGCTAGGTGCCACCCGTGCAAGTGTGCCGGTGATCGTGTCGAGCAGGCCGGTTACCGGTATGAAACTGATCACCGCGACCAGAAAGAGCAGCGCCGGAAACAGCGCGAGCACGAAGTAGTAGGACAGCTGCGCGGCCAGGCCGAGGCAGTTGTCGGCGATCATCTCCCGCCCGGTCTTGATCAGGAGATCCTTCCAACCGATTGGCACCCGAAGCACGCGCAGCAGACCCATGGGAGTGTTACGGACGCGTAGGTCTTCGGACGGGTGCCGGTGCCGACCGCCGGTGTCCACGACGGCGCGTCACTGGCCGGGAACGATTCATCGGAGGCGCGCGCGATCAAATCGTGCTCGTCGCCGGTAACGCGCGTGTAAAGTTCGCCTAACCAGCGGCGCGCGCCGGAAAAGTCGCCTTCGCCGGTCAACGCCCACCACGCAAGGCTTCCGCCCAGCCCGGCGAGGATCGAGCCTGCCATATTGCGTTGTCGCAGGCCCTGGATGGCGAGTGCTCCGCCGCCCGCGCCGACGAGCCAGCGGGTGATGGCCAGCCGCTCGCGCGTGCCATCCCAGCCACGGCGATCCCACACGCTTGTCGCGTCGCGATGTGTCGCAAGGTTGAGGTCTGAGTTCGAAGTCATGCGCAGAGCTCTTGCAAATTCGGGTGCAGGTCGAGGCCACCTCGGCTGCTGATGGGTTTCATTACACAGGGCGTCGGTACGGCGACGTCAATCAGGCACTCCGCGACGGCTCCGACGCCGTTTTCCGAGAGTTTTGCGGTGTTCGCGTGGTGGTACATGGGTTGCTCCCTTATTTCCACGTCCCAGCAGAAAGTAGTCGCTTGGAGGTGTGAAGCCGATGTCGCCAGAGCCCATACGCGCAAATGAGGACGTGATCAGGCGCGTACAGGGCGAGTTTCTGGAGATGCCTGGTTTGCGACTGACGCCGGCGCAGGCGCGCCGCCTCTGGGGACTCGACGCGGCGTCATGCGATGCGCTACTGGTGGCGCTCGTCGACGCGAAATTCCTGTTCCGCACGCGCGACGGGGCTTTCATGCGCGCGGAACAGGCAGCGTCGGTGAAAGCAGCGCTCAGAAATCGAAACACGATCGTTGCGGCGTAGCCCGCCCGTCGGCTGGACCGTAAGTCTTACCTTTGAGCCGTCAGCCAGCCGCCCATTTTTTCTCCCGCCTTCTTCCCCGGGCGTGCGACCTTCGGGTCGCCGCCCGCGGCCGAACTCCCCTTCAAAGAAATCGAACGCCGAGATCGCCGAGATCGCCGAGTTAATTTTTTACTTTGCGTCCTTGGCGAACTCTGCGTTTATGTCGTTTTCTTTGTAAACAAATTACTCGGCGTTCTCGGCGAACTCGGCGTTCATCTTTACTGAGATCGTCGATGCGCCGCCTTACCGGATCCCCCGATTTTCATCGCAAACCAGATCCAGGCCGCGATGCAGAGGAGTGGGTTCGTCTGCCAGTAATAGTTGGTTGCCAGAATCGCGACGAGTAGCGACGGCACGAACAGCCAACCGGCCCACGCCAGCAGACCGAACGGCACGTTGACCGCAAACAGCATCGTCAGCCGCGGAAACGCGATCAAAAACAGCAGGAACCAGATTCCGTGAACATTCCAGAAATTCGTCATGTTTCCTCGCGCCGGCGTGTCGCCGTGTCGTCGTGTCACCGTGGTACGGTTGAGTCGTATGGTACGCCTCGTCGTCGCCACCACCAACCGGAACAAGGTCCGCGAGATTCGCAGTCTCCTCGCCGGTCTGGACATCGCGCTCGCCACGCTCGATCGCTGGCCTGATCTCGCTCCACCCGACGAAACCGGCCGGACGTTTGAGGAAAATGCGCGGCAGAAAGCGATCTATTACGCGCGCGCTACGGGCGAACTGGTGGTTGCCGAGGACTCGGGGCTCGAGATCGACGCGCTCGGCGGTGCGCCCGGCGTCGAATCGGCTCGATACGGCGGAACGTCCGCCACTTATCCGCAAAAATTCGCGTTGATCTACCAAAAACTGCGCGGCGTTCCGGACGCGTCGCGCGCCGCCCGATTCGTATGCGCGCTTGCGCTGGTGCGCGGCGACGAGCTGCTGTTCGCGACACGCGGGACGATCGAAGGCGAAATCGCGGCTGCGCCACGCGGCAGCGGCGGGTTTGGCTACGACCCGATTTTTTTCTACCCGCCGCTGGGCCGGACGCTGGGCGAAGCGACGGCCGAAGAAAAAGCGGCGGTAAGCCACCGCGGCCAGGCGTTTCGGCGGCTTCGAGAGTACTTCGCTGGCTGAATGGCCGGCGCGCCGCGGCTGTCCGGATCGGCCCATTTGCTTCGCAGGCCGATTCCGTCGGCGGTCTCGTGGCGTAGCGCGAGGCGGTGCAGCGGTTAATCGCGGAGCATGTCGCTTCGGCCCGCGAGTCGGCTCGGGAACAAAGCCGCGTTCGGCGATAGGCGCTTGTTGAGGCAACTGCGTGGCGCGGCCGTCTCCGGTCGCCGGAGCGCGCTGCGAGGACGTTTCTTTTCAGTGGCCGGTCAGGTCCGTGACCTGACCTGGAGTCCCAGTCTTCTCGCGCGCTCATGGCATCTGAACCGGCGACCTTCGAACGGCCGCGCCACGCAGTCGCCTCAACGCGCCTCTGCGACGCCGCCCTCTGCTGCACGGCGCCGCGGGCCCGGATTGGCCCGTTCGCGCAGGAAACCGTTCGGAGCAGACCGCTCAGGGCACGCGGCAAAACGACCGCAGGCCAGTGACATCGAGCGCAACCCTAAACGGTTGCGCGAGCGTTCCACGCGTCCCAAGGCCGGAGGGCGTTTTGCCGGCCTGCGGAGACGGTTTCCGGAGCGAATGGGCCGATCCGGACAGCCGCGGCGTTAGAAGTTAGAAGTAACCTAGAACAGCGTGTCGCTTCGCCACCGCCGCTCATGATCGATCAACCACGTTTTGCGTTCCAGGCCGCCGCCGTACCCGGTCAGCGAGCCGGTTGATCCGATCACGCGGTGGCAGGGAACGACGATCGCGATCGGATTCGCGCCGTTCGCGAGCCCAACGGCGCGTGACGCGCCGGGTGAGCCGAGCTTTTTGGCAATCGCGCCGTAGCTGGTGGTTTCACCAGGCCGAATGCGCAGCAGTTCTTTCCATACCTTCTTTTCGAACGCGGCGCCACGCATATCCAGCGGCAGATCCATGTCCAGACTCTTGCCATCGAAGTACGCACGCAGCCACGCTCGGGTCCGGCTGATCGTTTTCGACTCGCGTTCCTCGATTTCGTGCGGCGGGAACCATTTCGCCAGCCGTCGCTCCAGGCGAACGACCCGGCCGCCGGTTTTGCTCGAACTCCGGCGGTGCGAATTGACGGGGCCGACGAATTCGAGCGCGCACAGCCCCTCGTCCGACGACAGCGCGAGCATGTCGCCAAGCGGAGTTGAGACGATAGCGCGCGACAGTTTCATGTGGCTACAGCAGTCGCTTGATCAGGTGACCGACGATGCCCTTTTGCTTTTCGACGAGCTGTTTGATCCCCTGGTCGGCGAGATCGAGCAGGGTATCGAGCGCATCGCGCCCGAATGGCAGTCCTTCGGCGGTTCCCTGCACCTCGATGAACTGACCCGACCCGGTCTTGACCACGTTCATGTCCACCTGGGCGCGGCTGTCGTCGTCGTACGCCAGATCGAGCAGCGGTTCGCCGTCGACGACGCCGACACTGATCGCGGCGACGTGATCGATCAGCGGAATCGCCGAAATGGTACCGCGCTCGCGCAGCTTCTCGAGCGCCAGAGCGAGCGCGACAAACGCGCCGGTGATCGACGCCGTCCGCGTGCCGCCGTCGGCCTGGATCACATCGCAATCGACCCAGACGGTCCGTTCGCCCAGCGCCGGCAGATTGATCACCGAGCGCAGCGACCGTCCAATCAACCGCTGGATCTCCTGCGTCCGCCCGCCGACCTTGCCGGAAGTCGCCTCGCGTTGGGTGCGCGTCGACGTGGCGCGCGGCAGCATGCCGTATTCGGCGGTCACCCAGCCCTTGCCCGAATTGCGTAGAAACGGCGGCACCCGATCCTCGACGCTGGCGGTGCAGATCACTTTGGTGTTACCAGCCTCGATCAGTACGGATCCTTCGGCATGCAGCAGGTAGTTCGGCGTAATAGTCGTCGGGCGCAATTCGTTCGCCGCCCGCTTGTCGGATCGCATCGGTGGTCCTCTGGAAATTGTAGATTGTAGATTGCAGATTGCAGATTGCGAAGGGTTCCAGTTCTCAGTTCTTAGTTCTTAGTTCTCAGTTCTTAGTTTTCACTTCTTCCTTCTCTTCCTGCACATAGTTCAGGTTCTTGGTCAGCGGACGCCGCAGGTCGACGTGGCCAGCCAACGTCTCCACTTCCTTGCCGTCGACCAGCAGCTGTACCGACGTCACCGCCGGCAGGTTCTCGGTGATCGCGTTGACGATCGTATAGACGGTCAGCAGTTCGTTCATCGTCCCGCCTGGATGTGCGGAGACGACTTCTTTGCTGAGATCGACGAACGCTTCGCCGTGTTCGGTGACGAACAACGCGCGCACCGTAGTGCCGGCCGGAACCGCCGAGACCAGTGGGTCCACAACTGCGGCGACTTGCGCGGCGACGATCTCGCGCGCTTGCTCGACCGGCCCTTCGCCGTACGGCACGTCGCGTTCGACACGCGTCAACCGCATTCCGTCGTCAGCGACGTAATACAGATGCGCCTTGATCTTGCGTCCTGGCGGCGCCGGCGCAGTCGGACCGGCTGCAGCGGCGGCAGTGCCGGACGGGGCGATCCTCGGCTTGCGGCCGTACCAGCGCGGCAGGCCGACGAACAACAGCAGGAACAGCGCCAGACCGGCGGCGGCGATTGCAATGGTTGCCAGCACTCGGTTCGACATCAGCGCGCCGTCCCGTTCTGCAGCGATTCGCGGAAACGGACGACGGCATCCGTCAACGCCTGCACAAACGCGCCTTGAAAGACGTCGCCGGCCAGCACTTTTTCCTGCTCGGGATTGCTCAAGTAGCCAAGCTCGATCAGCACCGCGGGCATGTTCGCCGATTCAAGCACGCGGAGCGGCGCCTGCTCGGTCGGGTGCATCGCGAGCGGCACGTGGTCGTGAAACTGCTGCTCGAGCAGCGTCGCAAATTCGCTCGACTTGTCGAGGTGACGAATTTGCGCAAGGTCCCAGGGGACCATCTCGATGTCGCGCAGACCTCCGCCAAACGCCGGCACCCGCTCGGCAACCCCGGCCGATCGCGCCGCATCTCGATCGAACGCCGCCACGAAGATCGAGGCGCCGCTGACTGTCTTTCGCATCGACGCGTTGGCGTGGATGCTGACGAACAGATCCGCCTTGTTGGTGTTGGCGAGCGCGGTTCGCTCGTCGAGCGCAACGTTGCGGTCGTCCTCGCGGGTCAGCAGCACGCGGATGCCGAGCCGCGCTTCGATAACTGCCTTGGCCCGTCGGGCCACCGACAGCGCCAGATCTTTTTCCTTTGACCCATTGGTCCCTTTCGCGCCGGCGTCTTCACCGCCGTGTCCGGGATCGATCGTGATCGTTCGAATCGGCGTCGTCGGCTGGCCGAACTCCGGAGGCAATTCTGCAGGCGTTGGCGGCGGCGCGTTCGCGGACGGCGTCGCCGGCTCGGTCTGCGCCGGCGGCGAGAGCTCGATCGCCAGCCGCATTGTATTTTCGAGCGGTTGCGCGGCCGCCTTGAACCCGCCGAATCGGGGCACGACGTCGACGATGACGCTGACCGGGTCAGCGGCGCGGATCGCGGTGACGAGCGATGGTGGGGACTGAGGGGGCAGCAGCGCACCAGGAATATCGAGTGCGTCCGCGTCGAACTTAATCGTGATCCGATCGCCGTCCTGCGAAACCGTGCTGTTCGCGCGCGGTGTGGCGTCGATGGTCAAGCGACCGGCCGGGCCTACCGAATCGTAGCGCGCCGTGATTCGCGGCACGCGCAAGTCGCCGACAATCAGCAGCCGCGACGGCTTGCGGAGTTCCAGGCGCGTGTCGTAAATCGGCGTCAACGCACGTGCGATGAATTCGACCGGGACCAGCCAACGTCGTCCTTGCCGGACCGGAGGCGCGGGTAACGAAATCAGGCGCCCCGCTACTGAAGCCAGCGTCTGGTCGGGCGTCAGGACGATGGTTTTGCCTTTGTAGGAAACCGTGACGGCGCCAAGCGATTCCTGAACCGCCAATTGGAAGGTCGATGCCAGGTCGTCGAGGCCGACGTACTCCTGATCGTTGACCAGCGAGAGCGGCAACGGCCGGCGGCCGTCACGGCTCAACATCGACAGTGATGGGGAAGCCGGCTGGCTTAACAGCGCCGACGCCAGCCCGACGATCGCGATGGCTAGAGCGGCAGAAGAATGGGGAAATCTACGAATTTCCCCATTTTACCGAATTCTCAGCTGACGATCCGCCTGGCGGCCGCAAGGCCCGCAATCAGGAAGACCAGGAAGAGCACGAGGAACAAGCCCGCCAGGAACTTCGCAATCGCGAACGACGCGCCGGCGATCGTCGTGAAGCCGAGAAGCGCCGCGAGAATTCCGATCACCAGAAATACCAGAGCCATGTGGAGCACGATCCACCTCCACCATGCATACTGCGAATACTGTGCCGTGGCATGGACTCGGCCGTATCCTTGAATCGAATGGATGCGTTCATGCGAGCGGCGATCGATGAAGCGGAGCAAGGGTTAGCCGAAGGTGGTATTCCAATAGGCTCCGTGATTGTGCATCGCGGAGAAATCATTGGCCGTGGCCACAACCGCCGCGTTCAGCAAGGCAGCGCCATCCTCCACGGCGAAATGGATGCGCTCGAACGAACTGGCCGTCGCCCGGCGTCGGTCTACCGTCAGTGCGTCATTTACACGACGCTGTCACCATGCGCGATGTGTTCCGGCGCGATTCTGCTCTACGGTATTCCGCACGTCGTCGTTGGCGAACACGAGACGTTCATGGGCGAGGAAGATCTGTTGCGATCGCGCGGGGTGAAAGTGGAAGTGCTGAACGACGCGCGATGCGTCGCGATGATGAAGCAATTCATCGCGGCGCATCCGCAGTTGTGGAACGAAGATATCGGCGTTTGACTTACTGTGTGATTCCCGCGTGGTACGTAATCGTCTGTCCCGCCTGCACGTTCACGTCGAAGTTTAAAGGCTCGACGTTGCCGCCCGGAAGACGGATCTCGATCTGATGACGGCCTGCCTCGAGATTGACGTGCTGATACGTGCCGTCAAAGTCGTCGACGATGCCGACGTAATAGCCATCGACGAATACCTGGGCATCGAGCGGCGCGCCTTGAATTCTCACTCCACCGTACGCTTGGCCCGGACTCATGCTGACGTATCCGGCCGGCGGTAGCGGATAGCCGTACGCTCCGTACGGGGCTCCGTAGTAGCTTCGATAGCCGTATGGAGAGTAGCCGTAACCGTAGGAGGCGTACCCGTACGGGTAGCCGTAGCCGGCGTAGAAGCCGATCGTCAGCCCAGGACGGTACGGATAGTAATAAGGATAGTACGGGGCGTAGCCAACGACTCGCGGAGCGTAGTAGTAACCGCGATACGCCGGCCCGTAGTAGCGTTGCGGACCATAGACCCGCGACGGACCATAGACGTGTGCCGGACCACGCGGAACCGCGCGACCCACGGTGGGGGCGCCGGCATGGCCCCCGCCTCCCGCCTCCCCGCCTCCCGCGCGACCACGTGAATGGCCCTGTGCACTAACGGTGTCAGGCGCCGCAACACACACGGCACCCGCAAGGAGAAGAGCGGCAATCGACTTCGAGTAGTTCATGGCTGACCCGACGACCTCAGGCGGCTTGGCTGGCTCTTCTATTCTACCGCAGGTCAGGGTCGCCGATGCGACGACGAGCTCAACCGTCAGGCAGGGTAATAACGAACCAGCCACTCGGCAACGCAGACCGGTTTGTCGCCGCCGTCGCGCTCGATGGTGGCGCTCCACGTCGCCTGAATGGCCCCGCCGGCTTCTTCGATGCCTGCCAGCGTGAAGCGGCCGCGAATGCGCGCCCCTGAAGGCACCGGGGCAACGAAGCGGACGCGATTCAGACCGTAGTTGATCGCCATGCGCAGGCCGGTCGGGTTGACGGCGTTGCGGAGCATCATGCTGATCAGCGACAGCGTTAAAAACCCGTGCGCGATCGTCGTTTGAAACGGCGACTGCTTCGCCCGCGCCTGATCGACGTGAATCCACTGATGATCGCCGGTCGCATCAGCGAACTGGTCGATCCTTTCCTGGGTGACAGCGGTCCAGTCGCTGACTGCGACTTCCTGACCGACGCGATCCCGCAACGTACGAACGTCGATATCCATGAATTCTTCTCGGCGGTCTCCGCGAGTTCGACGTTCGATCTATACCGGCTGCGTCGCCTCGCTGTAGAAGCCGCGTCCTTCCGCGACCAGCCGTTCGAGCAGTGGCGCCGGTTGCCAGTAGTCGCCGAAGCGGGCGCGATATTCCTTGACGCGCGAGAGGACGGTCGGCAGACCGACTGTGTCGGCGTAGAACATCGGTCCGCCGCGATAGCGCGGGAAGCCGAATCCATAGACGTAGACGACGTCGATGTCGCTGGCGCGGGTGGCAAAGCCATCTTCGAGCACGCGCGCGCCCTCGTTGGCGAGGGCGGTGGTGATGCGCGCGATGATCTCGCTGTCGTCGATCGCCCGGCGCACGATGCCGCGTTTCGCGGCGGCCTTGTTCGCCAGTTCTTCGATCAGCGGATCGGGCGTGCGGTTCCGGCTGCCCGGTGCGTCGTACTTGTACCAACCGGCGCCGGTTTTCTGGCCGTAGCGGCCCATTTCATAGATTTGATCGGGAATTTCCGACTGCGGCCCCTCGGCGCGCGACTTGCCAATCGACGCGAGGTACTGGCGGATGCGAGCGCCGACGTCAATGCCGGCGATGTCCTGCATGCCGTAGGGACCGACCGGCAGGCCGAAGTCGGTCAGGACCTTGTCGATCTGCGGAACGCTCGCGCCCTCTTCGAGCAGCAGATACGCTTCGCGCATGTAGTAGGAGAGCATCCGATTGGCGACGAAGCCGAAACAATTGCCGACCACTACGCCAACCTTGTTGAGCTTTTTCGACAGCTTCAGCGACGTCGCGATCACTTCTTTGCTGGTCTCGCGGCCGCGCACCATTTCGAGCAGCTTCATCACGTTCGCCGGACTGAAATAGTGGTGACCGAGCACCTGCTGCGGGCGGCCGCTGGCCTGCGCGAACTGATCGATGTCGAGCGTCGAGGAATTCGACGCCAGGATGCAATCCGGCCGCGTCACTTTTCCGAGTTCCGCGAACGTCGCTTTCTTGAGGTCCATGTTCTCGAACACCGCCTCGGTGACGATGTCCACCTGATCGAAACCGTTGTACGAAGTGGTGGGCGTGATCAACGCCAGAGTTTTCTCGAGCTGTTCGGGCGTGATCTTGCCCTTCGACATCGTGACTTCGTAGTTCTTGCGAATCGTCGCCAGGCCGCGGTCGAGCGCGGCCTGATCAACTTCTTTCAACAACACCGGGATTCCCGCATTCGCGTAGTTCATCGCGATGCCGCCACCCATCGTGCCGGCGCCGACCACCGCGGCGCGCTTGATTTCTTTGACCGGCGTGTCCTTCGGAACGTCGGGGACTTTGGCGACTTCGCGCTCGGCAAAAAACAGGTGACGCAGCGCCTTCGATTCGGTGGATACCACGCAGGTCGCGAACAGTTCGCGCTCGCGCACTGAACCGGCGTCGAAGCCCTCCTTGAGGCCCGCTTCGATGGCGTCCACCGCCGCGTAGGGCGCTTTCATTCCGCGCGCGGTCTTCGCCAGCGACTCGCGCATTTTCCGGCACGCTTCAAGGCCGGCGCTGACCGCATCGGCGCCAAGCGCAATGTCGCGGACTTTCCGGGTTTCGCGCGAGGCAGCTTTGGCCTTGGCGAACGCAACCGCTCCCAAGAGCAGATCGCCGTCGATGATCGCGTCGAGCATGCCAGCGGACTTTGCTTTGGCAGCAGGAACCGGCTTGCCGTCGGTGCACATCGTCAGGGCCAGTTCGGCACCGGCAAGGCGCGGCAGCCGCTGCGTGCCGCCGGCGCCGGGAATGATGCCGAGCAGCACTTCGGGCTGACCAACCCTCGCGTCTTTCGCCGCGACGCGGTAATGGCACGACATGGCGACTTCCATGCCGCCGCCGAGCGCGTTGCCGTGAATCGCGGCGACCAGCGGCTTCGGCGAATCTTCGATGCGACGGAGCAGCGCGTGCGTGCCGGCGGAACGTGTCAACGAATCTTCGGCCGTCTTCAGCGTTTCGAAGACTTTGATGTCGGCACCGGCGATAAACGTAGTGCCCGCGCCGATCAACACGATCGCGTCGGCGTTGGCGTCGCGGTTCGCGCGCGCCACGGCCTCGTCGAGGCCTGTCCAGACCGCCGGGCTGAGTGCGTTGACGGGCGGGTTATCAATGGTCAAGACCGCGACGCGGTCTTTGATTTCGTAGCGAATGAGATCGGCCATAACGGCGGACTTTATCACGGTGGAAGTCTGAAGTTGAAGTCAGAACTTCAGACTTACCGCGGAAGTGTCAGCACCGCTCGACACCCTTTCCGATCCGAGCGGTTCTCCAGCGTGATCGTTCCACCATGGGCCTCGGCAATTTGCCGGCTCAGCGCCAGGCCGATGCCCGAGCCGGTGGGTTTGGTCGTAAAGAACGGGACGAACAGATTCGACGTGTCCGGTAAGCCTGGTCCTTCATCCACGATCGCCACTTGAACGATGCCGTTGACTGCCGTCCATTCAATTTCGACGGACGCCCCGCCGGCGCCGAGCGCGGCGTCCGCACCGTTGCGGACAATATTGATCAGCAGCTGCTCCAGCTGGTCCGGGTCTGCGCTGATCGTCATGCTGTCGGTGGACGTCACCTTCACCGGCAGCCGATCTTCCAGTTCGGCGATCCGCTTCAGCAACGGCAGCAAGTCGAAGGACTTCCGTTCAGGTTTCGGTAGGCGGGCGAGCTGAGCGTAGGCACGCAGAAATCGGCCGAGCGATCCGGAACGCGTTTCGATCAGCGATAGAGCCTCCTGAATTTCCGCTCCACGCGGCAGGCTGGTTTCGCGCGCGATCATGCGTTTGATGCTGTGCGCGATCGACTTGATCGGCGTCAACGAGTTGTTGATCTCGTGCGATAGCACACGGACGATTCGCTGCCAGGCTTGTTGCTCTTCTTCGCGCAAGGCGCGGCTCAAGTCTGCGAACACCAGGAGGTGATGCGGTCGTCCGTCCTTGCGGAACGACGAGCGGCGCATTTCGAGGCGGCCACGTTCGGGTCCGAATGGCTGCTCCAGCAAACGACGGGACTCTCCAGTCAGGTACGGCGCAAGCCGTAATTCGGACGCCTGGCGTCCGACGATCGCGTCCGCTTTCTGTCCGAGCAGTCGTTCGCCCGCGGAATTCACCAGGATCAGGTGCTCGGCGGTGTCGAATGCGAATACTGCGACATCGATTGCCGCCATCACGCTCTGCATCAGCGCCGTCGATTCGATCGCCTCGGCGCGCTGCCGCTGCAACGTGTCGCCGAGGGCATTGATTTCGAGCATCACCAGGTCGGTGGTGCTGGCCATCGCCGCCGTTCGTGCCGCCCCGGTCGTTCACCGCGGCGCCGCGGATCGAATAGTCGCCTTCGCGAAGCGCCCCGAGCAGATTCGCGGCCAGCAGCATCGTCTTCGCCACCATTTGCCGCGCCAGCGTTGCCGATCCCAGCCACACGATTGCGATGATCGCGACCAGCGTCCAGCGCACCTCGAAGCTGTATGCCTGATTCCAGGTGAGCGCGATCAGCAGGACGCTCGCTGGGAGGCCGCCCAGCAAGCCGAGCGTGAGGACCGCGTGCTCGAGGTTGCGCGGGCTACGCGTGCTCGCGAATGCCATAGTGTTGCAGCCGGCGGTAGAGCGCGCTGCGGCTCAGTCCGAGTTGGGCGGCGGCGGCGCGAACGTCGCCGCTGTGCCGCGCCAGCGCTTTTTCGATGAACAGCCGCTCGGCGTCTTCCAGCGACATTTCCTGCGTCCGTCCCTGGGCGGGAGCGCCGAGCGCGAGATCGCGCGCACGAATGTTGGCCGAACCGCGATCGACGAATAGCACCGCGCGCTCGACGCAATGCGCAAGCTCCCGCACGTTGCCGGGCCAGCGGTATCCACGCATCATCCGCCACGCGTCGTCGTCGAAGCCGCGCAGTGGTTTCTCGTAGCGGCGGGCATAATGCTCGAGGAAGTGGACGGCGAGCGGCTCCAGATCTTCGATGCGGTCGCGCAGCGCCGGCAGATGAACCTGCACGGTATTCAGTCGATAGAGCACGTCTTCGCGGAAGCGGCCGTTGGCGACTTCGTCAGCAAGGTCGGCGTTGGTTGCCGATATCACGCGGACGTTGACGAACCGGACGCGCGACGAACCGACCCGCTGCATTTCGCCGGTTTGCAGGACGCGCAGCAACTTCGCCTGCAGCCGGATCGGCATGTTGGCGATTTCGTCGAGAAACAACGTTCCCTCGTCCGCCAGTTCGAAACAGCCGAGACGATCGGTCCGCGCGTCCGTGAAGGCGCCCTTGACGTGACCGAACAGCTCGCTTTCGGCGACCCCTTCGGCGAGGCCGCCGGCGTTCATCGTCACCATCGGCTTGCCGCTGCGGGTCGACAGCCCGTGCAACCACGCCGCCGCGACTTCCTTGCCGGTTCCATGTTCTCCGGTGATCAAGACCGCGGCGTCCGACGGTGCCACCCGTTCGATCACTTGCCGGACCTGCTTCATGGCGGCGGAATTGCCCAGGAACGGCGGCGTGCCTTTCTGCTGCACACGCGCGCCGGCCTCGGCGAGCCGCTGCCCGCGCGTTAGCGCCCGCTTCAAATCGACGTGCGTCTTCAGGGTCGTTACGAGTCGCTCGTCGGCCCAGGGCTTTTCGATGTAGTCGCGCGCACCGCGCCGCATCGCTTCGACCGCGCCGCCGACACTGCTCCACGCCGTCATGACGATCACCGGCAGGGCCGGATCGATCGTTTTCAGCCGATCCATCAGCTCGAGGCCTTCGGTCCCCGACGTTGTGTCGCGCGTGTAGTTGAGGTCGATCAAGGCGAGGTCGAACTCAGAGGTTTCGGCGCGTTCGATCACGTCGTCCGGAGAACTGGCGGCGACGACGTCGAAGCCTTCGTCCACTAACAACAGCTTCAGCGCCGCTACGATGTCGGCCTGATCGTCGGCAACGAGGATGCGGACGGTGTGCATCGGTTTCATCGGTTTAGACGAGAGGAATCGCGGAGAAGTTGTGCGTTGCGTCGGCGCGACATGCCGTCCGACAGACGCGACGGGAGACGACGGGCAGCGCGATTTTCGTGAGAAAAATCGACTGATGCATGGTGGCACGTCGATTGGTATCAAGGGACGTGCCCATGCATGACACCGCGCGAGTCCTGGTCGCAGACGACCAGCCCGATATCCTCGAAGCGCTCCGCTGGCTGCTGGCCGGCGAAGGTTACGATGCGCAGTTCGTCGATTCGACTGCCGCCGTACTCGACCGTCTGCAAAACGGCTCCTTTGACCTGCTGTTGATGGACCTGAACTACTCGCGCGATACGACATCGGGCCGTGAAGGTCTCGCATTGATCCCTCAGGTGCGCGAACAGGATCCGGCGCTGCCGATCGTCGTGATGACCGGGTGGGGCAGTGTTGATACCGCCGTCCAAGCGATGCGGCTCGGCGCCAAGAGCTTCGTGCAGAAGCCGTGGGATGACAACGCGCTTCGCGAGATCGTCGGCCGCGAGATCGATGATGGCCGCGCCGCCCGGCGGCAGGATCGCAAACAACATCGCGAGCGCGAAGAAGCGAGGCTGATTCAGCGTGCATTGTTGCCATCGACCATGCCGCAAACCGCCGGCGTGCGTCTGGCTTCGTCGTGGCAGCCGGCGGATGGTGTCGGCGGTGATTGCTTCGATGTGATGACGAGCGGATCGGCGGTTGGAGTTGCGATTGCCGATGTCGCCGGCAAGGGCATGCCGGCGGCGCTGCTGATGTCCAATCTTCAGGCGGCAGTCCGTGCGTTCGCCCAAGGCGCAGCCGAACCAGCCCCGCCGGCGACGATTTGCAGCAACGTCAACCGCCTGCTGTGTCGTCATATGGTGAGCGGACGGTTCGTCACCTTCTGCTTTGCGTGGATCGACCCTGCGCGACAGTCGTTGGTTTATGCCAACGCCGGCCACAATCCGCCGCTGCTGCTGCGCCGCGACGGTGAAATCCTACGGCTTGGCGAGGGTGGCATGGTGATGGGTGTCTTTGCCGACGCCGCTTTCAGCCAGGCCGAACTGCCGTTGCAACCCGGCGATCGCCTCCTGTTTTATACGGACGGCATCACGGAAGCACCGAACGCCGATGGCGAGGAGTTCGGCGAAGAACGGCTCGAAGCAGCCGGCCGGACGGCGCCGGATCGATCGGCCGAGGCGATAAAGGATTACGTGTTGGCACAACTCGCGGCGTTTACCGGCGGCTCGTTTGCGGACGACGCGACGTTGATCGTGGTGGAGTTATGAGCGATTTTCTTGCGGACCTGCGCTACGCAATCCGGCTGCTGATTAAGCAGCCCGGTTTCACGTTGGTTACCATCGCCGTGCTCGCGCTCGGCATCGGTGCCACCACTGCGATCTTCAGCGTTGTCGACGGCGTGCTGTTGCGGCCGTTGCCGTACGCCGACGCGGACCGATTGGTTTCGGTCAGCAACTACTACCGCAAATCGGCGTTCCGTGGAACCATTTCGGCGCCCGACTACCACGACTGGCACGACCAGGCGCAAAGCTTCAGCGGCCTGGCGATCTACAACTCGAACCAGAGCAGCATTTCCGTTGACGGTGCCGCCGACTACGCGGTGGTGACCCGCGCGCAGTGCCGAGTTCTTCGACGTGATGGGCGCCAGGCCGGCGCTCGGCCGGTTGCTATCGGCGGACGAGCACAAGGCGGGTGGGCCGATGACCGCGGTGGTGAGTCACGCGTTCTGGCGGTCGCACCTTGGCGGCGATCAATCGGCGGTTGGACGAACGATCAAATATCGCGACGCGGTCTATAACGTTGTCGGCGTGCTGACTCCGGAATTCAGCTTTCCGCCGCGGTCCGCAGTCTGGACCGCCTGGTGGATTGCTCCGGAAACGACCTCTCGCTCGGCGCACAACTATCGCGCCGTCGGCCGACTGAAGCCCGGCGTGACCATCGCCCAGGCGCAGGCTGAAATGGACGCGATTGCCGATCGTCTCGAAAAAGCGTATCCGCAGACCAACGAGACGAAAGGCGTGGCCGTCGATTCATTGCAGGACCAGATGGTTCGCAACGTGCGCACGACGTTGAACCTGATCTTCGGAGTAGTGATCGTCGTGCTGCTGATCGCGTGCGCCAACGTCAGCAACTTGCTGCTCGCGCGGGCCAGCTCGCGATCGCGCGAACTCGGGATTCGCACGGCAATCGGCGCGACGCGCGCACGCGTCATACGCCAATTGGTGACGGAGAGCGCACTGCTGGCGGTCATGGCCGGTGTCCTGGGGGTACTGATCGCCGCCTGGGGCATCCGCGGTCTGCTGGCCATCGCGCCGCAGGGCCTGCCGCGGCTCGACGAGGTCGGCGTCAACTGGCGGATGCTCGGCTTTGCCATGGCCGCGTCGCTTTCCGCGAGCTTCATCTTCGGCCTTGCGCCGGCCCTTCACACCTCGCGTGTCGATCTGAACGAACTGCTGAAGCAGGCGGGCCGCGGCGCATCGGGCGGCGGCAGCGGCCGGCTGCGTGCGTCGCTGATCGTGTTTGAAACAGCAGCCGCCGTCGCGCTGGTGATCGCGGCGAGTCTGTTGATTCGCAGCTTCGCGGCGCTCAATCATGCCGACATGGGGTTCGACACCGATCGGTTACTGCTGGCCGACACCTCGGTCCCGTCATCGGACCTCGAGAGCGCGAAGCGGGCCGTACGTTTCTATCGTGACCTGATGCCGCAACTGGCCACCATTCCCGGAGTGAAGTCCGCCGCCGCGGTCAGTGCGATACCCACTGTGGTCCGCTCGAACGGCGGCTACATGATCGAGGGCGGCAAAACCTTCGAGCAGATGCGGTCGAGTTCCCCGCAGGCCTTGTTCACTGTCGTGACTCCCGATTATTTCAAGACGATCGGTATCGCCGTGAAGCGCGGGCGCGACTTCACCGCCAGCGATATCGAAGGCGCGCCGCTGGTCGCCGTGATCAACGAAGCTTTCGCACGGGCGGCCTTTCCCGACACTGATCCGATTGGCCGACGGGTGATGACCGGCATGGACGGCGTCCTGGGTCCCGACGGCTCTCGGTTTGTCAGTGTCGTCGGCGTGGTCGCCGACTTGCGCGCCCGCGATCCATCAGTCGTTCCCGAGCCACAGATTTATCACCCGTTTCAGCAACACCCGTCCTACGCCACCGCGCTGACGATGGTGTTTCGGACGTCAGTCGATCCGCTGCAGGTTGCGGCTGCCGCCCAGCAGCGGATTCGCGGGATGAATCCTGATGTGCCGGTGAAGGTGAGCACGATGCAAGAAGCGCTCGGCGTCGCTGTCTCGACCCCCCGCTTCCGCACGGTCTTGCTCGGATTGTTCGCGGCGCTGGCCCTGGTGCTGGCGATGGCCGGCGTCTACGGCATCGTTTCGTTCACCGTTTCGCAACGCACCAGCGAAATGGGATTGCGGATGGCACTGGGCGCGCAGCGCCGCGAAATCGTGCGGCTGACGCTCGCCAGCGGCTTGAAACTGACGGCGATAGGCGTCGTCGTTGGATGGGTCGCGGCGCTCGCCGCGGTGCGCGTCATCGAAACGATGCTGTTCGAGGTTAGCGCGCGTGATCCGATCGTGTTCCTCGTTGCTCCGGCAATGTTGTTGACGGTGGCGGGCCTGGCGAGTATGGCGCCAGCACTGCGGGCATCACGGGTGGATCCTTCGGTAGCGTTACGCGTTGAGTAACAGCTGATGATTCAGGATTTGCGGTTCGCAGTGCGGATGTTGCTCCGGACGCCGGCCTTTACGCTGGCGGCGGTCGTGACGCTTGCGCTCGGGATTGGCGCAAACGCGGCGATCTTCAGCGTGGTCTACGCAATTCTTCTCAAGCCGTTGCCGTTTGCCGGGTCGCATCAACTGATCTACGTTCACGACTCATATCCGAGTGTCCAATCGGCGTCGGTATCGTGGCCGAAGTATCAGGCGTTCCGCGACGGCAATCGAACGCTGACGGCTTTAGGAGCGATCGCGCCGGCCGCGATCACACTGACCGGGAGGGGCGAGCCGCAGCAGCTTGCAGTATCAAGGGTCTCGGGCGACTTTTTTGATGTCTTCAAGACCGCGCCGTTGACGGGACGGACCATCAGGCGCAGCGACGATCTGGAGAATGCCGAACCGGTCATCGTCCTCAGCTACGGACTCTGGCAGCGCGTGTTTGGCGGCGACCCGGCAGTGCTTGGCCAGACGATTCGCACTGACGGTCGTCCGCGGCTGGTGATCGGCATCATGCCGCCGGAGGGGATCTATCCGGCTCGCACCGACGGCTGGATTCCGCTGGCGGTCGCCGCGAACGCACCCAACGGCAACTTTCTGCGACTGGTTGGCCGTCTCAAGGAAAACACCACGCTCGAGCGCGCAACCGCGGACCTCGAAGCGATCGGCGCAGCTTTCAATCAGGCCAACGGTACTCGGCGCGGCATCAAGACCTACCTGCTTCAGGATTTTCTGTCGCAGAACAACCGCCGCATCTTGCTGGTGCTGCAGGGGGCGGTGCTGGCCGTGCTGCTCGTCGCGTGCGCGAACGTTGCGAACATGCTGCTGGCGCGCAGCGTGGCGCGCCGGCGCGAGTTGTCGATTCGCGCCGCGATTGGCGCCTCGGGAGGTCGCCTCGTCAGGCAGTTGCTGACTGAAAGTGTGGTGCTGGCGGCGATTGGCGGCGGGGCGGGCGTGTTGCTGGCAGGTTGGCTGGTGCGGATGTTCGTGGCGATCGCACCCTCCGGGTTTGCCGGTGTGCAATCGATCCGTGTCGACGGAACGGTGCTGGCGTTCGCCGCGTTCGTTGCAGTTGCAACCGGTGTGATCTTCGGTGTCGCTCCGGCTCGAGGCGGTCTGCGTGCTGACGCCAACGAAACGCTGCGCGAAGGCGGGACGCGTACGGCCACCGGCAGTACCCTCGCCGCCGGCCGGGTACTGGTCGTCGCCGAAATCGGCCTGGCCATCATGCTGGCGCTGGGCGCAGGAGTGATGGTGAAAAGCCTGCTGCGCTTGCAGTCGCAGGACGCGGGAGTCGATCCCGATGGCCTGATGACCTTTCAGATCGCGCTGCCGAATGGGCGCTACGACACGGACCAGACACGTCAGATGTTTCCGCGAATCGTCGAAGCGGTAGCAACCATCCCAGGAGTGAAGTCTGCAGGCGCGATCAATTACCTTCCGCTCGTCAACTTCGGGTTCAACGGTCCGTTTGCGATCCTCGGGCGCGAGCCGTTCCCGGTCGATCGCTCGCCGGCGGTCGAGTACCGGACGGTAACTCCCGGCTATTTCGAAACGATGGGCATTCCCTTGCGGCGTGGTCAGTACTTCAGCGCTCGTGACGACGAGCGCGAACGGCCGGTGGTGATTATCAACGAGACGATGGCGCGGCAGTTCTGGCCGGATCAGGATCCGATCGGCGCTCGCGTGCAGCTGGGTGTCGATATCGGTACCGTCACACGCGAGATCGTCGGCGTCGTCGCTGACGTTCGCTCGCGCACGCTCGATTTTGCTCCGGTGCCAGAGACGTTCGTTCCCCACGCGCAGGTTCCGGCTTCATCGATGGGCGTCGCGGTTCGCACTGCCGGAGACCCGCTGGCGCTGCTGCCCGCCGTGCGCGAGCGAATCGGCCGCCTCGATCCCGATTTGCCGATCATCCGTCCGCTGACGATGGAGGCGATCATCACGGTGTCGACCGGTTCGATGCGGCTGTCGTCGACGTTGACCGCGCTGTTTGCCCTCGTCGCGGGACTGCTGGCGTGCCTGGGCATCTTTGGACTGGTGTCGTATGCCGTCGCGCAACGGACGCGCGAGATCGGCATCCGCGTCGCCCTGGGCGCGAATCCGGTGTCGGTGCTGCGTTTGATCGTTGGCGACGGCGTGAAGCTCGCGTCGATCGGGATCGCCTTCGGCGCGGTCGGCACGTGGCTGCTGACCGGCACCATTCGATCGCTGCTTTACGAAGTCAGTCCAAGCGATCCGGCCGTGCTCGCGGCGACCTGCGCCGGCGCGTTCGTGCTGACGGCGCTGGCGTCGCTGATACCGGCGATGCGAGTGATGCGTGTTGATCCGTCGGTCGCGCTGAGGGTGGAGTAGTAAGGACAAGTCACAGGTCAAAAGTCGAAAGTCGAAAGTCAAAAGTCGAGAGTCGAGAGTCAAGCGGTCGCCGCTCAGCTAGTTCCAGTCCCCAGTCCCGCAGTTCTCAGGCCTCCGGTCCGCGCCGTAGACGGTTGCGGCGACGCTTTGTTGAGGCAACTGCGTCGCGCCGCCGTCTCCGGTCGGCACCGGATACCTCGCGCCGCGGCTGTCCGGATCGGCTCATTCGCTCCGGAACCGTCTCCGCCCACCGGCAAAACGCCCGTCCGGCCTCTGGGACGCGTGGAACGCTCGCGCACCGTTTAGCGGCGCTCGGTTCACTGGCCGCGGCGTGCCGCCGCGTCGCCTCAACGCGTGCTCGCGAACGGCACGCGGCGCCGTTGGCGCGCTTCGCCGCGGGCGGAAGCCGTCTCGCGTAGCCGACCGTTGGAGCAAGCCGGCCAGGTAGCGCGGAAAAACATCACGCAGTGAGTCCGCGCAGCGGGCTGTTGCACAGGCGTACCAGGCGTCCCAGGCCTGAGCGAGTTGCTTGTTGGTCGGGCGGTAGCGCGGGTTGCCGAGCAGCGAATCGGGCGACTCGGCGGACGGCCTCGGCCGCGGAGCAAGCTGCGCCTGCCTCGATAGCCGCGCCACGCTATGGCTCGAGCGTTCCTCTCGGTGCGTCGACGATGATGCAGGTCGTCGTACCGTGGGCGTACAGCTTGCCCTTGGCGTCGACGATGCGGCCTTCGGATGTCGCGGTGCGCCCGCCGACGTGGACCACCTTGCTTTCGCAGCGGAGTTGGCCCGCTTCCTTGGTGATCGGCCGCGTCAGATTCACCTTGAGCTCCAGGGTCGTGAAACGGCGGCCGGCCGGCATCGCCGAGTTGATTGCGCAGCCGAGCGCGGTGTCGAGCAGCGTTGCGGCAAAGCCACCATGTGCCACGCCGGTGCCGTTATAGAACTTTTCCTCACAGGTTGCGGTGAACACCACCCGGCCTTCTTCCACTTCGGCCAGCCGAATCCCCAGCAGGTCGAGCATCGGCGGCGGTGGCATCTCGCCGGCGAGCATCCGGCGAAAAAATTCGATACCGCTCAGGCGGCGCCGGGCTTCGACGTGGACGTTGAGAGGATTCGTCATGAAATTCGGCCTTAGCCCGCGGCGCCGCCGGAAACCCTGGTCGGCATCGTGGCGGCGTGTTCGTCGCGCAGCACGCGATACAGGATCTTACCAACCGCACTCATCGGCAGGCTTTCGCGAATTTCGATGTGACGCGGCACCTTGTATTCGGTGAGATGTTCACGGCAGTAGCGGATGATGTCGTCCGGCGCCACTGTCGTGCCCGCCTTCAACGCGATGCAGGCCTTGACCGTTTCACCGTGGTAGGAATCTGGAATGCCGATCACCGCGGCGAGCCGCACCGCCGGATGCGCGTAGAGCACCGATTCGACGTCGGACGGATACACGTTGTAGCCGTCGACGATGATCATGTCCTTCTTGCGCTGGACGATCGACGTATAGCCATCCTCGTCCATGCGCGCGATGTCGCCGGTGTGAAACCAGACGCGGCCGTCCGGACCGAGCCGCAGCACGTCGGCGCTTTCTTCCGGCTTGTTCCAGTAACCCTTCATCACTTGCGGGCCGGAGATGCAGAGTTCACCGACTTCGCCAATCGGCAACTCGCGCGTGCCGGTTTCGACGTCGACAATCTTCTGGTCGGTGTCGGGCAGCGGCAGGCCAATCGTGCCGAGCTTGCGAAACGCGAGCTGCGGTGTCGAATGCGTCACCGGTGATGTTTCCGAGAGCCCGTAGCCTTCGTTCAACGGACGGCCGATCCGTCGCTCGAACTCCTCCATCACTTCGACGGGGCAGGGAGCACCACCGCTGTTGAAAGCGCGGACATGCTCGAGCCCGAATTCGTGAACCTTTGGATGATTCAGCAGCGACACGAACAGCGTTGGCACTGCCGGGAAGTAAGTTGGACGAAAATCCCGAATCGACGCGAGCACCGCTTCGGGTTCGTACTTCGGATGAATAATCTGCAGCGCGCCAACCCGCAGGCCGATCATCATGCACACCGAGAACGCATAGATGTGAAAGTAGGGAATGACGACGAGATAACGCTCGTTGCCGCCCAACATGTACTGCGGGCTCGTCCAGGTTTCGGTCTGGACGACGTTCGCCCAGATGTTGCCATGCGTCAGCATCGCGCCCTTGGGCGTGCCAGTGGTGCCGCCGGTGTACTGCAAAACAGCGAGGTCGCCAGGCTCGATGGCGACGCGCGGAATGTCGGCAGCGTTGACGGTTCGCAGCAGGTCGGCGAGCGGGATCGTGCCAGGCACCTGCGGCGGTGCGGCCTTCGCGGACGAGTACTCTGCAAGTGACGTGACGATGATGTCGCGAATGCTGGTATGCGGCGCGAGTCCCTGGACGAGCGGCGCGAGCGCATCCAGCGTGATCATCGTCCTGATGCCTGAATCGGTTGCGACGATCAGTGCTTCGCGTGCTGTGTAACTGGGGTTGATGTTCACGACGATCGCGCCGAGCCGCAGGATCGCAAACGACGCGACGATGTACTGCGGGCAGTTCGGCAGCATGATGCCGACGCGGTCGCCCTTGACGATGCCGAGCCGCGCCAGCGACGAGGCGAGTGCATCGGCTCGCCGCTTGATGTCGAGAAAGGTCAGTTGCGCGCCGAGAAACTGCGTCGCCGGCTTGTCCGGACGTTCGACCGCGGTGATCGCCAGCACGTCATAGAGAGGGCGTCCGGGGTAGGACAGGCCGTCGCGCACCCAGTAGTCCCAGTGCTTTTTCCACGGCCGCGCAGCGTCGGCACTCATGCGATGGTCCTCCCGCCGTCGACGACGATGGTCTGGCCGGTGATGTAGTTCGACGCGTCCGACGCGAGAAAGACGCAAACGCCCTTCAATTCGCCCTCGGCGCCGACGCGCGGGATTGGACTGCTCGCCTTGATCGCCGGTTCCGCCATTTCGATCGCGCCGTCGGCGAGCCGCGAATGAAAGAACCCCGGAGCGATCGCGTTGACGCGAATGTTCTTGCGTCCCCACGATGCCGCCAGCTCGCGCGTCAGTCCCATCAGTCCGGCTTTGGTCGCGGCGTACGGTGCGTAATGCGGGCCGTGAACCGACGAATGGATGCCGGCGATCGACGCGATATTAATGATGCGGCCCCATTCGTGCTGCAGCATGACACGCCCGGCGGCCTGCGCGAACAGGAAAGCACCGGTCAGGTTGATATCGACGACCTTCTGCCACTTGTCGAGTGGCAGCGCCTCGGGCTCGGCCGCCCAGGTGACGCCGGCATTGTTCACCAGGATGTCGACCTTTCCGAAGACAGTAACGGTTTTGTCGACGACCGCCTGGACGTCTGGCGCTTTCGCGACGTCGCAGAGCATACCGTCGACGTGAAACCCCTTCGCCCGCATCTGAGCGATGGTCGGCGTCAGCCATTCCTCGCGGCGCGCGCAGAGCATCAACGCCGCGCCCGCCTCGGCGAGCCCCTCCGCCATTTCCAGTCCGATGCCGCGCGACCCGCCGGTGACGATCGCAGTCCGGCCCTTCAAGGAGAACAATTCGCTGATAGTTGGCACGTTGGGCTTATACTTCCGAGCCACCAAGGGCGTCAACCGACCGGTCGGAAGCAATACCGAAGGTTCGCGAGGTATCTAGCACGGGTTCGCGACGATTCACGGGGTCAATCTCCCAATCAATGACCAGATGCCCAGAGGAACAAATGACCAAATAATCCGAGGCTTTTCATGGCGGAGACCCAGACAGTGGTTCGCGGCGGACAGTTCCTGACGACACCGGTGAACGCGGCGGAGGTGTTCATTCGCGAAGAGCTGACCGACGAGCAGCGGTTGTTCGGGCAGACCGCCGCCGAGTTCATGCAGAAGGAAGTCTTGCCGGTCGTCGAAAAACTCTACAAACACGACTGGGATTTGACGCGCCAGTTGCTGCGCAAGGCGAGCGAACTCGATTTACTGCGGCTGGAAATTCCCGCGGCGTACGGCGGGCTGGGACTGGATTTGATCAGCGCGTCATTCGTCGGCGAGCAGATTGCGCTCAACCCGTCCTTTGGCGGATCGCTCGGCGCGCACACCTCGATTGGCACGTTGCCGCTGGTGTATTTCGGTACCGACCAGCAGAAAGCGAAATACCTGCCGCGATTGGCCAGCGGTGAATTGATCGGCGCGTACTGCCTCACTGAGCCGCAGTCAGGATCCGACGCGCTGGCGGCGCGCACTACCGCGACGCTGACCCCCGACGGCCGCCACTACCTGCTCAACGGCCAGAAGATGTGGATCACCAATGGCGGCTTCGCCGATCTCTTCACGATCTTCGCGAAAGTGATTGACGGTGACCGGGGAGCAGGAGCCCCGGAGTGAACGAGGGCAAGTTCACCGCCTTCCTGGTCGAGCGCGGCATGGGCGTGGTCAGCGGCCGCGACGAGATCAAGCTGGGACTCGACGGCTCGTCGACCACCGCGCTGATGCTCGACAACGTCAAGGTGCCGGTCGAAAACGTGCTCGGCCAAATCGGCCAGGGGCACAAAGTGGCGTTCAACGTCTTGAACTTCGGCCGCGTCAAGCTTGGCGCCCGCAACATGTCGGGCGTGAAAGCGGCGCTTGGTCATGCGGTCAAGTACGCGAAAGAGCGGCGGCAATTCGGCAAGGCGATTGCCGAGTTCGGACTGATCAAACAGAAGCTGGCCGGCATGGCGATTCGCGGCTTCGTCGGCGACGCGATGTCGTACCGGGCGCTCGGCGACGTCGATCGCGCGATCGAAGCAACCGGCGACCGCGCGGACGGCCAGCACGTGATGAAAACGATCGAGAGCTTCGCCGTCGAATGCTCAATCAACAAAGTCTGGACCAGCGAAGCGCTCGCCTGGGCGGTGGACGAAGGCCTGCAGGTGTTCGGCGGCAATGGCTACTCGCGCGAATTCCCGCTCGAGCGGATGTATCGCGATGCGCGGATTACCCGGATCTACGAAGGCACCAACGAAATCAACCGGATGCTGGTGCCGGGCCGTCTGCTGAAGCAGTCGCCGGAAATGTTCACGCGTGAAGCCGCGACGCGCGTGCTCGCGCCGGAAGCCGGTTCATCGGCAGCGAGCGGTGAACTGGGCCCGGAACGCGACTATGCCGGACGTGCCAAGCGCGCCGCGATCGGGCTACTCGGACATGCCGTCAGTGCCTATGCAGGACACGCCGACGGTTTTAAAGACGCGCAGGAAGTGCAAGCGCACCTTGCTGACGTGATCATCGAAATCTACGCGATCGAGAGCGGCATCGCGCGTGCCGCGAAGATGGCGAGCCGCAACGACAGCCGCGCGTCGATCGCCGCCGATGCGGTCAGGGTTTATACCAGCGATGCGGCCGACAAGATTTCAGCGGCGTCGCGACAAGCGGTCGCCGCAATCGTCGCGAACGGCGGTGAGTCGTCTCTGACGAAGACGATCCCGTGCCTGACCTACCACGAGCCGATCGACACCGTCGCCGCTCGCCGCCGCGTCGCCGAGGCCGTGATCCAGGCCGGGAAGCATCCTTTCTAATGGCTCCCGGCGCCGTTTACGCGCTCGTCGTATTGTTCGCGATCAACCTGATGAACTTTTTCGACCGCCAGATCATCGGCGGCGTCGGTGAAGGGATTCGCCGCGAGTGGGCGCTCAGCGACACGGCGCTTGGCCTGCTCGGCACGGTCTTCACGCTGCTCTATGCGGTGGTCGGCCTGCCGCTCGGGCGACTGTCCGACCGAAAAGAGCGCCGCCTGATTCTCGCCGGCGGCGTGTTCGTGTGGAGCCTGCTGACTGCCGCCTCGGGAATCGCGCGAAACTTCGCGCAGTTGATCGTCGCGCGGCTCGGTGTCGGGGTGGGCGAGGCCACCTGCTCGCCGGCGTCGACTTCGTTGCTGGGCGATTATTTTCCGGCGACCCAGCGAGCGCGTTCTGTCGCCATCTGGATGCTCGGTCTGCCGCTCGGCCTCGGTCTCGCGAACGGCGCTGGCGGCTGGATTCTGCAGAACTGGGGTTGGCGCAACGCCTTTTACGTTGCCGCCGTTCCGGGCATCGCTTGCGCGGTGATGGCGCTGGCGATGCGCGAGCCGGCGCGCGGCATGAAAGAAACCCACGCGGTCGGCAGCCGTCGTCGTCCTGGCAATCCGTATTTCCTGGTGCTCGCGACCCCCACCATGTTGTGGGTGATCGCCTCTGGCGCACTGCACAACTTCAACATGTATGCGCTCGGGTCGTTCGTGTCGCCGTTCCTGGTCCGGTATCACCAGATGCCGTTTCAGCGCGCCGGCTGGGTGGCGGCCTTCGTCTACGGATTTTCCGGCATCTTCGGCCTGACGGTCGGGGGCATTCTTGCCGATCGCCTGCATGCCAAGCGCGTCGACGGACGGTTGATTGTCGGCACCGTTGCGATTGTGATCTGCACGCCGCTGATTCAACTCGGGTTGATGCGGCCGGCGGGCGACGTGCTCGGGTTCGCCCTGCTCACCGGCACTGGCGTCGGAGTGATGTTCGCGTACTACTCAACGGTCTACTCGACCATCCACGACGTCGTCGAGCCGGCACTGCGCGGTACTGCGATGGCGTTGTACTTCTTCGCGATGTACGTGCTCGGCGCCTCGATGGGCCCGGTAGGAACCGGCCTGGTCAGCGACTATTTTACGTTCCAGAAGGCGAGCGAGGCTGGCGCCGTGCCACCGATGCCGTTCGGTGAAATCATGGCGGCCGAGTTGCGCAGCCTGGTTGGCGAAGCCAAAGGATTCAATCTGCGGGCGCTCGAACCGTTCCGCGCCGAAGGACTCCATACGGCGATGTATATCGTGCCGGTGCTGGCCGCGATTCTCGCGGTCGTGCTGTTTGCCGCGTCGCGGACCGTCAAGAAAGACGTGGCCAAGCTGAACGCCTGGATGAAGGAATCGCAGGCGGAGATTTCTTGAACGCCGAGCACGCCGAGCACGCCGAGCACGCTGAGATTCCTCTCTCGGCGTTCTCTGCGGTCTTGGCGTTCCTTTTTTGGTCGTGAGAATTTCTGGACGCGTAGTCATCGTGACCGGCGGCGGCAATGGCATTGGCCGCGCGTTGTGTCGGCGGTTCAAGCAAGAGGGCGCGGCCGCGATTGTGGTAGCCGACGTGGACGATGCTGCCGCCGTCGCGGTGGCGCGTGAAGTAAACGGTACCGCCGTTCACACCGACGTCTCCCGCGAAGGCGATGTCGCGCAACTCGTCAACCAAACCCTTTCACAACACGGCCGGATCGATCTGTTTTGCTCGAACGCCGGAATTGCGGTGCATGGCGGAGAGGACACAGCCAACGCGCAGTGGCAGCGCTGCTGGGACGTGAACGTAATGGCGCACGTCTACGCCGCTCGCGCCGTTTTACCGGGCATGCTCGCCCGCGGCGAAGGCTATCTGCTGCAAACGGTCTCGGCCGCCGGTCTGTTGACGCACATCCATTCCGCAACCTATGCGGTGACCAAGAGCGCGGCGCTGGCGTTTGCCGAGTGGCTATCGATTACCTACGGCGATCGCGGAATCAAAGTGACTGCGCTCTGTCCGCAAGGCGTGAAGACGGACATGTTGAAACGCTCGGAGTCCGACACCGGCCGCTTCCTACAGGAAGGGGCACTCGAACCCGAGCGCGTGGCGGACGACGTCGTGCAGGGAATCGCTGCCGAACGGTTTTTGATACTGCCCCACGCGGAGGTTGCCGAATACGTCAAGCGCAAGGCTGGCGATCGCGACCGGTGGCTGCGGGGGATGCGGCGGCTGCTCGCTGAAGTGAGGAGGCTGAAGGCTAGAAGTCGTAAAGCTCGAGAATCGAAAGTCAGCAGAGTTCGAAAGTTCAGTCATTTCGTTACGCAACGCCTCTAGCGGCGACACACGCATGCCGCGGCGCGCGGGGATGTAGGTGGCGATTGCCGCGACGCTGGCGAGGACGATCGGGGCCACTGTCAACGCAATCGGATCGAACGAGCTGACTTCAAAAATCGCGACGCTCAGGAATTGTCCGAGCAGCACTGCGAGCGGAAAGCCGATCGCCACGCCAAGCAGCGTTGTTCGCGCGCCGTCACGGAGGAGCATCACCATGATCTCGCGCGGCCGCGCGCCGAGCGCGATCCGGATGCCGATCTCCCGCGTGCGCTGCGAGACGACGTACGACTTCACACCATAGACGCCGATCGCGGCGAGCAGCAGCGCCAGCAGTCCGAGGCCGATCAACGTGCGCCCCGCGGTCCGTATCACCCACAACACGAGTCCGCGATCGTGAACCTCCTGCATCGTACGCAGTTCCATGATCGGCAGGCGACTGTCGACCGCCAGCAGCGCGCGTCGAGTCGGTTCCAGCAGCTCTGCGCCCGATCCGTGCTCCGCCCGGAGGTGAATATTGATCGGAGCGGTCGATCGGGACGTGGTCCACGGGACATACAAATGAGCGGCGGGCTGCCGCTCGGTTAATTCGTCGCGTACGCCGGGAACGAGGCCGACGATGGTCATTGGTTCATTGGCCGCAGTGGCGGCGCGGCTGCCGCGGACGGGAATGCTCACCTGCTGTCCGAGCGGATCTTCGTCCGGGAACAGCCGCTTCGCCAGCGGCTCGTCGATGATCGCCACGTGCGCGGCCGAACGCGCGAATGCCTCACCAAGGGTGAAATCGCGTCCGCGCAAAAACGGCAGGCCGACGCTACTGAAGTAGCCAGGCGTGATTAGCGTATAGGTCGGCTCGCGGCTTCCCGGATCGGTGTGACCGGTGCGCACCACCGGTTGGCTCATATGGTAGTCGCCGAACGGAACCTGCGAGTTCGCGCTGACCGCGGCCACACCCGGCAGACGCCGCAGTCGATCGAGCGCAGCTTGCAATTGTTCGCGCGCTTGCTCTTCGCTGAAACCGGCAAGGCTCGGATCGATTGTCGCCAGCAGCAGGCCGTCGTAACTGTAACCAGGGTTCGCGACGCTGGCTTGCAGCGCACCGCGCGCGAATAATGCGCCGGCGACCATCAGCATCAAGGACACGGCGATCTGGCACACCACCAGCCAGCTGCGCGCGCCAGAACGGCTGCTGCCGCGGGCGCCGGCGTCGCGCAGGTCGTCGACTACGTCCGGACGTGACATCCGCAAGGCCGGCGCAAGCCCGAACGCCACCGCGCTGCCGACGGCGAACAGTGCCGAAACCACCAGCACATTGACGTCAGGCCGCGTGTCGAATTGAAGCGGGATCGGCAGAATCGGCTGCAGCGACGAGGCAAGGTACGACACCGCCCACCAACCGGCAGTGACGCCGAGCGAAGCGCCAACCAAAGCCAGGACGAGGCTTTCCGTCAGCAGTTGGCGGACTAACCGGCGTCGTCCACCGCCGAGCGCAACGCGAACCGCGATTTCACGCTTCCTTACGTTGCCGCGCGCCAACATCATGTTCGCGATATTCAGGCAGGCGATCAGCAGCACTGCACCCGATAGCGGCATCAACACCGCGGACAACACCGCCGGGCCGGTGTCGTCGCTCGGCGTCGAGCTGCGATTGACGCGCGACATCGTGTGCACGCTGAGCACCTGCCCGCGATTCTCTGCGGCGTATTCGCGCTGTAGATCCCGCGACAATACCGCGAGACGTTCGTCCACCTGATTCCTGGTGACGCGTGGTTTCAGCAAGGCGGCCACCCACAGCGCGGAATTCGAGCGATCCGTCAAGCCGCGACCGTTATTGATCATGGCATCGTGTGCCAGCGAATCGAACGCACCGAGCGGTACCCACAATTCGCGCGCCAGCAGGGCGTTCGTGCCGGTGAAGCCTTTGGGGGCGATACCGACGATGGTGAAGTCGTGCGTGTTCAGACGAATCGTCCGGCCGATCAACGACGGATCGAATCCGGCGGCCTGCCACATCTGGTAGTTCGCGATCGCGACGGCGGCACCGCCGCCCGGCCGTTCTTCGTCGACGGTAAATGTTCGTCCAGCGACGAGCGGCACATCCAGCGCTGCGAAGTAGTTGCTCGACACCGCTTCGACAAACGTCCTCCGAACCGTGTTCCCTTGCGGTACGCCCACGGTCATTGCCGTGAAGGCGATAACGTGTTCGAACAGACCGCCGCGGTCGCGGATGTCGACGAAATTCGGATACGAAAACAATCGATATGAATTCGGTACTGACGGATCGTGGCTGTAAACGCCGACCAGCTGTCCGGCTCGACCCGGTAACGGGCGGAAGAGCAGCGTGTCGACCAGCGTAAACATCGCGCTGTTGGCGCCGATACCGAGCGCGAGCACCGCAATGACGACGATCGCGAACCCAGGTGCGCGGCGCCAGAGCCGGACCGCATATCTGACGTCCTGCCGCACGGTGTCGAAGAAGGGGAGCGCCTGCTGCTCGCGGTAGCGCTCCGTCATGCGGGCGACGCCGCCAAAGTCGCGGCGCGCGGCGAGCATCGCGTCATCCGGCGACAGTCCCCGATTGCGGTGCTCGAGGGCCAGCATTTCGAGATGCAGCTGGACCTCTTCGTCGAGTTCCGCCTCAGCACGCCGGCCGGCGAAGACACCGCGCAGCCGCATCGCAGTCTGACGCAACGATTTCATGACTCGCCTTCAAGTAACTGACTGACCAGCGACACCGAAGAACGAGGTTCTCGAGGTTCGCGGGGTTCGGGAGGTTCACGAAGTTCAGGAGGTTCAAGAGGTTCAAGAGGTTCGAGAGAAGTTCACGAGGTTCAATACGTTCGCGAGCTTCGAGAAGTTAACTAGCCGCGAACTCCCCGAACCTCTGAACCCTTGTGAACTTCGCGAACCTCGGAACCTCGTGAACCGCGCGCGAACCTCGGAACCTCGTGAACCGCGCGAACCTCGGAACCGCGCTGAACCTGCGCGAACCTCGGAACCTCGTGAACCCCGCGAACCTCGGAACCTCGTGAACCCCGCGAACCCGCCGAACCCCGTGAACCCCGTTATGATTGGCCACCCGATGCGCATCAACGCGGCGATTCTCTGGGAGCAGGCGCAACCGCTGTCGGTTGAGCCGGTCGAACTCGATCCGCCTGGCCCGGGCGAGGTGTTGGTCGAGGTCCGCGCGGCAGGGGTGTGCCATAGCGACTTGCACCCGGCGCGCGGCGACTGGCCGATGAAAACCCCGGTCGTTCTGGGCCACGAAGGTGCCGGCGTGGTACGCGAAGTGGGGCCGTCGGTGACGACGCTGCGGGTTGGCGATCACGTGGTGCTCAGTTGGGCGCCGGCCTGCGGCGAGTGCCCCTCGTGCCGCGAAGGGCGCGCCGTGTTGTGCGATCGCGTGGAGAAGGTGACCTTTCGCAACAAATTGCCGAGCGGCGTGTCGCGCCTCCACGCTCGGGATCGCGACGTCGCGCCGTTTCTCGGGACGGCCTGTTTCGCCGACTTTGCGGTCGTGCCCGAAAGCGCGGCGATCAAAGTCTCGCCGGATGTGCCGCTCGATGCGCTTGCGACGCTCGGCTGCGCCGTGATCACCGGTGTCGGCGCCGTGTTGAATGCCGCGCAGGTGCCAAAAGGTTCGCGCGTCGCGGTGATCGGCGCCGGTGGCGTCGGCCTGAACATTGTCCAGGGCGCCGCAATTGCCGGTTGCGAAACGATTATCGCCATCGATCGGCGTCCGGCGCCGCTCGCCATCGCGACACAGTTTGGCGCGACCGATACCGTCGATGCGTCCGCAGACGTTGCCGCGGCAGTCCGACAACTGACCGATGGCCGCGGTGCCGACTACGTGTTCGATTCGGTTGGCAGTCCGGCGACATTGACGATTGCCCTGGCCGCCAGCAAGAAGGGCGGCAGTGTCGTCGTCACCGGCCTGTCGCGCGTGGACGCACAAGGTGTTTTCAACCTGTTCCCGTTCGTCATGCAGGAAAAACGGCTGATCGGGTCGGTCTACGGATCCGGTCAACCACGCCGCGATATCCCGCAGCTGGTTTCATTGTTCCAGGAAGGACGCCTGAAACTGCGCGAACTGGTCGCGAGAAGATACGCTCTCGCGGCGATTAACGATGCGCTGCACGCGCTCGAATCGAGCGACGGCGCACGCGGTGTGATTACCTGGTAAGGAGGTAGGGATGCGACGCTGGATCTTCGCGGTCGTCTTCATCACCACCGCAGCGGTACTGCGCTCAGCGCCGCCGGCGATCGTCAAAATCGACAGTGGCCAGATTTCCGGGACGTCCTGGAACGGCGTGAAGGTGTTCAAGGGCATTCCGTTCGCCGCGCCGCCGGTCGGCGACCTGCGCTGGAAAGCGCCGCAGCCGGTCGTCCCGTGGAGCGGCGTCAAGAGCGCTGACGCGCTTCGCACCCCAGTGCATGCAGACGCCCTATGCCGCCGGCTCGCCGTACGCAATGGCCCCGGCCGCGCAGAGCGAAGACTGCCTCTACCTGAACGTGTGGACTGCCGCTGCGCCAGGCGCGAAGCGGCCGGTGATGGTGTGGATCCACGGCGGTGCCTGGACCCGCGGCGCTTCGTCGATTCCGACCTACGACGGCGCAGCGCTGGCGCAAAAAGGCGTGGTCGTCGTGACGACGAATTATCGGCTCGGCGTGTTCGGATTTCTGGCGCATCCGGAGCTGACGGCAGAATCGCCGAACCATGCGTCGGGCAACTACGCCATTCTCGATCACATTGCGGCGCTGAAGTGGGTGCAGAAAAACATCGCGCAGTTCGGCGGCGATCCGTCGCGCGTCACCATTTTTGGCGAGTCGGCCGGATCGTGGAGCGTGAATACGCTGCAGGCAACGCCGCTCGCCAGGGGGTTGTTCCATCGGGCGATCGGCGAGAGCGGGGCGCAGTTCGCCTCCGCCACCAGGCTGGCCGATGCGGAGAAAAGCGGCACTGCGTTCGCGACCGCTGCCGGCGCCGACTCGCTCAAAGCGTTGCGCGCCGTGCCGGCCGAAAAGCTGAACACGATGGCTGCCCGCGTCGGCATCAACGTCGATGGTTACGTGCTGCCCGACACGGTCCGCGCGATCTTCGCGCAGAAGAAGCAGAACGATGTGCCGGTATTGGTCGGCTCGAATGCCAACGAGTGGACCACGCTGTCGAGCCCCGCAACCTTTCCGAAAACGCTCGACGACTACCGACGTCGCATCGCGGCGCAATACGCCGGCTTCGAGAAGGAGATCGACGCCGCTTACCCGGTGAAGTCCGACGCCGACATCGCGGAGGCGATGCTGGGGATGGGACGTGACACGACGTTCACGCTCGAGATGCGGACGTGGGCGCGAATGGTTTCGGCCGGCGGCAAAAAGGCGTTCGTCTACTTCTTCTCGCACGTGCCGCCGAGCCCGAACGCAAAGACGTGGGGCGCGTATCACGCGTCGGAGATTCCTTACGTGTTTGGCACGTTGAAGAATCGCGACTGGCCGTACACCGAAACGGATTTCACGTTGTCGGAGAAGATGGCCGGCTATTGGACCAACTTCGCCGCCACTGGCGATCCGAACGGCGGCAGCTTGTCGAAGTGGACGCCGTACGACGCCGCCAACGAGCCCTATCTGGATCTCGGCGACACGATTCAGGTGAAAAATCACCTGTTGAAGCCGCAGCTCGACACGCTGGAAGCGGCACAGCAACAGCGCCGGCAGACGACGCAGCAATGAACGGTAGTGGGTTCGGGGTTCAGTGGGTTCGGGGTTCAGGGTTCTCGGGTTCGTCGCGCTGATCTTCGGAGCCGGCGTTTCCGGACAGGCGCCGTCGCGCGAAATGGCGGCGCGCGCGCCGATTGACGCGTTCTTCAAGGCCTTCAACGCGCGCGACAACGAGGCATTGAAGCAGACGCTGCACTATCCACATGTGCGCATCAACGAATCGGGAAGCGTCAATGTCTGGAAGGACGCGGCGGAAGCGGGGACCAACTTCGACGGTCTGACGCGCTCGGAAGGCTGGGCGCGCAGTTCGCTCGATTCCGTGACGATGCGCCAGAACGATCCGGTGAAGGTGCACTTTGAAGTGGTGTTCAGCCGCTACAAGGCCGACGGCACCAAGTACGCGACCTATCAATCGTTGTGGATCGTGACGTTGAAGGACGGCAAATGGGGCGTTCAAGCCCGTTCGAGCTTCGCGCCATGAAGCCGTTTCAGATCCACAGATTCTTCAAATCCTCAGATTCTCAGATCCACAAATCCTCAAATTCGAGGCCCTATGATAGATCATGCAATGACGACGACCGCCTTCACCTTCGATGGTTATCGCGTCGAGAAAACGTTCGGCGTGGTGCGCGGGATCAAAGTGCGATCGCGCTCGATTGTCGGCACGATCGGCGCCGCGCTGCAGACGATGGTTGGCGGCGACATTACGCTGCTGACCGAACTGTGCGAGAAAACCCGCACCGACGCGTTCGAACAGATGATGCAGCACGCGGCGACGCTCGGGGCCAATGCCGTGGTGGGAATCCGTTACGACGCCACGGAAGTGATGGACGGCGTTACTGAGGTGCTGTGCTACGGGACCGCCGTGACCGTCACGCGCACGTAGCGGATCTGCCGCGCGAACTGGGTCTACCCGACCTGGTTCTCACGCAGATCCTGTTCATCGTCGGCCTGCCATGGGTGGGCGTTGCCGCCAAGCAAGGCCCGGCGCACGTCGTCTTCTGGCTGATCGCGGCGGCGCTGTTTTACGTGCCGTCGGCGATTGTCGTCATCCATCTCAATCGACGGATGCCGCTCGAAGGCGGGCTCTACCAGTGGGCGAAGATCGGCTTCAGCGACCGCGTCGGATTTCTAGTGGCGTGGAATCTCTGGTTGTTTGCGATCTTGAACACGTCTGAAACCGGCATCCAGGTCACGCAGTACCTGGTCTACGTGCTCGGCCCGGCCGGCGAGCAACTCGCTGGCAGCAAGCCGGTGATCGCCCTGGTCAGCTTCGTGATCTTCGGTGCGCTGGTGCTGCTGGCAATTCGTGGCCTCAGCGTCGGCAAGTGGGTTCACAAATCCGGCGGTTTGCTGATGGTGCTGACATTTGCCACGCTGCTGCTGCTGCCGTGGCTGAATCTCGCGAAAGGGGCGATTCCGTCGTTTCATCCGCTCGCGACGGCCACTCCTGTCATTTCGTTGATGAGCCTGAATCTGCTCGGCAAGATGGGATTTGGCGCCTTTGGCGGCTTCGAGTACGTCGCGATTCACGCTGGCGAGTGCCGCAACCCGGTCCGTAGCATCGCGCGATCCGTGATGATTGCCGCGCCGATTATTGCCGGAATGTTTATCCTCGGGACCAGTTCGGTGCTGGCGCTGGTGCCCTTCGACACGATCGATCTGATCGCACCGATTCCGCAAGTGCTGAGCGCCGGCTTCCGACCGCTCGGTCCGGTGGCGTGGGTCGCTCCGGTGACAATCCTCGTGCTGCTGATGGTGCGCGTCGCGCAAGCGAGCGTGATGTTTACCGGCAATACGCGCCTGCCGATGGTGGCGGGATGGGACGGCTTGCTGCCGCAGTGGTTCACCGCACTGCATCACCGCTACAAAACGCCGGTGAATTCGATCGTGTTCGTCGGTGCGATGACCTTTGCGTTCAGCCTGGCAGGACTGGTCGGGGTCGGCCGGGAAGAGGCGTTTCAGCTGTTGTGGAACGCGTCGGCGATCTTTTACGGATTGACCTACCTGGTGATGTTCGCGATTCCGATTATCGGACTGCGAGACGCTGAAGAACGGACCGCGCCGTGGATTCGCTGTGCGGCGGCGTCCGGGTTTCTGATGACACTGCTCTACGTCACCCTGTCGGTCCTGCCGATCGTCAGCGTCAGCAGCCGATTGGTATTCTCGCTGAAGATTTGCGGCGTGGTCGCCGTGACGAACGTGATCGGCCTGCTGATTTACGCCAAAAACGCCAGCAGCGCCGTCACGGTTTCGTCGGGCACTTCTTCAGGCAGAAAATGACCTGCCGGCAGCGCTTTGCCGCTGACGTTGGTCGCCTGCTCGCGCCAGATCTTCATCACGTCGTAAATACGGCCAACCAGGCCGCGCTCGCCCCATAACACCAGCAGCGGGCAGGCGACTTTTTGTGACGCCGTTTCTTCGGCGTGCGTGATGTCGATGGTGGCCCCGGCGCGGTAATCCTCGCACGTCGCATGAATCGTCTGCGGGTCTTTGAAGACACGCGGTGTATTCGGCGATCGCCTCGGGAGTGAAGAACGGCCCGCCGAGGAAACGCGATTTCAAGTAGTACTCGGCGCTGTTGCCGATCAGCGTTTCGGGAAACGGCGCCGGCTGGATCAGAAAAAACCAGTGATAGTAGCCGGTGGCAAATTCGCGCGTGACCATCGAATACGGCAGCGGCACGATGTCGAGTACCGCCGCCTTGGTAATCGCCTGCGGATGCTCGACCGCCATCCGCCAGGCGACGCGCGCGCCGCGATCGTGTCCGACCACCGCGAAGCGATCGAAACCGAGCGTCTTCATCACTTCGATCTGGTCGAGCGCCATCGCCCGCTTCGAATAACCGGCGTGATTGTCGCCGTCAGGCGGCTTGCTGCTGTCGCCGTAGCCGCGCAAATCGGTCATCACGACGGTGTATTTCTGCGCCAGCCGTCCGGCGATCTTGTGCCACTCGACATGGGTTTGCGGATAACCGTGGATCAGCAGCAGCGGCGGACCGCTGCCGCCGCGCAGCGTATGGATCGTCGCGCCGGACGTCTGGAGCTTGCGCGTCTCGAATCCAGGAAAGAACGAGGCCTGTGCGACCACCGGCTGCGCGCTCCTGCTGACTGCCAGTGCCGCGCCGGCGCCGACCGTCGATCTTGAGAAAGGTCCGGCGCGAACCGGTCATTGCTGGCCGCTCTGCGTCGTCGTGGCTTTCTTTGTGGCGGCCTCCGGCGCGACGCACGAAAAGTTAGCCGCTTCGTCGATGCTGCCGGTGCCTTTCCAGCGCGCCACCTGCGGATACGGGCACAACGGGCGTGTGCGATCGACCTTGCCGTTGGAGGTGTGCGAGGCAATCAACTTGTCCGGCGCGATCCCTTTTTCGACCCACTGTTCGAGTGCGGCCAGCGCTTCGAACTGGTTCGGCCCGGGACCTCCGGCGCAATGGCCCATGCCCGGCGCGGCGAAAAACCGGAAGAAGTCGCGGGTCTTGTCGTAACCGCCCATTGTCTTGGCAACTGCTTCGTAATACGCCGCTGTGTCCTGCGGCGGCACGACCGGATCGGCCCAGCCGGTGTAGACGATCAACTTGTTGCCGTGCTTCTTGAAAGGCGTCAGGTCGCGCTCGACCGCCGGCAGCATCGCGAGCCGCTGCTCGGCGTACGCGAGATCGCGATCGTAGTCGAGCGTCCGCCAATCCCAGTTCGGATCGTGAAACAGGAAATAGCGGAACAATCCAACGCGCGACGGCTCGCCCGGCTCGGTCAGGTACTGGCGCCAGCCCTGACCGGCGGTCTCGCCGAATCCCTCGCTGCCGCGCGGCCAGCCGGTGAAGATCTGCTCGCCGGTACGCGGATTCCTGGCGCCGTCGTAGACCTTCTTAATCGCGTCGGCTTGCGCCCGCGTCAGGCAGCTGGCGTCGTCGGCGCTGGTCGTCGATGGACAGAGCAGTTTGGCGGGATCGAAATGGCACTTGCGTGGATCGTCGATCAACCCGTCTTTCAGGCCATCGACCGCGTCGCAGGCGTCAACGACGGCCTTCGAAACGAGTGCGAGTTTCTGCTGCGTCAGAATCGGCTTGCCGTCGGCGCCGTGCGTTGCCGCCCACGACCACATGAATCCGAACGTTTGGCGGATGCGGTTGTGCGCCGGGTCGCCGGCGACGATCCCGTCGTAGTCATCGGGAAAGCGCTGCGCCTCGGACATCGCCTGATGGCCGCCCGCCGAGCAGCCGACGAAGTACGACTTGTCGGCGAACTTGCCGGTGGCGTTGCGGACGATCAGCTTCGCCGTATCGGTCATCACGTGAATCGCGCGATACCCGTAGTCGATCACTTTTTCCGGATGGCCCTGGCCGAACTTCATGTCGTCGCCGGTGTGGCCGGTGTCGGTGCTGGCGGTGGCGTATCCCTTGCGCAGCGCGGTCGCCATCGCGGTGTACGAGATCGATCCCTGATAGCCGCCGTTGCCGACGCCCTGAAATTTGCCGTTCCAGGCATCCACCGGAGGAATCCAGACTTCGAACTTGATGTCGGAATCGCTGGTCGGACGGGCGGTCGCTTCGACACGGCAGAATGCCGGCAGCGTGATCGAGTTCTGCGCGCCAGGAGGAGTGAACGGGCCTGCCGGTAGCAGCGCCGCTGCGCGAATGGTGATGTTCGGAATCGTCAGCGCGGCGAGATTTGCACACACGGTTCCGTTGGTTGCCGCGGGCGTGCCGACCGCTGCGAACAGCGGTATCATCGCGACCGTCAGAGCGGAGAGCACGCGGCGGGTCATGGGCAGCCTCCTCAGGCCCGCCAATTATACGGAGGGACCGATGATTCGCCGGAGCTTTCTTCTGATTCTTCTCGCCGCCGCGCTGCCAGCACGCGCGCAGCAAGCGCCGGCCGACCAGTTCTTCGACAGTCAGGGCGTCAAGATTCGTTACATCGAAGCGGGTCAGGGCGATCCGGTCGTGTTGATTCACGGCTTCTCATCCAGCGCCGACGCAAACTGGCGCCAGCCCGGCGTGTTCGACAAACTGGCGCGCGACTTTCGCGTCATCGCGCTCGACTGCCGCGGCCACGGTCAGAGCGACAAGCCGCACGACCCGGCGAGCTATGGCCTCGCCATGGTTGAAGACGTCGCGCGCCTGCTCGACCACCTGCAGATCCGCCGCGCTCACATCGTCGGCTACTCGATGGGTGGTGCGATCACCGGCACGTTTGTCGTGAAGCATCCGGATCGGGTGTTGACCGCAGTGTTCGGCGGGTCGGCTCCGCGAATGGCGTGGACTGCGCAGAACGAACGCGATACGAATGAACTCGCCGAATCGCTTGAGCAAGGCAACGGCATGCGCCCGCTGGCGCTGCGATTGTGGCCGGTCGACGAACCGAAACCGTCGGACGAAGTGCTCAATCAACGCGCGCGCGCCTCGCTCGGCCGCAACGATGCGCTGGCTCTCGCGGCCGTGCAACGCGGCAACAAACAGCAGGTCGTCACACCGGCAGACGTTCGTGCGCTGTCGATGCCGATGCTGGCGGTGATCGGCAGCGTCGACCCGATCAAAGCAGGTGTCGACGCGTTTTCGAAGCTGAAACCGGAAGTGAAGGTTGTGGTGATCGACGGCGCGTCGCACAGCGGTGCGCGCGGTGCGCCGAGCCGCCCGGAATTCGCCGCGGCGATCCGCGACTTTCTGATCGCGCACCGCAGCGCGGCGACTCAATAACTATTTCGGATCGATGAGGCGCGCCGCGGTTTCAAAGCGGCGATAGTTCGAATAGGTTGTCTGGCAGACGATCTGATCGGCGATGACATCTTCATGGTACGCGTTGCGCGGCGCTTCCGAGTAGTGTTCGTCCATGCGTACTGGCAACCAACCGCCGACTTTCCGGTCGGCGGCGTAGGTGACAGTCACTGACGCGCTGAGATTAGTCTCAGGGTTCGCGAGGTCGAGCCGCGTCCGCAGCACGATGCCGCTGCTCGCCAGCCAGACCGATCCGCGCGACATCATCGAGGCGTTGTCCACCGACACGATGCTCGGCGCTGCATTTTCCGTAAAACTCACTTGCCACACGGCGACGCCGTCGAGCAGGTTCGCACCTTCGAGGGCGAAGCGGAAGCGTGATTGATTGTCCGGGTCCAGGATTTGAATCGGCAGCATCGGATCGTTGAAGTTGCGATGAATGCGGCCGAGATTGTAACGAGTGCTCTCGTCGCGCAGCCGTTTGAACAGTAAGACGTCATTCGGATCGGTTCCGGCGAGTAGCTTGTCGAGACGCGCCCGGCTGTCAGGTACCGCGCGGCCGTCGACGCGCAACACGCTGCGGACCGTCACCCACGAGTGTTCGGGCGCCACCCACTGAAACAGTGTTTCGGATGCGATCGTGCGACGCGACTCGGTGGCGCGGGTTTCGCCTCGAACTGCGCGGGAGAGAAATTCGCGCTGGACCGATGTTTCGTCGCCGATGATTCGCGCGAAGTCCTGTTCGAAGCCCCGGACGTAACGGCCGGTCTTTTCCAGCAGATCGTCAAGCGATGGTTCCTGCACGGCGACTGACGGCGCCGCCACCAGCAGGCCGGCGACGAACAGCACCGCCTTCACGGCACCTCGATCACGACTTTTCCGGTGACCTTGCGCGCGGCCATCATCTGCAGCGCTTCGACGGCGCGGTCGAGCGGAAACCGCGCCGAAATGTGCGGCTTGATGGTGCCGTCGGCGAACCACGCCGCAAGTTGACGCATTTCCTCGGCAAACTTCTGCGGTTCACGTTTGGTGAACTCGCCCCAGAAGACGCCGACGATTGAACAGCCTTTCAACAGGGTGAGGTTCAGCGGGATCTTCGGAATTTCGCCCGCGGCAAAGCCGACCACCAGCAGTCGCCCTCGCCAGGCAATCGAGCGAAGCGCCAGCTCGGTGTACGGACCACCGACCGGGTCGTAGACCACGTCCGGACCCTTGCCGCCGGTGATCTGCTTGATCCGATCGCGCAAGTCTTCGGTCGCGTAGTTGATCGTCTCGTCGGCGCCGTGCTGCCGGCAGACGACGAGCTTGTCGTCAGTTGACGCGCAGGCAATCACCCGGGCGCCGAGTGCCTTGCTGATCTCGATCGCCGCGATGCCGACGCCGCCAGCGGCGCCCAGCACCAGCACCGTTTCCCCGGCTTTCACGGCGCCGCGATCGCGCAGTGCGAAGTCCGAGGTCGCATAGGTCAGGCCGAACGAGGCGGCCGTGGCGAAGTCCATGCCCGACGGCAACGGCAACAGGCGGCGCGCCTCGGTCTTCACTTCTTCCGCAAACGCGCCGTAGGTGGTAAACGCCATCACCCGGTCGCCCGGTTTGGCCTGCGTGACGCCTTCGCCAACCGTTTTGACGAAGCCTGATACTTCGCTGCCGGGCGAAAACGGCAGCGGCGGCTTCACCTGATACTTGTCTTGAATGATCAGGACATCGGGAAAATTGACGCTCGCGGCCTTGACCGAGATGACCACCTCGCCCGGCCCGGGCTGCAGCGACGGCACTTCTTCGACGACCAGGGACTCGGGCGGACCGAAAGCCTTACAGAGGACTGCACGCATGATAGGTTCCATATTCTATGTCTGACCTGATTCGAGAGACCGGCCGGCGGCTTCGCAACTGGGGAAAATGGGGATCGGACGACGAGCGCGGCACGCTGAACTACATCACCGCCGCCGACATCGTGAAAGCGGCGGCGCTGATCAAGCGGGGCGACCTGTTCTCGCTGGCGATTCCGTTCGACGCGAAGGGCCCGCAGATCAACCAGCCGCGTCGCTTCAATCCGATCCATCGCATGATGATCACCGGACCGGACTGCACCACCGGCGCGATCAAATTTCCGGGCGGTGTCGGGTTCAGCGACGACATGGTGATCATGCCGCTGCAGTGCGCGACGCAGTGGGACGCGCTCAGTCATTGCTTCGAGGATGGCCGGATGTATAACGGCTACGACGCCAACGAAGTTTCGAGCCGCGGCGCCCGGCGCAACAGCATCGACAAAGTCGCCCGCGGCATCGTCGCGCGCGGCGTCTTGCTCGACGTGCCGCGCTGGAAAGGCGTTTCGTGGCTCGAACCGGGCTATGGCATCACCGCCGAGGATCTCGACTCGACCGCTACGGCCCAACACGTCGAGGTCCGTCGCGGCGACGCGGTCATCGTCCGTACCGGCCACATGACGCTGTGCCGCGAACGGGGAGGCTGGGGCGATTATGCCGGTGGCAATGCACCCGGTTTGTCGTTTCATGCCGCCGACTGGATGCACCGGCACGAGATTGCCGCCATCGCGACCGACACGTGGGGAATGGAGGTACGGCCGAACGAAATCCCCGACTCGTTCCAGCCGCTGCACCAGGTGTGCATCCCGAACATGGGTCTGACGATCGGCGAGATCTTCTATCTGGACGAGCTCGCGGATGACTGTGGACGCGACGGCGTCTACGAATTTTTCTTCGTCGCGCCGCCGCTGCCGATCACCGGGGCGGTTGGATCGCCGATTAATCCACTGGCCATCAAATAACGGTGATTGGGGATTGGGGATTGGGGATTAGTGGTGGTCGGGGATTGGGGAAAGGTGATTGGGCCACGTCGCAGCAGTAATCACTGAATTCACCAACCACCGACCACCACCAATCCCCAATCCCCAATCCCTAATCACCTGTGCCTGGTGCCGGGTGCCTGGTGCCGGTGCCCGGTGCCGGTGCCCGGTGCTCAGGACGCCGGTTCGCCGGCCGTCACCGGCACGCACTGTCCCGAGATATTTCTGGCCAGGTCGCTGCAGAGGAACGCCGCCAGCGTCGAAATATCTTCCGCCGTTGACATCCGCCGCAGCGGCGATCGCTCGACGAACGACTGCCGCATCTTGTCGACGTCCACGCCGCGGACGTCGGCCTGACCTTTGATTACGCGATCGATTCGGTCGCCGGCAACTGCGCCGGGGGCGATCGCGTTGACCGTGATGTTGTGACGCCCGAGCTCGAGCGCGAGGCCGTAGGTCATACCGATCTGGCCGGCCTTCGCCGAACAGTAGCCGACGCGATACATCAGGCCGCGACGGCCGGCCATCGATGCGATGTTGACGATCGCGCCGCGGCCGGCGGCGATCATCGCCGGCACGGCAAAACGCGAGCACAGGTATGCGCTGGTCAGGCACGAATTGACGGTGTAGAACCAGTCCTCAACGGTGTAGTCCTGAATCGGTTTGGTCGGCCCGCCGTCGCCGGCGTTGTTGACCAGCGTGTCGACGCGGCCGAATGCCTTCAGCCCCGCGTCGACGATTGCGCGAGCGCCATCTTCCAGTCCGGCGTCTGCCGTTACTGCCACCGCCTGACCGCCAGCCGCTCGGATCGCGGCCACGGTCTCGGCGACCAGGTCTGCTGATCGCGCAGCGCAGATCACTCGCGCCCCTTCGCGCGCAAACAGTTCGCTCATCACCCGGCCGATGCCCTTGCTGGCGCCGGTAATGATGGCGACGCGGTCGGTCAGCATGTTCATGAAATCACCTTGGTTGATCGCAGACGATCGAAGTCGGCCGCGCCCATTCCCAGCCGTTCGCGCAGGACTTCTTCGGTATGTTGGCCGAGCAATGGCGCCGGACGCCGAATCGACCCAGGCGTTGCCGAAAGCCGGACCGGTGGGGCAACGGTTTTCACGGTGCCGGCGATCGGGTGTGTGCACTCGACGATCGCGTCGCGCGCCGCGACTTGTGGATGGGCAACCACTGCGTCGATCGTGTTGATTGCGCCCATCGGAATGCCGGCTGGCTGCAGGATCGCTTCCCATTCTTCGTAGCTCTTTGTCAGAAACGCCTCCTGCAGGAGGGCAATCAGTGCCGGCCGGTTCGCGTTGCGTGCGGCGTTGGTCGCGAAGCGCGAGTCGGCCGCTACGTCGGGAAGGCCGAGCAGCGGACAGAACGTGCGCCACAGCTTGTCGCTGCCGACACCGATCGCGATGTCCCGACTTTTGGTCTGAAATGTTTGATACGGCAGCAGCGCGCCGTACGCCGTACCGAGCGGACCGGGCACAACATGATCCGCGACAAACGCACCGATCATGCCGGACAGGATGCCGAGTTGCCCCTCGAGCATCGACACGTCGATGAACTGGCCGGTGCCGGTCCGCTGGCGTGCGTGTAACGCGGTCATGATGCCGAACGCCGCATACATACCGGCGGTAATGTCGGCGATCGAGACGCCACAGCGCACGCCGTGGCCGCCGGGTTCACCGGTGATGCTGATCATGCCGCTCTCGGCCTGGACCACCAGATCGAGGGCCGCGCGATCGCGGTACGGTCCGTCCTGGCCAAATCCCGATACCGAGCAATAAATGATGCGCGGCTGCCGGGTGCTGGCACGGGCATAGTCGATACCGAGCTTTGCGACCGAGCCGACACGCAAATTCTCGAGCACCACATCGGCGCCGTCGAGCAAGCGAAAGAAAATCTCACGCCCTTCCGGCTGCTTCAGATCGAGCGTGACACTGCGCTTGTTGCGATTGAGATTGACGAAGTAGGCGGTCTCGATCGACCTGCCTCCGTCGCCGTCAGCGCGCTCGTAGAACGGCGGTCCCCAGGCGCGCGCGATCTCGCCGTCCAACGGTTCGATCTTGATGATGTTCGCGCCGTAATCGCCCAGCAGCGTCGAGGCGAATGGTCCGGCAAGTGCGTGGGATAGATCCAGTACGGTGATGTCGTCGAGGGCGAGCGTCATCGGCAGAGAGACAGCATTACCTCATTTGGTCATTTGTTCATCTGGTCATTCTGGTCATTGGTATTGGTCAGTCATTGAAAATTGATCATCAATGACCAGATGACCAGATGACCAGATGACAAATCAGAATTTCCAGTAAAGTTCCTTCATGCCCGACGCTGTCATCGTCTCCACCGCGCGCACGCCGCTTTGCAAAAGCTGGCGCGGCGCGTTCAACATCACCCACGGCGCCACCATGGGCGGCCATGCGCTGCAGCAGGCAATTGCCCGCGCCAAAATCGACCCGTCAGCGATCGACGACGTCCTCATCGGTTGTGCGAATCCGGAAGGAGCCACCGGACGCAACATCGCCCGTCAGATTGCGCTGCGCGCCGGCTGTCCGGTCACCACTTCCGGCATGACCGTGAATCGTTTCTGCTCCTCTGGCCTGCAGACGATTGCGATGGCGGCCCAACGCGTCCTCAGTGGCGAAGGCGAAATCTACGCGGCCGGCGGTGTCGAATCGATCTCGTGCGTGCAGAACGAAATGAACAAATACATGCTCAACGACGACTGGATCGTCGAGCACAAGCCGGAACTGTACTGGCCGATGTTGCAGACCGCCGAGTACGTCTCCCAGAAGTACCAGATCAACCGTCAACAGCAGGACGAGTACGGCGTCCGCAGCCAGCAACGTGCGGCCGCGGCCCGCGACGCGGGACGTTTCGCCGACGAGATCGCGCCGATCACGACGACGATGAAGGTCGTTGACAAGGCCAGCGGCGCCGAATCGGTGCAACAGGTGACCGTAAAGCACGACGAAGGGATCCGGGCCGACACGACCTACGAGGGCGTTGCGAAGATCAAGCCGGCCATTGAAGGCGGAGTGATCGCCGCCGGCAATGCCAGTCAGTTTTCAGATGGCGCTTCGGTCGCGGTCGTCATGAGCGACCGGGCCGCCGCGAAAACCACTGCCACGCCGCTCGGCGTGTTTCGCGGTTTCGCCGTCGCCGGCTGCGAACCGAACGAGATGGGCATCGGCCCGGTGTTCGCGGTGCCGAAGCTGTTGAAGCAGACCGGCAAGAAAGTGGAAGACATCGACCTCTGGGAACTGAACGAAGCATTCGCGGTGCAGGTGATTTACTGCCGCGACCGGCTGGGCATTCCCGACGATCGCCTCAACGTCAATGGCGGCGCGATTGCGGTGGGGCACCCTTACGGCATGTCGGGCGCGCGCCTCGTTGGCCACGCGCTGATTGAAGGCAAGCGCCGCGGCGCGAAGAATGTCGTCGTCACGATGTGCATCGGCGGGGGAATGGGGGCGGCAGGATTGTTCGAAGTGGTTTAGTACGAAGCCGCGAAGACACGAAAAGCAGGTTTATGACGATCACACGGCGTGAAGCTCTTTCGATACTTGGCGTCGGCGCAGGGATGGCGTGGGCCCGCCCGCTGGTGGCGCAAGGACCAATCATTCGGACGCTGCTCAAGGACATCGCTGCGGATTCGGTGAGCGGTTCGATCCTGTTCCACGAACATCTCTCGATTCGCTTTCCCCTGACGAGAGCCTTGGCCGAGAAGGCTGGCCGTCCGGTTCCGCCCAGCTTCACCGACGACGTCGACCTGATGATGGAAGAAACCAGGCTGGCGGGTAAGGATGGCGTCAGCGTGATCGTCGACGGCGGTCATCCCGACATGGATCGCGACCTCGATGCGCTGACACGGATCGCGAACGGATCCGGAGTGCACATCGTCGCCAGCGGCGGCTTCTACATGCAGCGCAATTATCCGGCCGATATCGCGACCAGGACCGCGGACCAGATCGCGGCCGACCTGGTTCGCGATGCGAGGGCACAGCGGCTCGGCGCGTTTGGTGAGATCGGCCAACAGGGCGGCGTTCTGACGGACGACGAGAAGAAAGTGTTTACGGCCGTCGCCAAAGCCCAGGTGCGCACCGGAATGCCAATTTTCACGCACAACGCTTACACCGGCGTGCGGGTTGTCGATCCACCAGTGCCGATGGATGCCGCGTTGAAACAGCTGGACGTTCTCGAGGCGGCCGGCGCCGACGTCCGGCACGTCGCGATCGGCCACGTGTGTTGTCTCGACGACCCCAACGTGGCTACCGCCAAGGCGCTGGCGAAACGAGGTGTGTTCGTCGGCTTCGATCGCGTCACGATCAACGCGATCATTCCCGACGACAAGCGCGTGTCAATGGTGCTGGCGTTCCTCGACGCCGGACATGCCGATCACCTGTTGCTGTCGTCGGATTTCAGCAATGCGCGGAGCCTGAAGAAGAACGGCGGCGCCGGCATCGCCCAGACGGTGACGGCATTCGGTCCGATGCTGACCAAGGCCGGCGTGCCCGAAGCGACGCTCAAGAAAATCCTCGTCGATAACCCGAAGCGTTTTCTCGCCTTCGTACCGAAGTCTGAAGTTTGAAGTTTGAAGTCTGCCACGTGCGAATCGAACTTCAGACTTACGAAACTCGCACGCGTAATTTTCAGCGCGGCGCCCTTCTCGCCATCAGTCGCCGAGAGTTCGAGCTCGTAGGTTCCGGCGGCGCTGAATTTGGCGCGCGTGGTGGCGCTTGCCGCGTCGGAGAACGTCACGTCGCCGGGTCCGCTGACCTTCTTCCATCCCGTCGTTAACGAACTACCGCGCGGCAGGCCGTCGTCTTCGACGCGTCCGGCGATTGGCAATTCCTGACCGACTTTGCCCTGCAGTTGAACATTTTCAGTGGACGGCGCTTCGAACGGCGAGGTTGCGACCGCGGCGATCGGCGCGCGGTTCACGCAGACGTTTTTCGCTGCGTCGGCCAGCTCCAGCCCGTGCAGGACGCGCTTCTCGCTGTTCAATTCCAGTTCGTACAGCGGATCGAGGGTCTTTGCGGTCGTGGTACTGGTTTTCCCTGCGAACGCCACGCTCCACTGGAGCCTGCCGTCGAAATTCTGGTCGACGACGATGGTGCAGGCGAAACGGTGGCGGCCTTTGACAAATACCACCGGCTGGTTGCGGTCGCCTGGCGATGGTGTGAATGTATTTGCTGCCCCGGCGGCGATCGGGACGTCGGTGTTGTTCAGATTGAAGTAGCCAAACGCCAAGACGTAGCCGCCACCCTTGATGCGGACATATCCGTCGTACTGCAGGAAGATCTGCTGGCTGGCCTCGGCATCGAGCCGCCCCGTAACACCTGCGGCAAGCACCGCGGCGAGCGCGCTGACGCCAAGGGGTGTGAAATATCGCGCCAACGCCGGCGACGATATCACGGTGACCGGCGTCGTGATGCGAGCGCCATCTCGAGGTTCCGCCGCGCATCAGCGAAATCCGGTTTTAGGCGCAGCGCCTCACGAAATTGGTTAATCGCTTCATCGAGCCGGCCCGACATCCCAAGCGCGATGCCCAGGTTGTTGCGCGCCTCGGCGTAGTGGGGCAGCCGATTGACCGCCTCGGTGAGTTCGTTCACCGCCTCGTCTGCACGGCCTTGCTCGAGCAGCGCGCTGCCCAGGTCGTAATGGATCGATCCGTCGTCGGGTGCGAGCGCTGCGGCGGCGCGCATTTCGCGCAACCCTTCCTCGACCGCGCCGCGCGCCAGCAACGAGTCGCCGAGATTGCGATGCGCTTTGGCCGATTGGGGATCGTTGCGCACGGCCTCTCGAAACTGCGCAATCGCTTCGTCGGCTCGTCCTTGCGCAACGAACGCGATTCCCAGGTTGTTGTGCACGTCGGCCGAATCGGGCATTGCGGCCAGCGCTATCTCGAAGTGCTTGATCGCTTCCGAGCCGCGCCCCGCATCGGTCAGCGCATTTGCGAGGTTGTAGTGGGCGTCAGGAAAGTCTGCATGATTCGCAAGCGCGCGTTCGTAGGTCGCCACCGCTTCATCCACTCGGCCGGCGGCGCGAAGTGCGCTTCCGAGGTTGTTCATGGCCGGCGCATAGTCAGGCCGTAATTCAGCGGCGCGCTGATAATGCGCAACCGCTTCATCGGCGCGCCCTTCAGCCTGCAGTGCGACGGCGATGTTGTTCTCGCTCACCGCCTTCAACCAGTCGCGAGGGATCAGTGGCCAATTACAGACGATTGCCGCGGTGATGACCATCGCCAGCGGAACGACTCTGCGGCTCGCGGCCAGCGAGCGCAGCTCGAGCACTCCGGCCGACGCGAAGAGGACCAGCAACGGAACCAGCGGATATCGATATCGTGCGAAGACGTAGAACATCACAACGCTGACGGCATACGAGACGGTGAGCGCGGCCAGCATGCGAATCGAAGCCGAACGGCGCCACGTTGCCCAAATGCCGAGCAGCGCCAGCGGCAGCAGTACACCGAAATGCGCGATCGGGCCGAGCAGCGCGAAGCGGCCAGGACCATTCCGCGTGCGTTTCCTGGCTCTCGGTGTCGACCATCTCGGTCGCGTTCACCAGCAGTAGGACTTTGCGACCGATCAACGACAGCCATGCTGCCGGCTGCGAAGTAATGAAGGTGATGGCTCGATCGGTCCAGTAGCTCGATACCTCGCCAGGGCCGAGCGGGCGGCCGACCGCGCGTTCCGCCAGTTCCGTCGCATCCTGACGCTCGAACTCTGGCGCGCCGCGACCATAGCGCAGCGACGAATAGGTGCCGTCCGCGCCGGCGTGGTTCCCGATATAGAAGTTGGGACCAAATTGCGAAGTGGTGACGAAGAACCCGCCGTTCGGAACCGACGCGTTGCGCACCGCAACGGGCACGAGCACGAGGCCGACGCCGACCGCCAGCAGCAGCGCGTTGCGAAATCGTCCAGGTCGCGACAACGCGAACAGGCCGATCACCGCGACGAAAACCAGTGCGTTCTCGCGCGTCAGCGCCAGTGCGCCGAGCGCCACGCCGATCAGTGGCCAAAAACGAAACCGCTCCTCTGCGGTTTCTGCTTTTGACAGCAACCACAGGATGACGCACACAAAGAACACATCGAGCACCGATTTCTGAATCAGCGCGTCGAAGAAGATTGCCGGCGCCCACACTGCCAACGCGAACCCGGCGACAAGACCAACGCGGTGCGAGAAGAAACGCCGGCCGGCGAGAAACACCAGCGCACACGACGCCGAACCGATCGCGGCCTGGACGATGCGAACGGTCAGCAGATCCCGTCCGACGGTGTTGTAGATGACGCGCGAGGAAATAGGGGTAGAGCGGCGCCTGATAAAACACCTCGCGGCCGATCCAGTCGCCTGCCGCGATCCGTCGCGCCCACTCGTCGTAGGCGCGCGAATCGCCCATCATCAGCGTGAAGAACGGCGCACTGCGGATTTGCCAGACGTGCGCCAACCGAAGCAACAACGCGAGCACGAACAGCGCGAGTGCGGTCAGCGCCACGTGTTTCGATGACGACGAGGCCGGTTGCACCAGTGAGAGTATGCTAGCGCAGAGTGCTGCCGATCATCTGGGCTGTGGCCGCGGCAGCTGTTGTGGCCGCGGACGCTCAGCCAACGACGACATTCACCGACATCGCACCGATCATCTGGTCGCGCTGTGCCCCGTGCCATCGCCCCGGCCAGGTTGCGACCGTTCAGCCTCCTCACCTACGACGATGTGCGGCGTCGCGCCGCGTTAGATCGCGACGGTGACCGCCCGGCGGTCGATGCCGCCGTGGAAGCCGTGAACCCGGGAACGGCGACGTTCAGCGACGAGCGCCGCCTGACCGACGACGAACTGGCGCGGCTGCAGCAGATGGATCGCGGACGGTGCGCCGGAAGGCAATCCGCGCCACTCTGCCGCCGATGCCGCGCTGTGGACCGGCGGCTGGCAGCTCGGCACACCGGATCTCGTCGTGTCGATGCCGGCGGCGTACGCCGTGCCGCGCCGACGGCGGCGACGTGTTCAGAACGTTCGTCGTCCCGATCCCGATCGGACCGCGCCCGGTTCGTTCGCGCGATCGAGTTCCGTCCCGGCAACGCACGCGTCGTGCATCACGCGAACTCTCGGCGTCGATCGCACACAATCGTCGCGTGCAGCTCGACGCGCGCGACCCGAGCCCGGTTACGCCGGCGGCATGGTGCAGGACGCACGCTATCCCGAAGGGCCAGCTGCTCGGCTGGACGCCGGGCAGGCGCCGCATCCGGTCGCCCGACGGCATGCCGTGGCGGCTGGAACCGGGCAGCGATCTTGTCGTGCAGCTGCATCTGCAGCCGACCGGAAAGCGCGAGCACGCTGCATGCGTCAGCGTCGGCTTCTTTTTCACCGATGACGCGCCGACGCGCGCGCCGGTCGGCTTGCGACTGGGCAGCGAGACGATCGACATTCCGGCGGGCGAGCGCGACTATCGTCGTTCGCCGATCGCTATGTCCTGCCGGTCGACGTCGAACGTGCTGGCGATTCAGCCGCACGCGCACAACCTCGCGCGGCGCGATGCGAGGCCGACCGCGACGTTGCCGGACGGCACGCGTCGCGCCGGCTGATCGCGCATCGACGATTGGGATTTCCGCTGGCAGGACGTCTATCGCTATGCCGACGCCGATCGCACTGCCGCGGGGACGACGATCTGCGATGCGCTACACCTACGACAACTCCGCCGCGAACGTGCGCAATCCGCACCGGCCGCCGGCGCGCGTCGTCTGGGGCCAGAACACGACCGACGAGATGGGCGACCTCTGGCTGCAGGTCGTGCCGCGCGACGGCCGCCGACTTCGCGCGCGCTCGAGCGCAGGATGTCCGCCGGAAGGCGCTCGCCGAAGATCTCGCCGCGTACACGAAGCTGCTGCGAGACCGATCCCGACAATCCCGCTGCGCCACGACGCGGTCGCGCGTCTGTACTTCGAGGCGGGCAGCTCGACGAGGCGATCGCTCAGTACCGCCGATCGCTGCGGCTCAATCCGGCATCGGCGTCGACGCATTACAACCTCGGCTATCGCGCTTGTCGGCGCGCGGCCGACGGGACGAGGCGATCGCGCGAGTTTCGAGGAGGCGCTCCGGCATCGATCCCGACTACGCGCAGGCGCACAACAATCTCGGCGCGCTGCTCCAGCTGCGCGGCCGACCGGACGAGGCGCTCGGATCACTACCGGCGCGCGATCGCGCTGCGGCCGGACAACGTCGAGGCGCGGACGAACCTCGCGGCAGCTGCTGTCCGCGCCGGGGCGTCCGGCCGAGGCGCGTCGCGCAGTTTCGCGCCGCGCTGGCGCATGACAGCGCCGACGATCCGCAGGCGCTGGCCGGGCCTGGCCTGGATTCGCGCGACCGCCGCCGGAGCCTGCGCTGCGCAACGCCGCCGAGGCGGTCGCGCTGGCCGAGCGCGCCGCCGCAGGCGACAGCCGCCGCGACGTCGCCGCGTTCGACGCGCTCGCCGCGGCGTACGCGGCGGCCGGCCGTTTCGACGAGGCCGTCGACGTCGCGCGCATCGGGCAATCGACACTCGCGGCGGCAGCGGGCTCGCCGACGTGGCGGCCCAGTTCCGAGAACGGCTCGCAGCTCTATCAACAGCGACGAGCCCTCCGAATGCTGGTCCCGCGATCCGATACCGATTCGGAAACAGCCGCACTCCGATCCAACGAATTGCTAGACACGTCTCCGATTGCCATTTCCTCGTTGCTTCCGCATGGCTTTATCTCCGTCTGGCGATAGCCTCTGCGCGCGAAGCTTCGAGACCTTCGGTCCGGACTCTCGTCGACTTCGAGGAGGAACGGCATGACGAGAAGCGTTGCTATCGTGGATGGCCCTGGTGCGGCGGGCTGCGTGCTGGCGCTGCCGACGACGGCGCGCGCGCAGAGCGCGTTTGCGGGAGTGGTGAAGGACGCGACCGGCGCGGTGCTGCCCGGCGTGACGGTGGAAGCGGCCAGCCCCGCGCTGATCGAGAAAGTGCGGTCGGCGACCACCGACGCCAACGGCGCCTACAAGATTGAGAACCTTCGTCCCGGCACCTACATCGTTGACGTTCAATCTGCCAGGTTTCTCGACCGTCAAGAAGGACGGCATCGAACTGCCATCGAACTTCACCGTCGACCATCAACGCCGACTTGAAGGTCGGCGCGGTCGAAGAAACGGTCACCGTGTCCGGCGAATCGCCGGTCGTCGACGTGCAGAGCAACATCAAGGCGCAGGTGCTGTCGCGCGAAGTGCTCGACGCGGTGCCGACCGCCCACACGATTCAGGGCGTCGGCCAGCTGGTCGTCGGCGTGACGCTGACGGCGCCCGACGTCGGCGGCTCGCAGGCGATGCAGCAGACCTACTTCACCGTGCACGGCCTCGGCGCCGCGCAGACCTCGCTGATGATGGACGGCATGATCATCAACGGGCTGCAGGGCGACGGCGCGATTCAGACCTACACCAACGACGCCGGCAATCAGGAAATGGTCTACCAGACCGGCGGCGGCACGGTCGACTCGCCGACCGGCGGCGTCAAGATCAACATGATCCCGAAAGAGGGCGGCAACCGCTTCAGCGGATCGCTCTTCCAGGGCTACGAGAGCAGCAAGATCCAGAGCAACAACCTGACGCGACGTATCTCGCCGCCAACGGCGTGAAGTCGGTCGACAAGATCGGCACCTACAACGACACCAACGTCACGCATCGGCGGTCCGATCAAGAAGGACAAGATGTGGTTCTTCGGATCGGTCCGCTTCTTCACGGTCAACAAGCCGATCGCGAACACCTACGTGTCGGACGGCACGCAAGGCCGGCATCATCGCGTGCGCGAACGCGCTCGCCGGCCGCGGCGGCACGCTCTGCCCGCAGGGCGTCGACCCGCAGCATCAGTACAGCGGCCTCGTCCGCCTGACGTGGCAGATGAGCCCGCGCAACAAGCTGTCCGGCTACTACGACCGCGATCCACAAGGTCCGCGGCGCGGCGATGTCGCCCGGCGACGATCAGACGACGTCGTCGGTGCGTGTGGAACTCGCCGCTCTACACGACCAACATGATCAAGTACACGTCGACGGTGAGCAGCAAGCTGCTCGATCGAGGGCGGCTTCTCGAGCAACATCGAGCGCTACAACAACCTGTACCAGCCGGGCATCGAGAAGGAGTACGGCATCGCCGGCGTGGTTCGCCAACGCGCGTCACACCGTCGACAGCGGCGCGTCGACCAACACCGCGTCGGCCGCTCAGTACGGCAGCTACCCGGATCGCTACAACATGCAGGCGTCGGCGTCGTACGTGACCGGCACGCAGGCGATCAAGGTCGGGTTCCAGGATTCGTGGGGTCCGTACAACCAGAACCTGCGCGCGAATGCCGATCTCTACCAGAACTACGTGACGAACGCGCAACGGCATCCCGGCGCCGTCGACGGTCACGCTGCTCGCGACGCCGTCGCACTGGCAGGACCGGCTGAACGCGAACCTCGGCATCTACGGCCAGGACGTGCTGACGTTCAAGCGCGCCACGATCACGCTCGGCGGCCGCTGGGAGTACATCAGCGAGCAGGTGACCGGCCAGGACGCGCAGATCGGCCGCTTCGTCAACATCCCGGCGTTCGGCGACAAGCAGATGCCGATCTGGAAGAACTTCTCGCCGCGCACGTCGATCGTCTACGACCTGATCGGCAACGGCAAGACCGCGCGTCACGCTTCGGCTACAACCGGTTCGGCGTGGCGGCGACGACGACGCTGGCGTCGCTGTACGATCCGGCGGCCGGCACCGTCATCAACGCAGCGGGCAACAACACCGCGCCGTGGACCGACAAGAACGGCGACGACATCGCGCAGGGGCTCAGCCGCTGCAACTTCGCGACGATCCCGGCGTGCGAAATCAACTTCGCCAACATCCCGACCAACTTCGGCGTGATCTCGCTGGCGCAGTCCGGATCCGGGCCTGACGCGTCCGTACGTCGATCAGTTCAACGTCGGCGTCACGCACGAGATGATGCGCGGCGTGTCGGTGTCGGGCGAGTGGTTCCACAACGACGCGCAAGAACTCCGTGCGAGCGCAACAACGTGCTGCGGCCGGGCACCTACGCGAACGGAACGGTGACCAACCCGAGCTACCGGCCGGTCACGGTGTTCAGCCCGATCGACGGCACGCCGATCACGATGTACGACACGGTCAGCGCCGCGGTCGATCAGCTCGGTCGCAGAACGTCGACACCAACGACCCGAACGTCAAGCAGTCGTACAACGCGTTCGAGTTCAACTTCAACGCGCGGCTGCCGCACGGCGCGCGGCTGTTCGGCGGCTCGGCGACCGATCGCACCATCGCCAACACCTGCAGCCGCGCGCGGCGACGAACCCGAACTTCCTGTCACGATCGGCGGCGTCAACTACTGCGACCAGACCGAACAGCGGCATCCCGTGGCGCACGCAGTTCAAGCTCGCCGGCACGTTCCCGCTGCCCTGGTACGGCATTCAGGTCGGCGGCGTCGTTCCAGGCGCTGCCCGGCTACCTGCTCGGCACGCAGGCGCTGACGGCCGGCGGCGCCGGCGCGCCGAACTTCACGATCGTACAGCGGCGTCGGCTCGGCCTGGACGGTCACCGACGCCACGACGCTACGCCGTCTGCCCGGGCAACTCGGCGTCGCAGGGCTGCGTCGTCGGCGCGCTGGTCGTACCGGGCACGCTCACTCCGCGTCGCTCACGGTGCCGCTGATCCCGCCGGGCACCGAGCTGACGCCGCGCGTCAACCAGCTCGACCTGTCGGTCAGCAAGCGGATCACCGTCGGCGGCATCAAGATCGATCCGAAGCTCGACATCTTCAACGCGCTGAACTCGGACGACTACTTCACCGTGCGCGACCACGACGTTCACGCCGGTCACCAACCCGGCGCTCAGCGACCGGCGCTCAACGGATCGGGCGGCACCTACCTGCAGCCGGCAGCATTCTCCAGGGCCGGATCCTCCGCATCGCGCGGTTGTGACCTGGTAGAGTGACCAGTAGGGATCAGGGATTAGGGCATTAGGGATTAGGGATTAGGCATTCGGATCGCTTAAGCCCTGAGTCCCTAAACTCCTCAGCCCTTTTTTGTGTATCGTCGTACCGATGTTGCTCTGCCGCTGCTCGCCGTGCTCGTTCAGGCGCTCGATCGGGCGCGCCGGTCGACGCGCTGCAGGCGCCGGCCGGGACCAAGGCCATCGTCTTTCTCTTCACCAGCACCGACTGTCCGATCTCGAACCGCTACGCGCCGGAGGTTCAGCGGCTCGCGGCAGCGTTTCGCGCCGCAAGGGCGTCGCTGTTCCGGCTCGTCTACCCGAACCCGGCCGACGACGCGGCGTGCGATTCCGCGAGCACATGACGGCAGTTTGCGTACGAGGGCGCGTCGAGGCGGTGCGCGATCCGCAACTGGCGCTCGTGAAGTTCACCGGTGCGACGATGACGCCCGAAGCGGCGGTCGTCGTCGGCGAGACGCGTCGTCTATCGCGGCCGCATCGACGATCGCTACGTCGATCTCGGCGTCGAGCGGCCGTCGCCGACGACGCACGATCTTGCGGATGCACTGACCGCGGTGCTCGCCGGCAAGCCAGTCGCACGCCCGAACGACGCAGGCGGTCGGCTGTTTCATCGCGGATTTCGCGCGATGATCGCACGCGGTCTGCGCACGCGCTGGCTGTCGCGCTGGCTTCGCGAGCCCGTCGTCGACGTGTCCGCCACAATCCTACCAGCGACGACATCGCGCCGCTGCTGGCGGATCGCTGCGCGATGTGCCATCACGCCGGCGGTTCCGCGCCGTTTTCGCCTGCTGACCTACGACGATGCGAAGCGGCACGCGCGCACAGATCGCCGACGGTGACCCGGATCGCGCTACATGCCGCCGTGGAAGGCGGATCCGTCGAACGGACCGTTCATCGGCCAGCATCCGCTGAGCGACGCACGAAATCGACGTGATTCAACGATGGACCGCCGACGGGCGCCGACTCGACCGGCGCACCGGCACCCAAGCAGCCGACATCGGCACCCGGCACCAGCACCCAGCACTCAGCACCCAGCAGCTGGCACCCAGCTGGTTGGCAGCTCGGCACGCCGGACCTGATCGATCACGATGCCCGAGCCGTACACGCTGCAGGCGGAAGGCACCGACGTCTTTCGCATCTTCGTGCTGCCGATCCCGGTTGCCGCCGACGCGCTTACGTGCGCGGGCTCGAGTTCCGCCCGGGGAATCCGAAGGTCGTGCACCACGCGAACATCCGGATCGACCGGACCCGCGCGTCGCGGGCACTCGACGAGGCGGATCCCGGGCCCGGCTACAGCGGGCTGATCGCGCGCTCCGCCGACTATCCCGACGGCCATTTTCTCGGCTGGACGCCGGGCCAGGTCGCGCCGCTGCTGCCGAAGGATCTCGCCTGGCGCTCGAGCCGCAACACCGATCTCGTCGTCGAACTGCACATGCAGCCGAGCGGCAAGGCGAGAGTCGGTGCAGCCGTCGATCGGTCTCGTACTTCGGCGACTCGGCCGCCGACGCGGACGCCGGCGATGCTGCGGCTCGGCCGGCAGGACATCGACATTCCCGCCGGCGCGAGCGCACTACGTCGATCACCGACTCGTACATGCTGCCGGTCGACGTCGAAGTGCGAAGCCCTTCAACCGCACGCGCATTACCGCGCTCGCGACATCGCGCGGCGAGGCGACGCTGCCCGACGGCACGACGAAGACGCTATTACAGATCCGCGACTGGGATTTCCGCTGGCAGCACGTCTACCGTTACGTCACGCCACTGCGCGCTGCCGAAAGGCACCACGGTTGTCGATGGAGTACCGTCTACGACAACTCCGCTGGCCAACCCGCGCAATCCTGAGCGGCCGCCGCTGCGTGCACGATGGGGACAGCGGTCGTCCGACGAGATGGGCGATCTGTGGATTCAGGTGCTCACGCGAGACGACCGCGATCTGACAACGCTCAACGCGCGAGTTCCGGCGCAAGGTCACTGCCGAAGACGTGAAGGGCTACGAAGCCGAGATCGAACGGCATCCCGCCGACACTGGCGCTGCACGACTACGCGGCGCTGTTGTATCTCGAACTTGGCCGGCCGATCGATGCGGTCGCGCCATTTTCAGGCGTCGCTCGCGGCGCAGCCCGGTTCCGCCGCGGCGCACTACAACCTCGGCACCGCGCTCTCGCTCGGCCGCCGACTCGACGAAGCGGTCCGGGAGTATCCAGCGGGCACTGGCGATCGATCCGCTGTACGCCAATGCGCACAACAATCTCGGCAACGTTTTCATGGCGATGGCGCGCCCCGAGGAAGCGGTGAAGGAGTTTGCCGAAGTCGTGCGGCTGCAACCGACATCGCCGTCCGCGCTCGGCAACCTCGCTGCCGCCTATGCGGCGACGAAGCAGTTCGATCGAGCCCTGGAGTTCGCGGAGGCCGCGCTTCGCCTCAAGCCGCCAGAACCGTGGCGACGACGTTGAAAGAGCAGCGCGATCGCTACAAGCAACGCGCCGGCAAGAGGTAACCTGAACTGCTGTATGCTCCGCAGCACATGCCGCTTGTTGAGCGAGAGTCCCACGGTCCTGCCGATCCACCGAAAAATTCTCGCCTTCTCGTTCATCGGCTGGATTTTCGATTTCTACGATCTGCTGCTTCTCAGCTTCGTGATCGCCTCGACGCCGCTCGCGACCGATCTCGCGCTCGGGCAAGGCGACGTCGCGGTTCTGCTCGGCACCGCGCTGGCCTTTACGGCAGTCGGCGGGCTGCTCGGCGGCTCGCTGGCCGATCGCTTTGGCCGCAAGCCGCTGCTGATGATCACGATCCTGATTTACTGCGTCGGCACGCTCGCCTCCGGCCTGGCGGTCGGTTTCTGGACGATGATGATCGCGCGTGCGATCACCGGCATCGGCGTCGGTGGCGAGTGGGCAGTGGCGCACGCGCTGGTCGGCGAAACCGTGCCGCCGGCGGTGCGCGGCCGCTACGGCTCGTACCTGCAGAGCGGTTCGGCGTTCGCGCGCTTCTTTGCGACGATGGCCGGACTGCAGCTGGCGCCAATCATCGGCTGGCGCGCGCGTCTTCATGCTCTCGGCGCTGCCGGCACTGACCGTGGTGTTCATCCGCAGCTCGATGCCGGAGTCGGACGTCTGGCTGGAGCATCAACGCGAGTCGAAAACGACTCGATCGCTGTTCAGCGTCGTTGGTGAAATGCTTGTCGCCGGCGCTGCGCGTCACGACCGGCGCTCGCCATGACCGTGACGGTGTTCAACATGGCCGCCTACTGGTTCAAGACGATCTGGCTGCCGACCTATTTCAAGAGCCGCGGCCTCTCGCTCGATCAATCCTCGTGGCTGCTGCTGATGGATCAGGTCGGATCGTTGATCGGCTACGTCGGTTTCGGATTTGCGAGCGATCGCGATCGGCCGCCGGCCAAGCTTCACGGCCTTTTCGATCGTCAAGGCGATCGGGCTGGCGATGGTGACGCTCGGCTGGGACGATCGCCGGCGGCTACACCTGGCCGATGTTCGGCTTCATGCTGCTGGTCGGGTTCGGCGAAGGCAACTGGGGCTGTATCGGTCCGCTGTTGAACGAAGTATTTCCGACGTCCGTACGTGCCTCGGCGCTCGGCATCATTTATAACGTTTCGCGCGGCGTGCAGTTCCTGGCGCCGGTAGTGATCTCGGTGGTGGCGGCAAGGTTCGGATTCGGTGCGGGCATCGCGCTGGCGGTGCCGTTCGCGCTGCTCGCCGGCGCGGCCGTCTGGCTGTTGCCGGAAACCAAAGGAGTGCGTCTGATGCAGAAAGCCCATGCGGTGAGAACGGCGAGTCGTGTTCGCCTGGAGGAACGCGTCAAGGCGCACACGATTCTCCTGCTCGCGGCGACGATCGCGTCGCCGGCCACGGCGCAGACCGCGAAGAACGATTATGCCGACGGCAAGACGTGGCTCTGCCGGCCGGGCCGCGCGGCGACGCCTGCGACGTCGATCTGTCGACGACTGTCGTCACGGCCGATGGCTCGCTGAACGGGAAGCGTTCAAGGCCAACCCCAACGCGCCGATCGACTGCTTTTATGTCTACCCGACCGTGTCGATGGACAAAGGCGGCAACAGCGACATGGAAGCCGGTCCGGAAGAGACCGGCGTGATCCGCGCGCAGTTTGCACGGTTCGCGTCGCAGTGCAAAGTCTACGCGCCGCTGTATCGTCAGGCGACCTTGACGTCGTTGCGCGCCGCGACGACCGGATCACCGATCGCGGTCGATCGCGCCCTCGGCTACAACGACGTCAAGGACGCGTGGAACTACTACCTGCAGCACGACAACAACGGCCGCGGCTTCGTGCTGGTTGGTCACTCGCAGGGTTCCGGTGTGCTGGCGCGATTAATCGCCGAAGAAATCGACAGCAAGCCGATCCAGTCGCGGCTGATCTCGGCGCTGCTGCTCGGCACCAACCTCGCCGTGCCGAAGGGCAAGGACGTCGGCGGCGCCTTCAAGAGCATTCCGGTGTGCCGGTCGAACGCGCAGACCGGCTGCGTGATCAGCTACGTATCGTTCCGGTCGACGATTCCACCACCTGAGAACTCGCGTTTCGGCCGGGTCCAGGGTGAAGGGATGCAGGCAGCCTGTGCAAATCCCGCCGCGCTCGGCGGCGGCAGCGGCGATCTGCATGCCTACCTGTCGGCCGGTGGCCGCAGCATTACCGGGTCCGCCGCAGAGGCGCCGATCTGGTCGAAGGGAAAAACTGTCGACACGCCCTTTGTCAGCGTGCCGGGACTGTTGACGGCGGAGTGTGTGGCGAACGAAAAAGGCTCCTATCTCGAAGTGACCGTTCACGGGAATCCTTCGGATCCTCGCGCCGACGACATCAACGGCGACGTGATGGCGAACGGCCAGCCGAACGCGAGCTGGGGCTTGCACTTGATCGACGTCAACGAGGCGATGGGGAATTTCGTCGCCATCGTCGCGGCGCAGGCGAAGGCGTTTCTAGCGGCGAAGAACCAATCACAGAAGCGGTAGTGATTAGGGATTGGGGATTAGGGGTTGGTGGTGGTCAGTGATTGGTAACGCTACCAATCACTGACCATCACTAATCCCCAATCCCCAATCCCCAATCACTGTGATGTCTTTTCTCGCCCCCGAGTTGCTCCTTCAGCACCTCCACCGCCTTTTCAACCTGCATGTCACGGCCCTTCACGAAGTCGCCCGGCAAGTTGTCGACGTAGACATCGGGCGGCACGCCGAAGTTTTCCATGTTCTGGCCGGTGGAGGTCCATACGCCGCTGCCCGGTGTGCGAATTGCCGAACCGTCGAGCAGCGTGTACGACCCGGTGCCAATCACCGCTCCCATCGTCGGAACGCCGACGACTTTACCGAGCCCGAGTGCTTTGAATCCGGCCGGGAACATTTCGGCGTCCGACGCGGATCGCTCGTTCTGCATCACGACCATCGGTCCGTAAAAGTTTTGCGGCCGCGGCTGCTGGAAGCCGGCGTCGCGGCCAACGGTGTATTGATACTGCCTTCCGGCGAGAATGCTGAGCAGTTCCTGATCGATACCGCCTCCGCCATTGAAGCGTTGATCGATGACCAGCGCTTTTTTGGTACGGTTTGCCGCAAGATCGAGCTGGAACTGGCGGAGCGACGGGGCGTCCATCGCGCGAATATGTAAATAGCCGATCTCACCGTTGCTCAGTTTGGTGACCATGTCCCGCCGCTGGTCGACCCAATGGGCATACATCAGATCGCCGTTCGCGTTGTTCGCCACCGGGGTAATCGTCACTTCCCACGCGCCGTCGGGCGATGGCTTGTCGTTCAGCAGGAAGTGGAACTTGTTGCCGGCGGCGATTGTGAAGTACTGCCAGTAGTTGTCGGTGGTTTTCAAGGCGTGGCCATCGATGCTGACGATGAAATGGCCGTCTTTGATCTTCAGATAGTCTTTGTCGGCCGGGCCTTCCTTATAGATATGTTGAATCTTGTAGTAGCCGGACGGGTCGGCGGCCACGGTGAAACCCGGATGGCGTGTTTGCACGGTGGCGCGAACCGGATTCGGACCGCCGCTGACGCCGGTATGCGACGCGTTCAACTGTCCGATCATCATCATCATCAAGGTGTGGAGTTCTTCCTCGTCTACGAGATTCTCCAGCAGCGGCTCGTACATTTCTTTCACCGCGTTCCAGTTCGCGCCGTGCATCTTGGCGTCGTAGAAGCGGTTTTTCATGATGCGCCAGCCTTCGTTGAACACTTGCGCGCGCAGCGCCTTGTGATCGATCTCGAAGTTGGCGGTGTAGGTAACACGGCGGGCCGTGGTGTTACCGCCGGCCTCGCTGCCAGCAGCAGCGCCTGACGGCGCACCCGCCGGTGCACCACCACCTCTGCCGCCGCGACCGCCGCCACCACCAGCCGCGTTACCGGCCGCGGCGCCTGGCGCGGCAGCGAGTTGCTGCACGTTAATCGGCGCCGCGTAAAGATTGTTGGCGAGCCGGAAATACAGCGTCCGCCCGTCGCGTGCGAAGACGAAAATGCTGCCGCCCGGCGCGCCGAACGGTCCGCCGCCACCGCCGCCACCGCCAGCCCGGTCGCCACTATCGCCGGGCGGCGCTGGCGGGACGCGAGTCAGCTGGCCGCTCTCGACGTTGATGATCCACATCCCAGCGCCGTTTTCGGGCTCCGCGTTACCACGACCGCCGCCAGCAGCACCGGTAGCGGTGAACGCGACGAGGTGGCTTTCATGCGCCGGCGCAAGGTTGCCGATGATCGTGCCCGGCACCGTCAACTGCTTCGCACGCCGCGCCAAACCGCCCCAGTCGATCCGCACTTCCGGCGCCTCCGCGTTTCCGGCGCCACCCGCTCGACCGCCGCCAGCCTGCCGCGCCGCCGCTTCTGCCGCGAGCCCCTGGGCCTCGTTGTCGATATCGCGATTCATCGGGTCGCGGTCGCGATCGCGCAACGCCAGCACCCACAACTCCATCGTCGTGCCCATACCGCCCTGCGTGGCGATGCCGTTGCTGGCGCCTTCAGTCGAGGTGAACACCAGATACCGGCCGTCGGCGGTCCACACCGGGTTGTTTTCCGCGTAGAGCAGCCGGTCGTCCGAGACATGCCGTTCTTCGCCGCCGGCGATCGGAGCAATGTAAACGTGAGAACGGAGGGTGCGGTCCTGTTTGGCGAACGCCACCCACTTGCTGTCGGGCGAGATTGATACGCCGGCGATGCGATTCACGTCACTCGAACTGATCGTCGCCGTCTTGCCGTCGGCAACCGTGTAGCCGTACAGCTTCTTGTCGGCAGCCGTATAGAGCAGCGTTTTCGAATCGGGCGCCCAGACCAGCGCGCCTTTCTCGTTATCCAAATCGGTGATGCGCTTCGGCGTTTTGCCTTCCGGATCGCTGATCCAGATTTCATCGCGCCCCGACTTGTCCGATACGTAGGCGATGTACTTTCCGTCGGCCGACCATTTCGGAAACTGGTTTCGTGATGCCATGCGATCCGGAGCAACGCGCGTGATGTCGCCCCGCTCGGTGGCAATCGTCAGAATCTGGCCGCGCGCCGAAATTACCGCACGGCGGCCGGATGGCGAAATATCGTACGAGTCCACTTCGTTCGACGCCGGCGCGTATTCGTTTTCGTTGTCTTTCTCGTCGGTGTTTAGTTCGATCCGGATCTCGCTGTTGCGGCCGGTCGCGACATCGAGCTTCCAGATGCCGAAGTTTTCCTCGTAGACGATCGTTTTTCCATCGCTCGACATCGAAGGCCAGAATAAATTGCCGGTTGGATGCTTTGTTACTTGTACTGGCTGACCGCCAGCGACCGGGACCTTATAGATATTGTTGACGCTCTTGCGGACATCGGCGCTGCCAGCGACAACCGATCGATCGTTGGGCAGCGGGTCGGCAACATAGTAGATCGCGTTGTCGGCGCCCCACATCGGCCAATAACGGTTGTAGCGTTCGTCGGCGAGCAGCCGGCTGTACGACTGGTCGGCAATGTTGGTGATCCACAGGTCGGCCGCGGCGCTGCCGCGGTAATGCTGGCGCGACCAGGTTGATGGATGACGATTGAAGACCAGCGATTTGCCGTCGGGCGAGTAGCTGCCCCAGAAGCCCCAGTCGACCGGCAGCGGCTGTTCCTGGCCGCCGCTGCTCGACACTTCGTAGAGCGTGGCGACGCTTGGGAATGCGCCGTCGCCCCGCGACGCGCGGAAGATCACCCGCTGCGAGTCGCGCGACCAGTTGACCACTTCGTCGTTGCCGGTGTGATAAGTCAGCCGCTTCGGCGTGCCGCCGGCGGACGGAATCACGAAGACGTCGTTATTGCCGTAGCGATTCGACGAGAAGGCGATCCAGCGGCCATCGGGCGAGAAGCGTGGATAGATTTCGCGGGCGAGATTGTCGGTCAAACGAACGACGCCGCTGCCATCCTCGTTCGCGATCCAGATGTCGCCGAGATAGCTGAACGTGATTTTGCCTGCGTGATAGTCCGGGTGGCGGGCGAGGCGAATCGGCGCGGCCGCGACGACGACCGCCGAAAGCAGGGTCGCGGCTATCACCGCCGCCGCACGTGTAAGTCGAACCATAACAGCGTCCTCCGGTGGGCGCATCCTATAACAGGTGGTGTAGAGTCGGAATGCACCTTTCCAGGGGATTGAAGCGATGACGGTCAGGGATCTCGCACTGTTTTATGACTATGGCTATTGGGTAAACCGCAAGCTGTTCCCGGTGCTCCTGCAGCTGACTCCCGAGCAATTCACCCAAACTGTCGGCGGCAGCTACGGCTCGGTCCGGAATACGCTGGTCCACACGCTGAGCGCCGAGTGGGGCTGGCTGGACCGCTGTGGCGGCCAGCCGCGCGGTGCGGCGCTAAAAGCCGACGATTATCCGACGCCGCAGGCGCTGATCGATCAGTGGACGCGGGTCGAGGGATATATGCGCGAGTTTCTCGCGACTCTCACCGATGCCGATCTCGATCGGACCATCGAGTTCACGCTGCCAGGCATCACACCGCGAGCGATGGCGCTCGGCGAGCTGTTGCATCACGGCATGAATCACGCCGTCCATCATCGCGGTCAAGCGGCGCTGCTGCTACGGATGCTCGGGGTGGCGCCAGGAAACTTCGACATTCTTTTCTATTACGCGGAGCGACGCAGCACGGTAGTCGCATGAGAAGCCGACGTTCGACTCGCGACTTTTGACTTTCGACTCGCGACTCGCGACTCGCGACTTCGTCACGGCGCTCGCCTTTTCCGCAGTGCTCGTCTGCGTCATTTCGTCGTTGCTGGCCGCCGGTCAAACCGCAACGCCGCCACCGGATGGTCCAGCTCTGTACGCCGAGCACTGCGCGATGTGCCACGACGGCGAAGATTCACGCGCTCCCGATCGCGATGCGCTGCATCACCGCGCACCGCAGGCGATCGTCGACGCTTTGACCTCGGGATCGATGAATTACCAGGGCATGCCGCTCAACGGTCTCGAGCGCCGCGCGATCGCGGTATTTCTGACCGGCCGGCCGCTGCGTGCTGCCGATCCGCTCGACAGCGCAAACGCAGGCCGCTGCAGTCCGGCCGCGCCGTTCACCGACCCAGGCGCGTCGCCGTCGTGGAACGGTTGGAGTCCCACGCCGGACAATCGTCATTACCAGAGCGACCAGCAATCCGGTCTCACGGCGGCGCAGGTGCCGCAGTTGAAGCTGAAATGGGTATTCGGATTTCCTGACGCTGCGGCGTCGTGGTCGCAGGCGACTGTGGCCGGCGGCCGCGTGTTCGTTGGCAGCCAGAATGGCGTCGTCTACGCGCTGTCGGCGCTGCGTGGCTGCATCGCCTGGACGTTCACCGCCCATGCCGGCGTCCGTGCCTCGGTCGTGGTCGACAAGCGCTCGGCCTATTTTGCCGATCAATCAGGTTTCGTCTACGCCGTTGACGCCGCCAACGGACAACTGCAGTGGAGCCGTCGCGTCGAAGATCATCCGCTCGTGCGATTGACCGGCTCGCCGGTACTCTTCAATGGACGGCTCTACGTTCCAACCTCTTCGTACGAAGAAGGCGGCAAGCCACCGGGCTATGGATGCTGCACCTTTCGCGGCAGCCTGATCGCGCTCGATGCGAAGACCGGCGACGTCGTGTGGCAGTCGTACACAATTCCGCAGAAGCCGATGCTGCTTCGCGAATACGCCGACGGCACGCAACTCTGGGCGCCGTCGGGCGGCGCGATTTGGTCAGCACCGACGATCGACGCGAAGCGCAATGCGATTTACGTCGCCGTCGGCAACACCTACAGTGGTGCGCCGCAAAAAACCACGGACGCCATTCTCGCCCTGGATCTCAAGAGCGGTGCGCTTCGCTGGGCGCAGCAGATGACGCCCGGCGAGCGCGACGTATTCGGGTGCGTACCGGGCGACGTCAACTGCGGCGAAAAACCCGGACCGGACTTCGATTTCGGAGCCTCGCCGGTACTGGCCGCGCGGCCCGGCGGCCGCGACATCATCCTCGCGGGGCAGAAATCTGGGGTGCTTTACGCGCTCGATCCCGATCGAAAGGGACAACTCGTGTGGCGCTACCGCGCCGGCGGCGGCAGCGGGCTCGGCGGCATCCAGTGGGGAATCGGCGCAGATGCCACGAACGCCTATGCGCCAGTGGCCGACATCTACGCCGAGATGCCCGGCGGGCTGCATGCAGTGAACCTGACGAATGGAAAGCGCGCGTGGTACACGCCGCCCGCAGCCGCTCGCGTGCGGGAAGCCGAGCCGCGCGTGTAGCGGCGCGCAGTTCTCCGCGGTCACCGTCATTCCCGGCGTGGTCTTTTCGCCGTCGAACGACGGAGCGATTCGCGGATATTCGACACGCGACGGCTCGATCATCTGGTCGTTCGATACCAATCGCGATTTTCAAGCCGTCAACGGCGTGAAGACGCACGGCGGCTCGATGAACGGACCCGCGCCGACGGTGGCTGGCGGGATGATGTACGTCGCCACAGGTTACGGAACGTTTGGACTGCGTCCCGGCAACGCCCTTCTCGCCTTCGGCGTGAACTAAATCACACCTTTCGCGCCGATAAGACCTACATCGACGCTTTCGTGATCGCTTGTTTCAGAACGGGGCACTTTTCACCCAGTTACGGTTCAGGCTTTCACTCGTAAGTTGATGAACAGGTTGGCTTTACATTGCGCTGTGCCAAAGTGTCAGTTCGTGGCATTTCGCTTGCGCAGTCCGGTTGTTGAATGAACAGGTTCCGGCCTCAGAACGGGTTTTCGTTGCTTGAAACGCTCATCGTGGTGGCGCTCGTCGGCGTCATCGCGACGATTGCGATTCCGCAGCTCAATAACTCGATCGCGTATTTCCGCTTGAGCGGCGATGCGCGAAGCGTGTCGAATGCCGTCGCGCTGGCCAAGATGCGCGCGGCGTCGAATTTCAGCAAGACCCGTGTCTACATCAGTACTGCCAGTAACTGGCACCGCGTCGAACGCGCCGATACTTCGACGCCGCCGCAATGGACCGTTGAAGGCGGCGTCACGTATCTGTCGGCGTATACCTCGTTCTCGCACGGCGTCGTCGCAACACCGCCGCCGAATTCGCAGGCCGTCATCGGCAACGCGTCGCCGTGCCGGAACAACGCCGGCGCTGACATCGCAGGAACCTCCTGCGTGGTGTTCAATTCGCGAGGCATTCCGATCGCGCCGGATGTCGCCAACAACTACACGCCTACTTCGGATCACGTGGTGTATCTGACCGACGGCTCAGCGGTCTACAGCATTACCGTCGCGGCGACCGGGATGATTCGAATGTGGCAAACGCTGCCAACTTCGACGCCCACCTGGAACAAGCAATGATCGCCCGCGCCAAATCGGAAACCGGCCTGACGCTCATCGAAACCGTGATCGCGCTGTCGATGCTGCTGGTCGCAATGATTGGGTTGTTGTCGATGGCCGCCCTGGCAACGGTCTACACCGAAAACCACGGCCACCTCGAGGCGCGCACCACCGAATACGCCCAGGACAAGATGGAGCAGCTGCTGGCGATTGCTTTCACCGATGCGGTGACGGATACGACGCAATTCCCGGCCATCGCGGCACCGACCACCGGCTCGGGTCTCGCGGTGGGAGGCTCGGTCGATCCGGCAGCGCCGGTCGACAAGTATGTCGATTGGCTCGCTTACAACGGCGACCTCAAAGGCGGCGGCACCAGTCAGCCGGCCGATTGGTACTACGAACGCGTCTGGTACATCTGCTTCGTTCAGCCGGCGGGCACCTGTGATACGGCGACCGCCACCGGGCTGAAGCAGATCACGGTTGTCACCACCGTGCGCACGTCGGTCGGCAGAGCAATCATCCCGAAGTCGACAGTATCGGCGCTGAAGGCGTCGCAGTTCTGAGGTTGTGGTGAAGAGACTTCGCGGCGCCGCCGGCTTCTCCTTGATCGAGCTGCTGTTTGCGACCGGTCTGCTGCTGGTCGTGTCGAGCATCGTCACGACCGCGCTGATCCAGATGACGAATTCCCAGAAGACAATCTGGAACCGCACGGAAATGCATAGCGGCATTCGCGGTGCGACGGAATTGCTTCAGCAGGAGGTCGGCCAGGCAGGGCGGATCGCGACACCGGAATCGGAGCTGCCGCTGATCTTTGCCACCGGCTGCGGTGGCTGCAACGGTGTCACGTCGGCGATGGTGCAGCCGACCTGCGATCCGGCCGCGCCGTCCACCGGAGCCGTATCGGTCAGCGTCGACTCGGTTGCCGGGTTGTGGGCGACATCGGGTGTCAACCCATCCTACGTGATGCTGACCACCATGGACGGCAACAACCAGGAGTCGTTTCGCGTCGCCTCGATCAACGCCGGGGCGACTCCGCCGACGATCACCGCATGCTTTACCAAGACGCATGCGCCCGGAGCTGTTCTGATGCCCCTCGGCGGGTTCGTCACCGGAATCGTGCCCAATTCCGGCGTGCCCAATGGTTCGAACGGCAGCGTGTTGAAGTTGTACGGCGACATCAACGGCGACGGCAACATGGTGTACGTCGAATACACCTGCGACACTGTCGCCGGCAAACTGTATCGAAACGTCATGCCCTGGAATACGGCAGCGGCCAGCAAACCGCCAAACGACGATTCGATGGTGCTGCTCGCGAACGTCAAGGGCAACCCCGGTAACGCGCCATGTTTCACGTATCAGCTCAGCCCGCCGATTGTGATCAACGGCACCTCGTTTGTTTTCGTCCTGGACGTCGCGATTACGCTGACCGTCGAGACCGAGCAAATCGATCCGATTACCAAGGTGAAGCAGACCGAAACCAAGGCGCTGCTCAACGTCTCGCCGCGCAATGTCTTCAATGCCTGGGAATTTGCCGGAATGAGCTACACCGACCGGATTCAGTCGACGCCGACCAGCGTCATGGCACTGGTCTGCAAAAACTCGCCGATCACCTGTCCATGAAAGACGAGCAGCGAATCATGCAGACACGAACCGAACGCGGAATCGCCATGGTGCTGGCGTTATTTCTGATGTCAGCGCTGTCGGTGCTGGGCGCGTCGATGATGTTCCTGTCTCAGACGGAAACCTATGCGACGATGAACTACCGCATGATGTCGCAGGCACGGTACGCCGCCGAAGCCGGCATTCAGCGAGCCTCGAACTTCCTGCTCGACAGCACCCTGTACGCGACACCGCATACCGGCGCCGGCGGCGACTCGATCGACGATAACTACGACATCACGGTATCCCCGGTGAAATGCAAAGTCGGCGCGACGCTCTGCACGGCGGGGAGCAGCATCGTGCTCTCCACCATCGCGGCGAATTCGAACTACCCTGATGCGACCAAGAAAACTGAGTTCGCGACCTCAGCCGGCGGTTCGCTTACGGCAGGTTCTGCGACGTTGACCTACACCACCGTTGCCACGCTCTTGACGATGCAGTACCTCGAGTCGTACTGCGGGAGTCTCGGTCGTTCAGACCTGGAAGGTCGAGTCGACCGGGGCGGTCAGCGGCACGCGCAACGCGACCGTCGAAGTGATGGCACTGGTGGAGACGCCGAAGGTGCCCGCCAGCGGTTACGCTGCCTTCGCGACGGCAGACGTATGCGGCGCGCTGACGCTTTCGGGACATCTGTCGACGGACAGTTACGACTCGACCTCGATGACCGGGGCGACGACGCCGACGGCTGCAGGAACGGTGAGCACTTCGGGTGGCAGCGTCGGCACCAACGGCAATCTGACGCTCAACGGCGGCGCCGATGTTGGCGGTAATCTCTACACGCCGCGCACCGGCGTCGGCGCGTGCAATGCCTCAGCGGCGAACGCGTTCACCGGCGACATTGACCATGTCGACAGCATCGTGCTCCCTTCCCGCGGTGGTGAAGTACCCGGACCCGGCGATGCCAACTTTCGTGGTTGCCGACCCGGTGACATTGAACTCGCCGGCGACTCTGGCGAGCGCATGCGCGACGTTTGGCCTGTCGGCGCCGGTGTGCCAGGTAAGCGGCACTACTCTCAAACTCGATGCGACGACCGCAACCGGGTCAGAGATTCGTCTGCCCGAGTTGACCGTCAATGGCTCCTTCACGCTGCAGATCGTTTCCGGGTCACCGAACAAGTACGACTTGAATAGCCTCAGCCTGCTCGGCGGCGCGGCGATCCAAGTCAGCTCGACCACGGCCGCATCGGCGGCAGTCGTCAACATCGTAGGAAAAGACAAGGACGGCGGTGACCTGGCGAGGCCTCTGGATCTTGCTGGCGGCTCGCAGGCCGCGCCGGCCTGCACGGGGTGCTCGAACTACGATGCGTCGCTGCTCAAGTTCGTGTACGCCGGCCAGGGCGAGCTCGACCTGCTCGGCAACAGCGAAATGGTGGGAACCGTCTACGCGCCCAATGCATACGTGCATCTGGGAGGGAACTATGCCCTATACGGTTCGGTGATTTCGGGATTGATGGATAACGGCGCGGGATCCCCGGTCATTCACTACGATCGCCGCCTGTCACACGATCTCTACATGCCGGGTCATCCGGCGGCAGGCACGTTTACGTGGAAAAGAGCATCGTAGCGAAGCCTTTCGGCGGTTTGTCACCGTTTGTCGCGCAAATGGGCATAAGTTTCGCCGATTCAAAAGATAAGCAACCCCTGTACTGTGTTAAATTACGGGGGATTTTATTCGACGTCATTTTCTTGCGTGGCGACTAGAAAGGAGCCCGTAATGAGGGGTACGTGGCTGGCGATTGCGGCGCTGTTGGTTCCGGCTGGTGCGTTTGCGTCCGGCGAGGTTGACGCGCCGAAGCCGACTTTTACGAAAGACATTGCGCCGATCTTCCAGGAACGCTGTGAGTCCTGTCACCGGCCCGACAACATGGCGCCGATGTCGCTCCGGACCTACGAGGAAGTTCGTCCGTGGGTGCGCTCGATCGCGCAGCGTGTCGGCCAGCGGCAAATGCCGCCCTGGCATATCGACAAGACGATCGGCATCCAGAAATTCAAGAACGATCGTTCGCTGACCGACGAGCAGATCGAAACCGTGCTCGCGTGGGTGGCCGCTGGCGCGCCGAAGGGCGACCTGAAGGACATGCCGAAGCCGAAGGTGTGGGACGACAGCACCGGCTGGCAACTCGCGTCGAAGTACGGCCAGCCGGATCTGATCATCAAATCGCCGGAATACACGATGCCGGCCGTGGCGCAGGACGCGTGGTGGCGGCCGACCGTTCCGACCGGCCTCACTGAACCGCGCTGGGTTCGCGCCATCGAGATTCGTCCGGTCGGCAAGAACGCGCGCAAGATCACCCATCACGCGCTGGCCCGGCTGCAGCAGACCGAAGAAATGGATGCGGCGCTGTTCACCAACGATCCGAACGTCGCGGGCGACGGCCTGTTCATGGAGTGGGCGGTCGGCAAGAACGGCGACGAGATGCGTCCAGACTCGGGACGCCTGATGCTGCCCGGCTCGAAGATCGTCTGGGAAATGCACTATCACGCAGTCGGCGAGGAAATCTCCGCGCACACCGAACTCGGTGTCTACTTCTACCCGAAAGGGCAGGAGCCGAAGCACCGCGAAGTGTTGGCGCTGTTCAACACCTTCTCGGGTGGCGGCGCGGGCCTTGGCCGCGGTCTCGACATCCAGCCGAACAAGGTGACGACGACTGAAAGCTTCGTCACGCTGAAGGAAAATGCGCGCATCGAGAACTTCCAGGCGCACATGCACCTGCGCGGCAAGGGCATGTCGATGGAGGCGCTCTATCCGGATGGTCGCCGCGAGATGTTGAGCCAGGTTGCGGACTTCAACTTCAACTGGCACAACATGTATATCTACGCCGACGATGTTGCACCGCTGTTGCCGAAGGGCACGATGCTGCATTTCATCGCGTGGTACGACAACACGCCGAACAACAAGTCGAACCCGGATCCGGATCAGTGGGTAGGCTGGGGCGATCGCACGGTGGACGAAATGGGCCACGCCTGGATCAACATCACCTACTTCAAGGACGACGAGTTCAAGACCGAAGTCGCCAAGCGCAAGACCGCAGCGACCACTGAAGACAGGCAGCAATAGCGGATTGTGAAATTAGGAATTGAGAATTAGGAATTAGGAATTTCGGACTTCCTGAATTCCTAATTCCATTCCTAATCCCTAATTCCTAATTCTCAATTTCTGGAAGCTCCATCCATGGTTCTCCGCAAGGTCTTCGCGGGCGCGCTGCTGACTTCAGCGTTGGCCGCCGGTGTGCTCGTTCACGGTCAGCAGGGTACCGGACAAACTCCGGCGCCGTGGCCGTTGTCGCAGACCATCCGCGAGCGCGGGTCGAGCGTGACCGGGGCGTTCGAAGGCTGGTACTACAACAAGGACGGCAGTCAGCAGTGGCTGATCGGCTACTACAACCGCAACACGAAACAGGAATTCGACATCCCGGTCGGTCCCAACAATAAGATCGAACCAGGCGGCCCGGATCAGGGTCAGCCGACGCACTTTGGTGTCGGACGGCAGTACGGTGTGTTTACGCTGAAAGTGCCGAAGGACTTCGGTAACAAGAAGCTGACCTGGACGCTGATCAGCAACGGGCAGACGAACACCATCACCTTCCAGACCAAATCCGACTACATCGTCGAACCGCTCGAGGATCCGGCGAACAAGAACACGCCGCCGACGCTCAAATTCACACAGGACGGTCTCGGCTTCCAGGGTCCGCCGGTGGGCATTGCGGCGACGTTGTCCGGAACGGTTGGCGTTCCGGTTGAACTGAACGTCTGGGCGAGCGACGAAGGTCCGAAGATCAACATTCCCGAAGGTCGCGGTCGTGGACGTGGACGCGGCGGCGACGCGCCAGCCGGTCCGCCGCCGCCTCCGCCGCTGAGCGTTGCGTGGATGCTGCATCGCGGCCCGGCGGCGGTGAAAATCGAGCCGGTGCGGCCGACGCTCGATCGGAACAATGGCGGCAAGGGGACCGCGAAGGCAACGTTCAGCGAGCCGGGTGACTACATCCTGCGCGCGCAGGGCAACGACTCGACCGGTGACGGCGGCGGCGGGTTCCAGTGCTGCTGGACCAACGCGCACGTCAAGGTCACGGTGAAAGCGGCCACGACGTCCGGTCACTAACGACGCGGTTTCGAGCACCGCGCCTGCGGATGGGCATCAGCGGCCCTGGGCCGGTTCAGCGCGCAGCGTCATACAGGTGCTCGAAGCCTTCGCTACGATCCGGCCCTGTTCGTCTGTCACCGTACATTCCGCGAGTCCGATTGTGCGCCCACGCTGTACCGACCACACCCTCGGCGGTCAATGTCCCGGCTTTCACGGCCCTCAGGAAGTTGATCTTCAGCTCGAGCGTGGTGAAACTTTCACCATCGTCGAGTGTGCAGGCGTAGGCGATTCCCATCGCTGAATCGGCGAGCGTGCACGGCAAACCGCCGTGCATGGTACCCATCGGGTTGTGATGACGTTCGTCGACGGTCACCGCCAACCGGGCGCGGCCGGCCTCGACCTCGGTGATCGTGATTCCGGCCAGATGCGGGAACGGCGCGGCCGGAAGATTCCCGCCATCCGCTGGCGGATTTGCTCGAGCATCGTTGGCATACAAATGACAATCATCCAATCATCTGGTCATCTAGTCATCTAGTCATCTAGTCATCTGGTCATTTAGTCATTTGATCATTGTCAATTGACCAATTCTCAATGACCAGATGACCAGATGACCAGATGACCAAATGACCAAATGACCAGATGGCAACATTGTGAAGTAAACTGGCGCCGTTTTGGCACATCGGGACGTGGTGATTGTCGGAGGCGGTCCGGCGGGTGCGGCGGCAGGCCGGCTGCTCGCTTCCTGGGGACATTCCGTCACACTTCTCGACAAGACTGTCGATACGTCGCGCGGACTCGCCGAATCGATTCCACCAAGCGCGCACAAGCTGTTCGAGCAGATTGGCCTCGCGACCGCGATCGAGCGCGCCGGTTTTTTACGGACGCGCGGCAACACCGTGTGGTGGGCATCGCGCGAGCGCCGCGTCGAAACGTTCGGCGAGGATGGATCCACGTTCGGCTACCAGGTGTTCCGTCCGCACTTCGATCGCGTGTTGCTGTCTGGCGCGGAAGAGGCCGGCGTCGACGTACGGCGTAATGCGTGCGCCCGTCATGTTGCATTAATGGCGGCGACCACCGAGAGATCGGCGGCCGAAGTCGTCGTCGATCACGACGGTGCGATGTCCACACTACAGGCGCGTTTCGTCCTTGATTGTTCGGGGCGTGCGGGCGTGGTCGGACGAAGGTTTCGGATTGCCGAACCCGGCCATCGGACCTGCGCGCTGGTCGGCGTCTGGCGCAGACCCGACGGCGACGGTTGGGGCCTGCCGGACGACAGTCATACTGTCGTCGAAACCTTTGCCGACGGCTGGATGTGGTCCATTCCGACGTCGTTGTCGACGCGCCATGTTGGCGCGATGGTGACGCAACCGTTCGACGAGCATGAGGCGGAGCGTACGCTCGCAGCGGCCTATCGCGGGGTGTTGGGAAAAACGATCGAGACCGCACGGCTGGTCGAGGGTGCAACGCTGGACCGCGTCTGGGCGTGCGATGCGTCCCTTTACTCGTCAACCGCGTATGCGGGCGAGACTCACTTGCTGGTTGGCGATGCCGGGTCGTTCATCGATCCGCTGTCGTCATTCGGCGTGAAAAAAGCGTTGGCATCTGCGTGGATGGCAGCAATCGCAACCCACACCGCGCTGTCCCATCCGGAACGAGCAGGCGTGGCGCTCGATTTTTTCAACGACTGGGAACATCGAGTGTATGCGTCGCAGCTGCAGCGAACGAAGCAGTTTGCCGCGGCTGCGACCGAGCAGCATCATCACCCCTATTGGGATGACCGTGCGTCGGATGCCACTGCACACCAGCAAACGGAGGACGATTTCCGGCGCGATCCCGCGGTTCAGCGCGCTTTCGATGCCTTTCGGACTGCACCGCGGTTGAAGCTGGCGATGTCGTCGCCAGCCGTGTTCGAACAGCGGCCGGTGATCCGCGGACATGAAATCGTGTTGGAACCGGCGCTACCTGGCGGTATCCGCTACGTCGCCAATGTTGATCTGCTGACGCTCGCGCACATCGCTCCACATCATGCGCAGGTGCCCGAGTTGTTTGAGGCGTATTGCCGCACGTGTCCACCCGTGCCGCTGCCGAGTGTCATGGGTGGCTTATCACTGCTCGTCGCAAGGGGAATCCTTCATGAACGCGTGTAGGCTTGGTCTCTTGTCCACTGCGGTTGTGTTCGCACTCATTGCACCGGCAGCGGCGCAAGAGGCCGGAAAACCGGCGGCGCAAGACGCTGGCATTCCAGTGACGAACGACGTCGTCAAAGCCAAATGCGGCGGCTGTCACAAGTCCGACGACAAGGGACGCATGTCGCGGATTTCGTATCGCCGCGCGACTCCCGAGAACTGGGAGCGGACGATCAAACGGATGGTGTCGCTGAACCATGCCACACTCGATCCTGCCGATGCCCGCGTCATTTTGAAATACCTGGCAGACCGCCAGGGGCTTGCACCGGATGAGGAGCGTCCGATCGCCTTCGAAGCGGAACGGCGAATGGTCGACTACACCTATGCCGCAGACAAGGACACGGCCGATCTCTGTCAGTCGTGCCACTCCATCTCGCGCGTTCTGAGCGAGCGCCGCACCAAGGAAGAGTGGGAATTGCTGGTCGCGATGCACCGCGGCTTGTATCCGTTGGTCGACAATCAGCCGATGGTGCCGGGCGGCGGATTCCGTCGCACTCGGGCGCCGCAGACCGAGCCCGGCGCTGATGGCCGGCCACCCGACAATCGCCATCCGATGGACAAGGCGATCGAACACCTGACCAAAGCGCTGCCGCTCGAGACGTCGGAGTGGGCGGCGTGGTCCGCCGCGATGCAACCGCCGAAGCTCGCCGGGCGCTGGGCGATCGTCGGGACCCAGCCCGGCAAAGGTCCGGTCTACGGACAGCTGACGATTACCGCGGATCCTGCGTCTCCCGACAGCTTCAACACCGAAACGAAGTACACAGTCGCCCGGACCGGTGAAACGGTGACCCGTACCGGCAAGTCGCTGGTCTACACCGGCTATCAGTGGCGCGGCCGCGGAGCGGCGTCAGGCGAGGCGATGTGGCCGTGGCGCGAAGTGCTGTTCGTCGAGCGCGACTGGAAGACGATGTGGGGACGCTGGTACACGGGCGACTACGACGAAATCGGCGTCGATGTCAGGTTAGTGCGGCTTGCCAGCGATCCAGTGGTATTCGGTACCAGTGTTGCGGCGCTCAAAACCGGGTCGACTGGATCGTCGGTGAAGATCTATGGCGCCAACCTTCCAACCGATGTGAAGGCTGAAGATATTGGAGCGGGCCTTGGGGTCAAGGTGACGCGGGTGGCCAGCGCGCGCGCTGATGAAATCACGATTGACGTGGACGTCGCAGGCGATGCGCCGATTGGCGCGCGCGATTTGTCGGTCGCCGGCAGCGTCAAGCCGGGAGCGATGGTGGTCTACAACCGCGTAGACGGTCTGAAGGTCGCACCGCAATCGGGGATGGCGCGCGTTGGTGGCGTGGTGTTCCCAAACAACTCCAGCAGTTCGAGGCAATCGGCTACAGCAACGGACCCGACGGCAAGCCCGACACCGCCGACGACTTGAACCTCGGCGTGGTTCCGGTGAAGTGGTCGATCGACGAGTACACCGCGACGTTCGGCGACGACGATGCGCAGTTTGTCGGCACGCTGGATCAGAACGGCCTGTTCACGCCAAATGTCGACGGGCCGAATCCGAAACGCGCCGGCAATCGGAACAACGTCGGCGATGTGTGGGTAGTGGCCGAACTGACCGGCGTGGCGGCTACCGGCGGCGCTACCCAGCCGCTGCGCGCGCGTGCGCATCTGTTGGTCACAGTCCCGTTGTATATGGCCTGGTTCGAACGTGGGGGTGGAAAGTGACACTGCAATCCCAGTCGCCGTCGTTCCGCGCCCGCGAACACCATCGGTTCGAAGCCGCCGGCAAGCCGTTCGTCTATCTCGTGCCGAGTGCCGCGATCTTCGAGTTGGACGATGCCGCCGACGCCGTGTTCGCGCACTGTCGCGCAACGCGCCTACACGCGCGAAGAGTTACTCGCCGAATTGGGCGAGCGTGAAGGCCTCGATACCACGCTCGCGGATTTGATTCGTGTGCAGGCGATCGGCGAAATCAGTGCACCTCCTTCGCCAACCCCGAAAGTAATTCCGCTTGCGCCGTTTCCGCTGACGACTATGGTTCTGAACGTCACGAACCAGTGCAACCTGAGCTGCACCTACTGTTACGAATACGGCGAAGACAAGATTGTCGATACCGAGAACGGCCGGCAGCCGAAGTTCATGAGTGAAGAGACGGCTCGCCAGAGCGTCGAGTTCATGCTGAAGGAAGCCGGTATGAATCCGACCGCGCACATCACCTTCTTCGGTGGCGAAACGCTGCTGAATTTTCCGGTGCTGCAAGAAGACCATCGCCTACGCTCGCCAACGTGGCGCCGAGCTCGGCAAAGAGGTGGATTTCAGCCTGACGACGAACGGGACGCTGCTGAAGCCGGAGATTATCGAGTTCCTCGCCGAGAACCATGTCGGCGTGACGATTTCGATCGACGGTCCGCGCGAAGTGCAGGACAAATTCCGGGTCTTCAACAACGGCGCCGGCAGCTACGACGTCGTCGCGCCGAAGATTCGCGAACTCCTGCGCCGGCATCGCAGCCGGCCAATCGGTGCGCGTGTAACGCTGACTTCGGCCGATCTCGACGTCAGGCGAATCTACCGGCACCTGACCGAGGAGATCGGCTTTTGGGAAGTCGGCTTCGCGCCAGTGACCACCTCGCCCAATCGCGCACACGCGATCGGCGAGGGTGGCTACGACAAGATGCTCGATCAGTTCCGCGAGCTGGCCGACGAATTCCTGGAAGCGTCGGTCGCCAACCGCCATCACGGTTTCTCGAACGTCAAAGAAACCCTCGAGGAACTGCACAAGGGCGTCAGCAAAGCGTTTCCGTGCGGCGCCGGCCTTGGTCTATTGGGCGTGGCCACCGACGGCGACGTCGCGCTCTGCCATCGGTTCGCCGGTTCAGACGCGCACAAGATCGGCACCGTGAGCGAAGGTGTCGATCGCAGCGCACAACATGCGTTCCTCGAGCGCCATCACATCGCCAACAAGACCGATTGCAGCATCTGCTGGGCGCGTCCGCTCTGTTCGGGCGGCTGCTATCACGAGGCCCATACCCGCTACGGCGACACCACCCACGCGAACCTGCACTACTGCGACTGGATTCGCGGCTGGACGGATGTCTGTCTGAAAATCTACGGCGAGCTGTCGGTGCGAAACCCGGCGTTTCTTACGCAATTCGATCGTGACGTTACAGAGAAGGTGTCATGACTCATCTCAAGCCTGTGAATCGCAAAGCGGTCCGCATCGAAGAAGCAACGGCGCCAGACGTCGTCGCGCTGCAGCGCACCGGATTGCCGCTGCTGCCACACTTTCCGATTGGCTGTTCGCTGGTGTTTTCGCCCGGGTGGGAAGCCGATCGCACCGGCGGGACCGCCGGTTTGTGCCAGCCGGTCGAACGCGACCTGTTCGATTGTCACATCGGCTGCTATTGGCCGGCGCAGGTGCCGGACCAGTTGAACCACGCGCCCGATTGGACGGCGAAATGCGCCGCCGCCCAAAAGGATTGGCGGAAAATCGATCTCATCTTCCCGTAAGCAAGGTCCAGCATGCGTAATCTGACAAGCGCCGTCGCCCTGCTGATCGCGGCCACCACGCTGACCGTCAGCACGGCCGACAAGCCGAAACCGGTGAGCGCCGGTAATGGCACGTTGATCATCGGCGCGTATCCCAGGCAGTTCTGGATCATCGACGAAGCGACGGAAAAGATCGTCGGTTCGATCCCCTTTGAATCCGGAATCCCGCGACGGACGACGCTGTCGCGCGATCGGAAACGCTTCTACACCATCGACGCGACGATGGAGAAGGTCGAGATCGTCGATATCGCGGCACGCAAAACGCTCGACCGCTTCACGCTGACCGAGGGCAACAAGCGGGTCCGCATCCGCAGCATCGAGCCGGATCCGCTGCATCGTTTCGTCATGATGGTCACGGCCTCCGCGACCAAGCACGTCGATCGCTTCGAGATCGGTGCGCCAACGCTGGTGCAGTACGACCTGGGACGCACAAGATTGTCCGGACCGTGGCGTGGCCGAACAACGACGAGCGGCAGAACGCCAACATCCTGTTCGCGCCCGACGGCAAGCTGATGTACTTGTTCACCGATCAGGATGTGCTGATCTACGAGACCAGCGGCTTTACCCAGGTGGACAAATGGGAGCTGTCGCGGCCGATCGAAGAAGGGTTCGGCCGGCTGGAATTTGGGTCGCGCGACGTGATGAACGACGACCCAGGGTTCTACACCGCGCTGTTCAACGTCACCGATCCGGTGCAGCATCGGCGGATGATGGGAATCGGCCGGGTGAATCTTGCAGCGAAGAGCGTGGACTTCTACACGCTCGGACCATCGACCGGCGTCAGCTTTGCGCTCGCACCCGGCCGTAAAGCGGCCTATGGATTATTCGAGGATATCGGGCGCCACGAATTCTGGAAGTTCGACCTCGAGAAAAAGAAGCTGGCGACCCGCGTCGAATTCAAGGGCCGGCCGCGAATGGGACTGAAAGTGAGTTCCAACGGCAAAGTGCTCTACGATCTACGTCGCCGGCAACACGATCGATCTTTACGACGCCGAGACCTATCAGTATCTGCGCACGATCACTCTCGACGGCGATCAGACGTCTGAACTGTTCGTGCTGCCGTCGCCGCCTGGAATGGTGTCGCCCGGCACGCAATGAATCAGCAGCTCGGCCGGGCGCTGCGCTTCGTCACCCCGGACTGGCGCAGGCTGATTCTGGTGCTGGCGCTGAGCCTTGCCAGCACTGGGTTCTCGCTGTCTCTCCCGCTGTTGACCCGCGACTTTTTCGATCGCGCGCTGCTCGGCCGCGATCTCGCTCGACGTTAGTCCGCGTCGCGCTGCTGTTCGCCGGCGTGACGGTGGCCGGGTTTGTCGTCAACGCGGCCAGCGGACTGCGGTACACGGCGGTTTCGGCCGACATCCTGTTCGACATGCGGCTGGAGATGTATCGGCATCTGCAGCGACTGTCGCCGCGGTTTTACGCACGGGCCCGCCTTGGCGACATCCTGTCGCGGATTAACAACGATATCGGCGAAATTCAACGGATCGCCGCCGAGACGGCGCTGGCCACGGTCGGCAATGTTCTGTTCCTGGTCGGCACGGTCGTCATGCTGGCGTGGCTCGACCTGCGGCTGTTCGCGGTGTCGGCAGCAACCGCGCCGCTGGCGGCATGGGCGCTGTCGCATTATCGCGGCCGTCTCGGGGAAGTGGCGGCGGTGCGTCAGCGCAGCGCCGATCTCGGCAGCTTCCTCGTCGAAACCTTGCAGGCGATGCGCCTGGTGGTTACCGCGAACGCGCAACAGCGCGAGGTCGTGCGGTTTCGCGATCGCAATGCGGCGTTCGTGCGCGCGTTGATGTCGATGCAGTGGCTGACGTACTTGTCGGGCGGCCTCCCGGGATTGATCCTCGCGGCGGGAACGGGAACGGTGTTCGTCTATGGCGGCGTTCGCGTCATCAACGGGGATCTGACGATTGGCACCTTCGTCGCCTATATGGCGTATCACATGCAGGTGCTGCCGCCGATCCAGGCGTTGATGGGAAATGTACGCGAACCTTGCCACCGTCCGCGTGTCGCTTCAGCGCGTCGCGCAGATTCTCGATGAGCCGGTCGAAGTCAACGAGTCGCCTGACGCACGAGCGCTGACCAACGTCCGCGGTGCGGTGACGTTTGACGGCGTCACCGTATCGTTCCAGCGCGGCGCGCCGGTCCTGGAACAGGTGTCGTTCGACGTCCAGCCTGGTGAAACACTGGCGATCGTCGGACCGAGCGGCAGCGGCAAGATCCTCGACGATTGCCGACCTGATGCTGCGGCTGATCGATTCGGATGCCGGCGTGGTGCGGCTGGATGGCGCCGATCTCCGGACAATCGCACTCGCCGATTTGCGGCGTCACGTGGCGCTGGTCGAGCAGGACCCCTGCCTGCTGCACGCATCAATCGCCGAAAACATCCGCTACGCACGCCCGGACGCCTCGGATGCGCAGCTGCGCGATGCCGTCCGGCTCGCCGCCCTCGACCACTTCGTCGACAGCCTGCCGCAAAAGCTCGAGACCATTGTCGGCGAGCGTGGCCTTGCATTGTCGGCCGGCGAGCGTCAGCGCGTGGCGATTGCCCGCGCGCTGATCGCGGATCCCGCGGTGCTGGTGCTGGACGAACCCTCCGCCGCGCTCGATCCGGTTGCCGAGCAACGGATTGCGACCGGCTTCGCCGCCGTGATGCGCGGCCGCACGACGATTGTGATTACGCATCGGCCGGAACTTGCTGCGCGCGCGGATCGCGTGCTGGAGCTGGATGGGGACGCGCGTCGCAGAGGGAATGACCCGTTGAACGCCGAGTCCGCTGAGCACGCCGAGCAGCGTGTTCTCTGCGGCCTCGGCGGTCTCGGCGTTCAGGCTCTTTGACGGGCCGCGGCATCCGCATCGCAGTAATCGACAGCGGGTGCAAGGTCCCCACCCGCATATCAATCGGAT
>CAVOHK010000026.1:0-4388 GCA_963695635.1 uncultured Acidobacteriota bacterium
GCGTTGGACCGATCGGGCAATTCGAGCCCAACCCGCTGTGGAACTACGGCTTTTTGACGCTGCGGCGCGATTGCTATCGCGCGGCCAACGATCCGCGCCTCGAACTCGCGCAGAACGATCTCGAAGAGTTCTTACGACGCGAACCGGCGTCGTTGATGGGATCCTATTCCAGTAGGCTGCTTGCAGTGCAGAATGAGATGCGCTGTTTCGATGGCCAGGGCTCCGGTCGGCCACAACCACGCAGCGCCTCGGACGCCACTCGAATCCCCGTGTTTTGCCGGCACCAAGCGCGTGGCGACCCGATCGGAAAAAACGTAGGGCGCCCAGCGTTCGGGAACCAGGTCGTAGAGCATCTCGATATTCGACAGTCCGCCACCAAGCACAATCACATCGGGATCGAGAATGTTGATCACGGTGCCGAGCGCCCGCGCCATCCGATCGGCGTAGCGCTCGAGCGCGTGGCGCGCGTCGGGCTCGCCGCTGCGAGCGCGCTCCGCAATCCTCGCCGCTGGTACACCCTTGCCGTAATCACGCTCGAACGCAGGACCCGACAAGTAGGTTTCGATGCAGTCCTGTCGCCCACAGTAACAGTGCGTTGGCGGATCAGCGCATTCCGTACGCGAGGCCGGCATTGGATTGTGGCCCCATTCGCCAGCGATCGCGTTCGCACCAACGACGAGGCGGCCGTCGACGACGAGGCCGCCGCCGGTTCCGGTTCCAGCAATCACGCCGAACACCAAGGACGCGCTGGCGGCTGCGCCGTCGGTCGCTTCGGACAACGCAAAGCAGTTGGCATCGTTGGCGAATCGAACCGGCCGATTGAGGAGGCGCGGCAGATCACCGGCGAGCGGTTGGCCATTCAGCCAGGTCGAGTTGGCGTTCTTCACCAGACCGGTGGCCGGCGACAGTGCACCGGGGATTCCAACGCCGACACTTCCGCGACTGCCAGCGGCGCGCTCGAGGCTTTCCACCACTGTCACGATCGCGGCCAGCGTGTCCCCATAGTTGCCGCGCGGCGACGGCATCCGTGTTCGCGCCAGTTCCCGGCCGTCGTCGGCCAAGGCAAGGCCTTCGATCTTGGTACCGCCGAGGTCGATACCGATGCGCATGGGGCTATTATCGGGCGCTGAGTGGCACGCGCGGGTGGCACGCGCGGGGCACGGCAGGAGTGCCGGGTGCTGGGTGCTGAGTGCTGGGTGCTGGTGCCAGGTGTCGGGTGCAGTGCCGGGTGCGAGGTTCCGGGTGCTGAGTGCCGGGTGCCGGGTGCCGGGTGCCGGGTGCCGGGTGCTGAACTGCTGGACCAGCAGAATCGTCTTAACTTCCATGCGGCGAATCGTCTGTTGTGCGGGTGTGCTCGTCGCGTTGTTCTGGGCCGCATCGGGGGCTCGCGTGACGGCGCAGGGCAGCGATCTCGACGCGTTCATGCGCGAGGTGCTCGCCAAGCGGGACGACAACTGGAAGAAGCTGCAGCAGTACGTCCTCGACGAGCGCGAGACGATCGATTTACGCGGGCCGGGCAAGGTGCCGCTCTGGGGCGAGCGTCACGAATACACCTGGTTCATTCGCGACGGATTCTTCGTTCGCAGTCCGGTCCGCTTCAACGGCGTCACGATTGGCGAGGCGGATCGCCGCAAGTACGAGAACGAATACCTCGAACGCCAGAAACGTCGCGATCGGCGGCGCAGCGATCACGCGGCGACGGCTCCGCCCGAGCCGGCGGCCAGCCCTGACGATCTGCAAATCGACGGTCTGCTCCGGCAGGCTCGCGAACCGGAGTTCGTTCGCGCCGCCTATTTCCTGCGATTTCGGTTCGAAGAAGGACGCTACGCCCTGGTCGGCCGCGAAGCGATCGACGGCCGCGAGATGTTGAAGATCGAGCACTACCCGACGAACCTGTTTCGCGGCAGCGACCGGCGCCACGGTGAACGTAGCAACGAAGACCGCGCCGAGGGCGCCGAGTTCCGCCGCCTGATGAACAAAACCTCGCTGGTCACGCTGTGGGTCGAACCGAAGGCCCACCAGATCGTGAAGTACGAATTCAATAACGTCGGGATGGATTTCCTGCCCGCCCAATGGCTGGCGCGAATGGAAGAATTCCGCGCCGGCATGTTGATGTCAGAAGCTTTTCCCGACGTCTGGCTGCCTCGATCGCTCGACTTTCAGGCCGCGCTCTCGGCGGCGGTCGGTCAGTTCGACATGACGTTTCGGCTGGAATATCACGACTACCGCCAGCCGGACGTCACCTCGAAAATCTCCGTGCCCAAGAGCAAGTAGCGTGTTGGCCGCGCTGCTGTGGATCGCGCTCGAAGCATCGCGCCAGGCAGCGGAACAACCTGCGGCGGTCCCCGAGACGATCGTCGCCATTCAGGTTCACGGCAACACCCTGACAGCCGATACGGAAATTCGGCGTCTCGCCGGCATTCAGGTCGGTGACCTCGTCAGCGACCAGACCGTTGAAACGGTGACAAAGCACCTGCGCGACGCGAAGAAGTTCGAGTCGGTCCAGGTGCTGAAACGGTTCGCGTCGATTGCGGATCCTTCCCAGATTCTTGTGGTGATCATCGTCGACGAAGGTCCGGTGCGCGTCGAATTGAACGGCGACACCGCGCAAGCAGTGAAATCCAAGCGGCTCAATCTGATGTTCCTGCCGATCATCGCGGCGGAGGACGGATACGGCCTCACTTACGGCGCGCGCTTCGCGGTGCCGAACCCGCTCGGCGCCAACAGCCGCATCGGCTTTCCGCTCACCTGGGGTGGAGACAAGCGCGCCGCTGTTGAAGTCGACAAAACGTTCAGCAGCGGTCCGTTCGATCGCGTCGCAGGCGGCGTCGCGGCCTCCCGCCGGACAAATCCCTACTACGAGGTCGACGACGACCGTGTCCGGGTGTGGATGCGCGGCGAACGATACCTCGCAAAATGGTTGCGCGCCGGAGGAAGTGCCGGGTCGCAGCGCGTCAACTTCCAATCGCTGCCGATCGGTCCGCGGCGGACCGATTCGTTCGGCCATGGCGGCGCCGATCTGACGTTCGACACGCGCGTCGATCCGGTCCTGCCGCGCAATGCCGTCTACACGCGCGCTGCGTGGGAGCACATCAATGGTGCGAATCGCACGGACTTCGACGCCCGCGGTTATGTCGGGTTGTTCGGTCAGACGATTGGACAGGTCCGCTTTCTTCGCAGTGATAGCGATCGTCCGCTGGCGCCGTACCTGAAGCCACTGCTCGGCGGGATGGCGAATTTGCGCGGATTCAAAACCGGAACCAGGGCCGGCGACACGCTGGTCGCGGCTTCAGCGGAACTGGTTGTGCCGCTCTCGTCACCGATCAGCGTCGGCCGCATCGGCGTCAGCGCGTTCATCGATGCGGGGACGGCCTATGACGACGGCCAGCGCCTGTCGGATCAGGAATGGATGCGCGGGATCGGCGGGAGCATGTGGTTTACCGCCGCGTTTTTCAGAATGAATATCGCCGTCGCTCATGGACATGGATCGTCAACGCGCGTCCATGTCGGAGCGACAGTCGGCTTCTGAAGAAAGATGAAAGTTCTGAGTTTTAAGGCTGAAGTCTGCCTCGTTCCAATGCAGACTTCAGACTTCCTACTTCAGACTTCTACTTCGGACTTCCTACTTCAGACTTCCTACTTCTTAGGTCCGATCGTCATCTTGTCGACGACGCGGTGCACGCCTTCCACTTCCTTGGCAATTGCCACCGCGCGACGCCGACCGGCCGAGTCAGCACGGTGCCGTTCAACGTCACGACGTGATCCTTGGTGTCGACGTCGATGTTGCTGTCGTGCAGCAGAGACTCATTGACGAATTTCGAGCTAATCCGGCCGGTGATCCAGGCATCGGTGATCACTTCGCCGGTCTTGCTCAGACCTTCCTTGGTCTTCTCGCCAACCTTCTCGGCGCCTTCCTTGGTTTTGTCGGCAACAGTACCGGCCGTGCCCTTGACCCCCGACTTCGCGTCGTCGTGAGTCTTCAGGTCGTTGTCGACCTTGGTAACGCCTTCGACGTGTGCCAAACGTTCCGCGCGGGCGCGGTCCGCCTCGTTGGCGACGATACCGCTGAGCGTGACGACGCCGTTCTCGACTTTCACCTTGACCGCATCAGTCTTTAAGCCCGGCTCTTCGGCGATGCGCTTGGCGATCTCGATTCACTGATCGCCTTGTCGTGCGCCGACGGCGCCGTCGTGGTGGTGGCAGCTGTCTGGGCGAAGGTGTTCGCGGCAGCTGGACCGGCGGCGACAATCGCCAGTAGACCAAAAACGCTGAGTTTCATTTCGCTCCTCCCAAACAGTGGAGGACAGCAACTTCCCTGCCTACTCCTCCTTCGGAGCGCGAAGCTGTGCCGCTTCGGAAAACAGTTCTGTTCGTTCAGTGTGGTTTGG